>AP018318.1:2642500-3917500 GCA_003990705.1 Nostoc sp. HK-01
CAGTCCAGTTGTAATATCCAAATTGCCGACATCGCCTGTAGCGCCAGCCTCAGCACCAATAAAAATTCCACTGCGACCGAGATCGGAGGGTAAAGCGTTAGCGTCAGAAGCGGTTCCACTGACAAGAATTGTATCTGAAGCTTGAATAGTGATATTACCGCCTTTACCGCTATTGCGAACAGAGGTGGCTATCTGTGCGCCACCCGTAATAATCAACTTTTGTGTTTCAATATTTAAGTTTCCGGCATTAGTTGATTGCGCTATGGATTCTTGAGCAACTTGAGCAAAAATTCCACTAGGCTGCTGACTGTCAATGAGATTTCTGCCACGCAATTCCACAGAATTTGCAGCTTTGATGCTGATATTTCCTGCTTGACCCGACCCAAACGTGGAAGAATCTATGGTTGCGCCATCTCTAATGAGTAGTTTTTGAGCTTCAATTGTGATTTTGCCAGCGCTACCTGTAGCAGACTCTAGAACTTGAGATGCGATACTGCTAGGAAAAAAACCATCTGGGGTTGAACCTGCCAATTCCACCAACTCTGAAGCTTTCACCTGTATATTTCCAGCATTCCCGTCACCCAAAGCAAAAGTTGCTAGAAATGCACCTTCATCAATAGTGAAATTTCTGGCATTGATTGACAAATTATCTTGTCTGCCTTCACCAAAGCTATTAATAAATACTAAAGAACTGTCAGTAAGTTTGACATTCCCACCTTGGAAATGAATGTCGCTACCATCATTACCGCTGCCATAAATAATCGCAAATTGAGAAACTTGAATATCTCGAAAATCTTGTATACCTGAATAATCAAAGGCGTAACCTTTCGCAATTTCTGTGAGTTTGACTAAACCTGTACCAACACTACCCAGTTCAATTCTGCCTGCGGTTGTTGTCAGATTTCCCCCTTCTATTGCTACATCACCTCCTATCAATGCCAAGGTTTTACCAATAGGAGCTTTTAAACCAATAGGGTTAGGAGGATCAGCATCAGTCATTTCTCCATTTGGGCTGGCTTGGGACTGATTAACAATACTACCGACATGAGAACCAAAGTTTAAACCTATCGGAGCGCTGACTGTTAATAATGGGTCAAGAGTATGGTTTGTAGCACTAAATTCTTTACCATCAGCAAACTTAATACTATTGGCAGTACTGGCGACAAAGGAACCACCAACATTTAAGCTGGCATTGGGGCCAAAAACCATTCCACTAGGATTAATTAAAAATAGATTAGCTGTGCCATTAGCTCTGATGATGCCATCTATATTAGAAATTGAGCCACCTGTTATCCGTGCAAAGATGTTTCTGACTGCCGAGTTATTGTTGAAAAAGGCAGTATCGCCTGTCATTGCAGCGGTATTAACAGAGAAGGAAAATTCTTGAAAGCTGTGAAATAGGTTTGTACCTCTAAGCGTGCCGCCCTCAATGATTCTGAGATTACCAGAGTTGCTGACAGTGGTATTTACAGGGAGGGTTTTATCTGGAATCATGTCTGCAACGACTGGGTTACAAGCTAACAACCACAATATTGCCGTACAATTCCATCTCCAGAATCGCATCAGATAGTTTACCTTTACCACGGCGATTGCACCTTAATTACATAAAAATTGAGAGACTCAGATCCCCGACTTCTTCAAAAAGTCGAGGATCTGGTTATTGATTAATAGTTAAAAGTTAGGACACCTTCTTCAAGCGCTTGCGGTGTTGCAGTAGCGATCGCATCCCCAAAACGCCTACACTCAGTAAACTAGCCGCAACAGTAGATGGTTCGGGAACTGGTTGACTAGTGTTTTGCCGATCAATAGCAAATGTTCCACCGCCATTAATCTGACGAGGAAATATACCAAAAATTCTATTAACTCCAGCAAAACCTGTTAAATTATTAATCAGCCTAGAATCGTCAGACTGAATAAACCAAACTACATCAGGCTGATTACTAGCTGTTCCTGCCAAAAAGCTAATATCATACCTCAGTACGTTACCCGAAAAATTGATTTCAGTAGATTTATTGAAAAAACCCTGTAAGAAATCTAAAGTAACGTCAGATCCATCAATATTCAGATCACTGATAGTAGGATTATTCTCATCACCTTCAGTCGTCAATCTGCGAACAGTTAAATTTCCTAATGGACAAAGATCTTCACCACAAATGGCTGAATTCTTTATATCAGAATTAGCCTCTGTAATATTAAAATTTTGAACTGCTCCTGGAAAATATCCTAAATTGTCATTGCCTAAACCAGGTAAGGATTCAGTAACAGTAGTGTTTACATCAAAAGTAACGACTGGGCCGTTCATTGAAGCACCAGAATAACGAACCCTTTGCGCTTGGGCAGTATCTGGCATTATAGTAGCTGCAAGAGTCATTAATGTCGCTGCTCCGACAACTTTCTTCAAAGCATTGTTAATCATGGAAAAACTCATCTCTTTATTTAACTTATCTTTGCAATCAATTGCAAAGATAAAACTTGAAAAACTCATAATTAAAGATGCGTACTGAACTCTATCCAATTCAGTATTAACCCTGTTGTTGCTGCATGGAAAACAGCAGTTCATTATTGTGATTTAAGCACAAATAAGTAAATATACGATATATATTTTGGAATTTCTTTGTATTTACTTTATCAAATCTACATATTTTTATAAGTAGTTTAGACGTAAATATTTATCGTTATCAATCAATTAACAATTGTCTAGATGGTTATCAATCTACTGATAACCTGCTGCTTGCAATAAAAATAACTTGGCGTAAATTCCCCCAGATTTCAGCAACTCTTCATGAGTACCTTGTTCTTGGACTTCCCCGTTGTCAATCACCACAATTTTGTCAGCCATTCTGACAGTAGAAAAGCGGTGAGAAATCAAAAACACCATTTGATTTTGCGTCAAGGTACGAAAATGATTAAAAATTTCAAACTCAGCTTGAGCATCAATCGCCGATGTAGGCTCATCTAAAACTAAAATATCTGCTTGAGTTCGCATAAAAGCACGAGCAAGAGCAATTTTTTGCCACTGTCCACCAGATAGTTCTTGTCCACCTTTGAACCAGCGTCCGAGTTGAGTTTGAAAACTTTGCGGTAATTTTTCAATAAAAGAATTGGCTAATCCTTTTTGGGCTGCAATTTGCCAACGATGTTTATCTTCGAGATTTTTAACATCACCAACACCAATATTTTCACCCACTGTAAATTGATAACGCACAAAGTTTTGAAAAATCACACCAATGCGCCGCCGTAAAATATCAACATCCCATTCTTGTAAGTCCAAACCATCTAATAAAATTCTCCCAGAATCTGGTGTGTAAAGTCGAGTAAGCAGTTTAATTAAAGTAGTTTTACCGGAACCATTTTCACCAACAATTGCTAGTTTTTCCCCTGGTTGTAAATGTAGGGAGATATTTTTTAAAGCTGGTTTATTACTACCTGGATAAGTAAAAGAGACATTCTCAAAGCGAATCCCATCTTGAGGAGATAAACCTTTGGTAGCGTAACCCCAAGGTTGAGTAACTTTTTCTTCTAAGAAGTCGTAGAGATTCGATAAATATAAGTTATCTTCGTACATCCCACCAATGGAAGTCAGGGCGTTAGAAAAAGTCGCCTGTCCTTGACGAAACACGGTGAGATACATAGTCATATCTCCCAACGAAATTTTTCCCGCCACTGCTTCTAAAACTATCCATGCGTAGGCAATATAAAAAGCAATGGTACTGACTAAACTCAGCAGATATCCCCACAGTCCCCGACGCAGAGTTAAGTCTTTGTCTTCGCCGAAAAGTTGATGGAAAACTTCGCGGTAACGTGCTAAGAGCATTTCTCCTAGCTGGTAGAGTTTGATTTCTGTTGCAAAATCTTCCCGTGCTAAGAGATTTTCGATGTAGTGCTGTTGACGAGTTTCCGGCGCACGCCAACTAAATAAGCGAAAGGCTTCACCAGCAAATCTAGTTTCGGCAATGAACGCAGGCATGGCTGCTACGATTAAAACTATGACAGCCCAAATGGAAAACTTTACTAACAAAACGCCGTAGGTAACGAGCGACAAGGCATTTTGGACTAAGCCAAATGTGCGGTTAACCAAAGAAAGGGGACGGACTGAAGCTTCGCGCCTAGCGTTGGTGAGTTTGTCGTAAAATTCTGAGTCTTCAAACTGATGCAGTTCTAAAGTCAGGGCTTTTTCTAAGATGAGAACATTTACCCGCTGACCAAGTAAAACTCGCAGTAAAGATTGACAAACAAGCAAACCGCGCTGACTACCGGCTAATAAAATAACTGCGATCGCTTCTAAGCCAACATACCATAAAGGATGATAACCACCGACTGCATTACCTTGCGCCGCCAATAACACAGCATCTACAATGAGTTTACCAATGTAGGCGATCGCCGCTGGTAAAAGTCCCGCCACTAAAGTTAACGTCGCCAAACTCAACGTCAAACCACGGCTGGTAGTCCACACTAAATTTATCGCCCGTCCACTGTAGCGAAAGACAGACAGAGATTGTCGCAGAGTGTTTCTTACTTTTTTAGTCCCCATTATTATTTTTATAGCGTAGAAACACCGAGTTGGGGTGATAAGTAAATAAAGAGAATAACTCTTAACTCAACACAACGTATACTACGGATACATTCTGCCTGTAGCTTGATATGAGCCTGTGCATCAACCCCTTCTGCCCTAATCCAGAAAACCCGGACAATGATAATCATCGCTTTTGTCAAAGTTGTGGTTCCCAACTACTTTTAGAAGACCGCTATCGGGTTATGCGCCTGTTAAGTGATAAAACTAGCTTTGGCAAAATCTATGAAGTCTACACTAGGAGTACGCCAAAAATTCTCAAAGTACTGAAAGAACAACTCAATAACCACGCCAAAGCAGTTGAACTCTTTCAGAAAGAGGCTAATGTTTTAAGTCAATTAAATCATTCAGGAATCCCCCAAGTTGATGGTTATTTTCAATATCAAACCAGCAATGGATTCAAGCTCCATTGTTTAGTAATGGAGAAAATTGATGGTGTTAATTTAGAAGAATGGCTACAACAACAAAGTCACCAGCCCATTTCGGAAAAACAAGCGATCGCCTGGTTAAAACAATTAGCCGAAATCTTGAATATAGTTCATAGCCAAGGCTGGTTTCATCGTGATATTAAACCAGCCAACATCATGTTACGTAACAATGGACAATTAGTTTTAATTGATTTTGGCACTGCGAGAGATGCAACCCATACTTATTTAGCCAAATTAGGCGAAGGAAATCAAATTACAGCCGTATTTTCAGCAGGTTATACCGCAACAGAACAAGCCTGCGGTCAAGCTGTCCCACAATCAGATTTTTTCTCCCTAGGGCGCACTTTTGTTTATTTATTAACGGCACAATATCCACTACGATTTTACAATGCTCGTGATGATGTTTTAAACTGGCGACCAGCAGCAAATGTCTCCCCAAAATTTGCTGCATTTTTAGATAATTTGATGGCAAGAAAAGCCGCAGATAGACCACAAACTCCTGAAATCCTCTTGCAACAACTGCGACAACTAGAGCAGACAACAACACTCAAAACCACCCAAATTTCTCGTAAATTTCCTAGAGTAATAACTGTAGGAACTCTCCTAGTTATGGCAGGAGTATTAAGTTATGGATTATATCAATTGCCTAGACTGACATTTATACATAACAATCAATTAGAACATCTGCAAATAGACAACACTCTAAAATCTCACTCACACTACGTTAAAACCCTGTCTATCTCTCAAAATGGTAAAACGTTAGTCAGTGGTAGTAGTGACAAAACCATCAAAATTTGGAATTTAGCAGATGGCAGTTTAATTCGGACAATATCTGGTCATAATAGTGGCGTAATTGCAGTGGCTATTAGCCCAGATAATCAGACTTTAGTGAGTAGTAGTAATGACCAGACTATCAAAATTTGGAACTTAGAAACTGGGACATTAATTCACACTCTGAAAGGACATGAAGGTGCCGTTTGGTCAATTGCTATTAGCCCAGATGGACAAACTTTAGTCAGTGGTAGTGGCGATAAAACCATCAAAATTTGGAATTTAAAAACAGGCCAGTTAGTTAAGAAGCTCACCAGCCATTTGAGTTCTGTAATGTCATTAGCAATTAGTCCTGATGGTCAAACATTAGTCAGCGGTAGTAATGATAAAACAATTAAAATTTGGAATTTAGCCACAGGTGAATTAATGCGGACAATCACAGGTCATGATGATGCCGTTATTTCTCTGGCTATTAATCCTGACAGTCAAACATTAGTCAGTGGTAGTAATGATAAAACAATTAAAATTTGGAATTTAGCCACAGGCGAATTAATTAAGACACTGACAGGTCACAACGCAGAGGTTTTTTCTGTAGCAATTAGTCCTGATGGCAAGACTTTAGCTAGTGGTAGCGGTGACACTACAATTAAACTATGGAATTTAAATGATGGTAGCTTAATTCAGACACTTACAGGTCACACTACTACTGTTTATTCTGTAGTTTTTAGTCCAGATTCGCAAACATTAGTCAGTGGTAGTAGTGATAGAAGTATCAAAATCTGGCGAATTCAGCAGTGAGATAGTAGTTACAAAACTCACAAAGAAATAATTAAGTTAAGTTGTTTTGGAGAAAATTTAGTAAATACATATCTCCACTCATACTTTAGTTAAAATATTCTATAAGGTTTTTGATTTTTGTGTTAAGGTAGAAGAGAAGAGTAAAATTAATTCATATTTTTTTTATTATTAGCAGAATTTCACCTTAAATCCAAACTAATTGTTAGTTAATTATGTGATGTCATATATTTATGGAATCTAATAAGTACAAAATTGAGTACAAGTTTCATTCAATCTGTATTGAAGAGGAATCATTAAGTAGAAAAGCTTACTACTACAAAATTTCTGGCGAATTGTGTCATAACAGTGGATTTGTCAATTCAATTTCTGAAGCCGAAAAAGAAGCTAAAGAGAAAATTGATGAAAAGTTTAATCTGATAGATCAAAAAGCTGCATTACACAGATATTGCGTAATGCGTGATTTTGAAAGCTTTGTGGAAGTGTTAAATCAACAACAAGAAATTCCTAAAGAGATTACTTATCAAGTAGCTGCTCAATTAGCTTTAGCTTCCACTTTAAAATATTTTACAAAAGAAGCATTAAAAATTAATGTTAATAGTTCAGGAACTGTAGATGTTAGTGGAGAACTCAACACAGATAACCTACAGTAATTAAGTCAGTTTTTGACATAATATTCTAGCGCTTATTCAGCCTTGTCTATTTTTAGGTCAGTAATTAATTTGAGGCTTAACTATAACCACAGCTAATGAATATGGCAAAAGATAAAGAACTAGTTATAAGTCAGATTAGTCTTGAAGTCAGAGAATTGATCAAGATGTATGCTGCTGTTAACGAATGTACACAAGTTGAGATGTTAGAACGCATTGTTTTGGAGTGGAATGCACAACAAAGCCGAACCGAAAGACCTCCAGGAGATGAAGATGAGTAGTGTAGTTTTATTTCTATTTTATAAATAATCTCTGAGTCAGCATTAATTAAAAGTTAATCAATAGTGCTGCAATGTACATAATTTGAAAATTAAATTTAGATTTATCTTTAGCAATACACAAAATAATAAGAATATTTTCAATTTTTAAACTTAAGTAACAAAAACTCAATATTTTCTGCCTCATGGCTGAAGAAGTATAGAGCATACTGTGTTACCTTAGTAATACTTGCAAGGCAAAGTGTTGAATAATTGAGAGGAAAAAATTATCGTAGTCCAAAAGCAGCTAATTAACTCGCAAATCAAGTCACCTCAAGTCTTCTTGATTGACCATGAAAATAATAATCGTGGTTTGATAGACACCTATGAAGCTCTACAGATAGCGCAGAGCGTCGAGCTTGACTTGGTTGTAGTCTCCCAAAACGAAGACATTCCAGTAGCCAAGATTCTCAACTATGGTAAACTTCAGTATCAAAAGAAGAAACGCCAGGGTTCAAGTGCTAGACCTACTGTAAAAGAAGTTCGCTTCCGTCCTAATGTCGGTGCGGGTGACTATAATTTGCGTATTAATCAAGCACTTCAGTGGTTGAGTAAAGGCGATTCAGTCAAATTTGCTATTCGTTTACGGGGTCGAGAAAATCAATATCGCCAGCAGGCTGGAGATATGCTAGACCGCATTGTTACTGATCTGGGTCAAGTTGGGAAAGTCCAATCCCTGGATAAACGCTCATTGATTGTGCAAATCATGCCTGCATAAAAATATAAACAGCGCTCTATATACACGAAACATAGAGCGCTGTTATTTACTTATGAATGGAAATTGCCATTAGTTGGCAATAGTCATCATAATTTCTTTGATGTTATTTAAACAAAAATCAATATGAGAGCGAATAGCTCGCTCATAAACTACGGTTTGCTGTGTGCGTACTCCTACAGCCTGATATATCAACTTAACTTCTGGGAATTCGCTCCAGTACATCAAAAATATGTCTTTAGCAGGAGTAATAATTTCATAATTATTTTCTTGCCTTTTTTTTCTCAGTTTACAATTATTTAGTTGTAATTTTTGTCTAAATAATTTTTCAAATTCAGGAATTATATTTGCAGTAGTTTCCATACTTGATACACCTTGCAATTGCTTGTTAGGGAAAACATGATTCTGTAATGCTACTGAGTATGACATTAAGCTATCTAATATTAAAGCTAGTCATATCAAAATTGTTAATTACATAGCACTTTCAGCATTTGAATAAGACTACATATTTATCAATAATACCTGCGGAAATTTAATTAATAAAAGGCTTCTATATTCTGGCGAAAAGCAATCAAGGCGTGCTTACCTTGCTCTTCTTTGAGTGCAGATAGAATTGCATTTGATGCTTCTAATGAGACTATTGTCTTGATTTCAATATTAGTGTTGTAGCCTGCTAAGTCTGACAAGCGTCTTCCGTGACCACCTTCACCCTGTACTTGATTAATTGTATAGCCGCTGACGTTATGGTTTTTTAGCAACTTAACAATCCGGTCTTTGAGTACTGTTTCACCAATAATGGTGATTAAAATAGCAGGCTCAACGGGAGGGGTTGAGTTTGACATAGAGAACTCCAGAAATTCGATTTTAGGTCAATACGGTTTAGTTAAGATCCCCCCGCCTGCGGCGACCCCATTTTTAAGGGGGTAATAGAGGGTTATGAGCCGCCCTTTTTAAGGGGCTTGGGGGATCTTCAGAAGATTAAAACGTTAACTGAACCGTATTGGATTTTAGGTGATTTTCCAGTCCATATTTTGTATTAAAAAGGCTCAAGCATTTCTGCCTAAGCCGGTAATAAATGCAATTAATATGCTGGATTAATGAGTTAGCTGAAATAGCTAAATCTATAAAGCTTAGTAGCGGTTACGTGCGCCGTAGCTTCCACGATTACCACCAAATGAACCTCTGTCTTCTTTGGGTTTAGCTTTATTCACTTTCAGGTCACGTCCCATCCATTCAGCGCCATCAAGAGCTTCAATGGCTGCTGTTTCTTCAGCATCTGTACCCATTTCCACAAATCCAAAACCACGCATCCGACCTGTTTCACGGTCAGTAGGTAACTGAATGCGTTTTACTGAACCATATTCTGCAAAAACTGCATTTAGACTATCTTCTGTAACTTCATAAGAAAGATTGCCTACATAAACTGACATAGATTGTCTCCGAAATCATAAGTGTCTGGAGATTTAGGTTTCGGAGAAAAGTCTGTAAATACCAAAAGGAAAAAGCCTGTCAATAATAAAAACAAACGCGGTCGCCGAATTAACTCTCACTCCCTAGTATGACATAGCAAGCAATTATCAGGGGTGAGTTGTCAAAAGCGTTATATAAAGTTATGTAAGCAATTTATCACTCCGTGTGGGTGATCAAGTTTAATGCTTGCAATGAGCTTAGTCTACGCAAGGATCAATACTTACCCTTGGTAGATAAAGGCTTTCGCAGTAATATATAAGCGCAAAGCCATCTTCTCGAAAGTTAGATTGACAATGATCCCTATACGGCAAACCTTAGTTAAATCTGATATTCAACTTTCTTATTTAGAGTGGAGTCAAGGTCAAGAGCCTTTGCTGTTATTACATGGGCTAGGCGACCATGCGCTGGTTTGGTCTAGCTTGGGAGCATATTTAGCAGCAGATTACCATATAGTTGCGCCAGATATGCGGGGTCATGGTGAAAGCAGCAAACCAGAGAAAGATTATAGCTTTGAAAGTGCGATCGCCGACCTCGAAACTCTCATGGATAAATTAGGATGGTCTTCCGCCCATGTTGTGAGTCATTCCTGGACTGGGAAATTAGCTGTTATCTGGGCTAAGAAAAATCCCCAACGGGTGCGAAGTATGGTGCTGGTTGACCCGATTTTCATCTGGAAAATGCCCGAATTCTTAAAAGCGACGTTTCCTGTGTTGTACCGCTTTTTATCTTTTCTCAAAGGTATGGGGCCATTTGCTAGTTATGCAGAAGCTGAACAACTAGCCCAAAAATTAAACCAATATCAAGGCTGGAATGAACTACAACAGCAGGTATTCCAAGCAGGAATTGAACAAAAACCTGATGGTAGTTGGGGTAGTAAGTTCACCATAGCCGCCCGTGATGGGATTTTTGAAGATGTGATGCGTGTACCTGGCTTTACCAGTCCCATTGACACACCCGCCTTGTTTGTTAAGTCTGATAAAGGTCTTAACCGCCAAGAATGGCAATTAAAACCCTACAAAACCAATCTGAAAAACTTACGTTTGTGTCAAGTTCCGGGAAACCATTGGCCTTTTCTGACTGAACCTGAGTCATTTAACCGGACTGTGGCGGCTTTCTTAGCAGAGTGTAAATGAGTCAATAGTCAATGGTCAATGGTCATTTGACTTTTGACTCTTGACTTTTGACTTTTGACTGACAATGAGCCTTTGCATAAATCCAGTTTGTCCCAAACCGAACAATCAAGATAACGATAAACACCGCTTCTGTCAAAGTTGTGGTTCTCCATTGGAATTACCGGGGCGTTACCGCGTCATTCGCTTGTTGAGTGACAAAACTGGCTTTGGCAAAGTCTACGAAGCATACACAAAAGATATGCCAAAAATCCTTAAGGTACTGCGAGAGGATTTGTCTGCTGATGCAGCTGCAATCAAAATTTTTCAACAAGAAGCTACTGTTCTAGGTCAATTACATCATCCGGGTATTCCCAAAGTTGATGGTTATTTTCAATATCAAACGCGCAATGGTTTGATATTACACTGCGTCGCAAAAGAAAAAATCGATGGCTTGGATTTAGAACAATGGATGAATAAACAGCAATATCGTCCAATTTCTCAAACACAAGCTATTGCCTGGTTACAACAATTAGTAGAAATTTTAAACTTGGTACATAGCAAGCAATATCTGCATCAAAATATTCAACCATCAAATATTAAACTTCGTAATAATGGGCAATTGGTATTAGTTGATTTTGGCACATCTATAGAAGTAACCAAGCAGTACCTTACTCAATTTAATCATAGTGGTGAAATGACATCAATTATTTCATCTGGATACAGTGCCTTGGAACAAATGAAAGGTCAAGCTGTACCACAATCAGATTTCTTTGCCTTGGGACGTACTTTTACATTTTTGTTAGCAGGAAGGCATCCTTTAGATATGTATGATGCCCGAAAAAATTTGCTGCAATGGCGCGATTTTGTGTCTCAGATCTCACCTGCACTCTTAGATTTAGTTGATTGGTTGATGGCAACGGATATAGAGAAAAGACCAAAAACTGCTCAGGAAATATTGCGGCAGTTAGGCGAAATTGAACAACAGAAAGTTAGAGAGAATATCGTTAATAATCTTCAAGAAAGACCATTTTTGCCAACTATTGCTAAAACAGAAATTAAAGAACAATTGCCTTTAATAGCATTATTAGCCGCATTAATGATGTCATTAAGCTTAGTTGGTTTCATGGCTGTGGGAATGCGATCGCCTAAATTTTCTGCCTTGATTACCCAAAGCCAAGCTCCTGATAGAAAAGGTAAAATAGACTTTTTTACATATCAAGAAGGTAGAGATAGTCAAGGTAAAACGGCAGAATTTAGTATTGCGATTTTATCAACAGAATATAAATGGCTATTAAATAGCACATTTCAAATTAAGCATAATAATCAAGTCGTGAGTCTTGATTTTTTAAAATTAAATTTAGAACAAGAGGGCATCCAAAACATCATGGAATATCCCACAGAAATCATTTCTGTAGGTACAGCTACTTGTGAAGGCAATTTAGCAGTTGCACAACGTCGCTCTCTAGAACGTTCCAAGCAAGTACAAATGTTGGCTCAAAAATTATTTAAAAATACATCCAGCGTCAAAGGTTATCGCTTATTAAATCTGGGTCAATTTCAGCAGAATAAATGTCCATCTAATCAAGATATCACTGCGTATCAAAGAAGTATTATCATTATTGGCGTGAGGAAAAAATCAAAAGGGGTTATTTTAGATGAAGCGCTGCGAGATAGGTTCATCAATCAACCATTTGCAGATTTTAAATTAGATGATTATTCCTTGGGTTCAGTTGATAAATTTGCAACCATTCCTCAACCTATTGTAATACCTGTAAAAAAATGAATTGGTAAAGTTTATAGCCTATGCTTGCCAATTTTTTTGAGTAGCAAACAACAATATACACGACTTCTTAAAAAGTCGTGTATATGAGTATTTTAGGCTAATTAATGATTATTAAAATCTTTTTATTGTGTCAGATTATTATTTGTCATCCCATTCTTTGCCTTCAGGGATTTTATTCAGAAAACGATCCATTGCCCTTTCTGCTAAAGCTGCAATAGTTAATGAAGGATTAGCACAAGCAGTCGAACCAGGAATAAGCGAACCATCAACAACGAATAAGTTAGGATAGCCACGGACTTTGCCATAAGTGTTGCATACAGCACCCATGACTGCACCGCCTAGAGGATGACCTGTAGAACTAAAGTCAAGTGGTATGGCTAAACTTGTACCATTGGCTTGATTGAGTCGTTGGTAAGTATCTAGGTTAGCTTGGAGAATTTTCTGATTATTGGCTGAGTTCTTAGGCCAAAATAAATTAGCTGACTGTGTAGCACGATTATAAGTAAGATAGCCTTCTGGTTTGGTAATGGCTAGACCCAAAGCAGCATAGACACCTTGGGGGACGATGGGGAAAGGAACTGGCTCAATAACTAAAGGTGCTGTGGGATTGTCAAAATCTTCTATGACTGCTGTAGCTGGCCCACCTAGTGTAGAATTAGTTTGCATAGATGTCGCGATCGCACTGACTCCATCACCGTTTGTTCCCCAAAATTGTCCTACCTGATGATTGAGACGACGCAATGTGCAGTTATGCTTGGCGCGTAATAATAATTCAGTAGTTCCAATAGAACCAGCAGCCAAAAATAAATAGCGACAAACAAAGGTTTTTTTGGCAACTACAGCGCCTTGTTCTGTAATTTGATTGCAAGTAACCCGGAAACGTCCCCCAGAATGTTCTTCTATCGCTGTCACTACGTGTAGAGGGCGGATTTCGACATTACCTGTAGCTTCTGCCATGCTGAGATAGTTCCGGTCTAAGCTATTTTTCGCCCCACTATTCAGACCGTAGTACACTTGACCTGTGATGGCAGAAGGAACTTTTTGACCTAAAATTTCTTGTTGAACGATATTCCAATCAACAGCAATGTCCAGCTTGCGGGCTTTGAATCCTGCTTTGGCTGCTTGTTCCAAAAATATGCGGCTTGCTAAGTAATATTCTGTATTCAGAATTACATCTGGGATGGGAGATGGCTTGATGATAGAACGCACTCTTGGGTAGTAAACTTCATCAAGCTCCTCATATTTGATGCTGCGTGGAAAAACTCGGTAAAAATTTTCTTTGGTTGGTTGATAACTAATAGCGTTATAGACTAGTGAACCGCCTCCGACACCTGCACCACGATAGGCTAGAATACCATCACCAACCTTGACATCAAGCACACCAGTGTATACATCAATTTTAGTTTGGTTGAAAATAACTGTTGTGGGACTAAGCCAAGTTGAGCGACCATCTGGGTTTTGATATGTAGAGAAAGTATTACCCGCATCGGTAATTGGCCAACGTCTTCCTCGTTCTAGAACTATGGTTTCCATACCAGCTTGACCGAGGCGCAACGCTGCAACTGCTCCGCCAAAACCACTACCGATAACCAGTGCTTCTATATCCTCTTCCAGGCGATAGGCGTTTGCTCTAACTGTTGATAAACCTATGCTTGCAGTTGCTGCGAGGGATGCTTGCAAGAAATGACGACGTTTTATTACTTTGGGCATAAATAATCTCCTGTATTAGCTGCTGATAAGCTGATACATTTAGGTACAAGTTGATTTAACTAGCTGCAATTAATGTTTTTTAAGAATTACAGAAGCACCAGAAAAATAGCACCCTCTCTGTCGCGGCAACTTCTGTTACATTTTTTGCACAATCCACAAAATACCAGTATCAAAAATATTTGCTCTGCCAAATTGCCAAAATCTTGTTTTTATGTTTATGGCTTACAGTATGAGGATTTATATCATGTTTGGTGAAAGATTCTCAGGGGAGCGTAAGTGAGCAAAAACCTTACCCCAATCTCCACAACTAAACTGCGATCGCACGCTCTGAGTATTTTAGGATAGGGACATGGCAAGAGATTAGAATTGGGTAAATTCATCTATGTATCCCAGCAACAACCCAAAAGATTGGTCATGGCCGTTCTGGCCTGTTGTTCCCCTTTATCCCTACAGCAGACGGCGAACACTTTGCCAAGAAATTGTTAAAGATACAATCTGGACATTTGAGCAGTTTCACGGCATTCTCTACACTATTGTGCCGATAAGGATGACTGTAATTAAGCTAACAGGTGGCGGTTTGCTGGTTTATGCGCCTGTTGCACCCACAATTGAATGTGTGCGTATAGTGCAGGAGTTGGTATGCAAACATGGTGAGGTGAAGTACATTATTCTCCCAACTAGTTCTGGTTTAGAACATAAGGTTTTCGTCGGCCCTTTTGCGAGATGTTTTCCCCAAGCACAGGTTTTTGTTGCACCGCATCAATGGAGTTTTCCTTTCGACTTACCCCTGAGTTGGCTAGGTTTTCCGCAAAAACGAACTTCTGTATTACCTGAAGATGCTAGTCTTGCGCCGTTTGCGGATGATTTCGAGTATGAGGTGTTAGATATCAATTTGGGACGGGGTTCTTTTGTAGAAGTAGCATTTTTGCATAAGCGATCGCACACGCTCCTCCTAACCGATACAATCATATCTGTAGCCGAAAACCCACCAGCTATCTTTGAATTAGACCCATACCCCTTGTTATTTCACGCCAGGGAAAATGCCCTCCAACCTATTGAAGATAACGCCGCAAACCGCCTTCAAGGATGGCAGCGTATTTCCTTATTTGCGATTTATTTCCGTCCTAGTGCGCTGGAAGTAACTAAACTAGGTGAAAGTTTCCGTGATGCAGTTAAAGCCCCAGACCATTCTCGCAAAGCCTACTTTGGTTTATATCCATTTCGTTGGCAAGAAAATTGGCAGCAGTCATTTCACGCCCTAAGTGCTAATGGTCGTCCATTTGTCGCCCCCATTTTGCAAACCCTCATTCTGCCCCAAGCACCACAACAAGTCCTCGACTGGGTAAACAAAGTTGCAACTTGGGATTTTCACCAGATTATTTCTTGTCATTTTGATGCGCCTATAACTGTAAGTCCCCGTCAATTTCGACAAGCATTCAGTTTCTTAGAAAAGCAGCCATCAGTAAGTGCAGAAAGTCAGCCTTTGTTAGAGGAAGACTGTAAATTTATCAAAGAACTAGAAGCAAACCTACTCAAGCAGGGTATTGCTACTCCTCCCAAGGAGAAGGTGTAATAAGTAAGCACGCAAAATTAATTTCTGAAGTCACAGAAATAGATTTTGTGTACACATTTGTTATTTTTGCATACGCGTTTGTTATATCTGGACTCGCAAAAATAGATTTTGCGTACGCGTTTGTTATTTTTGCATACCCATTTGTTATATATGGACTCGCAGAAATAGATTTTGTGTACGCGTTTGTTATTTTTGCATACCCATTTGTTATATATGGACTCGCAAAAATAGATTTTGCGTACGCATTTGTTATATATGGACTCGCAGAAATAGATTTTGCGTACACAATTTTAGATTTTGAGCCAAAAAACAAAAATAAATGACAATTACGTTAATATGAGCTTGTATAAATAACTTTAGTTAACTGCGTATATAAATGGATATCGCGCTGATCGTCAAATTTCTCGCGCCCTGTCTGCCATTTCTGCTCAATGTGGGTGGTAAAGTTGCAGAAGGCGCATCACAAAAAGTTGGTGAAGATGTTTGGAATAAAGCTAAAGCTATTTGGGGAAAGCTACAACCCAAAGTAGAAGCGAAGGAAGAAGCCAAACAAGCTGCCGATGCAGCAAAACAGAACCCCAATGATGAAGATTATCAAGCAGCCTTGCGGGTGCAATTAAAAGAAATTTTAAAGGCGGATACAGCACTGGCTGAGGAAATCGCCCAAATTTTGCAGGCAAAAAAATCTGATGATAGTTCTGTTAGCCTCAACGCTCAATCTTACGACGATAGTATACAGGTAAATACAGCAGGTAATGTTAATCAGCCAAACTATGATTTCAGCCGAAATATCAATAGCCCAAAGTAACAACCAATATTGCTGTTTCTGGTACTGCACTGTCAGAAATATTGGAGTGGATAGAACGCAGTACCGAAGCAGAATCGCCTGGGGTTCTCAAGGCTGGGAACCCTCAGAAAAGTTTGGCTTATTGGCAGGGACGTAAAACAGAATTTGCCCAAATACAGCAATGGTTAACTGATAACAATACCTTTTTAATTGGCATAGAAGGCATCGGTGGCGCAGGTAAATCGATGCTGGCGGCGAAAATTTATGAAGAAATTGCAGGTTTTCCCAAGCGATTTTGGGCTGATGTGAGTAATGGGGCAAGTTTTAGCGATTTAGCCCGTCAAGTACTCACTGAATTTGGCTTTCCGGTTCCAGAAGAAGAAGCAAGGTTAGTAGAAGCGCTGGTGAGGTGTTTACGCAGTGGTGAATTTTTACTGATTATTGACAACCTGGAGAGTTTATTACAACCTAATAGACAATGGGGAAGTCTATTCTACGGAGAATTTTTTAACGCTTGGGTGGAATTTGGCGGTAATAGTAAGGTCATAGTTACCACTAGAGAAAGACCAGAATTAAAAGGCTTTGAGTGGCTACCTTTGAAAGGTTTGCTAGTAGATGAAGGGGTAGCACTGTTAACAGCATTAGGGATTCGGGGAGATTTAGCCGAGTTTGTTGAATTAGTAGATGGACATCCCCTACTGTTGCGCTTGGTAGCAGATTTATTAAAAGAAGAATATCCCCAAGACCCAGATTTAAGCAGATTAGCAGATTTAGGTTTAGGGAACTTACGGCGGTTGTTAACAGATCCTCAAGTGGTAGGTGTGCATCGCCGGGAAAATGTGGGGATGGTGTTGGTATTGGATGCCAGTTTTAATAGATTGAATGAGTTACAAAAAGCTTTATTACTTAATATTAGTGTTTATCGTGGGGCTGTAGATAGTGCTGCGGCTGTGGCGGTATTGGCGGGAAGTTCAGCAGCAGAG
This sequence comes from Nostoc sp. HK-01, assembly GCA_003990705.1. Lineage (GTDB taxonomy): Bacteria > Cyanobacteriota > Cyanobacteriia > Cyanobacteriales > Nostocaceae > Nostoc_B. The sequence goes on from AP018318.1 coordinate 2,660,165, forward strand.
ATTGAGGGAGAATTGAGGAATATTGTTAAACGTTCTTTGTTAATAGAAAAACTTAATGGTAAGCGACGGTTTGAGTTTCAGCCTGTGGTTTTAGAGTATGTGCGGTATAAAGCTGGTAATCAGACTCAGGCGCATCAGCAAGCCATAGATTATTATCGTTCAATTGCTAAACAACCGCCCTGGACAAAAAAAGATGATGTTAAAGAATATTTAGAAATCTTTTATCACTATTATCAGTTGCAAGATTATAACTCTGCCTTTGATGCGCTTTGGATTTGCGATGATTTTTTAACTTTGCGGGGTCATTATGCAGACCAAGTAGAATTATACGGGCAGTTGGTAAGTAAATGGCAAGAAATTGGCGATCGCAAAAATTGGAATTATCGGGCTTCTCTTACTTCGTTGGGCAATGCTTACCACTCCCTGGGACAGTACCAACGGGCGATAGAGTTTTACCAGCAGTCTTTAGATATCTCTCTGGAAATCGGCGATCGCAACGGAGAAAGTTATTCTTTAAACAATTTAGGCAGTGCTTACAAACACCTGGGAGAGTACCAACGGGCAATTGACTTGCACCAGCAGTCTTTGGAAATCTTTAGGGAGATGGGTGATCGCAATGGCGAAGGTATATCCTTGGACAATTTGGGCAGTGCTTACAAACACCTGGGACAGTACCAACGGGCAATTGAGTTCCACCAGCAGTCAATGGATATCTTTAGGGAGATAGGCAATCGCAACGGCGAAGCTAATTCCTTAATTGGTTTGGGTGATGTTTACGACTCCTTGGGACAGTACCAACAGGTGATTGAGTTCTTCCAGCAGTCAATTGATATCAAAAAGGAGATCGGCGATCGCAACGGCGAAGGTTCTTGCTTAATTGGTTTGGGCAATGCTTACCATTCTCTGGGACATTACCAACGGGCGATAGAGTTCTACCAGCAGTCAATGGAAATCAAAAAGGAGATCGGCGATCGCAACGGCGAAGGTTCTTGCTTAATCGGTTTGGGCAATGCTTACCGTTATCTGAGACAGTATCAACGGGCGATAGAGTTCTACCAGCAGTCAATGGAAATCAAAAAGGAGATCGGCGATCGCAACGGTGAAGGTCTTTCCTTAATCGGTTTGGGCAATGCTTACCGTTATCTGAGACAGTATCAACGGGCGATAGAGTTCTACCAGCAGTCAATGGAAATCTTTAGGGAGATCGGCCATCCCAACGGAGAAGCTGTTTCTTTGGGAAATTTAGGCAATGCTTACGACTTTCTGGGACAGTACCCACTGGCGATAGAGTTCTACCAGCAGGCTTTGAATATCAAAAAAGATATCAGCGATCGCAACGGCGAAGGTCTTTCCTTATTCAACTTGGGCAATGCTTACCGTTCCCTGGGACAGTACCAACGGGCGATAGAGTTTTACCAGCAGTCTTTAGATATTGCTAGGGATATAGGCAATCGCAATGGCGAAGGTGCTTCCTTACTCAACTTGGGCGATGCTTACCGTTCCCTGGGACAGTACCCACAGGCGATTGAGTTCTACCAGCAGTCTTTGGAAATATCAAGGGAGATAGGTGATATTCGAGGGGAAGCAAACACCTGGTTTAATTTAGGTTTGGCTTTAGACAACGTCAACCGGGAATCAGACGCACTGGGTGCTTATCGCAATGCGCGTGAACTATATCAGACAATGGGACTTGATGCTTATGTGCAACGTTACAATGATGAAATTGAGCGTATTTCGCAACCAAAAGCGCCTGTAGTTTCTCGGCGTGGGTTTTGGGGGTGGTGGCGGCGGTTGTGGCGTTGGGTTCGCGGTTGGTTTCGGCGGTAAACAAAATCCATTCACTTATAATTAATCTAAGCTGTTAACTCCCAACTTCTTAATCATCTATGCAAAAACTAGAAATAGAACTCGATCAAGAAACATTTGCCAAAATCAATCAATTGGCACAAACCTATAATTGCGAAATTTCTGACATAATCAAGGCAATGATTGATCAATTAACACAACCAGAAATTCTTAATAATTCATTTATCGGTAAATGGGGTGATGAAGCAGAATTAGTTGATGAAATGGTTGCAGATATTTTAAAACACAGGAATTATAGAGACTAAAATTAGGTGTGAGAAAATCTTTAATTGATACGGATATTTTATCAGAAATTCGCAAATTAAAAAATCCTAAAATAAATGCTAAAGCCATTGGTTACATAGGTATATGGCAACAGTACACAATTTCTGTGATTACTGTTTCCGAAATTATCAAGGGATGGAGGAGAATAAATCGAAATGACCGCATTCAAGAGTTTTTAACAGATTTGTCTCAACTAGAAATATTGCCGTTAGACCAAAGCTGTGCAGAACTTTCAGGTTTGATTCAAGCAGATTTAGAAACAGCAGGACAACCAATCGGACTAGCAGATGTCTTAATAGCTGCTACAGCGATCGCAAATAATTTAGTTTTAGTCACAGGTAATATTAAACATTATCAAAAAATCCAAGCATTAGGATATCCTTTAGTAATTGATAATTGGCGAGAATGATTTTTTTGATTGATGGTCACACATATTATCATTAACCGAGAATCAAAGGCACTGGGCGATCGCAATGCTGGTGAAATATACCACAAACACCTGTAGTTTCTCGCCGTAGTTTTTGGGTTTGGTTGTGACGTTGCCTTCGCTCTTGGTTGCGGCAGTAAAATTAAGATGTGAAAATAGTGATAAATATATAATTAGGAATAAAAGAGTATTTGACACTATGTTACAAAATACCTATCAACTACCATTGACATTTGAACAAATTCTTACTCTGGTCAAACAACTGTCTGATTCCGAAAAGCTTTTACTCAGCAAAGAACTAGAAAAGGAAACATTGAATAAGAAGTTAACTCAGTTACTAGAAATATTTCAAACTGATGAATTATCTTTAGAGGAAATTACAGAGGAAGTAGAAAACGTGCGTTCTCAAATTTATGCCAGCAAACAAAGCAATCAAGATAATTATTGATACTAATCTTTGGATTAGCTTTCTGATTGGTAAGGGATTAAAAGAATTAAATAATCTTTTAATTGAAGAAACGATACAATTAGTGATTTCTGAGGAAATTTTAGAGGAAATTATCTTGGTAACTCAACAACGTCCTAAGTTACAAAAATATTTTCCGCGCCATAAAGTTGATGAATTAATTCAAATTTTACGGGCTATTGGTTTATTTGTAATAATCACAACAGAAGTATCTATTTGTCGAGATCCCAAAGATAATTATCTCTTAGGATTAGCAAAAGATAGTGCTGCTAATTTTTTAGTCACTGGCGATCAAGATTTATTAGTAATTAAGATATTTGAAAATACCGAAATTATTACTTACCAAGAATTTTTACTTAAATTATAAACTAATAGGGTTCAGTTCTATATTTGTGTTTTTTGGGCGTGATTGCGTTGATTGTGGCGCTAAACAAAATCTATTCACCATTTTATTTTCAAGGCAGTCTATTCAAAAAAGTGGGATACTGCCTAATTTCATACTTCACACTTCATATTTGTAATATTCTATGAGTAGAAATCAGGAGCAAATTCCTGTTATGCAACGTCATATTCAGTAAATATCACTAAAATTTAGGTCTCCGTCGATGTCCAACAGTCTGAGGGGTAAGCTGCCACTTTTGCTGACATTTTGCTTATTTACTAGCTTGTTACCTGCATCTGTTTCTGTATTATGTCCAGCGATCGCTAATAACAACTACCTCGCTAATCGGGATTATGGCAGAGATGGAAGTGCGGGGACAAGTGGGCGATCGGGTAGAGATGGCCGCGACGGTCAAAATCAAACCATTGTTATCGATGGTTCATCAGCTAACCTCGACTTATCAGGTCAAAATGGCGAGGATGGGGAAGACGGTGAAAATGGTTATCGCCCTGACTGCGGTTATCAACCAGAGAAGGGAAATCGTGATATTCATGCAGCCGATGGCGGTGCGGGTGGTCATGGTGGTAAAGGTGGAAATGGGGGAAATGGCGGTTCTATCACGGCCTATTACACTAATTTAGCCGACTTACGCAAAATTCTCGTTCGCGCTACCCCAGGTGAAGGCGGACGCGGTGGACGCGGTGGGAATGGTGCGTCTGGGTGCAATTGTCGCAGGCGCAGTTGGGAAGTGGAAACCTGCAAAGGCACTCCCGGCAGTTCTGATTATAAATGTACCAAGAAGCGTTACAGATGCCATGATGGACGGGATGGCAGTAACGGTAGTGATGGTAGCGATGGTCGTACTGGGCGTTTAGGAGTGTTGAGTATTGTTAACAGTAAAGAACCCTTGGCTGCTGAGACTCCTAACATCAAATTATCCATTGCGGAATTAACTGGTAAACAATTCCCACTCTCGAAAAATAAATGGAATCTGCGTACAGGTGCAACTTCATTACTTGCGCCTGGTTCTATGGTTGCTGATGAGTACCGCGAATTTGCCCAGCGTTTAGAAGAGTCTTTTCAAATTGTTTGGCAGGAAAAACAACCGAGTCAAAGTTTTGGCAATCAACCTGTAACAGTCACTTTAAATGATGGTAAGCAAGTAGAAGTGACTTTTGCTGAAGATTTGTGGGTTGATGGTAACAGTAAAAGTGAGAATAATTTGACAACCTATACCGTTAGTCACGCAATTCTCAAACAAGATGTGACTCGGTTAGCCATAGGCGAATTTGCAGGTGCAGGAGAAAACCTCAACTTAAAAATAGTCGATTTAGCAGCAAAATCTGATGTGCTTCAAACTAAATTTCGTGTGAAATTCCGGGCGCGGGATAACTTTGGCGGTTTCTCTGACTATAAAATTGTTTACTCCGGTGATGTTCCGTCTGAATTTGTTACCCGTGACTATAATCGGTTTATTCTGGCATTAGGCAAGCTAAAAATACCAGAAGATGCTCTAAGTCCTGGTACCAATGTTGACATTGAAGTGATAACAACGCGCTCATTAGGCGAACGTTCAGCCAAGCAAACTATTAACTGGCAAAGTGCAATTCGTAAACCCAAATAAAAAGTTAAGTAGATTTTTTGCTCTCAGAAATCATTTGTGCCAATAAAGACCCCATGAAATCTAAAAACTGATCTAACAAAGTGCCGATAATACCGATGTAGAGTAAAAACTGAATGATGTTATTAGTATTACCAGCTTTGTAGGCTTCCCAGAGAAGAAAGCCTAAGCCTCTAGGGCCAATTAACATTTCTATGGCAATAACTGTAAACCACGCTACCCAAATGCCAACTTTCAGTGCATGAAATACATGAAATATTGCAGCCCGAAAGTTATTATTCTGTCTACGAAAATGTTGTAAACCTATTGCCACATTAATGATAATTGTCCAGAGAGTGGCAATAAATATCACCGTTACCGCAGCAGGTTCACTATCTTGAAATAAGATCAGAGCAATTGGGAGTAGGGCTAAAGGTGGAATGCTATTAGGTATCTGAAATATTCTTCTAAAAATCTGATACACTGTAACATTTATGCCAATGAAATATCCAATAAAACTGCCGAAAATAGCAGCCGGAATGTAACCTACGAACAGTTTTTGTAGGCTGGCTAAAAAGTCTAAAAATATAGTTTGTTCCATGCCTCAGTTTTTATTTGGAACGTTTACATATTACTGTGGCAATCAACAAAAAACAGTTAATAGATAACTCAAGGGAATATATGATAGTTTTCTGAAATTCAATTTATCAGAAAATCGAAGCTCAATCACAAAAATAAATAAAATCTCAATAATTCATGAATAACAAAATACCCGACTTCTCAAAGAAGTCGGGTATCTAATATCTAGCTAATTTTTACTGATTTTCAACAGTAAATCATCATGTCATCATGTCTCAACTATTATAAGCAATTGATGGTGTTACTACCTCTGGAACTTGTACATGATCATCGGCTGATTGATTGACACGCTCCAGCCATCTTTGGGCTTTGGAATAGTTATCTTTCTGAACTTGTTTGATGGCTTGTTTGTAGTTGAGTGTGACTCCCCAAACATCAGATGTGAAGCGTTTTTCTTGTTTCATTTTGTCAAAGAACTGCACAGCTTCTAAGTGTGATAAACCACCTTCTGTATTGGCGATCGCTAACATAACTTGATAAACATCATCGGCCATCTTGGCATCACCACAAACATAATAGTGGCATTGAGGATGACTCAGCTTTTGCCATATTTCTTGTGGTTGCTGCTGCATCAAATCTTGTACGTAGGTTTTGGTGTTGCCTTGGCGAGAAAATGCCACGTTTAATTCTGACAGCACGCCCTGATTGTGCCATGTCTGCAATTGCTCTTGATAGAGGAAGTCATGCTGATTGCGACAACCAAAGAATAAAGCTGCATTTGCCAAAGGTTGTCCTTGTTGCCACAGGGCTTGTCGGTATTGCAAAAAGCCAATTAACGGCGAAACCCCAGTACCTGGCCCTACCATCAACATGATTGCTTCGGGGTCGCTAGGTGGTCTAAAGGTGGAGGTACGAACGTCAATTCGTACTTTTGTGCCTGGTTCCAGTCCAGCTAGGTAGTTGGAACACAGTCCTTGACGGACTTTGCCTGCATCAGTGGTAATTTGCAATACCCCCACTGTGATTTGAATTTCTTGGGGATGCAGCAAGGGACAGGAGGAAATTGAGTACAGACGGGGTTTCTGTCTGGGGAGTAACTCTAGTAAGGCGGCGAGGGTAATTTTGGCGGTGGGGAATTCATCGAATAAGTCAGCCACGCTCATGTAATTGTCGGTGATATTTTTGGTGAGCGCGATGCTGTCGGGATGGTCTTCACCTTGGCGGAGAATTTCTAACCAAGTTTCTAGGCGTTGTTTTTCTGTGAAGTTTGGCGTGGCGGAGTGTAAATATGCCAATAAATCATTGAATGGTTCCCGCAAAGCTAAATCTAACTCTTCATACAGCACATGACCGACGGTTGTAGGTACGGGAATTGGGGGTTTGTCTTCGGTTTCCTGACCATCGGCGGTGACGTAACCGGCACTGAAGTAGGTGTCTTGGGTGATATTGAGGCGATCGCAAATTCGCTGCACCAGGGCTGATGAATTACAAGGATACACTGCCACATGATCGCCTGTTTCATAATTCAGGTTGGTATTGGCAATATCAAAGCTGATAAATCGGGTGGAACGGCTACCAGGAATTACTTCTTGCAGCAATTCTTGATTAGCAACTACAGGAACGGCTATACCGCGATCGCCACTGTCTACTACACAAGAAAGGTTGAGAACTTCGGCGGCGTTTAACATTTTCACTTGCAATTGCGGCGCATGAGCCGTAGTCGCATCGGCTGCTGTGGCATCTTCACCTAAGACACGGCTAATTAATCTCAGCCACTGTTTAAAGGTGTCGGCTTGTCCTTTGATTTCGTCAGCTTTATGTAAGGGAACAATGCAGTTTGCCCCTGAACGAGCTAAGGCTTTATCAACCGCAATTCCCGCTGCACAGAATTGTTCATATACAGTACTGCCAAGCCCCAACACAGAATAATTTAAACTCATTAGCGAACCGGGTGGTTGCTTTTTCAACCAGTACAAGAATTTTTTGCCGTTCCCTGGCATTTCTCCATTCCCAAAGGTGGAGGTGACAATTAGCAGTAGTTTCTCTGAAGCTAACAGGTCGGCGTTATACTCATCTAGTTCCATTACCTTGGGACGATAACGATTTAATTGCCGCGCCACAGTCCGGGCAAAACCTTCGGCTGTGCCAGTTTCCGAGGCATACAAAATCAAGATCCTGTCTTGCTTGTTGTCATCTTCGGAAGCAAAAGTTGTGATTTTTTCCAGGTCAATTCCATCTTCTACTGCCCAGCGATCGGCTGCATGATGATAGGCAGGTTCTAAATAAAAGTCGCGTGTTTGATGATGCCAAACCGGACAAGCGCTACCGCCCGCTGGTGGTACCACCCAACCCCACTCAGCCGGACACTCTCTACCTGCTTTCTTTTCGCGCAAATCGTGGGCGAGGTACTGGCGCGAGGCAGATTGATGGTCTACCATTGTTACTTTCGCTTTTTGGAAGGAGTGCAGGACGGCAACATTCAGTTCTAAGGCGACGCGATCGCGCCACAAGGTCTGCTCGGAACTGGTATCTAATTGCAGTACTTTGGCGATTTCTTCGAGTTTGTCATAACGCCCTTCTTCCATGAAATCACGCATGATTTCTGTACCCATGTACCAGCCATTAAAGGGGACGCAAGCATAAGTAATGCCACCAATATCCATGCGGAAATTACTGATAGCAGGAATTGCATACCAGCGCAACCCTAAAGATTTGAATTCGGCAATGGTGGGATGTTCAATGTCTATTTCTAAAATTTCGTCTTGGGGGAATTCATAGAGCTTTGGCTCCATTCCCGGCACTTCAATCACTATCGGTAAAATATCGTAGGGGGTGCGGGGTGATGGTGGTTGCCAACCTAGTTTGATTACTGCTTGAGTTAAATCTAAGTTAGCGCGATCGCCCATTACACTGCCATCTGGTTGTTCGTAAGCGGCGTAACGCAGTAATTGCGGATTCCACAGGCGAGGCCCCCAACGTTCTTTCGGTTGTTTGGGACGGAATGCGGTCATGATCACTTGAATATTGCCGCCATTCGTCCCTAAACGCAAATGTTCCACTAATTCTTTGAACATTTCATCAGGGTCGGTCACATGACGGCAATCACGCACCACCATATTATTCCACTGAATCCGACCAATACATTTGGAAGCATTCCGCCAAGCTAACTGTGCGCCATAGGCGAGTTCTTCGTAGGTATGACTGTAAGTACCTGTGGCTTGAACTTCTGCTTGAATTTCTGCCCAACGTAGTTTTTGATGTTCTGGTTCCCAACCTTGTTCAGTCGCAATCACTTCGAGAAATTGCTTGGCTTTTTTTAATAACCTTTCTTCATTCAGCTTGGGCAACTTCATCACATTGGTGACACGATTAAATAATGTCTGCCATGCCCGCCTTAATTCTGGGGTAAAATTCGGCACATACTTTTCAAATAAGACAAACATGGTGTCAGAAATGGCAGGGTATGCACAAGATGGTACTCCTACATTGCCGTGGATTTGTCCTAATAATCTCAGTTCCAGCAACAGTTCATCAGTGGTTTCACTTTTCAAGCAACGCATGAGAAAATCCAATGATTGAAACAGGTGCAAAGACAGGTAATCGATATCCGCCCTGCCAAAAATTGGCAACACAAAGGGATACTTTTCAAACAAGGTTTGATAAAATACCATCCCCATTTCTTGCTTGTTTTGACTAAATACCTGCCAAGTGTCTGTCATCTCCTGGAGTAATTCTGGTGGTAAAGCGTCTTCATAACAACGGACTGCTTCTACCATTGGGACAATGATGTGGGTATTGAAAAACTTGTAGAGGGCAGAGTTGACACCTTTAGCTAAATCTTGGCGATCGTATTCTTCAATGTAAGGAATCGAAGGTAACATCCACATCCACACTTGTCGCGCTTTCACCCAGTGGTGGGGACGCATCCCAATATCCGCAAACAAAGCCCCGTAATCTTCTACTGTATCGAAGTCATCGCCTTTTTCGTAAGGCACACCTGTGAGAGGTTCAGAAATGATGTTTTGGGTGTGGGGCTGGAGTTGGTGAATACAGTAATCAAATAACTCATAAAAGTAATCTGTCATACTGTCGATCGCTTCACCAAAAATATGTTCTAGTTCTGGTTCTTCTAGCAACAGCCGTTTAAAGAACTTTTCCATTTGTAGTTCTTTCCAAGCCCGCATTTTATTCCAGACATCTTTGACGATGACTTCTTCATTGGGCGTCAGGGGTATAGCTGCGGGAATTTCTACTTCTTTGTCGGTTGTTGGGGTTGGTTTGAGTTGAACACGCGTATGGCTTGGCTGATTGGCTAATAAGTTGACGGTGCTGCTATGTGCTTCACCAATAGTCTGGGTTATCCGTGTTTTCAGGGTTAAGTAGGGTGCTAGACTCCAGGTGGTGATGGGAAATTCTAGTTCAATTGAGTTGTGTCCATGCAAAAAATCTTGCGCCGCAAAGGTCACTGTCCCTGCATCTTGCCAAGGTTGCGTCATATCACCTTGGCGGTAACACAGTGTAATGGTAATGGCGCAGTCTTTGTAGTTAGTTAAATTTAACAGCCAGCTGGGCTGCATCCGCGAAAACAGATCTTTGGACAAAATAGATTGTCCTTGCTCTGAAAGTATCTGTACACGACATTTATACTTAAAATCTCCTCCAGATGGAACATCGGTGGCTGAGATTTCGGTTAAATGAATCAGTTGTTGATTGTAATCCATGTGTAAAAAATTATCGAGATGAATAGCAAGTTCAAGTTGATACCAAAATTCGCCGCAACACTAGAGTTAATCTAATTTCTGCGGGACTGAAATCTTCAAACAAGACATCAAAAGTTTGGGTAGTTAAGGTTTAAAATCCTCATTCCCTCCAAAGCGAAGCATCTTGTTGTGTAAGTCCTATTTTTGTATCGTGCTGGTTACAAAATGCTCATTCAAAAGTCGGCGAAATACGATTGATCAAAATAGCCTAGAAGAGTTAGCCACCATGATTCATCATTGATTGGAGTTAGACCGATGATTCAGTGGCGTTGAAAATTTTTAATAATTGATTCTGATACCTGAACTATCCGTTCTGTATACGTTTTAAACGGGTATTTGCACATATATACTGACTCACAAATCCTTAAAGGGGCATTAACTAAGTTTGAGTGTTAGATGATACTTAACTTTGGATTATACAAGTTTTTTAAGTGTAAATCACTACAATGTTGCCGCTAAATTTTATTTTTTGTTTCAACAACTAGTAAGTTCACCTTGTAGTATGGTGACTGCTTGACCTGAGAGGAGTACGCGATCGCCGCCATCATAATATAATTTGACGACACCACCCCGACTAGATGCTTGATAAGCCAAGAAAGTATTCTTATTCAAGCGATCGCGCCAAAACGGTGCTAAACAGCAATGGGCGGCTCCTGTCACTGGATCTTCATCAATACCGAGGGCTGGTGCAAAAAAACGCGAAACAAAATCATATTCTGAGCCTGGATAAGCTTTACTAGTAACGATTACCCCATGTACAGGTAATGTTTTCAAAAGTTGAAAATTCGGCTGCATTTGCCGTACTACATCCTCAGATTCTACTTCTACGAGATAACCGAGAGAATTTTGATATACAGCTTGATAATTTACACCTAAAGCAGTACTGAGTTCCGCTGGTGCGTTCGTCGCTTGCGAGTGATTTACAGGGAAATCTAGCTCAATCCATTCATTTTGGCGCTTGGCAATCAGTAACCCACTTTTGGTATGAAATCGAGCCGCTTCATCCTTTGATAAATGTCCCTCAGACCACAGTACATGGGCGCTGGCTAAAGTTGCATGACCACAAAGCGGGACTTCTACTGCTGGCGTAAACCAACGCAGATTAAAGCCATCCTCTTGTTTGACTAAAAAAGCCGTTTCCGACAAATTCATCTCCTGTGCTACCTGCTGCATCCAGCCAGTGTCTTTTGGTGCAGGCAAAACACAAACAGCCGCAGGATTACCCGCAAAAGGTTTATTGGTAAAAGCATCAACCTGAGTAATGATTTGTCTCATAGAGTTACTCTAGAAATGGCAGCTATATATATTTATCAAAACTGTATGAGATATTTACGGATTATCAAAGATAAACGTTATGTATTTACGCTGTAACGTAGATACTTAGATAACGTATCTCACAGCGCGAGTAATGTTAAATCAAGATAAAAACTTGAGAATCACCATTATCAGAGGTATCTTTGCTACCATCCATTTAGCGTTCCTTGCTTCAGGATCAGTTGGCTGCGTGATCCAAGTACACAGCCCACCAGAACAAACTGCAACACCAAAAGAGCAATCTAACAATCAACCTCAACCACAGCCTGAGCAAGCTATAAAACAGGACAAAGATGATGATCATGATCAAGATGACGATAAAAATCATGATCAGGATGATAAAGACTAAATAACAGAATTTATCCTTATTTTTAATTATTTATGGTTGCATACAATATTTCTAGTTCCTTTGCCGATACCCTACGCCACAGACGGCAAAAACTCGCCCAGTTAATTGATTTCCCGGTAATTCTCTGGTCAGGAAGCAACAGCCCCCGCAACTTTAAAGCTAATACCTATCCATTTCGCGCCAGCAGTCATTTTCTGTACTTTGCCGGCTTGCCTTTGCCCAACGCCGCTATTCGTCTAGAAGCAGGCAAACTAGAGTTATTCATCGATGATCCCGAACCCAGTAGCGCCTTATGGCACGGTGAAACACCCAAACGTGCAGAAATTGCCGAGAAAATAGGCGCAGATGTAGCGAGAACCCTGTCCGAGTTGAAACATCGGGGGAGTAATGCAGCCTCAATTCCGGTGCAGAACTATCGCACCAGTCTTGTGCAGTCGCAAGTTTTGCATAGGGATATTGCTTCACCATCCGATTTGGCAGGACTAGATTTAGAATTAGCCAAGGCAATTGTTACCTTACGCCTCACCCACGATGCTGGGGCGTTAGCCGAATTACGTAAAGCTGCGGCTGTGAGTGTGGCTGCACACAAAGCAGGTATGGCCGCAACCCCCAAAGCCAAACAAGAAGCAGAAGTCCGCGCGGCAATGGAAGGGGTAATTATTGCCCAGAATATGACAACTTCTTACAACAGTATTGTTACCGTTCACGGCGAAGTTTTGCATAACGAAGCATATCATCACCCACTGCAATCGGGTGATTTATTACTTGCTGATGTGGGTGCAGAAACAGAAATGGGGTGGGCGGCTGATATCACCCGGACTTGGCCTGTTTCTGGTAAGTTTTCCGCCACGCAACGAGATATTTATGATGTTGTTTTAGCGGCTCATGATGCTTGCATTGCCAAAATTCGCCCAGGGGTGGAGTATGGGGATATTCATTTATTAGCTGCAACTACCATTGCTGAAGGTTTAGTTGATTTAGGCATTTTACAAGGCAAACCTGAAGATTTAGTAGAAATAGATGCCCATGCACTGTTTTTCCCCCACGGAATTGGTCATTTACTCGGTTTAGATGTGCATGATATGGAAGACTTGGGAGATTTAGCCGGATATGAAGATGGTAGGAAAAGGAGCGATCGCTTTGGCTTCAGCTATCTGCGTCTCAATCGTCCCCTACATCCAGGAATGTTAGTCACAATTGAACCGGGATTTTATCAAGTTCCAGCGATTTTAAATGATCCTCAAAATCGCGCCAAATATCAAAATGTCTTGAATTGGGAGCGTTTATCTCAGTTCGCTGATGTTCGCGGTATCCGCATCGAAGATGATGTTTTAGTTACTAGTGACGGTAGCGAAGTTTTAACAGCCGCATTACCAAATGATGCTAATACAGTAGAAAATTTAGTGACAAATGTCTCCAATTAAAAGTTTTTATTTTATATTCTTCTGAGAAAGTTTTTATTCATTTATAGCTTTTAGTCAAATTTACGCCTTTGGTAATAAGTGAATTCCTTTCTGAGGATATATTTTATTGTGAAAAATCTTATGATAAAAAACATGAAGTTTTTATGAATAAAAATCAGAATATGCTTTGCGAAACTATGGGTGTAAATAGACAATAGACAAGAAGCAATAGGAAATAATATATTAAAATGTACTGATTGTTGAAAAAAAATACAAATCATTTCTAATAAATAGAGTAAAAAATTTAGACTTTTTACATGAACAAATGAACAAGACAAATAAATATATTCTTATATGTGATGATTGCCCTATAACTTGTTTGCTATTAAAAACAATTTTAGAAACCAATGGTTATAAAGTTGAAACAGTATTTAGCGGAACAGAAGTACTAGCAAAAATAGAAACGCAAGTATTTGATTTACTAGTTCTGGATGTCACAATGCCTGGGATGGATGGTTATGAAGTGGCTCACCACATCCAGCAAAATCGCAGTTTAAAGTGTTTACCGATTTTGTTACTGAGTGGCCATGAAGAAGATGAAATCCGAAAGAAGTGCCAAGCCATAGTAGCAGGCATTATCCGCAAGCCTGTTGACATGAATGCACTAATAGAAATAGTTAAAAAAGCCTTAGAATTAAACGACTTTGAGCAAGTAAGTCTTGTTTAATAACAGCGATCGCACACACTGCCACATACCGCCCAAATCAGAATTTATACACAAAAGACGGTTGACCACCCCAACATCAGTAGGTATCCAGTTGTTCAAGTCGGAGTGAAAACTACTAAGCTGGTAGATAGCACGTTCAAATTCTACCGGAAATTCTGCATCGCTGTTTGGCGATTCAGGCTTCCCTATTGGCTAACTACTTGTAACTAAGATATGTTTGACGCATTAGCAGACCGTTTAGAATCCGCCTGGAAAAAACTACGAGGTCAAGATAAAATTTCGGAATCCAACATTCAAGACGCTTTGCGAGAAGTCCGCCGCGCTTTGTTGGAAGCAGATGTCAACCTCCAGGTAGTCAAAGATTTTATTAGCGAAGTTGAAGCCAAGGCGCAGGGAGCCGAGGTAATTTCTGGCGTGCGCCCTGACCAGCAGTTCATCAAAATTGTCTACGATGAACTAGTGCAAGTGATGGGGGAAGAAAACATTCCCCTAGAGGAAGCTGAACAAAAGCCTACCGTTGTGCTGATGGCTGGGTTGCAAGGTACTGGTAAAACCACCGCCACCGCCAAATTAGCTTTACATTTGCGTAAATTAGATCGTAGCTGTTTATTAGTCGCCACAGACGTATATCGCCCAGCCGCGATCGATCAGTTGATCACCTTGGGTAAACAAATTGACGTACCAGTATTTGATTTGGGCAGTGACGCTGACCCAGTAGAAATCGCCCGCCAAGGTTTAGAACGCGCCAAAGCCGAAGGTGTAAACACAGTCATCATCGATACCGCAGGTCGTCTGCAAATCGACGAAGATATGATGGCAGAATTAGCCCGCATCAAATCCACAGTCCAACCCCACGAAACTTTGTTAGTGGTGGACGCAATGACTGGTCAAGAAGCCGCCAACCTCACCCGCACCTTCCATGAGCAAATCGGCATTACTGGGGCAATTCTCACCAAATTAGATGGTGATAGCCGGGGTGGTGCGGCGTTATCAGTCCGGCAGATTTCTGGCGCACCAATCAAATTTGTTGGTATTGGGGAAAAAGTCGAAGCCCTACAACCTTTCTACCCTGACCGGATGGCATCACGGATTCTGGGTATGGGCGATGTGCTGACCTTGGTAGAAAAAGCCCAAGAAGAAATTGACTTGGCAGATGCCGAGCAAATGCAGGAGAAAATTCTGTCAGCAAAGTTTGACTTTACCGACTTTCTCAAACAGCTGCGTTTGTTAAAAAATATGGGTTCCTTGGGAGGCATTCTCAAGATGATCCCTGGTATGGGCAAGCTTTCTGATGATCAACTCAAGCAGGGAGAAACCCAGCTAAAACGCTGCGAATCGATGATTAACTCCATGACCAAGCAAGAACGCCAAGACCCAGATTTATTGGCAAGTTCTCCCAGCCGACGACGACGGGTAGCGAGTGGTTCTGGTTACAAAGAAGCCGATGTCAGCAAGCTGGTGTCAGACTTCCAAAAAATGCGATCGCTCATGCAGCAAATGGGTAAAGGTAACTTCCCCGGTATGCCCGGAGGTATGTTTGGCGGTGGTGGTATGGGCAACCCCTTCGCCGGCGCAGGCAACCGTCCCTCCGCACCTGGATGGCGCGGTTACACTGGTGGTGGCAGTGGCGGCACCAAAAAGAAAAAACCCAAAGATAAAAAGAAAAAAGGTTTTGGCAATCTTTAATTATTGGTCATTAGTCCTTTGCTCATAACCATTGACTCTTGACTATTAACCAATAGCCGTAAACACTAATCAAGTGTTAAAATAGGCATTTCAGTATGGGAATTTATTAACAAAGGCACTTTCGCCCAGTTATTTCCCTCATCTATCCGCTGCCAAAAATCCATATAAACAGGAGAACGATTCTTCAACATGATCAAACTGCGCTTGAAGCGATACGGAAAAAAGCGGGAAGCGAGCTACCGTATTGTCGCCATGAATAGCCTCTCTCGCCGCGATGGTCGTCCTTTGGAAGAACTGGGCTTTTACAACCCCAGAACCGATGAAGTAAGACTAGACGTTCCCAGCATCGTCAAGCGACTACAACAAGGCGCACAACCCACTGACACAGTACGTCGCATCCTAGTAAAAGCTAATGTTCTTGAACAGGTCAGTGCAAAACCCGCATCATAACGAAAACACACAATTTCTTCTGACAACTAATCCCAACTACGTTGGATTAGTTAAATTTTTGATGCAGCCGTTTTTAGAATCTCCAAAGACTTTAAGCGTTGATTGTGAAATTTCTCACACCCTGAAAAAGGCTTGGATTCGCATTGCCTTTGACAGTGAAGATAAAGGCAAAGTATTTGGTCGAGGCGGACGCAATATTCAGGCGATTCGGACAGTAATTGCCGCCGCTGCGGAACTTGCTGGACAATCAGTCTACCTGGATATCTATGGCAGCAGTGCTATGGGGCGAGACGGTATGTCTTTTGATGAAGACCGCGAAGAGCGACCGCCACTCCCAAAAACTAGGGAAAGAGGCGGGAACAACGGGCCTAGACCTATTGCTAAACCTCGTTTCCGCTAGGTTTAAACTAAAAAGAAAGGAAGATGAGGGAGAAAAAGTATGAAGTATGAAAGATGAAGTCTGAAACTTAATCCTTCTGCATTGTGCCTCCTCTCATTGACCTAATTTCTAAATGCTATTTTTGAATGCAACTTCTAAATATCTCTGTCAGGGGGTGAAAATAGGGAGTGGCTGAAGTTCGTCTAGGTGAAAATGAAACAATTGACTCGGCACTAAGACGTTTTAAAAAGAAAATTCAAAGAGCCGGGATATTATCTGAAGTTAAACGCCGGGAAAGATACGAAAAACCCAGTTTGCGCCGCAAGCGTAAAGCAGAGGCTGCACGTAAAGGTGTTCGGTAATAAGGGTTTGAAAGCTTAATTAATTTCAACCTCAACCTAGTAGAGACGCGATCGCGTCTCTACTTCTGCTAGAAAAAACAGCAAAAAATAATTATGTGAAATAGTCATTAGCCAGTAAAAATGACGAATCATTAGAAAATAATGTAAAAATAAAGTTAATTAAAAATCTAAGAAATACTGAGACCGTTGTTAAAAATAACTCCCCACACATTGAAGAAATAACTATGGCAGATGCTTTAAAAATTCAGCTGCCAAATATTCCCAGTGCGATCGCTCTTGCAGGCGATGGTGAAGAAAATCTTAAAATCCTGTCTCGGCAAACAGGCGCAGTGTTAGTACTACGCGGACAGGAATTACAGATCACTGGTACAGATGCACAAATTAATTTAGCATCGCGGTTAGTGCGATCGCTAGAAGACCTTTGGATTAAAGGCAACAATATTTCCAATGCCGATATTTTAACAGCCCGTCAAGCCTTAGATAGCGATCGCGAAGACGAATTACAAGAATTACGTCGAGATGTTCTTGCTAAAACCCGTCGCGGTGATGAAGTCCGCGCGAAAACATTTCGTCAGCGACAGTATATTGAAACTATCCGCAAACGTGACGTTACCTTCTGTACAGGGCCAGCAGGTACAGGTAAAACTTATCTCGCTGTTGTTGTCGCCGTTCAAGCACTCCTCTCCAACCAAGTTGAAAAGCTGATTTTAACTCGTCCAGCTGTAGAAGCTGGTGAAAGATTGGGCTTTTTACCAGGAGACTTACAGCAAAAAATTAATCCTTATTTGCGTCCTCTTTATGATGCAATTTACGAATTTATTGATGCTGAAAAAGTCCCCAATTTAATGGAACGCGGCATCATTGAAGTTGCACCACTCGCATATATGCGCGGACGTACCCTAAATCATGCTTTCATAATAGTGGATGAAGCGCAAAATACGACACCCGCGCAAATCAAAATGGTTTTGACGCGGTTGGGTTTTCGTTCGCGGATGGTGATTACAGGCGATACTACACAAACAGATTTGCCTCATAATCAACAATCAGGTCTATCAGTCGCCTTAGACATTTTAAAGCATGTCGAAGGCATTGGTTTTTGCGAATTTACCCAAAAAGATGTAGTGCGTCATCCCCTAGTTCAGCGAATTGTAGCTGCTTATGAAAAATACGAAAAATAGTTATTAGTCAATGGTCAATGGTCAAAAATTTTCAACTGACAAATGACAAAGGACAATTAATTATGAGTGCAGATTTAAAAGAATTTTTAGAAGCTTGTGAAGCTTTGGGAACTTTGCGTTTAATTGTTACCAGCAGTGCTGCTGTATTAGAAGCGCGTGGTAAAATCGAAAAACTCTTTTATGCTGAATTGCCTAAAGGTAAATATGCCAATATGCACACCGAAGGCTTTGAATTTCATCTCAATATGGACAAAATTACTCAGGTGAAGTTTGAAACAGGTGAAGCGAAAAGAGGTAACTTTACAACTTATGCAATTCGCTTTTTAGATGATAAACAAGAACCTGCTTTAAGCCTATTTCTGCAATGGGGAAAACCAGGAGAATATGAACCTGGTCAAGTAGAAGCTTGGCATGATTTAAAAGAGAAATATGGCGAAATTTGGCAGCCTTTACCAGTAGAGATATAAGTCATTTGTCATTTGTGCTAGGTGGGGTAGAGCGACAGCAAAACTCAACATTGTTATTGGTGTAATGAATACAGGACTTACGTAAAAATAACGTAACTTCGTCATTACGAGCGATAGCGAAGTAATCTCCCTTAATGCTGGGATTGCTTCCCTACACTTCGTTCCGGTCGCAATGACATTATCGGCGTTGCGTAAGTCCTAGAATATACAGATTACATAATATTTAATTACGAATTAAAATGAAGGCAATTTGCAGTTTTTGCTTAATTGTTTTATTTATGCTGGGATGGGCTAGAAGTGCAGATGCAGGTGAGTTATCAGAACACTTGACGAACTTTTCTCAATGGGAAAAATTAACTTCTGTACAGCCAGCTTCCGGCGATTTAGCTTACCCTGAATGGATGGCTGGTACTTGGAAAGTTACAAGTACATT
Source organism: Nostoc sp. HK-01 (assembly GCA_003990705.1). GTDB lineage: Bacteria > Cyanobacteriota > Cyanobacteriia > Cyanobacteriales > Nostocaceae > Nostoc_B. Next base: position 2,679,257 of record AP018318.1, read on the forward strand.
GGTCGATTTAGCGGCACCTTTAGCGCCAGATATTGTTACACCCGGTTTTGAAAGTAACCGTCAACAACTTAATCAACCTATCAGTTTTATTGTCAGATTTATTCAACAAAAACCAACAGCTATTAGTGGGTTAAAATTTATTCCCCAAATCAATAATTTTTCACCGATTTTAGTAGCAGATAGAGCCTTTAATAGCTTGAATTTAGCGAAAGCATATTTAGGTGAGCAAGCAGTATTATCAGTCAAAGTAGATCCAGAGTCTCCGAATCGGCAAATTACATTGTTACGCGGGGAACGGCAATTAGTCTCTATTGTGACAGCACGCGCTACAGAAAGTATTTCTGAGCATAAATACATCACTGCGGAAGTATTTCAACAAATATTTAAAGGTGCTTCTCGCCCTTATTTGAATTCTGTAGAGTCGACAACTGCTTACCATAAATTGCCAACAAATAATCCCACAATTGAGGCAGATCAAGTTACTGCGGTCTATCTTTCACCCCAAGATCCAGATTACTTTCAGGCGGGTTCTCGACCTGTGGCGCTGTATCGCTATCGTCTGGAATTTTTTTCTGTAGAACTTTCACCTCATCCAGAAGAATGATTTTTTAGATTAGCTCTTGACTATTGCGTAATACATTATGTAGTATATTTGTCCAAGCTCAAGATCGCGCTCTTGGACAGAATAGATCATGGCAAAATTTCGAGATATTCTCACTTATTTTCGTCCTTACTGGAAACAGAGTGTTCTCAGTATTACCGCATCGAGCATTTACGAAATTATTGATTTGGTTGTCCCCTATGCGATTGGTCAGATATTAAATGTTGTGTCTAGCCAACCGTTAGATAAACCTCTGCAAAGTGCGATCGCATCTATCTCCGAAGTTACCAATTACCCAGTTGGTAAAACACTATCTTTAGCGGTTTTACTAGGTTTAATTTTTATCGTAACGGTAGTGAGAGCGCCTACACAACCGTGGTTAACGGTTTGGTTTCACTGGGATATTGCTTTAAGGTCACGCCGAGATAAAAGTCAAACAGCCTTAGAAAAAATCCTTTCTCTTCCCCTAGAATTTTATGATGTAAATAACCCCGGACGTATTGCTGGTAGAGTTGCTAGAGGTGTTTCTAACCATACTTGGACATATCCAGAAATTGCCGGACAGTTAATTCCTAAACTGCTGCGTGTAATCGGAATTTTTGGATTTATTTTATTGATTGAATGGCGAATTGCTATTTTATATCTGATTTCTTTTGTTATTATCCTCGTCTTTAGTTTGAAAGAACTACGGCAAATAATTTGGCACGAAGGACGCTTGGATAAATACATGGAAAATACCGAAAGTCGAACTTCAGAAATTATCACTAACATCAAAACGGTGAAAGCATTTGCTACAGAAGCTAGGGAATTAAAACGGCAACAACAACGTTTAAATCGTGAACTAACAGTAGTTGATTATCGTATCCACAAAAATTATACAAAACTAGTAGCTTGGCAAAAGACAGTCATTCAATTTTGTGTGTTTACGATTTTAGGTTTAACCTTAGCCGCTACGGTAGACGGGAGAATTTCTCTTGGTCATTTTGTCATGACCTTGACACTTTCGAGTATGGCTTATGCCGAATTAGAACCAATTAGCACCTTAGCAGAAGTTTTTGCGCGACGCTATTCTTCTATGTTGAGGTTTCATGAATTTCTGCAAGAGCCAACCGGCTCTGATATATCTAGTTTTTCAATATCAGACAATGACACCGAATCATCTTATAAATTTACTGGCAAAGTAGAATTTTCTCATATCAGTTTTGGATATCTTGCCAATCGACAAGTTTTGCAAGATATTAACTTGCTGATTGAACCTTACCAAACAGTTGCCTTAGTAGGACGTTCTGGTTCTGGTAAATCGACTTTAGTCAAACTGCTATTGCGGTATTTTCAACCCCAAGATGGTCAAATTTTGATTGATGGCCAAGATATTCGCAGCTTGGATGTAGGTAAGTATAGACGCAGATTGGCGATCGTTCACCAAGAGGTAGACGTTTTTAACGGCACAATTTTGGATAACCTCACCTACGGTAGACCAAACGCAACCTTTGAAGAGGTTCAAGAAGCCTGTCAGATTGCTAGAGTTGATGAGGTAGTACAGGTGTTACCCCAAGGCTATTACACTGTTGTTGGGGAACGTGGCGTAAGATTATCTGGCGGACAAAGACAGCGCCTCGGAATTGCCAGAGCGTTGTTAGTTAAACCAGACGTGCTAATTTTTGATGAAGCTACCTCCAGCTTAGATTATGAGTCAGAACGTTCCATTCAATTGGCGATGCGATCGATTCAGGGAACTTGTACCACAATTGTGATTGCTCACCGTCTGAGTACAGTCCGCGAAGCTGACAAGATTGTAGTGTTAGAACAAGGTAGAATCGCCGAAGTTGGTAGCCACGAAGAACTTTTGCGCCACGAAGGTATTTACCAACGCTTGCACTCTTTGCAAGAAACTGGCGAACTTTTGAGCTAAGTAGGCAATTTCAACGTAAGTCAATCTGTTTGTGGGGTGGATATAATTATCCTCGCCCTACAGACATCTCTAAGGAACTTACTAAAATTTTTCCTACTCCCCTTGCTATTTTTAAAATCTGCTGCTAAGATTGTAAATCGTGGGACATACGGGTCGGTGTCCGAGTGGTTAATGGAGACGGACTGTAAATCCGTTGGTTTACGCCTACGCTGGTTCAAATCCAGCCCGGCCCACCTGCAATTTTAGATTTTGAGTTTATTCAAATTCAAAATCTAGAATTTGTCAAAATTTCGCCCGTGTGGCTCAGTGGTAGAGCACACCCTTGGTAAGGGTGAGGTCACGAGTTCAATCCTCGTCACGGGCTTTTTTAAATGGCTAAACTCTTAAATAATTTGTCCTAAACTGTCCTAACCCTGTCCTAAAGTTTAGGACAAAACGGTACATAAAAAACCACCCCAAGTGGAGTGGCAGGAGCATCAGGTATATAAAAGTTAGAATTGGGTAATTTTCTTTTCTATCTTTGGCAGAGCAACAGGTAACCACTCATTACTACTGTCAAGTTTCACTAGTGCCTGCCCAGTAGACCGAGGCTGTAGCGTAGCAGGGTCAACCTGTGCTAGGCATTGCACCTGCAACATCTTGCTTACAAGGTTAAACAAACCTTTGATGCCGAACAGGCAGAGTTGAGTGTTGTTATGAGCTACTACTGTTAATGGCATCATAGGTTTGCGGCTTTTAGTGAGTGCCAGCTTGCCAAATTTCTCTAGTAAAGCTTTATCTTTAATGAAATCGCCGTAGGTGGTTGCTTCCTCAGTGATTAAGGCGATCGGTTGTAGCCCGGCGCGCCACTCATCTTCAGACTTGTCACTGTTGTTTAAATCAGCCAGGCGGCGCTCTAGCTCATCAACATAAAGTCTAATTTGTGCTTCGATGTCTTCCCAGGTATGGTAGGACTCTACACCCTTCCACTCACTACGGTTAGAGTCGGGGTCGCAAACTATGACGCGATAACCTGCATCTTTCTTAAGCTTCACAACATAGCGCGCCAGCCAGGACTTACCTCCCCCTTGGTTGCCCCAAATGAGTGCAGTTTGTTTAACCAAATTCTGTGTCCATTCGGTGCTGGTAGCCGGGGCGGCGGGCATTGGTGCATCATCTAATAAGTCTTGGGCATCAGCGGAAACACTACACCCAAGCTCCGCAGCAGTCTCAATCTCTGTAGCAGTGACTTCAATACCATACTGCTTTTCATACTCTTTGAGGTTTTGTCCCTTAAGTACGTGAGGTACTAGCCCACGCGCGATGGCAATCTCGCTGTTAACATATTCACTCGCGCGCTTGATTGCCAAATGCACCAACCAACCACCAACTATTAGCCCACCAGGGATGGAGCCTGTGAATGCTACAGTCGCCATTCCGCTCACCATACTCATTAACAGTAAGAACTGCGCGCCAGATTCAGAAATGCTGTCTGAGGCTAAATCCTGCCAATCAGATTTATCGCGCATCACTACCTCCCTTAGCGTTTAAGTAGTATCTAATCTGGTTAAGCATAAGCAGCCCGCGCACGCAAACTTCAACCACAAATACAGTTACCGATAGCAAGAAAACATTGCCCCAATTTATTAGTTGCCACTGACCTGTTATTAGTACATATAATAATTTGCCAATACCGCCGTCTACTGGTGGGTAACTGGCATAGCAAATCAATGTATCTACGACGTAACTGAATAAACATCCATATACAATATTTTTAAAGGAAGCGCCTGGGATAGCATTAAGTGCGCGTTTGATAGCTCTCTGGGTGCGGTCGTCATCCTGGCTAGGTGCATAGCGCCCGTGCAGACTGTACTCACGCAACACGGCCCGCATGAACTCTTTGTCATGTTTAATTAAAATCGGCGCAACTTGAAGAATCTGCAAAACTCCCCACAGAACTACACCTACAATCCAGGGGAATAATCGACCAAAAATGGCGAAAATCCAACCTATTAGCGGCAAGGCGGTGAGCCAGGATATAATTGAAATATCAGGCAAGCTACCGCCTAAATAATGAACTGCTTTAACGTATGGCGAAATATTTAAAAAGGCAAAATATCCAGCTGCGGCTATCGCCAGGACGTAAAGCAGGTCAGCGAATGGTTTGATTGAAAATGGCTTGGCTTGGCGGCTTTGGGTCATTTCACATACCTCGCGGGTAGAATGTCTTGGTCAGCTATGGGCGCGCGCCCAGTGTATGCAGTATCTGCAATAACCGGAACGTACCGCCCATCATTGTCAAAATCTCTCGGCTGGAGAACGCCTGTATTACCTTGGTCGTCGCAAATTACGGTTCCTTTTGGTAACGGCAGCCCATCTCTATATACTGGGATGCCTTGTGCGAATCGCTTCACATGCACACAACCGTTTTGGTATCTAGCTTCAGCCAACTTTGCTTGCTCCTCGCTGACTTGCTGCACGGTTTGCAGATGCATCTGTCTTGAACTATTAAATTGCACTTGGCGTTTGATGCTGTTCATAGTGCTAACCTTTGCAGTTATCTCTTGGGAGCTAAGACTGAGGGCGGCGGCAAGCCCTAGGCAGGATAGTATAGTCACCTTGTGTCGCCGCCAAAACTTGTTCAAAACAGTTTTAGAAGATCGGCTATATCTTGTTGGGTACGTTGCAGGCGTGTACGTGAGTTGTGTCTCGTAACTGACCACTTTCCCAGGCGGTCGCGCTCCTCTTCATCACGCTGCATCAACAAAGCTTCGCGTTCAGAAATAAGACTATTAGTCTCTTCCTCTAACGCAGTCATTCTTGAACCGACGTGTGCTTCAAGTACTTGCTTTCGGCCGGATTCGTAGGCTTGCAGTACAGTAAGTGCGTCGTTAAATCCACGGTTAATTGCGACTACAACTTCCTCATCCATTAACACTTGCTGAATACACTGTGTAATGCCCAGCACGGCGCTTTTAGCATTAACAATAGCTTCACTACTATTAGCAGATGTAGTCATGCCCAAGCCCCCAGCAGTAGCTTGTGTGTTGCTATTAGAAGATGATTTACTGTCTTGAACTCTAGTAGCAAGCTTCTCAATTTCTTCAATAAAAGATTCAGGCACTTCACTATTTATATTGAAGGATTGTTCTGGGAACTTGGACTGTAGTTGGTCAGTCAATTGCTTGGCGGTAATTTCCTGTCCAGTGACTGCGACTAAATATTCAGCGGCTTCTTTAATAATCATTTGGATTCTCCTTAATTAAATTCGTGTGGATTTTCTGAAATGTACTTACGGGCTTTACCAGGGCTGCCATACTTCTTGAAGGCTTGCTGAATCCTTTTTAATGATTCAATATCCCAATTGCTAATCATTGCAGTGCGGCTTATACCTCCTTTACTACATTTGAATCTTTCAAAACGTGGGAGGAACAAAGCACCAGCCTTGAGGTAGTCGAACAGACGGCGTGGGTTTGTTCCTAAAATATCAGCTGCTTCTTTTCTTGTGAGGAGAGTTTCTACATTATCTCCCTCCACTTGATATGTATTCATCTTTTAGTAATCCTTTTCTTATCCGATTCTCTTCAAGTAGATAAAAAGTAGAGCTTCTGTAAACCATCGGTAGAGCATCGGCTATATAAATAATCTAACATCTATAAACAGTAAAACAAAGGGTAAATAGCCCCTTTTACCACCATTTTTAGGCTATTTTCATCAATCTACATATGGATAATTGATCAAATATCACCATATTGATCAAATAGGCTTATATGTACCATACAGACAATAAAAAAATCACCAGATTCTAACCTGGTGGTGTGCGAGTAAGTAACTATTTATTCGATTCTCTCCAGAGCTTAACTGCACTTTCCATATACAATGTGTACGGTTCATATGGGGGCAGCTGCCCTTCATGATCCTTAAGCCACTGTTTGATTGACATAGCTTTTTCTATTTCCCATTCTTCGCCAAGTATTAGCTCGGTAGTTCTGTGAATTATTGCTAGTTTGATCATGAAGTCTCTCATATAAATCTGCTCCACAAAAAACAAAACCCCATTTTCATGGGGCGTAACTTGTATTATAGGGATTAATTTATTAGCTATTAATAGAGCTTTTCTAATAAGTGTGGGTGGTGATTCTTAAGTGCTAAATCCCTAATTGCTAAAGCTTCATTAAGTGTATCTACCGTGCCATAATTATGGGCTTCACCGTCCCATACACGCACACAATATTTACCTTTGGCTTCATATATGTATTTGCCGAGCGGGGAGGGCTTGCGGGTCTTTCTGGTGGGTGCTGGAGAGGTTTGTTGCCCAACCCATTCAACGATGGATTCTCCCTGTTCCTCAAAGGATGAGAAAGTGAGGAAATCACATTTAGTATCTGGATCTAAAGTGACTGTATATTCATTGGGATTGAAAGATAGGATTACACTTTTCATTTACTCTTGCTCCTTTTGGAATTTGGTTTCTACGGAAAGGTTGAAGTATTCGATTGCGGCGCGAATCGCCACACTGCGCTTGATATTTAGAGATTCATAGTTGCGGGTGAACTCATCCATTAATTGTTCGTCCACACGGAACGAGTAACATCTCATCTGGCTCATGCTGTTACCACCTCTAATTTGCTAGATACATACCCACGCTCCGCCAAACGGGGAATCAAGTATTGAATACCTTTTTGAGTAATTAATATTTGTTGCCGGGGGATGGCATCGGGTGAAATACTTTCACGCACAAAGAAAACACCCATATCTACGAATTTTTGATATGGATGTTTGGACGTGATTAGGTATCCGAGTTTCTTAAGCACTTCAAATAGTTTGTTGCGTCCAATGCCAGGGATGTTGAGTAACTGTGCAGCTTCTTGCATAGTTAGGTTCGCTTTGCTTTCCAACAGAACATCAGCAGCCTGCGCCTTTGGCTTCAACTCATCAATATATATAGATTGCTGTTGTACCTGGGCTGTTAAGGCAAGCTTCTGCTCTTCAGAAGCTACTAAGGCTTTTAATGCCTCTAGATAGTTGCCGGGAATCTGGGGCTGAGGACGGGACATCGCAGCTTTGGCTATGCGTTCGCACTTCAAGAAGTAGATTCTTACCTGTTTGCCTTGCTCAGTTCCGGCCATCATGCCCCACTGTTTTAGGCATTCAGCGGTGAGGTAAATGTCTTCTTTACGAGAAGCGGCTGCTAACTGTTGGGGGCTGAAAGTACTGTGGTTGACAGATTCCTGAGACTTCAGGAGTTGGTAATCTACTCCTTCAGTAAAACCGCATTTAATAAAATTGGCTTTGGCGTTATCTTTACGCGAGTAACCGAGCCATACCCAAGCATCATCGAAGCTTACTGGGAATTGCTCGGCTGATTGGTATATTTGATTTGCTAATTTCTGGGAAAATTGTGCGGAACGTGCTAAATTATTCATAGCTCAATGATTGAATTGGGTGTGAATTAAATGAACTGTAGTTCTTTAAATGTGCGGCACCGCGAATGCCGTGCATTTATGCTGTTCATAGTACTATTGTATCACAAAACAGCAAACTCTGCAATTGTCAAGGGTATTTAGAAAGAATTTTATTTAACATTTAAAACTCCCCAGCGCGTATCCGTACCAGGGAGGCATATTGATATTTTCTGTTAATGTAGTCTCCCTCAGCTTTCCTGGCTGGGGGGCTTTTTTATTGCCTGAGTCTCCGATCGCCAACGGTCAACGGTCAACGGTCAATAGTCAATAGTCAATAGTCAAGAACTGGGTGGCTTTTTTATTGGAGGTGATTGCTCCTCCGATCGCTGCAATTCTGCCTTGCGCTGCTCATAGCGGATTATAGTTCGCGCAATTAGTTCTGCCAGTGTTTCTTTTTTCATAAAAATTAATCTCCCTACAAGGCGAAACAGCTGTAGCTTAAGCTTACCGAGTTTGGGCTGATGGTATGCCTTTATCTCCTAGCGGGAGAATGCTGATTGTTGATCATAAAAGGTTTCCTCAAGCGTGTTGCGTTTACTGTATTTGTTATCCAGAAGGTACTCCCCTTTACGTGGGGAGTACAGAGAAATTACGTGATCGATGGAGAAAGCATCATCGGTGGGATGAAATTATTTTTGTAGAGGGCGCATACATTGAATGGGAATATTGCAATGAAGAGGATTTGCGTGATAGAGAGCGCGAGATTATCTCGGAAATAAAATATTTAATGAATGGCACCGCTGTCAAGTCAGTGGCTGAGATAGCGGAAGATATGCGAGAGTACTATCGTCTCCGGGATGAAACAAACAGGTACTACGCCGAAGGCGGCGGCAGGTCGGGTATGACTAACAATTTATCAATTGATCCAACAAATACTTAATTGTTTTTACATCCCTTCGACGAGCGCCTCCCCTCATGTTTAGCGCAACGCTGGGGGGTGCCCGGTAAGAGTGTGTTCCTATCCCCATTACGGAACAAAAATGCTGAAACCCGCATGGTTAAGGGATTTTGTACCCGTACTGGTTATGGTATTTTGAGCAAAAAGGGGTAACCAGTACTGTTTCGGAAAAGGGTTTTTAGTACTAAACGTCAACCTATTTGTACACTTAGAGCCTGCAAGCACACCTCCCAATCCAATACTTAAGTCAGAAGGCTACCCGCAGGCTTTAGTTGAGATACTTGTGGCTGGGGACTAGATTTCTAGGAAGGTTGGTTTGCGGTTGATATCAAACTCTACCCTTTCTCTATCCACGCCATTGATTTGCATAATCCTTTGAATAGAATCTTCCCTTGCTTGGGCTTCTAAATCTGGAAACTTATCTTCCTCAAAATATCTATCATGTAAAGCCTGAGCACCTGCTATTATTGGTATTCTAAACTTGGATACTAGACCATATGATAGATACTCCTGCTTAGACTTATTAAAATCTTCCTTATTAAATGTAAAGTCATCTATTGAAAGCCAGGCAACCATAGCTGCTTCAATAATAAGTTTTCTTCCCTCATGCTCTAGATCTGGGACTATACTGTCAAATTTATTTCCATATAGTTCATACCCATATGTTTTAACAATGTGTAAGCATTTGTACTGTTTAACAAAACATTGGTGCTGAAGCCTAATGTAAGGCGATATACCATCGATTGGTAGTCTTATTAATGTTCCTCTGTACGTGTAATTGTGTTCCTCCCTTATTCTTTTCAACAGCCACTCTCGCAGAACTGTGGGACTGGAGGGTGCAAAGTCTGTTACTTGTTTGGTCATAAAGTGGTTCCTCACTCTATTTAAGGAATGTAAAGAAAATTTCGACCAGAACAGCACGCATTTTATTTTATGATTTTATACTCTTTTGGGTACTACGTGTCTGGAGATTGTCAGGAGTTTACTACGACATAAACGATTAATTGGTGGGTTAAAAGTGGGCAAAATCACCCTAATTTAGTATTCCCGGTGACGAAAAATTGAACGCTGGAAACTCTTACTGTGTATGGGTTGTAGAGGCTGATATGTCCACTTATAAAGAGGGCAGGAGGGAGCAGGCAAGCAGGGGGGGGGGGGGAGGAGGGCCAACCGGAAGCCAGCCAGAGGGGAGAGCCAGAGCCACCCAGCCAGCCACCAACCACAGCCCCGACCAGCCACCAACCACCAACCACCGGGCGACCGCCCAGCAACCAGGCGGCCACACACGCCAGACCCAACCACCAACCACCAACCAGCAACCACCCACCAGACCCAGGAGAGCCCGCGAAGCTGATTTTTTTGATTTCAGCGTTTCAATCAGCCCTATATTCCCGCGAAGCGGCAAACCATATCAACCATTTAAATTCCTGCTTTAATTGTTGGGGAGAGAATGGGGGGTAATACGATATCATATTTACTGCCCTATGTCTACAGTTTTCCTGCTGAGTGTGCTAGTATAGATTTAAGAGGTTCAACCCACTGCGTACACCTCCAAAGCAAAATTCCTCCCCAGCGCTAACTGGGAAGGATTAATCAAAAAATATTTCATTCATATATGACTAGTATAGCACAAACCAACGCTTCAACCCAAATCAACCCAGAATTATCCGCCAAGCTTCAGAGCCAGCTAGAAGCCCTCCTCAATAAGCTATGCGAACTCCGATGGATATGTGACAGTGCAATGCTTGGCTGGGATATCAATAAAGATTCTGAATACTTCATGGAGCGTGTGCGGAATATTCAGCCTCTCACCTACATAAACATGGGTAGGCAAGGATTAACAGATCCAACCTGTATTTATGTAGGAAGCCTTGTTACTAGAGTTCTTACCTTAAAGGGCATGATAGGCTTTGATGAAAAATTCTCTCTGGGATGCTTGCAGGATTCTGTACCTCAATATTTAGAGACAATTAATAAAATAAGCGCAGAGGCTTGTGAACTGCTGGAATCGCTTCAGAATCCCCCAGCACCTGCCCCCGCCACAGATGAACCAGAAACAGTTGTAGAACAACCCCAACCCTATGTAGAGCCTGTCAAGCCTGCCCGCCGTGGTTTATCCGATCGCGTTATTGAGACGATACGGCAGATGGAAGCATTGGCTAATGCCACGCCAGAACAGTGGGAGAGATTGGAGAGACTTGTTCGGACATATAAAGTTTACGCTAATGCCCTGGAAGGTGTGCAACGGTTTCATGAAAAGCATCCGTCTTCTGAATTAGAAGAATTCTTTTCCAAGCGCCCAGCACAATCACAAGAGCCAACAGAGACTGTCGAGGATATAGATGATGTCTCTGATCATGCTGTTGGCGCCGCGCCCGCCGCTGACCTAAGCAATCTATATATAATGAAGCTTCGCAAGAGAAGCACCAAAGGAGAGGAGAAGCAACGCAGCTACCTTGGCACGGCTTACATGGCATCTTCATACGTCTGCACCAAGTCAGTAGCAATTTTTATCAACTCACTGTTGGAAGAGCTTCGCGTCAACCATGACACGCTCAGATTTTACCTGCACATGCTGAATGCCAGCACAGTGCATACTTATCACCATGAGAATTACTTTGTTCCTGTGTGTAGAGATTTCATCGCTGATAAGTGCCCCGGTGCAAAAGAAGGCAAGAAGAGTCTTATTGCTGCCGGGCTTCTAGAATGCCAAGAGGATTACATTCCAGGTGAGAAGAGCAAACGCTACCGCGTCCCTTTTGAAATTCAGGAACGTATTATAGATCTCACAATTAACGACCTGCTGTCTGAAGATATTGAGTTGCAGTCCGATCGCTATGATTTGATGAAGCAACGCAGAGCTAAGGATGCGCCCCGCAGTCAATATACATTGGATGGTCAGAAAATAACTGATTCCCACCACGGCCACATAGAGTTCAATAGCAATACTACAAACGTATTCCCTAAAGTCCTGCTTTGTAAGCAACTCAAGGCATACAGAGCCAAATATAAGGATATGCCAGAAAATACCCTAGAAGAACGCATTGCCAAGCTTAGAGCTAGGGAGTGGTTTGTGTCGGCGTTCAGTGCGTACAAAGCAGGTACACTTGATGCTGGGGCCATTAGCCTGCCAAACGGTATGGCTATGATAAAACCAGCCTACGCACCGCAGAAATCTGGCAGAATCACAATGTACAGGGGGGGTTTCCAGAACTTACCTCGTGAACTACAAGACGTTGCTTTTTACTGGACAGAGTATCGTAACTTCGATATGGTTGCGGCTCAGAGCAAAATCGCTTACCAATTGCTCAAGGAAGATGGTTTAGAATCTGCTTGGCTAAAGAACTATATTGACGACCCCAATGCCAAGAAAGTTCACGCCGCCGCCTGCTTCCCAGATGCAGACACTGATGCCAGAGTGAAGACGTTTAAGGATTGCTTGCACGCGTATCTCATGGGCGCTGCTGTTACAGCACCCAGCGATAAACTCCGTATTGAATGGGAAACTGCTTGGAAAGTTAAGTTTATAGATCGTAAGCCAGTTCGCCCCTCCGCACTCCGAGACATTGTGTTCGGTTTGTACAACACCTGCTCTGGTGCTTGGGAAGCTTTTGTACGCTGGTACAACCACTGCATACCTCTAATAAAAGACATTAGCGCATGGCACAAACACATCAATCTTGCTGTTGCTGGCAAAGTCAACGCTCCGACTTGGCTAGTTAGAAATTCCGTTCAAAAGTCTCAACTAGATAAGAACCTCGGCAAGCCTAGCTGCAGGAATAAGATGGGAAATACAGATCCCATCGACGGACTAAAGGGTGGAAACCTTATTAGAGAGGTAGTCCCATTTTTGTTGCAAGGCGCAGAGGCAAGATTTATTACCGAGGCAGAGGTTATTTCTGAGGAATACGGTATCAGCATCTCACTCAACATGCACGATGGCTTCATCGCCTTGGTAGATGATGACACAAACCTAGAAGGTAAGCTGTTGGAAATCTCTTCTAAGGCAAGCGAGAGAAGCGGTGTTGTTGGTTGTTTGGCTGAGAAGCCCTTCAAGGAACCTAAGCTCCTGTTTGAAACCGATCCATATATCTAAACCCCTATAGTTAATACCAAGCCCCCGTCATTGGGGGCATAACCATTTATGCCTAAGAAAAAGAAGCAACCACCCCTCCCCCACGTTGAGTTTATTGGCGTTGCATGGAATGAACAGCACAACGCCTGGGAAGCAGTTATCAATGGCAAACATCTAGGCTTCTTTGAACATGATTTTTTGGCTGCATTAAGATATGATTTCTACGCCAGTAAAGAGGATCTCACCCCTAATTTCCCTTGGCGTGCCGTGCCATTACCAGTTCCTAAATTCCGGCTCCCCAGTACTACCCAAAAATCAGAATATCTAGGTGTAAGGAATAAAGGCGATCGGTGGTGTGCCTACTATAAGAATACTTATTTAGGAACCTATAACAGTCAAGAGGACGCAGCAATAGCGCGTGATAAGCGCACAGTTGAGAAGGAAGGTTGGCGGTCAAAAAATCTTTCCCTGGCATATTCGCAAAGCGCACTCGCACCCAACCCAGTACCATCTCAGCGCGCACGCTCTCCACATGGTAAACACATATCCCTGGTAAAGGGCAAACACTACCAAGTGTGCATACGTCGCGGTGGGCAACGTTATTACCTAGGCATATTCCGTGAACTAGAAGAAGCCCAGCATGTAAGAGATGAGTTCTGCAAAAAGCACTTTATAAATACAGAATACAGATAGCTAAAAACCCCCAGTTCACTCGCCTGGGGGTTTTACATTTAAATATAATTACTTAACTATATACCTTTATTGTAAAGATAAATCCGCAGACTTGCACGAATCAAGCTATCTACCGATCGCCCGCCGTGCTTCGCTTCTTTCCTAAGTTCTGCCAGCAATTCGCCGGGTAACTCTATTTCAAGCTTACTTACCATCCTTTTTGCCCTCCGCCTTATCTTCAGATTTATTTTCCTTAGAGCTAAGAGCGTCAGCCGCCGCAACCACCGCTGATCCTACGAGTGTAACTACGTGTGCGCCAATAATTGTTTCAACAATCATTACAATCAACCTTTACTTAACTATCTATATACTATCCAGTTTCAATAAGGATCAAAAGGAAATAAAGCCCCGAAATCATACGTATTTGTACTTAATTTAGGCGGTAGGTGCTGTTTTGTTTTTGTACCTGAATATATTACAATATAGATATATAGCAATAAAAGCAATGATAACCACCAAAGATAAAGAGGAATTATTTAAAGCTCACTTAAGAGGTGAACCTATAATGTCAATCTCCCGCCGCCTCGGCATTTCACATAACAAGATACATTACTGGTTCCGCACGTTATTTAATTATCAGAAAGGTAAGTGCAATACCCTCTGCCCGATATTTGAAGAGTACTTGTCTGACAAAGCACTCTCTAAGGCAGATAAAGATATTATTCACCAGTGGTACAGCAATAACTTATTTAGTCTTGTGGCTGAAGGTAGAGGGAACGCCCGCCCAGCCTTTGTGGAACGCAAACTCGAACAAAACACCAACCGTGACAACAACAAACTACTCGCCGCCGCTATTTCATCAAGAAAGGAGTTAGAAAATGCCTACGATCAACCCACCTTTAACCAAATCGTGCTTTACCAACGGAGCAGATTTAAATGAATGCCTTATTCAGTACTTTGCTGGCACGTTGGATTATTTTACTGATTTGAGTCGCCTGTGGCTGCCTCCGGCTTTGCTACACCCATCTAATACCTTATGGGGGCTACTTGATAGTGAATTAATGTATGAAGCTATAGACAAGCTTTCATATCTGCACCGGGCTATTATTACCCAGGAGTATCGTCCGAGTGAAGAAACCCAGGCATATATTAATGACTGCTATGTCCTAACGTCTAGCAACTTACAACTAGATGATTGGCAATCGAACGAACTGCGCCTGGCTATTTATAGTTTAAGTGAAATTGTACTAGATTTACTTTGACCTGCGATTTCCCACCTTAATAGGAGGCACTAACTTACCTTCGTTGCCCTTCCGGCTTGAAATGCTTGATAGAAATAGAAATTTAACAGAACTTGAATATAAATTAGTAGCCCTGCTCCTGGTGTTAAATCCCGCAATCACCAGGATGCAAATATCAGATGAACTTAAATCTAGATTCAATATTGTAATAACTTATAAACAGTGGCGCGGCGTTAAAGAGAAGGTTAAGCCCATCGTCCAGCGACTTAAGAATGATGAATCAGAGTGCCTGGATATCGCCAAAGAATGTGGTTTTTTCAAGATAGGACATAAGGTACGCCGCATCCAAAAGCTTGAAGAGTTAATCGAATCATCTTTACGCACCGGACATGAGAGTGCTGGAGTCGCAGCCCTCCGCCTACTGAAGGAAGAATTCAGCACTGCACAAGAAACGCCTAACGTTCAGGTAATTATAGGCGCCGCCGCGCCCCCGCCACAACAAGAAGATGACCTCACACCAGAAGACGAAGACCTTTGATTTAAGCCTGCACGCTTCACAGATGCAGGTTTTTTTAGATCCAAAGCCGTTTAAATTACTGGTCTGCGGCAGACGTTGGGGCAAGAGCTTTTTGCAGCTTACCAGAACAATAGAACGTGCTGTTTCGTTTAACCAATACTACAACCCCGCCTCGCCCCCGGTTGTCCTCATCACAATGCCTACGCTAAAAATGGCAAAACAAATCTTCTGGCGCCCACTAGTTAACATACTTAGTGATGCACCATTTGTAGAGTCAATTAACCGCAGTGAGAATCGCATAGTACTAAAAGGAAATAAACCAGACATCTTAGTGCGTGGTGCTAATGACGATAACGGCGATTCCATGCGTGGTTTGAAGCTTTATTATGTTGCAGGGGATGAATGGCAGGATGTCAAACCTTCAGTATGGAGTGACGTACTGTTGCCAGCCTTAAGTGACACCCCCGGCTCCTCGGCTACTTTAACTGCAACACCAAAAGGCAAGGCACATCCACTATACCAGTTTCACCTTGATGCTATAGCCAGCCATGAGTGGAATTATTATCACTTCACTACTAAGGATAATCCCTACTTCCCGATCGCCAAGCTGAGAGAAGCAAAGCGCAACCTCCCGCCTAAGATTTACAATCAGGAGTTTAAGGCAGGTTGGGAAGACTTTGAAGGGCAGATATTTGACCAGTTACAAGACAGGCATCTAATCAACGATATACCCCAAGACCTCACATTCTACTGTGGTGTTGACTGGGGCGATGTCAATCCAGCCATTGCAATCGTTGGGTTGTCTAAAGACTATGGCAAGTTTTACATAGTTGACAGTTGGCTTAATACCAGCGGGCAAGTTGTTACTCAAGATTTGTTTATGTCTAAGCTTGCCGCGTATTGCCAAAAGTACAACGTCTTTCGCTGCTACCTACCTGATGACCGCCCGGCATCTATTAAATCTGCCCGTGAGTATGGTCGCAGGCAAGGTATTAGGGGTATGGAGAAAGCAGTTAGCGTTGACCGCCGGGCTATTGGTGTTGTAGAGCGTTGCCAGATAGCAAACAATCTCTTCTATAGAGACGAATTATTCATTAAGCATTCCGAGCGTGAACTAATAGACCAGTTTCAGTCATACCACCGCAAGCAAGACCGCAACGGCATCATGCTGAATGAACCTGCCAGTAATCAACAAGACCACCTTGTGGACGCGAGTATGTATGTCCTTGCCACCCTGTACTCAGCCATTCAAAAACGTAATTTATATTGATATATGCCATACCCAGCGAGCTTAACATTCAAGGTACTAGAATCCTGCCATGAAGAATACCTCTACACTGCTGACACTCTGCGCCGCATCGACTTGCTAACGGCTGGTGGTCACAAGCTAGAGAAGAATATTGAAGAATTTCTACCACAAAGACCCGGCGAAGAAAATACCGTATATGAAGCCCGCCGCCGCAAGTACAACTATCTAAATTTGTTAGGCAGCGCAATTAATCAACAAGTTGCAAAGCTGTCGAGCGCCGCGCTTAGTGTGTCCGGCATTGATGATGAGCCATTCTGGGAAGAATTCAGAGAAGATATCGACTTAGCCGGGCGATCGGAACGTGATTTATTATCTTATATCCTTAGTGAACTACTGAAGTTTAAGAAGATTTACCTGCACGTTGATAAGCCACGCACCCCCGCTAATCCTGTTAACAGAGCACAGGAAATATCACTCGGTTTAAGACCCTACGTTGTTGCTTACAGCCCTTTTCAGGTAACAAACTGGCATGAAGAAAGCGGTAAGTTGCAATGGATAAAGATCAGACAGATAGTTACTGCTCAGCCTGACCCCACTAAGGAACCGCAAACGATCGCGCGCTGGACTTTTATCGATAATACTAGCGTTGCCACTTATCAGGCAGTAGTTAAGCTCAGAAATGGAAAGATTGAGGAGCTAAATGGCAAAGGTGCTGCTGACGAAACGCCCGTGGCTTTACAGTCTGAAATCCTGCATGGTTTGGGTGAGATACCTGTAGTTAAGCTTGAGTTGCCTGATACGCTGTGGGTTGCTGACCAGGCTTGCCCTAAATCAATGGAACATTTCAGGACTGAACATACCAGACATGATATGCTCACGCTGGCTTACTTCCAGCGCACCTATAAGAAAGTTCAGGTTCCCGACCAAGACTTAGAAGCTACATACAGTGATATTGAGCCTATTAAGACTGGTCTGCAACATGTCCTGGAGCTAGAAGACTTCAAGTGGAACGAACCGAACGGTGGGATTATTGAACACATCAACAACACCTTAGAAAGCATCAAGTCTGAGGTGCGCGATTTGGTTAGTCTCGGCGGTGGTTCCACAACTACTGAAGCCCTCCGGCAATCTGGTGAGTCAAAGGCAATGGACTTTGTTAAGCAAGAAGCCATCTTGAGACAGTATGGTGCAATCCTCACACAGGGTTATCAGATTCTATTGCAGATGGTTGCTAAGTCGGCTGGCATTCCAAATCCAGAGTCTATATCAGTTACTGGCCTGCAAAACTTTGAGAATGACACGCTAGAAACAATGATTGCCAAGGTAACTAAGTTGTCAGACCTAGACTTCGCCGCGCTTGCTGCTAACTTACCTCCTACTGCATACAGACTAGTCTACAGTCAACTAGTGAGTCTGTTGGTTGGTAATTTAAGTGCGGAACAGCAACAGGCTATTACAGCAGAGATAGAGGCAAGAATCGCTGCCCCCGCCTAATTTCAAATTCCCACCTTTATAGGGGCTACTGGATAAGCCCAATAAACCAGATACCCGTACCGTAGGGCAAATCGGACACCATATATTAATGGATAAATTAAACAATGACACCAGAAGAAATTACAGCACTAGTCAATCAACAAATCGAAGCAGTTAAAGCAGAAATCACCCAACAGATTACATCAGCCAACCAAGGTTTAGCCGCCAGTCTTACTAAAAAGATTGAAAAGCTTTCACAGCCTGCCCAGGCTTCCCAAGATGAACCTGAAAAGGAATCTCTTACCCTTAAGTCGTTGAAGCAGCAATTGTCTGATATGCAATCCGCGTTCGCTGCTAAGGAAAAAGAAGCTGCAGACGCATTAAAACGGTCTGGGTTAGCAGAAGCGATCGGACAGCTTAAGGCTCTCTCCCCTGGTATTTTGCAAAAGCTATTTCTCGCTGAGTATGGCGACGCCTTAAAGCAAGATGGTGGTGTATGGTATGTTGACTCCCCCGCAACTGGAGTTAAACCACTGAATACTGTTCTGAGCGATTTCTTAAAGACTGACGACGGCAAGCTGTTTCTACCGCCTTCTGGTGTAAACGGGAGTGGTGCTGTAGAGACTAAGCCCATTCCACCCACTAGCGAATCCCCTAAAGCTGAGGATTTACTGGTTAAAGCTTTTTCTGACATCTAAAATCAAACATAAATAAATGGCAACAATCATTTCCCCAGTTGATGCACTCCAGCTTTTAGTTCAAGAAGAAGTGGCATCAACTCCGTTAGACATGTACCCAATGCTTGACAGGCTCAGCACCGCAGGCAATTTACGGGTTTCCCGTCAACGTCAAATTAAGTGGAATATTAATGCTGCTGGTGCAACTGCAACTGGTGAAGCCACTACTGCATCCGTTTCTGCATTCACTTCTGATACTTATATACCCGCAACTCTACCGATCGGAGAAAACAGAATCCGGCACTCCTTTAGCGTTCAGAAGGAATTGATTGCTGAGGCTGCCTCCGCTGGTAAAGGAGTTCTACGCGATCTATTTGCTGCTGATATTAGAAGCGGTGTGCGTATTTGCCTAGAATCCCTACAAACCAACCTTTACTCTGGTACTGGCGTAGCAGCTAACGGTGGTGTTTTTGGGTTAGACAACGCGGTTACTGCAACCAGCTACGCAAATATTAGCGGTACCACATACACTAACTGGACTTGCTTTCGCAGTGCAAACAGCGGTACAAACCGTGCCTTATCTCTAGCACTACTAACTGGTATGGAGGTGGGTATCTATGGTAGAGGTGGTAATTTCACCGCAATTTATACCACACCCGCTATTGTAGCTACTTACAAAGCGCTGTTTGCCGCACAAGCTAATATTCAGCCTGCGGCAATCCCCACTCAAACTGCCGACCTCGGTTTTACTGGCGTAGCTTACGCCGGGCGCCCGATCATTCAAGATCCTTATTGCCCCGCAAACCGTTTGTATTGGGTTGACGAGCGAGATATCTTCTTATACACGTATGGTCAAAGCAACTCCCAGAATCAGCAAGGAATGCAATTCTGTATTGAGCAGCTTCCCAGCGATAACCCTGATGCTATGCGCTACGCAATTTACGTGAAGCCTCAGTTGCAGGTGTTCAACCGTCCCAAAGACCTTGCCCAACTAGCAGATATCACCTAATGGCTGTACTCACTGAAAGCCAAATTGAGCGTGTCGAACTTCTATGTGGGTATGCTCAATTTCAAACACTAACCCGCGCGCAGCTACAGTCTGATTTTACCCAGGCTGTAGTTGACCGTGCGGTAGAAATTCTCACCCAGCTTGATACTATTGATGCCCAGTTAATTCAAGTAAGGGAAGACAATTACGTTACAGAGAGTCGAGGCACCAAGCTTAATTACGGCTATCACACAAAGCAGTTGAAGATATCCGGTTTTAACCTGTTGCTTGAGTTAGCCAGCATCCTTGGCATTACTCTGTTGAAGAATAGATACATCCTCACTGGTGATTACACTGATATCAACTACTGGTAAGCAAGATGATTTCAGCTAGTATCTCGCTTAAAGGCAGAATCTTTGAGAGGGATATAACCAATAAGACCATCACGGAATCTATAGAGAAAACTGCTGATTGGGCGCAGAACAGGTTCAGGGCTGCCACTCCGGTACGCAGTGGAAGAATGCGTGATGCCTGGGCTGCTACACCTCAGCACCGGGAGTTGTTCATCACTAACTCCGCGCCTTATGCTGATATCGTTTCGCGCCGCGTCGGGCTATACGGCAAAACCATACCAATGGCTGAACAGAGGCTGAGGCAGGAGTTAAGAAGTATATATGAATCTCTATGAGAAACTCGCTGGGGTTGAGGCAAAGGTTGGTCAAATAGAGGAACGCTTGGGTTTGCCACAGCGTAAAAACCTACTGGTACGCCAAATTGTAAACAACCACGTTGCTAAGACCTCAGTTATAACAGACCATCTGATCTCGCCTAAAGCTTACATTACTAATGTTGCGCCCCGGCTAGTGAACTTGCAGGTGGCTAGTGAAGGTGTAGACCAGGTATTTATCGCCTCAAGTGACACACAGGTGGAAATCCCCCGCACCTATTCCAAAAGCTTCTTCCTTACTGTTGGGTCACTGAAGACCATATATATGATAGACCCCCCACTTACTTCAGGCGGGGCAATTTCGTATACAAACCCGAATACCAAGACCATCAATGGATACTTCCACAATCTGATCTACCTGTCAGATAATGACCCAACTAGGTGGATTCTAGTCTTAAGGCAGGAGACTGATAAGAGATGAATATTATCACTGCCCGCGAGGCTATTAGAGCTTTCGTTGATGCAAATATCCCTATTTACCGTTGGGATATGGACGTGCCGGATGTGCTCTACTACAACCGTGGTGGCTTCAATATCTTCGCTAATACAGCAATAGAATTGCCATTGCAGGAGCTTGTTTCTGTTAGAGAAGGTAACAACGGTGTTGTTGCCAGCGTGCGCTTCCCTTATCGTGTCACTTGGATATTCAACGGTGACCAACCAATTAACTTACTTCCATTCAAAGCTGTGGAAGCTGTAGTTGCCAACATCCAGGTATTAGCTTTAATCAGAAGACCAAGCCCCGATTTCACGCAGTTCATACCTTACCAAGAGCCGGACACTGTAACAATCAGCAACACAGAGGATGAGTCTAAGGATTGGCTCTTGAGTGCTAATTTCAGCTTTGATGCCACCTTTAGAGTTACCACGCTGGCAGACACCTCAGACCTCATCTCCCCAGGTTATTTCGATTTAGGAGATGAAACTGAGATTAACGATATATCTATTAAGGTGCATAAGGCAGAGCAGGGTTTTGAACGCACCAATAACAATACTTTCAAGCTTGACAACACTATAAATATTCAACCGTAAAAATAATGGTTAACGTGTTTGCAAATATACTATCTCCGAGCGTACGTGTGACGGAATCCGCTCAGGGATACAGGAATCTAGAGATTGCCAGCCACAGCCACGTTTACGTGATCGGTTCGGGCGCAACTGGCAGTTTCAACACTCCAACCCAGGTAACGTCTTTAGCAGATTTTACCAACGTATTTGGCTCTTCACCTAGTACTGATGAAGTCAAGCTGTTCTTCCGCAACAACCGCCGAGGCATCTTGTACTTTGTACGCACACAGATTGCCCAACGTAATGAAATCACAATTGCTTCTGCAGCTGCTGGTGCATACACAGTCACCATCAATGGTACAGCAGTAACATACACCGCGCCCGCTTCACCAACTCCTACGCTACAGAATGTTGCTGATGGCTTGTTAGCTGCTATCAACGCAAACAGTACTGTTTCCTCTGCGGTAATTGCCACTCCTGGCTCCACTACATCTAAGGTTTATGTGCGTGCACGTGTTCCCGGCGTTACCTTCACCCTAACAGCAACCACCGCTAACCTAACTCAAGCTGCTGCCACCCCTACAACTCCCGTAGCTGCTGATTATGTTTATGCAATAGAAAATGCTTTTGACGCTGATGATAACTGGCCACAAGGCTTCATCATTGCTCCTGAAGCATTCATGTTGCTAACAAGTCAGACCGATCGCCTGGCTGTTGGTAATGCAATGCACGCCCTTGCCTCAGATGAGTTGTTTGACTGGGTTGCATTGGTTGACCCTGGTGCTGGTTTAACTCCTGCACAAGCCAAAACAGAGGGTGAATTATATGTTTCGCCGCAGGGTCATTTAGCTTTCTACTATCCTTACCTGATTGACCTAGAGGCAGTAAACGTACCACCTTCTCCTGCGGTTGCTGGTGTGGCTACCCTTCGATATGCCACTCAAGGATTCCAGGAACCTCCTGCTGGCGCTCAATTCCCAATCCTGGGTGTCACTGATGTTGTAACCAGAATATCTGGACAGATTCAAGACACTTTAAACCCCTCCGGGATTAATGCCATTCGCAACCTTAGAAACAAAGGTGTAGTGATTTGGGGTATGCGTACCCGCGCCTCTGACGATCTATATAAACAAATCAGCCAGCGCGTGATTATGAACGTAATCAATGGTACGTTGCGCCGGGGCTTTGATAACTTCTTATTTAGTGCAATCGACGGCTTCGGCATCCTGTTGAATGCAATGAGTCAAACCGCCAACGCTGCATTAGAGAGTCTGTGGCGTGGTAAAGCTTTGTTCGGGGCTACTCCTGTGGAAGCATTTGAAGTTAAGTGTGACTTTGAGAACAATACTCCTGCTTTACTTAGCCAGGGCAACGTGATTATGGAAGTTTACTGCGTGACTAGCCCTGCACTAGAGAAGTTACTCATTCAGACAATCAAGGTCTCGATCGGAACTCTCCCATTGAATCAAGAACAGACCCAAGTAACAGCACTACAACAAGGAACTTAAAAAATGCGTTTAGACGCGATTTCACCGATTGCAAACAGCGATTACTTACTTACCATTGAGGGTTTGTCTGTTGATGGCTCCCCCGCTTACTTTACTAAGTTCAGTGGTGTTAAGTTTAACCGTACTGGTGCTGAGTTTACCGATGGCTTAAGCAATGCCAAGCGTTACGTAGAAGGCGGCGTTAAATCATACCAGAACGTAACCATTAGCAAACCGCACGACCCAGAACGTGACCAAGCAGTAATCGACTTCCTCAAAACAAAAGAGGATGGTTCTAAGTTCACGTTCCGCGCCCGCCCTATCCGCAAAACAGCCACAGGTAACGAAGCGGAAACATTCAGAGGAACAAAAGCCTGGGATTTTACTGGGTGTGACCTTGTTTCCTGGATGTGTGCTGATAACGTGGATTCTTCTGATGGTGCTCAAACCGTAATGCTTACCATCGAGTTTCGTGTTGAACAGGTTGAGTACAAATAATGGCAAGAAAAGTAACCGCAGTTGAGGAACCTAAGCCAAGTGTAGTGGCTCTTCCTGTTCCTAAAACATTCACTGTTGACTACGATGATGAGGCAGGTATTGTCTCCTTTGAATTAGCCGATGGTACTCCGGTGGTAATGAAGAAACCACGCACCCGGCAACTACTATTAATTGATAGCTGGCGAAACAGCGTAGAACCAGAGTATTTAACCAACGCATTCACATCATTGAAACTAGCTTCACTCTGCATTACCAAGTTTGGAGATAAGGACAAGGCTACGTTTGACGACCTGGCAGACTTAGACTTTGAAAATTGCGAGAGGGTGGTGAAAGCCCTTGAATGCTTTCGAGACGTATTTGAACATCTCCAGCAACACGCTGCTAGTGCAGGTGCAGTCTCTCCCGGCAATGACACTTGAAATGCTTCTGTATCTACTCATGGCTTGCTCCGGTGAATACTTAAGCGAAACATACTACCGGATGCTGGACATGGAGCTATCTGAATCTTTATACCATGCCTTCACCTGGCAAAACCTAAAGAAAAAGCAACATAACATAGACGATACGCCGGAGTGGGCTAGAGGGGTGGAATGGCAAGCAACACAGTAGTAATTACGTTACAAGCTAACAACCAAGCCGCCCCGGTAGTTTCCCAACTTGCCAATCAGATTGAGTCCAGGCTTGGTGGTGCATTCCAGAAAGCTTCCTTTAATGCTGGATTGATGCTTAAGGGGCTAGAGGCAGGGCTCTCTGCTGTTACAAGTCTCATCGGCAACCTAACAAGTGGCTTGACAAAAGCAATAGATGCCCAGACTGAGAATATTACAGTTGCTGGCAACATAATGAAGCTTACCGGGCAAAACTTCCAGCAAGCCACAGATTTTGTCGATAGATTCTCTGAAAGTATATCTAAGGTTGCCGCTGCCCTCCCCGGCACCACTTCAGACTATGTAGACTTTGGTAAGGCGATCGTAGATGATGTAATTCCTGCAATTAGGGAAGTCAACGGTTCTATTAATCCTGAAAAACTACAGAAAGAATTAGAAGCTGTATCTACTTATGGTACATTGCTGGCGCAGCAGGCTAAGGTATCCAGTACACAAGCCGCTCAGTCACTATCTAAATTCCTGGGGGGTACTGCAACCAAATCTGAACTAACACAGAACGATTTCTTCCAGAAGAACACTACGTTCCGCAATGCCTTATTTGCAGAGGTTGATAAGCTGGGCGGTGACATTCGCAAGTTAACTGTACAGCAACGGCTAGAAATATTTAAGAAAGCTGCTAACATCCCAGGTGAAGTACTTAAAGCACAATCACAGTCTATTGCTGGGCTTACAGCAAGCTTTGTATCTAATTTATTTGACCCTCAGACTGGTTTGTTTGGGTTCGCCCGCGATTTAGATAAAACTACTAAAGGTAGTCAATCTGCCCTCTCAGCCCTAAATGAAGGTTTACTACTGCTAGTTGGTGATGATGGACTACTCAGCACCATTGGTAAGCTGCTGACTGCTTTGGGTGTGGAAGCAATCGATCCTATGGTTGCCCTGCGTGGCACCATCCTAAATATAAATTCTAAAATTAGAGAATTAAAAGATTTTCTTGACAACACATTAGACGCGCTCGACCAAGGATTAAAGGTTAATATTGCATCAGATTTCCTTCAAAACTTTAATATTAGTGGTCTAGGCGGTGGTATAGGACGATTCTTTAATGGGCTGTTTGACCAGCTTGCAGGGATGAATTGGTCTGCTGTCTTTTCAGTAATTGGTGTGCTGGCTGCAAACTTAATCAATGAAATTGCGAAATTCATTAACACCTTAGACTTTGGCAAACTACTCAGCGTGGTTGTATCCGTAGCTGGGGGCTTGTTTATTGGTATTGGTAAGTTCTTATCTTCCCTGGATTGGGGTCAGGTTCTTGTTGCGTTCGCCAAAATTGTGGGCATAGCGCTTCTAGCTTCTGTTGCTGCGGCGGCAGTGGCGATGGTTGCACCTATTATTGCCAGCGTAGGACTACTTGGGGCAGGCATAGCCGCCGCCGTCACAGGATTATTGGCAGTAGTAGCAGCAAACTGGCAATCTCTTACTAATACGGTATCTAATATTTGGAATAATGTAGTCTCAACTGTAACTGGCTTCTTTAACCAAGTAGTTGGCTGGTTTAATGATCTAATATCTAAAATTCCAGGAGTTGGTGGTAAAGCTGAGACTGCGCGAGTAGGTGTGGTGCCAAACATCCCAAACTTCGCCAGGGGTAATCCTGGGTTACTTGCAGGCCTACTAAGAGAATCACAGCAGGCACCCCCTGGCTCTACACCAGTCATCGCTAACTCCAGTGAGGCAATACTCACCCAAGCCCAACAACGTGCCTTGCTGAGTAACAGAGGTGGGTTATCAATAGGTAATATAACAATCCAAACCGCTGCCACTAGTGCAGAGGAAATTGCTAAAGACTTGTTCCATTACATTGAGCGTGAGTATGAGAAGTTCACGCAATCCCGCATTGTTACGGTGGAGGCATAAATGGCAGCAAACACAACTGTATTAAACTCCCTCCCCACCGTTGGGCAAGATACCACAGCCACCGCCCAGTTAATTGATAATCTGGGCAAGACTGTTTATACCTTCCTTTATAACCCAGAGGCTAAAAGCTTCTCGGTTAGGGCTAGTTATAAGGAAGGGGCGGCGGCGCTTACCAGTCTACCCTCCCAGAGTTACCAATACACCACAGGGTCAACACTAAGCCTGGATAACTTAATATTAGAGTCTTGGGCGCGGAGTAAGTCTATTACGCCCTTGCTCAACTCTCTTAAGAGTCTGATGCAGGCGGAGCCTACAAGAGGTAAGTATGCCCCAAGTCCAGTTACCTTTGTTTGGGGTGCCAACAAGTTTGGATTAGCAGTTATCACTGACCTTAACTGGACTGAAACGGCTTGGATTAGTGGTGAACCTGCCAGCGCACGGGTAAGCATGAAGTTAATAGAGATTCCACTTCTAAGCAAGGCAGAAACACCCCAGCAACGCTTACAAACTGCGGCGGCAAAGGAACAAGCCAGAACAGCCAGAGAGAAGGCAGAAGCCACTGCAAAGGCTAACCAGTACCTACAACAGAATCTTAAGTCACTAAATGCCACGATCGCGCAGGTGGTTAGGTCTAAGTCATTTACCCTGAAAGTAAGTGACATGGGCGTGGTTACTATTAGTGACAAGAAGGGTAATGTGCTGGGCACAATTGGCACCTACACAAACGGCAAACTTACAGACGCGGGGCGCACTCTAAAATGACCAGACCAATCGACCGCAACTCACGTATTGTAAGGAATGCTGGTGAACAGATAACAACTGAGATTCAGTTAAGGCAGGGCGATACATTGGTGCGCCTTGCCAATGAATTTTTAAGTGACTATAGCCGCTGGCGTGAGTTTGCCGAGATGAATAATATAGATATCTTCGGTGATTTGCCGATTGGTAATAATATTAAAATCCCAGATAGAGAAGAACTTAAGAAAATAATTGATGCCGAGCAAGCCAGGGTAATAGCTAGTGCAAAGAAAGATGTGAAGGCGCGACTTACCCAGATTGCATCGGACAGGCGTGTACAGAGCGTTGCCAAGATTCTTGGGGTTGACACAACCAAGTTAATCCAAGACTTAGACCTATCCCCACTGTCTAAAGGTCTACCGAAGTTGTCGAGCAATGTAGACCAGGTGTGGCAGCTTATTAGTTGGATATCGTAGTATGACTAGTCCCAATTTATTAGCCCCATACCTAAAGATTACGTTAGGGGCGATCGGTAACTTGGCTGCTGAAACCTTTACTATTGGTGATGGTAAGCTAGTCTCTGCATCCATCCAGCTTGGTGAGGGTACATTACAAAGCAATTGCAGCTTCGCTGTGCGTGACCACAGTAGAACCTTACTAGATAAGTTTCTTGCTTATATTGAATCTATTGATGGGTTAAGCGAACTCAATGATCCTACGCCAATAGCAAGTGACCTTACACAGACAGTTAATACAAACCCTGAGAGTCACGTTGGCAGTCCCGAACTAGAATCGCAACCTGGTCAGGTGATTTATGATAATGTGCAAGCCAGCACCTATGGTTACGGAGAATCAACCCAAGGCGGGCAAATAGGGGCTTATGGCGACCGCATACAGTGGAGTGGGTTGTTTGCCGCTATGGCTGACACCAGGTACAAGTACGCATCAATGCGCGTCACCAACCTCACCAACAATAAGTCTATCGTGGTAAAGATTGTTGACCGTGGCCCGTTTGCCGTAGTTAATGGCAGGGCAGCAAGACCGCTTAGGGAACACCCTACACGCAAGATAGACCTTGTGCCTGGGGCATGGAGTGCCTTAACTAATGGCGCATCTCCCGGCATTGTTAATGTAAAGATTGAGTGGTTACAGCCCGGTACAGCCGCGCCTAGTACCCTGCCAGCAACACAACAGCAGAAAGACGCAGCTATATCCACAGAACAGCAAAAGGAAAAAGCCACCAGCCCCCAGACTGTTACTTCCACTGTTTCTGCCACCACTTCCCCTCAAAAAATAGCAAGCAACCCCGCCATTACCCTAGTTGGCTCTCAGATAACCATAGAAGCAGGGTACAACGGTGAATCAATCGCCGCGTGGTCATTTATTCATACAGGTTTAAGATATTCACTGTTTGATCCAGACTTACTTGAGTTTAGCGGGCAAGCAGCTACCTGGGTGATGACACAGCGCCTAAAGAACACTGTATACCAAAAACTTACCCTCAAGAAGCTTGCTACGAAGATTACAGCATCCTACGGCATGTCTTTAGAGATGTCTGAGGATGGCCCATACTATGAATACTTCCCGCAGCGCGGACAGAATGACTATGAGTTCCTGCTGGCGGAGGCGCGGCGCATTGGTTATCGTGTCTACACCAAAGGACGCAAGTTAATCATTGAGCCTAGAAGCAAGATATCAACACCAGATATTTTTGTGCTTGAGTATGGCGTGAATATGGGTTTAAGCTTTGAAATTACCCATGAGGCACAGTCTGATACCAAAGGTGGCGCCCGCAACTC
Source organism: Nostoc sp. HK-01 (assembly GCA_003990705.1). GTDB lineage: Bacteria > Cyanobacteriota > Cyanobacteriia > Cyanobacteriales > Nostocaceae > Nostoc_B. The sequence continues at coordinate 2,707,786 of AP018318.1, forward strand.
AGACCCCGGCAACAGGACATCCACAGGTGTTGTTAAGTTTGAAATCGACCCTGATACAGGTAAGGTAAATCAAACCAAGAAAGAGTCTAGTGACGGTCTAGGGGCTGACACAACAGCCATTATCTCCGGCAATACACTGCCGACCCCTAAGCCACGCACAAATGGCACTACATCCAATGTAGACAGTGAGCGCAAAGAGAATGAGAAGCGCATTAAAGGCATAAAAGCAACTGCCAGCTTCCCTACAACCCCAGAGGCATTGCTAATTACACCCGATACCCCATTGCAAACTAAGAACGTCTCAGTTACTGCCGATCGCTACTGGGTGGTTGACTCAGTGGAACTTACATATAAGGAAGGCGGATTCACCACTAACCTGAATCTCTATTCACCTCTACGTAACAAGTATCCCAGTGGGGATATAAACACACCCTCTACCACAGCGCCACCAGCCCAGACACCCGCAGTACCGTTTGATGCCAATGCACCTAAGTTTATTAGACCCACTACCGGGCCAATAACTTCACTACACCGCACCGAGAACCCTAAACGTCCCAACCACAGAGGAATTGATTATGGGGTGTCAGTTGGAACATCTGTAGTAGCAGCAGCTAGTGGTACTGTATCGAATGTTGTTACGGGCTGTAGGGTGGGTGATACTGCCTGTGGAGGTGGTTACGGTAACGTTGTATATGTTGATCATGGGGGCGGCTGGCAAACGCGGTACGCCCACCTAAGTTCTGTCTCGGTTAGTAACGGGCAATCAGTGAAGCAGGGGCAGGTAGTAGGGTTATCCGGCAACTCAGGACACTCAACAGGGCCACACCTCCACATGGAGATACGCAAGGACGGACAGGATTTAAACCCCAGAAAGTACATTCCAAACTAATGAACGCAATATTTGAGATATTAGCTAGAAGTGAGCGTGCCTCCCAGCTTGCCCTCGACCAGCAAGGACGCTCCCCCTACCCGACGCTCGGCATAGTTACGCAGAATCAAGACCCAGACAACAGGCGTAGGATTAAGGTTGCCTTACCCCACAACCCACAGGTGCAGTCAGACTGGATACGCCGCCTTACACCATTCCCGCAGTTTGACCCTCCCCTGCCTCAGATTGGACAGACAGTATTAGTCTTCTACGCAGACGGGCTAGAAACGAACGGATACTACCTGCAACTGGTTAATGACACTAACCCTGTACTAGACAAGGAAAGTGCCTTAAATGATCACCACACGGCTCTTCCTGGACATAGGAAGGTAGAAGTAGCAGGAGATGACATAACGGCTGTTGAGGGTGATTCTACCCTGGTGGCTGAGAATGTCTCAATAGCTGCTGGTACTGACTTTAACTTAGATGCAGACCGAGACATATTGATGGAGGGGCAGAGGGACTTAAAACTTCTAGCTGCACGCTACCTGAGAATACAAGTCTCACCCACCAACTATATCGAACTGAGTTTTGACGGCACAAATCGTGTCGGCGGTGCTTGGACGATTAACTTGTCTGGGTCGTCTATAAACTTCATAAATGCTGGGAGCAGCGCCATAACCATAAATGGTAAAGCTGTTGCGGTTGTTGGGGCAAATGTCAGCGGTGGTTCAACTGTTGTGACCAGTGGATATTAAGAACAATTTATATAGGAAAAAAATATGAACTCTGAAGACTTGGGCAAAGAACTTTACTGCATTCACGCCAGCCTGCGCTCCGGCTGTGCCAAAGAGGTGCATGAAGATGCCTGGCAATACCTTAATCCCTATGAGCAGCAGTTGTGGATCAACACTGCCAAAGAGATGAAAAACCTCCTGACTCCTGCAAAGAGCAAGAAGGCAGCCCCCGCTACTGAGGATTAAAAGCCCCAGCCCCGCTTGTTTATTTCCCACCTTTATAGGTACTCATATGAAAGGAATTACCTTTCCGCTTGCGGTTGACCCCGCACGCAAGACCCTGGTAACTGCTTCAGATGCAGAACTATACCGGGGTCACATATTGTCATGGTTATTAACCCAGCCCTACGAACGGGTAATGCGTCCCGATTATGGCTTAAAAGATTATTTATTCACTGCTATTCCCGATTTAGATGTAATTACCTCAGAGATGCAGCTTGGCTTAACCGAGTATATTCCTGAGTGCCAATTCACGCTGCAAGGCACAATCAACGACCTAGGTGAGACTGTAATCACTGTCTTTTGGAGTTACCTGGGTGAAGACCAAACGACACTTAATGTAACGCTCTAATATGACTGATATATCAACAACTCTAAACTCGATCATCTTAGACGATCGTGATGAGGAAACCATCGTCCAACAAGCCCAGTTGCGTGTATTTAACGCCTCTAGTGGGCAGTTAGATGATTTTACAGAGAATAGCCCGGTCGCGGCGTTAATCCAGGGTCAAGCTTTTGCAGCCAGCGAACTACTATATAAGGTTAACAAGTTACCGATCGCTGTAATTATAGATTTTCTAAAAGTAATTGGTGTAGAGCGTAGGCTCGGCACTAAAGCTACTACCACTCTTACATTCACCCTTACAGCACCACTAAGCAACACCTTTATAATTCCAGAAGGTTTTGAAGTTATTGACGTTAGTGGCAACTTATCATTCCTGACTAATACTGCATTAAGCATCCCTCCTGGCTTAGTCTCTGGTAGTGTAACGGCAACCGCAGAGGCAAACGGTGCAGCATATAATCTTGCAGCCTATACCTTAACTGGTATTCCCAATCCGCTGACCTTTCTCGCCTCAGTTACCAATATTGATGGCAGCAACGGGGGCAGCGATGCTGAGACAGATGAAGAGGTAATTAGCAGAGGCATCACTGAACTGCGTGTGCGCTCACCTATCAGTGCAGCAGATTTTGAATTTATTGCTGAGCGGGAGCTAGGGTTTGGGTCACGTTGCATTGCCATTGGGTTGCTTGGTGCTAATAGATTTACGAGACAATTGGGTGCAGTGCATTTGTTTTTGTTAAATGCCGATGGTACGCCCGCTAACTCAGCACAATTAATCAAGGTGCAGGAGGCATTTGCAAGTCGAGTGTCGCTAGGTAGTTCGCTGTATGTAAGTCCCATTGAATTGCTAAATATCTCAGGAGATTTGGTTGCGCGGTTGGCACCTGGACGCGAGCCAGAAGAAACAGCAGATGAGCTATGGGAAGCTTTCAATACTTACCTTGACCCTACGCAGTACCCAGTTGGTCAAGACATCATATTAAATGAAGTTGAGTATGCCTTGCGCGCTACAGGGGCAATCAAGGACATTCAAACGTTAAACCTCAATGGGCAACCCCTAAACATTCCATTACCTAATCAATACACCCTACCAACTGCCTTCTCATTAAATATGAGTCTGGTTAATGAGGAAGGAATTATTTATGAGGTACTGCGCGGTGCAGGGGAGCCAGAGTAATGCACACCAAAGAAGCCTGGGCAAGCGGGCGACCAATATTTAGCCGTTTGCCTGATGTCTACCAAGACAATCCTGTAACTGATTGGCTAACAATATATTTTGATGAGTTACTGGTAGGCACAAAACAAACTGTTGATGACCTATCGAACCAATTCAATCCCTTAACCTGCGAAACGCGGTGGCTAGACTACATTGCGCCTTTATTTGGATTCTCTGGTGCTTATTGGGATAGAGGATGGGCTGAAGCAAGCAAGCGGGCTTTACTCTCCGGGGCATACACCACAATCTGGAAGAATCGAGGTACGCGTGCATCCCTTAGCTACGTCCTTACGTCACTAAACATTGAACATAGCATTTGGGAAGGGTCTACATTCATCCTAGGCACCAGCCAATTAAGCATAGGTACATTAGGCTCCGGCGCTTGGAAGTACAAAATCCTATTACCCCGCCGCTATTCGTTCGGTGGGTATGAATTTAAGCTTACCCAGAAGATTGATAGGCTTTTTGGCAATCTTTGGTGTGAAAGCGAAGTAATTTACTACGATCAACTAGACAACTCATGACAACCTTAACAGGTACATTTGAAAACGGTAGCGTAGCAGTGCCTGGCAAACTTGTGCTGACTTTAGCTAATGGCACAGTTAAAGATACCGCACCTAAGAAAATTTTCCTGCCGAAACCTATTGAAATTCTCTGTCCTTCTGGGGCTATTCCTGGCTCCACAAACATTGAAGAGACAGAGACAAAGAATACTAGTTATTACCTAGAATATTTCCCAAGAATTAGCACCTCACCAGATGTATTCAGCGACGAGCAGTTAAGTCCATTCCCTTTCTACACAGTCATTCCAAACCTAGCATCTGTTGATATTGCCGATCTAGTACCTACCGGGTATGTGAGTGATGTACTCTCTACTGGTGCAGTACGGATTGCGCGAGTAATAGCAAGTGACCCAGCACTGGCAGCAAGTATTGGGGGCATTACACCGAAAGGAGCCTACAATATCTCCACTAGTTACAAGCGTGGCGATGTAGTTTCTTATCTTAATAGATTCTTCCTTGCATCTGAGGTAGTACCATTCTCCGGTATTGTACCCACGAATACTGCATACTGGATGGAAATACCCGTAGCGCCAACTGGTAGTATCGCCTTGGGCGACTCTACTGTATATGGTGCATCGTGGAATAATTCTGGCTTGGCGCCAACCCAGGATGCAGTCTACGACATTCTGCAATCAGTACAGGGCACCATCACCCTCAAGGCAAATACCACAGATGCAGTGCTGGCTGGTAACCCTACTACCCCAACGCAAGCTACATCCGACAACAGCACGAGAATTGCATCCACTGCTTATGTTAAAAGTAACCTAAGTTCCTACGCCCCTATAGCATCCCCAGCACTTACAGGCACTCCCACAGCACCTACACCAACAGCAGGAAATAACACTACACAGATATCTACAACGGCTTTTATACAGAGTGCCTTAAGCTCATATGCACCCCTTTCTAGTCCCACATTCACTGGAGATCCTAAAGCACCTACACCTGTATGGGGCGATAGCGATACCTCAATATCCACTACAGCATTCGTAAGGAATTACTTTACTCCTGTTGCACAAGTTGAAAAAACCACCAGCCAAAATACAGGAAATAATAATTTCTCTACTGTAGATGGTGGATCAGTCATAACGTTCAATTCAACCATTATTGACACAGATTCTACTATTTCTGGGAATAGTATTATTCTCCCTTCGGGTAGGGGTGGGTTTTACGGAATATTCATGAACCTAACTATTGGTACTACTTCAAGTGCCTCAGCCACACACAAGCACGCGTGTTACTTGAGAATTAATAGATCTGGGGTTGATAGCTTTATTCAAGTATTTGTAAACATAGTAACCGCTGCCACAGGTGTAACTGAAACTTTTTCTCCTACATTATTCAGAAATTTATTAGCTGGCGATACCTTAACCTTGCTGAGCAATTCAGGTACGTCTGCTAGTTTCTCTGCCCATACTGTGGGCTCTGGCTCTTCATTCTCAATTATTAGGCTTTATTAGAAACATTTATGACCCGCCCAATATATCAAAACGGCGATGTACTTACCGCCGAAGCTGTTAATGCTATCGGGTACCCAATCCCAGATGGACAGGACTTCATCGGGCGAGGGCCAAAGGTAGTAGATAGTTTCCTAGATGACTCCCCAGACCAAATAAAGGGTAGATTTTACAACTTCTACGACAGATTAAAAGTCAGTCACCAATCGGGACTGACTTTTGCTTATTTAAGTGGATTGGTACTGCTTTCTAGTGGTTCTATAGTTACAATTTCAGCCAGCACTATTAATGTTCCTAACAACGCTACCAGCTATATATATGTAAGTAGCGCGGGGGCAGTAGCTACTGCACCATCATTACCTAATGAGTCATTTCCGCTGGCACTAGTAACTACAGCAAGCGGTACACTAAGTGGCGCAGTAGCTGACCTGCGAGACAAGCTCGTAGACAGAGTACAACCATCCACTGTACCTTCCTCAATCCAAACAGGTATGGGCATGGAATGGTGGGGTTCTACCTTACCTTCAGGCGGTTGGTTATGGCAAGACGGCACTGAATATGACATTGCAACCTATCCAGCACTAGATGCTGTCTTGGGTGCAGCATTCCGCACTACTGCTGGTAAGTTTCGAGTGCCGGACAGACGAGGGCGTGTTGGAGTTGGTGCTGGTACTGGCACAGGTTTGACCGCACGGACGGTTGGACAATTAATTGGTGCTGAGAACCATCAGCTAAACGTAACTGAGATGCCTGTGCATGGGCATAGCACAACCGAATCTCCTCACACCCACGGCACTAGCCAGACTCCACATACCCACACATTTATAGAAGCAGCACACACTCACCCGTTGCTGGTTTGGGATGGTACAGATGGTAATGCCTCTGGTGGATTTGCAGATGAGCGTGTAGATAGCTTTATTAGCAATGCAGCTATAGCAGGGGAAGTGGCGGCTACAAGAAGTTACCGCGCAAATAATGGTGCTGGTGTGCCAATCATACAGAATATAAGCACTGGATCGAGCATTGCCCAAGGTAATGCCAATATTTCCCTGAGTGCTACATCTACTGGAATCACTGTTAATAGCCAAGGCGGGGGCGCGGCACACAACAATATGCAGCCAAGCGTTGTTTGCAATTACATAATCAAAATCTAAATATGCCCACATACCGAAAGATTAAAGCCACATTCATGGGAGTGGGGCAGGTTGCGCTTGCCCGCCAACCCGTGAAGGTGCAGCATCTACAGCGCAATGATGCTAATGGGGTAATCTTCCCTAAAGATATAGACACCTTCTACACGGATTCGGCAGGGTATGTAGAATTTACCCTCTGGACTAATGAGGAGGGGGAGAATGCTTCTCAGTACCGCATTACCTTACCTGATGGCACTTACTTTGATACTGTGGTGCCTGTTGGTACTTCTGATTTGGAACTGTCTGTGCTAGAAGATGGTGGAGTTAACAGTGCCGACCCCCAGTACCAGACCTTAATCAGCTACATATTAAGTGAGGTTGGGGCTGGAGCAGGGGCCTCACCGATCGCTTCTGCTACTGTATCGGGAACTGTAAAAACCAATACTACTACTGCTGACCCCGTGGTATACCTCAAAACAGAGGTCGACACCGCGCTGGCTCTCAAGGCTAATACTAGTGCTTTGTCAGGTTATGTTACGAATGGTGGTTTAACCACCACACTAGCAGGCTACGTAACTAGCAGTAGTTTAACCACCACGTTAGGTTCATACCTTCTGTCATCAACGCGGGGCGCGGCGAACGGTGTAGCAAGCTTGGATGGTAGCACGCTTGTACCTGCGGCTCAAATTCCAAATATTCAGAACCTAAATGGCACTCTTACCGTTGCCAAAGGCGGTACTGGTGCAACTACTGCTAGTGCAGCACTAACCAACCTTGGTGCAGTGGCAACCACAGATGGCAGACTAAGTGATGCTAGAACACCTACAGGTAGTGCCGGAGGCAGCCTATCAGGTACATACCCTAATCCCACTATCGCCACCAGTGGAGTAACTGCTGGGAGTTATACCAATGCAAATATTACTGTAGGTACTGATGGGCGAATCACTGCTGCAAGTAATGGTGCTGGTGGAGGCGGGGGAAGTGCGCCTACTGCCTCTAGCACAGTCACAGGTACGGTAAAGACAAATACCACTGTTGCTGATCCGGTGGTTTACCTCAAAACAGAGGTTGACACGGCTATAAGCTCCCACGCTACAAACACTAGTAATCCCCACGCAGTGACTGCGGCTCAAGTAGGCAATACTACAGCACAGTGGAATGCAAATCAGCTTCAAGGTATCCCTATCTCAGCCACAAGCCCAACTAACGGGCAAATGTTGAAGTTCAACGGGTCAGTTTACGCTCCTACAAATGATGTTCAATCTAATTGGCAAACATCCGGGGGTTCGGGGCGATTTTACATTTATTCCAATAGCACAGTTTCAGCTACCAACACTGCATTAAGTCTTGGTGTTGTTTACCTTTTCCCTTTATTCATCCTCAAGACAGTAACTATTGACCAATTAGTAATTAATGTCACTACAGCTGGAAGTGGATTAATGAGACTTGGTGTCTATGATGAAGCTTCAGATCTTCCTAATAATTTAATCTTTGAAGCTGCGGAGGTAGCCAATACTTCCACAGGATTTCGCACAACAAGTGTTACCCCCTCGCTAACACTAACTCCTGCTAGATACTGGGCGGCATTCTTTAGCTCCACGGCTATTACAGTATCTTGTATGTCTACTAATCTTTTAAATTCTTCTGTTTTTGGATCGGCAAGCGCGACTACAACTACATCATCTTTAGGTAGAACTGTTTCACTTTCTTATGGTGCGCTACCTAATCCTATTTCAGGAACAACTTTATCTTCTACTATACCTATTTTTTGGGTAAGGAATGTTTAATATGGCTAGATATATTCGTTTTTCAGGGCAGGATGAAAATGGACAAGAGTGGAAATATTACGTTGAGGTAGTTCTACGCAAATATTGGGATCAGATCGCAGGCACGGAACCTGGATTCGAGCCAGATCCTATTACCGATGAGGTAGTGGTTGATGGAGACTACCCGGACAACTAGATAAAAGTTTTTGATGTCCTCCTATTAACCTAGGAGGGCTTTTACATATAAAAATAGAAGGGTTGTTTTAAGATGCAAGATATATTTCATCTTAATTTAAATTAAAAACCCCAACTAATAAATTGGGGGGTTTCTCTAATTCTTTTCAACAGAAATATGAATAATAATATCTCGAAAACTGACCAACATCAACAGCAACTCGCTGTTTCAATCACACCAGAAATGCAGAACCGCGTCCTAGACCAAGTACTAATCCAGTCATCAGGCGTAGGGTTGGGTATTATTCTTTCTATTCTTGGTATGGTTGCCCTGGCAGAATGGTTGGGCTTGCGGGCAGCATTACGGGGGTGGATTGATAGACAGAAGGTAGAGTCCGAGGCGCTAAAGAATCTTAGTAACGCCTTTACCTTATTCCTCTCTGAGTATAAGCGGGACAATGCGGACATTCAGAATAAACTACAAAATCTATACGATAAGCCTTGCGTACATAAACGATAAAATACCCCGGTAGAATAGTCTACCGGGGTATTTTATTAACTATCTAGACACTTTCTTGCGAGATTTGAGAGATTTTACTTGCTCAGTCCTTAAAAACACAACGTATTCAGACATCTCCTTAAAATCACGATCGTATTCTTTGCAAACGCTCAATAAATTGAATAAGTAATGTTCAATGAAGTTTACGTCTGCTCGTGTTGCTGTTAAGATAGCGTTAACTACTGCTGTCTCTAAATCTTCTAGTTTCATGGGTTGATCTCCAGATATAGAAGACGGGGCGCGGGTTGGGCGTGGGGTGTTGGTAGCACCTTCCGCCCTCAAGCTTCAGAATTCCAGTCAATAAGTCCTCTAGCAGCCCGCTCAACAAACTCACTTCGGGAAATACCGTGTTTGTCAGCTTCTCTTTTTAGAAGATCCCAACAGGTGTCGGTGAGCATGATACTGCGGTGCTGCTTTAGTTCGTTCCAATCAACTGGTGTACCTCTTACTCGCTTCATCGCCCCGTCCTTTGGCTTACTAGAATATGTTCACATACTAAATAGCCTCTAGTCAAGGGTTTTAGAAAAATATTTTTCAGATTGGTATATCAGGTAAATCAGGGCGATTTATCATATGCCCGTAGGTCATCATTACCATCCGAGTGTCACCATGCCCAGCGATGTAAGCTACTCCAGTAAGCGGTGTGCCTTGCTCTATAGCGTGGCTAATCGTGGTGTGGCGCGTGGTGTAGGGTCTTCTGTAGTCAACACCTACTTTAGTAAGCACTTTTACCCAGTACCTTTCCCTAAAATTACCATCGTCTATTGTTTTGCCTTTGACTGTGGTGAACACTAGGCAATCTCGGTATGTCCTGTGCGGTTTAATTGATAAAAGTAGTTGCTTAAGTTCAGGACTCATTTTTAGCTGGCGCGCGCCACCTGACTTGGTTTCCTTCCGAACCCTTTGGTAGCCATTGCCTGCCCAGTCTCTGGACAAGCTCTCCTGGACTGTTATCAGTTCTCGCTCAAAATTAATGTGTTCCCAGCGCAACCCGATCGCTTCTGAGGTTCTTACACCAGTAGCCAACAAAAACTTGACAAACGATACATAGTGTGGTGCAAACTCTTCAAAGCCTTTAATGATTGTCCTGATTTCCCTGTCATTAAAAGGCTTTATAGGCTTTGGCGCAACCTTACGGGTCTTCACATCAGCATAATGGTTAACGTCTGTCAATCCCTTAGTTAAAGCCCATTTGAAGCAAGATTTTAGATAGCCTAGGCGCTGATTAAAGGTGGACGGGGAGAGTTCGGCTTTTACTAACCATGCTGTATCAGTTAAGTCTGGGTTAGATTTAACAATCTGCTGTCTAATTGTTTTGTAGTGATGTTCTCTGGTGGCAGCCGGGAGGTCGAGCGAGTCTACCCACGCGTCCCATAACTTAATTAATAACTTTGGCTTTGGCGGGGCTGGTTGAGTCTTAAGTGATAGCCTGTAACGATCTAAAGTGGGGTCAAAATTCCTGGCAAGGATGTCGTTCTCTATTTGTGTGGCTATAGCTCTGGCATTTGCTATATCCCGCTTATCACTGTAACGTCCAGCGGGTATAGGGTTGAAGCTATATCGCTTGCCACCATGAGTGAATTTTAACTGTATGCTCCCATTATTATTTATTGGTTCAATTTTTCGCATTGTCCTAACCCTGTCCTAAATGGTGGGTTAGAACCTCCGAGCCCGTGTGGCTCAGTGGTAGAGCACACCCTTGGTAAGGGTGAGGTCACGAGTTCAATCCTCGTCACGGGCTTTCAAAACACTTAATAGTCAATAGTTTGTAGTACATAGTCTAAATTACTTTTAGATTTCATCAACACTCAGCCTACAGGTCAAAAATTGCATAGAAGTTGCATAAATAAATGGCGTTGCTAATTAGTTGAAGGATTTTGCCTCACCCAGAGGAGCAGAGAGAATTAAGTATATTAGGCTTTATCTCCTGATTCAGCAACGCCATTTTTTCCTTGGGACTACTGTCTGACTGCTTACTTCACTTCTGCTTCAAATACACCTACAGGACAAGCAACGTTTGTCCCGCCTAAACCACAATAGCCGTTGGGGTTTTTGGCTAGGTATTGCTGATGATAAGCTTCAGCGTAGTAAAATTCTGGCGCATCTAAGATTTCTGTGGTGATTTCGCCATAACGCGCCTTGGTTAGTTCTTGTTGATAAGCTTCGCGGGATGCTTCAGCTTGTTGTTTTTGACTTTCAGAATAGACGTAAATCCCCGAACGGTATTGTGTACCAGCGTCGTTACCTTGGCGCATTCCTTGAGTGGGGTTGTGGCTTTCCCAAAAAACTTTGAGTATTTGCGCGTAACTAATAACTTGAGGATCAAACACAACTAATACCACTTCATTGTGGCCAGTCATCCCTGTACAGACTTCTTCGTAGGTAGGGTTGGGTGTGATTCCCGCTGCATAACCTACAGCAGTGGTATAAACTCCTGGAAGTTGCCAAAATTTACGTTCTGCACCCCAAAAACAGCCCAGTCCAAACACAGCTTGTTCCATACCTGTGGGGAAAGGTGGTTTTAGGGGATTGTTATTTACATAGTGATGAGCAGGTACTGGCATTTCTTTTGCCCGTCCTGGCAAAGCTTCTTCAGCAGTAGGGAGAGCCAGCTTTTTTTTACCGAATCCAAACAATACCATTGGTTCTAACTCTAAGGTTTGATATACATTTTCACTGTAGTTAATATTCTAACGATTCTGGCGATCGCTACTGATATTCTGCTAAAGCCTGCGATCGCATTTTGACTCGAAGCTGATACCGTTAGGAAATGAATTATTGAACCACAGATAACACGAACAAAAAGATCCCCAACTTTCCTTCAAAAGTTAGGGAGATGAGCCGCTTGACTTTCAAAAATCAAATGGATATGGATTGCTATTTTGCCTATTTATGCACTTTTATTTATAGAATGCGATCGCATTCTATATAACTTTCTGCCAAATCCAAGGGCTATGAACGAACCAAGGATAGTGGCTGGTTCTGGCACTGGTGCAGGTGTAGTATTTTGACTAATTGCAACTTGACGAAGTTGTACTTGACCAGTACTGGTAAAGGTTAACCCTGTAACAAATGCAGTAATGTCATTAGGATCAAGTCCTGCACTAGGTTCAATACCTAATATACGGAACCTATCTACACCGCCATCACCAAAATTAAAGGCAAAACCACCAGTAATATCTACTCCAGAATCAACAAAATCATTTGCTGTGCTGTCAAAAGTGAACAAATCGTAGAGGTTATCTCCAATACCAGTGGGCAGAATTACAGAGGCAATGTTTGGCCCTGAATCAACAATGTAGTCGTAACCAATTGCGACTGGAGGATCGATAAACACTGGCTGAGTAGGATCAGCAATGTTAAAGTCGAAATTCCAACCATCTTCTGTAACTACTGGGAGTAAAGGATTTTCTGGAGTTGCTCCTGGTAATGCACCGTTACGGACAGCAAAAGACCAAAGACCAGGAACAGGCTCAGGAAGATTACTGGTATTTTGTAAGTTGAGAATCTCGGCAGTTCGTGAGCCAGGCAGAGTGAAGAAATTAACATTATCACCTGCATCAAAGCCTGCTTGGGCTGGAATTCCACCTAGACCATTCACACCGCCACTAGCATTTCCTGTAGTCCACTCTAAGGTTTCATAACGAAATTCAATGTCAAAGTTTCCTGCACCTGTGTCATTACGATTGCGGAGAACTGTCTGAAAAGTATTCAATTTATCAGATCTGTTGGAAAAGTAGCCAACATTGTTCCACGTAACAACAACTGTGTCTGAGTTGGGGGAAGCAACATAAACTTCACCGCAGGTTGTACACCGAGTATCAACATCCGACCAGTATGGTGCGATGATTGGTTGGTTAGCAATGGGAAAAGCATTGGGTGTAAAAGTTCTTAATTGACTTCTAAATGTGAGGTTCCCATTATTGTTCACAAAGAAGTTATTAAAAGTGTTACCGAAAAAGTTGATTTGAAACGGGAGGTTAAGTTGGTTTGATGATTCATCATCATTTCTCGGAAGGGCTAATTCTCCAAAACCCGCATTACCACCGAATCCATTCAGCAAAAGACCAGCTGCTTGAGCGTTATTAGCTGTACCTATAATTACAAATGCTGCACTTAAGGCAGTCATCGATAGCCTATTCAAAAGTTTGGAGATGGTCATTAGGATGATTTCTTAAACTAACGTGGTTTTACTGAGTCATTACTCCTGCTGAATATCTGCTGTCTCTGTCCCAGAATGGCAGATTGAAATCGAAGGGTTTGGGAATCCTAAAAACTGAAACTCAGTAAGAGTTTAATATTCTGTTTAAAAAGGTAAAATATTTTATGTAAATTTTTCATGAATTATTCAGTATTTATACGTAAAAATTCTGTAAAGCCCGGTGGGGTGGCTATTCTATTAAAGTTGCCGTGAACTATGAAGCAACAGATACACAAGTATGCACTAAGGGTAACAAAGGCCCTAATTGTTCTTGGCCGTTTACGGCTAAATCGCTGTGACACAAATACACTTTTTCAGATACACGCGAGAGTAAATCTGTCAAAATTCTGCGTAATCTTTCTTGTTCTATATTTTTTTCATCTTGGGCTGTCCAAGCTTCGCCTAATCTATCTTGTAAGAATAACGGCGCACCGAATAAGGTAGCTGCACCACCTTTTGCCCATAATGGTGAACCCGCATCTAGCCAAAAATGCCAACGGTGCGATCGCCGACTCGAACGATATTGGAAAATAGTTGCTAAGGTGACGGCTTTTCTTGACAAGCCAATAGGACGCAAGGGATAAGGATTGGCGGTGATAGTACCACGTCGCAAGAGTTGAATAAATTCAGCCAAGGGAGTGCTGAGTGCTGAGTGCTGAGTATTTATTAATACTTCTTCTGCCCCCTGCCTCCTGCCCCCTGCCTCCTGCCCCCTGCCTCCTGCCCCCTGCCTCAACCTAGTATCAATTTCCCAATAATGTTGGGCAGTTTCTAGCAGTTCTCGCAATGCGGCCATTTGGTCGTAGGGGGGGTTATTATCTTTACAAAAAAAGTCTTGAATTGCTAGATACAACAGAGAAATGGGGCTAGGTATTAAACGCTGTTCTTGTTGCGATCGCTGTTTTTCAATCCACTGTAATATCTGACTATAAGCTGTGGTTGCGGCATAGCCAATTCTATCCCAGCGCTCAAAAGATGTGACTGGTAATAAATTAGGTCGGTCAGGATGAGGTACAAAGCAATAATCAGCGATTAAACCCGCACGTACTGGGTCGATGTGTGTGCTGAGTACTGAGGAGCCACTGCGTTGGGCGGGTTCCCCGACTTGAAGCAAGTGGCGTTGCTGAGTTAAAGATTCTACTTCTCCCCCCGCCTCCTGCCTCCTGCCTCCTGCCTCCTGCCTCCTACTCAACACTACCAACATCTCAGCAACTGCATCTCGGTCTACCAAGCGCCCCAAACCTGGATAAATTAATGCCAACATGGTTAACAATGCCCTAATCATTGGTGAACTAATCAAGGGGCGTTGGTCGTTGAGTGATTCAACGGGGATGTTTTGCTTAGTGAGAATTTCGGTGATAGTATAACGAGCGATCGCATCTAAACCAGGTGCAATGATGGCAATTTCTTCTGGTTGTATTCGTCCTGATTTGATAGCTTTGCCAATGACCTCGGCTGTAGTTCGCAGTAGTTCAGCACGAGAGGTAGTTTGAATTGATTGTACTGTTGCTGGTAACTCTAACATTACCAGTGGTTGTGTAATAAATTCTACTATTGGTGTAGCTAGTTGCTCTGCCAAAGACTCTTCCACGGGTGCAAACAAAGTTTCTAAGCGACAATGCCTGGCTAAACCTTCCAAATAGTTAGGATCTGCGCCTAATCCCCAGCGGATAGCTCCATCAGGATTATAAGTAAATGCACCAATTGCGCCACGTTCTAAAAGTGTTTCACATAACTGACGGGCTACAGCTGGATAATCATCAACATCATCAGCTAGTATGGCTTGATACCTTTGGGTCAGGCGCTCTTGGTAATGGCGATCGCTTAACAAATGCTGAGAGTATAGTTCAGTTATAATCCCATAAGTGAGTAAGCCTCGCTCTAAACACCAGTTACGCCAATCTAGCAGCAAAGATGCCAGAAATTCCGGCTCTAGATTTATGCCATTTTCCTCTAAACCTTTTTGCAAAACCTCTGCAATTCCTTCACAGGGTGTGCCACTATAAGCAGCTAGTTGCAATAAATCCAAAATCCGCCGCACTAAACGGTATTCATTCACTCCCACCCGACGCAATACTTCTGCATCTAATTGCTCACGCCAGAGTTTTGTTGCTAATTCCTGTTCCGTTTCTGGGCGTAATCTTACCGGAAATTGTGCCTTGAGATGCAACAACTCAATTAGTAAAGGCCAAAATAAAATAACTTCATCCTGAAAAAAACCTAATGGAGTTTTAGCACGAATAGGGTATTTTCCTAAAGTTTTTGTAACAATTTTGTCAGATAATTCTCGACGATTGTCATCATTGGCAGCTAAGACCAAAACTCCCGGTTCTGTTTGCTTCAAACCTAAAGGTTTCGAGATGGAATTGTCTGATTTTTTTCCGGCTTTTTTAGTATAAAATAATTCAAAGTTATGATTTTCTATTTGCAGCCAACGACAAAAATGTTCTACTAAACGAGTTGTCTTACCACTGCGGCTATTGCCGACAATCCAAACAGAATGCGAAATCACAAACTTTCTCCTTCTAGATTTGGTTAGTATATCTTGTACGTTAACTTAGGGTTAAGAATCACTAGAAAAGGCTGGATAATTGCCTAAAATGAATAATTTTGTTTTTACCCAAAAAATTTACTCTTACTTACTAGCTGCTTACCGTTGGTACTTATTAACGCCACAGCGTTCTCTTGATGAGGCTTATCAAGCAGCATTACAAATTAAATCCATAGAAGATGAGCATTTCAACGGACAGAAGATAGACGCTGACTCAAGCATCTACAGCAGCAGTATGATGGATTATTTTGAGTTAGATCTAAAAAAACAATTAAAAATTGCCAGGATGCGCTTGACGGAATTTCGAGCCAGCCGTTGGTTTTCTAACGAATCTAATCAAAAAGCAGCCCGAAAAACCGGGATAGAATATCCCAGTGCTGACATCATTTTAGAAAAGTTAAGATTTATTGATGAAGTCATATCAAAATATACTGTAGCTGATCCTGAGATTAATTCTGCAATAGTTACCCAACCACAAATAGTCAAAGTTGATGAGGTCGCTACACAAAAATCACCTGCTCCATTGACGACACCATCACCGAATAAAAATATAGAACAAAAACTAAAACCACGGCGAAAAGCTGATACAACAGGTGTATTGCCGCGCTCAATTTTAGGTACAATTAGTCGTTTACAAGTTGAATTAGACCCTAATTCAGAGCAAGATGTTGTTCAAAGTTTTCGTCAGGCTCAAAGAAGAACCATTATATCGATCAGATTTATATTATTACTAATTATTGTACCTCTTTTAGCACATCAACTATCAAAAACTTTGATTGTCGGGCCATTAATTAGCCATTTTAGACAAGATGAAACAGCAAATGTCTTCATCAATTTTGAAATGGAAGAAGAAGCTCTGGCAGAATTACAAAAATTTGAGGAAAGACTTAAATTTGAAAATTTAATTGGACTGACACCAACGCTGAATCCAGAAGCAATAGAAGACAAACTGAAAGAAAAAGCAGCAGAAATTGCTGAAGAATTTCGAGGCGAAAGTGCTAATGCGATTAAAAATGTTTTTGCAGATATTTTCTCGGTAGTTGCTTTTGTGTGGTTGCTGCTGGTTAGTAAGCAATCTATTTCCGTACTAAAAGATTTTTTTGATAATCTTGTTTATGGCTTGAGTGATAGTGCCAAAGCATTTATTATTATTTTGTTTACCGATGTATTTGTAGGATTCCACTCTCCCCACGGCTGGGAAGTAATTTTAGAAGGGATATCTCGTCATTGGGGTTTACCTGCTAATCGAGATTTTATCTTTTTGTTTATTGCGACATTTCCAGTAATTTTAGATACGATTTTTAAATACTGGATATTCCGTTACCTTAACCGGATTTCGCCTTCGGCTGTGGCGACTTACCGCAATATGAATGAGTAGGTGGGGGAGTTAGAAGTTGGGACAAAGAAATAAGGAAATTATTGAATACTCAGCACTTTGTCATCAATGAAATATAGATTAGAAACTATCCTCAGTCTACCAATCATTATGTTGAGTTTTCTGGTGGGGATGCAGCCATTGGGATATCGAGAACTGAGTTCACCAGGATGTAGAGTGAAAAAATGGGAGATCCCAGAGTCTTTACAAAATACCCAGCGAGTTCTGATTCAACGATCGCCTGTTAGTTGTTGTCAAGATGATCTCTCATGTCTCGATCAAGTTTTATATCAACCAGAAAACAATCAATTAGCAGATAAACAAGCCCTAATTACTTCTATCGATCGCAGTTTACAATATTTGCAAACATCACGAGCGATCGCAGCTTATCAAAAATATCCAGTCACGGGAATTACCCGCGATCGCATCATCAAAAGCTTAACCAGATTCCGCCAACTCCTCCTCACATCTCAATCTGCTAAAGAATTACATCAAGCCATCGAACGCGAGTTTGTTTATTACCAGTCTGTTGGTAAAGACGAAAAAGGCACAGTTTTATTTACCGCTTATTATGAACCACTGTATCAGGCTAGTCGCTCTCCCACAGTGGAATTTCGCTATCCGGTTTATCGATTACCTGCTGATTTCAACTCCTGGCCGCAGCCTCATCCTACCCGCTTAGAATTAGAAGGTGCTGATGGCTTACAAGGAGCGTCAGGAAAATTGCGCGGATTAGAGTTATTTTGGTTCCGCGATCGCCTGGAACCATATATGATTCAAATTCAAGGTTCGGCGCAGCTACAATTGACCGATGGAACTAAAACAACTATAGGTTACGCAGGTAATACAGCTTATAACTATAAAAGTATTGGCAGAGAACTAGCCAATGATGGCAAATTGCCTTTACAGGGGATGACAATGCCTATTATCCTGGACTATTTTCAACAGCATCCCCCAGAATTAAATATATATATCCCCCGTGATCCCAGTTTTGTGTTTTTTCAAGAAAACCACGGCGCACCAGCCCAAGGTTCGATTAATGTCCCACTCACACCAGAACGCTCAATCGCTACAGATAAGTCTCTCATGCCTCCTGGTGCTTTAGGTTTAATTCGCGCGGCTTTTCCTTTTGCCACGAGTAACGGTGAGATGGAACATCAGATTGTTAGCCGTTATGTGCTTGATCAAGATACAGGTGGAGCCATTAAAGGCGCAGGTAGAGTGGATTATTTTTTGGGTACTGGGAAACTAGCAGGCGATCGCGCTGGCGTTACTGTTAGCAATGGACAATTGTATTACTTGTTACTCAAGCCTTAAAAAACTAGACACTATAGCCAAAGCATTAAAATTATTGGGTTCCTACTCAGCACTCAGCGAGAACTTGTGTTGAGCAAACTGTAGGGATTCAGCAGCATTTTGCTATAAATAGCAAAAAAATTTTCAACTTGGAACTCATCAAATCATCTGCCGTCATTCTTGCTAATAGTCAATATTTAGACAGAGCAATGTTAAAGCTTGCTTTTATTTTATGCGTATTTAAGTTGATTGTGATGTGAAATGAGCCAGTTTTCTTTTTTTATAGTTTTATCACAGATAAGTTACTTATCTTAATATTTTGCCAAAACAAAAGGAAAATCAAATCTGAAATAATGATTAATTCCCTTGTATTTGATGATGTAAGTTTAAGTTCCAGTTACTACGACTAATGCTCGTTTATATTAGCAGCACCTTTATTCTGAATTTTAGCGATCGCGGGTTAACTACAAAAACTCAGTGCTGACTACGCTTCACTGTTAGGGGAGCATATTGAGTGGTTACTAACCACTTCTTAGCTGCATTTATTCAGTCCATCATTGGGAGTTGAAAGTGTTCAGGATTTTAGTTGATGCCGATTTAATCTTAGATGCTTTGATAAATCGCCACAAATTGACAGAAGATGTCAGAGAATTACTCGACGGGGTGCATCCATCAATTAAGTTGTATTTAACAGATATTGGCTGGCAAAAAATAGCCGCTTACACTAGTCGCTTGCAAAACAGTCAAATTGCGGAGATAGTTATTGATTGGTTGCGCGAAAAAATTCACATTTGTATTGTTGACCAGCAAATTTTGCAACTAGCACGCTCGTTACCCTTGAGAGATTTTGAATCTGCTGTAGAGTTAGTTTGTGTCAGTGATCAATTGCTAGATGCGATCGTTACCCATACACCAGAGGATTTTGTGGAAGCACCAAATCAGCTATGGGTTTGGTCAGTTAGCGACCTGTGGTTGCGAGCCGATTTAGAAAGACAGTTACAAAAATGTCTTTGATTGCTTAATATTCAATGGTCAATAGTACTGAGTAAAGCATATTCTCCCCTGCATCCTGACACTCTTACTGACTTTAGTGCTAATTTTTCAGGAAGATGGTTGAAAATAAAGTTTTTTTAGGGATTTTCTAGGCGCAGGTTTTTTTTGGTGCTAGGATCTAGCACTATATATTGAGATAAAAGTGCTGTAGCTGTGAAACAAAAGCCAAAACCGAGGATTGCTTTGCTTCGTGAGAGAGCAGGGCTGACCCAGCTTGAATTGTCGCGTCTTGTTGGCGTAACTGAAAGCACTATTCAAAACTGGGAAAGCGGCAGAACTGGGACAGACCACATTGAAAGAATCATTAGGTTCTGCAAGGCCTTAGATTGTAAAGTAGAAGACCTAATAGAATATGTGAATGAACCATTAGAAGAACCTGTAGCTAAACCAAGTTCTATAAACGAAATACATCAGATATTGGGAACTGAAGCAGCAGCTTCAACCATAAATTCTGAAAGTGAAGTTACTCAAAAGCGTCAAGCCACGAGTAGCTAACATAGCTCTTAAGTAAATTCCCTGGACTAACCGATAGATAATCTCTCAAAAGTATTTGGCAAGAGATAATCTGTCGGTAATTTTCAAGTATTCAATTTTAATTAGTTTGATTGTATAGCAGAAGGCAGGAGGCAGGAGGAAAAGTCTTATTATTCCTGGCATTCCAGCTTTCAAATTGTCCTAACATATCTGACTACTGCTATATCTCCATAAATTATCTACTGTGACAAACTGGTAGCCTTGTTGTATTAATTGGGGAATCAAGACTTCTATTGTTGCAGCTACGTCTTGTCCGCCACAAACACCATCATGTAAAACAATGAGTGAACCATTTTGTACTTGTTGGTTGACTCGCTGCACTACAGTGGTAATTCCCGGACTGACCCAATCTTCTGGTACAACACTCCACATTACCGGACGGTAATTCCATTGACGGAATAAATTTAAAGTTTTTGGGGTAAATAAACCGTTGGGAGGCCGAACATCGCGTACTTGTTCAGGTAGGAGGTTACAACTATCGTAGATAGCCGCTTGGGTTTTTGCTAAACTTTCCTTGAGTTCGTTAGCGGTCAGCAAAGGAAAGGAACGATGATCGTAACCATGCAATCCAATCCAATGGCCGCGATCGCACACGGCTTTAGCAACCTCTGGTGAACGGTTAACACAAGCACCCAACCAAAAAAAACTGGCGGTAATATTGTAGCGGTCTAAAACTTGCAATACTTGGCGGGTGTATTGGGGATGGGGGCCATCGTCAAAAGTCAGTGCGATCGCTTTGGAGTTGCGATCGCCACACCAAAGACAATCAGGAAAACTCGGTTGAAGAATCCGATAAATAAAAGGGAAAAAGGGAGCAAACTGCATTACCAATTTTTTTGTAGCTTCCCCTAGTCTAGCTCTAGAATTTTGGGTGTAAGGGTGTAGGAGTATAAGGGACTTATTTTCCCTCTGAATTCAACTCGCCAAACTTCGGACTCCACCAACCTTTGGCTGTACTAAAATAAGCCACATCTTTATGCTTTTTATCTTGACGAGATGCAGCAGAACAACGCAGCATGGTTTTATTTTGTCCATCTTTGGTGTAGCTATACTCTTCTAGTGGTTTTTTACAGACTGGACAGGGATATGAGCTTAACTTAGCAGGCGGTTGGGAGTGATTTTCTGGTTTGGTTTCTTGGGTGCGTGGTGGTTGCCAAGATTTGCTGAAGTCACTCCAAAATAGGACTATATTTGCACAGCCACTAGTGCATTTGAGGAAATATTTTTTCTTGACCTTGCTGCTGGGAATTTTAGCGAGAAAATTATTACATTCAGGACAGCGAGTTTTAGAAGTATTATATTTACGTTCAGCTACTGATGTTTTGGCACTTGATGGAGTTATAACAACAGTTTTGGCTTTTACTAAAGCCGGGGCGAAGTAATTTTTATTCCAAGTTGTTAAGTATTGCTGCCACCCTTGTTTGCCTGCGGCGATCGCATCGAGGGCGCTTTCCATTTTGGCTGTGAACTCTGCTTCTAGTAAATCTGGCAAAGCTTTCTGCAAAAAATCATCCACTTCTAGCCCTAAAGTTGTGGGTTGAAGATTACCCTTGGTTAACTCCACATAACCCCGCTTTTTTAAAGTAGCGACAGTAGGAGCGAATGTACTAGGACGACCAATGCCTTTGCGCTCCATGAGTTGTACTAATTTCGGTTCACTGTAACGAGGTGGCGGCTGAGTTTGTTTTTTCTCCGAATTCGCATTCTCTAGAGTTAATGCTTGTCCCTGCTGAACCAGAGGTAACACACTATCTTTGCTGAGGTTATTCCAATAACGAGCGTAACCGTAAAATTCGACTACTTGGCCTCTGGCTTGCCATAACAAGGAACCAGAGTGTGTGATAATCTGAGTCTTGCAGAGTTGAGCAGCCCGACATTGAGATGCGATCGCTCTTTTCCAAATCATCACATATAAATCAAATTCCTCAGCAGGTAGTTCTTGACGTAGCTGGACTGATGGACGAAACACATCGGTAGGGCGAATCGCTTCATGGGCTTCTTGCGCTGTTT
The DNA here is from genome assembly GCA_003990705.1 of Nostoc sp. HK-01. Taxonomy (GTDB): domain Bacteria; phylum Cyanobacteriota; class Cyanobacteriia; order Cyanobacteriales; family Nostocaceae; genus Nostoc_B. The sequence goes on from AP018318.1 coordinate 2,729,901, forward strand.
TAGCGCTCCGATGCTTGGCAACTTGCTGCGGTACATTCTGCGGATCATGTTCTTCCAACCACTGACGAGCCGCAGCGCAGAACTCAGGACTTAACATTACTGAATCTGTTCGCATATATGTAATTAGCCCCGCCTCATACAGCTTTTGAGCTAAAACCATCGTTTTGTCGGGAGCTAATTTCAGCTTGGAACCGGCTGCTTGTTGCAGAGTGGAAGTAATAAATGGTGGTGGTGGTTGACGATAAACAGTTTTACCTTCAACATGAACTACTTGATGGGGATGCTGGCGTGCTTCTTCAACTAAACGTGTGGCTTCTGCTTCTGAAAGAACCCGCTTAGATTCTGGCGCTTGAGTGTTATTATTACCCGCTGCATCATCGTGGGCTTCTGTTTCTGTTTCTGGTGCATCACTGAGAGAATTGGCTGTACCTTTATAAAAAGCTCGGAACCCTTCAGCGTAGTCTACCCAAACACTCCAATAGTCTTGGGGTACAAAGGTGACAATCTCCCGTTCTCGCTGACATATTAGGTGCAACGTCGCACTTTGCACTCGCCCGACACTCTTCGCACCGTTGTTTAACGCCCAAACCAAGGGACTACCTTTGTAGCCTACAAGCTTATCGAGACAATCGCGGCATAGTCCAGCACCAACTAAGTTAAAATCCAGTTTACGAGGATTAGCGATCGCACTTCGTACCGCCGATGCTGTAATTTCACTATAAATAACTCGTTTCGGTTCTCGCAATCCCAGCACTTCTTTTAAATGCCAAGCAATTGTTTCACCTTCTCGGTCTGGGTCAGTAGCGAGAACAACTTCATCAACCTGCTTACTAACTGCCTTTAGCTGCTGGATAGTTTCTTTAGAGCGTTGGTCACGGGGTACATAGTTGCACTTAACACTACCATCATTAATGACGAAACCTAAAGAATCTTCTCCCGTATCACTCAGTTCGCGGATGTGACCACAACTAGCCCGCACAATCCAATCAGCACCCAAAATCTGACTGAGCTTTTTGACTTTCCCAGGAGATTCAACAACTAGAAGGCGTTTCGGCATAGATGCTTTTGATAACTGAGATTCTAGTCTTTGATATGGTAATACGATTTGATTCCTGAACTATCAATCATCACGCTCTACTTAAAAAAATGCAATAAAATTAACCGCAGATGCACGCGGATATAGACGCGATAGCGGCTTCCCAGAGGGTACGCTGATAGGCATTTTTATGAGGCGTTGATGAATTAAGATAGAACTTACGCAAGAACTCTCTCAAACTCTTATAACTTTGTGTCCTTTGCGGTTCGTTTTTTCATAAATTTGCGTAAGTCCTGTAAGAAATAAAATCTCAGGTAATTAAATGTTCAACTCCTTCTCCCCTCTGCGCCTCTGTGTGAAACAAATTCATCCCGTACTTTTACTTTCTTATTGAATTAAAATAACCGCCTCTTGAACTTTCATAGAAAGTGCTTTTTGTAGACCTTGTTCAACTTTTTGGGTGAGTTGTTCAAAAGCTGCTTGATTATTAGTTAATTGTTCTCGAAAGACATTTTCTAATTCCGGTTTGATTTGGACGCACATATCTGCAATTTTCTGATCGTTCATCAAACTAGAACGAATCCAACTGGGGATATCGATATTTTTCTTAATTGTTTCTTGGACAGTTTTGCGATTGAGTTCCATACCTGCGGCCATAACCGAAGCACCGTAGACTAATGCGATCGGCCAGGTTAAGTGTCCTGTAAGAATCAGAGTAATGATACTAGCAACAGTACCACCACCAATGACGACGTTGACGATAAACGCCACTGTGTCAGCCAAAATAGCATCACCAATTCGTAGTTCGGGGTTGACAAAAGCTGGTTCGATGCTATCTTCAAACCTTAAACTACTTCTAGGTATCTGAAATTTTCGGCAGATGGGGTCGGTAACGGCTGCTAAGTCTGGTTGAATTTTGTTGTTAAACCAACGAATACATTGATTATTAATTATTTGCTGGGCGACATTACCTTTTAACCACTCTTCTGCGCGATTTTTCATTGATGTTTCCAAATCAGCTAGAGTGCGAATTTTATTTTTTTGCCAGTCTTTTACTCCTGGTCTGACGGCGTGATCAATCAAGTTTTCTGCTAATGGCTGAGTTAACAATTCAACTAACTCTGGGATATGTCTACTAATTAATTCTGTGAGTTTTTGAGAATCCAAAAGTTGATTCACTTCTTGTTGGAAAGCCGCCGCCCGCAGATCCCATCTTCCAACTCGCGCTAAACCCAGTGCAATGCAGCGTTCTGGTTCAGGATCGGGGCGGAGTTGGCTTTCAGGTTCGGGAAACATTTGCTGACAAATTTGATGGGTAAATTTCATCCGCGATGCACCACCAGTCATCAGCACTAATTTTGGGATTGTCTCAAGTTGTTGTAGCTTGGTTTTGGCTTCGCTGACAGCATCATGAAATGCTTGAATCCAACTTTTATTTCCTAGTTCGGGTAAAGGTTGGTGTAGAATTTCCTCCATCATCAATTTGTTGACTTGGGGGATAAAATAAATTTGTTCGTTGATGGATTCAAAGCCACGGGCAAAAGATTGCGGGTCGTTATATAGCTGTTCATTAGAAAAATAATCTTCTTTGGCTTTGCGACAGGCTAATTCACAACGTGCTTGGTGATGGGGATATTCTTGAAATACTTTTTCGAGTAATGGTTTTTGCTCATGTTTATCAAGAGTCCGGGCAAAAATTGCTTTGTCAATTAAGGATGCACCTAAAGTATTACTACCAAAATCTAACGGAATTTCATGTAAGCTTTTTACCAAGGTAAAATCTGTGGTTGAAGAGCCAATATCGACAATTAGCACCGATGCTAGGAGTTTCTCATACTCCAACTTTCCGGCTTCTTTGGCCTGCATAAAAGCCGCACGGGATTCGGGGATGACGTTGAGGTGGGGAATACCAGCCTCTTGAAGTAGTTTTTGATATGCTTGGCGATCGCTCATTGACCATCCGGAAGGACAACCAATGTAAAAATAACTACTTTCCTCGCCTTCTATTTGTTTGCTTTCTTGGAGTTTTTGGTAGTAAGTAGCGAGAAAAGTTGAGATTGTTTTTTTGTAATTGGGATCGTGATTGGGTTTTTGCTTAAAAGATATACTTAGTTGGGTAACGCCAGCTTGAATTAAGGCTTGTTCCCCTACCAAATAACCGAGTTTGGGATGCCAACCTAAAGCAGTAATTTGATTTTTCTTGTTATTAATTTCTAGCATTTGGGGCGGTTCGATGCTTTCGACTATGGCTTTGGCTACGGCTGTCTCACCATGTCCCAAATCAAAACCGATTGTTTCTAAAATTCTCATACTTTTATTGTCTGCTATTCTCTCGCCTCAGAGTACGCTGGCTCAATCACTCGACCACGCCGGAGTAAGCGATCGCCTTTTAACAAGGCAGGTGTGATGGTAACGTAATCTTTGGTGTTTGGGTCGATGCTCGGCTCAAAATCAAAATACTCCCGTTCACTTTGAGGTGCTTGCTGTTGGTAAAGTTGAGCGCGAATTCCTTGAGACATTAAAATTTGGGGGAGGAGTTTTGTTAATGCGATCGCCATTTGGGGTTGATCGAGAAATGATGCACCCATCAGCCTTTGAAGAAAATTCAGCAACTCTGGTAGTTCTTCTAAAGTGCGATCGTCTTCTAGTTTGTTTCCTTCGGCAAATCTAGCCACTGCTAGATCAATAGTATTCAGCGCATCAGCTAAGTTATCTAAAAGCAGTTTGCTATCTACTCGCAGCACAGGTTGGGGTATCTCTAATGATTCCGTAGAGGTAACATTACTCTTGTCCAGTTGCAGCACAACTTCTAAACCGAGAAGCAGTGAAGTTAGTAATATACCCATCCACGCACTCAGGGTAATTTTCGTTAAAGAAAATAAAGAGCCGAAAATACCTATATAAATAAGTGCTTTGAGCAGTTTTAGGATGACTCTGTTGGGGTCAAAATTTGCTGCTAGGTTAGTAATTGGCTTTTGCTCTTTTAAAATAACTTGAGACTGGTTAACCACAGTCAAAGTAGCGATTGACTGTCGTAGCATATCTAAAAAAAATGATGCTAAACGTACTTGAGTTAAATTTAGCTCGCTAATATAAATTCTTTCTAAATTATCAAGTCGATTTTGAACTAGCTTAACTATTTGTTCAACACTAGTTATATTATCAATCTCTATCTGTAGTTGGTTACGTTCTGCGTTAAACAGTGTAGTTATAGTTTTCATTGGTTAAGTTTACTAATCGCACTTCACCCTTTATAAATTTAGCTTATAGCGGTTCCCTGATTGCCAGAAAAATTAACTCCCGATGGATAGATCCAGAAAGGTTATATCCGTGAAAAGCTAAAAGCTAAAAGCGAGGAGTAGCAATAACTCCTTACTTTTAGCCTTTTAACTAGTTATAGATTATCAAAACTTACGACCCAAGCTTAACAGCTAAGATAAAGTGTAAGATTCATAATTTAACCAAACCATTGAGAAGGTTCACAACCAGGCTCAACTGTGCCACTTAGATGATGATTAATCCAAGCGGATTTATCTTGCATAATTGCAAAAATGCCTTGATGAATTAAGTTTTGTAAATGTAGTTTATGCTCTAATGGACTACGGGGAAATTTTTGCTCTATTGGACAATCTTTGATGATGTTTTGTAGCGGAAATTCTCGGTCAAATTCCTCGTTATAAAAACAGGGAATGCGGCTAATCACGAAATTAATCAGTTCTTGACGTAATTCAGGAATTACAAAGGTTTCTTGATAAGGATGATATGAATATGTGTCTAATACACTGCCAATTTCTCTGACTACTGATTCGCGTGTTAAATTGACTACTGTTTTCATAAGTTTTTATCTCCTTTTAAATACGGTTGAGTCTTCTTTGAAAGAATTGATTCTTGAAAGACTCACTGAATTTTGCTCATCAGCCAAAACTACTTAGCCTAAATTGGTTTTTATACCCAACTTTTTACTTTTATATCGGTACAAAATTCGACATTTAGCTAGAGTTGTTTAAGTTAAATTTTATACTTTAAACTTCTAGCCTATGTCTATAAATTCCCACTAAATAGTACAGTACCGAAACGTTATATCCACAATGCTAATTATTTCAAATTTCTATTTTTCTGGCGAAAATCTACACAAAACGCATCATAATCATTAGGGGATCAATTTTAATTTTTTATTAACAACATCCTTAAGACGGAAATATTCAAGAAAGTAAACCTTGCTAAGTAATTTACATTACTTATTGATTGATTACCTATTGTCTCTAAATAATTTTTTATTTAACTCTATGTATTAAAAAAAACAAATTATTGAGGTAGAAGTGTAGCAAATCCTGAAAAAAAAGACCTGGCTACGCAGAGCAACCAGTCTAACGATAGATGTAATTAAAAGGTAAAAATTTTGAAAAAGTTCACACTAGTGAGAGTTAATTGATGCAAATGATGATTAATTGCAACGGACGCGGCCAGTCCAGAAAGCATTGCGCCTTCAACAAGATTACCGCCGCACCAATCACCACAACAAACCAAAGGTAGGGAAGTATTGGCAGATAAAACAGTTTCTGTCCAAGGATGACTGGGAAAGGCATAACGCCAACGATGTACTTGCAGCCATAAGGGTGTTTCTAACCAAGGAAGAGCTAGAGTTTGGGCGGCTTGCTGCAACATTTCCTGTCCTACAGGTTGCAAGTCTGAAGTTTCTAGATGCTGTTGGGCAAACTTGGCACTGCTTTGGACGACAAATACAGGTTGTGGCGGCTGGGGACGCTTGCTACTATCTAAACCAATCCATCCCAAAATGGGATCATTGGTAAAACTTTGGGCTTGCCAATCTGGTAGGAGTAGGGAATCAGCAGGATAGCCGGCGATCGCACTGATACAAGGCGCAAATTCTACCGCCCGCAGGTTATTTAAAAAGTCTGTTCCTAATAAATTTTCTCCCAAGGGTTCTAACAACATCACAGCTTGGGGTGCAGGAATCGCCAGCACAATAGCTTTGGCCGTGATTTCTTCATGACTAGATTCGAGAATTAACTGCCAAGCATTTTCGGGAGTTGGATGAATCGCCATCACCCGTTGATTCAAGAACACATCCAAACCTTGAGCCAAAAATTTAGCGATCGCACTCATCCCCGCAGGTGCAATATAACGCGGTGCAGCGTTGGGGAGTTCGTGATGATTCCACACTGTGATAATTTGGCGATCGCGCAATAAATCGACAAACTCTTGGAAAAATTCACCCTGGGGTTTCAGATAACACGCCCCATGATCTGCCCAAGTTTCATGTAAACGGCGTGTAGCGACTCGTCCCCCCAAACCACGAGACTTTTCTACAACTAACACCGAATATCCCGCTTGCTTTAACTGCTGGGCGCAAACTAAACCCGCCATGCCAGCACCAATCACTGCAACATCTATCATTAGTTAATAGTCCTGAGTCTTGAGTCTTTGGTTATTATCCAATGACAAATTACAGATGGTGAAGGATAAAAAGACTACTAAAGACCGCCAAACGCTAATAGTAGAATAAAGTACAGATAAGCTGCACGGAAGGGAGGAAGGAACATTGGATGAACTCAGGGCGGCCTTAGAACTAGCAACCGATGATGAATTGCAAGATTTAACAGCAATTTTATTTAGTCGAAAGTTCAATCCCCTAGATTATGTTCAGACACCTGAACCTATTGAAATTCAAAGCCAGAGCCGCCAAGCTTGGTTAGACTCACTAGAAGAGCGTTTTCGGTTTTTGGCAGCAGATGGGGTAACAGTATTGCGCGGACGTACAAACCAAGTAACTTACCGCCAAGCGCTAATTCAAGTTTGTAAATATTTAAAAATTCCTTATTCCCATCAGTTAACAACTGTTGATTTAGAAGCAGAAGTATTTTTACATCTGCTGGGGCAAGTATGGAAAAAACTGCCGGAAAAAGAAAAACAAAAATTGACTGTCAAAGTACAGCGTCATTTGGTGAAAACAGAACTTAAAGAACCTCTACCAATCATGTTGCAACGTGATCCTTTGGGATTAATTTTTAAGGGTGGTAGTGCTTTAGCTGTGACTTCTGTAATTCAACCATTTATTCTCAAACAAATTGCTCAACAATTTGCGCTGCATTTTGCTACCTATCAAGTAGCGAAACAAGCCGCAATTACAGGTTCAACAGTAGCAAAAACTCAGTTTGAAACATACTTCGCCTTGCAAATGGCGCGACGAGGTATGACGTTGAGTGCAGCGCGTTATGGCGCAGTTCGCACAATGTTTGCCTTTGTCGGGCCAGCTATGTGGACTTGGTTTTTGGCAGATTTAGGTTGGAGAGCGATCGCCACTAATTATGGTCGCATTATCCCGACTATTTTTGCCCTAGCACAAATTCGTCTCACTCGCACAGAATGTTGGGAGCCAGCTTGAAACTTGCTTTTGATCATCCCAACCCGCAAAGCCAATTTGCTTGGAATTCTTGCCAAATTGGGCTATTAATTTTTCCCCTTGCGCCGTTTTTAGGGTTTGTGGCGATGGCTTTGGCAGCTTTAATCACTTGGCTGCAAAAATCCCGCACAATTATTCGCCGCCCGATCAATCGGGGATTTGCCCTGTTTACTTTATTCCTGGTAATTACGTCAGGATTTGCAACGAATCAAACCGATGCTTTTTTAGGTTTATTTAATTTAGTACCTTACTTTTTTGTTTTTGCCGGCTTAAATAGTTTAATTCAGACTATTGCTCAATTGCGCCACATAGCTTGGATTTTGGTAATTGGTGCTGTACCAGTAATCATTATGGGCTTTGGACAATTGTTTTTAGCTTGGGCTTTAAAATTACAGTTTTTGTGGATTGTTTTAGATTGGGCGATCGCACCTGGAGGAGAACCGCCAGGGCGAATGGCGGCTTTATTTATGCACGCCAACCTCTTGGCTGCTTATCTAGCGATCGTCTTTACTGTAGGGTTGGGGCTATTGCTAGAACAATGGCAATTAAAAAAGAAAAAAAATTCTCAACTCTATTTTCTTACCCTGACTGTAATTGCCAGTTTTGCCGCCTTAATTTTAACTAACTCGCGCAACGGATGGGCGATCGCCATAATTGCCTGTTTAGCTTACGCACTATATCAAGGTTGGCGCATCTTGGTTGGTAGCGTTGTTGCTGTTGTAACTACCATTCTTTTAGCAGCTTTTGCCCCTTCCCCCATTGCCCAAATTTTTCGCCGAGTTGTCCCGGCTTTCTTTTGGGCGCGGTTAAACGATGAAATGTATCCAGATCGACCAGTGGCTTTAATGCGAAAAACTCAGTGGGAGTTTGCTTGGTCTTTAGCACAACAGCATCCCTTCACTGGTTGGGGTTTACGTAGTTTCTCCGCACTCTACAAAGCCAAGATGCACATTGATTTAGGTCATCCTCATAACTTGTTTTTAATGCTATCGGCGGAAACGGGATTTCCTACTACTCTTGTGTTTTGTGGTTTACTAGCTTGGATATTAATTGCAGGCATTCAATTTTTGCGCCAATCCAATTATTTACCTAAAACCGATAAGTTAATATTCTTCAGTTATCTTTTGGTATTTGGGCAATGGATACTATTTAATACAGTGGATGTCACTTTATTTGATTTTCGAGTTAATACACTCTCCTGGTTATTTTTATCAGCTATTTGTGGAGTTGTATTTCACTCTCATCAAAATCACAAGCTTTCGCCAAATGAAAACTAGTACAACAAGTCTGAAGGGTGAAATAAATGCTCTTGTCTAGTCTATTTGTCTTGGATGCTTGATTTACGCTTGTACTATCTATATAAGCAATTTTGCTCAAAAATAACATTTAATTGCTGGGATTATTTTACGTAGTTACACTGTCGGCATTAGTAATTATTAGTTAATAAAATTACAGGTAAGTGTGGTTAATTTGTGATCACTCATAAATTAATCACTGTTGCTGATAGTTGGGAAGGTGTAAGGACAACCCTTTTGGGGGTTTCCTACATGACGGGCATCTAATATTTAGATGCCCTTTTGTATGTTTTATTTTTTATCAGTTAAGCACTATTTTTTAATTTCATTCAAGATGGAAAATATTATATGAAATTACCTTTTCAGGGATTTGCATTATTAACGATTGCATCAAGTTTACTGACGATTAATTTTGGTATTTCTTTACCTGCTCAAGCTGCAATTTCTTGTGAACCAGGTACTGTGGTTTATTATCCAAATAATTCTTTGGCAACTTGTTTGCTTGCTCAGAAGATGAATGTTCAAGTTTCTAGTCCTGTTGCTGGAACATCTAATTTTCCTTGCAAAGCCAAAAGTTATATTGTGTTTGATGAAAAAGGACAGTTTACTAGCTGTGAACTTGCAGAAAAAATTCAAATTAGAAACGGTAATTTAGTCGAAACTTGTCTAGCAGAATATAGAGTAAAGTTCGCAGTTTCAGATACAGGTGTTGTCTCTATTACTTGTACACCCTCCTAAGATTCTGCCGAGTAGAGTTGTATAATAACTAGAGAAGAAACAACAGCATAAGTGTAATACAATTTCACGAAAATCTTGATGCAAATTCATTGGTTTTTAATTCTTTCCCCCTGCTCCCTGCTCCCCTGCGGCCTATTTGTATCAAACTTAAAGTGAAATGGTATAAGTACTCGGTAAAATGGGTGTGTCTGTAAAATGTGAAGATACCCAAGTAGCCAATCTGTATGTTCTCAACAGCTGATTTTCTTCAATTCACCCAATGGTCGGGTATTGCCACATTAGTATTTGCTGCCTTAGCAATACTATCTTTTGTTTTTAAGTGGGGCATCCGCTTTCGGCTGGTAGGTACAACTGGCTTTATGCTGGTACTAACAGGCGGGTTATTTGCACTTTCTGTAGTACCGCTAAGTCGGACAGTGATTCCCGGAGCCGGAAAATTTACGCTGGTTTATGATAACGGTGCGACACAAGCCGTAATTGCTATTTCACCAACCATTTCCCCCTCACAGTTAGAGGCTACCCTGCGTCAAGCCGCTAGTAATTTATATACTTATGGTCGCTTGGGTAAGCGAAGTGACAATTATCTGACGGTTCGCGCCCGTACTGTCATACACCCAGAACCTGGGCTTTCTGTACCACTTTATCTTGGTCAACTCAAACAATCTCTAGAATCAAGGGAAGATACTGAGATATCGGTTGAGATTTATACAGATAAATTTGCTCAATTGCCAAAGCCTACTGCTTAACCAAGCTCAAGAGTTACGCAGATGTAGAAAGGTGTAGGGGTTATAGATAATGTGCTAACTAGCTCAGATCTCGATAATACGTGTTGGTTGTTCATTTACACCCCTATACCCAAAAGCATCGCGTTTTTGAGATTGTTTCCGTTTTAATCAAATTTATAAGTATATTCTCTATTAGCAAAGTCATAATTTTGTGTTCAAGAAGACATTAATTTTTTTTGTATTTGACTATACAATAAGGATTATTTTTAGATTAAGATAATACTTACCAATTCCATCAATGGAAGAATTTTTAGTAGGTGCTGGTCGTAAGTGATGGTGAGTTTTGTTGATAGGCGGCAGCCTTCTGGAAATATTATGTAATCCTACTAGCATCAATACAAATTCAGGTTTTGCCTAACTAGTTATATGCCCCATCAATCAACTACTACCTTGTCTACTCAAACATCTAATTCATTATCGGCACTGGCGATCGCTCCGGCAAAAGTCATCCGTGGATCTGGAGTCTTGTCAGCATCACCAGCAGAGATTGCCCTTTTAGGCAGTCGTCCTTTAATCATTGCTGGCAATCAAACTCTAGCCCTCACTCAAGATACTTTACAACCAATTTTAGAACAACAACAGTTGCATACTGCTCAAGCATCCTATGGTGCCGATTGTTCGGAAGCGAGTTTGAAATCTTTAAGGAAGGCAGCGAAAGAACACAAAGCTGATCTGATTATCGGTGTTGGGGGCGGGAAAGCCTTGGATACAGCTAAATTAGTTGCCCATCAGTTACAGTTACCAGTGGTGACAATTCCCACTTCCGCAGCTACCTGTGCAGCTTGGACAGCCCTTTCTAATGTGTATTCTGAGACAGGGGCTTTTTTGTATGATGTGGCGTTGTCTCGCTGTCCCGATTTATTAATTCTGGACTACGACTTGATTCAAACAGCACCACAACATACATTAGTCGCCGGGATTGGTGATGCGATCGCTAAATGGTATGAAGCCTCTGTGAGTAGTGGACACTTGCAGCAGACTTTAATTATTGCCGCAGTCCAACAAGCCAGAGTTTTGCGGGATATTTTATTTCAAAAGTCAGCCGCTGCGCTACAAAAACCAGGCAGTGAAGTTTGGCAAGAAGTTGTTGATGCGACCGTTTTACTCGCGGGAGTCATTGGCGGACTGGGTGGGGCGCAGTGTCGGACTGTTGCCGCCCATGCTGTACACAACGGCTTAACTCATATTGCCGGACACAGCAGCATTCACGGAGAAAAAGTCGCATTTGGTATCTTGGTGCAACTACGTTTAGAAGAAATGATTTTGGGTAATCAGTTAGCCACCACTGCACGCCAACAGTTGTTGAAATTTTATGCAGAGATTGGCTTGCCCCAAAAATTAGATGATTTGGGCCTAGGCAATGTCAAATTAAGCGAGTTAAAAACAGCGGCGGAAATTTCTCTCGCACCTAATTCGGACATTCATCGCTTACCTTTCAAGGTAGGGATAGAACAGCTGATGGCCGCAATGGTTTCTACCACGGCACCAACCGACAGTAGAGAATGTAGCAATCGGGTTGCTGCTAGGGCAATGGAAGAGCAAATTCAGGAGTAAATAACTTCCAGCTTGCAGGATGAAATTTTATGCTTGATTTTTTGCCAAATATATTACCCAGACCCAAAATTTTTATCAAAGTCGGATTTTGCTAACTCATGGTTTTCTCAAATTTATCCACAGCCGCCAACTGTAGTATCTGAGAGAAATTTCACTCACAAATCAACTGTATCAAGAAGTGGTACATCAATGACACTGAATTGGATTGCCCCAGCAGAACGCATACAGAAACTGCCCGCTTATGTATTTGCTCGTTTAGATGAACTGAAAGCAAAGGCACGGGAACAAGGACTGGATTTAATTGATTTGGGTATGGGGAACCCCGATGGCCCCACACCACAACCAGTGGTAGAAGCAGCGATCGCCGCTTTGCAAAATCCGGCAAATCATGGTTATCCGCCCTTTGAAGGTACTGCTAGTTTTCGTCGTGCCATCACCAATTGGTATAATCGCCGCTATGGTGTAGTACTTGATCCTGATAGCGAAGCCTTACCGCTACTCGGTTCTAAAGAGGGATTAGGACATTTGGCAATGGCCTATATCAACCCTGGTGATGTAGTTTTAGTGCCTTCACCGGCTTATCCTGCTCATTTTCGTGGGCCTGTAATTGCTGGGGCGCAAGTCCATAACTTAATTCTCAAACCAGAGAACGATTGGTTGATAGATTTAGCGGCAATTCCCGAAGAAGTAGCCCAAAAAGCCAAGATTCTTTATTTCAATTATCCCAGTAATCCCACCGCGGCCACTGCACCGCGAGAATTTTTTGAGGAAATTGTCGCCTTTGCCCGGAAATACGAAATTATGCTGGTGCATGACTTGTGTTATGCCGAGTTAGCTTTTGATGGCTATCAACCCACCAGTTTGTTAGAAATTCCGGGTGCAAAAGAAATTGGTGTGGAGTTTCATACTTTATCCAAAACTTACAACATGGCTGGTTGGCGAGTGGGTTTTGTCGTCGGCAACAGTCAAATTATCCAAGGTTTACGGACACTTAAAACTAATTTGGATTATGGGATTTTTGCAGCATTGCAAACAGCTGCTGAGACGGCTTTGCAACTGCCAGATGTATATTTGCACGAAGTCCAACAGCGTTACCGCACCCGCCGCGACTTTTTGATTAAAGGATTAGGTGAGTTGGGTTGGGACATTCCCACAACCAAGGCTACTATGTATCTCTGGGTGAAATGCCCTGTGGGTACTAGTTCTACAGATTTTGCCTTGAATGTATTACAACAAACAGGCGTGGTGGTGACTCCCGGTAATGCCTTTGGGGTTGCAGGTGAAGGGTATGTGCGAATCAGTTTGATTGCAGATTGCGATCGCTTGGGTGAAGCCTTACTTAGGTTTAAGCAAGCTGGGATCTCATATCAATCTGAAACATTAGTTTCTGTGCCACTTTAATAAGTGACCTCAAATTTTAATTATCAAAACCCCTGATACACTATAGTATATTAGGGGTTTTAGTGTAAAAAGATTCAAAAAATATTAATAGCAAAATTCATAGTTCTGACTTTTGAATCAGAGCAAGCTAGATACCTAGGTTTGAGATTTAAATGGTGTACTTTAATTATTTAAAATCTGCTGTAAGTACCAATTATCTTGAAGTTGGGAAGTTCGTTGAAAGTATTTTCCTCTACTTAGTACACCAGGGCGTAAATCAATAGACTATCCAACATGGTGCAGAAGTCTGAAATACAATTCTTTTGACTTTCACCTTGCGTTACTAGTCAGATTCATCTTCTAAATTTGATTTTAAAATTTTTTGTCTAGTAGCAATATTGCATTTTGCAAAGCTATTTAGTCGGGAGTTAAAGTTTTTCGGCAGTTTACAGTCAGCCATTTGTTGACATCTACAGGCATACGCATTTTTTGAGAGATTTTATTCAGTTTTTCAGAATATTTTTACAATGCAGAAACCTGATCTGGCACTCTATGATGTCTTCAGACTGGGTGTATCTGGTCGTATCAATTGGCGCATCGCTACTGAACAACTAAGTTAGATAATTTGCCGAATTTTAGCATAGTTGTTTATATTTACAGCAAAAAATTATGCTTGCTCAATATATCAAATCACACAGAACAAATTTCAGTAACCAAAGTCCTATATACTAGACATGAATTTAATAGGTTTGAATTTTTCGTTAATTATGATACAAAGACTATTAATCTTTAGATGAAAAACTAACGCATCTCAAGATTTTCAGATTGAGTAAAAAGTATATCCCGGATCATCAAACAACTTTCAACTGCATGTGGTGTAAAAACTCAGAGGGGAGTGACAACATGGATTTACGTGGTGATGCCTTGCAAATCCTTAAAGAAACTAGTCGAACTTTTTATATTCCAATTAGTATTTTACCGTCAGGATTGCAAGAAGCCGTTGCATCAGCATATTTGTGTATGCGTGCCATTGATGAAATTGAAGATCATCCAGAACTGGATAATTCTACAAAGGCACAACTGTTACACAAGATAAGTTTGACATTACAAGCAGGAGTTGATGGCTTTGCAGTTGATGCTTTCTCAGTAGGATTTAGTGGCTATGAGGATGTCTTAGCAGAAGTAACTCTGAGAGTAAGGGAATGGTCATTATTAGCCCCTGAGACTATTGCACCACGAATTTGGGATGCAACCGCAGCAATGGCTGATCGGATGGCTCATTGGGCAGACAGAAACTGGAAAATTGAAACAGAGTCTGATTTAGATCGTTACACCTTTGGGGTTGCAGGCGCAGTTGGATTGTTACTTTCTGATTTATGGACTTGGTACGATGGTACGCAAACCAACCGCACTCTAGCAATTGGCTTTGGTCGTGGCTTACAATCTGTGAACATTCTCCGCAACCATATTGAAGATATGGGACGTGGTGTAGACTTCTTTCCAGAAGGTTGGACAGTAACACAAATGCAAGAGTATGCCTTACGCAACTTAGCTTTAGCAGATGCTTATACTCAAGCTTTGCCTACTGGCCCTGCTTTAAACTTTTGTCAAATTCCCTTAACTTTGGCACATGGTACGATTGATGCTCTAGCCAATGGTAAAGAAAAACTCAGTCGCAGCGATGTCATTGCCTTGCTTGAGCAATTAAATGCTGTAAATGTCAAAGCCAGTTAATAACTTTGATTCAGTACGATTGATTAAGTTTAATAGTGCTGATTTTAGATTGTGGTGTCTTTTGTTTGTTAACCCAAATTTTTAACTACGTCGTAAATCTAAAAAGCAAGTAACCAGAAAATACAGACGTGATTAATGCACGTCTGTATTTCAAAATCAATTACAGCAGGGTAAAAATTTAGCAATTCCGCAGTTCCGACAGCTATATAATTCATCGAAAACTTGCCGTTTTAGGACGCAGAAAGAGCGTATTGTTTTAAATCGGTCAACGAACAGACTTCCAAGGCTCTTGCGTGAGTGGCTTCCAAAACTACGGGTGGTGCAACACCAGCATCCATTGCTTCTTGCCAACGTGCGGCACACAAACACCAGCGATCGCCAGGCCGTAATCCGGGAAAATTATATTGGGGCATTGGTGTACTCAAATCATTACCTCGTGATTTGGTAAACTCCAAAAATTCTGCGGTTACTTGAGCGCAAACAACGTGCATTCCCAAATCTTGCCCACCAGTTTTACAGTAACCATCTCGGTAATAACCAGTCATAGGCGAAGTACAGCAAATTTGTAAATCTGTGCCGAGTACATTTTTAGCTTCTGCCATTTTCTATTCCTTCTGTTTTGTCATAGTCTATTTTGATGATGCGGTCTGCTAGATAAAAATAGCGATCATAAAAAAACCTATTTTTCTCAAATCAATGAACCATAAGGTGCGTTACGTTTTGCTGTAACGCACCCATAATTTAAGCTTTACTGCTTGCTACTATATTTAACTTCTACCAAACACTGTTCCTAGAGAACGGGCAATGTTTTGCGGTTGCATTGCGTCCATTGCGGCGGTTGGTTCGTAGCCGCAGTGAACCATACAATCGGCACACTGGGGATTACCACTGGCGCGGCCGTATTGACTCCAGTCTGTTTTGTCTAACAATTCTTTAAAACTGGTGTAATGGCCTTCGTTTAACAAATAACAGGGTTTTTGCCAACCGAGGACGCTATAACTGGGACTTCCCCAAGGTGTACATTCATAGTCTTTTTCGCCAATCAGAAAGTCTAGGAACAAAGGATTATGGTTGAAGTTCCAGTTTTTCTTACCCGATGTGTAGGGAGTAAGAATTTCCCGGAAGAGGGCGCGGGTTTGTTCACGCTGGAGGAAATGATCTTGATCTGGGGCCCATTCATAGCTATAGCCAGGGGAAATCATCATCCCATCAATGTTTAGACTATCGAGAAAATCAAAGAATTCTTGCATTTCTTTGATATCTGCACCTTCAAAGATAGTGGTGTTGGTGGTGACGCGAAAACCTTTGGCTTTGGCTGCACGAATGGCTTGTACGGCAGTATCAAACACGCCTTTGCGATCGACACATTTATCATGCCATTCTCGCATTCCATCTAAATGAACGCTGAAGGTAAAGTAAGGTGAAGGTTGAAATTTGTCGAGGCTTTTTTCTAGTAACAACCCATTGGTACACAAGTAAACATATTTCTTACGCTCTACTAACCCGCGTACAATTTCATCAATTTGGGGATGGAGTAGTGGTTCTCCCCCAGGAATGGAAACTACAGGTGCGCCACACTCTTCCACAGCGGCGAAGCACTCTTCTGGTGTGAGATTACGTTTGAGAATTTCCACGGGGTGCTGAATTTTGCCACAACCAGAACAAGCTAAATTACAACGAAATAATGGTTCTAGCATCAATACTAAGGGGAAGCGTTTGCGCCCTAAAAAACGCTGAGTTACCAGATACTTCCCAATATCCATCGCTTGTTGTAGATTAATTCCCACTTTCCTATCACTCCTCTCTATATAAGTAAAAAGTGCTGAGTGCTGAGTGCTGAGTAAAAATACTAGCCTCTAGCCCCTTTCTTGACTTCTGCCTTTCATTTGACATAGCCTTCAGCGATAAACCAATCGACAGCATCTTTTAAGGCTGCTTTTAAGGGAGACTGGGGTAGTCCCAACTCGCGGACAGCTTTACTAGCGTCGTAATACATGTGTTGTTGAGCCATACGGACACCATCGATGGGGACTGAAGGTGTTTTTCCTAAAGGTGCCAGAATTGTCTCATCAATCCAAGCCACACTCAAGGGTATCCAAGCCGGGATGGTGCGCTGGGGTGCTGGTAAATTGGTAATTTCGGCAAGTTGTTCTAGTAGTTGTTTGAGGCTGAGGTTTTGGTGTCCTAAGATATAGCGATCGCCTGACTTACCTTTTTGTAACGCCAGTAAATGTCCCCAAGCCACATCCCGCACATCAATGAAATTTAGGCCAGTATCTAGATAAAAGGGCATTTCTCGCCGCAAAAACCGCAGGATAATATCTCCGGTGGGTGTAGGCTTAATATCTAAAGAACCAATTGGGCTACTAGGGTTGACAATTACGACATTTTGCCCTCTAGCGGCAGCTTGTTTCGCTTCTTGTTCGGCGAGAAATTTTGACTGTTTGTAACTGCCAATCAGTTTTTCTACTGGACTTTGATAAGTTTCATCGACAGGTTTACCGCCTGGCCCGACTCCTATGGCTGATACTGAACTGGTATAAACAGTGCGCTCAATTCCGGCTTTGTGGGCGGCTTCAAGAATATTGCGTGTGCCGATAACGTTGTGGCGATATAGTAGTTGTTTGTCTACTTGCCACAATGAATAATGGGCGGCAACATGGAATAAATATTGACAACCCCGCATTTGTTGCCAAATCTCAGGCTCTGTCAAATCGCCTTTGACTAGTTCCACATCCAAGCCGCGTAAATTGGCTAAATTGCTGCTAGGACGTACCAAAGCTGTGACTTTGTATCCTTGTTGCAGTAGTAACCGCACCAAGTGGGAACCGACAAAACCAGTTCCCCCTGTGACAAAGGCCTGCATTAATTTTTTGCCTCCTGACGAAAGCGCGGGAACCAGTCATCTAAGATGGCGTAAACTACGGGTACGACAATTAAGCTGAGGATTGTGGAACTGACCAAACCTCCAGCAATAGCCACAGCCATAGGCGATCGCAATTCTGAACCAGCACCTAAACCCAAAGCAATGGGTAACATCCCTAAAATTGTGGAAGCAGTCGTCATCATAATTGGTCGCAAACGCACTGGCCCAGCTTTTAAGATAGCGTCGGTGCGATCTAAGCCTGATTCACGTAGTTGGTTAATATAATCCACCAGCAAAATCGCATTTTTATTGGCCAGTCCTAATAAAAAGACAAAGCCAATCAGCGAAATCATCCCGAAGTCGCTCTTAGTAAACAATAGCGCCAGTAATGCCCCTACCAAGGCCAAAGGTAAGGAAACACCAATCACTACCGGGTCTACCCAACTTTTGAAGAGTAAAATTAGCACTACAACAATACACAGGGCTGACAACAACAAAGTCGAGGCAAAACTGCCAAATACCTCTGCCAAGCTGGCAGAATCGCCACCTAAATCAAGAGTCACACCAGGAGGTAAGACAGCTTTTGCTTCTGCCACAACTTTGTCAGTTGCATCACCCAATGATAAATTTTGACCAAGGTTGGCACTGATATAGGCGACTCGTTGATTATTCAAACGCTGAATTTGCAAGAATTGGCCTTGTTGATTAGCTTCACCGGTCACTGTAATATCAGCCAATCCGGGAATGTTGACTAAGCGTTCTTTAATGGCTTTGCTGGCCTTGGCTAAAGCTTGTAAATCATCACCTCGCAACGCCACTTGTAAAGGTTTTTGTCCACCTGTATCAACAAATTGAATATCTTCGACACTGGTTGTTACTCCCTTTAATGTGGGCAAGCTGGTGCGGAATTCGTCTTGCAGTTCGGCGGTGGTAATATTGCGGTCTTCTTTGAGTTTGATGTAGAGTGTGCCTTTATTTGGCTCGCCTTCACGGGAACCAACAGTAGTAAATACTGTTTCCACGGCTGGCGATTTCCTCACAACTTCTTCTAATTTCTTAGCAACGTCTAGAGAGTCGTTGAGGGGGTTAGGCAACTGGAAAGCTTGTCCAGAGGGGGGAAGACCTTGGGCGGCCGCCTGTTTTTGTAAAGCTGCTAAATCTGGTATTTGTGGTAAAGGAGCAGTATAAGTGATGTTAAACTCACCGCGATCGAGTTTCGGGATAAATCCTTTGGGAATTAGGGGAATCAAGGCTATCCCACCTACAAAACTGAGGACTGCTAATGCTACGACTAGCTTACGGTGTAGTAAAGACCAGTGCAGTAAGTTGCGGTAAGCATGGTTAAACCCTAACCATGTCTTGGCTTCTTTTTTACGGGGTTTAGCAGATACAGGTTTTAGCCAGTAAATAGCCAGCACTGGTGATAAAGTCCGCGCCACCAGCATAGAAGCTAACATTGCAGCTGAAACGGTGATGCCAAAGGGTTTGAAGAATTGTCCAACTACCCCACCCATTAAACCTATAGGCAGGAATACTGCCACAGCTGTCAATGTGGCCGCAGTCACAGTCAAACCAATTTCATTAGTAGCTAATAATGCCGCTTGACGAGGAGTTGCACCATCTTCAACATGGCGCATGATGTTTTCGACATCAACGATCGCATCGTCAATAATACTGCCAATTACCAAGGCCAAAGCCAGTAGGGTAATTGTCTCTAAGTTGAAGCCAAAAATCGCCATAACGATAAATGTCGCCAACAACGAAGTTGGAATCGCCAGTGCCGAAATGAGAGTGGCTCGCCAACTCCACAAGAAAGGAAAGATCACCACAATTGACAACACTATGGCTTCAATTAGCGCGTCTATGGTTGACTTGGTGGCATGACGAATATACTCGGCTTGGGTCGCAGCTAAGGTGAGTTTGACATCCTTGAGGTTGGTTCTCAACTTCTGCACTTCTTTTTCTACCCGACTCACCACTTCTAAGGTGTTGGCGTTACCTCGTTTGATGACTTGAAAAGCCAGTGCATCTTGCCCATTAAACCTGACTAATGTGGCTCCGCTTTGGGGAAGTGCCGGAGTTGCATTTTGGGCGCTTGGTAATGCGGGTGTAGGGCTAGGCGCTCCTAACAAATTGACTTTCAAGACTCCCGGTACTTTGGTAATGACTGGGATAATTTTGTCTTGTGCTACCTTGGTCAATTCTGTGAGATTCTGCGAGGTACTCTCTATGGTGTAGCTAACGGCTGCTGATTCGTTCAGGTTCAGGGGAATAATTTTGTAATTTGCACCCTGCGGTAGACTTAACTGCTTAAGCGCAGTTTCTACCTTGCTGGTGGATTTTTCTAAATCAGTGCCAACTGCAAAAGCTAAACTAACGGCCGTTTGACCAGGATAGGCAGATGAACGCAGATCATCTAGTCCTTCTAGAGAGCGTAGGCGCTCTTCAATTGGTTTGGTGAGCTTGGCTTCTGTATCGACTGCTGTTGTCAGTGGTGCTGTGGCGTTGACTACCACCACCGGAAAAGTAATATCTGGAAATAAAGCATACTTGAGGGAACTGAACGCCAAAAGCCCAGCTACCGTTACAGCAATCCAGAAACTCACTGTCAACCACGAGAAGTCAATGGCCAATTTGGAGATATTGAAGCGTTCTCGTGCAGATTTTGCGCTACTAACCTTTACCATCTTGGAAAATTTTGCTGGTGTCCCAATTAATTGTCATGCTACATTAATCGTCTCAAGTTTGGGTGGTTTAGTTTCTTGGGGTGGGCAATTTTACTTAATTAGTTTCTTAAAAAAGCATAAAGGATAAACGGTCAAAAAATTTCTTCTACTTAAACACTTAATAATTAATACTGAGCAATCAGCACTAGTACAACAAGGCAAAAGTAAAAAGTCAAAAGGAAAAAGAAAGAATAGTGATACTAAGCCTTTTCGCAATTCCAGATGGTCTGTTTATTTACGCCGAACTGCACTAGGTAATCAGTAATGTATTACTCTATGCTGAGAGCAAACTTGTGTTACTCACTACATCATCCTGGTTCTAACGGCAATTTTAAGCACACATAATTTTACTTATGAAAATTGGTTCTGTTGACCATAGGGAATTATTCTGTCGTAGTTTTATGGAGAGTTACAGGGAATATGAGCCTGAACATCTCCCTTGGCCTGATTTGGATAATGCAGCTTTGGAACTTTTGCGAAGCATCCCTTTTTGGGGTCAGGCTTTGAATAAAGAACGCCAAGCGGGCGTTATCGTCAGTGAATATGCCAAAACTTTAGACAGGGGCATTTTACAAGAGGCGATCGCTCTCCAAGGTGAAGAAGAATCTCGCCACGCTCGGTTACTGAAAGTGTTTATTGAGCGTTATGACATCCCTATGCCTGCTTGTCCACCCATCGAAATTCCCGCCAACCTTGAGCAGACATTCATTGAATTTGGTTTTGAAGAGTGTCTAGATTCTTTTTTTGCCTTTGGCTTATTTGAAATTGCCCGTGAAGCCAGAGTTCTTCCTGAGCAAATCTTCACAATCTTTGACTCAATTGTTGATGAAGAAGTACGGCATATTGTATTTTTTGTCAACTGGTTCACTGATTTGCAAATTCAACGTGGTTATGGGTTTTTACCACTGCGGAGTGTGAAAACTCTCTGGTACTACGGCAGAGCCTTGAGCAGTGTAATTAAGGCATTTGGTGAAGCTGACCCCAATGGTGCTGGGTTCACCGCCAGCGGAGCTAGTGTGTTTAGTCAAGATTTAACACTTGAAAAATTTCTCAAAGTGTGCATTCAAGAAAACCAACGGCGAATGAGTAAGTTTGACTCGCGAATATTGCAACCGCAACTGCTACCTCGACTCGCCAGCATAGCTTTGAGTATGCTCCAGTTACTACCAAAACGTAAAACTTTTGCGGAGGGTGTAAGGGTGTAAGGGTGTGGGGGTATGGGGGTGTAGGTATGTAAGAGTATCAGGTTGTAAGGTATGGGGTGTGGGGGTAAGAACTAGCTCCAAAGCTCAATTATAATTTTTGAATTTCTCTACCCTATACCCTTACACCTCTATACCCCTTTCATTCCCTCATACTCAACACAAAGATGATGATGAACACTGTGATTTTAGTGCCGCAGGGTGCGGAGTATAAAGCTGTGTGCCGCGGCTTACGTAAAAATACAGAGTTGATGCCAAAGGTTTTATCGATACCAGTAGGGATGCAGCCTTTGACTAAATACTTGCAACAATGGGATAAACAGCAGGTGTCGCCATCAAAGGTGTTGGTAATGGGTTTGTGTGGAAGCTTGCGCCAGCGCTACACTGTTGGGGATGTAGTGTTGTATCAACATTGCACTTATCAAGGACAGGTGCAAGAATGCGATCGCAGTTTCACTACTCAGTTGTATTCTCCTTTACATCAACAACTATCTCTGGTGAAAGGATTGACAAGCGATCTCGTCATCTGGTCTGCTACAGAAAAATCTCATTTAGGTCAAACATCCGATAGTGATGTTGTTGATATGGAAAGTTTCGCCGCGTTACAATTTTTTCAGCAAATGGGGGTAGCTGTTACCGTGTTACGTGTGGTTAGTGATGACTGTCAACATGATATTCCTAACCTTACAGATGCTATTAGTGCTGATGGTTCACTGCAAACTTTGCCTTTAGCATGGGGTTTGATTCGTCAACCTATAGCCGCTACTCGGTTAATTCGTGGCTCTTTACAAGGGTTAAAAGTATTAGAAAAAGTTACTCAATCTCTCTTCATCAACGGATAACCGATTTTATCGTCAGTCTACAGGTTTTGTAACAGAACACAGTCCTGATAAAACAAGCTCCACCACTCCCTACTTGCAACTCAGCATTTGCAGTGAATCAATACTTAAAATTTTTAACCAATAATTTACGATTTTTATATATAAGGTTGTGATATTTTATATTTTATAAAAACACTACCTTCCTTAGTATAGTTGGCAATTATATTATTTATTGCCGAGAGAATATAAATTAATATGAACCCCCGATTTGCAATCAGAAAGTCAGAGCGTAAAGGAGTTAGAGGTACAGCTAATTCCTAGCTAATATAGCTATTTAACCTAACCATAATATAAATTAATTGTTTTTTGATTATCTTGATTAAGGTCAAGATTTAAGCAGTTCTTAATATCAATAAAGGGTGAAATAAATCAAATTTAAAGTATGACATATATTAAAAGTGCGTTTCAAGAATTTATCGCCACTTTAGAAGGATTTGACCAATTACCGTTAGAAGTAATTGTGAGTATCTCGGAAAAACTTGAAGCTTGGCGCTATCGTATTGGACAGAAAATTATTGGTAACGAAAGCATACTACAAAAAGTCATCTTTCTTTATGAAGGACAAGTCCGCCTCTTGGGATATGAACCGCAAACACAAACAGCCATTACTTTAAAATTGCTCAAACCAGGCGCAATAATTGGGGAAATTAGTTTCTTGCGTCAGGTTCCTTGTGAAATTGCGATCGCCTCCACAGAAGTGATATGTTTAGCTTTAAACCTTGACGAATATTCGCGCCTATTATCACAATATCCAGAATTTGCGAAAACTCGTCAAAATCACAGCAACATCTCCGAAGTTTTTAGTGTTTTAGGTGTACAAATAGCCAAGCAAGCTAATGCTGTTGCTAATTTTCAGGAACTATCCGAACAGGCTTTATTCAGCGCTAAAATACATTACTTATCTCCTGGTAAAACTGCCTATAACAAACTAGATAGCAACAGTATTTGGTTTGTTAGTGGCGGCGAAATTAAGAATTTGGCTCCAGGCGATCGCTTCGAATTAAGTGATAATAGTTCAATTGAAGTTTTGGGAAGAACTCCCGCAAGGTTAATTGGGTTCGCTCCAGAAGATTTATCATTTTTAGATAACTATAATACTCCGTCTGAAGAACTTGCTATTAATGACACTCAACTAACTATTACAGACGAGTTAGATATTCCCTATGCTCCTGACGAAATTACTCCAGCAAACTATCCAGCGCCAAAACAACAAAAATATTTAAAATATCCCTTCGTTCGTGGTAATGGAGAAGTAAATGCGACCTTTGCTTGTTTTCAAATGTTGTCTCAGCATTTACAAATTCCTTTGCGTCGAGAAGTTGTCCGGCGCATTTTATCTGAGCAAATTAAACGTCAAGGTAGTATATCTTTTCCAGCTTGTGCTTATTTAGCAGAATTAATTGGTTTAAAAGCGCAGTTAGTAGATTTACCTGCTAACACCCTTGAACGTCTTCCTACACCAGCACTAATTCGCTATCGAGGAAATTTTGCTGTTTTGTACGCCGCAGATGCACATCATGTTGTGGTTGGTGCGCCATCCCAAGGTATAGTACGCTGTAAACCAAAAGAATTGCTGGCGCATTTAGAACTTGAAGAAGGTAACTATCAGCCACAAATGCGGGTATTACTGCTGAGTGCTACCAAAGAAACACCCCAAGAACGATTTGGTGTATCGTGGTTTTTACCTTATTTGTCGCGCTACCGTCGAGTATTGATTGAAGTCTTTATTGCTTCCTTCTTTGTCCAATTAGCACAACTGGCTAACCCCCTCGTCATTCAGCTGATTATCGACAAAGTAATTGTCCAAAACAGTATTAGCACTTTGAATGTTTTGGGAGTGCTACTGTTAGTAGTGGGACTATTTGAAGCTGTAATTAGTACTTTGCGGACTTACTTATTTGTTGATACAACAAACCGCATCGATATGGGTTTGGGTTCGCAGATTATTGACCATTTACTACGGCTACCACTGCGCTATTTTGAACGGCGACCAGTGGGGGAATTGTCAACTAGAATTAATGAGTTAGAAAATATTCGGCAGTTTCTCACAGGGACAGCGTTAACTGTAGGGTTAGATGCGTTATTTTCAGTAGTTTATATTGTTGTCATGCTGTTTTACAGTTGGCAACTGACTTTAGTCGGTTTAGGGACAATTCCGATATTTGTTGTTATTACTTTAATTGCCTCACCCACCATCAGTAAACAATTACGCAACAAAGCCGAACGCAACGCCGAAACTCAATCTTATTTAGTTGAGGTGATGTCTGGTATTCAGACAGTGAAAGCCCAAAATATTGAATTGCGATCGCGTTTTTCTTGGCAAGAGCGTTATGCTCGTTATGTGGGGGCTGGATTTAAAACTGTTGTCACCTCTACCTTGGCAAATTCTACTAGTAGCTTTCTGAATAAACTCAGTAGTTTACTAGTTTTATGGGTAGGTGCTTATTTAGTTTTACAAGGCGAACTAACATTAGGGGAATTAATCGCTTTTCGGATTATTTCTGGTTATGTTACTGGCCCAATTTTACGGTTAGCACAACTCTGGCAAAACTTCCAAGAAACTGCCTTATCTTTAGAACGATTAAGTGATATTGTGGATACGCCAGAAGAAGGCGAAGCTGACAGAGGTAATATTCCTCTACCAGCAATTGACGGTGCAATTAAATTTGACAACGTTTCCTTCCGATTTACACCTAGTGGGCCACTGCAACTTTCTAATATCAATATTGAATTTACCGCCGGACAATTTGTCGGTATTGTTGGGCAGAGTGGCTCAGGTAAAAGTACGATGATGAAATTGCTGCTGAGACTTTATGATGTGGAGTCAGGCAGAATTTTAATTGATGGTTATGATATTGCCAAAGTTGAACTTTACTCTTTAAGGAGACAGATAGGCGTAGTCCCCCAAGAAACATTGTTGTTTGATGGAACAGTACAAGAAAATATTGCTTTAACTAACCCGGAAGCAACTACAGAAGAAATTATCGAAGCAGCGCGTGTAGCTTGCGCCCATGAATTTATTATGGGCTTACCCAACGGTTACAATACCCGCGTTGGCGAAAGAGGTGCGGGACTTTCTGGGGGACAGCGCCAAAGAATTGCGATCGCTCGTTCTGTACTCCAACGACCAAAACTGTTAGTCTTAGATGAGGCTACCAGTGCTTTAGATTACCCTACAGAACGCCAAGTTTGTTTAAACTTAGCCAAAGCCTTTCAAGGTAGCACAGTATTTTTCATTACTCACCGCCTTAACACTGTCAGCCATGCAGATACTATCGTTGTCATGGATGCAAGCCGAGTCATAGAACAAGGAAGTCATCAAGAATTAATGGCTGCTAAAGGTCATTATTATTACCTTTATCAACAGCAAGAAGTTAATTTGTAATTGGTCAATAGTCAATCGCTAATTATTCATTAAAGGTAAAACTACTATGACTCAAATTAATGGTAATCGTCTCAATGGCAATAATGGTAACGGTAAACATCCTTCAGAAACTACAACAGAATCACCCGTATTAACATCGTCAAATAAAGTTTCACAACAGCCTTTAATTAATCAAAAGTTTGATAACTTTGAACAGTCTGTTGTTTTACGCCAATCTCCGGTTTGGTCACGCACAATTATGTTGACCTTAATCGTATTAGCTTGTTTTGGCATTGTTTGGGCTTATGTTGCCAAAATTGAACAAGTTGTACCTGCTACAGGTCAATTAAAACCCCAAGGAACTGTCAAAGACGTGCAAGCACCAGTGAATGGCGTAGTCAAAGAAGTTTATGTCAAAGATGGTCAAAAAGTTAACAAAGGAGACTTACTACTAACCTTTGAAACTGTGGCAACTTTAGCAGAATTTAATTCATTAATTCAAGTTCGTAATAGTCTAATTAGGGAAAACCAAATTTATCGCCGTTTGATGAGTTCTAGCTATACTGTCGGCTCAGAACTGGAATTTTTACGGAGTAGATTACCAACAGATGCAGTCTTTTTGTTGAAAAGTCGCGCAGCATTAGTTGGCGAAAATGAATTGTTGCGGAAAGAATTAAGAAATTCAACAAATACTCAAGGGCTGGGAGTCGATGAACAACAACGTTTGCGAGTATCTAAATTAGAATTGGCTACCCGTGCAAATGCAGCCCAATTAGAAGTTGAGAAAACTAAAAAACAACTTACCCAAAATCAAGTTAAAATCGCCGATACACAATCTAGTTTAGCTATTCAACAGCAAATTTTCGATAAACTGAAAATACTAGCTGAACAAGGTGGTATTTCTCAGCTACAATATCTCAATCAACAACAACAAGTACAAACACTGCAAGCTGAAGTCGCTCAATTACAAGAAGAAGACAAACGCCTCAAATATGATATAGAAAAAGGACGACAAGAATTAACTAATACTGTGGCGGTTTCTGGGAAAAATGTTTTAGAAAAAGTTTCGGAAAATAAACAACGCATTGCTGATATCGATAGCCAGTTTATCAAAATTGTCCTGGAAAATGAACAGCGATTGGCAGATATTAACAGCAAAATTTCGCAAGCTCAACTCAATCTCAGATATCAAGAACTACGCGCCCCAGTCAGCGGTGTAGTTTTTGATTCACAAGTTAAAAATCCGGGTTTTGTTGCTAATGCTACACAAAAAATCCTGCAAATAGTACCTAATGATAACTATATTGCTGAGGTATTTATCACGAATAAGGATATTGGGTTTGTGCGGGAAGGGATGAAAGCTGATGTGAGAATCGATTCCTTTCCATTCAGCGAATTTGGTGATATTAAAGGAGAGCTAATTTCGATTGGTTCTGATGCTTTACCACCGGATGAAACGCATAAATTTTATCGTTTCCCAGCCAGAATATCTTTAGATAAACAAGCACTAAATTTCAACGGTAAACAACTACCATTGCAGTCAGGGATGTCAACTACAGTTAATATTAAGGTGCGGGAGGAAAGAAGTGTGATGAGTCTATTTACTGAGATGTTTACTAAGCAAATTGACAGTTTAAAAGAAGTCCGCTAAATCCGCAATTTTTGCGTATTGGGTGATAGGCGATCGCATTTACGCTAAAGTAGAGGCGATCGCATATTTATTTTTACCTACTTGTATGGTTTTCCCTCAACGCATCGAACCTGCACCCGGACAAGAATCAGTATGGGATTATCCCCGTCCCCCGCGCTTAGAACCTACCAACAAACACATCCAGATAATTTTTAACGGCGTAACCATTGCAGACACCCACAACGCCAAACGTGTTTTAGAAACCAGTCATCCTCCTTCTTACTACATCCCTCCTGAAGATATCAAAATGGAATATTTGATATCAGTACCACAATCTAGTTTTTGTGAGTGGAAAGGACGCGCAGGTTATTACACAATTCGCGTCGGTGATAAAGAAGCCCAAAACGCTGCTTGGTTTTACCCCAGCCCAACATCAGCTTTTGCATCCATTCAAGATCATGTCGCTTTCTATTGTCATCTCATGGATGCTTGCTATGTAGATGGTGAAAAAGTTCAACCACAACCAGGAAACTTTTATGGTGGTTGGGTTACAAGTGATATTGTCGGGCCATTTAAAGGCGGGCCAGGTACTTGGGGATGGTAAGTTTCTGAGTACTGAGTTGAAACAATCAAAACCCTGTCACCTGTCACCTTCTTCCTACTATCAATACTTAAAACAACAACACCCAAGCATCTGCTCACTTAGCAATTTCCTCACATTCATCACTTACTTTAGGCTGTTACTGATATATCTTCAATCATCAGTTACAACGCCTCAGTTTACCAAGCAGAGGAAATATTAGTGTTCGAGTTGGGTGTTGTTGTTAGGACGAGACAGATGGAAATCAAACAGCGTTTTTACCTCTTAACTAACTTGAACATTGGCTGTTAATCTGCCAGGGAAGCCTTTCAACTTCAATTACTAAATTATCACAGCTAAATCAACACAATAGGATTTGATACTAAAGTTTACTATTTAACTTGTAACACTTACATAATATGTTGATAAATATTAAGCGAACTATCTATCAATTTTTTCCGGCTGAAATTTGTCTAGGATGACGAAAAAAGGTTTCTGCAAGGGCTAATTCTCGTGTAGGTAATTCTAGAGTGTTGTCACTAACCTTTACTTTACGCGATCGCAAATCGGACTAATATGTATGCTGAAATGCTTATAGCAAAACATATAAACCAGCAACTTATTAAATCTTGCTACTTACTAGTTTTTGGTTGAAATATTAAATAAGTTCCTCCTAAACCTTCTACAATCGTGCGTGTATTTGCAACCATCATTTTTTGATAACTATCACCATCACTTTTTGTTTCTCCTAGATTATCAGTATAAAGTCCTCGTTCAGAAACTTTGACCTCTGCTGCTTGTGCTACTGATTGAACTAATTTTGGATTAATATTTGTTTCAGAAAAAATAGTTGGGACTTTAGCTTGTTGGATTTCGTTAACTAAATTGTTTATCTGTCCGTCTGTTGGTTTATCATTTGGGTTAATACCAGCTAAAACTCCTGCTAGTGGAATACTATATGCTTTGGCGTAATAAGCCAGTGCATTATGGGTTGTAACTAATTTACGTTTCTCACGAGGAATAGTAGCTATTCTTGTTTTTATCCAACTATCTAACTGAGTTAGTTCACTTTTAATTCGTTTATTATTACTATTATAAACTCCGGCATTATTAGGCTCTAATTTTTTCAGGTTGTTGCTAATTACTTCCAACATTTTGATCCCATTTTTAGCATTTTGCCAAATATGAGGATCTATAACTCTTTGCCCATCTTCAATAAATCGTTGCGGTTTAGGAACTGCTACCTGACTTACAGCTATTTTGGGTGCAGTATTGCTAGTTGATTTAATAATTCTGATCAAGCTTGGTTCAAAATTGTAGCCATTATAAAAAATCAAATTAGCTTGGTCAATAGTTTCACGGTCTGCTGTGTTTGGTTGATAGTTATGGGGGTCAGTACCTGGAGGAATTAAACAGGCGAGATTCACTGTATTCTCTGCAACTTGTTTAATTAAGTCACATAATATGCTGGTTGTAGCGACAACTTTAGGAAGATTTTCATCTACTGTTGTGGTTTGAGTAAATGAAGTATTAGTGGCTTGTCTTGCACAACCCACTAATCCAATCAATAAGGTAATAAAAGCAACGCGTAAGGAATGAATAAATAGTAATTTGTTTAGCATAATTAATTCCTAGTAACTAGACTGAATCTAACGATCATCATTATTAATCAATAACAGTGAAATGTTAGATATTCAGGACTAAGTATCAGATTGCATAAGTTCATAGCAAAACAGATACACAAACTCTGTGTACTCTGCGTTTACCTCAGCGCTACTTTGCGTTTAAAAAAGGATCAATTAAAAATTGTTCAACAAAAAGATAAGGGAATTTTATACATCTTTTGACCAGATAATTAACTCGCCTTGTTCACCACCTGCGGCGAGAAACTGACCTTGGGGATGCCAAGCTAAGGTGGAGAACCCGGCGGTAGCACCTGTGAGAATTTGGGATACTTGCGAAGCTTCTGTCCACAAACACAATAAACCATCAGCGCCAGCGGATGCTAACAAAAAGCTGTGGGGTGCAAAAGCGATCGCATTAATCACATCCACATGATTAGTTAACACTCGCGCTTCCCAACCTGAAGATTCATCCTCTAACTTTTCCCAGACGACAATACCTTCAACACTAGAAGATGCAAGTATCGGCGCACCTAGTTCAGTAGTAGCTTCTGACCATGCTAACTGCCGAATCTTACCAGGAAAGCCACGCATAATCCAGGGGTCGGGGTTGCTCCAATCCAAAACTGTGACGCTGCGATCCATATTCCCGGAAGCCAAGTATTTGCTATCAGGCGACCAACCCATAGCTACACTGACAGTTGGCATAGTCAGAAAGAATGGTTCTTCATCCCAGTTTTGACTCTCCCAAATCTTGATTCCTTGATAACCACCAATGGCTAAATACTGGCCATCGCTGCGCCAATCTATCCCTAAAACCGAGGAGTTATCAAAATTTAAGGTGACGACTATCTCACCCAGATCAGCATCCCAGACTTGCACATAACGCCCCAAACTAAAAGCTAGTTGGTTACTAGTATGATTCCAAGCCAACTTATCTACCCAGGCTGGTGCATTTTCTAAAGTGGCGATGAGTTCATGTTCCCGCCAAATTTTGACTTGTCCATCCTGTCCACCAACGGCTAAAAATTTGCCATCAGCCGAAAAAGCCACACAGTCTACAGATTTCCCACTGCTACTTTGTAGTTCTACGACATTACCATCATTCCATAGCACCACCTCTCCAGCCGCAGATGTCGCCGCGAGAATTTCACCTTCAGGAGACCAAGCTAATGCTGTGACATAATCTGACAGCATCCCGGAATCATATATCGCAAATTCTGAGGATTTGTTAGTTGTCAAGTTCATTTTTATCTGCGTTTATCCGCGTTCATCTGCGGTTAATTTTATCTAAATCTAATGCACAAAATTAGCTGTCTCAATATCAACCGCAGGGTAGGACGCAAAGAACTCAAAGAAAAAAATGGGGTAATTCTTTTTCAGAACTACCCCAAATCCAAATTTTAGATGATTACCGCAGTTGATTAAGCAAAGGCGGCAGTTTTCACATCATTATTTGCCAAGATTTCTTGCAATTCTTCGGCATCTACTGTCTCTTTATCAACCAGCATTTGGGCTAACTGATCTAGAATGTGACGGTTGTTGATTAACACTTCTTTGGCGCGGGTGTAGGCTGTATCTACGAGTTTCCGTACTTCTTCGTCGATAGCAGCAGCGGTTTCTTCGGAGAAGTCGCGCTCTGACATAATATCGCGTCCGAGGAACATATTACCTTGTTGACGACCCAGTGCAACAGGCCCTAAGCGATCGCTCATTCCAAAGCGAGTAATCATTTGACGGGCTACTCTTGCTACCTGTTGTAGGTCGTTAGAAGCACCTGTGGTTACTTCTTCTTCACCAAAGATAATTTCTTCGGCTAAACGACCACCTAATGCCACAGCCATCTGATTTTCCAGATAGGAGCGACTGTATAAACCAGTGTCCATCCGGTCTTCGCTGGGGGTGAACCAAGTTAAACCACCTGCACGACCGCGAGGAATGATACTAATCTTTTGTACTGGGTCATAGTCAGGCATCAATGCACCAACTAAAGCGTGACCAGCTTCGTGATAAGCTACCAAGGTCTTGCGTTTTTCGCTCATTACCCGGTCTTTCTTTTCTGGGCCAGCTAACACGCGATCGATGGCATCATTGATTTCATCCATCGAAATTTCGGTTAAGTTGCGGCGTGCTGCCAAAATTGCTGCTTCGTTCAACAAGTTGGATAAATCTGCGCCAGTGAAACCAGGGGTACGACGGGCGATTTTATCCAAGTCCACATCTTTAGCTAAGGTTTTGCCACGGGCGTGAACTTTCAGGATTTCGCTGCGTCCGGCGTAGTCAGGACGGTCTACTACAACTTGACGGTCGAAGCGACCAGGACGTAATAAAGCTGCGTCTAATACGTCGGGACGGTTGGTAGCAGCAATGATGATAATACCAGTGTTACCTTCAAAACCATCCATTTCGGTGAGTAACTGGTTGAGGGTTTGTTCCCGTTCATCGTTACCACCGCCTAAACCAGCACCCCGTTGACGACCAACTGCGTCAATTTCATCGATAAAGACGATACAAGGAGCGTTAGATTTAGCTTGCTCAAATAAATCACGGACGCGGGAAGCACCCACACCCACGAACATTTCTACAAATTCGGAACCAGAGATAGAGAAGAAAGGTACACCAGCTTCCCCAGCCACAGCACGAGCCAGTAAGGTTTTACCTGTACCTGGAGGCCCTACTAATAATACTCCTTTAGGAATTTTTGCACCAACTGCGGTAAAGCGATCGGCGTTTTTGAGAAAGTCTACAACTTCGTTTAATTCGAGCTTGGCTTGGTCAATCCCAGCAACATCACCAAATGTCACCTGGGTTTGAGGTTCCATTTGCACTCTGGCTTTGGATTTACCAAAGTTCATGGCTTGGCTACCAGGGCCACTTTGAGCGCGGCGGAGTAAGAAAAATAAACCAACTAACAGCAGTACAGGGAAAAATAAA
This sequence comes from Nostoc sp. HK-01, assembly GCA_003990705.1. Taxonomy (GTDB): domain Bacteria; phylum Cyanobacteriota; class Cyanobacteriia; order Cyanobacteriales; family Nostocaceae; genus Nostoc_B. The sequence continues at coordinate 2,762,652 of AP018318.1, forward strand.
CTGCTTAGTGCCTTAAACCAAAAACCTTCATCAGTTTGAGGCAATACAGAAATATCAACGCCTTTAGAGGTGAGAGTGTTAATTAAGTCGGGGTCGTTAACTAAGGTGACTTTAATCTGAGTTCCGTCCTGAGCCTTAACAATCGCTGTAGAACGATCTGCACTCACCCTAACTTGTGTAACTCTACCTTTTTCAACTTCTTGAATAAATTGACTGTAGCGCCATGTTTGTGTGTTTTGTGGTTGTTTGTCAAAGAATGCTGTTCCCAGCGCAATGACAACAATAAACAGTAGCGCGTACAGCCCCGCATTTCTCCATCTTTTATTCACTAAGGTCTATCTCCTGTATATTCTGTGCTTTCGCGGAGCGTCTCTGTATGAGAGGGCATTATTAAGAATTATGTTAACTTATTTTAAGGTATACCAGAATGGTACGGTTGTCATGCTAAAAAGCCTCCTGATTTGCTGAAAATTGAGATGGTGGGGATTATATTGTAGCGACCCTGAAGCTTGCTCGACGGTATGAATGGGGATAATTTCTACCACACTATTAGTGTAGGCGATCGCTTCAAATCCCGTGACTAACTCAGGTGTCCAAGGTTCCTCTCGTACTTGTAGCTGTTGGTTTTGCAGCCATTGAATAATTTGCGATCGCATAATTCCGGGTAAAATCCCTACATATTCGGGCGGTGTCCACCACAAACCATCCCGCCACCCCCAAAGATTACCAGTCGTAGTTTCTAGCCAATTACCTGCAATATCAACTAAAATCCCTTCCTCGGCTGCTAAAGCTTGCACACTATTTTTCGCTAACCAAGCACCTAAATAATTACCTGTTTTATGAGAAGGCAAGTTGCGAGAAAATTCTGGTTGTGCAATGGCGCATTTCACCCCATTTTGTTGTTTTTTTGTTAAATCTGCTGGTAAATTTCTGCCAATTATCCATTCCCTACCATCAGGAAACAAGGTAATTCTGAGAATGGGGAAATGTTGAATGAGAATTTCTGCACCTTGATGTATCCACTGCCAATCTGGTTGTTGCCAAGTAAAAGCTTGTAAACTTAACTGGAGGCGATCGCAGTGTGCCTGCCAGTTAGTTAAACTACTATCGAGAGAATTTTCATAAACTCGCAATGTAGTAAACACCGTTGCACCATAAAGCAACCCCGGATCATTAATATCTAATTCCAGGGTTTGAGACTCAATTAATTTGCCGTTATACCAATAAATAACTTCACCACCTTTCAATAAAGACTCAGCGTACCCTTTGCGTTTACCTCAGCGCCACTCTGCGTTTAAGAATTTTCCTCTAATTCTCCAGTGTCCGGCGAGTTCAGCCAATGACCAAATTCTTCGAGAAAGGAATCGTTTAATATTGCTTGGCGAATCTTTTGAGTAAACCGAATCAGTTCGGTGATATTGTGAATGCTGAGTAAGGTGTAAGCCAAAATTTCTTGCGATCGCACCAAATGAGAAATATATGCCCGACTAAAATTTTGACACGCATAACAAGGGCAAGTTTCATCCAATGGTGTGAAATCTTCACGAAATTTAGCATTTTTTAAATTCCAGCGTTCGCCTTGCACCATTGCTGTACCATGTCTTGCCCAACGAGTCGGGATAACGCAATCAAATAAATCTATCCCAGAAGCGATCGCGAGCGCCATTTCTCGGTAAGTTCCCACACCCATCAAATAGCGGGGCTTTTCTGGTGGTAACAGTGGTGCGGTGGCTTGGACAATCTGCGCCATCAATTCTGCGGGTTCGCCCACACTCACGCCACCAATAGCATATCCAGGCAAATCTAACTTAGCTAACGCTACAGCCGCCTGAGAACGCAAATCTAAATACACTCCCCCTTGCACAATTCCAAATAAGGCCTGATCTTGGCGTTGATGGGCTGCTATACAACGTTCTAGCCAACGGTAAGTTCGTTCAGTAGCCGTTTCTACTTCTTGGCGCGTCGCGGGGTAAGGCGGACATTCATCAAATGCCATGATCACATCGGCCCCTAAAGTATTCTGAATTTCTATAGAACGCTCTGGTGTTAAATTGATAATCTGTCCATCATGGGGTGAGCGAAAGGTTACACCTTCTTCAGTAATTTTTCGTATCTCGCTCAAGCTGAATACTTGAAAACCACCAGAATCAGTGAGCATCGGCCCATCCCAGCCCATAAACTTATGTAACCCACCACCGCCAGCTACAATTGCTTCTCCTGGTTGCAGATGGAGATGGTATGTGTTTGACAATACCATCTGTGCGCCAGTATCTTTTAACTGGGCGGGGGTGACTGTTTTGACATTAGCCAGTGTCCCCACAGGCATAAATTTTGGGGTTTCCACAACACCGTGGGGCGTTAAGAATATCCCGGCTCTAGCTTTTGTTTGGCTACAACGAGCTAAGGATTGAAAAGAAAAATTCTTGGTCAAGGTAAAAGATTAGACGATTTCACTAAATGATTGTCATTTGTCCTTTGTCCTTGGTTATAGCAATTATTAATAGTCTTGGTTTATAGGAGCGCAAAACTTTGTGCCGCTACTAATGACAGATGACTAATGACAGATGACAATTCTAAAACGAATCAGAGCAGTCATCATCAATTTCTGCATCCCATTTGGCAGAGAGAACTTGTTCCATCATCGCTTCAATCGCGCTGACGTTGAAGGTTTTCTCCCGACGTTCTTGTAAAGGGGTAGTAAGGGGAATGAGCCGTAAACACATACCTTCTTGCATCAAATCGAAACAGGTTTCTTGTGGCGAGGACTGTTTCAGTTCTATGTAATCAAAACTATAAACATTCAAATAAAGCGCGCTGTTAGCCACTAAGGTAGAACGTTGCGGATTAGCGAATACTTCTATGACATCTCCTTCACCCTCGCTCACTACCTTTTCTCCGTGGGTGTATACGTAGTGAACTCGACCTAAATCAGAAAGTAATCGCCGCATATCGAGCTTATTCACAATCACGCCCGTGTCAACAATGCACGGAGCAGGTATCCTGGTGTCGGGTAGATGATGACTCATAGGAAATTTAAGGAGTGAGAAAAGGCGAGAACACAGCTAAAAATATTAAATGAATAGCTTAATTAGTTCCCTACATTTAAAAAATATCAATTTTGTGGTGCGATCGCTTCAATACTCTCGATCTAATTTACTAGCTAATGAATACACAAAATTTTTTGCTAGTATTACCTTGTTAAATTTGTTTTTTTATGTTATTATTGTGGGCTAAAAAATTAGCTCTACGAGTCCAGCATAGCAAAATTTTTTAGAAGAGTCTGTAAACTAATAGCTATCTTATCCAAAGCTTTAAACTTTTCTACTAGTGGTTGTACCACAGTAATCAATATTATCCCTGAAATAGCCATTAAGAAAATGTAACTAATATGACTAAGTTTTCTCAGTGGTGGAAATCACCTCTGGATACTCTAATTGCAAGTGTAATATTTTACAGTGTTATTCCTTTTCCCTATATTCATGGCTTAGATTTTCGGGGAGTTTCTCGCTTTGCTCCAATAGTTGGGTTACTCATTGGAGGAATTTTAGGTATATGTGACACTGGTATGATTTATTTAGGTATACCAGTATTAACTCGCGGTGCTTTAATTGTGTGTGCTTGGATTGCATTGACAGGTGGATTACATTTAGATGGTGCAATGGATACAGCTGATGGTTTAGCTGTGGGGAATCCAGAAAAACGACTAGAAGTCATGGCAGATAGCGCTACAGGGGCTTTTGGGGCAATGGCAGCGATCGCCATAGTATTATTAAAAACATCAGCCTTAACAGACATTGAAGCTCACCGTTGGTTAATATTAATAGCTGCTTGTGGTTGGGGGCGCTGGGGACAACAACTAGCCATATTGCGATATCCTTACCTGAAACCGACTGGTAAAGGTGCATTTCACAAAGAAGCCATTCGTTCCTACAAAGATATTATTCCCGGACTGCTGTTGTTGTTAAGTTTGAGTGGTTTGCTGTGGTTGATAGACAGCCAAAACCTCTTTCTCGCACTAGCAATGATACTTGCAGGAAGTGCGATCGCTTGGCTCACGGGCGTATGGTTTAATCACAAATTAGGAGGTCACACAGGTGATACCTACGGCGCAGTCGTCGAGTGGACAGAAGCCTTATTTCTCTGTGTGTTAACTGTTTTTTAGTGAGACAAAAAGGCAATCTAACTACTCAGCACTTTACTTAATTGGTTGCAGTTTTGTCACCTTCAGTTTAAAGTTACCCACTCCCGTTTCCCCAAAAGACCGAACACGAATAATATATATTCCTGTTTCGTTGATGCGGGTAAATAGTAGAGAGTTGCTAGTACCATCGGGGCCGTCATCGTTTTCGGCCACGGTTGAGCCATCTGGTGCTAACAGGGTAATGATACAGTCAAAGTTTTCCGAAGATAAATCAACCGCCAGATTATCACCTTTATTCAATTTAACTGTGTAGTCACGGGCGAATCCACCCTGTCCTGTGGGGATATCTTTTTCTGAGAGTGTATCAGAAAGTTCAGTGAGATTAGTTAAAGGAATTGGACTGTACAACTTACTTTGAGCTAATGCTGCTGTTGTACTGATACCAATTGCCAGAAAAGTAATAGGAACAATGATGAATCTTCTTAAACCTGCTGTAAAAGCTTTACTCATAATCTCCGGCAGTGTTGCCACACACAAGGTATTCGCTTAATTATAGATTTGTCATAGATGACTCGCCTATGAACTAGTATGTTGGTCTTTGATGGCGATCGCAACTGCCGCTAACCCCAAAACTTTAATTCCAGACTGATGAAGTATTTGTACGGCAGATTTGGTGGTAGCGCCAGTAGTGTAAATATCATCTACTAACAATACTGAAGTACTGGGACAGTGATCGCGAAACTTTTTACCAACTACAAAAGCTTCAGCTAAGTTTTTTTCGCGTTCAGACACAGATAAACCAAACTGTGCTTGAGTTTCTCGTACTCTTTCTAAACCGTTGACGCTTAATTTTAACTTAGTTGTTTGGCAGAAGCTTTCGGCAATTAACGCCGCTTGATTGTAACCACGTTGCTTTTGCTTTTGCGGGTGCATGGGTATAGGGACGACGATAAGTTGAGTATGAGGCTGAGGTGAGTGTAATAACCATGCTTCGCCCAACCATACACCTAACATCCGAGCAATATTTGGCTGGTTTTCGTACTTCATCACAGCGATCGCTCGTTTCAAACTACCACCATATACACCCCAACCAAATACTGGTATTGCACCTTGCCATGATATGCAGGGGTTTTTCTGACCGCAGTTTTGTAATTGTCTGGCACAGTATTGACACAAAGTATCAGATGTATTTCGCTGACACAAAGGACAATGAGATTGTAAAAATAGGTTGAGCAAACCTTGAAGATTATGAGTCCAACTGGGCATGGAGAATTAGCCTAGATATTTAACATACACGCGATCGCACCGTGCAGTTTCCACACCTATTTCTGGTAGATAACCACTGCTTTCGTATAACTTGACTGCTTCTACTAATATGCTGGCGGTTTCAATCCAAATTTGCTGAAAACCACGGGTAGCAATTGCTGCTTCTAGCTGTTGTAACAAATATTTGCCCAATCCTATACCTCTGACACTGGGTAAAAGATACATTTTACGGATCTCTACAGCTTTTTCTCCCCGATTGATGGGGTAATAAGCCCCAGTACCTACTATTTGGCTTTGGTGTTCAATAACCCAAAACTCGCCGCCTGTTGCTAAGTAACATTCTTCTACTTGCAACACATCTCGGTCAGCACCTTTGGGTTCCCAACCCAAACCGTATTCTGATAATACATAACTGATCACTGCGGCCGCTCTGGTGCGATCGCCCTTCTCCCAGTTACGAATTAAGAAATCTCGATAATGTTCTCTCATTCCGATGTGTGGGTTAGGTTTAAACAGAAAAATTTTCTGGATATATATCCCAATTTACCCACTAGATCGCTATTCTGGCAGAAACAATATCACGAGATACTCTGAAATGTACGTATTTTGCCCTGACTTCAATTTTTCATCTCTAAAGCAGAAGTTTGTTTGTTTTGCAGAACTTCAGTAGCTTTTTCCGCCGGAAGCGGTTTATAGAACAAATAGCCTTGTACATCTTCACAGTGAATAGATTTCAAAAAATCTAATTCTTCTTGCTTTTCTACACCTTCAGCGGTGAGTCTTAGGCCTAAGTTACGTCCCAAGGTGACAATTGCCTTCACAATATGAGCTACTCGCACATCTGTGGTTAACTCTTGAATAAAAGAGCGATCAATTTTCAGGTTGTGCAGTGGGAGAAGTTGCAGGCGTGAAAGCGAAGAGTGGCCTGTCCCAAAGTCATCGATGGAAAGGTGAACACCCATTTGTTCTAAATTATGTAAAACATTTCTGGTAAATTCTAAATCGGCGATCGCTGTTGATTCCGTAATTTCTAATTCTAAAAACCTGGCATCTAATTCTGTCTCTGTGAGAATTCTGGCTACATCTTCTACCAATGTAGATTGGCGAAACTGTTTAGGTGAAAGATTCACAGCCACAGTTAAAGGCGGCAATCCTGCTTGTTGCCAAGCTTTATTTTGCAGACAAGCTGCTCGTAATACCCATTCACCAATGGGAATAATTAATCCACTTTCTTCAGCTAGAGGAATAAACACATTTGGCGCTATTAGCCCCATCTCTGGGTTTTGCCAGCGTACTAGAGCCTCCATCCCAGTGATTTGTCCTGTCAAGATATTTACACGGGGCTGATAATATACGATTAATTCTTCCCGTTCTACGGCATAGCGCAAGCTTTTCTCTAAATTTAGCAGTTCTGGAGTTTTGGCACTGAGGGTAGTTGTATAAAACTGATAATTATTTCGGCCTAAATCTTTGGCATGATATAAAGCTGCATCTGCATGTTGAATCAGAATTTCTGGATTATGGCTGTGTTCATCAAACAAAGCGATGCCAATGCTGGCACTGATATAAAGTTCATGTCCATCAAAACAAAACATCTTTTGTAAAGCTTGCAAGATTCTTTGGGCTACTTGGTCTACCTCGTCTAGATAATTAACTCGTGGGAGCAAGATTGTAAATTCATCTCCTCCCCAACGTGCCACAGTATCTCCTTCTCGCAGAGATTCTTTTAGCCTTTGCGCCACAATTTGTAATAATTCGTCTCCCAATGTATGACCTAAAGTATCATTAATCACTTTAAAGCGATCTAAATCGAGAAACATCACAGCTAAACTTTCACGATTGCGTGTTGCGTTTGGTAGAGCTTTAGCCAACAGTTCATTAAATAGTAAACGGTTGGGTAATCCAGTCAGCATATCGTGGAGTGCTTGATGGCGAATTTTTTCCTCTACTTGTTGACGCTGCCATGCACCGCTAATACTAGCCGCCATTGTCAATAAAGTTGATTCTTCATGTCTTGACCACAGGCGCTCTTGAGAACAGTCGGCTAAACCAAGACAACCCCAAAATTCATCTTCCAGTCGTAAGGGGACTAAAAGTAAAGATTTAATTCCATCCCTGTCCAGTAGCTTTTGTTCACCTATGGGAAATTCTTGGATAGTACCACTAATAGATTGTCCGCCGGAAAGAGTCGCATACCAACGCGCCAGTTCCGAAGATTGATAAAGCTGATTTTGCCAGTGAGAGCGAGAGGAGGTAAAGTTAGTTCGTGTCCATTCAAATTGCAGGCTGAGAGCCATTTCTCCTGTATCTAAGTGGAGATGGTTTTTAAATAAATAGGCGCGATCAGCCTTTGCTGCTTCTCCTAAAACAGCTAGAACTTTATCTATGCCAGTTTCGTAATTCATTTCCACTAGCAAGTAATTTGCGGCTTCGGCTACTGCTTGTAATAGGCGATCGCGTTGGCGTAATTCAGCTTCGGCTTGCTTTTGCTCTGTAATATCCCTGACGATAAAAGTTCTAATTAAGTCACTTTCAGGTAAGTAATGGATACATTGTTCAAAAACTTCCTGCTCAACTGTGATCTCGCGGGAAAAAGAATTTATCTTTCTATCCTCTACCGCATTGAGCAATCCTGTCAGTACAGGATGCTTGTTACCAATTTCTCGAATCTTTGGGAATTTCACCGATGCGGCTGGATTGAGATATGTAATTGTTCCCCCTAAATCCATTTCGATAATTGGGTTGGGGATAAGTTCAGGGAAAGATGCTAGGCGTGCGAGAGCCGTTTCACTGGCCGCTTCAAAATTAGGATCAACAATCAAAGTTTGAAACGGATTGGCAACATTCGCCTGTTCTAATAGAAAATCAGATATGTTTTCAATATCCCCACTTTCTGAAAAAGCCTTTTCGGAAATATAAGAAATTGCATAGTATTTAGCCTGGACTTGATTATTGCCAAAGGCAATTACGTCTCCATGTTGAAGATTATGGGAGACGCATTTCATCCCATTTACATATAAGCCATTGGTACTGGATTTACCCTTGAAGTTACCATCAATAATCCGAAAGCCATACTGGTCGGTTTCTGGAAGCGTGACCCGTAGTAAAATCGCATGTTGTCTAGATACTGAACGAGAGCGCAGCACGATCGCATTTCTCGAATCTCGACCAATGGAATAAGTGGTTTCTTGAAGTGGGATAGTTCTTTGTCCTTGCAAGTCTTGGACAACCAATAGGTGACGTATTTTCTCCCACTCATTTCCTGGCATTGCTCTTCCTCAAAATCTCATATCCTGGATTGAATGCTGAAAAATTCTACTTGTAGTCACTTGCTTTCACTTTCATACTTTCTCAAATATCTAGAATAAATTTAAATGTATAGTATTTTACACAGTGTAAATACTTATTTTATGAGGTAAAGCTAATTTACTTACCTCAAGATGCTTTTTTCTCACTTCATTAAGATACATTTATAGAAAAAAAGACTTAGTGAAATCACTGAATTATAAATTAATATTTGACTGTAATCCTAACCTAATTTTTTTGTAACATTGTTGAGAGAGGTTTGCCAATCTCAGTTGTTTTCTCTTGAAAACCACCAGCATAGTTAATTACGCAGATAGTTTTGTAAGTTTTATGATTTCCGTAAGCAACGCCACTAACTTTAAATGCAGAGTTAAAGATGTTTTTTCGATGTCCGCGTGATGGTACTCCATCATCAATAATTAATTGCATGACAATATCTTGGGCTGTATTAGGGCCATAACTAATATTTTCAGCCGCAGTTATCTGCCATTTACCATAGCGATTAATGCGCTCAAAAGGACTACTACCATCACTACCATAATGACCTGTAGTGCCTTTATCCCCTTGGTCTTTTACATGAGCTTTTGCTGCTAAAGACATCCCTCTAGATAGACTTAACGCGCCGACAGGACGTGCTGATTTGAGAAATGCGATCGCCTCATCAACAGCTTTGCTTCCTTCTTGAGTAATTAAAAAAGAATTTTGTGACAGTCTCAGCTTTTTACCCTGAAACTGTTTTTTATAATTTTCTAAAATGGGAATATATGCCTTGAGATTTTGTCTAACTTTATTAGTTTCTTTAATTACTTCTTGTTCTATAAATGAAATATGATTTGTTTTAGCTACTAAATATAAACTTGATTCTTCATTTAACATTAAAATAGGTTCTGCTAAAGATGCTCTATATTGAAAAAGTTGATTATAACAAATAGTAACTAAAATACTGATGATCAAGACTGCTAAATTCATGTATTTTACAATTGGTGCATAACTCATATATATTGTATTTTTTACAACGTGTCACCCTGAGAGATATGCAATCAGCCAAGTATAATAAATAATTTATATTACTGAGACAAATCGCACATAGCGAAAGTAAATTTTTTCTGTCTGTTCTTCTGCATATTTGTCTCAAACTTAAAGTGAAACCGTATTACACCCATTCTGAGGTTATGGGAAAATTCGGGAATTACGCCAAAGCTGCATCTGAGTTTGACAGCAGTCTAATTGGTAAATCAGGTAAAGTAAAGATAAGTAAAGAAAGCGCGTTAATCATAAATGGCAGCTCTACCCTTACAGGAAATTTCTGCTCAGTTAGAAAGTTCAAATTTACGCGATCGCATGGTTGCACTTGCCAGTCTGCGCGATGTCCCGGCTGAAGATGCAGTACCTTTAATTAAAAAGGTGTTGGATGACGATTCTTTGCAACTGCGCTCTATGGCAATCTTTGCCTTGGGAATCAAGCAAACTGATGAATGTTATGCAATTTTAGTCAGAATTTTGCAAACAGACCCCGATTATGGCATTCGTGCAGATGCTGCTGGTGCATTGGGATATTTAGGTGATGTCAGAGCTTTTGAGGCACTAGCCAGAGCATTTTATGAAGATACTGATTGGTTAGTCCGATTTAGTGCAGCTGTGGCTTTAGGTAATCTTAAAGACCCACGCGCTCGTGAAATTCTCTTGCAGGCTTTGGATAGTAAGGAAGCGGTTTTACAAGAAGCTGCAATTTCTGCACTTGGGGAAATTGGCGACTTAGCAGCAGTTGATAATATTCTCAAATTTGCTCAATCAGATGATTGGCTAGTTAGACAACGGCTGGTAGAAGCCCTAGGAAATCTGCCCACGCCTAAGAGTATCTCGGCTTTAAAATATTTAGAGAAAGATAGCCATCCCAACGTTTCTGAAGCCGCCAGAATCTGCCTCAAGCGAATTGAAGAAAAAGGCAAGCAAGCATAAAATTTCCTTCTCCTGCTACCTTTTAATAATAAGAGGGACTTTTAGTATTTTGATGCAGGGTAATTTCATTTATGAATATTGAAGAGTTTTTTGAGTTAAGTGCTGGTAAATGGTTTTCTCACCGTACTAGCCACCATTTAGCATTTAAACAGTCTGAAGATGGCAAGTCAGATATTGTAATTGAGATGTTGGCCGCAGATCATCCAGAAGTGATTCAACTATGTCAGCAGTACGAAGTCAACCCCAGTGAAGCTTCCTGTGGTGCGAGAGTTACATGGAACGGCACAATGGAATGGGATGAAGAGAAACACACAGGTTCAACTGTGTTAGTTACTATACCCGATGCTGATAATCCCAGTGAAGGTAAGTTACTCCGCGAAATGGGTTATGCAGAAAAAGCCCCTGTCGCCGGGCGCTACAAGATGGGTAGTGATGACGCATTAACCTTAACCACAGAGTACGAAACTATGTGGTCAGAAGAACGTCTGTGGTTTGCCAGTCCCAATTTAAGAATGCGCGTCAGTATTCTTAAACGCTTTGGCGGTTTTAGTATGGCTTCCTTTACTTCGGAAATTCGGATGGGTGGTAGTCCAGCAGCGGCAAAAGCAGCTGAAGTTAGTAATTCAGCTTCTTAACAGAGATAGGAGGTAGGATAATCTTCCCTACCTTCTCCCTACTATCCTAAATTTGCAGTAAGTTAGCGATCGCCTGTGGTAATGGCAAAATAATGATAATTAATAAAGCCATCGCCATTAATCCTAAAATGTCACGTCCATTATCCAATTCAGTGACATCGTTCAAGGCAGGTTCATCAATCAAAGGCATAAATAATAAAATTATCGCCCAGACAAAAAATTCTGACTGTACCAAAGAAAGTAATAGCAGTAATAAGCGAGCTATTTGACCAATTACTATCGCTGTGCGTTGCCCAAACATAGCATGAACAATATGACCACCATCTAGTTGTCCTACGGGCATTAAATTCAAGGCTGTGACAATTAATCCTAAAAAACCAGCCACAGCTAAGGGATGCAAATCAATAGCAGATTTAGCCGTTAACTGACTACCCAAAGCCACCTTAGAAAGTAATGCTAATAAAATTGAATATTTTGGATTTAGTGCATCTGGATTGAGAATTCCTGTTTTGTCCGTTAAAGGAACTATCTCAGAATGGGCTAAACCCCATATTAAAAAGGGTAATGTTGCGAAAAATCCTGCAATTGGCCCAGCAATACTGACATCAAATAAAGCTTTACGGTGAGGAATTGGACTACGCATTTGAATAAATGCGCCGAAAGTCCCCAAGAAAAAAGGCATAGGGATAAAATATGGCAGAGTTGAACGAATTTTGTAGAACTTAGCTGTCAAGTAATGACCAAGTTCGTGAATGCCTAAAATTGTGATTAACCCCAAAGAATATGGCAATCCTTCTAAGAAAACATTTGGATCAGCCTTCAAGGTTGTGAGGTCAACACCAGCAATTCTCGCTCCCACAAAGGTGGTAGTCAAAATAGTTGTAATTAGTAATAGAAGTGCTATTCCTGGTCTCGTTAACTTTTCTGGTTTGTTTTTATTGACGGCTTCAGCCGCCTGTGAATTAGGTACTAAAACAAAGAAAGGTTTGCCATTCAGCCCTTCTTGAAAGATAACTAAAAAGCGATCGCCAAATTCTGATTCGATGTTGGCTTTAATTCGCTGGTAAGCTTGCAGGGGTGTCGTTCTTAACTGCCCTCGACAGATAATAGCTTGGGGTCGATACTCAAGATTTTGAATATAGTATACAGACCAGGGAAAACAATTTCGTAGCTGGCTTTCTTCGGTAGGTTCAATGGGACGCACTGGCACTGGTTCTGCGGTAGGATGGATAGCCGATTCTAATTTAGGAGCTTGGGGTTCAGTTTGCTTATTTGTTGGCGCTGTTCGCCCCCATTGAAACAACAGCCAGTATAACAAAAGACAAACAATAGAAGACCCAATAATTAATGACGGTGGCGGAGGTTGTTTGATTCCATATCTCACTGTCCATCCCGTCAATAGTAATGCTGGTGTCATTAACACTAGCCATAACAACCAAACAGGTGTGCGTGTAATGCCAATAGCACTGCGTTGCACCATCAGATAAGTAGCTAGTCCCAGTAGGAGGAGAAACCAAAAAGTCATGTGTTCTTTAATAATTTGGAAAAATATCCCACTAGTAGTGTCAGCACCACAGCCATCACCACAAAGCAGAATCTAAAACCCTAATTTTTAACAATAGTTAACTATTTAGGGTTAATTTTTTAGTACCAATTTGCCCAATGATTGCAACAGATGAATTGCTCAAAAGCTTAGAAAACAACTGTTTGACAATCTGAAATCCCAATGGTATCGGCATTTCAACTCTGTTACTAAATTTTTACCACTCCTCATTGTTATTGAGTTTTTCTCATGTGTTCCTTACCCCAACAGCCCAGTCATACAGCTAAGTCCCCACGTCCTGTGCTAGATAGCATTTTTGCTTTTCCACCAAATCGGGACACCTTGGGAGGAACCTCCTATTTCATTGTAAGAAATGAAGGGAATATCCTCATCGATTGCCCTGCTTTAGATCAAATGAATCTGGATTTTTTGCGATCGCATGGGGGTGTAAGGTGGTTGTTTATCACTCACCGTGGTGCTATTGGCAAAACACCAGAATTTCAGCAAAATTTGGGTTGTGAGATTTTAATTCAAGAACAAGAAGCCTATTTATTACCAGGCTTAACCGTTAATAACTTTTCTCAAGAAATTACTCTCACTTCTACAGTCCAAATTATTTGGACACCAGGCCATTCTCCTGGCTCGTCTTGCCTTTATTACAGCGAATTAGGCGGTGTTTTATTTTCTGGTCGCCATTTAGTTCCCAATCAGCACGGTGAACCAGTACCATTACGCACAGCTAAAACCTTTCACTGGTCTAGACAACTTAAAAATGTGCAATCTTTACTAGACCGCTTTACTCCAGTCACTCTTGAGTATATTTGTCCCGGTGCGAATACAGGTTTTCTCAGAGGTCAGCGGGTTATTGACCAAGCATACAAGCGGCTGGCTGTATTAGATTTTCCAACTTTGTTGCAGTTACAACCGATTTTGTAAGTTTTGAGTAGGAAGCTGGAAATAGATACTTCCTACTCTTAGTGTCTAGCCTTTAGCACCTACAGCTACTGCATTTTTCGCTAATATTTCGACGGCGGCTTGATATTGCAAATCTGCTTCTGTGGCAATTTGTTCGCGGGTAATAGGCTGTTGGGTAACTACTTGATCTGGCTTAATTCCTAATTTGTTAATATCTCGATGTTGTGGAGTTTCATATTTGGCTATGGTAACTGCCAAACCAGCACCATCGGATAATTCAAATAAAGATTGAATTAAGCCTTTACCAAAAGTAGTTTCGCCTACTAATTTAGCTCGTCCGTTGTCTTGTAGTGCGCCAGCGAGAATTTCACTAGCACTAGCAGTTCCTTGATTGACCAAAATGACTAACGGATCTTTTGTCAGTGAAGGGCCAAAGGCTTCAAAACTGCCTTGAATGCCTTGGCGATTAACTGTGTAGACAATGGTGCCAGAATCTAGCCATAGCCGCGCAATTTCAATCCCAGCTTGTAAAAGTCCCCCTGGGTTGTTGCGTAAATCTAAAATATAGGCAGCAGCACCTTTTTTCTCTAGACTATTTATAGCGTGGGCTAACTCCGTAGAAGCGTTGGCATTAAATTGAGTCAGGCGAAGATAACCAATGGATGTACCTTGAGGAGAAGTCCGCAATTGGGCAATAACTGGGTTGAGTTCAATGCGATCGCGCATGATACTAACTTCTCTCGATGCCTCTCCTTCGCGTTCAATCAACAGTGTTACTAAACTGCCAATGGGGCCACGCATTCTGGCAGCTGCCTCATCCAAAGTCAAGTTTTCTGTAGAAAATCCTTCAATTTTGAGAATGCGATCGCGCGGTTTAATGCCTGCTTTATCTGCTGGTGAACCTTCAATCGGCGAGACTACTTCTAGTTGACCTGTATGAGGATTGAGGGCAATTTGCAAACCAACTCCAGTTAATTCTCCAGAAGTATTGACCTGCAAGCTGCGGTACTGTTCTGGATCTAAAAAGCGGGTAAAAGGATCATCTAAGCTCTTGAGCATGGACTGAATCGCCGTGTAAGCTGCTTCTGTGCTAGTCAGCGGCTTCTCTAGGGCTTTTTGTCTGACGGCTGCCCAGTTTTGATGATTAAATGTTTCATCTAGATAAGAGCGATTGACAATGCGCCAAACTTCTGAAACGAGCTTTTGCTCATTTGTCAAAGCTGTGGCGGTGGGAATAACTCCACCAATCGCTAAACAAAACGCCAAAAATAACGACAAACTTACCCGAAAAACGTACTTTTGCATGAACCCCATTTTCAATTCCACCTGAACCCAAATTGTATCGAACTGCCCAGTTCTCTTGTTGTTGATGAAATCTATCTCTCGACTATGTTACTTTTTTTATAGAAGTAGTGCATTGCTCTCATCAAATTGTTAAGCAATCTGTGAGTACACAAGGCACTCTACAAACGATAAGATCTACTTTGGAACTGGCATCTTAAGTGTTTGGTTGCAAAGAGAACGCCATATATTTCATATTTACAGAGTGTTAAGTTGCTGAAAACGCTAATCACTCTGAACAGCAAAAAAACCAAACAAACAACCTTTTTGTGAAAATCCCAAAATTGCCAATTGGGAGATTGATCAACCGCAACCGATTT
The DNA here is from genome assembly GCA_003990705.1 of Nostoc sp. HK-01. GTDB lineage: Bacteria > Cyanobacteriota > Cyanobacteriia > Cyanobacteriales > Nostocaceae > Nostoc_B. The sequence continues at coordinate 2,778,078 of AP018318.1, forward strand.
TTAGGAACTTGAGATTGTATGGCCAACGTTTACGACTGGTTTGAGGAACGCTTGGAAATTCAGGCGCTTGCTGAAGACGTAACAAGCAAGTACGTACCTCCCCATGTCAACATTTTTTACTGTCTGGGTGGAATTACTCTGGTTTGCTTTCTCATCCAGTTTGCTACTGGATTTGCCATGACGTTCTACTACAGACCAACAGTTGCAGAAGCTTATGCTTCTGTACAGTACATCATGAACGAAGTAAACTTCGGTTGGCTGATTCGCTCTATCCACCGCTGGTCTGCCAGCATGATGGTGTTGATGATGATTCTGCACGTCTTCCGAGTTTACTTGACTGGTGGTTTTAAAAAGCCCCGCGAATTGACCTGGGTAAGTGGTGTAATCATGGCTGTGATCACCGTTTCCTTTGGTGTAACAGGCTACTCTTTACCTTGGGATCAGGTAGGCTACTGGGCTGTGAAAATCGTTAGTGGTGTACCAGAAGCAATTCCCGTAGTTGGAACATTGATTTCTGACTTGTTGCGCGGTGGTTCTAGTGTTGGTCAAGGAACCTTAACTCGTTACTACAGCGCTCACACTTTTGTTTTGCCTTGGTTAATTGCAGTCTTCATGCTGTTCCACTTCTTGATGATTCGCAAGCAAGGTATTTCTGGGCCTTTGTAATCTCATTGTTTGTTCAGCCAAAATGTGAACAGGCAATAGCTGTTTCCAGAGAAAGTTGTTTGTTTTAAACTGATGGACAATTAGATATGGTATATCAGCAAGAAATCACAGACACTTTTACTGAGAAGCAAAAGCTACTACCTTGTCTCAGATAGCAAACGGCTAACATCAATGCTTTAACTGAAATTCAGCAGGAGAGCGCATTTAAACATGGCAACGCAGAAAAAACCCGATCTGAGCGATCCTACGTTAAGAGCTAAACTTGCCAAGGGTATGGGTCACAACTACTATGGTGAACCCGCTTGGCCTAATGACCTACTTTATATATTCCCAGTTGTGATCATGGGATCTTTTGCTTGTATTGTGGCTCTAGCTGTGCTAGATCCAGCAATGACAGGTGAACCAGCAGATCCTTTTGCTACACCACTGGAAATTCTGCCAGAGTGGTACTTGTACCCTGTATTCCAAATTTTGCGATCGCTTCCTAACAAATTGTTGGGAGTTTTAGCAATGGCTTCCGTACCCTTGGGGCTAATTCTCGTTCCCTTCATTGAGAACGTGAATAAGTTCCAAAACCCCTTCCGTCGCCCAGTTGCAACTACAGTATTTCTGTTTGGAACTCTCGTAACTTTGTGGTTGGGTATCGGTGCTGCTTTACCTTTAGACAAATCCTTGACCTTGGGACTTTTCTAAATTAGATTAGTTACCGAAAAGTGCTTTGACGCTTGTAAGTTTCAGTAGCATGTAAAAGGGTATGGGTGGTAGTTAAAACCACTCATACTCCCCAAAATATGCTAATGAAACAGTCAACAAGCGTCAATTTTAGTAATCCAGGTAGCATCTGAGATTTTTAGTTTTGGGTCTAAACAATAGCCAAAGTGTTGAGGAGATTTAACTCTGTCCCCTAACATCACAGCTATACCAAAATTCAAAGTCTCTATAATTCAACTTGTAAAAACATTTTTATTGAATAATCAAGTCACGGTCAATGCTGAGAATGGTGGAGCGAGACCATCTGACTGTCAGGAGCGAGCTTCCGCTCTTAAATAAAGTTCAACAATGGTTTGAACAATTTTGTCTGCAATATTTATTTCAACGTGGTTGGTCAGACAACCAACTCTATCGACTCAATTTAGCATTAGCAGAGGGCTTTACCAACGCAGTTCGCCACGCTCATGAGGCTTTACCGCCGGAAACAACTATAGATATTGAAGTTAGTCTATGGGTTGACCGAATGGAAATTAGAATTTGGGATCATGGCCAACCTTTTAATCCTGATGCGATCGCCGAGCCAAAACCTGGTACTCCCCAAGAAGGAGGTTATGGATGGTTTCTATTGAGGCGTTTAACTGATCGGGTGGTTTATGAACGTAGTCCAGATGAGAGAAATTGTCTGTTAATTATCGAGTACAGTCACCAATAAATTGCCCGAAAAGACAAGGGAATTGCTCACTACAGCAGAATTCAGGCTGCGCTGTGATCGTCAGCCGAACGGAGCCAGGAGTCAGAATCCAGAAGTAAAACAGCCTTGATGTCTGGCTTTTAGTAACTGGAAATCCGCTTTCAGTAACAATTTGTGTATAAAAAAAATACTTCAGTTGAGTAAAGTCAGCATACGATTGAGGTGAGGCTTTTGCTAAGATTTGGCAGCAGCATAGAGATTACTCAGGCTGTGAAAGAGTGAAACTTATCTAAATAAAAACGTAAATGCTGACTGATGTAATGGGAGAAAACCCGAAAGCTAGTAAAAAAGTTAACGAAACTCCTCACCATGTCTTCGTTTTTATAGAAATTTTTGCCTGTGAAGGTGGAATTCAATCTTATGTAAAAGATATTTTTCAGGCTTATGGGGAATTGAACGCTGGGTATAAGACAGATGTATTTGTACTGCGGGATAGCTCTGACTGCTCAAATCCTTTTGAGTCTGATAGTTTAAAGTTTCATTATTTTAAAAATCAATCTCCACAAATAGGCAGAATTGCTCTGGCTGGGGCTTTGTTAAAGTTTCTCTTACAAAAACGCCCCCAACATATTTTTTGTGGTCATATTAAACTTGCCGTATTAATCCAAACTCTTTGTCAGCCGTTGGGTATTCCCTACACAGTCCTCACCTACGGTAAAGAAGTTTGGGAACCTTTGAAAAGTCAAGAACGCCGCGCCCTCGCCGCCGCCAGCGAAATTTGGACAATCAGCCGCTACAGCCGCGATCGCGCTTGTGCGGCGAATGGAATTGACCCCAAAAAAGTGAAAATGCTGCCTTGTGCAATTGATGGTGATAAATTTACCCCTGGGGCAAAACTACCAGAATTAGTAAAAAAGTATGGCTTAACAGGTGCTAAAGTCTTGATGACAGTAGCACGCCTGTGGTCGGGAGATATTTACAAAGGTGTTGATGTCACAATTCGGGCGCTACCTACAATCGCTCAGGTTTTCCCTGAAGTCAAATATTTGGTGATTGGTCGTGGTGATGATCAACCTCGATTAGCCCAGTTGGCGAAAGATTTGGATGTCAGCGATCGCGTTGTGTTTGCTGGTTTTGTTCCTACAGAAGATTTAATCGCCCATTACCGTCTAGCAGATGCTTACATCATGCCTTCTCAAGAAGGTTTTGGGATTGTTTATTTAGAAGCAATGGTTTGTGGTATCCCAGTTTTATCTGGTGATGCGGACGGTTCTGCTGACCCCTTACAAGATGGTAAGCTAGGCTGGCGAGTTCCACACCGCGATGCTGATGCTGTTGCCGCAGCCTGCATAGAAATTCTGCACAAGCACGACCAACGCTGTGATGGAAAGTGGTTGCGAGAACAGGCGATCGCTCATTTCGGTATAGCAGCTTTTAGACAGCAGCTATTGGCTTTAGTTAAAGGTCAATAGTCAAAACATATTTACAAATGACGAATGACAAATGACCATTGACTGCCTCTAAACTCGCTATCCTAGAAAGAGAGCAAGACAGTAATTAAAAAATGAGCTTTAACAATTCTCAATTGAATCTGGTAAATCTCCGCCCTTTGCTCACTTTATTAGCAGTTATCTGGTTGCTAGGTTCATTGGGCTTGGGTTGGTTAGTGAAGTCTGTATTTATTCTTTTTGCATTGCTGTCACTAGCACCTGTAGTTGCGTTCTTTGGGTTTCGCTGGTGGCTGCAACGTAACTTAGTGGTTGACAAGTGTCCTGTTTGCGCCTATGAATTTACTGGTTTAAATAATAGCCAATTACAATGCCCTAATTGTGGAGAACAGCTATCAGTTCAGAAAGGTCACTTCCAGCGCTTTGCTTCAGAAGGCACAATTGATGTGACTGCGGTGGAAGTACAAGCTAAATCATTAGAAGATTAACAGGACTTACGCAAAAATAACGTAACTTCGTCATTACGACCGATAGGGAAGTAATCTCCCCTAATGCTGAGATTGCTTCCCTACACTTCGTTCCGGTCGCAATGACATTATCAGCGTTGCGTAAGTTCTAATTAATACAAAAGTATTTAGGAGTCAGGATTCAGAATGAGATTCTCGATGACTGGCGGATGAATAGAATTTAACTTTGGAAGAGATTACTTAATGATTAGAGGTTAGCACTTGATTGCTAACCTCTAATTTAATTTACAGCAGAGTCAAGAGCCTATTTTGATTCTGGCTCCTGGTTCTGCTGTAGTTAATGGGTTTAACTGGCCTTAGCCAACCTACCTTCAATCTCTGATGCTTGTACGGCACCAGTGTAATCACCAGTATTGATCACTAAGAAAGGCGTACCAGAGATACCTAAGTCATTGGCTAGTTGGAGGTCTTTTTCAACTGCTGTCTTCGCCAGCTTGCGATCGCTCTCAAATTTCGCTAAATTGAGATTCAATTTTTTAGCAATATCCACATACAAAGTTTCACCTAGTTGCTTTTGATTTTCAAACAAAGCATCATGGTATTCCCAGAACTTACCCTGTTGTTTCGCCGCCCAAGCTGCTTGCGCTGCTGGTAATGCTTCTGCATGAACTCCAGTCAAAGGAAAATTTTTATAAACCAATGTCAGATTATCTTTGTGTTTGTCTACTACTGACTTCAGAGTTTTATGTACCTCAGCACAGTAGGGACATTGAAAATCTGAGAATTCTACTAGCACAGTTTTAGATTTAGCCGCGCCAGTTGTTGGTGAATCCCCAATGATATCTTCAGGATTAGTTTTTAAATCATCTAAAAAAGCCTGTTGTACTTTCTGTAATTTCTCTTGCTTGCCCAGTTGATACTCTTGTAGAGCATTGATCACGAATTGTGGATTGTTACGGATAATTTCTAAGACTTGCTTTTCGAGTTGGGAATTAACATCGGTAGCTGCTTGTGCAGGTAATGTCCAGCCTAAGACTAGACAAAGCAGGCAGACGATAACCCAGGTACGTAAATACTGAAATAATTGTCGCATATCAAAATACTGAAAGTGATCTAGCACTATTTAAGTATTACCTACTGTATCTAAAGATAAAAAGTAGGGGAATGTAAATATTCCTTGTTGAAATAAGTGAGGATTAAACAGGGTTGCAGCCCGGTGATCTTTCTGGAATAGTTATCTTGATCTGGATTTTCTACTTAATTAAAAATTAAGGATTACCTATGATGACTTGGATAACTCATCCAATTTTGAATTTTAAATTTTGGATTTTGGATTGAAAATCTTGATTTCTAAACTATTTCATAAGTTTGCAACAAGACTACTTATCGGATGTCGGTATCAGTTGATATTTTGGGGATAATTTTCCAGGAACTAGCAATATAGTTGTGCTACTCCATTACTGCTTGATTTGATTGAAGTTGTCGCATCCTGTCACTTTATTACTCATAAAAAGTCTATAATGCCGTGTGACACGGCATCATAGGGATGAATACGTGCATGAACATTTAGCAAGAACTAGAGTGAATTTATGGGTAAGCAGCGTGTGCTGTCAGGAGTTCAACCAACTGGTAATTTGCACTTAGGTAACTACTTAGGTGCAATTCGCAACTGGGTAGAAATCCAAGACCAGTATGACAATTTCTTTTGTGTAGTAGATTTACACGCGATTACTGTACCGCATAATCCAGCGTCTTTAGCTGCTGATACTTACACCATCGCAGCACTTTACCTGGCCTGTGGGATTGATTTAAACCACTCCAGTATCTTTGTCCAATCCCACGTTTCCGCACACAGTGAACTTGCTTGGCTGCTTAACTGCATCACTCCCTTAAACTGGCTGCAAGATATGATTCAGTTTAAGGAAAAGGCTGTTAAACAAGGAGAAAACGTGAGTACAGGTTTGTTAATCTATCCTGTACTGATGGCAGCAGATATTTTGCTTTATCAAGCTGATAAAGTACCTGTGGGTGAAGACCAAAAGCAACATATTGAACTGACACGAGATATTGTCAACAGATTCAATCACCAATTTGCTAAGGATCAACCAGTATTGAAGTTACCAGACCCGTTGATTAGGAAAGACGGCGCAAGGGTGATGAGCTTGACAGATGGGACGCGGAAAATGTCCAAGTCTGACCCATCAGAGTTAAGTCGCATTAATGTGTTAGATCCACCAGAGCAGATTGCCAATAAAATTAAACGGTGCAAAACTGATCCTGTAAGGGGGTTAACTTTTGATGACCCAGAACGCCCAGAGTGTAATAACTTGTTAACGTTGTATATGCTGCTGTCTGGTCAGACCAAAGAAGTAGTAGCTGCGGAATGCCAAGATATGGGTTGGGGACAATTCAAGCCGTTATTGACAGAAACAACAATTAATGCGTTAAAACCAATCCAAGAAAAATATCAGGCAATTATGGATGACAAGAGTTATCTGGAGTCTGTATTGCGTGATGGACGGGAAAAAGCGCAAGCGATCGCAAATCAAACTTTAACGCAAGTAAAATTGGCTTTGGGCTACTCATTGCCTTTGTAGACGCTTAGAGGTGTGATTCGTTATACCCTGGAAGAATCCCAGACTATTAATGTGTATGTATCACACCCATAGCCCTACTGTGAGTTTATTTCAGAAAGCTGCCCAAGCAGGTGAATTTCTAGTCACGGCTGAGGTAGCACCCCCAAAAGGGGGAAATCCGGCTCATACAATTGAAATGGCGGCGACTCTTAAGGGGAGAGTTCATGCTGTCAATATTACCGATGGTAGCCGCGCTGTGTTGCGGATGTCGTCGCTGGTGGCTTCAGCGATTTTATTACAAAACGGCATCGAGCCAGTTTGTCAGATGGCTTGCCGCGATCGCAACCGTATAGCCTTACAAGCCGACCTCATGGGCGCTCATGCTTTGGGTATTCGGAATATCTTAGCTTTAACAGGCGACCCAGTAAAAGCAGGCGATCACCCTGATGCAAAAAGCGTATTTGATTTAGAATCTGTGCGACTGCTGCAACTAATTCAAAAAATGAATCAAGGTGTTGATTGCAACGATAAACCCTTGACCGATGGCGCAACAGATTTATTTGTCGGTGCAGCCGTAGACCCCCAATGTGGTAGTTGGTCTGGTTTGCAAAGCCGATTTGAACGCAAAGTTGCAGCCGGAGCGCAATTTTTTCAAAGTCAATTAATCACTGATTTTGAAAGACTAGAAAAATTCATGGATAAGATAGCTTCTGTCCATAACAAACCAATTTTGGCAGGAATTTTTCTGTTGAAATCTGCTAAAAATGCCCAATTTATTAATAGGTGCGTTCCGGGTGTAAATATACCTGAACATATTATTGATAGATTAGCCAAAGCCAAAGACCCACTAGAAGAAGGTGTCAAAATTGCCGCTGAACAAGTACAAATAGCAAGGCAATTATGTCATGGTGTCCATATTATGGCAGTCAAGCGGGAAGATTTGATTCCCAAAATTTTGGATTTGGCTGGAGTTGCACCAGTTAATCAGGTGTTGGTGAAGTAGGTTAAAAGAGGCGAGCGCATTTTCTCTGAGAGCAGCTGGTTAATTGCAGCTGCTTTTTTATTTATTGAGTATGGCTGCATTAGTTTAGATTGATCACATCTCCTAACCTTGTAAAAGATTATGATTAAGAAAGGTTATTTAAGTAAACTATGCTTTCATCATGAGCTAGTATCTTTAAGGATTAGGCGAAAGGGAGATAATAAGGAGTAATATCATGTCTAACCCAAATAATATTAATTTAGATTTGTTAGAGGAAGAAAATGAAATAGAACAGAATGAAATTGAGACAGAAGAAGAATTTAATAATGAACCGTTTGACCCTAATCTTATTAGAGTTGAGACTCGCCCAATGACTATTGATTTAGTATTGAAACGAATTAGATTTAATGAGATTGACTTAGCCCCTAAGTTTCAGCGACAAGATGATATTTGGACACCTATTGCTGAAAGCAGGCTCATTGAATCTATCTTAATTCGTATACCACTACCTGCATTTTATATGGATGCTACTAATGAAAATAAATGGTTAGTTATAGATGGAAAGCAAAGATTAAGTACGCTAAAAAAATTTGCTCTTGATAAAACACTTGTATTAAAAAAGCTAGAATTTCTCACAGATTTTAACGATAAAAAATATGATGAATTACCTCGTAATTACCAGCGCCGTATAGAAGAAACATATATCACGGTCTATTTAATTGATAAAGGAACTCCTCCTGAAGTTAAATATAATATTTTCAGGAGAATTAATACTGGTGGAGTTCCTCTTTCACCTCAAGAACTTCGTCATGCCGCCAATCCGGGTCAAGCTACAGAATTTTTAGATAAACTTGCTAAATCTGAATTTAAAACAATCACTAAGATTAGTAAAAAGCGGCAAAAACGTATGGATGACCATGAATTTGTTCTAGGTTTTATAGCTTTTTATTTAATGCCTTATGAAACATATTCAATTAAATACGGTAGAGACTACTTTTTAAATGAAGCTATGAGGAAACTTAATAAAATGACTCAAGATCAACTTTTTGAAATTGAGAACAGATTTAACTTTGCGATTATGACAGCTTATTCTATATTTGGTGAATATGCGTTTAGAAAAATTCTTAATAATAATCCTAAAATGCAACCTCTTAATAAATCTTTGTTTGAGACTTGGTCAGTTACTTTTAGTAAATTAAATAAGCATGATGCTGAATTATTGAAACAACGAAAAGAGCAATTGATTAATGAGTTTGTCAGATATATTGAACAAGACGAGGAGTTTGTTAAGTCTATATCCCAAGCTGCTGATAAAGTTAATTATAGATTTCAGACAATAGAGAGAATTGTTAGAGAAGCACTATTATGATTGGTTTACTGCAATTGAGAAATTTCAAACCTTTTGAGCAACAGTCAATTAATTTCAAAACTCTAACCTTGCTTGCTGGACTTAACAGTACTGGTAAATCTTCTGTTATTCAGTCGCTTTTGCTACTCCGTCAATCTTATCAACAAGATTTATTACCCTCTATCGGTTTAGCTCTAAATGGTGATTTAGTTTGCATAGGTACGGCTCAAGATGCTTTGTTTGAGTCAGCAAAAGAAGACTCAATTGGTTTTGAAGCCTTTTGGAGAAATGGAGAAAAAGGCAAATGGCTTTTTGACTATAACAAAGAAGCAGATGTTCTCACTCTTGCGTCACCAGCAACATCTTCTAATATATATGAATTAAGCCTTTTTAGTGATAAGTTTCATTACTTACAAGCAGAACGTATTGGCCCTAGAACATATTCCGATATATCTGATTTCCAAGTAAGGCAGCATCAACAACTGGGAACTAAAGGACAGTATACTGTGCATTTTATCTCTGTTTATAGAGACAAAAATATTCCCAATCCCAAACTTAGTCATCCTAAAGCTATCTCCTTAAATCTTATAGATCAAGTAGAAGCATGGATGGGAGAAGTTAGCCCAGGAACACGACTGCAAATAAAATCTAATCCAGATATGGATTTGGTAAGCGTTCAGTACTCCTACGGTTTGAGTAAAGCTCACCGTGCAACTAATGTTGGTTTTGGTATCTCTTATACTTTGCCGATCATTGTGGCAGTACTTGCTTCTGAGCCTGATACACTAATTGTAGTTGAAAACCCAGAGGCTCATCTTCATCCCAGAGGACAAGCCAAAATGGGAGAATTACTAGCACTTGCAGCGAGTTGTGGTGTTCAAGTGATTATAGAAACTCATAGCGATCATGTTTTAAATGGAATTCGTCTTGCTGTTCATGCAGGTAAGCTTAAGCCAGAGGATGTTCAATTCAACTATTTTCAACGGCAGGAACAAGAAGGGCAATTCTTCACAACAGTAGTATCACCGTGCATTAATCGCAGTGGAAGAATTGACAAATGGCCAGATGGATTCTTTGATGAATGGGACAAGAGTTTGGAAGTTTTACTAGAGCCTGTCGGAGAATAAAGGGTGGATTTAGAAATAGTTTTTAATGAACTATCTCTTCAAGCTCCTGCTGCTGAGATGAATACAGCACGACTTTGGATGGAAGAATTTATAAATACAATACTTTCTGTAAAACCACCTGCTGGGTTTAAAAGGAAGCTTCGTACTAAAAGTGATTTCAATTATTTACTACTTGCACCAGATTACCGTTTAGTTCAATGGCGCAACGATCCAGATGTTGATCCAGAAAAACGAAGATTTATAAGAACCCTTCAAGATAAAAATGATCCACCCTTACCAGATATTGCTGATCCAGGAATTGAGGTAATCTATGAGCAACAAAAAGCTATTGGTCTCTATTACGCTTTTGTCTTCAATTCTCTTGCAATAAGTTTACAATCTGATTCACAGTGGAATTTAAGCCGTTTAAAGGTTGAGGTCATCACAGTAGACGAAGACGAATTTGTTACTACTCATGAAACTGTATTACACGCTAGTTGTTGCAACCATGTAGAGGAACATTGCAATTGGATTCAGGCTTTTCAAGAACGTCTTCGTCAAGAAGTTATTGATGGCTTAGATTTATGGAACCGTAGAGAAGAATTATTCCCCTCCCTGCTTTTTTGTGAAAGCGTGAGTAAGCAAATACAAACTCTATATGTTGGTACTCCAGTGCTTAGACAGGTTGTTAAAAAATTGTTTGAGCTTGAAAACTACTGCAAAATTTGGATAGACGGAGCTTTTAATTCAGACTTACTACCAAGCAAAACTACACCAGAAAGTACTTCTAGGCTCCAGCAATTGAAAGATGAACTCACTTTTTTGTGTCCAGATGGTAAGACACGAGTTTTTAGTTTGCACATTCGGATGACAGGTGGAGGAGCTTGGCGGCTTCATTTCTCTGAAGAATTAGGGCCTGGCAAAATTATTATTGGTTACATTGGCCCAAAAATACAATAAATGTTCTTTCCCAGACCATACGCAGATACTAGAGTCAGATAGTAGATTTATGATATTTAATCACGAGTAGAATCCACTATATAGAATCAGGGTCAATACCTAATTCTTGCAGTTTTGCGGCCAAGCGATCGCTTGTTGTTTTTTTTCGGCGCTATGCTATTTCTTCTGGAGTTGGAATTTATTCATTTTCAGAATTAGCCTGAATCTTCAAGCCTTGTAGATACCACACATAAATCTCCATATAGATAGGGTTTGAATGATTTTCGGCAGTTTAGAATTAACTGCATAACTATCGGAGTTTGTTATGCAGGAACTCAAATTTAAATCTGGTAATATTTACGAGTTTGTTGACCGCAACGAGATACCAGTATTTTCCCAATTGAGATATGTGGAAACGATTTTTAACCCATCTAGTAAAGAAATCTGTTTACATTTTGAGGTCTCAGAAGATGGTTGCGAGCATCCCCAGGATATTTACTTTAGCCAAAGCGGTATCGACCAACAAATCGGGGGTATTTTTGAGGCTAGTGAGTATCAGGTGAGATATGAATACTGAGTAAGATTTTCGTGAATAGGATAGTTCGGTGTCAGTCTCTGTAAAATTTGCTTCAACACCATCGCTGTCCAATCGATATCTGCTGCGGTGGTGTCACGTCCCAATGTAATGCGAATACCTCCCAATGCGGCTTTTTGAGAATAGCCCATTGCTAAAAGTATCGGACTGGGGCTGAGTTTACCGCTGTGACAAGCAGCACCAGCACTAATACCAATACCAGCTAAATTTAATTGTCGCACCAAGGTTTTACCGCTGAGTTTTTGGCCGTCGGCATATTCCAGACAGAAACTTGCATGATGTGGTAAGCGATGGATGCGATCGCCTGTGGGAATTAAACCGGGTACATCTGCTAACAACGCAAACAAGCGATCGCGTAAATCAATTAACCTTGGTGTTTCTGTTGCTAGTTCTTTGGCTGCTAATTCTGCGGCGACACCAAACCCAGCTATTATTGGGACAGCTTGTGTTCCAGAACGCATCCCTATTTCTTGCCCACCACCAGTTAACAGAGGCATGATTTTTACACTAGGACGAATATACAATGCCCCTGCACCTTGTGGCCCGTAGATTTTGTGGCTAGAAATGCTGAGTAAATCGACTGGTAATGTCTGCACATCAATGGGTAAACGTCCTGCAACTTGCACTGCATCGGTGTGGAAGATTGCACCGTGCGATCGCGCAATATTGCCCAATTCACTAATCGGTTGAATTGTGCCAACTTCACTTTGTCCGTAAATTATTGATACTAAGACGGTATTATGTCGCAATGCAGCCTTTAAATCTAAGGGGTTAACTCTCCCTTGGCTATCCACTCCCAAAGTCGTGACTTCCCAACCCCACATTTCCAGCATTCGCGCTGTTTCAGCAATGGCGGAATGTTCCACATTAGAAATAATGATGTGTTGCGGTACAGCAGACAACCGAGCGACACCAATAATTGCCAGATTATCTGCTTCTGTACCACCCGCGGTAAAAATAATTGATTCGGGATGAGTTGCGTTAATTAAGTCTGCAACTTGAACTCTGGCTTGTTCGAGAACTATAGCCGCCCGTTGTCCCCATTCATGCAAACTAGAAGGATTACCCCACTGTTGAGTGAGGACTGCTTGCATTGCTGCGATCGCTTCTGGGCGAGTTGGAGTAGTAGCACTGTAATCTAAATATATTTGCATATCACAACACTTAAGCGAAAAAACACAGACATGGGACTACTCACTATTTTCATCATAGATAGTTCTCTGGTTAAATCTTGAGAAAATGTGAATTAATGTGCATCAATAGGCGGATTTTTTAATTGCCAAGCAAGCTGTTTACCTCTTTAAATAGGCGTACTGTATTTTGGGAACAATAACTATGTTCACTACCAATTCACTTTTAGCAGATTACCGTGCCAATTTTTCGCCAACCCAGTTATTTTTGGCTATTTGCCTTAATATTTGTTACCACTGCTTGTCAACAACCTAAATCATCTCATCAGGGTTTATCACCTTTACCTCAAGATTCATTTATTCAAGTCTATTTAAATCATTCTGAATCTTCAGAATATCAAGAATCTTACCGTCAGCAAACTCGACTGGGAGATGACTTAGAAAAAATCATTGCCGATACTATTTCTCAAGCTAAATCTACTGTAGATGTAGCGGTGCAAGAATTACGCTTACCCAAGGTTGCCCAAGCATTAGTAGACAGACAAAAAGCTGGGGTGAAAGTTAGATTAATTTTAGAAAATAACTATAGTCGTCCTTGGAGTAGCTATACACCAAATGATATCAAAAAACTAGCACCAAGAGACCGAGAAAAATATAATGAATTTCATCAATTTATTGATTTAAATAAAGATAACAAACTCAGCCTAGAAGAAATTAATCAAAGAGACGCATTAGTAATTATCCAAAATGCCAAAATTCCCTGGATAGATGATCAAGCTGATGGTTCCGCAGGCAGTAGTTTGATGCACCACAAATTTGTGATTGTTGATCATCGCATTGTAATTGTTAGTTCTGCTAATTTTACCCTCAGCGATACTTCAGGCGATTTTACCAGTCGCACCAGTTTAGGTAATGCTAACAATTTACTAAAAATTGATAGTCCAGAATTAGCATCTGTGTTTACCCAAGAATTTAATATTATGTGGGGTGATGGCGCTGGAGGTAAGCCAGATAGCCAATTCGGTTTGAACAAACCACTGCGTTCTCCCAAACAAATTACTTTGGGTGCAAGTAAAATTACAGTCCAGTTTTCTCCAGCTTCTCCCACTCAACCTTGGAGTAAAACTAGTAATGGTTTAATTGGTGAACATTTAAATTCTGCTACTAAATCTATTGATTTGGCATTATTTGTATTTTCTGAACAGCATCTTGCCGATATTTTAGAACAACGTCATCAGCAAAGTGTAGGTATTCGCGCTTTGATTGATGCTCAATTTTCCTATCGTTTCTACAGCGAAGCTTTAGATATGATGGGAGTTGCATTGAGTGATAAGTGTAAGTATGAAATTGATAATCAACCTTGGACAAATCCTATTACTAGTGTTGGTGTACCTGTGTTAGCTAAAGGGGATTTATTGCATCATAAATTTGCTGTAATTGATAACGAGATAGTTATTACTGGTTCGCACAATTGGTCAGATGCAGCTAACAGTGGCAATGATGAAACATTGATAGTAATTGAAAATCCTCAAGTTGCGGCTCATTATGTGCGGGAATTTGCCCGTCTTTATGCCAAATCTCAAATTGGTTTACCATCAGAAATGCAGGCAAAAATTCCAGCAGAGATGAAAAAATGTCCTAAGATAATTGCACCAACATCGAGTCAAAATCAACTAACTCAAAAAGTTAATCTCAATACAGCTACTCAGGAAGAATTAGTCATTCTTCCTGGTGTGGGTAAAAAGTTAGCACAGAAGATAATTATTGCCCGTCAACAACAAAAATTTACATCCCTACAAGATTTAGAACGTATTCCCGGTGTGAGCGCAAAGATGCTAGATAAATGGCGTGATTATGTGAGCTTTTAATATATTTACTTGACGTTTTATTAATTATTTGTATTTGCTTCATTGACCAAGAAAATTTAAATATTTTGCAGATTAAGAAAGCTTCGCTATAGAGTAATTGAGTGGTTGATTAGCAACTATAGCAGAAGGCAGAGAGCAGCGCGTTGCGGAGCCAGTCGCGTGGGCGGGTTTCCCGACTTGTACCCCTACGGGGAAGCAAGCTACGTGTAGCGTCTCTGATGAGGAGAAGCAAGTGGCGTTAGCGACGCAGGAGCTTCACTCTGAAGGAGTCAAAAGAAAAAAGAAACAATAGTGACACCACAAGCTTTTTAGCAATTCCCGATGGTCTGTTTATTTACGTAGACCTATGCTAGTTGATATATATGGCGATCGCTTCCATAATTTAGAGCGATCGCCTTTTTATGCAAAATAAATATTTCTGTTGACTTATTTATATTTATTATTTATTTCTACTGAAAGTAAGAGGAAGTTTTATTCATAAATTTTCTAGCATGTACCCAGGTCAAGGTAACTGGAGTTAATTTATGCCTTATAACAAAATAGAAGAATTACCCCAAGATATTCAACAAAAACTGCCTCAACACGCCCAACAAATTTTCTTTGCTGCTTTTAATGCTTCCCAAAGCGATGGTTTAAGTGAAGAAGGGGCGACTAATGTTGCTTGGAATAGTGTAAGAAACGAATACGAACAAGGCCAAAACGGCGAATGGCACAGAAAGTCTGAAGATACAGCCGTACACAATAAAGCAGTAACTTCTGGTGGGAATTAAATCATAAAAATCAGGCTGACAGCAGAATGTTTAAGTTAACAAAACTTTCTGTTTGAGTGTGATTCATTCCAGCTTAGTTAGATCAATTAAATTGGAATTTTACTTGAGCAAAAGGTGCTTTGTAATTAATGCAAAGCGCCTTTTGCGTTTAAATATTGGGAAAAAATTATCATATTTTGAGTCAATAGAGGGAAATAAATCATTACACTGAGAGGTAGATGCCCTGCTGGGATTGACCGTCCTATACAAATGATGACTAAACAAACTCACAGAATTTTAATCCTTGGTGGAGGCTTTGGTGGTCTCTACACCGCGTTGCGCTTAAGCCAGTTACCTTGGGAATCTCAGCAAAAACCCGAAATTGTACTGGTAGATCAAAGCGATCGCTTTCTATTTTCCCCCTTACTCTACGAATTGCTCACAGGTGAACTGCAAACTTGGGAAATTGCCCCTCCCTTCGCCGAACTCCTCCAAGGCACAGGTGTACGCTTTTACCAAGCAGTAGTATCAGGAATTGATACCGACCAACAACGAGTACAATTACAAGATGGGCCAGAAATTGCCTACGACCGCTTAGTACTGGCTTTAGGTGGAGAAACACCACTAGATATGGTTCCTGGTGCGACTTCCTACGCCCTACCGTTCCGCACCATCAATGATGCTTACCGTCTGGAACAACGACTGCAAATTTTGCAAGAATCCGATGCTGATAAAATTCGGATAGCGATCGTTGGTGCTGGTTACAGTGGTGTTGAACTAGCTTGTAAATTAGCCGACAGGCTGGGCGAAAAAGGCCGTTTGCGCTTAATTGAAATCAGCGACCAAATCTTACGCACCTCCCCAGAGTTTAACCGTGAAACTGCCAAAAAAGCTTTAGACGCAAGGGGTGTATTTATTGATTTAGAAACCAAAGTTGAATCGATTAGCGCAGATACCATCTCCCTAGAATACAAAAATCAAATCGATACAATTCCTGTAGATTTAGTTATTTGGACTGTAGGTACACAAGTAGCACCTGTAGTTAAAAACTTACCTTTCAAGCAAAACCAGCGCCATCAAATCACGACTACACCAACCTTACAAGTTCTTGACCACCCAGAAATTTTTGCCTTGGGCGATTTAGCCGACTGTCGTGATGCGGAAGATCAACAAATTCCCGCCACAGCCCAAGCAGCTTTTCAACAAGCTGATTATACTGCGTGGAATATCTGGGCTTCTTTGAGCGATCGCCCATTGTTACCCTTCCGCTACCAAAAACTAGGAGAAATGATGGCGTTGGGAACAGATAACGCTACTTTGACTGGTTTAGGAATCAAACTAGATGGTTCTTTAGGTTATGTTGCGCGTCGTCTAGCCTATCTGTATCGAATGCCGACTTTAGAACATCAACTCAAAGTTGGTTTTAATTGGCTAGTCCGTCCTATTATAGAGACACTTTCTCAGTCAATCTAAATCTCATACCATTTTAGATTTTGGACTTCGGCTGCGCTCAGTCGAACGATTTTAGATTGATTGGGGGTTCTTCATCAGTGCCTTTCTTGTTTTGCATTGGTATCACCTTCAAAATACATAATCACAAACAGTTTGATGGAACGACCGAAAGTTATTTTTCTGGATGCTGTCGGCACAATATTCGGCGTAAAAGGCAGTGTGGGCGAAGTATATAGTCAGATAGCCAAAGAATTTGGTGTAGAAGTTTCTGCGGCCAGATTAAATCACGCATTCATCCAAAGTTTTAAAGCCGCACCACCACCAATATTTTTAGATGCAGAACCAGCAGATATCCCTCAACGAGAATTTGATTGGTGGCGGATAATCGCCCTCAATACCTTTGAGACGGCTGGTTTTCTCCAGCAATTTTCTGACTTTTCGGCTTTTTTTAGCGAACTTTATATTCACTTTGGGACTGCTGAACCTTGGTTTATCTATGCTGATGTTTTGCCATCGCTGATGAACTGGCGGCATTTGGGCATTGAATTAGGAATCATATCTAACTTTGATTCTCGAATTTATTCAGTGTTGCAAAGTTTAGGTATTAGTGATTATTTCACTTCGGTGACAATTTCTACCCAAGCACGCGCTGCTAAACCTGATACCCAAATTTTTGCCGTTGCTTTAGAAAAACACGATTGTTTACCAGAAGCAGCATGGCATATTGGTGACAGTATTATCGAAGATTATCAAGGGGCAAAAGCTGCGGGAATGCGGGGGATTTGGATCAATCGGGATAAAAAATAGAATGTCTGCTAGAGACAAATTGCATCACGGGGATGGCTTATTACTCATGATTCATCCCCGTTTAAATTTAGTGCAGAGGATAAGATTTACTATGTTCTAGATTCAGATAGCAATCCTGACATATCTAATACTCGTCCTGAAAAAATATTACATTGTTCTGACATTTGTTTACGTTTGGTATCATCAGTCCAAATACTATCGAAAGTTAATTTCCATCGTGCTATTTGGACTTGAATATTAACCACAGTTTCACTCTTATCCCTCTAACTTATATTTAGTAAAGCTGAAACAAAAAGCGATCGCCTTTTGCCCTGACTAGCAATCCTATATAAAAAAATATCCCCAACTTTTTAAATAAGTCGAGGATATAAACCTAATATATTGAACCAAGCTACAAAAAAGGACGTGCTAAGAAAAAGCTGGCGATTGATTTAGCATCTACGGGTTCGCCTTGTAAAATCGCTGTTTCCAGTTCCTCTGGTGTCATGAGAACAGTTTCAATATCTTCGTCTTCGTCTTGTTTGGGTGGTGTTTCTAACTTTTCTAAATCTTGGGCGAGAAAAGCATAAATAATTTCATCAGAATATCCAGGCGCAAGGAAAAACTCTCCTAGTTTGCGCCATTTTTGGGCGCTATAGCCTGTTTCTTCCTCAATTTCACGCCTGACTGTTTCTTGCGGATCTTCATTGCGTTCTAAAGTACCCGCGGGAAATTCTAAGATTCTTCCTTGAACGGCGAAGCGATACTGACGCACGAGTACCAGTTTTCCTTCATTGGTCACAGGTACAGCTAACGCCCCACCTGGGTGACGAATACATTCCCATTCGCCTTCCGATTTATTTGGTAAACGCAAGCGATTGACTTCAAAATCAAATTTGCGTCCTTTATGAAACAGACGTTGTTTTAATAACTGCGGTAATTCTCTACCTAATGGCATAGTTATAGTTTTATCTTTTCAAAATCAACGAACAAACACTGTTTGTCGTTTGTGGGATCAGGATTTTGTGTGTTTATTGGTAGTGACTTGAATTGCTCTTCAGTAAATGTACATCAGAACAGTCTACATCTTTTACCAACTGTTTGATCGTGTATCCGGAAACTGGCTCAATCCAATCTGGAGCAATTTCGGCTAGGGGAACTAAAACAAATGCTCGCTCGTGCATCCGGGGATGGGGTATTTGCAGGGTTGGGGTGTCGAGAATTACTTGATCGTACAACAACAAGTCTAAATCAAGCGATCGCGGCCCCCACCTTTCTTGCCGCACTCGCCCAAATTGCTGTTCTGTGGCTAACAAGGTCTCTAGCAATAACTGCGGTGTCATGTCAACTTGCAAGATTGCGCAGCCATTAATGTAATCTGGCTGCGGTGGCCCTACTGCTTTAGTTATATACCAATTGGATGTTGCTTCTAATTGCATTGTTGGTATAAAGCTTAACTGGGCGATCGCTGCTTCTAAGATTTTTCGAGAATCACCAAGATTACTACCAAGTGCTACAGCTATCCGCCCAGACCTTTTATCACTAAGAGATTCTTGTCCACTATCATGAGGATGATTGATTATATTTTGCTCCCCATTGAGACCGGATAGTTTTAACAATTTTTCTTTAAAGAATTAAATAAAATTACCGACTGAATCTTGACAAAATTCACGTACTAATTATGAGAATAATATTTTCTGTAGCAATGAATTCAGTTAATTATTTATAGGATAATATACTAACACGAACGTAGTTAATTAACCCCTCAAAAGTCTTTTAGGCGGTTAATCTGCGATTAATTGGAGCAAGGAACTAACGTGGGGAATCACACCTCCTGGTTCAAGCAACAACCAACAAAGTTTGAGTGACTCTGACAAGGAGGAACCGCGATTGTCGCCTGGTAATCAATATAAAAATGAGGAATCCACTGCCGAGAGCTTACCCCCAACCAAGGTGGGAAAGGTGAGGCAACTATTTGGCCGGATGGGTAATGTTTCATCGGGAATAGTTACCATATTTACCAGTAGGGAAAAGCCGTTTTATCGTCGTTTCTGGTTTTGGGCAATATTAACTGTCGGTAGTGGCGTAGTTGCTGCGAAATACGTCATTACTTCAATAGATAAAACTTTGCCAGATAAATCAGAACTACAAGCTTTTGTCCGTGAGCAAACATTAACAATTAAAGCCGCTGATGGTAATATCCTCCAGCAACAAGGAGAAGCTACCAGAGAGCAACTTAAAATAGAACAAATCCCCGATAAATTAAAAAAAGCTTTTATTGCCTCAGAAGATCGAAGATTTACAGAACACAACGGTGTCGATCCCCAAGGGATTGTCAGAGCAGGTTTGAATAACTTGCGATCGCAAAATGTGGTAGAAGGTGGTAGCACCATCACCCAACAATTAGCCCGAATTCTGTTCTTAAAACAAGAAAAAACCATCTGGCGCAAACTCAAAGAAGTCCGTCTCGCCCAGAAAATAGAAGCAGAATTTACTAAAGACCAAATTTTAGAGCGCTATTTAAATTTGGTGTATTTAGGCTCAGGAGCTTATGGTGTAGGTGATGCAGCTTGGGTTTATTTCAGTAAGCCAGTAGACCAACTGACCTTAGCCGAAGCAGCCACAATTGCTGGTTTGGCTCCCGCCCCAAGTTTATATTCTCCCGAACAAAATCCCGCAGCTGCTAAACAACGGCGTAATTTAGTATTACAACGGATGCGGGAAGATAACATTATTACCGCCGCTGAAAGTCAAGCCGCGGCTCAAGAACCATTAATTGTCAAAAGTAGTTTGCCTAAAAGGCTACAAGTCGAGTCACCCTACTTTACCAGTTACGTTCAGCAAGAATTGCCCAAGTATGTGTCTGCTGATGTACTGGCGGTTGGGGGTTTAACAGTAGAAACCAGTTTAGACCCGAATTGGCAAAAAGCAGCCGAAGCCGCAGTCACAAAAGTATTACGTAATCAAGGGCGTTGGGAAAACTTTAAGCAAGCTGCTTTGGTGGCTATAGACCCCCGCAGTGGGGAAATTAAAGCAATGGTGGGGGGTAAAGATTTTGGTAAAAACCAATTTAATCGTGTCACCCAAGCCAAGCGTCAGCCAGGCTCAACTTTTAAAGGATTTGTCTACGCCACGGCGATCGCAACAGGGAAAAGCCCTTACGATACCTATTTAGATGCGCCCTTTATCGTCGATGGCTACGAACCAAAAAACTATAGCGAAAAATTCCGGGGCTTGATGAATATGCGAGATGCCCTCACTCGCTCTGTGAATATAGTTGCATTGAAAGTATTGCTAGATGTGGGATTTGCGCCAACGATTAAACTAGCCCACGATATGGGGATTAAATCGGAACTCAAACCCAATTATTCTCTAGCCCTTGGCTCCAACGAAGTCAACCTTTTAGAATTAACCAGCGCTTACGGCAGTTTTGCCACTCAAGGATTACACGTAGAGCCGCATGGTATTCGTCGCATCCTCAACCGCCAAGGCCAAGTTATCTGGTCAGCCAATTTTAAATCACAGCGAGCGCTTGATGCTGATAGTGCCGCAATCATGACTTGGATGCTGCGTAACGTTGTTGTCGAAGGGACTGGTGCAGCTGCTCAGTTAGATAATCGACCTGTAGCTGGCAAAACAGGAACCTCTGATGAAGCCAGGGATTTGTGGTTTATTGGCTACATACCCCAAGCAGTGGCGGGAGTTTGGTTAGGTAACGATGACAACCGCGCCACCTATGGTAGTAGTAGTAGCGCCGCTTACACTTGGCACGAATTTATGGAAAAAGCCATAGAGGGAATGACTGTGGAAAAATTCCCGGAAAGGCCAAAGTTAGATGGTCGCAAAGGCACAATTAAAGCCCAACCTATCAAACCGAAGAAAATCCTCAACAGATCTAGTTCTAGTGACGATAATGATGAGGTGAATTCCAGTGATGCTGATGATAGCGGCTCATCCAGAAGAAGACGCAGACGTAGTTACCAGCAGCAAGACAATAATACTGAGACACCCAGAAGACGGCGGCGCTTTCGCACTGTAGAAAATGATTCTAGTGCCTCAGCTACAGAACCATCCCCCCGTTCTCGCCGAAGATCTAGACAAGTTGAATCAGAATCTCCTACACCTAAAAGGTCTAGACATTCTTCACCGTCAACTAGTAATAGTTCTGGTTCTTCTGGTTCGGGTTCAGCATCAACACCCAGTTGGCGGGATAGACTGAAACCAGGTTCATCTTCACAATAGTTAACTTTTCATGACTGCTGAGTTACCATCACTTGCTGCATCTGAGTTTGTCGCCACGTTAACCCAAGCTGGCAAAGATAGCGATCGCCCATCAGCTAAAGTAATAGTTGATGCTCTGTTACAAGCAGAAAAAACCGCCAAACAGCAACGAATTAGCTATACTTTTGATTCTCTTGTCGGCACATGGCGACTGTGCTTTGCCACCGGAACACGTAAAGTGAGACAGCGCGGCGGCATAATTTTGGGTAAAGGCTTTTATTGGCCTAAATTTACGCCAACTTATCTTTCCTTTAGTGAAGCAACATCAGCCAAAGCAGAAATTAGCAATCAGGTGAAACTAGGGTCTGTGTTTTTGAAACTCACAGGCCCAGCCAAATATTTAAGCAAAAAAAACCTATTGGCATTTGATTTTACCCACATCCAAATTAGTCTTTTTGGTCGTGTTATTTACAATAAGCCTCTAGGTGGTAATAAATCACAAACAAAAGATTTTGACAACGAACCCATCGCTAAATTGCCATTCTTTGCGTTCTTTTTAATTACAGAAGATTTTATCGCCGCCCGTGGCCGGGGAGGTGGACTAGCACTGTGGTTTCGAGAGAGATAATCTGAGCTAAATCAACTATCTATCCCAACTATTATTACGGTACTTTTTGTAACGTCCATAATGATTTCCCTGGTCACGGCGCGAATTGTCCTGCCGCCCATAACCTTGATTTCGGTTAAAATTACCACGTCGCTCATCAGGTAACTGACGACGATTTATCCGCCCCCGACTATTTTGTTGACGATTAGTTTGATTAATTATTTGGATAATTGTATTGTTATCTCCATTAATCGCCGCTGTTTGGTTGGCTCCTTGATTACTGTTAACCTCGGCTAACGTAGGAGAAGCAACCAGCCCAAAAGTTGCAACTGCTGTTAAAAGACTAAAAATAAATTTTTTCTTGCTCATCTTCGCCATACCTTCAATCAACTTATTGAATAACCACCAACATCTAAAATTTGGTGGGGCTTGTACCCTTTAAATTACAAATTCGTAATTATTGAGCCACCAGATTTATCTTTATCAAGCCAAAATCTCACATCCCAAATTGTTTAACGGGTTCAAGCCTGCACCTAAATAAACTGATAGATTTCAGCGGCGGAAATTACGAGGTCTAGTTAAAGATGGGTCATAGGCTGGGTTGTAAACATCCACTTTCACCCCAACAGGAACCTTAATAGTCGGCCCATTTATCCCTGTACCACCTCTACCACTATTAATGCGTTGTCTGCTGGTGCGTTGTTGGTTTGCTCTTCCACTACCTGTATAAACTTGGGTACCAACTTGTGTAATTGTGTTTCCTGAGCATCGGCCTTGATTTTGCAAATCCACATTATTACTCTGTCGAGAAGGCTGTCTAGAGCCACGAACAGCCACTTGCACAGAAACGTCGGTCATCACACACTGTGCAACCACAGAATCAGTCAAAGCAGGTGATATCGCTAATAAAGTACTGCTCGATAACCATCCAAGTAATAAAATTTTGGATCTCATACTTACCTCCTGGTCAATATCAACGGTAATTACTATCGACATACAGTTGTCGAAGTGGTGCTTTGAGTAACGCTTCTACCTGAGTAACTGTTTTGACGTTTGGTATAGCTAGACGTGTAGCGACGACAGGGTGCTTGCCGATAATATCTTCGCAGACGACGACGGGAATAAGCATCTGATGGAGTATAGTAACTATCTGTTGATTGATCCCTGTCTTCTTCAGAAATGATTTTGACCCCATTATCGGAATCAACAATTGTTGTACCGTCATCAGTACGAATCTCAACTCTGGATGCGCTGGCTGCACTTGGCAAAACCATCAGCGCTAAGAAAACTACTAATGGTAAAGACTTTTTCGCTATCATGATCAAATTTCTCCATAGTATGGAGCAAACAAGCTTTTTGATGCTGATTTAGTTCAAAAAGCCCAAAAATTTTAAACTTGATTAACTCAATAATTAGTTTATAGCTCCCAATCTTATTTAAGATTGGGAGTTTCAGAGACCATTTATAAAGTGAATACCTAGATAGGATATATTCCCTAAAGCCGTAACACACCCTACTGGAATTTTATTTTTACTTTATAAATAACCGCTTAGTACTCAGACTATCTCCGACGCTGATCACGACGAATAGAGTTTCTTTGTATGTTAATTATTCTAGAGCGTTGGCCAATTCTACTGCCATCACCTACAACGCCAGCAGATTGGCCTGTGTATTGACCATTGTCTTGATTGACACGTCCGCCAGAACGCCTACCTCTAATGCGCTGACGACTGTTTTGGATATTGATTTGATCTGCTCGTTGATAAATTTGGCTGTCATTGCCTACAATAGCAGCGTTTTGCTCGACAGTCTGAGTACTTGTCTGGTTAGTCTCGGCGTGAGCAGGTAAGGAAGCCAATCCTAAAGCTGCAACAGAGAAGATGCTTACCAGATAACGTTTTATCAATATCATACTTACCTCAATTTGTTAATTTTTGAGTGCTGTCAAAGAAACACTTTTCTGCACAAAAAATGTGCAAAATTAAGCGCAAGCTTTCTATCTGATGATTTTATATCTTACATGAATAGTTTCTCTGTAATTTAGAATAATTTAGTTTTTTATATGTCTATATATTTATATGAGTTAAAAATAATGATTGGGGGAGTAAATCTAGCAAGGTATAAAAATCTCTCTAGTTCTAGCCTTGAACAATGATTATAAAATAAAGTATAGAAAAAGACTAGAAAATAAAGTAATTACTGGTACTTTATTTAAACCTTGATTTTGCCCAAAATGAGATTTTTTAGCTTTTATCCCCCAGACTTACTGGCTAATAAAGTTTTTGCAGTTGCTGAATTTAAATTTCATAATACCAAATGTCTTCTTCTCGCACAACGATGCGATGGAGAGATAGACGGTCAATTAAACCTTCTTCTTCAAATTGCCCTAAAATCCGAGTGATGGTTACGCGGGTAGAACCAAGCATTTCTGCGAGGTCTTCGTGAGTTAACCGCATATCTATTAAACGTCCTTGTTCAACTTGTGAACCAAATTTTTTTGATAACCATGCTAATAGTTTAATCAGCATAGTATCAACTTTTTTATAACTACGAATTACCATCAATTCTTCAGCTTGTTGAATATGTGCTAGTAGCGTCTCTTGCGCTTGATACCAATTTTCCATGAGCAAGCTTTTGACTTCTACTTTGGTTAAGCACTCCATCTGATAAGGTTCCATTTTTGACAAGACTTTACCGATGATATCTCCAGGCCCCCATAGTCCTAGAGCAACTGTTGTACCATCTTCTAAATAAGTAAAAGTACGTACGAAGCCTTTTTCAATTTGCCAAAGAACATTTTGCTGGTCTGGCAGGAATGACCGTCTGGTAAAATGCTGTTTGGCGTTCTTCGCCGGTGCGTTAGATAAGCTTGAGTGTAAAGACACCATGATTATAGTACGATTTTTCGACGTATTAACCGTAGTATACATATAGATCAAGCTAAATGAACTTCTAAGTATAGAAAAAATCTGCTCTAGGATAGAGCCAAAAAAGCCTCTTAATGCTGTTATGAGGCTGATAAGTAACTAGCAAAAATTAATGCGTGTAAATATTTTCTTCCCAAGGTATGGGCGAATGGATGTTCGCCCATACTGGGGTTTTTACAAAAATCAAATCCGACGGCTACAGGTTAATTGAGAGTTTTGCTGACAATGCCGATCTTCCACTACTATTAAGTCTTCAGGGTTAGCAGTAGTCTGCATCAGCTTTCCCAAGCCTATTTTTAAGAATGTTATTACTTTAATTATGCCGATGAACGAGAGTGGCACTAGCTTGATTTACTGGCATGAGTATGACTTCATTAATATTGACATGGGGCGATCGCGTGGTGCAGAAAAATATCACATCAGCGATATCATCAGGAGTTAAGGGGTTTACACCTTGATATACTCGCTTGGCGCGTTCTGCATCGCCATGAAACCGCACCTCACTAAATTCTGTTTCCACCATCCCAGGATCAACGGACGTTACACGTACAGGAGTACCTAACAAGTCTTGTTTCAAACCTTCCGAAATTGCTTTGACAGCAGCTTTGGTTGCACAGTAGACATTACCACCAGGGTAAGTTTGATGTCCGGCGATGGAACCAAGATTTACTATATGACCGTGACCGCGCTTGACCATTCCCGGAACGACATAGCGGCTGAGGTACAGTAAACCTTTAATATTGGTATCTATCATTTCTTCCCAGTCTTGAAAGTCGCCTTCGTGTAGCTTATCTAAACCGCGACTTAAACCGGCGTTGTTGATGAGAATGTCTATATTCGACCATTCGGGAGGTAGGTTAGCAATGGTAGATTCTACCACCGGGCGATCGCGCACATCTAGTTGTAATAAATGAGTTGCTGTCCCAAACTCTTGATTGAGAGTATTGGCTAACTCTTGCAACCGTTCCAGCCGCCGCGCCGCTAAAATCAACTTTGCACCAGCACCAGCAAAAACTTTGGCACAAGCAGTACCAATTCCACTGCTTGCACCAGTAATTAACACAATTTGATTTTGTAGGGAAATCATTGTTAGTCAAGAGTCAATGGTCAAGAGTCAATGGTCAATGGTTAAGAGCCAAAGAGTCAAGTACAAACCAATGACAAATGACAAAGCGCAAAGTCTGAGCGCCGGAAGCCGGCGCTCAGAACTTTGTAAGAGAGGACTAACGACTAATTTTTGACTACTCGCAAACGCTGACTCACCATTGTGATCCCTTCACCCCGAACAATCACAGCTGAAATCCAGTGATTACCAGGAGTTGCAGGTGCGCGTCCAACTTTAAAAATTCCGCCTGATGTGAGTAATTGCAAATCTAAGGATGAGGGAGCGAGATATTTTTCTACTTTAACTGGTTCTTCTGTGGCTGTTCCTAGGAGAAAATCATCTCCTAATGGTTCTTTAACGATCGCATCAAAACTGTATTGTTGTCCTACTTTTACTTGTTGGGGTAATTTAATATCAAGTTGGGGCGGTTGATTACCAGAGGTAATTAAAGTACGTTCCCCTAAAATATCTTGACTCACAATTTTGCCGCCAGCAATTCTTTGACGAGATGTGATTGTTGCATTCAGCGCCAATTTATTAGCGTTAGTCGATGGTGCGCTAGAAATGTTAGTCACTGTTTCGGCAATAATGGTATTACCTTCAGATTTCCAAGATTGTAGCTTTGTGGTGTAGCGTAACTGGGGATATTCTTTCCAAAGAGTCAGTAGGGCTTTTTCCAAGTTTGTCCGGTTTAACCCATCTCCATTGGTAAAATTAGGACTATAGAATTGGAGTACGGCTTTAGCGTTGCCTTTACTAGCAGCTGTATCAATTTGTGTTAGTAAATTGTTTAGTTCTGCGGGTGCCTTTGGGGGAGTTGCAGCTTGCACATGGTGTAAACTGCTAGTTAAACTCAGTGTCAGCAGTGATAATAACAGCCAACTTTGAGTCGAAAAGCTGGGTTGGCGTTTGAGGAATACAGCAATAATGTTAGTCATTGGTAACAGTTTACTGATTTTATTCATGAACGTAAGGAAATTGTTTTATCTTAATGAAGCTAGGCGCTAAACGGTAGAGGTTTGATGACAAACGCACCGATAAAATTACTCATAGCTGCCAGTGGGACTGGTGGACATTTGTTTCCAGCGATCGCACTGGCAGAAAAACTGCCAGACTATGAAATTGAATGGTTGGGTGTGCCGAATCGACTAGAAACGCAACTTGTTCCCAAACAGTACCCCTTGAATACTATTC
Source organism: Nostoc sp. HK-01 (assembly GCA_003990705.1). Classification (GTDB taxonomy): domain Bacteria; phylum Cyanobacteriota; class Cyanobacteriia; order Cyanobacteriales; family Nostocaceae; genus Nostoc_B. The sequence goes on from AP018318.1 coordinate 2,805,646, forward strand.
CAGTTGAAGGGTTCCAGCAAGGTTTCGGACTCGCATCTCTAAAGATTTTGGCTAAACTCATTGGTTCGATTATAGAAGTTCGACGAATTCTCAAACAGGGCAAATTTCAGGGCGTATTTACGACAGGCGGTTATATTGCGGGGCCTGCGGTGATTGCGGCGCGTTCTTTAGGTTTACCTGTAGTTTTTCACGAATCTAATGCTTTACCAGGAAAGGTGACACGCTTTTTTGGCCCTTGGTGTAATGCAATGGCGCTGGGATTTGACGCAGCAGCCAAGTATTTACCCAAAGCCAAAAATGTCTGTGTTGGTACACCAGTGCGATCGCAATTTTTAGCGGCAGAAATCCCCCCGCTAGATTTAACTATCCCCGATAATGCGCCGTTAATTGTGGTTTTTGGTGGTAGTCAAGGCGCAGTGGCTGTGAATAAATTCGTCCGTCAAGCTGCGAGTGCTTGGTTAGACACTGGTGCTTATATTGTGCATTTAACAGGCGATCGCGATCCCGATGCAGGTATTTTTAAACATCCGCAATATATAGAGTTACCCTTTTATGACAATATGGCGGCGCTGTTGCGGCGTGCTACTTTAGCAATTAGTCGTTCTGGTGCTGGTAGCTTAACAGAATTAGCCGTGTGTGGCACACCCGCAATTTTGATCCCTTACCCCTTTGCGGCGGAAGATCATCAATCTTACAACGCAGATGTATTTACCAAAGCTGGCGCAGCAATTACAGATAAACAATCAGAGTTAACAGCCGAAAAATTGCAAACTCAAGTTTTACAGTTATTGCAAAATCCTGCCGAGTTAACCAAAATGGGGGAAAATGCCAAAGCGATCGCCGTTCCTGATAGCGCTGATAAATTGGCTTCTTTATTGCGAGAAGTGCTGGAAAGTTAAACAATTTAGTAGAAAGACACGAAATTTCGTGTCTTTTTTATATATGATGACACTCAAAATCTGTCAGGGGACGTTCTGATAAATTTGCAGGTTTATAGCCAGTATTTTGGATAAGTCCTTTCCTTGGCTAGATTATTAAAAATTACAGCGCACAACACAAGGATAATAGAACCTTCTAATACAGGGGTGAAAAGAAAGTGCCAAGGAGCTTTAGTCATCATAACAACTAATACAACTGCACCTGAAGGTGGATGCAAAGTAGCAGTTAATTGCATGATTCCAATAGCAGTAGCAACAGCCATTCCCATTGCCCAAGGTTCTGAACCAAAAAGATGCAGCACAATTAGGCTGACAATAGCCGCCAAACAATTACCACCAATCACATTCCGCGGTTGAGCCAAAGGACTATCAGGTACACCAAAAATCAAAACGCTAGTAGCACCAAAAGGAGCAATTAGTAAAGGAGAATTAGTTTTAACAGAAAGATAAGCTGTTAAAGCTATGCCAAAAAAACTCCCGCACCAACTCCAAAAAATATGTTTGTGATGAGGAATCTCTAAAGTAACAGAGCGTCTACTTGCACGAATTTTAAACCAGTAGCCATGTAGTAATTTATAGTGAAAATTTTTGATATATGTATGATTAATTTGTCTTTTTGGTAAAAAACTTTTCATGGTTAATTATAAAAAATAAAAGAAACTAGCCTTAATCTAAAATGTTGCTTTTCTCTAAATAAATGTTAGGTAAGAATTTACATATATTTCAAAATTTGGGGAGACATAAACTCAAGTAATTTAAAAAGTCATGATTTCATGACATTAATTTTTAGAATACCCCCTAACCATGTCAATAAAACTTTAAAAAGATATAAATAACTGATATTAAATATTAGATAAAATTATATTTTAGAAAAAAATAATCAGAAGTCTGTTTTTCTGGGAAAGAATTGTATTAATGAAAAAGCTTGGAATTACTTTATCTCAACTCCAAGCTTCATCCTCAGCACAACATTCTCTACTATCTATTCATCACTAAATAAATCCCCCAAATCGCCATTGCGCGGAGATAAGTACTAGCGCGGAAAGTCCCTGCTGCGGTAATCGCTTCTGGTGTGCGGAATTGCAAACCATTTTCATAAATTTGCTGTACTACAGCTTGCGTTAGCCGCAAAGCTTCATCTTGCATTCCCATTTGTACCAGAAACGCCGCTAGTCCAAAATTGATTCCTGTCCAAACTTCTAAAGGATGGGTAGCCTTGGGGTTTTCTGGTGAACCATCGGGAAGTACACCATTCGCCGCACCAAATTCACCATTTTGGAATTTCAAGAAACAAGCATCATACACAGTCTTCAGGGCAGATAAAGCGCGATCGCTCGGTACAATATCCGGTAGTTCTAGTAATCTGGCATAAAACTGCCCACATAATTGATCTGCCATCACCACAGCAGAACCACTGCCACTATCTAACCTGTAATATTGTCCATTCCACAACTTGTCCTGATAAATTGGGAGAGATTGCGCTAACCAACCCTCGTAAATAGACTTCTGTTTCTCTTTCTCTGCATCTCCCTGGTTCGTTATTAAAATATCACTAATTGCGATCGCTGCCTCCAAAGCTGCCAACCACAAACCACCACAATAAGCACTCACCCCCAACAACCGCCAATCATCAAAAGTTTGATCTGGTGCGCCTGAATTTTCAGGAATTCCATCACCATCTTTGTCGAAAGTTTTCAGGTAGTCGAGAGTCTGCACAACTGCATCCCAACAATCTGCTAAAAACTCGACATCATCACCACCAGTTAGCAGAAAATCTCGGTAAACTTGCAAGACAAAATCGCAACTTAAATCTTTCCACAAATTACAGTCTTGATAGCAGGTGTAATTAGTCTTATCCCAGACATGTTCATTGGGTGCGCCTAAATCGTGGGGTGTAGCACCAGCAACTTTACGGGTGGCGGTTGTTGTATCTGCACCAATGGTGTAGTAGTAGCCAATAATCCGTTGATGGTCATCACTTTGGGGAATTCCCCGTGCAAAAGCCCGCATCACCGACTTTTCTAATTCGGGGAATAGTAGCAGCAACCCAAAGGAACCATATAACCGCACATCTAAACTTTCATACCAGCGGTAATCTAAACATTCCAACACGGCAAATTGGCCGATAGGGTCAATTTTTGATGCTGCGCTCCAGAGAGTACCACCACTAGTTAAGTCGTATAATTCGTTAAATAGCGCCATTTTGAACCAATCTGGCAAATCTTCGTGGTTGAGAATTGGGGCTTGCCAACTTTCAATTTGCGATCGCCATGTTTGATAATTTTTTAAAGCAGTAGTCGCTATTTCCCAGGCTTTACTACCATCTTTACCAAAAAAATCTGTATATCTACGGTAATAATTTACTCCCGCGGCAAATTCTGTTACTGGGAAATCCCAAGCCAAGACAAAGGGAATTTCTAGAGTTTCCCCTGGTTGGAGAGTGAAGCGAACTGCGATCGCACTTCCTAAGCGTTGATTTTCTGTCGCTGGATTTGTATCTAGATAATTAGGTAAAGAACCATTACTCGCAAAGCTTTGCCATACTTCATCACCTGTACCTTCAGGATGCCATTTGCTGTGGTGAAAAACTTCTACTTGGGGATGTTTCAAGGTGGCAATACACCAACTCCCATCACCTTCCTGCACAGGTGCAGTAATTCCCCCCCTTCCTAAAAAGCAACCAAAATATTCGGAATTTTCTACTACTTGATTGTAATTGCCCTGACTTTCACCCCAGCGCGGCTGATACTCATAAACTGGGCTACCATCATCGCGGATCTTGACTTCTGGCGACTTCAACGCATTAGTAAACCAGCCCACCATATTTTCCCAAGTCAGCATAATGCTGAGAGTAATCGGTGCATTGCTGGGGTTATACGCCTTCCACAAAAACACCGCCACCGGATAGCTAGTTTCTTGATAATTATTTGCCCAAATTGGCGAAAATTGCTCACAAGTTAGCTGTGCTTGAAACACATTTTCATACACAAACCAACTGCGCGGGTATAAAGCATGATATGTCCCTGTGGAAGTTGACTCACTACTGGCTGGATACCATTGCCAAGCATTGAGACTGCCATCTTCTGGTGATTGAGTAGATAAAGCGTAGGCTTGAGAAGATGTGCCGTTCGACTCAAACACACTAAATTGACAAACCGGCACATTTTTGAAGATATGTTCACCGCCATCGATGTGCCACAGGTTAAAATCTCCCCTAGAAGAACGCCCAATGCAACCTGCACCAAAACCACCCAAAGGCATCCCGTGCCAAGGGCCATCATCAAGATTACTGGCATAGCGGACGGTATAAGGTTTGTCCCAGCCTAAACCAATGGGACGATTCCAAGTGCAGGAGGGGATTTTTGGGGAGTGTTGATTTGTCATCGCCTGATGTTACAGCGTGCGGTTACGCTAAGGAAGCTTAACGCGATGTGTAATTTTTCTCAAGTTTTTTCTCCCAGGTCAAATGACTTCCTTTAGGAAGATGAACTGTCAAGCTAGTACGTCTAAATTAATCACGGATGTCTGCTTAAGCACTAGGACATTTCAAGGCTTAACCTGTTGTTAAGCCTTTTTTTTTGGGAAATTTAGTGCGATCGCTTTCATCTTCGATAGCTATTTGCAATAAACGAATCAAATTTATGCAAAAAACGCATGAATGCGGATGCAATAAATTCCAACAAATGCGATTCTCATTGTTGTAGGAATAGGTTGATGCTGATAGAGATAGATACCCCTGGCAAAAACCGGGGGCTTTTTATTGGCTAGAAAAGTCAGGATTTACTCACAAAGGTGAGTAGCCAAAATTAAGTGTTAAAGCCTATTTATCCAGTAAATATTTAGTAGTGTGTGTTACAGCAAAGGGTCACGCACCACTACAATGATCAAGATTGTTAGTTTGTCAGTAAATAGATTTTAGATTTCTGTATATTTCAGTAATTCAACGTTATTTACCAACTTTTTCCGTGTTAGGTTGGTAAATAACAGATGAATTGAAAAACTGCTAATGAGTCCTAAACGCATTTTAGCTTTTAGTTGTTGGTTATTGTTTGCTTGCCTGTTAGTTATTGGTTGTAATCAAGCAAATACACCCAACTCAGCCACAAGTGCTAGTCCAACAGCCCAAATAAGCACTTTAACTATTTCAGCCGCAGCTAGTCTCAAAGATGCACTCGAAGCAATCAAACCAATTTACAATCAGGCAAAACCAAACATTAACCTAGCCTACAACTTTGGTTCATCGGGTGCTTTGCAGCAGCAAATCGAACAAGGTGCAAAAGTTGATGTTTTCATCTCCGCCGCCACTAAACAAATAGATGCACTGGATAAAAAGGGTTTGTTAGTTGATGGTACTAAGAAGAATTTATTGCAAAATCAACTAGTATTAATTGCCCCACAAAATTCTACAAAGATATCAGATTTTCAAGATTTAACTTCGCCTCAAATTAAGAAAGTTGCTTTAGGTGAACCCAAGAGTGTACCTGCGGGACAATATGCTCAACAAGTTTTGACTGCGTTAAAACTTGCTGACAAAATTAAAAGTAAATTTGTTTATGCTAAAGATGTACGTCAAGCTTTGAATTATGTAGAATCCGGTAATGTTGATGCTGGGTTAGTTTACCTTTCCGATGCAAAAAGTACTGCAAAAGTCAAAATAATAACCACTGCACCAGAAAACAGTCATTCTCCGATTGTCTATCCTATTGCAGTACTCAAAAGTAGTAAAAATATTGATGTATCTAAAGATTTTGAGCAGTTTTTATCTAGTAATAATGCAGCTAAAAGTGTATTTGAAAAACAGGGTTTTGTCTTAGCTGGAAGTTGATAGAAAAATACATCTTGGATAAAAGATAGATATTTGATAAACTATGCCACAGGATTTATCACCTCTTTGGATATCTCTGAAAACTTCATTATTAGCCACATTTATTACTTTTTTTGTCGGCATAGCTGCGGCTTATTGGATACTCAGTTATCGCGGTAAAGCGAAATCTTTAATTGAGAGTATCTTTGTTGCACCACTGATTTTACCCCCAACAGTTGTCGGTTTTTTGTTGTTGTTATTTTTTGGCAAAAATGGGCCTGTGGGGAAACTTATGGAGCCTTTTGACTTGACGATTGTCTTTACTTGGTATGGTGCAGCGATCGCCGCGACTGTGGTTTCTTTTCCACTCATGTATAAAACTGCATTAGGAGCTTTTGAACAAATTGATAGTAATTTGCTGCGGGTGGCGAGAACCCTAGGCGCAAGTGAATCAACAATCTTTTGGCAAATTAGTTTACCTTTAGCCTTACCGGGAATTTTAGCAGCGACGACCTTGGCTTTTGCCCGTGCGTTGGGTGAATTCGGTGCAACGTTAATGCTGGCGGGGAATATTCCCGGACAAACCCAGACGATTCCAATGGCGATTTATTTTGCTGTGGAAGCAGGCGCAATGGATGAAGCTTGGTTTTGGGCGATCGCAATTATGATCATTTCATTATCGGGAATTTTTGCGGTCAATTTTTGGCAGGAATTTAAACAACAAGGAAGACGCAAGGAAGTAGGAACAAGAAAACAAGAAAGACGATTGACTAAATCTTATTCTGCTTCTGCACCAACTTCTGAAATAGGACTGTTTGTAGACATTGAAAAAAAATTGCCCAGTTTTCATTTGCAAGTTTTCTTCAGTAGCGATGAGCAACCACTAGGCTTGTTAGGCGGTTCCGGCGCAGGTAAAAGTATGATTTTGCGTTGCATTGCGGGAATTGAAACGCCAACTAGAGGGCGGATAGTTTTGAATGGTAGAGTTTTGTTTGATTCTGAAAAGGGAATTAATCTACCCAGCCGCGATCGCCGCATTGGTTTTTTAGTCCAAAATTATGCTCTATTCCCAAATATGACAGTGGCGGAAAACATCGCCTTTGGCTTACCGCAAGGATTATCTGCGTCAAGTGTGCGCGGACAAATTGAAGAACAACTCATAGCGATGCAATTGCAAGGATTAGGCGATCGCTATCCCCATCAACTTTCAGGTGGTCAACAGCAGCGGGTGGCTTTAGCTAGAGCTTTGGCGAGTCAGCCAGAGGCTTTACTTTTAGATGAGCCGTTTTCCGCCCTTGATACTCATCTGCGTAGTCAATTAGAACAGCAAATGACAGCAACTTTAGCCGATTACCAAGGTGTGGCTTTGTTTGTGACTCATAATATGGATGAAGCTTACCGAGTTTGTCCAAATTTATTGGTATTGGAAAATGGTGAAGCCGTACATCAAGGTTCTAAATATGATGTTTTCGAGCATCCTGCTAGTGTGAGTGTTGCTCAATTAACTGGTTGTAAGAATTTTTCTTGCGCTGTCTTTCAAGGAACCCAAAAAATACAAGCACTGGATTGGGGTTGTCACCTCGAAGTTGTCCAACCAATTCCTGATGAACTATCTCACGTTGGTATTCGCGCTCATCAACTGATATTTTCCCTTGATTCAACTCAAGTTAATACCTTTCCCTGTTGGCTAGTGCGAACAAGTGAAACACCTCATCGAATAACGTTATTTTTAAAACTACATACTGCTCCCAATAATCCCCAAGACTATCATCTGCAAGCGGAGGTTTTCAAAGAAAAATGGGTGCAGATTAAAGACCAACCTTACCCTTGGTATGTGCGTTTAGACCCCTTACGGTTAATTTTGATGGAAAACTAACACTTTTGCTTCGCTACTGATCTAAGCGCAGCCATACCCACAGGGCTTTACAGCACTATCACTAACGATATTGCTTGGCTTGGGTTTCATATAAATAGGCATAACGACTACCCAACTTGATTAGTTCATCGTGAGTGCCACTTTCCATAATTGTGCCGTTTTCCATGACATAAATGCGATCGGCCATCTTAACTGTAGATAAGCGATGACTAATTAAAATTGCTGCTTGATTTTGGATCAATTGACGGAATTTTTCAAACACTTCATATTCCGCTTTTGGATCCATTGCACTAGTAGGTTCATCTAAAACTATCAACTGAGAATCTCTTAAAAATGCCCGCGCTAAGGCTATTTTTTGCCATTGACCAATACTTAATTCTTCACCTTGGTCAAATAATTTACCCAAAATTGTGTCATACCCTTTGGGTAATTTAGTAATCACATCATCTGCACCAGAACGACGCGCCGCAGTCATAATACTTTCTCGATTAGCGGGCAATTCAATGTTAGCTAACCAAATATTTTCCTGGGCTGTAAAATTATATTTAGCGTAGTCTTGAAAAATCACGCTGATGTCTCGGCGTAATTCAGCAATTTTATAGTCTCTAATATCAACACCATCAATAGTGATGCTACCAGCAGTTGGATCATACAAGCGACATAGCAATTTAATTAAAGTTGTTTTTCCCGAACCATTTTCACCAACTAGTGCTACTACTTCTCCCGGTTTGATGTTCAAATTGATATGATGCAGTGCTTGACGGGTTGTAGTAGAGTATTGAAAACTAACATCATGAAACACAATACCTGTCTGCATTGGTCGCGGTATTGGTTTGGCATTTACCGGATCAATTAATCTGGGTTTAAGGTCAAGAAACTCGTAGAGATTACCTAAAAATAAATTATCTTCGTAAAGTGCCGAAATGTTAGCTAATAAACTTTTAATATCGTTCTGTCCTCGTTGTAGTGCTTGATAATAAAGCACCAAATCACCCAAACGTAGAACTCCGTTGATAGCTTGATAAATAATTAAAGCATAAATAGCAAATATGAGAATACCAGCGATCGCCTCGGCTGCAAAGTTAGCTATAAAGCGGCGGGTAAAAATTTTCAGGCTTTCTTTATATATTTGTCTGCGGATGCGAAGATACCAATTACTAAAGTAGTGACCTAAATCAAATAAGCGAATTTCTTTAGCAAATTGGTCTGATGTCAGCATCCAAGCTAAATAAAAACCTTGACGTTGCATCGGTGTCCATTTGCGCTGCCAATCATACATAATGCGGCTATATTTGACCCGCACTAACATTGCTGGTAACGCAGCCACAAATAAAACACCCAGAATTCCCCAATGGAGTGTTAGTAACAAACCAATCATTGCTACTAAAGAAATACTATTTTGCCCAATCTGTGCTAAACGATTGAGAATTTGCGGTGGTCGATAAGGTGCTTCTTGTTGCGCTCTTTGTAAGGTATCGTAGTATAAAGAATTTTCGTAATACTCTAGGTCAGCCTCAATAGATTTAGCGTTAATAATTCCTTGCATATAGTCAGTTACCCGTTGAGAATGGGCAGTGGTGACTAGTTCTGTTAAGGAGTTAGCCAGAGTGGTTAATAAAGTCACTCCACCAGCGATCGCAATTAAGACTAAGACATTACGAAATGCGGCTGCTTTGTCTGCTAGGCTCAGGTTGGCAGCTACCGCATCAATAATGAGTTTCGAGAGATAAATTGAGATTACTGGTAAGATACCTTGAATAGTCAGTAAGACTACACGGGCGATCGTCCAACCAGGGCTACTTTGCCATACTAAGCGCAATGCAGGCAAAAGTCGCAGAGTATTTTGCAGCTTATCTCGAATTTTTTTGCCTAGTTGCATATTTAAAATGGCGATCGCAGTAAAGAATGTGCAAATGTCAACTCTAATTTCTTAGACTTTAGATTGTAACGGGAGATAGGTTCCCTTGAACAAGGTCATTTTCTACTAACTTCACCAACTCAGGGAGTGCCGCTAACGAACGTTGCCGCCGTAAACTATAAATCGGCACTTGTTTAACTACACTCATACATTGCCTAAAATGTTCTTTGAGAAATTCTGGCGCAGTCAGGGCCTGCATTTCTCTAGAGTGTCGGACTAATTCTCCAAAGCTTTGTTTTGCTTCTAAAGGAACTATTTCTGCGTGAGTTCCCCAACCTAAAACATAAATTTTTTTCAGAGGTACAGATTGTTGAAAGAAGCCGTCTTGCAATCGATGAACACGCTTCACAGTTTGGGAATTTAGTAAAGGTAAGCTTTCTGGTACATGGCCAAAAGAAGCCACCGCATCTGGCCATAGCTTAATTTGCGGAAACCCAGGAATTACTAGCGATTGTTTTTCACCAACTTGAATTGCCAAAACATCATCTGTCAAAATACTGTAGCCATGAGCGTGAAAACATTCTGCTAAAGTTGACTTACCAAAACCTGAGTCAGCCATAAAGGCCACTGCACTACCATCAATGACTACACTACTAGCATGAAGTACAAGCAAGCCCCTCTGTCTTAGCAATACACAAATAATCACACCCACCAGAAAAGTCCGGATTATATCCTCATCAACACCTGGGTTGGGGTCAATAACAATTTCTTTACCGTCTTTCACCAACACCATACCGAATTCGGCAATTGTAGCTAATAGATAGTTACCACCATCACTACGCTTTTGTGGTGGTTCATTTAGCTTACCCAAGCGGATAACTACATCCGCTGGTTTATCACTGGGGATGAGTTCAGGTAAGGGTAATTCGGAGTGAATGCCTAAGTTATATGCAGTGTAAACGTACATCTAAATAATATTGCTGGATGACTACTAAAAAACTATTTTTTGTTATGCAAAACTCAAGTTTACTAACGCTGTTATGTTGACAAATGTCTGACAATCTGTAACAAAGGAAGCCATCAGGAAAACTATTTCCTGATGTTTCGATCATCTGATTTAACTTTGAAAGTAGTCCTAAAAAGCTCTATTTTCTAGGACTACTGAGCTTTATCTTAGTTCTAGAGTATATTTGGGTGTAATGGTAAAAGTAGTTAGTACTATTACACTAATAACTTGTCTAGAACTATTATTGGGGAATAAGTACTCCATCTACGGAACCGCTTCGTCCTATGAGTTCACCAGGAAGAGATGGACTATTAGGATCAGTACCGATTTGGAAAGTATCCTTTGGGCCGGGTTTACCAAAAGCATGGGTAACGTTTTCAACACTACCGTAGTTTGTTAATTTGGGAGCTTCGTAAGCTTTTTTCATTGTTTGGGTCTCCTGTTGGTTTTGTTTATTTCTTACTAAACTAGATGTTGGCTTTGAGACATTCACCAAATCAGTCTAGGTAGGAGCAGGCTAAAGCCGCACTGCCCCTAGTCAGACTTATGGTTTTAATGGGGATATAATTCAGATCAAGAGCAAGTATTAAATATTTATCTTCCTCGAGAGCTACCTACAGGAATGATTATTCCATCAGCCGCAGAACCACTCAGCCCTAGTACTGAACCAGGAATAGGAGTAGGATTATTTCCAATGAAGATAGTATCCGCCGAAGCATCGTCACCAAAAGCATTAGTAACATCTTGAACACTGCCGTAGTTTGTTAATTGAGGAGCTTTGTAAGCTTTTTTCATATTTTCTGTCTCTTGCTTGCTTCGTTTATCTTTTGCTGGAATATATAGCCGTAGTCATTTAGGGTAGGTCAATATTGATTACTCAAAGCCTGATAGCTAATGGCTTGATACTCAGCACTTTGCCATAAATATTGGCTTGGAGATCCTGCCCAATTTAGTCTAGGTAGGAGCAGGCTAAAAATGCACTGCCCCTAGTCAGACTTATGGTTTGTTTTGGTTATGATTTAGCCAAAGAGCGTATGCGAGAAATTACCAATTTGGTATTGCTCCATTTTTCTTTGTCCTAGTTGGGAATGAGTACCCCATTTTGGGAACCACTGAGTCCAATAGTTGAACCAGGAATAGGAGTAGGATTACTTCCAATTAGGAAGGTATCTCTTCCACCTGAGTGACCAAAAGCATTGGTAATATTTTGAACACTACCGTAGTTTGTAAGTTGAGGAGCTTCGTAAGCTTTTTTCATTGTTAAGTCTCCTGTTGTTTTTGTTGATTTGTTACTGGACTAGATATTGGCTTTGAGATATTCACCAATTCAGCCTAGGTAGGAGCAGGCTAAAAATGCGCTACCCCTAGTCCGACTTATGGTTTATTTGGTTATGGTTCAGCCAAAGAGCGAGTGTTAAAGCTTTCCAACCTGGAATTGTTGAATCATCATTTACATCCTCTGTTGTAGATATAAGATTGTCGTAGTATCTGCGGAGCGTGTTGAGATCCACAAATTCTTGAAGATTATTGGCATCATTGGTAATTACTTCATCTAACAGCTGCCGATCAAAATGCAATAACCCACGCTGAAAGTTGGGTGTCATATTGGTTTTGCCACCACGCCACTGTACTTCTTGGGGAAGAATACCTTCTAAACCTCGCCGCATCACTAGGCGAGACCATCCTTGATTGAGTTTTTGTTCTGGTGGTAAAGATAGGCAAAATTCAATCAAGCGTTTATCCATAAAGGGATGACGTGACTCTAGAGAAAATGCGGCAGAACATAGGTCGCCCAATTCCAGTACTGTGGTGAATAAGGCGGAATTTAAGGTACGACATTGTTCCTCTCTCACTGTGATAGCTGGATTTTGGTCTTGATCATGAGATGGTGTTAGAGGATTTATCCCGACTTGTTTAGCGAAGTGAGGGTTGATTAAAGAAGTGACTTGAGGTTGATTTTGTTTGTGACCGCGGAGCGATCGCCAAATCTTCAAGATATATTGAGGAACTAAGGGTTTAATTCCGTAAGTGACGAACAATTTCCGCCTCGAAACTCGAAAATGCTGACTAATTTGCAACGCAGTTCGCACAAAAGTGAGCATTTTTCTCTGTTTGACTAACTCCTGTAAGTAGGGAATGGCATATCCGTAGAAAATGGCTGCCAATGAGGTATCAAAGTGTTGAGATATGGCTTGAGCTTCTTGGATAAATGTCTGCCATTTTCCTTGACGCGCTAACTCCGCAAAATAGGTTATACCGTGAGATACTGTTGTATCACCATCAAAACCATCTAGGGAAATGCGTATACCTGCTTGTTGAGCAGCCCGATTTAATCCCCATACCAGAAAATGGCTAGGCCCAATAAAGGGTTCTTCCATGTATTTATAGTAGTCCTGCCATTCCGATAGAGGGCCTGATTGATCGGCGTGGACATAATGGGGGATAAATCCGCCCTGGTTTAATACAGGGTTAATATATTGACGTTCGTCGCACTCTGGAACTTCTTCAAAAATATTTGAGAAAGTGTGCAGTTGTGCGCCTTTTTCTTGCAATATATCTCTGGCTACACAAGCAATGGAAGATGAGTCTAAGCCACCACTCAAGTGACAACTAACAGGAAATGCACTGCGTAAGCGACAACGAACTGCTTCAGTAAACACCTCTCGGAAAGCTGCTGCATATTCTGCATCTGAGTTTAGTCTTAACTCTTGACCCACTTTTAAAGACCAGTAGGCGTGAGATTGTAATCCACCCGTGTAACTCACTGTCATTGTGTGAGCCGGAGGTAATCTATAGATATTTTTATAGGCAGTAATAGATTTATCTTCTGTAAATGGGTGTAAATGGTTGGCGATCGCAATTTCATTCACCTTGTTCGGCACTTCTGGTAAACTCAAAAGCGCTTTCATTTCCGAAGCAAAGTAAAATTGCTGTCCAGGTTGATAGTAATAATATAAGGGTTTGATGCCAAAATGATCTCTGGCACAGAATAATATCTGCTTCTGTTGATCCCAGATCACAAATGCAAAATCACCCAATAATTTGTTTGGACATTGCTCACCCCATTTTGCATAAGCCGCCAGTACTAACTGGCTATCTGTGATTTTTTCGGGTGGGCAATTATCAATGGATAATGCAGATATTAGTTCATCTCGGTTATCTATACGGATATCTGCTGTAATGACTAACTCGCCATTATGATCAACTAACGGTAATTTCTCTAGCAGCGATTCTGGAGTACTCCACAGCATCCGATGACCTAGACCAATTGCGCCAGAACACCAGACATCTGCACCATCAGGCCCCCGATGAGCGATCGCATCTACCATCACAGCCAGCTTTTGTGGCTCAACTGACTGACTATCTAGATTGTAAATGCCAACTATACCACTCATGATTTATATCCCTGCAAAAGACGGCAATGGAGTAAAGCGTGAGAGATCAGGAAGATAGCCGATGACTACTTGTCCTTGAGTTTCAATCCAAGCATGAGCTTCTAAGTTTCCAGCTTCGCCTTTAACGACTCCGATACGTAATTCGGGTGAATAACCATAGCGAGTCATTAATATTTGGCAAGTTAAAGCCCTCGCTAGGCATTTAGCTCCACCAGGGGTGTAACGTGTGCTAATGTTGATCGCCCAAACAATTTTATTTAAAGAAACTGGTTTTAGACTGGAGTTTGGCTGACTGTGTTGATTTATGAGTTTTCTTAAAGTATTAAAGGATAGTAACCGCATTCCTAGCCGCACTAATCCCAGTAACATGAACGTACTTAATAAAAATTGGCGATCGCTGTTGGTTAGTTGCAGTATTTTAAGCAGACGTTTCATTCTTAATTTCTATCAATCCTTTCGCTGCTAAGTCTTCTAGCAAATCTGAAATATCAAGTTTACATACCTCTGCTTCTACTTCATATTCTGCTAAGATTGCATCTTGAATTTCTTTGATAGTCTTAGGTGATTGAATGAAATTCCATATACTAGCGCCTACTTGATTCAGTCCATAATAAGCACCAGATTTAATATCAAGTATGACCACTTCTCCTTGTAATTCTGAACAAATTTGTTCTCTTGAGGCTACGACACTAACATTTTCAGATGAACTTAATTTTGTAAGCATTCTTCTAGTATAATCACTGGTTTTTAATTGTTTATACTAAAATTAATTTATAACACCTTGTGGAAATTACTGTTACGTAAAAGTGATATCTTCATCCTTTGTTTTAAAAATAGCTGACTTTATAAAGTAATTGTGAAGTAATATAATATAGTCGTATAGCCTTGCTCTCTGTAGTTAATTCATCTACTGAATTATAAATGTTCAACGGCATATTAAAGTAATAAATACATCAACTAGCAGTTAAGTAATTTAATGACTAAAAAGTTTCGTATGTTCTCAATTACTCAGGATACACATGTTGAGATACAACGAAATTCACATTTTTGACTGGACAAAAAGGCAAAAAATGACTATAAGTATACAACGAGAAAAATTATACTTATAATCTTATCTATACAATGACAAAAATAATATTTCAAAATTATTTACCTTAAGTCAATATATCTTTTGAAGGATATCTCAACTCAAGGTGAGAAGTATCGATAATTTAAATGGGCTTGCCAAGAAAGCAATTGACCTTTTTGGACAGAATAACAAACAAAAAGTTCCCTAAGCCGGAGATGAATTCTTCAGCCCACCCAGAATAATTACTTAAGCTCAAAACCTATGTCGGGATGACTGGATTCGAACCAGCGGCCCCTTCGTCCCGAACGAAGTGCGCTACCAAGCTGCGCTACATCCCGCTAAAAATAGCAAACATCTTTATTATGATACCACAAATGTCTTGCAAAAGCGAGTAGGCAGAGAAACTGGAAAATCAGCAGATATTGAACTGTATGAGGCAGAAGAACAAAATGAGCAATGACAACTATATATATAGATTGCTTGCTACGATTAGATTTGTATAACTTTCAGTGGTAAAAGTGGATTGTGACTGTTAACCAAAAGCCAGACTGGTTGCGAGTAAAAGCGCCTCAATGGGAGCGCGTCGGTAACGTTAAAGAAATTTTGCGGGATTTAGCACTCAATACGGTTTGTGAGGAAGCGTCCTGTCCGAATATTGGTGAGTGCTTCAATGCAGGTACTGCCACTTTTTTGATTATGGGGCCAGCTTGTACCCGTGCTTGTCCTTACTGTGATATTGATTTTGAGAAAAAGCCGAAACCTTTAGACCCCACAGAACCAGCTAGATTAGCAGAAGCAGTTCGCCGTATGAGGCTGAATCATGTCGTAATTACTTCTGTCAACCGAGATGATTTACCAGATGGCGGTGCTTCTCAGTTTGTGGAGTGTATTAGTGCGGTGCGTAGTGTCTCACCTCAGACCACAATTGAGGTATTAATTCCTGATTTGTGTGGTAACTGGAATGCTTTGGAAATAATTCTCCAAGCTAATCCAGAAGTACTCAACCATAATACAGAAACGGTTCCACGGCTTTATCGTCGGGTGCGTCCCCAAGGAAAATACGATCGCACTCTCGAATTATTGCAGCGGTCTCGACAAATTGCACCTTGGGTATACACTAAATCTGGCATCATGGTGGGCTTGGGCGAAACCGATAGCGAAATCCGCCAAGTCATGCAAGACTTACGCGCCGTCGATTGTGACATTTTGACAATTGGGCAATATCTCCAACCCAGTCAAAAACATTTGCAAGTTGATGCGTTTATTACCCCAGAACAATTTGCTGCTTGGCAAGCATTTGGTGAAGAACTAGGATTTTTACAAGTTGTTTCTTCTCCCTTAACCAGAAGTTCATATCATGCTGAACAAGTTCGAGAGTTAATGGAACGCTATCCCAGAAAAGTGCTGAGTGCTGATAAATCAGTTATCAGTCATCAGTAAACAGGGAGTAGACTTGATAACTGATAACTGATAACTGTTGAAAGTGGTGCAAGAAACTACCATTGCAATTTTGGGTGCAGGTGCTTGGGGTGCAGCTTTAGCAAATCTAGCAGCAGCCAATGGTCATAGGGTGCGAATATGGTCGCGTCAAGGGACAGAAACGCTCCAAGCTGTTGTTCAAGATGCTCAAATCGTGCTATCTGCTATTTCCATGAAAGGGGTAAGAACTGTAGCCTCACAAGTACAATCTTGCCCCCTTTCACCAGAAACAATTTTTGTCACAGCAACCAAAGGGTTAGAACCACAAACCACTGCTACGCCGACGCAAATTTGGCAAGCCGCATTTCCTAATCATCCAGTGGTTGTATTATCTGGGCCGAATTTATCAGCAGAAATTCAAAAATCATTACCAGCCGCAACTGTAGTAGCCAGCAACATTTATACGGCGGCTCAAAAAGTGCAGTTGGTATTTTCTTCACCGCGTTTCCGGGTTTATACCAATCCCGATCCTCTAGGTGTGGAATTGGGGGGAACACTGAAAAATGTTATGGCGATCGCAGCTGGTGTATGTGATGGCTTACAATTGGGAACCAACGCCAAAGCTGCTTTAGTCACTCGTGGACTTACAGAAATGGTTCGCATCGGCAATTTTTTAGGTGCGAAAACGGAAACTTTTTATGGTTTGTCAGGTCTGGGAGATTTGTTAGCCACTTGCAATAGTCCTTTAAGTCGTAACTACCAAGTCGGCTATCAAATGGCTTGTGGTAAAACCCTGACAAATATTCTTGCTAATTTGCCAGGAACTGCCGAGGGAGTCAATACTTGCCAAGTTTTGATGCAATTAGCCCAGCAACAAAATATCTATATGCCCATCACTGAACAAGTTTATCGCTTACTTCAGAGTGAAGTTACGCCTCAACAAGCACTTGATGAACTCATGTTGCGGAACATCAAGCCAGAGTATCACTGATATTAGTCATTTGTCATAGGTCATTTGTCAATGGTTAAAAGCCAGAAGAAAGTCTTAACGAAACTTATTTAATAGCCCAGTATGAAATATTGGCTAGTATTTTTACTCGGTACGGGCTGAACGCCCCGCTACCGCTAGAAGTATGAAATTTCATACTTCATTGGCTTTTCTTTTTACCTCCACTTCTAAAAAATCCTGAGACAGAAAATACTAAATCGTCAGGAAATTACTTTTAGAGCCATGTAGATATGACTAACCAGATGTTAAACATAACTTTACTCAAAGATGTTTATACCAGTTAGAAAAGTAACATTTATCACTTATTAAGTTGAAATACTGACTAGGTAGCTCAGAAATTAAAGCCTATCTGTAGATTTGAATAGCTATTGGTTCAATCAAATGTTCAGCTGCTGAAGGATTTCGGCATTTAATGTTGGAAACACTAGTGCAGTTTTTGAAAAAAAATTGTATTGGAATCCTCTACCGTGTTATTTCATCTTGAATCACGGGAACAATAGCAACAGTTGATTTTGATTAGCTGACCCTTCGGGTTCTATTTCCAGAACCCATTCGGGGAACGCAGTCGCCTAGATTGGGGAAACCCTTCTACAGCGCTGACTCACCGTAATCTATTGTTACCTGGAGCCATTGAGACGATATGCCAGCAACATCTTTTTACCCGGATGCCGCCTACAATTCCCAAAAGTCCCGCCAGGTTTTAGACCCAGATCTCACGGTTGACGACGGTGATTTGTCGGTCGAAGATCTCCAAGATTTGGAGATAGTTTCTGTTGATCCTGCTAGTTTTGGTGCCAGCACTAACCGCCGCAGTACAGACCTGGTACGTCTATACCTCCAGGAAATTGGCCGAGTCCGGTTGTTGGGGCGTGATGAAGAAGTTTCAGAAGCTCAAAAAGTTCAGCGCTACCTACGGATGCGGACAGTACTAGCCAATGCTGCCAAGCAAGGAGATGCTGTAGTCTCGCCCTATCTACGATTAATTGAAGTTCAAGAACGTTTAGCATCTGAACTTGGCCACCGTCCATCTTTAGAAAGATGGGCTGCTACTGCTGGTGTGCAGTTGTCAGATCTCAAGCCAACTTTGTCAGAAGGCAAACGCCGTTGGGCGGAAATTGCCAAGATTACAGTAGAAGAATTGGAGCAAATTCAGTCTCAAGGACTGCAATCCAAAGAACATATGATCAAGGCGAACCTGCGTCTTGTGGTTTCTGTTGCTAAGAAATACCAAAATCGTGGTTTGGAATTATTGGATTTAGTTCAAGAAGGAACTCTTGGTTTAGAAAGAGCCGTAGAAAAATTTGATCCAACTAAAGGTTATCGCTTTAGCACTTATGCTTACTGGTGGATTCGTCAAGGGATTACAAGAGCGATCGCTACTTCTAGTCGCACTATTCGCCTCCCGGTTCATATTACAGAAAAATTAAATAAAATTAAAAAAGCGCAACGCAAAATTGCTCAAGAAAAAGGTCGGACTCCTACCTTAGAAGACTTGGCAATTGAATTAGAAATGACACCATCTCAAGTTAGAGAAGTGTTGTTAAGAGTTCCTCGTTCTGTTTCTTTAGAAACCAAAGTTGGTAAAGACAAAGATACAGAGTTAGGAGAATTGCTGGAAACCGATAGCGTGACTCCAGAAGAAATGTTAATGCGAGAATCTTTACAAAAAGACTTGCAAAATCTGTTAGCTGATTTAACTACCCGTGAACGAGATGTAATTCTGATGCGGTTTGGTTTAGCTGATGGTCATCCTTATTCTTTAGCCGAAATTGGCCGCGCCCTTGATTTATCACGGGAACGGGTACGCCAAATTGAATCAAAAGCTTTGCAAAAGCTCCGCCAACCCAAGCGCCGTAACCTGATCCGTGACTATTTAGAGTCTCTGAGTTAGTTAATAGTCAATCAGTTAATAGTCAAGGGTCAATGGTCAATAGCAAACAAAATTCTAACTATAGATTGTTGACTTTGGACTTATTTTTCTGGAGAAAATTGCTTTGATCTCTTCGGCTAGAATCTTTCTCAAGCTTATAAATAATCTTTTGCAGCTAGAGAAACTGACCCTTTGTTTCCCTACTTCTGAAGGTAGTTTGAAGATGGCGATCGCTAATCTAGAATTGCCTTAAGAGTTTGGTTTACAATGTTTGAGCATTTAATAAATATTGTCAATAAGCTTTAGTTGTTGCAAATTGCTCACAACATTTGTTATATTCTCAACTAATAAGCTTTGTTGAGAAAAATTAGTATGACAGTCTACACAACTACTTCACTCAAAGCAGAATTAAATGAAAGAGGCTGGCGTTTAACACCCCAGCGCGAAGTAATTCTACACATTTTTCAAGAACTTCCGCAAGGTGAACACCTCAGTGCGGAGGATCTGTATCATCGTTTAGAAACCGATGGTGAAGGTATCAGTCTCTCAACCATCTATCGGACATTGAAGCTGATGGCACGGATGGGAATTTTACGGGAATTAGAATTAGGGGAAGGCCATAAACATTACGAAATTAACCAACCTTACCCGCACCATCACCATCATTTAATTTGTGTTCGGTGCAACAGCACCATCGAGTTTAAAAACGATTCGATTTTAAAAATTGGTGCAAAAACTGCTCAAAAAGAAGGATTTCATCTGCTTGACTGTCAAATGACAATTCATGCAGTATGCCCCAAGTGCCAACGGGCATTAATGCCACTGTAGCACTGGGGCAGGATAACCAAAGAATTTTGGATTTTAAATTTTGGATTTTGGATTGATCAATTAGCCAATCTAGGACTCAATGGGTGATAGACCAAAATAAATCTAAAATTGGCAGAGTTATCGGAGGGAAGTAACGGCTTGGGGATTCACATTGATAAATATAAGCGGATGTTAAAAGCGTCCGCTTCTAATATCACTGAGACTGACACCGTAAAATTCCTGAGCTTGCTTAATTGCTTTTTTTGTATCGTCGGCCATAACACCGTTAAGCTTCCCTTTATAAAAGCCCTTGTCTCGCAGTCGTCGTTGAATTTCTAAAACACTAAAGTCACTCTTCGGCGCATTGTTCACCTTGCTATATAGCCTAGCTCTGGTAGTGGGGCCAGCAATTCCACTGGCGGCTAAGTAATTATCTGTTTGAAAGCGACGTACCGCATCTGAGGTATAAGAACCAAAGTAGCCATTTGGCTCTCCCTGTAAATATCCGGCTTTAATTAATTGTTCTTGCACAATTCTGACAGCTTCACCGCGATCGCCCATACGAAGATTGTCTCGATCAGCTGCTCGTTTTGGCGGAGTATCTTCACCAAAACCTACACCTCTTCCTGGCAATTTGCTAAGAGTTGCAGGGCCAACAATCCCATCAACATTTAGCTTATAAGCATCTTGGAAACGCTTCACAGATTCTTCGGTAATTGGGCCAAATATCCCTGTAGAATTCCCGTAGTAATAACCTGCTACCCGCAAGCGTTCTTGTAGAACCCTCACTTCTTCCCCTTCATCACCTTTCATGAGGTATTGAGAATTGCTGCGCTTGGTGGCTTGGGTTGTGGTTTTTTGGACTGGTGTACTAGCAGCCGCAACTTTAGTTGTTTGAGATGTCCGCACAACTGTTGGTTTTTTTGCTTGGCTATTTGCTGATGATTTACGCCAGTTATCTAATTTTTGGAGTGTGGTGGCTCCCATCACCCCATCAATTGGTAAACCCGCAGCTTTTTGGAAGCGTCTGACAGCTTCTTCGGTGGGAAAATCGTAAACTTGGGTGATTTGTGCTTGATAAAAGCCTGCTTGTTGCAACTTTTGTTGCAGATTTCTGACAGAAGGGCCTTGATCTCCTCGTTCTAGAGCCAAGACACTATTGACACTACTGAGAATAGACAAGGTAAGCGCCAGAGGTAACATATACTTCCAAGCCTTACCAGAAAGTTTCCTCCAGTCTGGTGCTGAGGCTTTGTCTAACAAATCACTCAGCAACACCAAGTCACTGGATTCACAGTCTTCATAGGCAAATGCTAGGTGCAAATATGCAAGGTTGTCCATAGTTCATTCCTACACCATTAATATTGATCTGGGATGTATTTTTCTTCGATGGCTGCTTCAGCTTGATGTACTAAATTTCTTAAATTTTCTAGTGTCAGTATATCTACATCCTCCCATAAACCGCGCTTGTGTGCTTCAAGTAATCGTTCAGCAATATCACGCAACGCATGAGGATTATTGTACTGAATAAATTCTGAAATGGTTGTATCAAATAAATAAGACTCTGCTATACCTTGATACATATAGTCTTCTACGCATTTAGTTGTGGCATCGTAGGCAAATAAAAAATCAACGGTTGCTGACATTTCAAAGGCACCTTTATAACCGTGGCGCATAACTCCGGCAATCCACTTAGGATTGATTACACGCGAACGATACACCCGCGCAATTTCTTCTTTGAGTTGGCGAATGCGTGGATTAGTGGGAATAGAATTATCACCAAAATAAATTTGCGGATTCTTACCTTGCAGAGAACGGGCGGCAACTGTTAAACCACCTTGAAATTGATAATAATCATCAGAATCCAGCAAGTCGTGTTCGCGGTTGTCTTGGTTGTGCAGGACAATTTGCATTTGCTGTAAACGCTGCTGGAATGCTTCTGGTGCAGCGACTCCTGTAAGTTTGCCTTTGTCTTGGGTGGAAGTAATGCTGGTGTAGGCGTAACAACTCCAGTTGATATAAGCGCGGGCTAAATCTTGGTCATCAGTCCAATTTTGCGATTCAATTAAACCTTGAATTCCTGCGCCGTAAGCCCCTGGTTGGGAGCCAAAAATGCGATATTGCGATCGCTCTTTTGCCTCTTGTTCTGTTAAACCTTGTGTTACCCAATACTCTGTATCTTGTTGAACTTGCACCGCCAAGGGGTTTTCTGCTGGAGATTCATCTAAAGCGGCGACTGCTATGACTGCTTGTTCAAATAAATCAATTAAGTTGGGGAAAGCATCGCGGAAAAATCCAGAAATTCTTAAGGTGACATCCACACGCGGACGACCCAAAATCGATAACGGTAAAATTTCAAAATCGACGACTCGTCGCGCTGCACCATCCCAAACAGGCCGCACACCCAACAATGCTAAAGCTTCGGCAATGTCATCACCGCCAGTTCGCATTGTAGCTGTACCCCACAAAGAAAGTCCGAGTGTTTTGGGATACTCTCCATGTTCTTGTGTGTAAGATTCAATTAAGTTCTCGGCGGCTTTTCTGCCAACATCCCAGGCGGTTTCTGTGGGTAAGGCGCGGATGTCTACTGAGTAAAAGTTTTTGCCAGTAGGGAGGACTTCTGGTCTGCCGCGTGTGGGCGAGCCGGAAGCGCCACTGGGGACGTATCCGCCATCAAGTCCGTGGAGTAAGTTGGTGATTTCGGCGGGGGTTTGTTGGAGGGCGGGGAGGAGTTTTACTTTTATCCAGTCTAGGGTGGTGGTGAGGGGGGAAGGCGGAAGGGTGGGGAGTTGTTCTACTAGTTCGGCGGCGTGTTCTTCTAGGAGTTCGACTACATCGCCGATGGTGCGACAGGAGTTAAGTTTCGCGCATAGGAGCCACTGCGTTGGGCGGGTTTCCCGACTTGTAGACGCGCTCTGCGCGGCTTCTCGCAGAGTAGCAAGTGGCGTGCGCAAAGTCACACAGTTGGATTTGGGGAGGGTGAAGGGGGAGCTAAATTCGTCGGTGAGGGGGTCGATGTCTAATCCCCAGGCTTGGGCTAGGGCGCGGGTAATACCGATGGAATAGCGGTTGGGGATACGGGCGATCGCAACTATTAAGTCTCGCAGTTGTCTACCTTGAGGACATTGCCCAAATATATGCAAGCCGTCGCGGATTTGGGCTTCTTTGAGTTCGCATAGATAACCATCTAATGAGTTTAATATTGATAGTTCAAAGTTGAAGATTGCTTCTTTGTTTTCTAGTCCTAAATCTAGGTGCAGGTTTTCTTTGATGACTAATTCGCGGATGCGATCGCGGATTGCTGGTAATCGTGAAGGGTCTAAACTTTCGGCTTCGTAAAATTCATCAATTAAATTTTCTAATTGTTGCAATGCCCCATACAATTCTGCACGGGTCATTGGGGGTGTGAGGTGGTCGATAATCACCGCTTGGGCGCGGCGTTTGGCCTGGGAACCCTCACCCGGATCGTTGACGATAAATGGGTATAAATGGGGCATTGCACCAAAAGCAACTTCGGGATAGCAATTGCTGGATAAAGCCAAACTTTTCCCTGGTAACCATTCCAGGTTGCCATGTTTGCCGACGTGTACCACCGCATCAGCACCAAAGCATTCTCTGACCCAGTAATAAAAAGCTAAATAAGTATGGGTTGGTTCTAAATCTGGGGCGTGATAATTCAAGCTAGGGTCAAGGTCATAACCCCGCGCTGGCTGAATACCTATGAAAATATTGCCGAGTTGGATTCCAGGAATGGGGAATGCTTCTTGACTCCCGACTCCCCACCGTTCATTAATACCTTGCTTGATTGTTTCTGGTAATGAGGCGAAATATTTCTGATATGCTTCACTTGAAAGACTTTGCCGAACTGGTCGTAACTCTCTGGCTTCTGGATCATTGGTAACACCATCTGTCAAAAATTGGATTAATTCGTTACCATCTGTTGGTAAATTATCTAATTCATAACCAGCAATTTGTAAGGCTTTGAGGATTTCTACACAACTAGCTGGTGTATCTAAACCAACACCATTGGCGAGGCGACCGTCGCGGTTGGGATAATTAGCCAAAATTAGGGCAATGCGGCGTTTTTGGGGTGGTTTAGTCCGTAAGCGTACCCAATTAGCGGCGAGTTGAGCGACAAAATCAATGCGATCGCTCACTGGTTCATAAACGACTACATCCGTTTCTAGATCAGGGTTACGTGTTTCCAAAGCTTTGAAGGACACTGCACGGCTGATAATCCTGCCATCTACCTCTGGTAGTGCCACATTCATAGCAATATCACGGGGTGATAACCCTTGAGACAGTGACTCCCACTGTTCAACGAAACCACCACTCAGGATTACTTGTAACACTGGCACATCTAAGTTTTGCCACAGTTCTGTTTCAGGTGCTTCTGTATCTAAACGCGCTAAGGAAAAACTGGTGGTATTTAAAAGGATGGCGATTTGTTCTGCATCTTTGGGTTGGAAAAATTCGTTCAATTCATCTTGCACACTGGGGTCACGTAATGAAGACACAAAAACTGGTATAGGTTGTAAGTTTCTCTCAACTAAGGCTGTACATAAAGCATCAATCACCTTAGTATTTCCCGATAGGTAATGAGCGCGGTAGAAGAGAATACCGACTTTGGGCAGGGGAGCAGGGGTGAAAATTTCCTTAATATCTCCCTTATCTCCCCACTCACCACTCTCCCTACTCCATTCATACAACCCAACACGGGGGACAATTTGCGGTGGTAGAGAATTAAAGGATGTGTTTGAGCAACTATCAGCAATAAATTTCAACGCATTCACAAAATTATTAACACCACCTTCGCTGAAGTATTGCCATACTTGGTTCACAATATCGACAGAAACAGTAGATTGAGAGACTAATTCCGGGTCAAGCGCGTCATCTCCTGGCATTACAATTAAGGTGGTACCGTTACGTTGTACAATTTCCTGCACCACTTCTAAACCATAAGCCCAGTATGCACGTCCGCCTAAAAGACGTAAAATAATTACCTCAGCAAGTTCCAAAACTTGCTCGCTATAAGCATCAATACTGATTTGTTGTTGTAACTGCAATAAGTTAGCGACTCTTAATGCAGGAAAATTTGTCGGTAATTTGGTAACTGCTGCTGCCAAAGTTTGAATGTCAGTATCCGCAGCCGTAATAAACACAAACGGCGCTGGAGTTTGTTCTACAAAAATTAAACCTTCTGACTGATTCCACCCGACTGATTTAGCATTTATCCGGTGCATAATCCCGCCTTACCGTCTTAAACTGTTGGTTATAACCCGATTCAAAAACATTCCACCCTAGCACAACCAGTTGCTCAAAGAGAGGTTATCTCTCCAAGTCACTGGCTCCTCATCCCCTTTTACCTGACCTTTGAAAATGCTTAGTTCACCTGATTTGAGCTTTTCTCAAAATTTGCCTTTAGTTGTATTTAATCAGCTTGGGGAATTGTTACAGCAAATGGCTCAATCTGTGGAAAATTCTGTGCTAGTGCTGACAGAAGCTGTACTGGCAAGGATTATCATATCTGAAGAATGGCAAGGTCAAAGATTCACATTAGTGGTTTCTGATCAGTTTAGTGCGCTTTTGTTAGGAACCTGTGAGCAAGGGAACAGGGGAGCAGGAGAGGCAGAGGAGCAGGGAAGCAGGGGAGCAGGGGGAGAATTTATAACTCAGCATTCACAACTCTCTACTTCCTACGCCCCAATCAGCACTAGCTTGACTTTTAGTTCAGAAGCGATCGCCTCCTTTGTTGGCAAATTGAAGGATTTGTTTGCAAGTGATTCTGATACGCGTCACAATCTGGAATTCTACAGTCAAATTGTCCGCCCTAATGATGCTACGCTTCAAAGTCAATTCACGCTATTGTTATTAGAATATCTGCTGCCACACAAGAATCAGGCAGTGACAGAAGCTTTAAGCGCAAATCAGGGCGAAAATTTCTGTCAAGCAATTGAAATTGCTTTGCAAAAACAAATTTCTCAAGAAAAATTATTAAATCAAGTTACAACTCAGATCCGCAAAAGTTTAGATTTGCCAGTCATTATGGCAACAGCGATCGCCCAAGTACGTGATTTTTTGAAATTAGACAGGTTAGTAATATATAAATTTGAAGGGTCAAGGGTCAATACCCAAAACTTAACGCTTAATCAGCAAAATCATTCTCAACCCTCTATACAAGACTGGTACAAGTATGGGGGTTGTATAGTTTATGAAGCTAAGGCGACAGATGCGATTTCTTCGGTGTTAGATTATTCAGAAACAAATTGCTTTACACGCAATTCTGCTTGTTGGGATAAGTATCGCCAAGGTTTTACCTTAGTGGTTGAGGATGTGGAAAAAACTTATGCTCTGGAAGAGTGTTTGTTAAATTTTCTCCGCACTAACCATGTCCGTGCAAAGCTGGTAGCACCAATTATCTTTGAGGAAAAACTTTGGGGGTTGTTAATTGCTCATCAATGTGAAAGTCCTCGCCAGTGGAATGAAAACGAACGAAATTTATTGACTTCCATTGCAGAACAATTGGCGATCGCCATTCATCAATCTGAGTTAATGCGATCGCTCACTCAAGAAAAACAAACTCTCGAACAACGGGTGCTAGAACGCACAATGGCTTTACGTGATGCTTTATTAGCAGCTGAAGCCGCTAGTCGTTTACGCAATGAATTTCTCGCTACCATTAGCCATGAATTGCTTACGCCGTTAACTTATGTTATCGGGATGTCTTCTACATTGTTACGCTGGCCTATCGGTGAGTTGAGCCAACGACAGCGAGATTATCTGCAAACCATCCACGACAGTGGCGAACATTTATTAGAAATGATTAATGACATCCTTGATTTATCACAAATCGAGGCTGGCAAAACAGCTTTAAATATTAATGAATTTTCTTTAGCACAAATGGCAGAAAATGCTATTGCAATCTTAAGAGATAAGGCCACTAACGAAAAAGTTAATCTTAAACTGGATTTACAAATTGATCCAAGGCGCGATCGCTTTAGTGCTGATGCTGAACGCATAGAACAGATTCTCTGGAATTTGTTAACTAATGCCATTAAATTTACACCTGAAGATGGCAGTGTGACTTTGAGAATTTGGGTAGAAGATCATACTGCTGTTTTTCAAGTTGAAGATACGGGAATTGGCATTGCTGAAGAGCAATTACCATTAATGTTTGAGAAATTTCAGCAGCTTGATACACCATATCGTCGCCGTTATGAAGGTACTGGACTTGGTTTGGCATTAACTAAACAACTTGTAGAACTGCATCGTGGTCGAATTGAAGTAGAATCCACAGTGGGTATCGGCTCTATTTTTACTGTTTGGATACCTACTCGGTCAGCAAAAGTGCTAAGTACTGAGTCCTAATTTATTAGTGCTGTTGGCGGTAGCGGGGCGTTCAGTCCGTGCTGAAAGAACAAGTTTTGACTATTGACTATTAACCAATGACAAATGAAAACTCAATTACAACCCTAAAACAAGGACTAATTGTATCTTGCCAAGCGCCTGTTGATTCACCTCTGCATCAACCAAAAATTATAGCTGCAATGGCACAGGCTGCTGTTAATAATGGGGCTGTTGGTGTCCGCATCGATACACCAATTCATATCAATGCTGTCAGAGAGGGCGTGAAAGTTCCGATTATTGGTTTATGGAAGCAAATCATCCCTAAGTATGATGTATACATTACACCTCAGTTTGATCATGCTGCTGCTGTTGCTCAAGCTGGAGCCGATATAATTGCGATCGATGCGACAACAAGGCA
Organism: Nostoc sp. HK-01; assembly: GCA_003990705.1. Lineage (GTDB taxonomy): Bacteria > Cyanobacteriota > Cyanobacteriia > Cyanobacteriales > Nostocaceae > Nostoc_B. Next base: position 2,833,462 of record AP018318.1, read on the forward strand.
TCGTCCTGGTGGTGAGACAGTAGTAGATATAATTACCCGCATTCATCAGGAATTAGGCAAACCAGTTATTGCTGATGTGGATACAATTGAGTCAGCTAAAGCCGCCGCCGCCGCAGGTGCAGATATTGTGGCAACAACTCTTTATGGTTATACTCCCAAAACTAATAATGATTCTCCGCCTTGTTGGGAACTGCTGACGCAAATGCTAGAGGAGTTAAAGATTCCGGTAATTTGTGAAGGAGGTATTTCTTCACCACAAATGGCACGTCATGCTTTAAATTTAGGTGCTTATGCTGTTGTAGTCGGAACTGCAATAACTGGTATTGATTTGCAAGTGAAGAATTATCAACGAGTTATGCAGAACGGCGGATAATATTGAATACTATTTCACGGAATTCCTGATCCTGCTAATTGCAACATCTCGTTGAATTTTAGATTTGGAAATGGGGATTACTCGCCATCCCCACTCCCTAATTTCAATACCCTGCTTGCTTGTTTACCACATTGCGTAAAGGCTGATCAGTGTGGTAGCGGTGGAAGTTATCAAGAAACAGTTCCACTGAACGCTGTTTAACTTTTGGGGAATGACCAGAACAGTGAGGGGTAATGAAAAGATTTGGAACCGACCACAAAGGACTTTCTGATGGTAAAGGTTCGGTCACTACTGTATCTAAAGCAGCCCCAGCAATCCAACCTTCGGTGAGTGCTTTGATTAATGCTGGTTCGTTAACTACAGCACCACGGGCAATATTAATTAAGTAAGCATGAGGTGGTAGCGATCGCAATACTTCCTCATTGATTAAATTTTGAGTTTCTGCGGTGAGTGGTGTCGCAACTACGACATAATCTGCTTCCCCTAGGTGCGATCGCCATCCATCCACACCCACCACTTTGTCAAAATTTGCTAGTTCTTGGGGATGACGGCGAGTACCAATAATTTTCATCCCAAAAGCTTTAGCGCGGGCGGCGATCGCTTGACCAATCCCGCCAGCGCCAATAATTAACAAAGTAGCATCCGTCAATTCTTGAATCGGAAAACCTCTTTTCCATTGGCGTTCAGCTTGCAAAGCTTGCAAATCTGCCAGATTCTTAGCATGGGCAAGTATATAAGTTAAGACAAATTCGGCAATGGGAATCGCATGAACTCCTGCACCATTGGTGAGGATGAGGTCGCGTTCTAAATAAGTCGGAGTCAAAATATGATTTACCCCTGCATTCGGCGCATGATGCCAACGTAATGCGGGTGCTGCTGCTAATACACGATGCAAAACAGGGCTTTTCAGAAAAAACCAACTTAAATAAATCTCGGCATCAGTCACATCATGATCAAGATTGCCATCACTATCAACCAGTACAACTTTAGTATCTGATGGTAGATGTGGCTCAATTTCGGCAGCGATTTCGATAGGCAAAATGATCTTCATCTTAAGTTACCGAATTACAGGGTTATTTTCGTTTGGGCTTCAATTTCTCTGAAACTTAATAACTACCTAACTGCAATAACTGTTTATACGCATAGCTACCTTCCCGATTCATTACTTGGTCAAGAATCGTTTCTCTGATGCTAACAAATGCTTCATTACCCCTATCTCTGGGGCGTGGAAGATTGACAGGTAAATCTAAAGCAATTCTGCCATCTTCAATCACAATCACGCGGTCAGCTAATGCTACAGCTTCTTCGACATCGTGAGTTACTAAAAAAGCTGTAAACTGCTGCTCTTGCCACAATTTTTCAATCAACCGCTGCATATCAATCCGAGTCAGCGCATCCAAGGCTCCTAAAGGCTCGTCTAATAACAATAAGCGGGGTTGACTGACTAATGCTCTAGCTAAAGATACCCTTTGTCTTTGTCCACCAGAGAGTACAGATGGCCATTCTTCGCCTCTATCTTGTAATCCCACTTGTTCTAGCGCCCACTGCGCCTTTTCACGCCAACCATCTTGTAATCCTAGCCCTACATTTTGAATGACGCGTTTCCATTCTAGCAATCGTGGGTCTTGGAACATAACTCTGACGGAACTACTCAGTTTCCGCAATGGTTCGCCATCTAACAGAATCCCGCCAGCACTAGCTTTTTCCAACCCTGACACAAGGCGTAATAAGGTACTTTTACCGCAACCACTACGCCCGACAATAGCAACAAATTCTCCTGGTGATACTTCTAAATTAATAGAATTTAAAACAGTTTTTTTGCCAAAAGCTTTTGTCAGATCCAAAATACTTAGTTGTGTTCCTTGTGGTTGATAACTCATAATATCTCCTGACTACATTGTTATTTTGTGTTAGCTTGATTCTGCTTAAGCATTTTGATAATTAGGATGCCAAGCTAACCATTTTCTTTCTAAGAATCTAGCAGTAGCATCTGCTAACTTACCCAGTAGGGCATAAATAAAAATACTCAAAACTACGACATCAGTTTGCATAAATTCACGGGCATTCATCGCCATATAACCTAAGCCAGAATCAGCGGCAATTGTTTCGGCAACAATTAATGTCAACCACATAATTCCTAAAGAAAAGCGGACACCCACCAGAATTGAAGATAATGCCCCTGGTAAAATAATTTGCCACAAAAGTTGTACTGGTTTTAATCCATAGACTCGTCCCATTTCTATCAAGCCTGGGTCAACGCTACGGATGCCATGAAATGTATTTAGATAAAGAGGGAAAAACACCCCCATAGATACAAGAAATAATCTAGCTTGATCACCAATGCCAAACCATAAAATTACTAGGGGAATTAATGCCAAATTGGGAATTGTCCGCAGCATTTGCAGTGAACTATCTAATAGTTTTTCTGCTAGGGGAAAAATCCCATTAAGTAATCCCAAACTAAAACCAATACTGCCACCAACTAAAAAACCAGAAATGGCACGTCCAGCACTGATGCCTATATGTTGAAATAATTCTCCGGTTGCAGCTAATTTAAATGCTGTAATTACTACACCGCTTGGTGCAGGTAAAATGCGATTAGAAAGTAGACCAGTTCTTGATGACAATTCCCAAAGCACTACTACTAAAATTGGGACAATCCAAGGGACTATTTTTTGGATTTGCTGATTTTGGAGTAATTCATTGAGCGAGATGCTGAGATTTTTGGTGTTTTTTAAGGTAATAGTCATGAGGCACTCGTTAGTTGTTTAGCAAATTTTTCACTGGCAATAGAAGTCAATATTGGTTGTGTGTTTAGTGTTGGTTCACTCTGCAAAGGCAAGTGAGGGAATAATAATTCGGCAGTACGATAAGCTTCTTCTAGGTGGGGATAGCCAGAGAAGATGAAGGTTTCTATACCCAGTTGTTGATACTCCAACATTCTGGCGGCAACGGTATTGGGATCACCCACTAAAGCTGTACCCGCGCCACCACGCACTAAGCCAATCCCAGCCCAGAGGTTGGGGCTAATTTCTAAGGTTTCCCGACTGCCATTGTGTAGCTGTGTCATACGTTGCTGCCCTTCGGAGTCGGAACTAGCAAAGGCTTTTTGGGCTTGAGCGATCGCATCTTCATCGATATATTTAATTAACTCGTTGGCTGCATCCCAAGCGGCAGACTGAGTTTCCCTCACAATTACATGCAGGCGAATACCAAAACGCACTTTTCTACCTTGTGCGGCTGCTAGTTGTTTAACTTCAGCAATTTTTTGGGCTACTTGTTCAGGCGGTTCTCCCCAAGTTAAGTAAGTATCTATATGTTTGGCTGCAACTCGCTTTGCCGCTGCTGATGAACCGCCAAACCACAGCGGTGGATAGGGTTTTTGGACGGGCGGAAATAACAGTTTACCGCCTTGAATATCGAGATATTTACCTTGAAAATCAACTGCCTCGCCACTAATGATTCCCCGCCAAACTGTGAGGAATTCATCAGTTAAGTCGTAGCGATCGTCATGGCTCAAATGTAAGCCATCTCCTGCTAATTGCTTTGGTTCTCCACCAGTGACAACATTAATTAACAATCGCCCATGTGACATTCGATCAAATGTTGCGGCCATACGGGCAGCAAAGGTGGGCGAACTAATGCCGGGACGAATTGCTACTAGGAATTTCATCCGCTTGGTGACAGAGATTAATGAGGCCGCAGTTATCCAAGCGTCTTCGCAAAAAGGGCCTGTGGGTAACAAAGCTCCCGTATAACCCAAGTTATCTACAGCTTGGGCAATTTGCTGTAAATATTCTGGAGTCGCATCACGTCCTCCAAGTTGTGTTCCTAAATAATGTCCGTCACGCGCCGTGGGAATAAACCAAAGAATTTGCATTATTGTTATTAAGACTACATAAAACTACTGTAAATCGGTAGAGTTACCGTATTTTATAGTCATGATTTTACAGGAAATTATGGAAAAAGCAAGTCCCAATTTGACAAATTCTGATTTTCTGCTCTAGAAACTAAAGGTAGTCCGTAGCGCACCTACCCAAATAGCATTGTTAGCATCGTTATGTTCTGGACTGGTAATCACATAAAAAGTTGGTGTCACCCGCACATTGTCATTCACACGAAATGTATAGAAAGCTTCTAAATGTAAAGACGTATCGGGATCTTCTCGACGTGCTGCGTTTGCTCTTGGTCGATAATCGTTGCTGGTAACTTTCGGCGGTACACCAACAATAAATCCACCGACGTTACCCTCTTTAAATAAGTCTGGAAAAGCCAAGGTGAGTGCGCCATTTATTATTGTCGCATCATTATTAGGGCCACTTTCTTGATGAGCTAGTGTATAACCAAACCAACCACCGACAACAAAGCGGCGACTTGCTCTCCAGTTAAATTGCAGCCCAAAATTATCGGTTGAGGTGGAGTTTTGCTCAAACGGATTTCTAGCGAAAGCACTACCTGTACCACCAGTTAGGTTAAACCCAGTTCTAGTCCCAAAATATTTATGTACGTAAGCAAGACCAACATCTAACTGACGGCTAGGCGATATGGTCAGTTGACTAAATATGATGTTATTGGCATCAGCAAATCCGTTACCTTCACCACTGGCTCTACTTGCCTGAGTGTTATCTGCTGTGTAAGCTAAACTCAATTGCACTTGATTGCTAAATTTATATCCTAAAGCCGCACCCGCACCGTCAAAACCAGGTCTATAAACGGTCGGGTTAAAGGTGGCAAATCGAGAAACAGCGCCATTTAAACCGCCAATAGAAGAGTTTAAGGTTGGAGCATAGATAGCTGGTTGCAATGCCCTCGGCCCTACCCAAATAGTGGCATTTTTACTAAGGGGAAAACGGTAGACTAACTGGCTCAGATATACTCCTTCCTCAGTACCCTGATCAAATGTAAAGCGGGTCATGGCTGTGCCAGTACTGTTGGTCAAGTTAGGAATAGTGTTGGATGATAAGATAGTTGAGAGTTGATCTTTACCCGTGAAGCTGGTTTGTAAGATTAACCGAGAGCGATAACCAAAAACGGTTTGAGTATCATCTTTGGTATCATTAGCTGGGCGATTATTGGCGCGATCGCCAAAGGTGTCAGCTACTATAAATACGGCATCACCTAGTAGTTTGGTAGTGGTAGAAAACTGATTGGCTTCTACTTCCGCAGTCCGCGCTTCTAAGCTATCTAGTCTCGCGCGTAATTGTTGTAGTTCTGGGGCAAATTCGGCTTGTAGCTTTTGTAAGGTCTCTAAATCTTCTTTTTTAACTAAATCAGCCGTATTAGAAGCAATTAATTCACTGAGGCGGTCAAGTGCTGCATTTAACCCAGCGGCAAATTCATAGCGAGTTAAAGCACGATTCCCTTTGAATGTGCCATCTGGATAGCCGGCGATCGCACCGTAGCGCTCAACTAAAGATTGTAATGCCTGAAATGCCCAATCTGTCGGTCTAACATCAGATAGTTGCGACACTGATGTGACTTGTCCTGTGATTTCGGTTGGTGAATTAGCCGATTCTTGGTCTTGAGTAACTACAGGCTTAGGCGAAATAATTTTTGTTGGTACAGTCTCCTGTGTTGTAACATCTGCATTCGCTACTGAAGGTAAAAATAAAAGTCCATAAAAAACTGTAGGGATAACTAGCAAATAGTTCCACAAAAACTTAGACATGGGTTGTTTCTCGCACAATCTGGATTTATGTTCTGGCAAAAGGTAATAGAACCTGATTTAAGAGCAAACATGGATATAGAACATTCCTGTAATTTCTCTTTTCCAGTTTGCTTGATTGAAATATTTACTTGTTAGTTATCAATCTACTTCTTCTTGAATTCACAACAGATTCTTGATAGCTACTATCTCTGATTAGTAAGAGCTATCTTTTGGAAATTCTCTAGCCTAACTTGATTCTGGCAATATTCTTTGATTTTATGAGTCATTTAATTCAACTACAATGAGTAAATCAAAGAATATTGTTGATGACTAATTTTTTCAGATTTTATAGTGTATTTGTCAAGCTAAATTTTTGAATTTTTATGCGAATTTTATGACAAATCAACAGTGGCTTGATATCAGCATGTATTTTTTATTGAAAATTTTTAACTGGCATAATTCAGTTTGTAAATCTGGTGATATTATCTCGGAATATCTACTTACTAGCGGTTTCCCTTAACTCAGCTATTCTTTGAGTCAGATTAGCCCTGATGTAGAAATAGCCTTAATTGTGGTCTATCGTTGATGATAGATGAATAAACAACGGTAAACCGATAGATATTATGTTGTTAAGGATTACTCTTGTGATGTTTGCATAAACTAATGTAAAAAGCAAGCCCTTTTTATAGGCATAAAGATTGCTTCATATAACGTTACTTAGAAATTGATTTAAGAGGCTTGCTTTTTTTAGAGAACCATGAGAGACTTCGTTATGGTTAAACTACGGTAAACTGGTCAAGTTACCGTAGTAATTTAAAAGCAAATCTGTTGGCAATCAGCCACAAAAACTGACAAGCTAAGGCTGTTAGTAAGCAGTTAGGCAAATAGGGAAAAATTTTCTCCGGTGTGCAGCTATCGAAGGGAGAGAACGTTAATGTTGAAGACGTTAGTAAATAATTTTGCACTCAATTTACAAGCAGATGTACTTGTAATTGGTGGTGGCCCAGCAGGTACATGGGCTGCGTGGAGTGCTATGTCTGGTGGGGCGAGGGTGGTATTAGTAGACAAAGGCTACTGTGGCACGTCGGGATGTGCGGCGGCCTCTGGTAATGGAGTTTGGTATGTGCCACCCGAAGCAGAAGCGCGAGAAAATGCGATGGCGAGCAGAGAATCATTGGGGGGATTCTTAGCCAATCGCAGTTGGATGAAGCGTGTTTTGGATCAGACATTTACGAACGTCAACTTATTAGCTGATTGGGGTTATCCTTTTCCCACTGATGATCAAGGTAAACCATATCGGCGATCGCTCCAAGGCCCAGAATATATGCGGCTAATGCGGCGACAAATTCAACGCGCTGGAGTAAAAATATTAGACCACAGCCCCGCCTTAGAACTGCTAGTAGATGAAGAAGGCAAAGTTGCAGGCGCAACTGGGATTAACCGTCAAACTAGTGAAAAATGGAGAGTAATATCAGGAGCAACCATCATCGCCACCGGTGGTTGTGCATTCTTGAGCAAAGCGTTAGGGTGCAACATCCTAACTGGGGATGGTTACTTGATGGCAGCAGAAGCAGGTGCCGAAATGTCGGGTATGGAGTTTTCCAATGCTTACGGCATCTCTCCTGCCTTTTCCTCAGTCACCAAAACCCTCTTCTACAACTGGGCTACCTTTACCTACGAAGATGGCACGCCAATACCCGGCGCAGGTTCCCAACGTGGACGTTCTGTCATTGCTGAAACCTTGCTGCAACAGCCAGTTTACGCCATTTTAGATCAAGCTTCCGAAGAGATGCGCTCATCTATGCGGTTAGCACAGCCCAACTTCTTCTTACCCTTTGACCGAGCGCGAATAGACCCATTTACCCAACGTTTCCGCATTACCTTACGCCTAGAAGGTACAGTGCGCGGTACAGGGGGAATTCGGATTATTGATGAAACCTGCGCCGCTTCTGTACCAGGACTCTATGCAGCTGGTGATGCTGCTACCCGCGAACTAATTTGTGGTGGGTTTACAGGTGGTGGTAGCCATAATGCAGCTTGGGCAATTTCCTCTGGTTACTGGGCAGGCAATTCTGCTGCCGAGTATGCCTTAAATTTAGGACAGCAAGCAAATCAACTTCGGGTTCGCGGTGTGGGTGAAGCAGCGTTGCAACCAAAAGCGGAAAACGCTTCTAGCCCAAACATCAACGAATTTATCCAAGCAGTACAAACTGAAGTCTTCCCCTACAATCGCAATTATTTCCGCACAGAAAAAGGCTTATCCGATTCTCTTTCCCGCCTTGATAACCTGTGGCAAATTATCCGCGATACCCAAATAGAAGACAGTCAACTCATCCGAGCGCGAGAAGCCGCCGCAATGGTAGCTACAGCAAGATGGATGTACAACAGTGCCTTGGAACGCAAAGAAACACGGGGTATGCACAAACACCAAGACTATCCTCAACAAGATGCTAATCAACAGCATTATCTAATTAGCGGTGGTTTAGATCAAGTTTGGGTAAAAACTCAACCATTCAGCAACACCAATAAATCTTTATTAACAACAGGAGCAGCAGCGTGATTGAGTTAGTCAGCGCGTCACGCTGCATTCAGTGTAATCTCTGCGTTAACGTTTGCCCTACTAACGTGTTTGATGCTGTACCTGATGCACCGCCAACAATCGCACGTCAAAGTGATTGTCAAACCTGCTTTATGTGCGAATTGTACTGCCCCGTTGACGCTCTTTATGTAGCACCAGACACCGAGCTACAAACCTCAGTCAACGAAGCAGAGTTGGCGGAAGCAGGTTTACTTGGTAGTTACCGCAAAAATATCGGTTGGGGAAAAAAACAAACTTCCAGCGCCAAAACCGATCAAACATTTCAAGTTTTAAAACAGATGAAATGAGGAGAAAACAATATTCAGAATCCTGAATGATTGCTCCTAACGTCTGAATTTCTATGCCACAACGGAGAAAATAGATATGTTGTCGTTTGCAGTAGGGACTGGTTTTATCAGTCAAAGAAAAATATCAACTGTAGTTGTTTGTTTCCTGCTGCTACTAACAACAGCGTGTAGTCAAGGGAGTAATAATTCTAGAGTCCAAGCTGAAAATGTTAGCCCTACCACAACTACCTTACGCATAGGCTATGTGGGTAGTGCAGAACCTACAGGGCCACTAGGTTGGGCAAAAAAACAGGGAATATTAGAACGAGAACTACAAAAATCTGGATTTCAAAACGTTACCTTTGCCAGATTTGGTAACGGGCCAGATTTAAATGAGTCTCTGGTTGCAGGACAGATAGATGTGGGTTTTTTAGGGGATACACCAGCTATAGTTTTGAAAGCTAGGGGTATTCATACCAAGTTGTTGCGAATTACTCAATTTAATAACACTGCTTGGCTAGTAGCGAAAAAAAATGGGGCAAATTCTTTAACTGAGCTTAAAGGACAGAAAGTAGCTACCCAAAAAGGTTCATATATGCACCGTTATCTACTGGGTCTACTAGATCAGACTAAACTTGCTAAAGAAGTCAAAGTTGTCCACTTAATGAGTACTGAGGCCAAGTCTGCTTTAGAACGTGGTGACATTGCAGCTTATGCAACTTCTAGCGATATGGGGCCTTTTCTCAAATCCCAAGGGTTTCCGGTGATTGATTCATCAGCAGATCACAATGGTTTGTCGGGGACATCATTAGTGGTCGCAACGGACAAGTTTCTCGCCCAAAAGCCGGATTTTCCTCAGAAATTCAACACAATCCTGACAACATCCGTCAAAGATTTAAAAGCTAACTCCGAAGAATATTACAAATATCACGCTCAGATTAGTAAATATCCAGTCAAAATTATCAAGACATCGTACCCACTTAATCAAGTTCCTGAAGAACCATTTCCATCTGAAGGAGTGAAACTCTTAGAAGGTACGAAAAATTTTCTGGTATCGCAAAAGTTAGCGCAGTCAGACTTTGCTTTATCAGATTGGATGGTGAAATAATTTCGCATCATTTCTAGATCCGCAAGAATTTCCACCCGCTTTTTTAGACTATTTAGAGCAAGTTGCACACGGCGTGAATTAGGAAATAGTAAGTCAAAAGTAAAAGATTTCTTTGCCTTTTCTCTTTTTACTTTTGACTTCAATACAGTTGTCTACTCGTTAACTCTAGGGTGGACATGATTAAATGTCCATCCTATTTTCCTAACTTGAAAGGAAATTTTATCATGGTACAAGCATTAAAAACCCTTCCTAATTATGACCCAACCTTATTTGAAGGTGCCGCAGAAGGTTACGCTCAGTACAGAACGAAATATCCACCTGAGTTATTTGATAAATTAACAGAAATATTTAAGCTTAATGGTCAAGGCAGACTTTTAGATTTAGGTTGTGGCCCAGGATTAATTGCTATTCCTTTGCGGACTCAATTTGCCGAAGTAATTGCGATAGATCCCTCTTCAGAAATGTTGGAAGAAGCGCAACGTCAAGCAGCAGCAGTGGGAGCAAATAATATAACTTGGCTAGAACAAGGAGCAGAACTGATTGACTCTAGTTTAGGGGAATTTAAATTAGTCACAATCGGGAGAGCTTTTCATTGGATGGAGCGAGAATTAGTATTAGAAAAAATTTATGAGCTACTGGCTGATGATGGTGGGATAGCACTGATTAATACTAACGAAAACCCCTGGTCAAGTAACCTTCCGTGGAAACAAGCCGCTATTAGTGTTGTGAAAAAATGGCTAGGTGAAGAACGTCGGACTGGAAAAAGAGGACAAGGTGTTCGTAAACCAGTAGATCCGCCGCATGAAGTGGTAATTGCTAATTCTGCTTTTGCTCGTCAAGAAGTGTTTGAAGTTCCATTTCAAAAAACTTGGACAGTCTCTAGTTACCTTGGCTATTTATACACTACAGCTTTTGCTTTAAAGATTTTCTTTAGTGATAATGCTCCAAAATTTGAAGCAGATTTACGAGCAGCATTACTAGAAGTTGAACCTTCCGGAGAGTTCAGCGAGGAAATCACCGCTAATATTTTGGTAGCTTGGAAGAATTAATCTACAAATTTAAAATTACGCAAGAAAAGTGGGTTATTTCTATTCCTTACCGCAAATTTTTCAAGGTTGCCTCCTAAAAGTTGATTGAGTTTTCAGTCCCTCATCGAGTCAGAGTGGGTAATACCCACTCTCTTTCCTAAATAAAATATTTAAATTGAGTTATAAATTCTCAAAGTAAATAACTACAAATTTTTCTATCCATATTTTTTCCGTAAAAGAGCTTATGCCAGGTTTACCAACAAAATTTAATTTTTGGCAACGTTTAAAAATAGCCCGTCGTTCTCTACTATTTGTAGTTGGTTACTGTTTGGTACTATCAACTACTTTGCTGAGTTGTAACGCATCTTCTAATAATACTCAACAGCAAGTAGCCGCACCAAGTAATACTGCAAAACAAGTAGTAAGAATTGTCCGGTCAAAGCAACTTTCTGCACTAGCAGTTTTAGAAAAGCAAGGTAATTTAGAAAAAAAATTAGAACCATTGGGTTTTAAAGTAGAGTGGCCGGAATTTGCTGCTGGGCCGCAACAGTTAGAGGCTCTCAATGCCAACGGACTTGATATTGCTTCTACAGCAGAATCACCTCCAATATTTGCACAAGCAGCAGGAACACCTCTTGTGTATCTAGCTACTACATCTTTTAGCGGTAAAGCTGTCTCGCTGTTAGTTCCCACAAACTCTCCTGTGAAAGCTATTGCTGACTTAAAAGGTAAAAAAGTTGCTTTCCAAAAAGCATCAATTGGTCACTATCTTTTAGTTAAAGCATTAGAATCAGTAGGACTAAAATTAAGTGATGTGCAGTCAGTTTTCTTACCACCTCCAGATGCTAATGTAGCTTTTAGTCAAGGTAAAGTTGATGGTTGGTTTATCTGGGAACCATTTGTTACTAGAGCCGAACAAAAGAAAGTTGGTCGTGTGTTGGTAGATGGTGGTAATTTGCGAGATACAGGCAATTTTTACTCGACTACAAAACAGTTTTATCAAGCACATCCTGATGTGATTAAAGCATTTTTAGAAGAGCTTGAAAAAGCAGATCTTTGGACTAAGGAACATCGTGAAGAAGTAGCGCAGTTATTAGCTCCAGTTACTCAGCTTGATGTACCTACTCTCGAAATTATGCACGCTAAGTATGACTATGGTCTGCGACCAATTACTGAGCAAGTGATTGCTAAACAACAAGAAGTTGCTGATAAATGGTACAGCTTGGGTCAAATACCTAAGAAAGTGAATGTCCGAGATGGATTTTTGACTCCCGAAGAATACGCCAAAATCACTCCCTCGGATGTGTTAGCGAAAAAGTAAGAAAGTTTCTAGTTAAAAGTGAGGAGATGTTATGCCAACATTAACGTTAACAGAAGTAAAAGTTACGCCGCTTGATGCGCCTTTGGGTGCGGTAGTAACTGGTTTGGATGCTAGTCAACCTGTTACACCAGAAGTAATTTTACAACTGAAACAAACTTTGCGCGATCGCCACATTTTAATCTTCAAAAATCAAACGCTGACAGATGAGCAACTGTTGAATTTTGCATATTACTTTGGCGACTTATATGTACCACCAGATGATGTTCCTGTGTTGGCTTCTCAACCAGGTGTCACTCCTGTAGTGATTAACGTTTCTAATGTTGATGGTGGTTATACAGGTACGGGAGAATTAGCCTTCCATTCCGACCACCATTGGACTCCACGTCCTTCTGCTGGTTCGTTGCTTTATGCGTTGGAAGTTCCCAGCCAAGGTGGTGATACTTATTGGTTAAACCTAAATTTGGCTTATGAAACTTTGGATGAAGCAACTAAACGCCGAATTGCAGATTTACAGTTAATTACCTACAATCCATTTTTACGCGATCGCAATTCACCTAAAACCAAATATCGTCTTGACCGCAATACTCCGTTAATTAGTCCTGTGTTCCCCCATCCTTTGGTTAGAACACATCCTGAAAGCGGTAAGAAAATTCTTTATTTGGACTACGCCACAGAAGTTGAAATTGTCGGTTTAGAACCAGAAGAGGGCGCAGAACTCATCGAACAGTTGCGACAGCATTTAAATCAGCCTCAGTTTTATTACCAACACAAATGGTCTGTCGGCGATATTGTTTATTGGGACAATCAAGCTACTTTACACTACCGTCAAGCGTTTGATGCAAATGAGCGCCGAGTCATGAAGCGCGTTAGCCTTGCGGGTAGCCGTCCTTTCTAGATTTTAATTTCCCAGGTACTGCGTGATTTTTTTGGAGTAGCACAACCTACTCCAATTTTTTATTTATCTAAGCCAAGTGACACTTTTTATCAAATACTGTTCACCTTAATTGATATTTATTTTCTAAAAGTATATTGTTCTTAACAGAAGCCATATCTTACAAAAGCTGAATTTTCCTAAAAATCACAACTAAAAAGAGTCTTGTAGCTGTGAAAAAGCAACTCAGTCAGAATTTTTGGCTTGATATTTGTAAAAGGTCATTATAAGATTACAGAGTTTAGTGATAATAGGTGGCAATAACTATGAGCTTTTCCAGCATTGCTGTTGAGCAACGTTCTAAAGAAGCTCAGGCTCTGAGGTTTTTTCTAGGTTACAGTTTGGTGGGTTCCCTGGCATTGCATATTGCCCTACTAGGTTTTGGTATAGGCAACTTTTTGGCAAGAGTACCTGTAGACGCAGATAATGAACCCATAGAAATAGCGATCGCTGATACTCCGGCTCCAGAAATAGAAAAAGCTCCAATAGAAGAAAAACAGGAACTGCCTGATCAAGTTGTGTCTCGGACTGAAACTCAGATTCCTGAAAAGTCACCTGTTATTCCTCAACAACAGTCAATAGCGATCGCTCCAGTCCAAAAATTTGTTGAAAAGCCTCAAACTCAGCCCGTTCAACAGCAACCCAGACAAACTGTCCAATCAGGTAAACCTTCCACTACTATCAGAACTAACCAGACATCTCCAGGCAATGGTGGTGGTTCTGGTACTACATCTGAATCAACCAGCACTAATAACGGTGGCAGTTCAGGATCGAGTGGTGGCACGGGAATTTTAACTGGGAGTGGTATAGGTGTAGGTGTAGGTGTTGGTAGTGGCAGTGGTACAGGCAGTGGTATCGGTAATGGTAATGGCACAGGTATAGGTACTGGCACAGGTACAGGCAGTGGCAGTGGTACTGGCATCGGTAATGGTAATGGTACAGGTACAGGCAGTGGCAGTGGAACAGGTACTGGCACTGGTACTGGCACTGGTACTGGTAATGCTAATCCAGTACCAGTAGCTCCAAGGCAACCAAAAATTGCAGCACCAGCCAATCGTAATAATGGTAATGGCCGTGCTGCCTGCCGTCAGTGCGATAATAAATATCCAGAACAAGCAAGACGACGCGGCATTGAAGGAAATGTTGGTGTTGCAGTTGATACAGATGCTAGTGGTAATGTCACTAATGTCAGATTAACCCGTTCAAGTGGCAACCGAGAGCTAGACGAAGCGCATCTCAGACAAGCCCGTGAATGGAAACTGAAGCCGAGTGAGGCTGGTAGACAAGGAGTATCAATTGAAACTAATTATGCTATCCGAGGCTCACGACGATATCGAGAAGCTCAAGAACGCAAGCGGCAAAGACAAGCCAGAGAAGCGGAACAAAGAAATCAACCAACAGCCACAGCTAATCAAAGTGAAGCTAGTGAAACTCCTAAACGCAGGCGGCGTTTAACATCGGGAACTATTGTTGATGTTCCTCCAGAAACAAGGCAGAGACGAGAATCAGCATCTACATCAGAAAATACTCCGCTGCGTCGTCAGTTGCGTCAACGGACAAATAGCAACACGTCACAGCCACGCCCAAGGGAAGCAGCCACATCCAGTGGTGAAAATAATGCCCCAAAAGTGCGTCGTCGTCGCCGTCCAGATTCTGCGGCAAATTCTGATAGTAGTAGTAAGTTGCGGAATGCTTTGCGCCGTTCTCGACCACAATCTGAGTCTGCGCCTGCTGCGGCTCCCTCAGAGCCAAAGAATTAATGAATAATATTGTGTTCTAGTTATGGCAGTTGCTGAATAGATTCTTATCATGGTAAGAGCGTAAATCTTTGCGCTCTTACCTTTGCATTGTGTGGTTTTTGCAGTTTTCACCGAGGATGTTTGAGACAAGGAGATTGCCCATCGGTGGAAGATTCATCACCATAAATTGCTAAAGTATGATATCCAGGATCAGAATCTGTATAAAGTACTCGAAAAGTGTATAGCTTACTTTTACCTTGCCCTTCTGTAATCACTGTTAAAAGTGTTTTATCTGTGTTTGGCAGTCCAGGAATTTTTAGTTTAGGAATACGCCTCATTTGAATGACATTGGCGGCGGAGTTTTTACAATCTCCTGAATTAAAATTTTGATTTTGCCCAAATTGGGTACAGACTGGCCCATCAAAATCTATAGTTACTTGTGATGGGTCATTTAACCAAACTTTTTTAATTGTTTCGCCAGCTGGTAAAAAGCTTAAATTTGTACCCTGTACATAAGAAACTGTGATAGTTGGCACTACGCCACTTAAACCTTGTGCTTGACAGGAAAGCATAGAACGCAAAACTACATTCTGAGCTATAGCTCGGCCAGCCAATAATATAATTCCAGATGAAATAATTACGGAGGCCAGAGAGAGGAAATTAGGGGCGTTGGCATTTTTCATGACTGCGATCGCTAAACTAAGTCAAGATTAAAAATTAAAACTGTAGTTGTTGATTAACGTATACCTCAACTTCTTTACCAGCAGCTATAAACCACACGTTAGTTTGTTGGGTTAATTGGGCAATTGCCTGTTGATTGCGTTGGGAAATTTGGGGAATTACAGAGTTAAACCCACCTTCTAATACCCCAGCTAAAAGGTTACGTCGGGGATTAGTATTACTTACAATCGTACCTGTAGCAGTTGTTGTGACAACTTGAGCCTCTGTACGGTTAAATAACTCTGCGGCTTTACCAATACCACCCAAGACAAATAACCCTAAATCCATGCTTGCAATAGCTCCACTGGCATTAGGAAATTTATTTGCTATTAAAGGTCTACCTCTAACACCACGAATAATAATCGCATTTTTGGGTAAGTTTGTTTCTGTCAAAACACCATCTTTTTGAGAGACAATTTTTGTGACATTTAACTGTAACAAACCTTGATCAGACAGAGATTTAATTTCCGCCAATAACTCAGTTTTTGCCGGAATCGCAACTTGACCATCGATAGATTTTAAAGGTTGTTTTAATTGAATGACAAAGACATTTTTATCTTCATCATCATCTTTGTCATTACCTCTGGTTCTAGTAGTTTCTCCAAAAATGGCTGTAGCTACCACAGCCTTAGTACTAGTACCCACAGCTACAGTTTTCGGGCCTTGAGTTTGTCCTGGGCTAAGTCCAGGATTAGTCTGAGGTTGTGGTTGTGTTACTTCTGGCGAGGTCACAGTATTGTTGTTGTTGGCTGGAGGAACTTGACTGATATTCACTCCGGATGTTCCAGTTGTCGAAACCTGACCATAACTGCCTAATTTAGCTAACTTTGCCCATTCTTGCAGCGGATCTGGTGGAGTAGGTGGAGTGTTAACTACTGGTTGTGGTGGTGGTGAAAATTCTGGTACTGTGCGATTTTCGGGGATAGCTGGTACAACAGCAGGCCTTTCTATAGCCGGATTAATTGGACGGGGAATATACACTACCTGGGCTGGTGTTTGCACTGCTGGGCGAACATTTCTGACTGTGGCTATGCGATTAGGTCTGGTATCTACTGACGAAACTAATCTGACTGGATTTCTGAGACTTTGTTGAGAGGCTGCTACTTCATCTGCTTGTTCAGCGAGAGCTAATTTTGTTTTTAAATCGTCAATTTCTTGTTGTAAATCTTGCTGGCGGGTAGTAGTGGCGGTTGTGGATGGAGTGGGAACGGAAACAACATTACTTTTTGACTTTTGACTGCTACCACTCATAAGTTGAGATAAAAAACCACCAGCTAATAAAACTACTACTAAGGTGGCGGAGCCGACTAAAGTTAATTTGGCAAAAGGATTCGCAGATAGAGGTTGGGTTTGTTTAATTTCTGGCGGTTCAGCAGTCAAAGCCTCTGGAATGTCTGTCTCTTCTGTGGCTTCGACATTCACAGTTTTTGATTCGTCTTCAAAACCTACTAATCTAGCGATTTTTGATTCCCAATCGGCAGATTCTGTTTGTTTTTGTGAATCAGTCTGAGGGCGATTCACAAGATTTTGAGAAGAAAGTTCTGAAGAAATGGAATAAGAAGTCATGGTATATAGTTTTGGTGATAATGTTTAAGAACAATTTTTGTCTTTTATGTCACATATATTGTAAATTTCTAATCTCGCTTCGCCAAGGCGGTAAGCAGCTAAATGCCAAGACAGTGGTTTGTCTGGTAATGATGTTAATGCTTCATCGACGACTCGGACTAAAATTTGTTTATTAAAAGGACTTGATTGTCCTAGTTTGTCATAATTGGTAAAACTTAATTGATGAGCATACATCTCTAATTTCCAAGCTCCATCTGCTATTTTAGTAGGCTGGGAAATACTATCAATTACTAATACATATTCACTTCCTTTATTAATATTTTGGAATTGTGAGCCTGATTTTAAATTTGTCAGTTCTAAAAGTAATTTTTGTTTTATGTTATTAGATACCATCTGAGAACTAATATCCCAAGCTGTTTGCGGTGGTTGTTGTTCTGACCAAGTAAGCATGAGGCTTATGGTTTCCCCAACAAAGCGCCGAATTGTTTCGGGATATCTTTCAATGCTTGGTTTAGGATCTACTGTGATAGCTTGACCGTCTATAAGTTGTACTAAACTTTGTGGTGTTAATTGTTGTTTCAGCGCCTGTAACATTGACCCATGAAACATTAATAGCAGTAAGGCAAATACATTTAAGCCGAATGTGGCGACGGCAAATAAAGGTAAAATGTTGCTTTTTTTATTTTCTGTTTTGAGTATTTGCATGAATACTATTTATATAAAAGTTACCTAAGAAAACTACTGATTGGTTTCTTATTGAGACATTGATTAGTTTTATCTTCTGGGTTATTGTATTCATCTATCAAACATAAATTCCGAATTTCATAAATTTCTAATTTGTCTGTGCGCGTGCTATATATAGCTTTTTGTAGGTCTGTACTATTTTCATTAAGAGGATAGGGAAAATAATCCACTGCACGAACTAATAAATCTTTATTAAATGCTGTGACTCTTCGACGATTGTCAGAACGTTTGGTTTGCACTAAGTCAGCTACCATCCCGACACGCCATTTACCAGGAGCAATTTTTTGAGGCGGATAGAGGCGTTTGATGATTAACTGGGCGGTGATGCTTTGGCTGGTGTTGTTAGCAAAGACTTCTGGTGGTGTTAGTTCGGCGATCGCACTTAATAAACCTTTACGAAAATCTTCAGCAATAGCAAAACTAGCTATCCATGTACTAGTTGTCACGTTTCTATTACCACCTTTGACAGTCCGCACCTGTATTCCTAGATCGGGTTTAGGTTTAGCGACTTCTTCAATAGTTTGAGGAGGTAAGTTTCCTGACCAGTTAAACATGGTGGTCATGGTTTTACTGACAAATCTGCTAATCGTTTCGGTGTCCCTTTCTAAGTCATCAGTGGCGCTAGGTGACTTACCATCAATCATCTGTACAAAGTTAGGTGGTTTTCTCAGACTCAGTTGGCGGATATTTAAGCCTTGAATAATAAATAAAATTAACACTAATATTTGCAAACTGAAAGTAGCGATCGCAAAAGTTGTCAATACACTTCCTGTTTGTTTTTGCTGTCTTTTTTTAAGTAAATTGACCATACGATCACCTGCTAAGAATTCAGATTCGATTCTTCACCAAAGTTTCAGTATTACTAATAGCGCTAAAAACTGCAAACCCTCCGGCCGCAGCTAAAAACAACGATAACAAAGGTGCTAAAATTCCTAAAAAGATAATAAACCACATTAAATCAGGGCTGGCATTGATATCTTGTCCTGGCCCGTTAATAATTACTGCTGCTGTCAATGCTGCTACAATATTAAACGAAATTTTGGCAATTCCCGCCGCTAAAAACCCTGTCATCCAAGCAAAAATCGGCTTTCCTGCCCCAGGTAATAATGAAGCGCCTACGGCTATGGGGCCTAAAGCTGCTATCAATAACATCGTAGCTTCTAGTAAATTTTGAAAAGCATATTGTAGTGAAATTAAAAAGTTTTTAATAGTTGTTTGTCCTGTATTGCCTAACAGTGCATTAAATGCGGTATCAGTAATAATTCCTGTACCAAATTTAATTTGATTAACTTGATTTTCTAATCTATCTATCCAAGTTCTATTACCGTATCTATTTCTATATTCTTGCCATAGGTCATCAATTTGTTCAGTTGCTTTATTTAAACAGTCAGTTTGTTGTTGACCAGTAAGTGCTTGACAAGGACGCAGCAACGAACCTGCAACTTCTTCCGCTACACTCATGTTGATTGCTTGCTGATAAGTTTGTTCTGTATCTGCTGTGGTAACTACTTGCTGATTCACTACATTGATAAAATTTCTCACCCCTAAAGTGAGGTTAGAAAGCACGCTTCCACCGCCAGGGTTACTTAATAACACTACGACAACAAACGGCCAAATTAAGCCCGATATGGGGCGAGAATATTCACTATAAATTACATCCTTTAGCCATTGCACCATAAAAAATAACAGCGTACCAACAGCAAAGAACACACCTAAATTTGTGATCGCTCCATATAAGTTATTACTAGTGTTATTTTGTAATAAATCTACCCATTGTTTGTCCCAACTTTCAGCGATACTTTTAGCTGTTGTTGCTCCATTTTCAAGGGTATCTGTAATGCCTGGAAAAGCTTGTAAAATATAAAGCTGCATTTTAATTTACATTTTTTTATGATTAGTGATCATGGTTTGCGCCCAAACAAATCTATTTGAGCCGAAGTGCGTAAAAGTCTGGCTGCTTCTGCTGCTGAATCAACCCGACGAGCGCGGTTAGTTTCTTCAACTTGCTGAGAAATATTCGCTAAATTTAAATTTGAGTATTGTATTGTTTGGTTTGTTTGGATGGTTTGAGCGAGATTTTCAGCGTTAATTTTTGCTTGCTCTTGGAGGATTTTAATAGTTTGTAGTTGAACATTCGATTGGCATAAGCTTGGATTCATTAAACTGTCTGGTGTAGGTACACCCGTCTGACCCATACTTCCTTTAACTACTGAACACGCAGTATCTAAGATTGACTTTGTAATATTGAAAGGATCTTCAGCATCTTCAACTGACTTAGCAATTATCTCTATACTTCTTTCCGTATCTTCTAATTTCGTTTTTAGCCGTACTTGTCCTTCTCTACCCAAAACACCAGATACAGCACCACGAGTAACTATGCGATTTAGTTCGTTACTAACCCCGGCACCATTGACTGCTGAATTATTCTCATATCTTCCTGATATGGAGTTAATTACAATCTCGTCGCGTACTTGTTTACCAGCAGCAACTGGATCTGGTAGATTCAATTCGCCACTGGAATTACTGAGCGCACCTTGAGTTCTAATATCTAGTGGTCGGAAAGTTTCATTCACATTACTTCTGAGATAGTTTTGTAAATCTACAGAGTAGTATTGAAAATCAGTCCAGACTTTGCCTAGTTGTGCCATTGCGGGCAGAATTAATAAACTAGAAAAAACTAATGTTAATAAAGTTGTTTTTCGCATAAACTTTTACCTACATATAAGATTAATTGCTAATTTATCCACTCCGCAAAGAGGCTAATAACTGACGAGCAAAGATAGAAATTGCTTCGTATTTATCACTATGTTGTTGCATTGCTTTTCTCCGAGCAGTTTGCTCATTGGGGTTGTTAGCAACTACTGCTAATTGTTCGTAACCTGGATAGTAACGGCAAAATGTATAAATGCCGTTATCATCTAATAACCATTGGCTGTAAACTCCTTCTTTGCGCGGGAAAAAGCTTTCAGAAGCATTACGGGCAATAATATCGCGGGGATATTTCAAAATACTGACGAAGCTATCAACTGCAACTGGTTGAATTCGACCGATGAGTCTGGTTGACAAGTTTTGTAGAATTTTGGATGAGGCTTTGGATTTAGCGATAGTATCGGGGTCTTGGGCTGATAAGATAACTCGAATCCCGGCTTTGGCACCGTTGGCACAAATTCTGCCTACTAAGTCGGCAATTTGGTCAAATTCAAACAGAATTGGCGCTTCATCAATAAAGAAGATAGATGCTGGGCTACTTAAGGCGCGGCGCAAGGCGGCGGAATAGGCGCTTAAGGAGAGGACGGCTGCATCTTCGTTGTCAGCAAGGTTGCGGAGGGCGAAAACCAGCAGTTGAGCATCGGTGGGAAAGCTGGACGGTGAGGAAATCGCTTGTCCTACACGGCTAGATAGCCAAAACCGCAAGCGTAGTTGAATTTGACTAAGTGCATCTTCAACTCGACCACTCACAGAATCAAGACGCAGATGTTCTGGTGAACAGAAATAGAGAAAATCTTTTAAAGTTGGGGTTTTTTGCCATTCTGGGCTGCCAAATCCGCCGTTGATGGCGAGGCGATATCGTTCTTGAATACCTTCATCAGCAAAGAAGGCTCCCAATGCTAGGTTGAGGAGGGAACGCACTGTTTGAGAGAGGAGTTGATTTTCGGTAGATGAGCCTAAGACCATTGTCATTAAGGCTGATTCGAGAAAGGCGACATAATCCAGGAGGCGATCGCGTTGTTCTTCGGGAGAGAGCGATCGCAAATCTGGTTGTTCAAATAAGTTATTCGATTGTTTGGAAATATCAAAGTATGCCCCATTCCCTTCCATAAACTCGGTATAGTCGGTGAAGGTGGATGACCCGTCTGGTTTAGGGAAATCTAAGGCTACAACCGGAATATTATGAGCTAAAGCTTGGGTTAAAATTCCCGATACCAACACTGATTTCCCGGCGCGTGTAGTAGCAAACAGCGCTAAGTTTTTGTGTTGGTTAAACATATCTAAATGTATGGGTGTGCCGCCTTCTTCTGCTACTAATTCAAAGCCATATTTATCTCCGGCTTTGGTCATCACTAAAGGCATTAATCCTGGCACTTCACTAGTTAAATATAACTGTCTGCGGTTAAAGGGTTTGACTAACAATCCTTCCCAAACTATCGGTAAAGATTGCAGCCAAACTTTCCAAGCATATTCTGTTTCTCGAATTACCTGGGCTGGACGTTGAAAACAGTTTTCAATATATCTAATGGCTTCATCTAATTTTGCTTGGGTGGGACGATGCACAAAAATGGCAATTCCCGCGTGAATTGGTACGGCTCCTTCATACAATTGTTCTTGGGCGGCGACCGATTTTTTTAATTTTAGTTGGGCGTTGACATCAATTGTTTTACTTTTTTCTTGTGCCAAAAGTGCTGAGACATTTGATTGTTTCAATACCCTTTGTAATGTTGTTTTGACAATTGCAGGATTAGCGGCTGTTAACTGGCAAAAAATTTCTGTATCCACTACAGTTTCTCTCGCCAGGAGTTCCCATAAGTACCGCAGTTGCGAAAATTTATTCGGCCAACCACCTGGTTTTTCCAGAAAAGCCATCGCGCCGATATAATGATTGTTGATGTTCACCCAGCGGCGATCGGCACAAGGGACACTAGATTCCATCAGCAAGGTTGTACTGTGGATGTTCTCAACCAGCAATTTACTACTAGCTAAATCAGAATTAACTTGTTCGTGTAATCCAGTCTCATCTAATGTGAGTAATTGGGGAATTTCTATGGGTGGTGTATCGTTAAATCTCAACCAGACTTCTTCCCAAAGTTCCTCTGCATTTAAGGGTTTAATATCTAACCCCATCTTGTTAGATAATATTTGTTCCCAACGGCAAAAACCTTGTTTATAAGCGTCGGTAATAACAGTTTCAATCCGTTGATTTTCTATTTCTTCAAGTTCACCTTTAAATTTTAACCACCACGATTCTGCTCTAGCCAATAGTTTTTCAATCCAATCATCGGCATTGGTAGAATTTGGTTCTACAGTATAAGTTACATATATCCGCAGAAATTTTGGCTTACGAATTCCAGAAGTAGTCAGTTCTCTAATTCTGGCTCGTTCTGCCATAACTAAATATTTAATATCATTCGATGGAGAACGTTTGATTAAATCTGCTAGTTCTTGTTGTCGGTGTTTATCTGAACTAAAAGACCCTATATGTAAGGTCATTCTTTCACCTTCAGGTATATCTTTTAGTCCAGATTCAATATTATTAAAAATAGTATTTATTTGTTCAGATCTTAAAGTGGTATGGATGCCTTTACATTCAAAGCCAAAGACAAAGCAAAATCTATCTCGCTGAGTTCCTTTCGCCAAAATATAAGCGCCAAGATCACGTCCATCTACTCCAATGCGTAGCATTGTTGCTAGGTGTAAAGCATCTTCAAATGGCGTTAATCTACTTTCGTTTCCTGGGGTACCGATGCTTTTTTTTCCGATTTTTTGCTTCATGATTAATTTCCAGCAAGCTTTGATAACGAGCAAAGCCTCTAGTCCAAGTGGGAACTCCGATAAATTTACTTAAAAAACGCCAACTCCTACCACCAGATAATATCCACCAAGTTGCTATTCCCCAACCTGCTATTAAAAATGTCCACAACCATTTTTGAAATTCATCAGCGAATAAGCCACCAAAAACACCATTGACAATAAAATATGCAGTTAGGGCAATTACTAACCAAGGAAAAATTTGATCGGCAGGAATTGGCCCTAATGACGGTTGTGCGCCTAAAATTTGATTGACTGGACGAAAATCTTGCTCCCGTTCTTCAGACATAGAATTAGCTACCAATTATGAAGCCTGTCATAACATCGGCAATTGTGACAGCTAAGACAACTAATAAAGGGGTTCTGGCAATACTTTGCCAATCTTCGTCTTTCCGCACTGCGTTAATTACCCCAATCAACGAAACTGCAATATAAAGCAAGTAAATGCCTCGCAAGACGTTAAATATTAAACTAACTGCTGTTTCTGTACCGCCACTATTAGTAGTTGAGCCTTGTACTAAATTAGTTTTGAAAAACTTTTCGGCTTTGCCAAAAAATTGTGCTTGTGCTGGGGCGGCTAAGTAATCTAACCAAAATAAACTCAAAATTACGACTGGTGCCAATATTTGTAGTGCTATGCGCCAGCGTTGCGGTAAATTGACTTGTTGCCCGATTTGTTGTATTGATATAACAATTAAACTGCCAATTAATAAACAAAAAAGTAGGAATGGGCTTTTTAAGCTGATAACGCTCAAAAATACGGTGCAAGCCAGTAAAAATGGCACTGATTCCAGGAAGGTAATGCGCCAAAATTTTAAGGTAGCCTGAATATTAGGTAATTTTTTCACAGCGCTATTATTTACAAGTTTGCGAATGTTGTCTGCTCGATCACCCTGTCTAGACATTTGTGAATTTCCTGAGTTATTTATTAAATAATTTTAGTTGTTGCTTACTGAAAACCATGTTAATTTATCACAAATAATGGCTCATATAATAGAAATTATGTACTAACAGTATGATAAGTATTCATGTTCTTATTAATTATTAAGAACAAGTTAACCAATTCTTAATATCGGGTAAAATACCGAACTTTTTATGTTCTTTTCAATATTTTGTTTTTCCTGACAATTATTTTCTCTAATTTGAACAAGTTCACAATTAATTGCTTCAATCACAACTTTTATCTCCTCTAAAAGTTACTAATCATAAAATTTGTAGCATTAAATATGCTTTTTTTGCCTGGATAAATGCTAGACAGTTAAAAAATTTGTGATTAATACTTTAGTCATTGCACCTGTATAACTCCAGATGTGTACTGAAATAGAAAGCTAGTGTAATTGTGCAACAGTTGTCAATGAGGATGGTAGATGCTGTTTGCTGAAGTAATGGCTAATTTTTACACAGCGATCGCCTCGGCTTTGATTGCCAATGGCAGATAACCACTGTCGAGTTAATCTGTTATTATGCTTAGATATGAGACTCAACTTTAGAACTTTTTCATCAACGAGCGATCGCCTGTGATACTGGGTGTAATTATCAGTAAAAGAGCTTTGCTCTACGTGATTACCCGCAATTTTATTGAGGTTGATGTGGAGCATTGGCACGTTTTTGTTCAAGAACTCTAATTTGTCAGTAATTTTGTCAAGTCTAGCACAATCGGGACTGTATTTTTTACACAAAAAGAATAAACGATTTGCTTTTTTATTTAACTAACCCGCCAATTAGCAACATTCGGCAACTTAAGCCTACACTGATGCCTAGCACAGTTGTAATCGGGAAATTTACGGTGAATGGCTAACAGAGAATTTTAATTTCATCTAGTAAACTACTGAATTAATTGCAATTTTTCCGCAAATAACAGCAGCTTCAGTTCGGTATTTATGAAAATTATCAAAAAATATAGATGAGAGTTTTCTTTGTGTCAGAGATAACTCATAATATCTTCACATTCTAGCTGATAATTCTCGATGAATCCGAATACTCATTTACAGATAATTTTAACTGACACACCTATCGGTACTGTATTACCTGCGATCGCTCAAACTAACCTACCTGACTGGTGGTTAGCTGGGGGTGCAGTCCGCAACAGCGTTTGGCGGGCAATATTTGGCGAAGACTGTGCGTTAGTCATCAATGACTTTGATATCGCCTTCTTTGATGAAGCTGGTAGCCGTTCCCAGGAACTATCTGCACAAACCAGCCTCACGGCAAAATTCCCTAACTATAAGTTTGATGTCAAAAATCAAGCGAGTTTTGCTCGGTGGCGTTCAGGCAAGCGTCCCTATACTAGTACAAAAGATGGTGTGCAAGATTGGTTACACACGGCAACTGCTGTCGGTGTCAGGTTAAATACCCAAGGAGAATGGGAATTTTTTACACCTTACGGATTAGATGATTTATTTGCTGGCATTATTCGACCAACACCCGCACATATTCATAACCCAGATGCTCATAACAAAGCATCAACATTTCTCGCCAAGTGTCCCCATCTGAGATTGGCATAATTATAGTTCACCAAGAGCAAATTATGATTCCCATGAAAGGTCATGGTGTATGCACTATCTCACCAAATAAAGTAAATCAATTATTTATAGCAATTGATAAATTCTGACAGATTGTTGAGAAAACGACTATGCGCTAAATAAGTAATTCATTTTTATGATTTGTTACCTATATATTAACTTTGACACATTTGTTAATTAAAGGAATCATGTTTTGTTGAGCTATTAATTAGTGATCAGTATTAACTCTTAATGCAAGTTTCCTAATAGTTTTGATAAAGAATTGTATTGTTAATCAAACAGATACTTATCGGTATTCATATACTGGATCTTAATTTCTACAGAGTGCTACTTGCACTAGGAGGTTCCAATGGTTCACACTTTTGAAGTGTTGGTTGATATTAAGGAATATACCGATCAAGCCAACAATAGCTATCAATGCGGAACGTCAAGATACGAGATTAGCGCTGAGTCAAGAGAAAAGGCAGATGGTATGGCACGGGTTCAGGCCAGAAGTGAACATCCAAAAGGCACTGAATATGATGTTAGAGTAACCAGACTACTCAAATAAATTACAGTCTGGATTCAACAATAAATTTATTAATTGTTCTCTGTTTCCCAGTATTAATAAATAATTCTTAGTTGTGTAATCTTCCAAACAATAACCTTGATGTTGATTACAAAAATTTGTTGCCTATGTAAATTTTGATAAAAGTTGCAACAAATTAATCTCTGCATCATTGCGGGAATATTGCATAACTTTTTAAGTAGCACTATCACTTTCAAGATTTTTGCAGTAAGTAACTAACTAACTGTTCACCTGCGGTATCGATGTGGCGTTTTAGTAACCGCACAGCAGTTTTTGTATCTCGCTGTTTGCAAGCATCTAAAAGTTGATAGTGTTCTTTTTGAGAACGTTTTTGATAATCCATTTGTGCCATCTGCACACGCACATAGCGATCGCAATTTACATGCAGGTTTTTCACCATTGCCAATAGTCGCGGACGTTCAGCGCTGGCGTAAAGTGTGGCGTGAAATTCCCAGTTAAGTTGCGCCAATAAACTTACATCGGTGGTTTGATCTGTTGTTTCGAGAATTACTGCTGCTTTTTCTAAATCTGCTGTGCTTAATTTCGGGATTGCCAATTGTAGTGCTTTCACTTCCAAAGCACTACGAATCTCACAAATTTCTTGCGCTTCATTTGCTGTGAGCATCGATACCATTGCACCACGATTGAGATGCAGTATCACTAAACCTTCCGCTTCTAATTGACGCAAAGCTTCCCGCACAGGAATGCGACTCACGCCAAATTGTGTGGCGATTTCATCTTGTCTAAGAGATTGTCCTTCTTGAAAAATGCCACGTAAAATCGCTTCCCGCAAGGCATCGGCAATTAAATCAGGGGTGCTGCGTTGTTGTTGCAGCACATTGGCTGCTAAATCATTTAAGTTCATATTTTATATTGTATACAATTTTAGAAATATTGTATACAATATCCAAAGTTACAAATAATTCCCTTAACCAAACGGGAGACTAGTTATGAGCATTGCATCTCAAGCAACAGACCGAGTTATCATCTTCGACACCACCTTGCGAGATGGCGAACAATCTCCAGGTGCAACCCTAAATGTAGAAGAGAAACTAGCGATCGCTCATCAACTAGCTCTCCTAGGTGTGGATGTAATCGAAGCGGGTTTTGCTGTTGCTAGTCCGGGAGATTTTCAAGCCGTCAAAACCATTGCTGAACAAGTAGGAAAAGTAGACGGGCCAATTATTTGCAGTTTAGCCAGAGCCACCCGTAAAGATATTCAAGCCGCGGCTGAGGCTTTAAAACCTGCTGCACATCCGCGTATCCACACGATGATTTCCACATCTGATATTCACTTGCAATATCAGTTGAAAAAGTCCCGCAGTGAAGTATTAGCGATCGCCCAAGAAATGGTTGCATTCGCTAAATCTTTTGTAGACGATGTCGAATTTTCACCGATGGATGCTAGTCGGACAGAACCAGAATTTTTGTATCAGGTATTGGAGGTAGCGATCGCCGCAGGTGCAACTACAATTAATATTCCTGATACCGTCGGTTACTGTACACCCAAAGAAATAGGAATTTTAATTCAGGGTATTCGGAAAAATGTGCCGAATATTAACCAAGTGATTCTTTCCATTCACACCCAAAATGACTTGGGTTTGGCAACAGCCAATGTCTTAGCGGCCATAGAACATGGCGTGCGTCAAGTAGAATGTACCATTAATGGCATTGGCGAACGTGCTGGAAATGCCGCACTAGAAGAAATTGTTATGGCCTTGCAAGTGCGGAAACATTACTTCAATCCGTACTTTGGCCGTCCTGTTGATGCTGATGCACCACTCACCAAGGTTAAAACTCAGGAGATTTACAAAACTTCTTCCTTGGTTTCCCAATTAACCGGAATGTTGATTCAGCCGAATAAAGCAATTGTAGGAGCAAATGCCTTCGCCCATGAATCTGGTATTCATCAAGATGGCATCATCAAGCATCGCCAAACCTACGAAATCATGGAAGCTGCATCCATTGGGTTGCCAGAAAATCGTATCGTTTTAGGTAAACACTCAGGACGAAATGCTTTTCGTACAAGGTTGAAAGAATTAGGCTTGGAACTGAATGAAGCCGACTTGAACAAAGCCTTCAACCGCTTTAAAGAAGTTGCAGACAAGAAAAAAGAGATATCTGATTGGGATTTAGAAGCGATCGTGCGGGATGAAACCCAAAATCAAGCCGAAAGCGGCTTTCAACTCGAACACGTTCAAGTAATTTGCGGTGACTGCACTTGTCCCACAGCAACCATTACAATTGTCACTCCCGAAGGCAAAATTCTCACAGATGCCAGCGTCGGTACAGGGCCAGTGGATGCAGTTTATCAAGTAATCAACCGCTTAGTACAGATTCCCAATCAATTAATTGAATTTTCTGTGCAATCTGTAACTGGCGGAATTGATGCTTTAGGAACAGTCACAATTCGCTTGAGATACCAAGATAGGATATTTTCTGGACAAGCATCTGATACAGATATTGTCGTAGCCGCAGCTTACGCCCATCTCAATGCTGTAAATCGCCTTTATCGTTACTTGCAAACTCAGAAAATTCCGGCTCAAGTGAGCGAGTAGAAATATTATCTATCTAATAAAAAAGGGATGATTCAATCATCCCTTTCTCATACCAATTTTATCTACACCCATGACAATTAGAACACTCGGAAAATAAACGGATAACGGAACGGTTCATCAGGATTGCTAAAACAGTGCAGCAGCGCCACAATTGTCAGCCCCCAGTGTAATAAAAAGCCAAAAGCCACAAGGGGAAAGAACAGAATTCCCCCAATACCAAAGGTTAGCCAAGATAAAACTGCAATTGGTACTCCAATTATGGTTGCCCAAAACCAAACATTGAAGTGGAAATTAATTGATTCTTTAGCGCTACTTTTAACAACAGGGTCATCCGAAATAATATTAATGACAATCGGTACACCAATTGAAAACAACGTTGTACTAAAGAAAATTGCCCCATGACACAGAGATGATAACAATTTGCGCTTATCAGAATCGAAAGAAGTTTGCATCCTGGTGGCTCCTCAAGTTACTTGTTATCTTTTATTGTAAAGGGTAGTTTTTCAAGCTTATATGGCAGTTTACCGTACTTCGTAAATTCTCGAATATTTCTTAACCATTGATTAGCTTTGCCAACTACTCATCAGAGATAAATGATGGTGTTTCCCGTACCTACGCGTTGGAAAAATATGATTTTTCAGCAATCAGGTTTGAATTCTGAACTACATTTAGGCTAGGCTTTTTTAACAAAACTCTCAATCAAACAAATATTTAATAGTTAATGCCCACCTTACAGATATATATTGTTTTCCATAAATTAAATATAAATACTACTTTAAAAGTAATACTCATCAATTCCCCATCCCTTGGTGTTGAATCTGATTTAGACTGATGAATGTCAAATAAATCATTAATTCATCAATGGCACAGGGAGAAATCTTGCTCAACCCTGGCACTTTATGGACAAGTGTCAAAGAATGTACTGAATATGCTTTAAAATGCGGAGCATTGCTGTCTATACCCACAAAGTTTGAATTTGTTGAGCAAGACGGCGTTAACTTTTTAGTCCGAATTTTATCTAACCTTGTTCGCAAAGATGCAGCGAAGAAACAGCAAGACAAACAAACTTCTGCTGGTAAGGAGTTCAACCCTTTCCTTCCCTACGAAAAGAATTTATTTGTGGCGGATATTTCCGATACTCATGTCTGTATCTTGAATAAATTCAACGTTGTTGACTATCACCTACTCATCATCACCCGTGCATTTGAAGAACAAGAAAGCCTACTTACCCCAGAAGATTTTGCGGCTTTATTAGCATGTTTAGCCGAATTTGATGGTTTAGCTTTTTACAACAGTGGCAAAACCGCAGGCGCTAGTCAACGACACAAGCACTTACAAATAGTACCTTTACCACTGGTTACTTCAGGAGTGCAGACACCTATTGAACCACTACTGACATCAGCACAATTTGAAGATGGTGTAGGAAGCATAACGCAATTACCTTTTGTCAACGCTTTTGCAACTTTAGATCCCAATTGGGTACAATCTCCGTTAACTTATGCTGAGTATATCTTGAAGGTATATCAAAATTTATTAAGTGCTGTTGGGATAGAAGCAGTTAACAGTCATCAACCATCTGGTGCTTACAATCTGCTTGTAACTAGAGAATGGATGTTCATCGTACCGCGATCGCAAGAAAATTTCCACTCCATTTCTGTCAATTCATTAGGATTCGCTGGTGCGTTACTGGTACGTAATGAACAAGAAATGCAACTCCTCAAAAACACAGGCCCAATGACCATCCTGAAAGAAGTTGCTGTACAAAATTCCCAAGTCAATAGTCAATAGTTATTTATATCTCCTTCACTCCTTTAAGCCTGTCGCCCACTCTCCCCTTTCACAACCGCAGAGGTTATCAGATGCGCTAAACGCAAAGCCTCTGGTACATGACCACAGTCTGTTAGCCGCTGAAGCACTTGAGCCGTAACATCAGGTTCTGCACCATAAACTTGAAAGTAAAACGGTGGATATTCATAGACAGTGCCAGCATGAAGTATGGTTTCTAGCCGTTTTTCTGGATGAGGCAATCTTTGCATTGCGTAAATCATAGCGTTGAGCTTAGGTTGCTTTCGCATCACGGCAATACAAGGGCGCTCTAATCTTTCGGCTAACAATGGCAAATCAACTATATTAAAGCCACCTAAAGAAATTCCATCTAACAGCACTATATGGAGATGTGGTAAAAATTTGCCCCCAATTAGCAACTGACAAAGTTTTTCGGTTGCATCCCAACCATCAGGTTGTATCTCTCCCCAAACCATACCTTCAAAGCGAGTGTCTGCACAGATAACACCTGCAACCCCTACAGGTTTATTGGCGTTCCGCATAAAAGGAGCATCGTCAAAACCTACAGCACGAATTGTCCGGTGATTTTTGAGCAGAGCTTTTAGTTCCATGAATATCTTTGTATAACGCTGAAATTCTCAGAGCTTCTCCAAGACAACGATTATATTAAAGCTTTTACCCATAATAAAAAACGCCCTCCATTGGAGGGCGTTTTTTATCACTTTTCTACTGAAAGAGATGTTAGCGTTACCGTCTCAGAAAATTAACCATTGATTGCAGGAGCGGTGAGAGCAACAGGAGCAACATCACCAGCAGCCAAATCTAAGGGGAAGTTGTGAGCATTGCGCTCGTGCATTACTTCCATACCCAAGTTAGCGCGGTTGATGATATCAGCCCAGGTGTTAATTACACGACCTTGAGAGTCAATCACAGACTGGTTGAAGTTGAAACCGTTCAAGTTGAACGCCATTGTGCTTACGCCCAACGCTGTGAACCAGATTCCAATTACAGGCCATGCAGCTAGGAAGAAGTGCAAGGAACGGCTGTTGTTGAAGGACGCGTATTGGAAGATTAAGCGACCGAAGTAACCGTGTGCTGCAACGATGTTGTAGGTTTCTTCTTCTTGTCCGAATTTGTAACCGTAGTTTTGTGATTCGTTCTCGGTTGTTTCACGAACTAAGGAGGAAGTTACCAAGGAACCGTGCATTGCGGAGAACAAAGAACCACCGAATACACCAGCCACACCTAACATGTGGAAGGGGTGCATCAAGATGTTGTGTTCTGCTTGGAACACGATCATGAAGTTGAAGGTTCCAGAGATACCCAAGGGCATACCATCACTGAAGGAACCTTGTCCAATTGGGTAGATCAAGAATACTGCGGTAGCAGCAGCCACAGGTGCGGAGAATGCTAGGCAGATCCAAGGACGCATTCCTAAGCGGTAGGATAGTTCCCATTCACGACCGAGGTAGCAAAATACGCCAATCAGGAAGTGGAATATTACTAGTTGGTATGGGCCACCGTTGTACAACCACTCATCAAGAGAAGCTGCTTCCCAAATTGGGTAGAAGTGCAAGCCAATTGCGTTGGAGGATGGTACTACTGCTCCGGAGATGATGTTGTTTCCGTAGAGTAAGGAACCTGCTACTGGTTCACGGATTCCGTCGATGTCTACTGGTGGTGCGGCGATGAAGGCGATTACGAAGCAGGTGGTTGCAGCCAGCAAGGTTGGGATCATGAGTACGCCGAACCAGCCGATGTATAGGCGGTTGTTGGTGCTGGTGATCCAGTTGCAGAACTGCTCCCATACGTTGGCGCTTTTGCGCTGTTGTAAGGTTGCTGTCATGTCTTTATGATTGCTTTGGTTATGTATGTTTCAGGTGTTTTCACCTGTTGTTACACATCTTAAAGGTAATTATTGCTTTTTGTAAAGCATTCTGAGAAAAAATTTTTAACTTACCCTGTAGAAAGCTCTGATACCTAGTTACAGTCAGGATTTTGCGGTAAATTGATACGTTTACAATTCTTTAAGAAATCTATTTTATGACGGATGCTAATTCTGCCATTGTTACCTATAGCCCTGCTTATACAATCGTTCCAACTTACGAGTGCTTCAATCGCTGTACTTACTGCAACTTTCGTACCAACCCCGGCGAGAGTTCTTGGCTGACGCTATCAGCAGCAGAGGAAATCTTAAAACAACTTAAAAATGAGAAAGTCTGTGAAATTCTGATCCTTAGTGGTGAGGTACACCCTAATTCACCACAGCGTCAGGCCTGGTTTCAGCGAATTTATGATTTATGTGCATTAGCATTGACGATGGGTTTTTTACCACACACCAACGCCGGGCCTCTGAGTTTTGCAGAAATGCAACAGTTAAAAAATGTCAATGTCTCAATGGGTTTGATGTTGGAACAGTTAACACCAGAACTGTTGAAGACTGTACATCGCTACGCACCCAGTAAAGTCCCAGAACTGAGACTGCAACAATTAAAATGGGCGGGAGAATTGCAAATTCCCTTCACCACAGGTTTGCTTTTAGGAATTGGCGAAACCGCAGATGATTGGTGGACAACCTTAGAAGCTATATCTAAAATTCATCAACGCTACCATCACATTCAAGAAGTGATTTTGCAACCTCACAGTCCGGGAAATCAGCAAACATTTGACGCACTAGGTTTTGTCCCCCATCAGTTACCCGCAGTGATTACCAAAGCCCGTCAAATTTTACCGCCAGAAATTACAATTCAAATTCCGCCAAATCTAGTTAAAGATGAGCAATGGTTACTCGCTTGTATTAAAGCGGGTGCTAGAGATTTAGGCGGAATAAGTCCAAAAGATGAAGTGAATCCCGACTATCCTCATATTCAAGAACAAGAATTGAGAGACATTTTACAACCAGCGGGGTGGGAATTAGTGCCGCGTTTACCTGTGTATCCGCAATTTAATAGCTGGTTGTCAGCAGAATTGCAAACAGCAGTGAGTCTCTGGCGGAATAGCTCCTGAAAGCTGACTGCATATCGCACCCCCCAAAAGACAGAGCTTGTACCCTAACAACTGTTGTAAAATAGACAATAGAAGGATTCGGAGGGCCAGTTAACTGGTCATAAACGCCTATAGAGACTATCTTCGGAAACCTCCAAGGTTTAAAGTCCAGCCAGCTGAAACACCTACAGCGGCTGTACCACCAGCGTATACCAGGCGATCGCATCACAACGCCTGAGTTTTCCCAGCGTCTAGCAGCCATTAGCACAGAAATCAATCAACCCGTGTGTGCCTATCTCAACCGTCGCGGTCAAGTGATTCGTGTTGGGGTAGGCACACCGCGTCAGACGCAAATCCCACCGCTAGAACTGCCTCGTTATGGTGCAGAACGTCTTAGCGGTATTCGCTGTATTGCCACCCATCTCAAATCAGAACCACCGAATGAGGTAGCCCTGACAGCTATGGCAATGCAACGTTTAGACGCGTTGGTGCTGCTGAATATTACTGGAACAGGATTTACTCGGCGTGGTGGTGGTGCGACAGGTTATGTCAAAGAAGCTTATTTAGCTCATTTAGTCTCAGATACTAAACAATTAGTAACAGTCCAAAACTCAGCACCTGGTACGCAAAACTCAGCAATTTACTCTAGCATTTCCCCACCGATGAGCTTGGATATGTTGGCAGAACAAGATTTCATCGACTTAGTGGAAGGTCTAGAAGAGGAATTCCGCCGAGAATTTGTTGCCCAGGAAGTAGATGCTGACCATGACCGCGTGTTAATTGTGGGAGTGATGACAGATGAATTAACTCCGCAACAATTTCACGACACCATAGCGGAATTAGGGCGACTAGTAGATACGGCTGGCGGTGATGTAATACAGACATTACAACAAAAGCGATCGCGCATTCATCCTCAAACAGTCATCGGTGAAGGTAAGGTGCAAGAAGTCGCCTTAACAGCCCAAACCCTAGGATGTAATCTTGTTGTCTTCGACCGCGACCTCTCACCCGCCCAAGTCCGTAACTTAGAAGCACAAATTGGTATTCGGGTAGTTGACCGCACAGAAGTCATTCTGCATATCTTTGCCCAACGCGCCCAATCCCGTGCAGGTAAATTGCAAGTAGAACTAGCACAGCTAGGATATATGCTGCCGCGACTGACTGGTAGAGGACAAGCAATGTCGCGGTTAGGTGGTGGTATCGGTACTCGCGGCCCTGGTGAAACCAAACTAGAAACAGAACGCCGGGCAATTCAGCGGCGAATTTCTCGACTGCAACAAGAAGTCGACCAGTTGCAAGCCCATCGTTCGCGGTTACGGCAACGACGGCAACATCGGGAAGTTCCTTCAGTCGCCTTGGTTGGTTATACCAACGCTGGTAAATCGACCTCACTCAATGCCCTGACTAACGCTGAAGTCTATACGGCTGACCAGCTATTTGCTACTCTTGACCCGACCACACGTCGTTTGGTAATTCCCCATGCTGACACAAATGAACCCCAAGAAATTCTCATTACAGATACAGTAGGGTTCATTCACGAATTACCTGCATCCTTAATGGATGCTTTCCGTGCCACCTTGGAAGAAGTCACAGAAGCTGATGCTTTATTACATTTAGTGGATTTGTCTCATCCTGCTTGGTTAAGTCACATTCGCTCAGTACGAGAAATTCTCGCCGCCATGCCTGTGACTCCTGGCCCAGCGTTGGTTGCCTTTAACAAAATTGATCAAGTAGACAGCGAAACGTTAGCTATAGCACGGGAAGAATTTCCTTTAGCTGTGTTCATTTCGGCCAGTGAACGTTTAGGCTTAGAAACCTTGCGTTTA
Source organism: Nostoc sp. HK-01 (assembly GCA_003990705.1). Taxonomy (GTDB): domain Bacteria; phylum Cyanobacteriota; class Cyanobacteriia; order Cyanobacteriales; family Nostocaceae; genus Nostoc_B. The sequence goes on from AP018318.1 coordinate 2,869,271, forward strand.
CGTCTTAGCCAATTGATTGCATACGCTGTTGAACCTCGGTAAATACCGAAAATAAATTTTGAATATTTAATGCACAATGCCGTAGTTCGTATAACTACGGCTTTCATTTTTTCATCTTGAATTACTGTGGTATTTCCTGAATGACAGGATGAGCGAAAATGTGCTAGAACCAATAGCTATCAGTATAAAAAGTACAAAGTAAAGAATCCAGATACCCCAGATTTTTCAGCATTTTTGATAGTCTGCTAATTTTGACAAAGTTGTACTAGATATTTTTATTGTTCTGTAATTCAGAAAGTAAGTCGAGTTTTCGCCCAGATTTGACGAAACCTAGACATTACTTTCCTACTTTGATTTTTGCCCACTTTCCGGCGATCGCTATCCTAAGCATTAATAATTTATGTCAACAAATTCTCAACAAATAGAAAACAAGAAAGTCAAAGTTCAACTTCTGTTAGCAGGAGGACATCAGTACACAGTTTATTTGAATCCAGATGACCCTGTACTGCATAGCCTGTTAACAACTATTGTGGCTCGTGCTTATAAACAAGAATCTGCAAGTCACTGTTTATTTCAAATTCCCATCTATGAGGGACATTCAGCCTTATCTTTTGCTAGTGAAAATCTTGTTGGTTTAGTAACCGAACCACCTCTTTGGATACAGCAAACTGAAAATATCCAACCTGTAGCCAATGATATTTTGAATTCTAGTTATGTACAAATAGATAATTTTCTCTCGCCTAATGAGCATGAGCGCCTGATCAAATATGTACTAGCTAACAAATCAAATTTTGTCTCTACTAGTACTTCTACTAATGATCAAAATTATCGTCGGTCAATGGTGCTGTACTCATTCCCTGATTTTGCTGAACTAATTGTCAACAAAATCCAGAACATTATGCCTGATATCATAAGTAAATTGGGAATGTCACCATTTCCGATATCTCAAATTGAAAGCCAACTGACATCACATAATGATGGAAATTTTTACAAAATTCATAACGATAATGGTAGTTCAGACACTGCCACAAGAGAACTAACTTATGTTTATTACTTCAATAGAGAACCCAAGCGGTTTTCGGGAGGAGAATTATTAATATACGACAGTAAAGTGGAAAATAACTTTTATGTCAAAGCAGAATCTTTTAAAACTGTCGAACCGCGCAATAACAGTGTTGTCTTTTTCCTCAGCCGATATATGCACGAGGTTCTCCCGGTAAAGTGTCCATCTAAAGCCTTTGCAGATAGCCGTTTTACTATCAATGGTTGGGTACGCCGATAAGCATCTTAGGTTAGATGCCTATTTACTTTGAATCATCTTCAAGTGAGGTGATATCCTCACTTTTTTATTTATAAAGAAGATTTAAAGATTAAATTTATTGTGCTAGTAAATACTTAAATAAGTTTTTCCAATGTAAACATATAACCTCTATATAAATACATAAAAACTCTTGTTTTCCACCTTTAGATTAAAGTTCTTATAAAAATCTAGATAAACTATAGACTACTGATAATCTACTGTGGCAAATTATATTTATTAATCACTGAGAAAATAAAAGTTTCAGAGATTCCTATCAAGTGCATCCCACATTGAATTCCCTCCTAGAAAATAGAAAGTTTCGTTATACAAACTAACTGATATAGCAAAGGCTTAAATAATAAATTGCCTAAAAAATAGCTACTAACAAGCAATTTGTAGACTCAGTTTGTCATAAATTAAACTCTCTATTTTGAAGGGATATTTTATGCTGCAATGCGATTTCATGAAGCTTTTTACAAGCAAAAAGGAGTTTTAAACAAGTGGTTCAAATGAATTTACAAAGACGAATAGGTTATATAACTTGTGGTTTATCGTCATTAGCTATAGTTATGGCTGGGCAGATGTCTCAAGCAGATGCAGCTTCCATGAGTTTTACTGCTACTAACTTTACAGGCGATCCATTAAAAGTTAGATATACGCTGGATGACACAATAGCAGGTGCAGGAAAAGTTCAAGTCAAAGTCGAATTTGTGACTGACTCAACCTATAAAAATATCGGCGATATACGCGGAGTTTTCTTCGATATTAAAGATAACTCACTTCTATCTGGTCTCAAAGTCACCGGTTTAAATGGTACGCCCATAACTACAACTGCATATAGCACCACTGGACAGCTTCAAAGCGTCGGTTCAGCTAATCTAAATGGTGATGGAAATACCCATACATTTGAATTTGGTGCAGAGATTGGTGAAAACGGTTTAAAAGGAGGGAAAGATGACTTTCAGATAGCCAACTTTGTTCTATCTCACAGTACAGCAGCCTTAACTCTCGATCAGTTTTTCAATCAAGAGTTCGGTTTGCGTGCAACGAGCGTGGGGCTTCCTGACTCTAGTCGTAATGGAAGTAGCAAACTCGCAGGTATTTCCACACCAGCACCAGCGCCCGCACCCGCACCCGCACCGACACCAGCGCCCGCACCAGCGCCCGCACCAGCGCCCGCACCAGCGCCCGCACCAGCGCCCGCACCAGCGCCCGCACCAGCGCCCGCACCAGCGCCCGCACCAGCGCCCGCACCAGCGCCCGCACCAGCGCCAGCGCCCGCACCGACACCAGCACCCGCACCAGCACCAGCACCCGCACCGACACCAGCACCCTCATCTACAGTACGCTTTGGATTTCAAAATATCACGGGTAATAGTGCCGTTAATGCCGCAACAGGTGAAAGTCAACTATTTTTAGATGTTTCTAAGGGCAGTAAGTCAGATCAGGTTTTATTTACGTTCAACAACTTTGGGCAACAAGCTTCTTCTATCACCCAAATTTATTTTGATGAAACTACAAGCCTGTTAAAAAATATTGCATCAATCACTGATAGCGGTAGTGGTGTAGATTTCGTAATACCTAATAAAATAGGCACTTTACCAGGAAGCAACAATGCTCCTGGAGGTCGGTTTAGCTCAGATTTTTCCGTTGAGGCTAATCAACCAGTATCACAAATGGGTGTAAACCCTGGTGAATTTGTTAGTGTACTTTTTAATTTAGACTGCGACATCACATTTGATGACATCATTAAAAGCCTAAAAAACAGTGCCTTGCGTGTTGGGTTCCACGTTCAAGCTTTTGGTGATGGCGGAAGTGAAGCTTTTGTAAATAAATCAGTAGCAATAACACCAGCACCAGCACCAGCACCAGCGCCCGCACCAGCACCAGCGCCCGCACCAGCACCAGCGCCCGCACCAGCACCAGCGCCCGCACCAGCACCATCACCCGCACCAGCACCAGCGCCCGCACCAGCACCATCACCAGCACCATCACCAGCACCATCACCAGCACCAGCGCCCGCACCAGCGCCAGCGCCAGCGCCAGCACCCGCGCCAGCACCAGCACCCGCGCCAGCACCCGCGCCAGCGCCCGCACCCGCACCTTCACCAGCACCCGCACCAGCACCCGCACCAGCGCCATCTCCTACAACTTACTATCAACCATCTAGTTCCCTGCCTAAACCGAAGAAAGTCCCTGAACCTAGCACACTTGTAGCTTTAAGCTTATTTGGGCTGAGTACTATAAGACTGAAGAGAAAAAATCAACAAGATAACTTGCCAGCCTAAATAGGACTTTTGAGTTCTCATATTAATTAGATATGGGTTGAGAAGTAGATAAACACTTCTTGCCCAATTTTTTTGAGCAATAATTCCTTGATGTACAAGCCCTAAAATTTATGCAGATTGATTTTTGGGCGACAAACAAGCTTAAAGCAACTAGAACGGATAACGAGGTTTTAGAATTGAGGAGTATAAAACCAAATAGAGGACATTATGGCTGCTAACGTAGAAATTTACACTTGGAGGACTTGCCCATTTTGCATCCGTGCCAAAAGTTTGCTGACCAGTAAGGGCGTTGAATTTACAGAATACAGCATTGATGGTGACGAAGACGCACGGCATAAAATGGCTCAAAGAGCTAATGGCAAACGTTCTGTACCCCAAATTTTTATTAACGATCGCCATATTGGTGGTTGTGATGATATTCACGCCTTAGACCGTCAAGGCAAGCTAGATGAGCTACTAGCTGCTGACAGTAATATATAAAATGAGCAAGTATTAGCATTAAGCTGTTTTCTGCTGCCAATGTTTGTGAGTTAGTTAAATCATCAGGAGTTAATCTAAATTGAAGAACTTAGAATTTCCTGGCGATTGAGGCAAACAGCGTGAAACTGGCTTTTATTATTGATCCCATCCATCAGCTTGACCCGTGTCATGATACCAGTGTTGCTTTGATGGAAGCAGCACAAACTTTAGGTCATGAAATCTGGATAACTCAGGCAAACTGGCTGAGTGTGGTAGAAGGTAAAGCATGGGCTATTCTGCAACAGGTAGAACTAGTACCAATACAGTTAGTAGAGGGACGTTGGGTAGCGGCAAATCCTTGGTATACGTTAAGCCAACGTTCCTTAATGAATCTGGAAACAATGGATGCCGTATTTATGCGGACAGATCCACCCGTTAATGATTCTTACCTATTTGCTACCTACATTCTCGATTATGTTGACCAAAACAAAACTTTGGTGATTAACAATCCCGATGGTATCAGGAGGGCAAACGAAAAAATGTATGCCCTCCAATTTAGTGAAGTAATTCCCGAAACTATTGTCAGTGCTGATAAGCAGTTTATCCGACAATTTGTTGAAGCTAAAGGAGCGACGGTTCTCAAACCACTGGGTAACAAAGCTGGGGAAGGGATTTTATTTTTACAAGCAGGCGATCGCAACTTTAACTCTATTGTGGAACTTAGCACCTATCAGGGAAAATTACCTGTGATGGTGCAAACCTATTTACCAGAGGCTAAAGACGGAGATAAGCGCATCATCTTGCTTCATGGCGAGCCAATTGGTGCTTTAAATCGTCTTTCTAGTGGCAGTGATTTCCGCAACAATATGGCCGCTGGTGGTACAGTGGCGGAAACTGAAATTACTCCTAGAGAACATGAAATATGTACTCGCCTAGCTGAGAAATTACGCCAAGATGGCTTAATTTTTGTCGGGATTGATGTGATTGGTGGTTACCTAACAGAAGTCAACGTTACCAGTCCTACAGGAATTCGGGAAATCGATAGACTCAATGGTACTCGTTTAGGTCATCAGGTAATTCAATGGGTGGAACAGAGACTACAAGCTAAAAAATAAAATAATTGCGATTATTTTGAATATTTCACGGTCAGCCTTGGTGATGTACTGTCAAGTAACTCTAGAACCAAGGGCATAATTTGAGCGATCGCACCTGTCAGGTAAGGCTTCTCGCTTTTGAGACAGGTGCTAATACAGAAATCAATCGTGACTCCGCTCAACATTTTTTCTAAATACAAAATTAGGACATAGGAGTCAGCAGACTCTTGCCCAAATAAATTTAGCCTGTAAGTAGTTTGGAGGAGTTTTTCACCAATTAGCAAAATCAAAAATGGCAACAGAATTTTTGCTTCTGTCCCTCGTGAACTTAGGAATTAGCAAATTTTATACAGCGCTCAGTCTGAACTGAAACTGCAAATTTCATTTAAAATCTCAAATTCACAATTAATCATTTGCCTGGTGGAGTACGCCGTCTTTGGAGAAATTCAGGAATGTCTAAACCTGATTTTTCTTTAGGTTCTGCTACTGGTGTAGATGGATTCGCTGTTGGTGATTGAGATGCTGGTTTTTTTTGTGCAGGTGCTACACGAGGATTGCTGGCATTTTGTGGTGGTGCTGTTGGGCCTTCACCTGTGAAACCAGTTGCAATCACGGTAATTCTGACTTCGCCTTGTAGTCTGTCATCAATTACTGCACCAAAAATAATATTGGCGTTGGGATCAACTACCTCATAAATTGTTTCTGCGGCTGCATTCACTTCATGCAAGGTTAAGTCACTACCGCCAGTAATGTTGAAGACTACTCCTCTAGCTCCTTCGATCGAAGATTCTAGCAAAGGTGAAGAAATGGCTGCGATCGCCGCTTCCCTAGCTCGTGATTTTCCTGAGCTAATCCCAATCCCCATCAGTGCCGATCCCGCATCTGCCATCACGGCTCGCACATCTGCAAAGTCAACGTTGACTAAACCAGGGATGGTGATGATGTCAGAAATACCTTGAACCCCTTGACGCAGCACATCATCTGCATAACGAAAAGCTTCCTGTACAGGTGTCTGTTCGGGAATCACTTCTAATAATTTGTTGTTGGGGATGATAATCAGTGTATCTACCCGACTTTTCAGTCCTTCAATGCCTTGTTCTGCTTGGCTGGTACGGCGACGACCCTCAAATACAAAGGGACGTGTTACCACACCAACTGTCAGAGCGCCCATTTCTTTAGCTACTTCTGCAACTATTGGCGCAGCACCTGTTCCAGTTCCACCCCCCATCCCCGCAGTGATGAATACTAAATCAGCACCCTCTAAAGCTGTGGCAATTTCATCGCGTGATTCTTCAGCGGCCTTTTGCCCAATCGCCGGATTGCCCCCTGCGCCTAAACCACGGGTTAACTTTTGTCCAATTTGCAGCCGACTTGGCGCTCCAGCTAAAGTTAAAGCTTGAGCATCAGTATTAATTGACCAAAACTCCACGCCACTCACATCAGACTCGATCATCCGGTTCACGGCATTACCACCACCACCACCAACACCAATTACTTTGATGTTGGCGACTCTACCTGGAACAATCTCGCCAATGCGGCTATTTTCTACTGATATTTTTTTACTGTCTTGGCCTTGAGCAAAGTTCAGCCCAGAATGATTAAAGGGATTATTTGAGTTCACTGCCAGCGAAAATCCTGATTGTCCCACAGATTGGGAGTTTTTATAGGTAAGCCCTTGGTTATTATCAAGCGTCATTGGATTTGTGAAAGGTAGATAAACGACTTTTCCGGGTGTTATTCACCTCAGAATCAACTATAGTTTGACACTGCCAAAATCTATAGGTACTGCTCTTGATTGTGAACATGACTGACAACTTTAACAAAATTGTCAATCCGAAAGTTTGCTATGGAAGCAGCTGTTAAAGCAGGCGATCGCATAGCTAATTCTAGAGAAGTATACCTACATTTACCTAAAGTTGATCTGTCTAACTTTAATAAGCTATTGATAGCTTTACTACTATGTTGCCGATTTTGCATAGTATAAATTTGGCATACTGAATGCCCTCCTATGATTTTGGTTAATGATTTAAGTTGGTCATTAATTTTACAACTACCTGTGATAGTTTTTTGTGTGCTAACTTTCGCTTTTCTGGAGTTTAATGAGTAAATTTTATTATTTCTTAATATTAAATAATACTCAAAATTAGGGTTACTTTTACTTTTATCATCTGTAGTATTGACTTGTTTTCCTTTGTAAAATCTAAACTCCATGAGCTTACAAAGCACACTAAGCTTATATAATTGAGCAGATAACATAACTGATAAAGATGCAAGGTGTCGCGTCTTATCTGCTTTAATAATATAGTTGATAGATTTAACCATTGGCGATAATTGCAACCTAAAAACTAAAATTTATCTTCTACATACATATCACTAGATTTTAGAGATAAAGAAAAATTTGGGTTGATAGCCACAAAGGAGACTTGGTAATTAAGCCTCCTGTTATCTCTTATTAAAAGTTCACGCTAATTTTTGGAGTGTATTGTCAAAAAAGTGAAAATTATCAATAAACTTATATATTTCTCTATTAGCATCAAATTTCTTAATTTACTGATAATATTTGATACATATAAATTAATATAAACTGTTTCTTAGGGTATTTGCGAGTCAACCTTTGGGCTTTTTTGGATCATATGTACTATGGGGGAGTCAGGATTTTTGAGATCAATATACTCTATTTGACTAGGATTAATTTTGGCAGGTAAATTTCGTAGTTGTGTTAGTACCTTGATTTGTTCTGCTAATAGTGAACTGGGAGTACCAAAATGTACATTGCCGATTTCGGTTTTCAGGATTAAATTCGTTAAATCTTGAAAATTAACTTCCATAATTTTCACAGAACTTTGACTTAGTGAGGGATACAGTTGACTCCAATATTTCTGATATTGTTCTGGTGTGCCAACAACTTTCAGACTTGGTAATTTCAACTTTGGATTCACTAATGTATATTTTTCTAACGGTATCCAAACACCATTGGCATCTAGCAAACCAGTAGAAGACTGTTTATTTTTAGCTGGAGTATTGGCTTCTGCAAACCTTTGAGCCATTGCTACAGGTACACGTTCTTGGATTTCGATAATTAACCCAGGCGGAAACAAGCGCCGATTAACAATTGCTTGAGCGATTGTCGGTTGTTTTTTCAAAGAGTCAGCGATCGCCGCAGGTTCAACCTTCCATAAAGATTGAGGATAAGATAGCTTCAGCATCGACTTAATTGCTGTTTCTGGCAGGATTTCATTCCCTGACTTGATCACAATTTGTTTGGGATCATTGAGTACCCATACAGGTTGAAGTGCTACCCAAAGCGACCCCCCAGCTAAACCGCTAATGGCCACAGTTCGCCAAATAGCTTGAATAATTTTCATTTGCCTCTGCCTACGTAATTTTTTGCGGCGCTGGGCTAAATCTGTCTGAGAAACGGAGACAATACCTGCCATTCTCACCTCTTGTTGATTACAATCTAAATTTTTAATTTGGCTGATAAATTTGGTTAAGTGCAGAATTCTCTATGGTTTTCAGTATCACCTTACAGCAACAACAGCAAAATTTAGGTATGAGAAACTTTACCTATTTTATTTTGCAGTGTTGAGTTGCCATTAAGTTAATTCTGGTGAACTTCAGTTACCGCGATCGCCTACGAACCTGGCAAACGAATTAGCGTTGACAAAAATACTATTCTATGCACTTGCAATAGGTAACTTCTTTACAGTAATTATGCCTTTCTGCGACGCATATCGCATTAATTGTCAAAAAATATAGCTAATTTCGAGACACAGATGTTTTGTCGCAAAAGCAATCTTGTGTTCCACATTTAACTCAAATGACAAAACATAATCTTGAGCTTGACATTATAGCAATCCTATTTGATTTGTAAACATCGTGCGGGGAAGAAGAGTATTGGCCATAAATATGCTTCTCAGTTCTTGTGAATGATTGAGAATGGCAAAAGTTGATTCTGCCTTAATCTAAGAAGTAAAAATTTTACCAACATTTATATCTGAGATAAACTCTAAATCAATCTAAGAGTAAATACTTAAATTGCTAATTAAATAAATACATATCAAAATTTTACTGTCTGCTAATTCTCTTGACGACATTAACAACTGCATATAAGTTTGTATTCAGTCAAGTAAAAGCTTAAAGATTGTCAAAAGCTCAACAAAATAAGGCTAAAAGACAGATATACTGGACTTATCAGGGACAATTACATCTCTAGTATTGTCTAATAGTCACTGGTAACAAAAGCTTACCTAGTGAAACTCACCTGAAATTCAAAACACAAAGGTGAGTTCATCTAATGGCTATAACTTAACTAGAGATGCTTCGTATATAAATAGACAAACAACACAGTATCTACAACTGCATCTACATCTCAATGATTAATACAGAGTATTTGTCACGCTTTTATAAAGCATGTAACCCTAGCTACGCGCTGAACATGAGCGATCGGCTTGATCAGCAGTACTATATAGATTTCGCCAATGTACGTGGCTGCAAAATTGTCGAAGAATTGCAACGTACAATCAGCCGTATTTCTCCCGATGAACCTACCTGTCAGTTATTTACAGGTCATATTGGTTGTGGTAAATCTACAGAATTACAACGCCTCAAAGCAGAACTAGAAGCTGTAGGATTTCATGTAGTTTACTTTGAATCTAGTCAAGACTTGGATATGGCGGATATCGATGTCAGCGATATTTTACTGAGTGTAGCTCGTCAAGTCAGCGCTAGTTTAGAAGCAATTAAGATCCAAGTTCAACCACATTACTTTATCAATCTCTTCAAAGAAATTGGAGATTTTTTGCAAAGCCCTATAGAACTTTCTGGACAAGCAGAGTTGTCCTTGGGAATTGCGAAAATTACAGCCAAAACCAAAGATAGCGCCCAGGTACGAAATCAACTCAGGCAATATCTAGAACCACGCACTAATAGTATTTTGCAAGCAATTAACGAAGAGGTTCTAGAAAAAGCTGTTGAACAACTTAAACTCAGAGGTCAAAAAGGTTTAGTTGTTATTGTTGATAATTTAGATCGAGTAGATATGCGTCCTTTAGCATCTGGGCGGACACAACCAGAATATCTGTTCATAGACCGAGGTGAACAATTACGCCGCCTCAAATGTCATGTAGTCTACACTATTCCCCTAGCGTTAATTTTTTCTAATGAGTATGAAACACTCAAAAACCGCTTGGGTGGAGGTATTGCGCCTAAAGTATTACCAATGGTAAGAGTTAGGCAAAGAGATGGTAGTGACTATGAACCAGGGATGTTACTACTGCGCCAGTTAGTTTTAGCCAGAGCTTTTCCAGAAGTTTCCTACAACGAAAGGCTGTCGTTAATCACAGAATTATTTGAGTATCCTGAAACCCTCGACCGTTTATGTCGTGTGAGTGGCGGCCACATCCGTAACTTATTAGGATTGCTATATAGCTGTCTGCAACGGCAAGATCCTCCTTTTTCTGGGGACTGTTTAGAAGCAGTAATTAAAGACTATCGAGATGACTTGCTATTAGCTATTGATGAATATCAGTGGGAACTACTATTTGAGGTTGTACAACAGCAGAGCGTAAAAGGAGAATCTGAGTATCAAAGCTTGCTGCGAAGTATGTATTTATTTGAATACCGCGATCCTGTTGGTCGTTGGTTTGGGATTAGTCCAGCATTAGCAGAGACAGAAAAAGTTATTGCTTGGCAGCAAAAAATATAATCGTACTGAGTGAGCTAATAGTTATTAGCATCAGTCATTAGTCCATCTTCATTTGACTAGTGACTAATTTATAATGAGCAATTTTTCCTGTTGAGGCTGTATTCCGGTTTTGAGATATGACAAAATCCCCGTTCACAGTAGAGAGTGTTAATCATAATAAGAATTCTCTGCAAAGGTTAGTGCGCTCAATCAAGCTTTCTAAAGGCCAATTTGCTCTTATTCTTGTGCGATGTAACTATCAGCAATTAAGAGAGCAAATGCTAGAAAATATTCGCTCTCTGACAAAAGATATAAACTTACAAGAAATCTATCTCCAACCAGCAACTAAAGCTTTACATACAACAATCATTACAAAATTAAGTCTAGATCATCCTGCCGTAATTACAGATTCTCTACCATCAGCAGTCATGGTTTTTGGTTTAGAGTCAATTCTGGCACTGGAAGACTTATTAACGAGTCTTAATCAAGCTAGAGATATCTATACAGCAACTTTTCCTTTTCCTGTGGTGTTGTGGCTACAAGATGAAGTAGCAACAATGCTGACCAAACTAGCACCAGATTTCAAAAGTTGGGCTGCCACTACTATTAAGTTTGAATTGTCAAAAGAAGATTTAATTGCCTTAATACGTCAAGAGACAGAATCACTGTTTGCTAAATTTTTAGAAGCAGGTGCGGAAAAATTTTTATCTAACGCTGCTCTTGATTTAGCACCTAAATCACAACATCGTCACGAAATTGAGTCTGCCAGAAATGATTTACTACGTCTGTATAGTGTTCAACTAGAGCCAGGGTTAGAAGCTAGTTTAGAATTTGTTTTAGGACGAGATAAATACGCTAGTGACCAAATTAATAGTGCATTAGCTCATTATCAAAGAAGCTTAAGTTTATGGCAGAGAGAGGCTAAACGAGAAAATGAAATAGTTCAAAAAATAGAAGTATTAGATGAAAAATTAGAACATAATTATGCTTACAGAATTCGACAGGCAATAGTCTTATTCCATGTGGGTCTATGTTATCGCCGTATGGCTGACTTACATCAAATTACTAATAGTAACTATTGTCAACATGCTCTTTCATGGTTTCAGAGGTGTTTAGATTTATTAGAACAATTACAAAGACAAGATTTAGTAGCAAAATTTATTTTGCCTGCTTGTGAAATGCTGCAACGTTTAAAATATTTGGATGAGCTAGAAGTATTAGCACAAAAGTCTTTACATCTACATGAAAGGTATGGAAATACTGCTAAAGTAGCACAAGATTATGGTTTTTTAGCAGATGTAGCAGCATCACGCAATAATTGGGTATTGGCGCATGAATTAGCTAATACCGCACTTTCTATTGCCGAATTAGCAACAGAAGTTTCTCGACAGCAGGAAAGTTGGTATCTTTTATTGTTGGCTCGGACTCAGAAACATTTAGGGCAATGGGAAGAAGCAATTAGTAATTTAGAATGGGCCAGGGTAGTTTGTGAACTACAGTATGAACCATCGCTATATTTAGAAATTTTAGAAGAATTGCGATCGCTCTACTTCTTTGAGCGCCATGATTATGCAGAAGCATTCAATCTCAAGCAAGAAAAAGTTCAAATAGAACACCAATATGGTTTTCGTGTATTTATTGGAGCCAGTCAATTACAGCCAAAACGCTACAGAATTAACCCTGTTTTAGAAACCCAAAAAATATCATTTATCCCAGAAGATATCGCTCAAGAAATAGCTGCTTCTGGACGGCTGCAAGATGTTAACCGTTTAATTGAAAGAATTACCCGCGCTGATCATAAATTAACTATCATACATGGACAATCAGGAGTTGGTAAAAGTTCAACTATTAAAGCTGGTTTAGTACCTGCTTTAAAGGGAAGAGTTATTGGTGAAAGGATTCCTTTACCGATTGTTTTATCAGGATATACAGATTGGGTAACAGCTTTGGGACGTAGTATCAACCAAACTTTAGCACAGTCAGAATTAGCAATTGCTGTAGAATTTACACCTACTATCCTCATAGAAAAGCTACGTTTAGCAACTGAATGTAATCATATAATAGTTATTATATTTGACCAGTTTGAAGAATTTTTCTTTACCAGTAACTCCAGCCAAAGATTAGAATTTTATAAATTCTTCATTGCCTGTTTGAATATTCCTTATGTAAAAACAATTATTTCTTTAAGAGAAGATTATTTACATTATTTGTTAGAATTTGAACGTTTTAGTAAAGAAAATAATGATTATTTATATGATTTAGGTGTAATTAATAAAAACATTCTCGATAAAGATATTCGTTATTTTTTAGGTAAATTTTCTATAGAGGATACAAGAGGAATTATTTACAGTTTTACAAAACGCTCCCACTATGAAATGAGTGATGAATTAATTCATCAGCTAGTCCAGGATTTAGCTGGAGAATCAGGAGAAGTAAATCCAATCGAATTACAAATAGTTGGAGTGCAGTTACAAGCAGAAAATATCACGACACTCGAACAATATAAAATTTGTGGTAGTTCAGCAAAGCTGGTCGAGCGCTGGCTTGAGGAAGTGATCAAGGATTGTGGCAAAGAAAATGAAGATTTAAGTTGGCAATTATTATTTGAGCTAACTGATGAAAAAGGCTTTCGTCCCCTCAAGACTAAATCTGATTTAGCCATTGCTTTAGGAAAGAATATCCATACAACATCTGGCACAAAATCAGACTGTGAGCTAATTCTCGAAATTTTAGTAGGTTCAGGTTTGATATTGCGGTTACGTGAAGAATTAGGCGATCGCTATCAATTAGTTCATGATTATTTGGTAGAGCCAATTCGTCAGAGAAATAGTTATGGCATAGTTGCTGAACTCGAAAAAGTCAAATCTGAAAAAAAACGCGCTGAAGTCGCACAAAAGCTTTCTCAAGAACATCTCAATTTAATTTTGCAAAGGCGGTTGCGAGAAGCACGCATAGCAGGTGTTGTGTTGGCAATTATGGGTGGAACTATTGCCGCTTTATGGTGGCAAGCCGACTTGCAAAAAAGAGCCGCAATTCGTCAAACAATTCGCGCCGAACGTAGTGAAACTAATTTGAAAATTAGTGCGATCGCCGCAACTAGTGAAGCTTTATTTGCTTCCAACAAAGAGTTTGATGCTCTTTTAGAAGGTTTACGCGCCTGGAGAAAGTTGAAACAAGCAGACGAAGTGTTACCAGAAACTCGAATGCGTGTAGTAACTGCCTTACAACAGGCAGTTTATGGGGTGTCGGAGTTAAATCGTTTGGAAGGACACACTGATATTGTTTGGGGTGTTGCTTTTAGTCCCGATGGCAAGTTATTGGCTTCTGGTAGCCGCGATCAAACAGTAAAACTTTGGCGACCTGATGGAACTTTGCTACAAACCCTGAAAGGTCATACTGAGTCAGTCACCAGCGTGAGTTTTAGCCCCGATGGGCAAAGTCTCGCATCTTCCAGTCTCGACAAAACTGTACAAATCTGGCAGAAAAACCCAATTACGGGCGAATTTGATTTACAACCAGCCAAAACCCTAGTAGACCGAGGCTGGGTTTATTGTGTGAGTTACAGTCCCGATGGAGAGTTGCTGGCGACAGGTAATAAAGATGCCACAGTCAAACTTTGGCGTAAGGACGGTACTTTAGTCAAAGTTCTGAAAGGACATCAAGGGTGGGTAAATTGGGTCAGTTTCAGCCCTGATGGTCAATTAATTGCTTCAGCTAGTGACGATCGCACTGTAAAAATTTGGCGACGCGATGGCACACTAGTCAAAACACTTTCTGGACATCAAAATGGTGTAACTGTTGTGACTTTTAGTCCTGATGGGCAAATGATTGCTTCAGCAGGTAGAGATAAAATTATCAAATTGTGGCAGCGACAGCCAAATAGTGATGATAACTTTGACTTTCAAGCTTATAAAAATTTAGAGCAGCATACTAGTACAATTTGGAGCCTGAATTTCAGCATTGATGGGCAAAGGTTAGCGTCAGGAAGTGATGACAATACTGTTAACCTCTGGAGTAGCACCGGCACATTACTCAAAACCTTTAAAGGCCATAGTGATGCGGTGGCTAGTGTGGCTTTTAGCCCAGATAACAAAATATTGGCATCAGGAAGTTATGACAAAAGTGTCAAAATTTGGAGTTTGGATGCACCAACATTACCAATTTTGCGGGGGCATCAAGATAGAGTTTTGAGTGTTGCATGGAGTCCTGATGGGCAGATGTTGGCTTCTGGTAGCCGCGATCGCACCGTGAAACTTTGGCAAAGAGAAACAATTCGTGGCGAAGCCACAACCCGACTTTACAAAACTTTAGTAGGGCATACAGATAAAGTTCCGAGTGTGAGTTTTGACCCCTTCGGTGAACTGCTGGCATCAGGTAGTTATGACAAAACAGTAAAAATCTGGCGGCGGGATGGCACTTTACTCAAGACCTTGCAAGGACATACTGATAGTGTTATGAGTGTCAGTTTTAGTCCTGATGGCCAGCTATTAGCATCAGCCAGTAAAGACAAAACAATCAAACTGTGGAGCCGTGACGGTCAATTACTCACAACCTTGGTAGGACACCAAGGTTGGGTGAACAGCGTTAATTTTAGTCCTGATAGCCAGCTGCTTGCCTCTGCTAGTGATGATCAAACAGTCAAACTGTGGCGACGGGATGGTACTTTGGTCAAAACGTTTTCACCCCATGACAGTTGGGTATTGGGTGTTAGCTTCAGCCCTACTGACCAATTAATCGCTTCTGCTAGTTGGGATAACACTGTGAGATTATGGCGACGCGATGGTACTTTGTTAAAAACATTGTTAAAGGGCTACAGCGATAGTGTTAATTCCGTGACTTTCAGCCCTAATGGTGAATTACTGGCGGCTGCTAGTTGGGATAGCACAGTCAAACTGTGGAGTCGTGATGGCAAGTTAATTAAAACCCTGAATGGACATCGCGCCCCAGTCTTGAGTGTGAGTTTTAGCCCTGATGGTCATACATTAGCATCCGCAAGTGATGATAACACAATCATTTTGTGGAATTTGCATTTGGAAGACTTACTGTTGCGTGGTTGTAACTGGGCAGACAATTACCTTAGTCACAACCATAATGTTGAAGAACGCGATCGCTTTTTGTGTGATGGCATTAGTCCTGGCCAGTAAAGATTTCAGTTGATCAAACCAAGAGCGATCGCTTTGCAAATTTTTTAATCGCTGTTTTCTTTCATCACCTCTGGTAGCAAATTTTCTAGAAAAGCTTTGAGTCTCATCCTCTCAATGTAAGGCCAGCCACCCTCAGACTCAATATCTTTCAGTAGTGAGTAAAGTTGCTGGCGATTATCGGGCAGACTCTCCTGAAAAACACCATCCCGAATTGCTCGATGTAAATACTCCAACTGCCGCAGCAAGTTTAAAAGAGCGAGTGGATCTCCTTGGCAATCCCTCGCTACATCATTCACTGCTGAGGCAATTTTTTCCAATTCCTCAGAAAAATCTGTCGATTCAAAACTTTTGTTGCTCATGCAACTCTCTCTGTCAAAATTAGGTCTACTCAAATTTACCGAAGATTGTCGGTTTTGACGCGCGATCGCCAGTGGTTAATACATAATCCTTACATTCAAAAATATCAGGCTTCTCTAAGCTTCTAGGAGTTGCTCATGGCTGATTTTGAAGTATTTGCTACTACTATTCGTTTTCACTGTCTCAAAGGAACTTAGTCAGTCTACTTCAAAATCTCCTCTTTGCCAGATTAGTCTCCCCAATAATTTTTTGAACTCAGTCCAAATCAAAAACAATAGCAATCTCTCGCAAAAGAGAGTGGTGGCTTTGATTACAGCCTCCTAGGAAGCTAGATAGGATCAAAGACTTCCTACTTTAAACTAGAGTGCTTTGATTTTGAGTTAAAAAAAATCGTATGATCTGGCTGATTTCCCTATAAAGCAATGGGCTGTATGTAGTGGCAATACATACATAATACAGAAAGGCTTCTAAAACCCTGCAAATGCCTACGGTAGTTGCACGGTGTGAAGCCCGACGTTAAAAGCATCACCGACAGCAAGCCTACCCTTCGGGAAAAACTGGCTATCGGTGAGGACAGCTTTTCGTCAGAGATCAAAACTTCGTGCAGTTTTACAACTTAGATATTAATTTTTGACATTGAGGTTGACCATGAGGTATCGCGCTTTAATTGTTGCATTCTTGGCTTTATGCTTGGGGCTATTAACTGCTTGTAGTGATGCTCCAGAGTCTAGTGGTAGAGATGTACTAACCTACGAACAAATTCGTGGGACTGGCTTGGCTAACAAATGCCCTCAATTGGCAGAAACAAGCCGTGGCTCCATTCCCATTGATGGTAGCCAGTCATACAGCATCAAAGAACTTTGCTTGGAACCAACTAACTTCTTTGTCAAAGAAGAACCAGCTAATAAACGGCAAACAGCCGAATTTGTACCTGGAAAACTGTTAACTAGATACACTTCCACCATTGACCAAGTACAAGGGCCGCTCAAGTTCAACTCAGATGGTAGCTTGACTTTTGTTGAAGAAGATGGTTTAGACTTCCAAGCTATAACAGTTCAACTTCCTGGTGGTGAGCGAGTACCTTTCCTCTTCACCATTAAAGACTTAGTTGCTCAAACACAATCTGGTTTAACCAGTATCAATACTTCTACTGACTTTGAAGGTCAATTTAAAGTGCCTTCTTATCGTGGCGCAGCCTTCTTAGATCCCAAAGGTCGCGGTATCGTTAGTGGTTATGACAATGCTGTTGCTCTTCCTGCTCAAGCAGATGATGAAGAACTCACCCGTGCTAATGTCAAGCGTGCCGAAATTCTGAAAGGTAAGATTTCTCTGCAAGTAGCCAAAATAGATAGCTCTAGTGGTGAAATTGCTGGCACATTTGAGAGTGAACAACCATCTGATACTGACTTGGGAGCCGGTGAACCCAAGGAAGTGAAGATTCGCGGTTTGTTTTACGCCAGAGTTGAGCCAACTCGTTCTTAAACTCAGCACATTGCTGGCATTTAAGATCACAATTTTGAGCCATTAGGCTTCATCACAAAATTTCATATCAGTCTTTAGGGAATGGATAGGTGAATTTTGAACTAAATTGACCTAAATGGCAACATATTTCACTATAAAAGGGCGACCAGCCCTTTTTTTATTGTCTTAGCAAAAAAGTAAACTTTTCCTCGGTTTCATTAACTACTATAAATTCTTCAATTGTGCATAATCTGTGTTTACGCTTAGTTACTGAACAATTTTAAAAATCATATTAATTATTTGCCCTAAATACAGTATGTTCACTGATAATAAAATTTTTATTCATGCAGCCAAATCATAAGAGAACCACTTCATAATCGATTAAATAAATTAAGTACAATTTCGGTTTTAAATCAAGTAAATTATTTCATATTTTGTTTATATGTAGTTTTAATCAGCTACAGCTAATACCAAATCACAATAACTAAAAAACAATTTCGCTTATTTAAATATTGCTCGATTATTCAAATTTTCATAGTGATAGCAATGCTGTATGACAGAGGATATCTCTGGTTAATATAGCAGGCTGTGTGCTGTGAAATTTTGTAATCTTAGCTTGTTTAAAAGTGCCTAATTAACTGTTTATTTGCTAAATAAACGCGGTGCTATGCCTACCACAGCCACCAATGAACTGAAGCATGAAATTTGGCAGTTGTTGCGAGAATATAAAGAATCTCGCTCGGAAAACATCCGCAATCAACTGGTAAAACTCAATTTTGGACTGGTAAGAAAAGAAGCTCACTACTGGATTAACCAATGTCGTGAAAGCTATGATGATTTGCTCCAAGTTGGTTGTTTAGGTCTAATTCGAGCTATTGAAAGATTTGAAATTTCTAAAGGACACGCTTTCAGTTCCTTTGCTATTCCCTATATTCGTGGTGAAATTCAACACTACCTGCGGGATAAAGGTGTAACTGTCAGAATTCCTAGACGCTATTTGGCACTACAACAGCAAGCCATTGGAGTTTCTCGTTCTTTACGAGAAAAATATAACCGCCAACCTACAGACTCTGAATTAGCAGCAGCCTTGGATATTACTCTGAGTGAGTGGCAAGAAATCAAATTAGCATGGATTAATCGCGCTCCTCTGAGCCTAGATGTGCCAATTCAAGACTCAGAAGAAGGAGCTACCAGTTTAGGAGAATTAGTCCCCGATCCTCACTACCGTAGCTTTCAACTAGCTCAAGAAGACCAACTGCGTTTACAACAAGCATTGTTTCAGCTAGAAAAGTGTACTCGTGAAGTTTTAGAATGTGTGTTTTTGCAAGATTTGACACAAAAACAAGTAGCTGAACACTTGGGTATTAGTGTAGTTACGGTTTCTCGCAGAGTCAAGAAAGGGTTGGATTTATTAAAACATCTCATGTGTGCAACAGATGATTAAATTTAAGCAAAATAAAACCGTGTTTGTACTGGTTTAATTATGCTAAAAACAACCCTTAAAATCCAATAATTTAGGTTATAAAAGGAAAATACTTTGTCTGAAATAAAAACAGGCTGTGTAAATTTTCCCAAGCAAATTTTTCCTATAGCTTTTGAGAACGGCTAATGGCCATAAATTCCAAAATTGCAATTGCAACTATTTTAACTTTGGCGATCGCTGGATGCGCCTCAGAAAACACACCACAAGCCAGTACTCCTGCGCCGACTCCTGCGGCTCCAGCAGCACCACCAGCCGCAGCGCCACCCCCAGCAGCGCCAGCGACTCAGGCTCAATCTTTTAATAACCCTGTGGTGTCTACGAAAAAGGCAACTAACGTTGTTTATCTTACTCCTACCTTAATTCAGCCCACTAATGGCAAAACCCGGATAGATTTAGTGCCTAAAGGGCGGCCTGATCCATTTGCACAAATTGTTAGTCCGATTGGTTCTGAAGTGGGGCAAAATCCGAATGCCAAGCAGATTCCTCGATTACCTCCCTTACCAACAGCTATTGCCAAAAATCGCAAAATGCCAATCAGCATTGCTGCGGCTATAGCGAAAAAAACTGCTATTCAATTCGCGCAGGCTCCCAAATCTATTCTGCCTAGAGTTTTGCCACAAGTTGTTCCTAGTAGTCCTTTTGGATCTGTATTACCACCTGCACCCCAACCAGATTTAGCAAAAGCAGTGGTGGTGACTGGCGTAGTTTTGATTGGTAGAGAACCCCAAGCTATTATTCAAATCCCTAATGAGCCTTCAAGTCGCTATGTACAAGCGGGACAGAGATTAGCAAACGGTCTGTTGATTAAACGGATTGAAATGAATCAGGGTTCAAATCCGATTGTGATTCTGGAACAATACGGTATTGAAGTTGCCAGAATGGTAGGTGAAGCTCCTGCTAACTCAACGCCATCAGTGACATCTGCTACTGCTGGTAAATCGATTTCATCAACCATACCAACTCAAAATCTTATTGCTGTCGGAGCATCTTAAGGATGGATACTCAAGAAAAATTTGAATTTGCTGGTTTACCTCTAGCTGTCTATCGAGAGATAGCTGCTCATCTGCGCCAAGTGGAAGGAGTGGAAGCGGGTTTAATTCCTCAGTCATCTCAACAATTTGATTACAATCAAAGCCAAATTAATGGTTTGTGGATATCTTGGTCTCCTAACTCTCGTCTTGCAAGCCGACAACGGGTGCAGCAAATTTTGGCTTACTACCACAGCCTTTATGGAGTTTGACGACTGAAATTTCAGTAAGTGGCTCAATTACATTAATACTTTTTAGTTTGCTGGGTGAAGTCAATCTATCCAATCGAGTAACTGGTGATTGGGTAATATTTGTCTTGACCCTGTTTAATTTTCTGAAAAAATACCCAGGTTCTGGCTCAACATCAGCGTTGTATCCATTTTGGTAGATGCGGTTGATTATGGATTTTGATAAAAAAATGTCAGTGTTTGACTCAAAACATGATAATAAGTGATGCAATTATAAATTGCTGAGGTAAACTTGCAAGCAAAGTAATGCAAAATATTACTCAGCTGCTCTTCGGTCTGGGCATCACTCAAAATGGAACACTGGCAATTTCTCATCCAGAAACAGGGCGATCGCTCTTGGCACACCTTGGAATCGCCAAATATACAAATTTTAGAAGGTCGGTATAGAGTTTTAGCTCGTTCTGACCTTCCCAATACGGATGTGGAAGTGCGGGTAACTCACTCTTCAACTCAAGAAGTTCCCCCTAAACGGCGAATTCAAAAGCAATCGCGGCGCACTACCTCAGAAGGTTTAATGGCGGTAATTCCCTTTACGCTCCTCAAGCCGGGAATATGGGAATTACGTTGTTCTGGCGATTTGATGTCAGATATTTTTGGTAAATCATGGCAACAGAGTGTCTATCTGCAAGTCTTGTCTACTTTGGCAGATGGCGAAATCGATAAATTAGCGGGTGGTGGCAATTTAGAGTCAAATTCTCAGGAATTTTTCATGGTTCCCTTGCCATACACACAAAATTTTGATGAGCTAGACAGTAGTGTTGGTAAACAGCCGATTTCTCTAGGTTCAGAGTCTCATACACAGAGCAATTTAGTTACTAACGAACTTTCTGCCGAAATTGCATCAATAGCCAGTGATGATACTGTTCTCACAACAGCAGAAGAATTCCCTGCTACTGATGCGGTTGTCAGTGAAGAAGCTTTACCTACAAGCGATCGCATTCCCACCACCATAGAAGAATTCCCTGCTACTGATGCGGTTGTCAGTGAAGAAACTTTACCTACAAGCGATCGCATTCCCACCACCATAGAAGAATTCCCTGCTAGTGACTCGGTTATTAGTGAAGAAGCTTTACTCACAAGCGATCACATTCCCACCACCACAGAAGAATTCCCTGCTAGTGACTCAGTTATTAGTGAAGAAACTTTACCTACAAGCGATCGCATTCCCACCACCATAGAAGAATTCCCTGCTAGTGACTCGGTTATTAGTGAAGAAGCTTTACTCACAAGCGATCACATTCCCACCACCACAGAAGAATTCCCTGCTAGTGACTCGGTTATTAGTGAAGAAGCTTTACCTACAAGCGCTCGCATTCCCACCACCACAGAAGAATTCCCTGCTAGTGATGTGGTTATTAGTGAAGAAGCTTTACCTACAAGCGATCGCATTCAAACCGCCACAGAGGAAATTACTGATAGCGAACTGTCTGTCGAAGAAACTGTAGTAACGGATGAACACACTCTGTCAGTCGTCAGAGAAGAAATTCCTGATAGTAGTTTGGTGATTTCTCAACTGTCTGCTGAAAAATATGAAGATGGAATGATCGATCAGCCTGTTAATCCGGTATGGCTGAAAGGTGAAACGGCAGAGCAAATATTACAAAGTTTAATAGATCAAGCTTTACCTACCTCATTATTAGAGGATGAACAGCTTGAAGAAGTGGAAACGATACAACCCGTACCACCTCTCAGGCTGGCTTTAGAGCAAGAAAACTATATTGCTCGTTGGGGACAAGGACTGAGTATTAATGCTTATGTAGAGTTACAAACACAGCCAAATCTGGAAGATGAGCCACAGTACTCAACTACTTTTCATGCACTAGAGGTCAAAATTGAGCTACGCTCACCTTTGAGTTCGGGAATTTTAGCTCAGGTACGGCAACCTTTAGCAGATAATTTACTGCCTTTTACGATTAACTCTGCTATTAATATTCCGATTGATTGTGAATCTAAGCTGCTTTTGGGCGAACTAAGTTTATATGGCGCGATTAGTGATTTTGATGATGTCATACTTTTAGCTAGTCACTCTTTTACAATTACGGCGGATGTAACAGAATTACTGGCGATGGCAGCAGTGACTAAATCTAGTCAGCAAAACTTTTTAGATAACTCTAGCGCTGTAGGGGTTTCTCCACCAAATCAAGAGCCAGAAACATCGGTAAGTTTGGGTTTGGAACTTTTTAACCTTGTGAAAACTTCTTTAACACAACCTCAAACTATTTTGCCATCGCCGAACCAGCCTTTACCAGAACAAATTAATCTGTTTTCTCTCAAGAAATCAGGAGATTTGCGATCGCCACAACTACCGCAATTGCCAAAGTTCCCAGAAAATCAAACTAGTGCGATCGCCATTAACGATGATCTCACAGAGGTGACTGCGGAAGGGAAGGAGGAAATTGAGTCGCAAGATAATGCTTTACTATCCCAAACTACAATCCCCTTAGCACCCATTAACTTGGAACAGCTATCAATTAGAACTCGTCCTGGATGGATGCTGGGTAATATCTTCCCTTATCTCAAACGCCTCAAAAGTGTTCCGGTTGAGACAACAGAAGAGACAAATAATTTACTAGATGTATCTGAACCTGCGATCGTTGAAGATTCTTTAGCAAATGTATCTGAACCTCTAATAGCTGAAGATTCTTTAGCAAATGTGTCTGAACCTCTAATAGCTGAAGATTCTTTAGCAAATGTATCTGAACTTCTAATAGCTGAAGATTCTCTGTTAGTTGAGCCAGCGATTACAGCGGATGAGAACCTAGATGTAGATGATTCTGTGCTTGAAACGTCAGTTTCGACCAATTCTGAGTTATTTGCTGTGTCTATGCTACAAATGGCTGTCACACCAAGTTTAGAATTTAGTGATGACTCCATCTCAGAACCTGCTGCTCCTTTAAGTTCGGAATTGATAGCAGAGGTTAATCCTTACTCATCACCGTTAATTAGGAAGTGGATGCAGAGCCAAGGATACGTTGTACCTGAACTTCCACCTGTACCAGAGCAAAATCATCAAATTGAGGTCGTAGAGCCGGAAATTGCTCCGGTGGAGGAGGAAGCAATAGAGTCTGACTTATTCATCCCAAGTGTTGATGTTCAATTGTCATCAAATCTAGATACGGATTTAGAAAATCTCGATGGTGAATCAGAGGAAAATATTGAAGAACAGAGCAGTTTGGGTACCTCTGAACCTCAAGATGACACGGAGACTAGCATAATTACTGAGGAATCTGAGGAGTTAAATATCTCAGCAGAAGTTGAAACAGAAAATATTCCGCAAGAATTGTCTACCTATTCATTGCCATTAACCCAGCTACCGCTGACTCAAAAGATTAAAATACCGAGAGCTTGGTTAGGGCAAGAGATTGTTGTTGATGATACTTATAGTGACCCCGAAGAGGATTTTGCTGGAGAGCAAAAACAGCAGTCAATCTCGGCTGTATCGAACTCATTACCTTTGGATGGGGAAATGCTTGAGGCTTTACCTACTCCTCAACTGTATATACCAGAAGGTGAACTGATTGCGGGCCAGTCTGTGCGTGTGCGTGTAGAACTACCTGAAGTTCCTCCACAGGTGGTGGTGAAATTATGGATTGAGGATTGCCAAACTCGTGGGTTATTAGATGGCCCTCATTTATTAAAAGATTTGCTACCGAAAGCTTTGGGTGGTGTAGAGGTGATGACTCAAATCAATATTCCTTTCGGCTGTGTGGAAATTCGCTTAGAGGCGATCGCATTCCATCCCTCTACTCAGCAGGAAAGTCACAAAGCAACAACTGTGCGGACTGTAATTCCCCCAGACTTGCCAAATTATCAGTTAGATGAATTGCTGGGTTTGTGAACACCTATTTTACATAACTGTGTTAAAAATCTTGAGAATTTAAAAAAGTTGGCTGAATTTGCAGTAAGCTCATCTTGAATTGTAGTGTGATTTAACAGGAAACTTTACCATGTCTACTGAATTTTTGCCTCACATTTTGGCTTATTCTGCATCGTACTTGTCTCCTATCTTGGTTCCCATCATTGGTTGGGTTTTACCAATTGCAACATTCTCGTTTCTTTTGGTATACATTGAGCGCGATGACGTTGCTTAATTAGGTATTTAGTAACAAGTAATTGGCTACTGCAATTTTTACCAATTATTTGTTACTAACTGCTAATTCACCAGATTGTAAAGTCAATTAATGATGATAAAACCGTCTGACTCCTAGAGCCAGACGGTTTTTTTGTACTGTTTTCTAAACAAGTGCTAGAAAATTCAGTGAATATATATTATTAAGTTCAAATCGCTTTTATAGCGAAGAACCGATTCCAGCGTAGGCTCCGTAGAAGAAGATACCTACAACAGTAATGACACCTAAACCTGCGATTGTAGCTACAACCCACAGGGGAATTCTTCCAGTTCCAGCAGACACAGATTTTCCTCCTCCCTTAATAAAAAATCAACTCAGATTTTAGATAAACAAAGTTTCACAAAAACAGTTCTAGTTAGTTAAAGAAGTAACTAGAAAAGAGAATACCGAGAACAAAAATCAGTAGCAATCCCAGGTATAAAGAAGTACGGTTGAGTTCAACCGGCTGATTATTAGTATTGGGCGTTCTTTCCATGATTTGCTCCTAGCGTTGAATAAATTGCATTGCGGCGATCGCGCCCAAGAAAAACACGGTTGGCACACCTAAAG
Source organism: Nostoc sp. HK-01 (assembly GCA_003990705.1). Lineage (GTDB taxonomy): Bacteria > Cyanobacteriota > Cyanobacteriia > Cyanobacteriales > Nostocaceae > Nostoc_B. The sequence goes on from AP018318.1 coordinate 2,894,498, forward strand.
TATGAACTGCCAGCCATCTAACTGTAAAAATTGGATAGGTAACTGGTTGATTGATGTTATTTCCGCTAGTCATGATCTCAAACTACTTTCCGATAAATTTTTCAACTTGCTGTTTGGCTTCATAACGATTCTTCACAATTGGCACTTCTTGCCGTGTTTGTGTGTAATATTCGTTAGGGCGAGGTGTGCCAAATACATCATAAGCCAGCCCAGTGCTAACAAATAGCCAGCCTGCAATAAATAATGCTGGGATGGTGATGCTGTGAATTACCCAATAACGAATGCTGGTAATAATGTCCGAAAATGGACGTTCTCCAGTGGTACCTGACATTTAGATCCCTACCTTCACAAAGACTGTTATTGAGTTTATTATCCTACAAAGTTTAGAAAGAGTTACAAGTTGCAACGCACTTCTCATAAATCAGCGTGAACACCTAAACTTTCGCTAGGTCTAAGCGGCTTTTTCGGGAGTAGATTTTTCTGCATTGGCGTTATATTTCAGCAAGACACCGCGATCGCCAATAATAAATCCTTGTTCTGGCTTGAGAAACACTATCTTATATAGATTAGCGGCTACCTGTTCCACATCTCGATCTTTCTCCCAGGTTTTACCACCGTCAGTACTCCGCAATAAATTACCGCTACCGCCGCCTATCCATAGTTCTTCCGGTGTGCGATATGCCAAATCCAGTAAACCCCAACTGGTGGATAACTCTGGATATACAGCTTCTTGCCATTCTTCGACGTTATTGGGTTCGCTAAATTGAATCTGACCACCCCGCGCTAATAACCACAGTTGGCCATGATCATTGAAACCCATGTTTTCTACCCGCCGAGAACTAATGCGGTTATGGGGAACCCAAGCATTTTGTCCTGGTTCCCAAGTTGAGTAAAAGCTCCCCTTGGCGGAAACAGCAACATATTTGCCATCAGCAGAACGTTGCATATTGCGAACTACGCCGACGGCTGCTTCTACCTGGGCTTTCCAATTTTTACCGCCATCGGTGGTTTTGTAAATTGCGCCTACATCAGTAGCCATTTCCGCTGAGTCAGTTCCCAGCGCATGAACAGTAATTGGATTACCTGGTAACTTTTCGCTCAAAGGAATCCGTGACCAAGAACGGCCTTCATCGGTGGTATGTAGCAGTAGCGAGGGTTCGCCGACAATCCAGCCTTCTTCCCCAGAAAAACTTACGGAGTCAAAGCGATACCGAGAATCGTCTAATGCTAAAGACAAGGGTTGCCAATTTTTACCCCCATCTTTGGTTTCTAAAAGCGTGGCGTTGCTTCCTACTAAAAAACCATGCTGAGAATCTTGCGTAAAAGCAATATCCAGCAACTTCTCGTTGGTTGGTACAGTGATGATTTCCCAAGGGTTGAAGCTAGTGGAAGGCACTTTGCTACAACCTATACACAAAACAACTACTATCAAAAAGGCAATTATGCGTTGCCAGCTTCTCACAATGGGCTGCATCAGTATTTCTTAGTGTTTTCTAATTTCGTTTAGGTTTTACCCCAGAGATGCGATCGCTCTCTAGAATTAGGTAAAAAAAGATAGCGGGTCTTATTGTAAGCCGTAAAGACTGATAAAGAACAAGAACGCCAGAGCCAAAGCCCCAAAAATCAAGATATTCTTTTGCCCTGGAGTGAGCTTATTAACACCCAAACCAAAACCGAGATTTTCTTTAAAACCAGATGCTGTACCAGATGGGCCAATGTTGGTAAAAGCAGTTTTCTTGGCACTACAAACTGGACAACGCCAATTTACAGGCAGTTCTGTAAACAGTGTCCCTGAAGGGATATCATGCTTATCATCTCCCTTCTCAGGTTCATAAACATAACCGCAGGCGCGACACTCATAGCGGTCTAACGCTGGAGTCTCAACAGCTTGTTCGCTCATGGCTAAGGTCTCCCAGAGGGGAATTATTAAATATACGTTAAAAATTATGACATAACTGTTAGACTTTTCTATCACTTACACAAACGAATCAAATACCTGAAATCCGTCTGTTTCCCAGATTTCAGAAAACTCGAAAAGATATAATGTAAAAGAAATGTAACAGCGTTATTCACACCATAAGCGGTAGAAATTCATTGTGTTTGTCCTCAGCGGTTACGAGTACTTTCTAGGCTTCTTAATTATCTGTAGCCTAGTGCCAGCCCTAGCGCTTTCTGCTTCCAAGCTTCTCAGACCCAGTGGTAACAGCCTGGAACGCCTCACAACTTATGAATCTGGGATGGAACCAATTGGGGGAGCCTGGATTCAGTTCAACATCCGCTACTACATGTTTGCGCTGGTCTTCGTCGTCTTTGACGTAGAAACCGTGTTCCTATATCCTTGGGCGGTGGCTTTTCACCGTTTAGGGCTATTAGCATTCATTGAAGCGCTAATTTTTATTGCAATTCTTGTAGTTGCCTTAGTTTACGCATGGCGTAAAGGAGCTTTGGAATGGTCTTGAATTCTGATCTAAGCACCCAAGACAAAGAGCGAATCATCAACCCTATTGAGCGTCCGACAGTCACTCAAGACCTTTCAGAAAATATTATCTTGACAACGGTTGATGACCTCTACAACTGGGCTAGGCTTTCGAGTCTTTGGCCTTTACTATTTGGTACAGCTTGCTGCTTTATTGAGTTTGCAGCTTTAATTGGCTCACGGTTTGACTTTGACCGCTTTGGGTTAATTCCCCGTTCTAGCCCCCGTCAAGCTGATTTGATTATTACTGCCGGCACAATCACCATGAAGATGGCACCCCAGTTAGTGCGTCTTTATGAACAAATGCCTGAGCCAAAGTATGTGATTGCGATGGGTGCTTGTACAATTACTGGCGGGATGTTCAGCGTGGATTCTCCGACAGCTGTACGCGGAGTTGATAAATTGATTCCGGTGGATGTGTATTTGCCTGGTTGTCCTCCCCGTCCCGAAGCGATTATTGATGCGATCATTAAGCTGCGGAAGAAAATTGCTAATGATTCCATGCAAGAACGTGATCAATCTAAGCAAACCCACCGCTTCTATAGTACGACTCATAACTTGAAGCCAGTAGCAGAAATTTTAACTGGTAAGTATATGCAGTCAGAAACTCGCTTCACTCCACCAAAAGAATTGACAGAAGCAATTGGTCTACCAGTACCACCTGCGCTGCTAACTTCCAAAACCAAGGAGGAACTGAACCGTGGCTGATGAAGAATCTAAACCAGTACCAGCAGGGGAAGATGCTTTAGTTCCATCTGGGCCGATTTCTCAGTGGTTGGCAGAAAATGGCTTTGATCATGAGTCTTTAGCGCCTGATAAAAATGGGGTAGAGATTATTAAAGTCGGGCCAGAATTTTTGCTCCCCATTGCTACAGCTTTGTATGCTTATGGGTTTAATTATCTCCAGTTTCAATCTGGTATTGACCTTGGCCCAGGACAGGATTTGGTCAGTGTGTATCACTTAGTCAAAGTTGGTGATAATGCTGATAGACCTGAAGAAGTGCGAGTTAAGGTATTTCTCCCACGGGAAAATCCTACGGTGCCTTCAGTATATTGGATTTGGAAAACTGCCGACTGGCAAGAACGTGAAAGCTACGATATGTTCGGCATTATCTACGAAGGACACCCAAATCTGAAGCGGATTTTAATGCCGGAAGATTGGGTGGGTTGGCCTTTGCGGAAGGATTATGTCTCGCCTGATTTTTACGAGTTGCAAGACGCTTATTAGGTAGTGCTGAGTCTCAGTTGGTGAGAATTTTGATGTCTCATTCCTAACCCTTCTCCGGTGACGGAGGAGGGTAATGTTTTTTTAACGCGGAGGAATGGGGAGGTTGGCGCAGCGAAAAGTTGCGTGCGGGGGTTCCCCCCGTTGAGCAAACTTTTCAAGACAGAGGTACGCGGAGGGGGATGTTCTACTTTGGCGAGGATGCGTGATGATATGAATAGTTAAGTTGTACAGTGATGTCTTATGTCTGATGAATTATTAAAGTCTTTTCAGCAAGCATATAGAAATTTAGAGTTATTACCACTCATTGAGACAAAAGATTTAGATAGATTTAGGGTGAATTATGGTGATGAGGTAATTGAGGAATTAGAGCAGTTAGTCGAAGATAGTCCTAATGGTGATGGCAAGATTATTTTTACCGGACATCGTGGTTGTGGTAAGTCTACTTTGTTGGCTGAGTTTAGTAGAAGAACACAAAACCGTTATTTTGTAGTTTTATTTTCAATTTCCGACACAATTGAAATGTCAGATGTTAATCACATCAATATTTTATTTGCGATCGCTGTTAATTTAATGTACGAGGCAGAAGCCCGTAGAGTCGAAATTCCTAAGTCTGCGAAAGATGCTTTTTATAAGTGGTTTGCTAGTCGCACTAAGACAGAAGAATTTAATATTGAGGCTGAAACTTCACTTGGGTTTGATTTGCTCAAGTTGATTAGTAATAAGTTAAAGGCTGATGCGGCTGTTCGCTATGAAATTAAGCAAGAGTTTGAGAGAAAAATTTCTGATTTAATTGCTCGGATTAATGAAATAGCTGCCGTTATTCATGTAGCTACTAGAAAAGATGTTTTAGTGATTATTGATGATTTAGATAAATTGGAACTAGAAAGGGTAAATGACATATATAGAGACAATATTAAAACTTTATGTCAACCAAATTTTAGAATTATTTATACACTGCCTATTGCTGTATTAAGAGATAAGTTTCTCAGACGACTGATTGAGACGGAAACTAATGATCAAGTTGTAGTTATGCCTGTGTTAAAGTTATTTGAACAAGGGCAAAGTCGTCAGGTTGGTGCAAAGCCTCGACCGCAAGCAGAGAATATTTTGTGTGAGATCTTACAAAAACGAATTGCATCTGAACTTATAGAAAAACAAACGGCAGAAAAGATTGTTTTAAATAGCGGTGGGGTGTTGCGAGAATTGGTGAGAATTGCGAATGAATGCTGTCGTATTTGTCTGCGATTAATTAGGCGTAAACCTGGACAAGCTGTGGTGATTGATGAGCAAATTTTAGATGAAGCGGTTAACAATATTCGTAATGATTTTGCTGTGCCTTTGGGGAAACTGGATTATGGCATCTTGCAAACCACATATAACAACTTTATGCCTGATGATCCGAGAGATTCTGAGTTTTTAGATTTGCTCCACGGACTTTATATTTTGGAATATCGCAACCGTAAGAACTGGTACGATGTTCATCCAATTGTTGTAGAACTCTTGAGAGACCGGGGGTTAATCAATGACAGCTAATGAACTATTTGAAGATGGAGAAAATCAAGATATTTATGATGATTTAATTGTTTCTATCGAGGCTAAAGCACATCGATTAAATTTGCTAATTGCTGTTTGTGATGATGCTAGTTTTAGGGATGAGATTATTGCTCAATATGAGGCAGAATTACAGCCGCAAATTCGTTGCTTTCGGGTGATATTGGCAAGGGGCGAACCAAGTTTGAGGGCTGCTGTTGCTAAACTAGTGGAATCTGAAGAATATTTGCAGCAACATAACCCAGCAGTAATTAGTGTGACTGGTGCAGAACAGCTTCATTTTTTGAAGTTGGGGGAGGAACGTTCAGAACAAGAGATTTTTTTCGGTTATTTGCAGTGGACTAGAGAAGGGTTAAGAGAATTTCCTTTTGCAATTGTCTTGTGGGTGACTAATCAAATATTAGTTGAGTTAATTAAAAAAGCGCCTGATTTTTGGAGTTGGCGCAATGGTGTTTTTCGGTTTGCGTCTAGAAGGAAAAACACTGTTTCTGCGAGAGAATTAGAGACGATTCGGTTTGCTTTTACAGGTAATGAATTATCTGGCTATGACAATGACAATGATTATTTATTACCTATAGAAGATTTGCAAGGGTTTATTCAAAATTTAGAACAGCGCGGTGTTAAAGATACAACTTTAGCGACTTTATACTTTAATTTAGGAGATATTTATAGAAAAAGACTCAATCGGAGCGAGTGTCAAGATTATAAAAAAGAGCAAGAATTAGGCATTAAGTATTTAAACAAAGCTGTAGAATTGCAAAAAGAATTAGGTTTAGAAAAAGACTTAGCCAGCAGCCTCAATAATTTAGCATTACTCTACGAATCCCAAGGCAGATACAGCGAAGCGGAACCTTTGTACATTCAAGCTTTGTCACTGTATCGCAAACTCCTGGGTGAAGAACATTCCGATATCGCCACTAGCCTCAACAATTTAGCCGCACTCTACGAATCCCAAGGCAGATACAGCGAAGCAGAACCCTTGTACATTAAAGCTTTGGCACTGACGCGTAAACTCCTGGGTGAAGAACATCCCGATATCGCCACTAGCCTCAACAATTTAGCCGCACTCTACGATTCCCAAGGCAGATACAGCGAAGCGGAACCTTTGTACATTCAAGCTTTGGCACTGTGGCGTAAACTCCTGGGTGAAGAACATCCCGATGTCGCCACCAGTTTCAACAATTTAGCGGGACTCTATCGTTCCCAAGGCAGATACAGCGAAGCGGAACCTTTGTACATTCAAGCTTTGGCACTGAGGCGTAAACTTCTGGGTGAAGAACATCCCGATGTCGCCACCAGTTTCAACAATTTAGCATTCCTCTACGATTCCCAAGGCAGATACAGCGAAGCGGAACCTTTGCACATTCAAGCTTTGGCACTGAGGCGTAAACTCCTGGGTGAAGAACATCCCTCTGTTGCCACCAGTTTCAACAATTTAGCTAATCTCTACAAATCCCAAGGCAGATACAGCGAAGCGGAACCCTTGTACATTCAAGCTTTGGCACTGAGGCGCAAACTCCTGGGTGAAGAACATCCCTCTGTTGCCACCAGCCTCAACAATTTAGCCGCACTCTACAATTCCCAAGGCCAATACAGCGAAGCGGAATCTTTGTACATTCAAGCTTTGGCACTGTATCGCAAAATCCTGGGTGAAGAACATCCCGATGTCGCCACCAGCCTCAACAATTTAGCAGTACTCTACTATTCCCAAGGCAGATACAGTGAAGCCGAACCTTTGTACATTCAAGCTTTAGATATTTTTGAGCGACGCTTAGGGGTAGATCATCCAAATACTATAACTGTACATAAAAATTTAGCAGATTTGCGCGATCGCCTATCCTCAGAACAATAACAGCGATCGCCTAATCTCGGCTTTTCATGTTTTAAGCAAGAATATTCTTGTTTCAAATAAGAACGTTCCTGTTTCAAGTGAGAACATTCTTGTTTCAAGTGAGAACGTTCTCGTTCTCAGTGAGAATGTTTCTGTTTCAACTGAGAACGTTCTCGTTTCAAACTAAAAGTTTCGTGTTCTGAAGTGGAATGATGAGGTTCTGAAGGCGATCGCTTGAGCTTTTTACTTGGAGTTTCATGTTCTGAGGTGGAATGATGACGTTGTGAGTGCGATCGCTATCGTTGAAAAATCCTCTGTGAAATATTATGTCATCTATTCCAGCAAGATATGCGATCGCCAAACTTAGCCGCTAGTTTTTGATCATAAGTTAACACTTGAGTATCAGATTGAATTGCTGTTGCCACGAATAACGTATCGTAGAATGAATGACTTGCCTCAACTGCAAGTTTTAAAGCAGCATCTCGAATCTGAGAACTAGGAATCATCACATCAACTAATGCCTCAGCATCTTGTAGTGTATCTAAACCTAGTTGCAATGGCAGTTGCCTAAATTGTATCCACTGCCAAATTACATTTCCCAACTCGGCAAACAACGAATCTGGCACTACAATTTTGTCTACAGTTTCTAAAGCTGCTATTGTCTGTTCATACCTGTCTTCTACGTGTAAGAGTGCATAGGCAAACACCATCGTATCAATCACCATCAGGATTGTCCTGCTGATTTCCAAGTCTGTACACGGCTTTCTGTTTCTATCGGTAAAGCCTCGACTCGTTGACGAATACGCCCCAGCACTTCATCACGTTTTCTATAGCGTTTTGGTAACAATTCGCGGATTTCTTGTTCCAGTTCATTGAAAAAATTTTCTGCTTTTTCTCCTTGTTCTGGCTGCATTTGTTCCAAAGCAAGTTTAATTTCCTTTAAGGTTGCTACTAATTCAGCAGTATCCAAAAGTTCTTGATAAGATTCCGCATCTTGAACAACCAACTCTGCTTTTCCGTTGACAGTCAGAACTAAGGGATGTTTTGTTTGTTTAATACGTTGTAAAAACTCAGTAGTATTACGCTTAAACTCGGTGAGAGAATGTATATCTTTTGATAAATTTATTAGCATATAAATATTGAATTAGCACTTAATTAGATGCTAATAAGTAGATGTGGAGTTTGTCAATCTAGGGCGTGTTTTAAAACTCGGTAAAATGGTTGAGAATACTAAAAATTAACGAAGTTAACATTTATCTATGATCCTTCCACCGCAAAGTCGGGGCGACTTGACAGAGCGACAATGGAAGCTCCTGATGCCGCTGCTTCCCGCTCAAAAACCAAAAACAGGCCGTCCGAGCAAAGACCACCGCACAATGATTAACGGTATGTTGTGGATTTTACGAACCGGAGCGCCGTGGCGCGACCTCCCAGAACGTTATGGAGAGTGGGAGACAGTCGCAGGTAGATTTTACCGTTGGCGTAGAAGTGGCATCTGGCAAAAGATTCTACAGTCCTTGCAACAACAAGCTGATGCTTCGGGGCAACTGGATTGGGAAGTACATTATGTAGATGGTAGCGTTATCCGTGCCCACCAACATTCGGCCGGAGCAAAAAGGGGGAGCTAGACCCCGAAAGTGAGTTATCTGTAATTGAACAGGTACAACAAAGAGAGGCTTTGGGACGTTCTAAAGGTGGTTTTAGCACCAAGATTCATCTGCGTTGCGATGGTAATGGCAAACCTATTACATTTTTGCTGACTGTTGGTGAACGTCATGAAGCAGTGGTATTTGAGCAACTAATGGCACAAGGCGCGGTCAAACGCCCAGGTGTTGGTCGTCCTCGCTTACGCCCAAAGCGATTAGTCGGTGATAAAGGTTACAGCAGTGGTAATATTCGTCGCTATTTGCAGCGACGTGGCATTCGCTTAACCATTCCACGTAGGTCGAACGAACGCAGACGCGGTAAGTTTGATAAATCTATTTATCGCCAAAGAAATCGGGTCGAGCGATGTTTCAACCGTTTGAAGCAATTTCGTCGGATTGCTACACGCTATGAGAAGAAAGCTGATAACTATCTTGCAATGTTGACGCTTGCTTCTATCATTCTTTGGCTATAGTTTTAGTTTTAAAACACACCCTAATTCTGGAATGTTTGCAGTTTATCGAGGAATGCGATCGCCTGCCTTGATTTTGCGGATTTATACTTAAGTGCTAAATGTGTAAAGTTGATACAGCAGATAGCCATCAAGCTTGTATATATGCAAAATAGAAATTTGTAGGAACTGCAATTTAAAACTAAAGTTAGTAAATCAATATTTTTTCAGTCAGTATGATGGAGCAAAATGATCATCAACAGCGCCGCGCCGCTAATCAAGAGTTTGAACAATCTCTCAATCAATTGGAAGGTATATTACACGACGAAAATCTGGCTGAGAATGAAGCAACTCAGGCTGAGGAAATAACTGATGCCGAATTAGTGGATGAGTTGGGCGATATTGATTTAGCGGCTTTTGAGGATGCTGTTGCTGATATTGAACAATATTTGCAAGAAAAGACAAAATGATGCTTGTCTAGCCAGCTGTTATTTGTCGCCGAGCTTCATACAACATTAAAGCAGCTGCGATCGCCACATTCAAGGACTCTACTCCCGGACTCAGGGGAATATTCACTTGTTTATCTGCCATCTTTGCCAAGTCTGCCGATAAACCTGCGCCTTCGTTCCCCAATAAAATTAAACTGGGTTTGCGCCAATCAATTTCCCAATAAGTTAATTTTGCTGTCGGTAAGGTAGCGATGACTTGCATTCCCGCCTGCTGACTTTGCTGAACTGTGGTTGATAAATCTTCAGTCACTGCCATATTTAAGCGAAACCATTGTCCAGCACTAGCACGCAACACTTTGGGGTTATCTAAATCTACACTATCGTCACTCAGCCATAATCCTGATGCACCAGCCGCAGCTGCTGTGCGAATAATCGTGCCTAAATTTCCTGGATCTTGGATGGTTTCTAAGGCTAAAACAATGCCATCCAAGGGGACTTGATTGATAGATTCGCTGCGTCTGGCTGTGGCGACTACTCCATCTGGTTGTATTGTAGTGGCGATCGCTCCTAAAACTTCCTCACTGACAATTTCGGCGCGATCGCAACGACTACAAACCTTTTCCCACAATGCGGTATGAATGGCTTGCCAATCTGGTGTACAACACACCGTTTCTAAGGGATAATTTACCGCACAAGCTTCCTCCAACAAATGCGTGCCTTCCAGCAAAAATAATTCTTGCTTGTGACGCTCTTTAGTAGAGTGCAGCTTGCGAATTTGCTTAACGAGAGAATTTTGTAAACTAGTTAACACAATTAAAGGCAAAAGTAAAAAATAAAAAGTAAAAAGTAAAAGTTTCTTTCTTTTGCCTTTTAACTTTTACCTTTTAACTTTCAATGCGGAACCCGGGACTTGAACCCGGAAGCCTTGCGGCACTAGAACCTGAATCTAGCGCGTCTGCCAATTCCGCCAGTTCCGCTGGCATCGATTTTATATCGACAGTTTATGATTATTACTCAAATGTTTATTTTTGTCAAGTAATAGCCAAATATTCTGTGTCATAGATATTCCAGAGCGAAGATTGGGAACTATGATGGGTGGTTAGATTTTGCCCAAACCAAAGTACAGTATCTAGGGAGTATGGCGATCGCTAATGAGCGTAATTTCCCAATTCACCTTAGACTAAACTATGGTTATTTCAGCCCTCAATTCACTAGCTAAAAAATATATTGATTAATACAAGATGTAGACAAATTAAATCTTTACTGTAGAATCAAAACCAACTTCAACCCTTGAAAACTACGTATTATTTTTGGAGGTAGGCTTATCAATCCTTCTACCAGCTTACCAGATGCCAAGCTTGCACCTCAAGCAGACTCCTCAGTCTTGCAAATTTGGGGCGGGCATCCTTTGCATGGTCATGTAAAAATTAGCGGAGCAAAAAATTCAGCACTGGTAATCATGGCTGGAGCATTGCTCTGTTCTGGAGATTGTCACATTCGCAATGTTCCCTTGTTGGCGGATGTGGAAAAAATGGGACAAGTTTTATCAGCCTTGGGTGTACGCGTCTCACACCAAGATGACATCTTAGATATTAATGCCAGCAACATTACTACATCTAAAGCTCCGTACGAACTCGTTACTCAACTACGCGCCAGCTTTTTTGCCATTGGTTCCATACTAGCAAGGCTAGGAGTAGCGCAAATGCCTTTACCTGGGGGCTGTGCTATTGGTGCTAGACCTGTTGATTTGCACGTCCGGGGACTGCAAGCAATGGGAGCCGAAGTGCAAATCGAACATGGCATTTGTAACGCTTATGTTCCCGGCGGTGGCAGATTAAAAGGAGCCAAAATTTACCTCGACACTCCCAGTGTGGGAGCAACAGAAACGTTGATGATGGCTGCTACCCTGGCTGATGGTGAAACCATCATCGAAAATGCTGCCCGTGAGCCAGAAGTTGCTGATTTGGCGAATTTCTGTAACGCAATGGGAGCCAAAATTCATGGTGCTGGTACTAGCATAATTACAATTGTGGGTGTGCCTCAATTGCATTCTGTTGACTACAGCATTATCCCCGATCGCATTGAAACCGGAACTTTTTTGGTAGCAGGTGCGATTACGCGTTCCGAAATCTTACTATCCCCAGTCGTACCCGACCATTTAATTCCCGTGATTGCCAAACTCCGAGAAATCGGCGTACCCATCATTGAGGAAGGCCCAGATTGCTTGCGACTGCTACCTGCGGAAACCCTCAAGGCGACATATATTGAAACCTTGCCCCATCCTGGTTTCCCCACAGATATGCAAGCACCGTTTATGGCGTTGCTCACTTTAGCTGAAGGTGACAGCATCATTAACGAATCTGTGTTTGAAAATCGCTTGCGCCATGCTTCCGAGTTAAATCGCTTGGGAGCAGATATTCGCGTTAAAGGCAATGCGGCCTTTGTCCGGGGAGTCCCGATGTTATCAGGTGCGCCTGTATTAGGCACAGACTTGCGTGCATCAGCAGCCCTCGTCTTAGCTGGATTAGCAGCGGAAGGTTTAACTACCTTTCAAGGATTGCATCACCTCGATCGCGGCTACGATCGCCTCGATCTCAAATTGCTGCAACTGGGCGCTAAAATCAAGCGTGTACAGGAAATCTCCACACCAGAATTAACATCTAATGGCAGTAACCCGCCAGTAACAATTTCGACTTAGTAGTTAGGTGGGCAATGCCCACCCTACTTAATCGTTATAATGAGGAGTGTTTGCTTATTTACTTGCAAAAATATACAACTTAGCTTTAATTAGACTGTCTAAAGTTGTTTTTTTTATTCAGTCACTTTAAAAAAGGTAAGAAAAAATGCTTAAGCCCATCAAAATGATGACGGAATCATTTGCACCTAATTTAATGCGTGACTTAATTAAACTAATAAAATTTAAAATAACTCAATTAGTTAATAATGCAGTGAGGTTTTATTGGCAAGTTATGGGGATTTCACCTCACAGTAATTTGCTAGGATTAACTTATGCAAATGATAAATTCACTGATGGTGCTGGAGCGCAAATTCAAAGAATATATAGTATTTATGCGGCTTCCCGATTGCTTCAGGTGCCATACATTCATTCACCCTTAACTAAATTAAACTATCAAGGTTTGGTTGCTCTTGAGCAAAATACTACAAATCAAGATATTGTTGATGAATATAATCAAATATTTAAAATATCCTCTGATAGAGAATTGCCAGTCGATTATACTACTGAATATATTAAAAATCTAGATTTATTGACTTTTGAAAAACTGAGAAGAAAGGCACTAAAAAGCAAAAAGTTCATTTTGGCTAAAGTCTTACTTCCCTATAAAATCACAGATACCTATCCAGAAACTTTACAATGTGTCAAGGATGTATCCCCTTTCTCTTTGCAGAAATCATCAGTGATTCGTATTGCCATCCATGTGAGAAGAGGAGATTTATTGTTTGTTGCTTCTCACAGAATGCTGTCAAATGAATATTATATTTCCGTAGCTCAAAAAATCAGCGCGATTTTGGATCAACTGAAACTTGATTATGTGTTTGAATTACATACTGAATTGCCTACACAATCTTTTACGGTGACAGCAAATCAACATAGTATGTTAAAAAGTGATGTGGTTGTTGATTATAAATCAACTCAGTTGGCAGAATTTGATGTCATACCTAATTTAGAAAAGTTTGTTAATGCTGATCCCATAGAAACGCTTCAAAGAATGTCATCAGCAAACGTACTTGTAATGAGCCACTCTTCATTTAGCTATTTATCAGCTATTTTGAATGTAAAAGGAGTGATTCTTTACCATAAATTTTGGCATAGTCCCCTGAAAAATTGGTTAATAACTAACAATGTAGGGGATTTTTCCCAAGAGGAATTTATTCAGCAACTCCAAAAAAATTTAGCAGTGCCTGAACAAATTTCTAGTTTGATAGAATGACAATAAGTTATTCTGCAACACCTCATTTTTTTAACTTGCTACATCATGTCATTTATTAAAACCCCGCTGATTGGTTTAAAAGCTGACTCCTTTCGTCATCCCTTAGACCTGGAATCTACCAAAACTCTCAAACAGGTACCAGGTATTGATTTGATGGTGCGAAATTGGCTGGGGCCAATGGCGGAGCAAGTTTTTTATGTAGAAAATATTGCCTCTAGTATTTTAGTTAGTGAAAATCAACTGCCTGATTTACATAAATTATTACTAGAAGCTTGTAAAACTTTAGATATTGAGCGACCACAATTATATGTGCGGCAACATCCAGCACCTAACGCCTACACTTTTGCAATGCGCGGTAAGCAGCCGTTTGTGGTACTGCATACTTCTTTGATAGATATTCTTACCCCAGAAGAAATTCAAGCGGTAATTGCCCATGAATTAGGGCATCTTAAATGTGACCACAGCGTCTATTTAACGCCTGTAAATTTATTAATTTTAGCGGCGGCAATTGTGCCAAATGTGGGGAATTTGCTGGCGCAAGCCATCCAAACACAACTTTTAGAATGGGTACGCTGTGCTGAGTTTACCTGCGATCGCGCTGCTTTGTTAGCCACTCAAAACCCTAAAGTGGTCATGTCTGTACTCATGAAACTTGCAGGCGGTTCACCCACACTCGCACCCCAACTCAACCTTGATGCCTTTGTTGAGCAAGCTCGTGCTTACGATGATATTAGTAAAACAGAATTGGGTGAAATGGTGAAAGCAGCCCGCACAGCCCAATTAAGTCATCCCGTCCCAGTCCTGCGTGCCAGAGAAATTGACCGTTGGGCTAGTAGTCAAGAATATCAAACTTTACTGCAAAGTCACGGTTTGAAAAATTCTGGTGAAGTGCCAGCAAAAGGTGGTTGGCGTAACTGGTAAACCGAGATAATCTGCGGTAAGTCGTAGGCGATCGCCCTCATGTAAGATATGGGTATAGTCCTAAAATCTTTTAATGACCAGGTTTCCCTACGACCAATTTGCCAAAGATTATCTTCAAGAACTATTACAACCATTGGGAAAAGTAGAAACTAGCCGCAAAGTTTCTGCGTAAATCCGTGAGATTGATGTTTATTTCGCACCGACATCTTCAGCAACCACTGATAAAATATAATTAGGTTTATTAGGAAAAATTGCATCTGCACCTGCATTAATTGAACCTTTTAGAAATGCCGCTACAATTGCGGAAATTCGCAGTTGTATGAACAAGTTATTTGATATATTTGCCGAAATCAAGCGTCAGGCTAAAGTTGATAACAATCGAGTCGCCGAATCAGAATTACCTCGATTGTGGATTTTATCACCTACGGCTTCTGAGTCCATATTAGAGGGTTTTAGAACCAGCGAAGACCTAGAAAACTGGGAAGTAGGTGTACATTTTCTTGGGAATTATTTAAGAACAGCGATTGTTGCCATTCATCAACTACCACGTATTGAAGAAACACTATGGCTGAGAATTTTAGGTAAAGGCAGAGTCCAGCAACAAGCCATAGATGAACTAGAAGCACTGTCACCAGAAAATCCCTTACGTGCTAAAGCCATTGATTTATTATTGAGTTTGAAGACGACCTTGGAAGTAAATCAAAATATAGACCAAGAGGATAGGAATTTAATTATGCGCTTATCACCTATTTACGAACAAAAATTAGCCGAAGCTAAACAAGAAGGGCTTCAAGAAGGTATTCAAACAGAACGCCGTAAGCTGATAGAGAATTTATTGCGATTCCGGTTTGGTTCTTTAGATACTCAATTAACAGGGATTATAGAACCTATATTGGCATTCTCACCAGACGAATTTACGCCTTTATTACTGCAATTATCGCGCGAAGAATTGTTAGATAGATTTATGTAGAAGATGTGTAAAAAATTTTAGGTAATTAAGAAAAAGCTTTTTGGTATGCTAACTTGAGCAGACTCAAAAAAGTAATTTTTCAAGCAAAAACGCCTTTATGACAGATGTCTCTCAGCCAATTAACCTCTGGGAATACGAACAGTTAGCCAAACAGCATCTCTCACAGATGGCTTTTGATTATTACAGCAGTGGCGCTTGGGATGAAATTACATTACGAGAGAATCGGACGGCTTTTGAACGGGTGAAATTGCGTCCTCGGATGCTGGTTGATGTGAGCGATCGCAACTTAACCAGTTCTATTTTAGGACAGCCTGTACAACTACCTTTATTAATTGCTCCAATGGCTTTCCAATGTCTAGCCCATCCACAAGGAGAACTCGCCACGTCTTTAGCAGCCGCTACCGCAGGTGTAGGCATGGTGTTGAGTACAATGGCAACTAAGAGTCTAGAAGAAGTTGCTGCGGTAGGTTACAAACATAATGCCTTGCAATGGTTCCAACTTTATATTCATAAAGACCGAGGCTTGACGCGGAATTTAGTTGAACGGGCTTATGCTGCTGGTTATCAAGCTCTTTGTTTGACTGTGGATGCGCCGATTTTAGGAAGACGAGAACGCGATTTGCGTAACGAATTTACCTTACCATCAGGGCTACATTTGGCAAATATTGTAAATATCTCAGGGTTGAATATTCCCCAAGAATCGGGAGAATCTGGATTATTTACCTATTTTGCCCAGCAATTAAACCCTGCTGTAACTTGGCGTGATTTGGAATGGTTACAGTCATTATCGCCATTACCTTTGGTACTCAAAGGTATTTTACGCGGTGATGATGCTGTGCGTGCTGTGGAGTATGGAGCTAAAGCAATTGTAGTTTCTAATCATGGTGGCAGACAACTCGATGGAGCGATCGCGTCATTCGATGCACTGGCTGAGATAGTTACATCTGTTGATAATCAAGCCGAAGTACTGGTAGATGGTGGTATCCGTCGCGGTACAGATATCCTTAAAGCCTTGGCTGTTGGTGCAAAAGCTGTCCTCATCGGCCGCCCTGTACTGTGGGGATTAGCTGTCGCAGGGCAAGTTGGTGTATCGCATATCATCTCGCTGTTAGAAAATGAGTTAAGCGTGGCAATGGCTCTGAGTGGTTGTACATCTATAAAAGATATTGACTCTAGTTTAGTGACTGGAAATTACTTGCAATAACTTCAAAAGATATGTTATATTAGGAAAGTTGCACCCAAGGGCGGGTGGCGAAACTGGTAGACGCACCACACTCAAAATGTGGCGACCTTGCGGTCATAGGAGTTCGATTCTCCTCCTGCCCATTGTTAATAGTTTTTCCAACTTGTCATACTGTACAATGAGAAGTTAAGTGGCGTTGAGACAAATTTGTGTCATCGAATTAAGCCTTACATACTTTAGGCTTAAAGATGTTTGTGTTGATATAGCTTGTCAGTCTCTGGTGCTGATACTGGGCTTAACTCTCTTTGAGTACAAGCTTCTTTACACCCTTGATGACATTAATTTGGCACAGCGACAAATAAAAAATCACTGTAAAAAATTAGTCAGACCTGTAACGTGGTCATCACGTTGCACAAATATGGAAACAATGGAAAGAGACGCGTTGTGATGAAAACTGATTCTGTAGCAATCTGACGAAATTGCTTGAAACGATTGAAATATCGCTTTTTTAATCGCCAAGGTCAGATTGCAAGTCTTTTTCTAATTGTAATGCTTCATTTAATATTGCATTTGTAAATTTTATACTTTTCAAATAAGTATAGTAAGCTGCCACTGGCACTGTTAATACATCACTCCAGGCTTGTTCTGCTTGATGAAATTCTTGAATTATTGGATTGTTTGCAGAGCGTAATTTATCATGTTTGCATCCTAATTGCTGGATTTCCTCTATTATTGGCAATTGAGAAATTAACCCATGATAATAGTCACTAACTGTTAGCAAATAATCATAAATATGATGGGAGATTCGTTTACCAACTGGCTGTAGTAAGTTACAAGCCAGCGCAGGGATAATATGCCAAGTTTCTGCCAATAAATCTTGATCTAATCCTGATATTTTGGCAGGAATCAGCAAATCTATATTACTAATGAAATCTATTTCTACTGATAACAACATCACATAAACAATTAACCATTGCTCATCTACGTCTTCCGATAATTCAGGTTCTTTGACAATCATTACATAACGTGGTGGTGAGTTGCCTAGTAAAAAACTTCTTGCTAAGGAAGAGTATAAACTATATTGCTCTTCACTTGCAAAATTTAGAGGACTTTGTATTAAATAATTAACTTTCCAAATTTCTCCAGCTTTTGGCTTTAAGATATTATACATTTGCTTATTCAGGAAGATAATTTTTTCAAAACTTATAGGCATATACTTTTATTTTGATACAAGGTGATTTATGAGCAAAATTCAACATAGGATTGTCTCCAATCCATGTATTAGGTAAGATTGAAATTTTTCACTACTGATGATTTATTATAATTTTGATAAGCGCAAGCTTTAAAGTGAAATTTTTCTGGCTTACCACTGCTTTGTTGAGCGAATATCTGCTGTCTTTTGCTGGCGAGTTTTTTGTAGTTTCTTCTTTATGTCTTTAATTTCTACTAATCCTAAAGACTCAGCAATACGCCCTAAGAGTTCTTGCCATCGCTTGGAAACTTCACCCTGGCTAATTCTTAATTCAGTAGCAATTTGAGTTTGCGTTTTACTATCAACTTTTGCTTGCCATAATTTTAGATAATTTCGGTGGGGATAGTATTTATCAAGTTGGTAAATAGACTCTAGTGTTTTCATAATTAAATCTGCACGTTCTATAGCATCCAAGGTGCTAAATTCATCAGAAATTGTGTCTAATAGAGACATATCCGTTCCTGGGATATTATCGTCCAAACTCTGGCATTTCCTTAAACTTTCTTTACGAACAAAATCAATAATTACACACCTAGCTACAGCAACAGCCCAGTGATAAAACTGTTCTACATTCCCTTGCCGAAACTTTCCTGCTTGAAAAGCTACAAACACTTTTAAATAAGCGATTTGAGAAGCATCTTCCCAAGATAAACCTGTTCCCCTAGTGTATTTACGGGCAATCTTTTCTAATCTCTGACGGTAGTCCAATCTGATCAGAGTTTCTTCATAAGAAGACAGTGATTCCTGTTCTAATAGCATAAGTTATTAAGCAAAATTAATTTTCTAGCTCAAATGCTTTTACACTTTAAAACACACTAACTATATGATGAAAAATTTATTTACTCTATGTTAGCTACTATGCTTTCACGTGTAATTAGTTGTGTTTTATGGAAATACTCAAGTGGATTTTGAGAACATTTACTTACATTTCTAAAACAAATATTAGGCAAAATCAATAAATTAATGCACTCAAGAAACAAGTAAAATAGACAATAATACACATATTATTGTTCTTATTATTTTGAACAAGACATAAAAAAAAGATAAAAATAAATATTAATTAGAATAGACAATCTTGAAAATTTGGTTACAACCAAGCTATTCCTTATTTAACAAGGATTTTTTAAAGCTATATTAAGTAGTTATAAGACAATATTTAAAGTATTGAGTCTATAAGAGTTTAACAAATATTTTTTTATTAAAAGTGATAGCCGCTTTTATCTCAAATTTGAGATTGAAATGACTACTATTAATCTGTGTTTACAAGACAAAAAATAATTTATGTCCTACAAATATCTAAAAATACCTGATTTTAGCATGGTATTTCACATATAATATTCTGGGTAAACTGTTCATAAACATAATAAATTAAAAATCAAACCTACTTATTTTGCAGGAACTAAGCTCATGGCTATAACTAGAATTTTCACCTTACATTCTAATTCCATAGAAGCATTTATCGACAATCTAATTACAGAGCAAACAGAAACTATATTGGGAGGTCTTTATCCCTATGGATTTCGCATTATGAACATTACGGATAGAACGTATATCAATGCTGTTGATAATAGTGTTAGATTTGACGGTGGAGGTGCAGGTTCAGTCAATTATCATGATAATAATATTCATACAACAACCAGTTCAAGGTCAATATACAATAGATTTATTTATTAGTTCTTGAACTTATATTGTTGCAACTGTAGTACCAAAAGTTGTTGATAAAGTTTTTAAGAGTAACCCGGATTTCTGAAAAGTAAAAAATCTGGGTTATATATTTACTAAAATTTATAATATTTATTTTGTCTAATTTCGGCGATCGCAACTGTTTTCAGTCTACTAAAATTTATCAGTATATAATGATAGTATTTCTTTGACCTTTGATAGGAACCCCATTTATGTAAATTTTTCTAGAATTATCTATACTGTTAATTTTTTTACCACTATATTCAAAGCTATCTGTACTTTGAGATTTAGTTTTGGGCTTACTCGGATTCTTAGTAATGTTGATTATATAAGCATAAGGGTAATCTTCATTAGGCTGGCAATAACCTCCCAAGAAAGTTTCTGCCTGGATTGGAGTTATTTCTTGTATAAGTAACTCTGCATTATTGTGATGAAATTCTAAATCTATTATTTCAGCCATTATCTTACTCCTTTATCCTGATATTTTATAGATTTATACAAAGTTAATTATGTAATTGATAGCAACTAAAAGTATCTCGAACTCGTATTTTTAGTTATAAAAATAATATATAAAAATAAAATTATCCTAAAGTAATAAAAAAATGTTAACCTTTGGTAGTAGCTATTAGCTTGCTTTTGTTTTAGTTTCTAAAATTTAGCATCATTTCTCTAAAATGATTTATCAATAATATCTCCTATTTTGACATTGTACTTAAAGTAAACTGTACCAAGTATGGCATTCAACAGCAATATTATTACATTTAAAATTCGGATTACTGTTATTGACATTAATTAACCAGACAAAAAAGACTTATGTCTTATAAATATTACAAAATCTCTGGTGGCAACATAACAATCTACATATAATAGTCAAGGAAAACAGGTTAGTAATACAACAAACTAAAAAATCAGTTATACTTAGTTCATAACCAGTAACATTATGAAAAAAATTGTAGTTTCCGCCTTATATCCCTATTCCATAGAAACATTTATCCACAATTTAACTATAGAGCAAGCAGAAACTATATGGGGAGGTAGTTATCCCTATGGGTTTGAAATAATGAACTCTAGTGATAGGACGTATATTAATGCTTTTGACAAAAGTATGAGATATGACGGTGGAGGTGTAGGTTCATTCAATTCTCATGATAATAATATTTATGCTATAACCAGTTCAAGGTCAATATATAATTGAATGATTTATTAGTTCTTGATAATTAGTGCAACTGTAGCGCCAAAAATGGCTGATAAATTTTTTGATATTAAGCCGGATTTTCTCAAGTGAGAAATCCGGTTTTTACATTTAATAAATTAATTTATATATTTGCGTATAAAAGTTTTCTACTGAAGCTGTAAGTATTTAGTGTAGCTTTTACTCTCGAACAAGCATCTCAAGAATTGGTGTATTTTATTACTTACTCAATTACGAGAAAATGGCAATTTAGGATACAGGTACGGTAAGCGATCGCTCTGTCAATAAATACTGAAAGTTAATTAAAGACAAATGATAGGTTCGCTGATCTCATTTTAACTTGGACAAAAATCTAATTTTGGAATATTTTGCATCGAGTATACGTTAAAGGAAATAGGAACAGTTCACTATTAAGCTCATAAATAGACAAGAAATTTTGGCTATTAGCAAATACTTTACTTGGATGTTTACCTTAATATGATCTGTGACGGGAAAAGATGTGTGTACCTTTTCACTACGAAAAAGTGCCACTTTAACCTTGATCCTGATGCGCTTAATTACACAATATGCTATTGCAAATTATCGATATCGAAAATAACGAACTGTTCAGCGAAATTTCTCCTCAAGAATCTGCTTACGTTAGTGGAGGTTTACCTGCATCCTATGCCTTCGGTGCAGCTGCACTAACCGCCGGGATTTTTGCTGTGTTAATTGCGCTCGGAGTTAACTCTATTGGGTCAGAGTTTCGGAAACCAATTTCTGAAAGCCGTTCCTAGGCTAATGTCTAGATTTTGGCTAAAAGTTTTAGTGAGTTTTAAAAAATAAAATTTCAAAGCTTGATTAAACTAAAGTTCCAAAATCTTGCTTCGACTATTGTTTTCTGAAATTGGCAAAACAGGATTAACCTTCTCATCTCCTAAGCTTGTTTCTATAATTTGAGGAAAATAACGCGTCTTTATTAGGTTTCAAGAAATTGAATCTGATGAAATACCCACTACTTATGATTGAGCGAAATAGACGCGTTATTATATTTTTTATTTTTATAAAAATTCTCCTCAAACAATTTATTTAGATATTTACCCTAATGTGATTTGTGACAAGAAAAGATCTGTCTAACTTTTGGCTATAAAGAAGCGTAACTTTACTCTTGACCCTGATGCTATTAATTCACAATATGCTGCAAATTACCGATCTCGAAAATAATGAACTGTTCACCCAAGCCTCTTCAGAAGAACTAGCTACTGTATTAGGAGGTATTACTGGTGTTGATTTGGCTAATATTCAGGATGGTATAGGTAATTATTCAAATAGCGTTAGGCTGTTTTCTCTGGATGGCAACAAGCTTTTTACAATTGACCTTTCAAGATTAACTATCAATTTGGTAGCGGTCTTACCTTCAGGTTTACCAAAGGTTCTAAGTTGGACTAACTGGATTTAAACATTAATTCTGCTGGCTTGTTGAAGTGAACTAGATGTACAGGTTGTGCAAACTAACTTGAAAGAGATAATTATGGTATACAAACAAAGACAGCCATTAACAAAACCGGTAAGTTGGTATTTGATAATGTTGACAACCGCTATGGCTGTAGTTCCTGGCGCACTTTCTCTCTACAGCTTTTCACGATTTCAGTTGAATTCTAAATTAGACTCACCTACTCCTAATATTTATCCTACGATAACTGCTGTTACTGCTTTAGGTTCTTTACAACCTGAAGGAGAAATCATTCGTCTATCTGCTTCTAACTCTCAAGGAAGTGTTCGAGTGGCGAAACTTCTGATTAAACAAGGAAGTTGGGTACGTCAAGGACAAGTAGTTGCAGTTCTTGATAGTTATTATTCCCGTCTTACAGCCTTAGAAAAAGCACAAAAACAAGTTTTAGTAGCCCAAGCGAGTCTTAATCAAGTAAAAGCGGGAGCTAAATCGGGAGATATATCTGCACAGCAAGCAACTATTGATCGTCTAGGAGCTGATCTGTCTGGAGCAATATCTGCACAACAAGCAACTATTGTTCGACTAGAAGCGGAATTAAGTAATGCTGAAAGCGAAAATCAGCGCTATCAGCAGCTATATAAAGTAGGTGCAATTTCTGCTTCTGAATCAGAAGCCAAACGTTTGCAAGTCGAAATTCTGCAACAGCGCTATAAAGAAGCAAAAGCTTCTAACAGTCGAGTTGTAGAAACTATTCAACAGCAGCTGATGGAGGCCAAAGCCAAGTTCGCAAGTATTACAGAAGTCCGTGCTACTGATGTGCAAGCAGCACAAGCTAATGTCGAGAGTGCAAAAGCTTCAGTTAAACAAGCTCAGGCTGAGTTGGATTTGAGTTCTGTGCGAGCGCCGATAGCTGGACAAATTCTGAAAATTAATACTCGTCCTGGCGAAATTATTGGGACGAAAGGAATAGCTGACTTAGGCCGTACACAACAGATGTATGCAGTAGCAGAAATTTATGAAACTGATATTAAAAAAGTACGTTTAGGTCAGTCAGTCGTTATTACTAGTGATGCTTTACCAAAGCAATTACGAGGAACAGTCACAGATATTGGTCTGCAAGTCGGACAACAAAATATGTTTAATAATTTGCAAGTCGATACAGATAACAAAGTAATTGAGGTAAAAATTCGGATTAACAACATGAAAGATTATAAACAAATTACCGCTCTTACTAACTTACAGGTGCAGGTACGCATTCGCATCTAATTTTATAGAGAAGCCTGGATGAATACACCAACTAATTATTTTTTTGTAATGGGTAGTTTCTAGATATAGGACTATAAAATGATTATTAATATATCTCTAGCTTGGCTACAGTTAGCCCGACAAAAAGCTCGTTTCCTTGTGGCTGCGACTGGAATTGCTTTTATTGCGGTCATGATGTTTATCCAAGTTGGTTTTCAAGATGCTTTATATACTAGTGCTACACAGTTACATAATCATCTCAAAGGCGATTTATTCATCATCAGTACTCAATATCAATCATTGACATTTAATCAAAGTTTTCCCCGTTGGTATTTATATCAGATACTAGGGTGTGATGGGATAGAATCAGTCAATCCATTGTATATGCAGTTTGCTAAACTAAAAAATTTAAATAATGGGATTAAATTTCCCATATTTGTATTAGGTTTTGAACCGGATAAATCAATTTTAGATTTACCCATTATTCAGCAGAGTCACAGTTTACTACAATTACCAAACATAGTTTTATTTGACAGTAAATCTCGATCACAATTTGGCCCAATCTCTCAAGAATTTGAAGAAGAAAAAACTGTAATTCTTGAAATATTTAACTATACTTCTTCAATTGGCTATAAAGTAAAAGTTGGTGGATTATTTAGCTTAGGGCCATCCTTTGGAGTTGATGGAAATTTAATTGTTAGTACCTCTACTTTTTTCCAAATATTCCAAGGTCGTTCAGTACAAAATGTAGATATAGGCATCATTAATCTCAAACCCGATGCTAACCCTCAACGGGTTTTGGCTAGTTTAACTGCCAAATTACCTAAAGATGTAATAGTAATTACACGCCAGGATTTTATTAATCTGGAAAAAAACTATTGGACTGTCAGAGCGCCAATTGGATTTGTGTTTCAATTGATGGTGACTATGGTATTTATTGTTGGTGTAGTAGTTGTCTATCAAATTCTTTATAGTAATATCTCTAGTCATTTAGCTGAATATGCAACTCTTAAAGCAATGGGTTTTAAAAATAAATACCTGCTAATTGTAGTATTTCAACAATCTTTAATATTAGCTTTTTTTGGATACATACCTGGTTTGGCTATATCTATAGCTTTGTACGATGTAGCTCAAGATTTTACTAACTTACCAATTAGTATGAGTTTAGATAAAGCAGCGTTAGTATTATTTTTTATAGTGTTAATGTGCTTGGCTTCTGGGTTTATATCAACCAAAAAATTGCGGAATGTAGATCCAGCTAACTTTTTTTAATTTTATTTACGTAATTGCTTTGGTAATATGGTCATGACAGACTTTATTGTTGGCATCACAAATCTTAATCACTATTTTGGAAAGCAAACATTAAAAAGTCAGATTTTATTTGACATTAGTTTCAATATTAAGTATGGAGAAATTGTAACTATGACTGGGCCTTCGGGTTCAGGTAAAACCACTTTATTAACTTTGATTGGTGGGTTACGTTCTGTGCAGCAGGGAAGTTTGAAATTTCTCGATCAAGAGCTTTATGGAGCTAGTAATGACAAATTAGTAGAAGTGCGTCGTCATATTGGCTATATTTTTCAAACTCACAATTTACTGAATTTCTTAACATCTCGACAAAATGTTCAGATGTCACTTGAATTAGACAATAGTATTCCTAAATGGGAAGCTCGTAAAAAATCAGAAGCTATGCTTCATGCTGTTAAATTAGGGAATCGAATTAATTGCTATCCATCTGAACTTTCTGGTGGTCAAAAACAACGAGTAGCAATTGCCCGTGCTTTAGTAAGTCATCCTAAATTAATTTTAGCTGATGAACCTACCGCCGCATTAGATAGTAAATCAGGTCGAGATATTGTGAACCTGATGCAACTATTAGCTAAGGAACAAAATTGTGCCATTTTAATGGTTACTCATGACAATAGAATTTTAGATATCTCTGAGCGAATAATACACATAGAAGATGGTCGAATAGTTAAAAAAGTTTAGGATTTATAAAAAAATGGCTAACAACCATTTAAATCTGTTGACAAATGGTACTATTTTTTATTTTTTTAAATAAATAACTCTCAATAATATGCTTCAATTTTCAAGACTATTGTAATTTCTGAGGAGAAAGCAAAATCATGGCTAGTATCATAATTTCTTATTTTCACCCTACTGACGTAGAGGTATTTATGTACAATCTAACACTATCTCAATGTGAGGCTGTATTGGGAGGTTATACCTATGTTAATTTAATAAATATTACTGATAGCGTAAATAGCATTAGTAATACATACTATTTAGGTTCTTACGCGTTTAATTTCCATGATAATAGAATTTACACAATAGACTATACAAGGTCTATTTACAACTTCTTCTATCTTTAGTTATGAGACATTGGATTACCTCTAACTTCAGTTGGGCTTCTTCTGAGAGTTCTGTAACAATCACACTAGTCTCAGGAGATGTGTTGCTTTATTCTGATAGGGCTTGAGCAGCATTTATAGATGTATGAACAGTAAAGTCATACATAATATTTCTGTTCATGAATTAAAAGCAATTTATAAATTCTGAAGCGACAGTTAATTTGTCATAATTGCGGAAGGCGACATTTATTTAGTCACTGCCAAGAAATAGTTTAATACTTTTTGAATAGCTAAAACTCCTGCTGTATAAGCATTTGAGCTATGACATTAATTTGTCACAACGACATTTAATTAGTCAATGTACATAATTATTCTCAATATTATCTATCCTGTTCTGCGGCGCTGCGTTCTCGTGCCAAGCCATCAATAGCATCACCCAAGGCGGTGGTGAGACTTTTGCGTGTTTGAGCGTGGCTTTCTTGTTCAGTTTTCAATGCTTGCAATAGGCGATCGCGCTCTTTAATCGCTGCAATCAATTTTGTCTGCAATTCTTCCATAGTTTGGATTTGAGTAATTTCAGCTTGAATAGCTTCAACTGCTTTACCATCAGCGAGTGTTGCAGCTTCAATACCTTGGAGTTTGTGAATATTGGCTTTGAGAGATGCGATCGTTTGTTGGAATAGATGCGCGTCTGTACGGCGTTGTTCTGCTTCTGTGTTGTAGAGTTTACGCCATTTCTCCGCACTTTCCCAAGCTGCTGCTAAATCAACTTTTTGTTCTGCAAGTTGGTTTTTGAGTGCTTGAATTTCAGCTAACCACTGCTGTGTTAAAGATATACTTTCACTCATTTTTCTAAGGTTGTATTTGTATAGTGTCAGTTGTAACTGCACTCTGATTATCTGTCACTCTTAATTTGGAGGTGTATCTGCCATCAAACTTGTAGATGGTGATGTTTGAGTATAATGGTTACAGTTCTACCATTGCCAATGCTTGGTGGATTAATCAATTTACCAATTGTCTAATATCAGATTTGCATCTTCGCTAATTAGCTCTTCAGGGGATTGATCTGCCGACTCTATAATCATCTTCGCTTCAGGAGTTCCGATTTCTGCTAATGCTAGGAGAGACTTTCTTGGTACATTGAACCAAATATCATAAGACCATCGGTATGTCAACGCTTTGGATAATGCAGGAATTGCTCTTTCATCGCGTAATACATCCAAAAGTTCAACAACTGATTCATGAAGACCATTATTACTCTCATCATTGAGGATTTGACAAAGTATAGGTGTGTAATCCTTTGATAAGTTACTCCATGCTGCCATCATGACAAACGAAGCCCCAGGATAATCTGGGTTTGAAGCATATTTTTTTAACTCCTGAATCACTTCGCTAACTGAAGGAGGTGATGTTTCAAATTCCTTTCTCATTTCATCAGCAATTCTGTCAGTTTCTCTATAATTAGGAGAATTCTTGAATAATTTCAGATATTTTTCAATAGTGTTACTTAGCATTTTATAGTCTATTGATATTAGTGCGATCGCCTCTTGCGTAGGTTGGGTGAAATGTATACTTCCCGTAGGCTAGTGGAACCCAAAAAATGCTTTGAAGAAAACCGCAAAATTTTTAACTATAAAAATATCTCAATTCAACCGTCAAATTTACGCTGCAATTATTTTATCTGTTACAGTGTTCTCTCAAAATTTGATGATTTGGTAATACCAAAACGGGATAGGCTAACCTATCCCGTCAACATATCCTATCGCTTAAACTTTAACACCAAGTCTAAGTTCCAGTAGTCCAAGAGTTGATGTACTCAATTTGATCTGGTGTCAAGCTATCGATATAAATGCCAATAGCTTCCAACTTCAACCGAGCAATTTCTTGATCTACCTCAGTAGGAATGGAGTGTAAACCAGGTTCTAATTTACCTTGATTCTTCACCAAATATTCACAAGCCAATGCTTGGTTTGCAAAACTCATATCCATTACCGCGCTAGGATGTCCTTCGGCTGCGGCGAGGTTGACTAAGCGTCCTTCACCCAAAACAATCACTGATTTACCACTCTTCAGTTTATATTGTTCGGTAAAGGGGCGCACTTGCTTAATTTCTTCAGCTTGACTAGCTAAATATTTCAGGTCAAGTTCGATATCAAAGTGACCAGAGTTACAAACGATCGCACCGTCTTTCATGACATCGAAATGTTCACCGCGAATGACGTGCTTGTTACCAGTCACGGTAATAAACAAATCTCCTTGGGGTGCAGCTTCAGCCATCGGGAGAACGCGGAAGCCATCCATCACCGCTTCAATTGCTTTGATGGGGTCAATTTCGGTGACAATAATGTTAGCACCCAAGCCACGGGCGCGTAATGCTGTACCTTTACCGCACCAGCCATAACCAGCGACAACAATGGTTTTACCAGCTAAGAGAATATTTGTTGCACGGATAATCCCATCCAGGGTTGATTGTCCTGTACCGTAGCGATTATCAAAGAAGTGCTTGGTGTCTGCGTCGTTGACGTTCACTGCGGGGAAGGTGAGAACGCCATCTCTGAACATAGCGCGTAACCGCACAATTCCCGTTGTGGTTTCTTCTGTAGTACCAATCAAATCAGCAATTTGATGTTGACGTTGCTGAACTAGAGTAGCAACCACATCACTACCATCATCAATAATGATGTTAGGACGGTGATCTAAAGCAATCTGGACGTGGCGGTTATAGGTTTCGTTATCTTCGCCTTTGAGTGCAAAGACGGGAATTTCGTGATCGACAACGAGACTAGCAGCTACGTCGTCTTGAGTTGATAAGGGGTTACTCGCAATTAAAAGTGCATCTGCACCACCAGCTTTGAGCGCAATGGCTAGATGTGCTGTTTCTGTGGTGATGTGGGCGCAAGCCACAAGGCGAAGCCCAGCAAAAGGTTTTTCTTGGGCAAAGCGATCGCGGATTTGCCGTAAAACTGGCATTTCCCGTCCAGCCCATTCAATGCGCTGTCTTCCCAAGGGAGCGAGGGCGAGGTCTTTAACCTCGTGCTTTAATCGGGGAGAAGTTGCGGTCATAAGTTCCTCAAAAACGTAAAAAATGTACGTAAATATCGGTTACGCACTTTATTAGTTTATTGTACGACTAGGATTTTTGGGTTGCTTAGTTTGGATTTAGAATTGGATGGCGTGAAGGGCGATCGCTCCTGAGTTTAATTTATTGCCTGTCTAACCAAGCCTGTAAATCAGCCAAACTGTTAAAATCCAACAATGCTTCGCTTAAATCTTCCAAAACAGGCAAAGGCAAATCAGCAATTGCGGAGCGCATTTCGCCAGATGCTACTGAATCATATCGGTAAGCTTCTGCATTACTTGGCGGTGTGGCTAGTAATTGAAACAACAGTGTAGGAGATTGTTGAAAAAGTTTGTAAAATATTGAATCTCAGCGAATGAAGTAGCAATAACAAGATATGTTCAATATTTTAAACTTATTTATCTGCCTGTATTAGTCTTGTCGATGCTGGACTTATGCTTTTCGGAAAAGTCCTAGAAGAAACTGTGAGTGAGGTTGGCGGAATGGTTACAAGTCTACGCTGCGTTCAACTTGCTAAAAATACTAATGATAGGCTCGACAAGATTTTAGCTGAGTTGGATAACAAAAGTTAGAGACTTATTCCCAATAAATGCTTTAATTTATCTCTGGTAAGAAAATAATCATATATTCTGCTAAGTTAGCTCCAAAAGTTGATGAACCAAAATGTCATCTATCTAAAGAATTAAAAAATCTAAATGTCATAATTTTCAACATTTAAGCAGAAAATTCAACTTTAGATAGGTACAATTACTAAAGTCAATTTTGGAGCATAGCTAAGGAAGTAATCAAAATAGATTTTTCTTAAGGAGGTGTTGAAGTGCGTTGGCATTTTTTGGCGATTTTTGGTTCAATAACGGTGTCTGTTGTGTCTTTACCACCAGTGACAGCCCAGATTCCATTGTTACCACTGTTGCAAACTCCCAGCAGTCCCAGTAATGACTCTGATAATAGAACTGTTTCTGACTGGATTTATTTAGATGGTCGGCGTTTATTTCAGATAAGCGCCACGAAAACTAATTTATCAGAGCGCTTACAAAACATTCAACGAAATTTGAATCAAATTAGCCAGAATTACTTTCAATCCTCTGAACAAGAAGTCAATGTCGAGGTGCGGAAAGTTAACGAAATACCTGTAATTCAGGTTAATGGCGAATATCTGATGAGTGTCACTGCGGAGGATGCGAAACTCCGACAGGAAGATCAGCAGATATCGGCGAATCAAATTGCTGATGCTTTACAAGAAGATTTACAGCGAGCAAAGCAAGAACGACAAACTCAATATCTGATCAATCAAGGTAAAATTGCTGCTGGCGTTGGCCTGGTAATGGTGGTCACAAGTTGGGGTGTATATTATTGGCAGCGTCGTTCACGAAAAGAACCAGCACAGTCAGTTCCCTCAATCTCTTCAACAGCGCAACCAATTACTACGCAACTGAATCAACAGCAACATCGTCATTTCCAGGAAGTTAAGAAGCGTTTGTTTCAGTTAACGCAAGCAGGAATCTGGGGAGGGGGCAATTTTCTAATTTTGGGGCTATTTCCCTACACTCGGCCGTTTCAAGTAGCTATTCTCTCCGCTGCTCAAATTCCGATAAAACTCGCTGTTGTGGTGTTGGGGACTTATGTCGCTACCCGTTTCAGCTATGCTCTCATTGATCGCTTTACTACTACACTCATCAGCAGTGGGGCTTTATTAACCACTGATACCTCGGAACGTCTGCGTTTACGAGTATCTACGTTTTCGGGCGTGACTAAAAGTATTGTCACTATTATCTGGGTAGGAGTTGGGATTTTACTCGCCTTAGTTTCTTTGGGTATCGATATTGTTCCCTTACTTGCAGGTGCAGGTTTAGTTGGCGTTGCTGTATCTTTGGCTTCCCAAAACCTGATTAAAGATGCAATTAACGGCTTCTTGATTATCCTGGAAGACCAGTATGCTTTGGGTGATGTAATTAATGTTGGCAATGTGGGCGGCTTAGTGGAAAATCTCAATTTGCGGATGACACAATTGCGTGATTCTGAAGGACGCTTAATCACCATTCCCAATAGTGAGATTAAAATTGTTGCTAACCTTTCTAGCCGTTGGTCACGCGCCGATTTAACTGTTCCCATCGCCTATGAAGCTGATGTTGACCATGCTTTGAACTTGATTAAAAAAGTAGCTTTAGAAATGGATCAAGACCTGCAATGGAAACATCAAATTATCGAAACTCCGCAGGTTTTAGGTATTGATAATTTTGGCGATCGCGGTTTAATTATCCGTGTTTGGATTAAAACCCAACCTCTTAAACAATGGGATGTCGCACGGGAATATCGCCGTCGCCTGAAAGTTACCCTCGACCAAGCAGGAATTAATATCCCTGTACCACAACAAGCAATTTGGGTGAACGATGCACAGCTATTGAATGCACAGATGAATGGAAAAGCAGATGAGTCAATAGTCAATAGTCAATAGTAGTGTGGGCAAGATTTTGCCCACCTCTGGGCAAAGCAGTACATTTGTACTATAATAGATATAGCGTCCAGAAATCCTAGTGCAGTGCAACTATGATCAAGCATTACATTCTCAACCTCAATCCAACTGCCAAGCACGAATGGGATCGCTGTATTTTACGTGACCCACTGACAGCTAAACGCCCAGACTTTTCCCGATTAATTGCCGAAGCAGTTGGTGCTGATACAGGAAGTTATTTAATCAGCGTAAATATTGAAGTACAGGTATTAGAACAAGCCGCAGTACCCCAAGCTGAACAACTTTCGCTGTCTTTTCCAGAGGTAGCTGTTCAATCACCCATGAGGGAAG
The DNA here is from genome assembly GCA_003990705.1 of Nostoc sp. HK-01. Lineage (GTDB taxonomy): Bacteria > Cyanobacteriota > Cyanobacteriia > Cyanobacteriales > Nostocaceae > Nostoc_B. The sequence continues at coordinate 2,926,189 of AP018318.1, forward strand.
CGGCATAAAGGGGGAGCAGAGAAGGGGAGAAACTTACCACTGTAATTGAATTGGCCCACCAAACTTCCGCATCTCTGCAAAAAATTGTCCTTGCGCTCCTCCGTCTGGTAGCGTTGCTAAATAGACTGCTGTTTCTGCGCCTTCTTCTGCGGTGAATGGCGCATTCTCACCTCCCATATCAGTTTTCATCCAACCAGGAGAATAGGTATTGACGAGAATATTCTCGTTTTGGAGTTCCCTAGCTAGAAGTATAGTTAGCCCATTGATCCCGACTTTGGAAAGTCTATAGGAAGGTGCTAGGGGGTAGTAGTCACTGCCCATTGCATGCAAAGAAGCCATTTCAGTAGAAACGTTAACAATGCGACCGTAGTTGTTGAGTTTCATCAAGGGTATTAAAGCTTGAGAAATTCTCAGTACTGCTAGAACATTAGTGTTAAATGTAGCTTGCATTGTTTCTAGCCGAACAGTCAATAAGCTGGATTCTTCGGGTGTGGCGGTAGGATTAATACCAGCGTTATTCACCAGAATATCTACCTTACCGTAGGTTTGCTGTAGCCATTGGGTAAATTGTGTAACACTAGTATCACTATTTACATCAAGTACATGATGGTTGATATCTAGCCCTTCACCAGATAACTGCTGCTTGGCTGCTAGACCATCTGTTTCATTACGGCTGGTTAACACAACATGAATACCGTTTTGAGCCAATTTTCGGGAGATAGCATATCCTAAGCCACGATTGCTACCTGTAACTACGGCAATCTTGGTTTGAGTTGTCATGTTGATAACTTTTAAATAACTGTTAGTTTTACTTTACTGAGATGTTATAAATTAATCAAATTGATTGAAATAATGTGTTTCATCGATGGGATTAATAGATTTATCTGCCGTTGATCTCAACTTGCTGGTTGCTTTTGAGGCACTTTTTGAAGAAAAAAGTGTGACAGCCGCAGCTACAAGACTGTATTTAGGGCAACCAGCCATGAGTGCAGCTTTAGGAAGGTTACGCACGCTATTTCAAGATGATCTATTTATCCGAATTGGCAGAGAAATGCAGCCTACAGCGAAAGCAGTGGCAATTGCACCCGGTATCAAAGGGGCTTTACAACAAATTCGGCACACATTAGCAGCCAGCCAAACGTTTGATGCCACAACTTCTCAAAACACGTTTACAATTGGCAGTTCAGATTACACCAGCCATGTTGTGATGCCCAAACTTTTGCAAGTTTGCCATCAAATAGCACCAAAGATTAATTTTCGCTTGATTGGTTTTGCCAAAGACTCGGTAGGAGAACTACTAGAAAATCAAGAGATTGATTTAGCCTTGGGTGTGTTCCAAAATCCACCCAGGCAAACGATACAGATGACATTATTTGCAGAACACTTTGTTGGCATCTGTCGCCGAGGGCATCCTGTAATTACTCAAAATGCGATCGCACCAGAAAATTTTGCTAATCTGCTCCATGCTCTGTTTACCATCAGACAAGATGAAGTTGGTGAAATCGACAAAGTTTTGGCTCAGTCCAATCTCCAACGCCGCATTGTTTTGACGACTCCCCATTTACTAGTGCTACCAGCAATTATTTCATCTAGTGACTTAGTGGCTGCCGTGCCATCACGGTTAGTAACATCCTTGGCAGATCAAGGTGCAGTAGAAATTTTTGAACTGCCTATACAAACACAACCGTGGATGATTTCAATGTTGTGGAGCCGACTAACAGATCAGGATCAGGCAAATTCTTGGTTAAGACAGATGCTCAAGAGTATTTGCGAGGAAATTTAAAACACAAAATTCCTAGAGTCGTTCAAAGCGTTAGCAGATACATTGCGTAACCTCACTAACTCCAAAGCCACACGTTGACCAGCAGTACCATCTAAGTCAATTAAAACTGAGGTGTCTGTTCCTGCTGTTTGCAACTGCAAGTAACCGCCGGCAATGGCTGTGGCGAAGTTCAAGTTGCTCAAATCTAAACTCCGCCAGAGTGCTTGTAAGACAATTTTATCTGTACCAACGGCAAAGTCTGTAATTGTATCGCCGCTATCAGCAAGGCTGGTATAAACAAAGCTATCTGCACCAGCACCACCCGTCAGCACATCTGCACCTCTCAAGCCGGCAATCAAATCATTGGCAGCCGTACCCCGAAGATTATCAGGATATGCTGTGCCATTAATTACAGATGCTTCATAAGCTCCGATATCTACCCGACCATTAGAAATACGTCGATAACCACTACCACGTTGATCAAAAGGTATGCCTTCGGTAGTATTGCCATCTCTATCTAAATCTGCAATGTCAGCAGGTATATCGGCGTTGTTACCTGCGTTAATGGCGGGACTGCCATAAACTAAGGCGTGGGTTTTGACTGGGCCGCCATTGTCACGCAGGATAGTATCAATAACTTGGGAAATGCTGACTTGCAGTTGTTCACTGGGATTAAAGCCTGTGCTGCCATCAAGGTTGCCAATGAGGTTATAGCCGTTGCTGATAAAGTTACCTACAACATCGGGGTTAACTGCGCCAGGAATGCCATCGTTGTTACCTGCTATGATGCTGTTTTTGATGGTGGCTGTACCTGTGGCTGAGTTGTAGATACCTGCACCGCTAAATACAGTGTTTTCATCATCATAGTAAGACTTGTTGAGGGCGATCGTGCTGTTGCTGACGGTTAAGGTGCCAGAGTTATAAATTCCACCACCTTCGGAGTAGGACTGGTTGCCACTAATAGTACTGTTAACTAAAGTTAGAGTGCCAGAGTTGTTAATGCCACCGCCAATGCCTGCGATGTTGTTGTTAATGGTGGTGTTAATTACAGATGCAGTGCCGTAGTTGAGGATACCACCTCCTAACCCTACTGAGTTATCACTGATGGTAGAACTAATGATGGTTATGGTGCCATAATTAACAATCGTGCCATTTGCGGCTCCATCTGGATTGGAATTACCAGTGATAGTACTTCTAATAACTGTAAGATTGCTAGATGCTGAGTTATAGATGCCATTGCTGTTAATATCTCCCGTAAAATCTAAACCTCCTATGTTGCCGCTGATAGTGCTGTTGCTTAGTGTGACGTTGCCACTACCTCTAAGGCCTGCACTACTGAGACCTGCGCTACCGTAGTCTGAGGAGTTATTACTGATAGTGCTGTTAGTTACAGTTGCGGTACCAAAAATACTAAGACCAGCATTACTAGAGTCGTAGTATGAATAGTTGCCATTGATTATGGTTTTATCTATCTTGCTGGTGCCATTAGCAACAAGTCCGCTAAAACTTCTACCGCTATTGTAATTAATCGAGCTGTTAGTTACTGTTAGGGTTCCTGAATGGATGACTCCACTTGACCAATAAGAAAAATTATTATCTATGTGGCTGTTGCTGATAATCAATATACCTGAGCTATCAATGCCAGCTCCAGCGCCACCAACTGCGATCGCTATATTATTACTAACACTACTATTTTTGATGGTTAGGCTGCCACTACTCACAATGCCGCTGAATGCAATGTACTCTTGGTTGTCTGACTGATTGTCATCAACATGGCTATAATTCAAAGTTACAGTGCCAGTATTGTAGAGGCCAGTACCACCACCTGCGCCTCGGTTATTGTTGATAGTGCTGTTTTTAGCTGTTAAAGTCCCAGTGTTATATATACCTGCACCGTTGCCTAAGCTATCGGGGGAGTAGGAGTCATTGTAGTACCCGGCAGAGTTGCCATTAATGGCACTGTTGTTAAGAGTGACAATACCAGCGTTGTAGATACCACCCCCATCACCTGCATAAAAGAAACCCTCAGCATCAACTTGGCCTGCATAGTTAGCTGTAACGCTGCTGTTGTTGACCTTTAAAACTCCAGAGTTCGAGTTATAAATGCCACCACCATTGTTGCCGGAACTGTCTTGACCACCAGAAAAGTTATTGCGAATGGTGACATTTCTTAATGTCAGATTACCGGCATTGTAAACGCCGCCACCTCCTCTTGTATCTGTGGCATAGCCATTAGCAATTGTTAACCCTTCAATGTCAACGGTGATGCCGTTAGCAATTTCAAATACACGAGATATGTTGTTGTCTTGAGCAAAATTGTAGTTACCGCTGATGGTGAGCAAGTTTGAACCTCTACCATCAATGCTGAGGTCATCGGCTATGAACAAACTACTACCGCCAAGGCTGATAGTATCGGCAATGTTGTCGGTGAAGAGTCCGCCTGTAAATCTGATTAAGTCTTTGCCGGCTGAGGTGTTGGCATTTAAAATTGCTTGCTGTAATGAACCAAGACCACTGCTTTTAGTGTTGGTGACGTTAAAAGTAGCCATTGTTTATCTCACTCCTGTTGGTTTTGGTTGTGTCAGCAATATGAGTAAGCTTTTTGGCTGCTTACTTTCGCTAAACACACAAAATGACGGCGCTGTTAGGAACAGTGCTTTTTGGGTACGGGAACAATGAATGACAATTCTGGAGAGACACCAGTTAGATGAGGCTGGTGTAGACTAATTGCATAAAGTGGAGCAGGGAAAAGTAAATCAAGATTAGGAAATTAAAATCGCCTATTCTTTTTGGTTTTTCCAAGAAAAACCAATATTTGCTTTTGCAATAAGTCTGGTTTGGGAGTTGATCAGCACTAGTTTTGAGGGTAATCGCGAAAATTTACTTAACCCAATGAATTTAGGTGATGATTAAGATTTTACTAATACTCTTTTGAGAGAATATTAAGTAAGATTACGTAATTAGTTTGTGGAGCGATCGCCCTCTCTAATTTGCGTCAAAATCAAGCCTGCAAATATAGTTTTTTGTGGCGATTTCAGTACATTTTTACTATAATAGATATATCAAGTAAAGTTCTCAAAAAAGCAATCTTTTCGCTACTCTTAGAAGAAGTTTGAAAGCAGAGAATAGAAGTATTTTTTAATACTTCTGATATCTCTTTTGCCAGGTGATGAATTGAGATTTTCAGAGGAAGAATAGTTGATGATGCAAATGAGTCATTATCCATCTGCGATCGCTCAGGCTGCTCAACGTGTAAATGAACTAGACTCGCAGTTGATGGCCGTACAGCACCAAATTAACCGCTTTGAAGGGAATGCAGATCGGGCGGCGGCTTTTGATGTAGATTTGAAAAATGATGCTCAACGCAAGGCGCGGCGCTTTGAGGTGTTGTTGCTGAATCACGAATATCAGAAGGCGATAGACACACAAATTCAACTGACTATGGAAAAAGCTAATGCGATCGCGCATTTAGAATATCTGCGTAACCAGTTTAGTGTAGCGAAGTTAGAGGCAAGATTAGCGATCACTCAACAACTCACTGATTATGAATCACGGGAATTAGTCGGTTTGTAGTATCTATGTAGAGACTTTGCACTGTAAAGTCTCTACTGTAAGATTTATGCAGCTTGATTAGATTCAGCCAAGCTAGAACGCGCATTTAAAGACAGCATCACGCGGGAAATACCTGTAACCACAATGCTAGAACCTAACAATGTGCCTAGTAGCCAAGGTGCGTTACTGGGAAACTGAAACCAAATAAGTGCGCCTAAAAATAGGGTAATAATGCCATTACCTAATACCCATGTCCAATTTTGTTGGGGACGTAAGCGGAATGCCAAAATTAACTCGAATGTACCTTCTGTGAGCAAAAAGCTACCGAGTAACAGGGTGAGTGTGAGAATACCTGTTCGAGGATAAATTAATAGCATCACACCTGTAGCAATATAAAGTGCGCTTAAGAGAATTTTCCACAGAAAACCTCCTTCTCGGCGGGTATGAGTTGCATAAACGAGTTTGGCAAATCCCGCAGACATCAGAATTAGCGCCACCCAACTCTCAGCAAATATAGTTGTAATCACAGGTAAGGCGATCGCGATAATCCCTAAAATAATTAAGAGAGCGCCAATTACAATTGAAGTATTAACTTGCTTGTTAATATCGCTAGACTGATTGATATTATTAGTAACATCGTTTGTCATACAAAATTTTTCCTTAATCTTGAGTAAAGTCTAAGATTAGGTTAAAAATTTTTGTTGAGGCTAAACAGAGTCTTAAGGTAGACACATTGGTAATAAATTAATCCTGAGCATCCTCAAAATCTACGACCTCAGTATTACTCAAATCTATTTTCCCTGAAAACAACAGTTGAGCAATTTGCTGGTTAATAGTTGCAATCTCAAAACGCTGTCTAGCCATATTCCTGGCATTATCAGCGATAGTTGCAGTTATTTCTATGTCCTCAAGACAGGTGTTAATTACTTTTGCTAGTTCCTGGGGTTCTCCAGGTGTGGTTAAAAAACCATTTACGCCATGTTCGACTAATTCCATAGCGCCGCCTGCTTTGGCTGCGACTATCGGTGTACCGCACAACATCGCCTCAACGATGACTCTACCAAATGGTTCTGGTGCGGTGGAAGTATGAGTAACTAAATTACAAGCTGACATTAATTGCGGAATATCAGCACGAAATCCTAAGAATTTGACACGATTTTCTAAACCCAGTTTGGCGACTTGTTGATGTAATTCTTGGACATAATCTTGTTCTCCAAATAAGGCATCACCTACTAAAATCGCTGTGACTTGTGGCGGACACTGTGCTAATGCTGCAATTAAAATATGTTGTCCTTTCCAGGGAGCGAGTCGGCTGAAATGTCCAATTACAAATTTATCTTGTAACTCTAATTTTTGCTGGAGTTTTTGAATTTCAACATCAGAAATTTGATATTTTTTACTATCAAAACCGTTATAAACAATTTCTGTTAATTCTGCCTTGCCTCCAGCTTGTACAAATGCTGTTTGACTAGCCTGAGAATTAGTAATGACTAATGATGCGAAAATATTAGCTAAGGTAACAGCTACTCGCAAATTAATTGAGCTAAAGTGTTCTAAGGAAAGAATATCGTGTAAATGATAAACTAAGGGACGATGGGCTAAAAAACTAGCTAATGCGCCGATAACTAATGCTTTTTGAGTATTGGCATAAATTAAATCGTATTTTCTGGCAATTTTAGTAACTTTAATTAATAAAGGTACGAGTTGGATGAAGCTGGCTAATATTTGGAATAAATTACTTTGCTTTTGAACTTTAATTGGTTGTTTAGCTAATACTTCTACAGGGATTTTATGTTGCTGGAGTAAGGTTTTAAAGTCGCCATCGGCAAACAAGCCAACTAAAGCGCGATCACTATAGGGTTTAGCAATATCAATTAAACAAAGTTCTGCACCGCCAGGCTTACCACTTTGGTCTAGAAATAGAATTTTCATATAATATTTATACTTGATAAAATTTCAATTTTGAGATAAAAGCACATCTCGTACTTTTTGAGCTATAAAAGACCAATCATAGTGAGTAATAGCATATTCACGACAAGCTTGACGAGAAGGGATTTGAATTTGTCCTGAAAGTATATTTTCTAATTTTTCAGCTATTGCTGAAACTTCGATTGAACTAGTAATTAAATCTGGAGAAAATTGAGTTAAAATTTCTGGCATCCCTCCAACTGGTGTACATATAACTGGGGTTCCACAAGCTAAAGATTCAACAACTGCTAAACCAAAGCCTTCAAAAGATTGACTAGGCATCACAGTTAATTCAGCAGCTTGGTAAGCTATAGGTAATTGCTCATCTGGTAGAAATCCTAAAAACTTTACTGTATCTTCTAAGCTTAATTCTTTAGCTTGCTGTTGGAGTTCATCTTGCATGTAACCACGACCAGCAATTGCTAACCAAACATCTGGAATTTTGGGTTTAATGATTGCTAAAGCTTGTAATAATTTATCAATACCCATCCGATAAACTAAGCGGCGAGATGTAAATAATATCCGCCGATTATCTGGCCAGCCTAGTTGTTGTTGCGCCTCTTTTTGTGACAAGTTTGGCTGAAAGCGATGAATATTCACACCACCAGGAATAATGTGAATTTTTTCCCAAGGTACTTGATATTGTTGATGTAAAATATTGCCAAATGCTTTACTCAAAACAATAAAGCGATCGCAGCGATTATAAGTGTTTTTTTCGATTAACCAACGCTTGATAATCAGACTTATTTTATTACTAGCAACTTCTTGCTGACTTTCTGATGCCCAAGGGCCATGAAAGTTAAAGGTAATAGGGATATTTGGTGGTAAAATATCCATAATCGGGAAGCTATATAATGCAAAATGCAAATTAATTGCATCTGGTTTTTTGATTTTTCTGTTCTGAAAGTTACTGCGAATAGACCAAAGTCTTTGCCAAATTGCAGTATCAGGATTGGCTAAGTTAGTTAACTGAATTGGAGAATTTAAATCAGTCTCTGGTAAACCAACTCCACATAATTCTATTTGGTCTTGACGCTCTGCTAATTGATGAGTTAGTTCATAAACATACCTTTCTAACCCTCCAGGTGTTTTGGGAAACCAGCCTAAACCCAATGTCAGTATAGATGCAGGGTTAGGCTGAAAATTTTCTTTTTTATATTCCACTGACTTCTCTCCTATGATTTTTGAGTGTGCGTGTTTTTACTATCACCCTCAGATTAAATACTTTTTCAATTTTGCAGTAGATTAATTCGACTAATACTTATTTCCTGTGATTTTTACAAAAATCAGCACTCTTTGTGTCTTACTATATGCAGATTTTGATTCTAGATATCTAACTACTAAAATTTAAAAAGTTAATCATCAAAGAAAAGATTTTTTTGCAGAGGACAATAATTTATAAACCATTTATATGCTAGTGTCAAGCAAGATTTGTGTTGTTTAAATTACATCATTTTTTCTCCTAAATTTTCACCAAGTAATAAAAAATATTGATTTTGGGTATAATTATTGACGCTGTGTATTCAGTTTTACTTTTTCAGCTATTTGTCAGTAAATCTTGATACAAATATAAAGATTATTCTGGGAATTACTAGCAGTTACTTGAAAAATTTGTGTGTTTTTCATAAATTTTAGGTAAATATCAATTTTAAAATACCCAGTGTTTGTTATCTATGTAATATGTCCTTGAAGAATTAAGCTTAATTGTTGGAATTTCCAGCAGGCAGACTATATCAGGTGAAACTACACATACCATCTCACCATAGACAGTAGTTGATGATTTCTCCTTAATGCACCAGGGTATTTGAGCAATCTCTATTTGTGTTGATTATATTAGTCAGCATACAACTATCTCTAGTCAATTTTTAGCCAAAATTATGTTAGTGGCAGACTTTTTCATGTGTGTCTAGATGCGAGTAGCCTAAAAAAATAATTAAAAATGTTATGCAAATAAATATACAGATGCACTTGAGAAAAATTTATCGACAACTTAATAAATACATCCAAAGAATATTTAAATCAGGAAATAATCGGCAGTTCAAACCCATATATTTTATGTTGATGGGGATAGCTGTTGTATTTATTGCTTTTACCCTAGACGTAAGTACTGAAACAAGTGTTACGGGTGTAGCTGCAAGTACTTATAAAACATCTTGGATAGGAAATTCTTTTGGCGGTGGCGATAAGTGGGTACAAAATAATATTGAAGCAATGTATGTTGCACCTGATGGCACAGTTTATACTAATAGTCATTGGGATGAAGCTGGTAGAGAAGCAGGCATATATAAAGATGGCAATGTAATTGGAACTTTAGAAAGTACTCACGGCTGGAGTCGCAGTGGTGGTAAGGCGGTAGCAGCCAATAGTAAATATATTTATATTGCCTTAGCGCAAGGCTCAATTGGTAAAACAGATGAAGATTATCCACCGGAAGGCGTAACTTGGTATACTGTCAGACGCTATAACTTAGAGGGAAAACCAGCACCTTTTAATGGGGGAAGGGGTTGGGATAAAAGTATGTTAATTATCAGTAACAAAAGTGAAGTAACTGGATTAGCAACTGCGGGAAATGAGTTATATGTGAGTGATGCTGCAACTAACAAAATTCGCGTCTACAATAGCGAAACTATGCAGGAACTACGTAGTTTTAGTGTAGTTAATCCAGGCGCGATCGCAGTAGACAAACAAGCAAATCTCTGGGTTCTGCAAAACCAAAATAAAATTTTGCGCTATTCTTCCACGGGTAAGCAATTACCGCAACAAATTACTAATATCACCAAACCAACGGCGATCGCGATTGATCATCAAGATAGACTTTTAATTGCAGATAACAGTCAGCGTCAGCAAGTATTAATTTACAACATCAAGAATCAGCCTGTGCAAGTTGGCACTTTTGGGAGTAAAGGCGGTGTTTATGCAAGTACGCCTGGGGAAGTGCAACCATTGAAACTATATGGAATTACTGGAATTGGTGCAGATACCGCCGGGAATATCTATGTCAATAGCAATGGATTTAACAAATCCGGTACAGATTTACGCAAGTTTTCACCAGCAGGGAAGCAACTATGGCAATTACACGGATTATTATTTGTTGATAACGCTGATGCAGATCCGCAAACCGATGGTTTAGAAGTGTTCACTAAACAAGAACACTTTTTGATGGACTACAACCAACCGTCAGGTAAGCAATGGACTTACAAAGCTTACACCTTAAATCCCTTCAAATATCCCCAAGATCCGCGCTTACACACTTCCCCAGATGCTACTTTTGTTCGCCGTATTCAAGGTAAGCGGTTTTTATTTCTGACAAATATGTACGCCAGCTTTATACAAATTTACCGCTTCGACTCGGCGAAAGATGGTAAGATTGCGATTCCTGCGGGGATGTTTGTTGGCACAAATGGCGGTGGTGAAAAATCAGTTAGTGGAAATTGGCCGCCACATCAACCAAATAAAGGAGAATGGATTTGGCGCGATCGCAACGGTAACGGTGCATTTGATCAAGGTGAATATGATCAAAGTGAAGACTATCCCTATTTAGGTGGTTGGTGGGTTGATAGTAAAGGTGATATTTGGAAAACCTTGCGGACTCAAGATGGAATTGGGATTCGCTACTATCCCCTCCAAGGACTCGATCAATATGGTAATCCCATCTATAGCTATAGTTCTATGCAGAAGCAGAAAACTCCTAGCATGATTACCGATGTGCGCCGCATCGAATACTTCCCAGAAACCGATACGATGTATTTATCAGGCTTTACTGTTGATCATCCAGCGATCGGTGATGATGCTGGAGTCGTCGGTTCTGAGATTCTCCGCTTTGATAATTGGCGTAAAGGTAATAATCCCACACTTCGTTGGCGTGTTGTCATTCCCTACGACACCACAGGTAAGCGCGAAGTCTCCACCGCCGCCATGAGTGTTGCTGGCGACTATGTATTTGCTGTGAAAATGAAAACAGCAGAGGTTTATGTTTACAATGCCAAAACAGGCGCTACTGTCAAAACATTAAAACCAGGCGCAGAAGTTGCAGGTGAAAGTGGTTGGATTGATATACCCCAGGGTATCCGCGCTTTTCGGCGTTCAAATGGTGAGTATGTGGTGTTTGTTGAAGAAGATTGGAAAGGGAAAGTAATTATGTATCGCTTCCAAAGTTAGCTTTTCTTGTAAAAATTAGTGTGTTTTAGATCCCCGATTTCTTATATAAGTCGGGGATCTATTTGTATAGGAATAATTTTCAAAAAGTAGGATATTGATACTAAAGAACTATATTTATTAACATAAGAAATTGCTTTACATTGCTGATTGTTTTTTCATCAAATAAATAAATATTGACCTTCCATATATGCGATAAGTGAACTATCATACTAAATACATTTTACAATAATCACTCAATAAACTTTATGTACAGTTGTAAAAAACAAGCTGAAACCTTTGAAATAAAAAGTAGATAGATATAGTTATTACTTGTTTGAGTTTGATAGATGAGCAACAATCCAAATCATCAAAAATAAATATCTGAATATATCTATCTACATCCATATTTTTTGACCAAACATATATGAAAATTAAAACTTATTTACAACAGTTACAAAAACTAATTCCTGGAGTTTGGCTGGAGAGAATACAATATATTCATTCCAGTTTACTCATACGCTGGATTTTACTTCAAGGCAGTCAGCAATTAACTTTTAACCAAAAATCTGCTATGGTATTTTCTCCTCACCAAGATGATGAAACATTTGGTTGTGGAGGGATGATTGCTCGCAAATGTGAGCAGGGTATTCCAGTAATAGTGGTGTTTATTACCAATGGTCAAGGTTCAGGAAATATAGATACAGAATCGAGAAATAAAATTATTCAAACTCGCAGACAAGAGGCAATTAAAGCATTAAATATTTTGGGTGTTGAGACATCAGTAATTCACTTTTTAGATCAAGTAGATGGAGGCTTACAAGAGTTAAATCTCGCAGAAAAACAAGAGGCGATCGCCCAAATATCTGAACTTCTCCAACATCATCAACCAGAAGAAGTTTATGTACCCCACAGAAAGGACTGTCACCGTGATCATGAAGCGACATTTCATCTGGTGAAAGCCGCAATTCAGCAAGCAAACATTAAAGTTGACCTGCTGCAATATCCTATTTGGTTATTTTGGCGATCGCCATTATTTATTATGCTCAAATTATCAGATATAGCCGCAGCTTACAGTTTTTCAATTACCTCAGTGCAGCAGAAAAAAAATCAGGCGATCGCTGCCTATACTTCTCAACTTGCCAGTCTACCTCATGGTTTCGTCAATCGCTTTTTGGGTGCTTATGAAATATTTTTTAAAGTTGAGTCTTAATTATTATCTACCTCCTACTATCAATGACATCTATAGAGAAAAAATCCTATGAGAATATTACATATTACAAATCATGTCGAAAAAATTGGTAATGGCATCGTTAACGTAGCCGTAGACTTAGCCTGTCTGCAATCTCAAGATGGTCATGATGTGGCTGTAGCTTCTGCTGGTGGAGAATTTGAAACATTACTAGCACGTCATAACATCAAACACTGCCAATTAGATCAATCTAGACAACCACTCAATTTACTCAAAGCTGCTTGGCGTTTTAGCGAGATTGTCCAGCAGTTTCAACCAGATATTGTCCATGCACACATGATGACAGGTGTCGTCCTGGCAGGTATTCTCCGCCAAGCATACCAGTATCATTTAGTATCTACAGTACACAACGAATTTCAACGCAGTGCTGTCTTAATGGGATTGGCAGATCGAGTCATCGCCGTTAGCCAAGCAGTATCCGATTCAATGGTGCGTCGTGGTATACCTCAGAATAAATTACGCGTGGTTTCCAACGGCACATTAGGTAGTCCTCGCCATCCCAACATTCAAGATTACCAACCTTTACCCTTACATCGCCCAGCCATTACCACCGTTGCCGGGATGTATACTCGTAAAGGCATTGCAGAGTTAATCGCAGCATTTACAAAAATTGCCCCCAAATTTCCCGAAGCACACTTATATTTAGTAGGAAACGGCCCAGATCGTTCTATTTTTGAAGCAATAGTAGACAATATCCCCTGCGCCAAACTGCGTCAACGCATTCACTTTGAGGGTTTTCAGCCAGAACCCCAACGTTATATGCTGGCAACTGACATCTTTGTCCTGGCTTCCTACTGCGAATCTTTTGGTTTAGTGCTAACAGAAGCGCGAGAAGCGGGTTGTGCCATTATTGCCAGTGATGTAGACGGCATTCCCGAAACATTAGATAATCGCCAAGCTGGCATTCTTGTACCACCAAAAGATAGTCAATCTTTAGCCAATGTTTTAACGCAATTACTTGGTGATCCTGTACAACTTCAGTATTGGAAAAACCGTGCCAAACAAAATTTAGAACGGTTCAAAGCAGCACGAGTGCATGAAGAAACAATGAATGTGTATCGTGAATTAGTGAAAAATTACAGCGTCCGTAGCGTTATGGATACTCAAGAAGTTTTACTCATGAAAACTCCCACCGCCCCAATGCGTTGAACATACATGATACAGCCGTCTTAGGTAATAATTAACCCTGTAGATGTCGACACAAGGGCGGAAATTTATGGAGTACGACTTCAAAGCATTAGCGGAACTTTACAAAAACGCACTCCTAAATGACGTACTCCCATTTTGGGAACAACACTCCTTAGACTTGGAACAAGGTGGTTACTTTACCTGCTTAAATCGTGAAGGCCAAGTTTACGACACCGACAAATTTATCTGGTTGCAAAACCGCCAAGTCTGGACTTTTTCGATGTTGTGCAACCAGTTAGAAAAACGCGAAAATTGGCTCGAAATTGCCAGAAATGGCGCTAAATTTCTTTCTCAACATGGCAGAGATGACGAAGGAAATTGGTATTTTGCCCTGACGCGCGAAGGTCAACCCCTAGTCCAGCCTTATAATATTTTTTCTGATTGCTTTGCCGCAATGGCATTTAGCCAATATGCCTTAGCTTCTGGTGAAGAATGGGCGCAAGATGTGGCAATGCAAGCTTACAACAATGTATTACGTCGCCAAGATAATCCCAAAGGTAAATATACTAAAACTTATCCCGGCACACGCCCAATGAAAGCCTTGGCTGTGCCGATGATTTTAGCTAACCTGACTCTGGAAATGGAATGGTTACTCCCCAGTGAAACTTTAGAAAGTGTTTTAGCCACAACCGTTAAGGAAGTGATGAGTGATTTCCTCGACCAAGAACGAGGATTAATGTACGAAAATGTCGCCCCCGATGGTTCCCACATCAATTGTTTTGAGGGACGGTTGATTAACCCCGGTCATGGTATTGAAGCGATGTGGTTTATTATGGATATCGCCCGCCGGAAAAATGACAGTAAAACGATTAACCAAGCTGTTGATGTGGTGTTGAATATCTTGAATTTTGCTTGGGATGAAGAATACGGCGGTTTGTATTACTTTATGGATGCAGATGGACATCCGCCACAACAATTGGAATGGGATCAGAAGTTGTGGTGGGTACATCTAGAATCGTTAGTTGCATTAGCAATGGGTTATCGCCTGACAAAACGTGCAGCTTGCTGGGAATGGTATGAAAAAATGCACGATTACGCCTGGAAGCACTTTGCAGATCCTGAGTATGGGGAGTGGTTTGGCTATCTTAATCGGCGTGGAGAAGTGTTATTAAATCTCAAAGGCGGTAAATGGAAGGGATGTTTTCATGTACCCCGTGCTTTATATTTATGTTGGCAACAGTTTGCGGCTTTGAGTCGGATTTTCCCTACTGTTGTCAGTGAATAGCAAAAACCCCGGCGAAACTTACCGAGGTCAAAGGAAAAGGTCTAAATGTCGATGGGATATACCGAAGTCTCAAAATCTTAACTAACTACAAACCCAAATAAAACTAAAGCTGTTACAAGTGCAGTTGCAACTGCGCCTTGGATAACGTAACGGCGTTGTTCCCAAATGGCTGGATACTCGGCGTAATACATCTTAGGTTCGGTTGCATAGTTATTTAGAACGCCATCTTCGTTAATTGTGGTATACATAATTTTTTTCCTTGCTTGTTAACTTATGTAAATAAATTTAACAATATTGTTACAAAAGGTCAAGTAGGCTTGACAAAAAAAGTTTTATTGTTTTCATTGCTTTAACTTATTGATGCTGATGTTTGGGAAAATGTCGGATAATCCATCTTGGTTTTACACTGAAGTCTGGAGTGATGAGGAAAAAGTTGATGCGATTGTTAATGAGTACATTACTTGCCAGTGTTAGCCTTGGAGTATCTGCATTAGCGGTTCCAGCACAACAGTCGGTTTCTAATACGCAAGTTGCAGCAATGGTAGAAGCGCTGCGAAAAGCTGCACCCCAAACGGGTAAAGTCAACGATGGACTTTATAGTGATTGGCAAGTTCAACCTGGTACAGTCAAAGCTTGGTCGAAATTTTGCCTCAAAAAAGAACTGACACCAACACAGTTTGAAAATAATCCAGCAACTGCACGCCAAGTTATTTCTTGCATTACGCGTCGGGAGTTAGACAAACAGTTACGCGCCGCTAACAATAATGAAACTGCGGCGGTTAATGGTGTTGCTTGTTGGTGGATGACTGGTAACTATACAGGTTGTAACAGTGGCTTTACTGCTGCTTATGTCCGAAAAGTTGTTGCTTTTTATCAGCAGCAGCGTACTAAACCCTCTACTACTCAATCATAGAAATAGCGTTTCTCTTGATTGCCTATCCCCGAACTGACTGTTCGATTTGGGGCAAAAGTATTGATTTTATTCGTTATCGGGGATTGTTGTGAGATTTCTAACGTTGTGGAAATTTGCCGAAAGGTAGAAAGCACCCTGAAGGTTGCGGATGATGGGAGTGGAATTTTTTTAGGTGGGTTAGCGATCGCCTAACCCACTCCTAGTAATATTTAAAAATTATTCTTCGTCTTCGTCTTCGTCATCTTCACATTCTTCTTCGTCTTCTCCAAATACTTCATCTATAAGTTCTTGAGCGCGTTCGTTGGAAATATTCAAAGCTTCTTGCAACTCAGAAATATAATCTTGTTCGCTATCGGGTACTTCTTCATCAATACCTACTACCAAAATAGCGGTGATGTATGCGGCTTCACGATAACCTCTGTTTGGCAAGGATTCAATCGCTTTGGCAATTAAGTCTTCTGGATCTTCTTCTTCTAACAGAGAGACTAATGTTTCGCCTAATTCTTCAAAGTCGTCTTCAGAATAATCTTCAAATTGAGCAATTTCGCCCAGCATTTCACTCAAAGCGTATTCTTCGGAGTAGCTAATACCTTCACCATCAGCTGCGCCGGAAAATAGCCCGATAAGAGCGATCGCAACTTCTGGTTCTAAAGCAACTGAACTGGCGCTACGGCCTTTGGGCAAACGTCTAGACATAAAAATCCTATAAAAGTTTGATACTGCTTAAGCAAGCAATTTCTCAGGCTGGAAATTGCTTCTTCGTTAGCATTCCCAAAAAAATCAGAAAAAACACAGGAATTCTGGTTTTTTTTATGTAAACTTTTTTGCATTCTTGTGGTTGCTTGCTTTTGCTTTCGCTAAAAGTGCTGTCCCATAAGCGGCTTCGGTGTTTTCTGAGGCAACTACAGGTACTTTTAAATGCCGTTGACGAATAGCATTCCAAGTAGAGTTTGTTGCACCACCACCTGCTGTATAAACTCGTGTTACTTGATTTGCACCCAAGTTTTGTAGTAATTCATATCCCCGTGCTTCTATCCGCGCCATACTTTCTAGCAAACCGTGTAAAAATTCCCTTGGTGCTGCGGGGCGTGGTGTGAGTCTGGGTGGTAAATTAGGGTCATTAATGGGAAAGCGATCGCCTGGTTGCACTAAGGGATAATAATCTAAGTTGCTAACTTTGGCTGGATCAATTTCCTGACTCAAGCTTTCTAACTCTGCATTGGTAAAAAATTCTCGCAAAACTGCACCACCAGTATTAGATGCACCGCCAGTCAACCACAAATCACCAAACCGATGACTGTAAATTCCATATCTGGCATCTTCTATACGGGTATGGCTTAATAATTTCAGTACCAAGGTGGAACCCAAAGATGTCACCGCTTCCCCTGGAGATTCTGCACCACTGGCAATAAAAGCGGCGATACTATCAGTTGTTCCTGCACATACCAAGCAATCTTTTGGTAAACCGAACTGAGACGCAATATCCGGGCGAATTTCTCTAATTGGAGTTCCTGGTGCTAAAACTTTTGGTAACTGAATCGGTATTTCTAGTTTTTCCAACCATTCTGGATATTCCAAGGCTTCCACGTCATAGCCTAACTTTAAAGCATTGTGGTAATCACTAATACCCAATTGTCCATGCAGGAGAAAGGCTAACCAATCGGCTTGATGCAGAAAATAGCGAGCTTCTGAAAAAAAAGACTGCTGTGACATCCACAGAAGTTTGGCAAGACTGGAAGTAGCACTTAATACTGTATGGTTTGGTGGTGCAACTTTTTTTAATTGCTCTAGCACAACTGCGCCCCGCCCATCGTTGTAAAGTAAAGGTGCAGCTACAGGCTCACCAGCCCCATCACACAGCAAAACAGTAGAGGAAGTCCCATTGATAGCGATCGCTCTGATTTCTCGCCGCAATGGCTCAGGAAT
Source organism: Nostoc sp. HK-01 (assembly GCA_003990705.1). Lineage (GTDB taxonomy): Bacteria > Cyanobacteriota > Cyanobacteriia > Cyanobacteriales > Nostocaceae > Nostoc_B. The sequence goes on from AP018318.1 coordinate 2,944,109, forward strand.
CTCGGCTAATAAGCTCCATAAGGTACTTTTCCAGTGTGCAGCCTCCAACTTCTGCCCAGAATAGCGCACTTCTGTTTGTATTTTGCCTTGCTCATCAATTACCACCCCGCGTGCGCCAGAAGTGCCATAATCAATCCCTAAATACAAATCCATATTTTTATAAATTTTTATAATGAAAGATAACTATAGACTACTGACTGACAAGGGCTTTTGTTGCATCTTGTAACAAGATATTCCCCAAAATCAGCAAAACAAGGAAAAGTAGTAAACGAACTGTCCAATATTGATTTGAGCTTAGGAGATTTTCAACCATGCCCATCTCAGATACCCAAGTTTATATTGCTCTAGTTGTGGCGCTAGTTCCAGGCCTTCTGGCTTGGCGTTTAGCGACAGAACTTTACAAGTAAAACTACGCTCTGACTTCCTAAGCAGAGCTTAACAGTAAGTGCCACACCCTTACACAACAATCAGGCTTTGCTTGGTTGTTGTGTTTATGTTTGGAGACAGGTAATTAAAGATATACATTGCACCCATCACAGACAATGTAGGCGATCGCACATCACAATTTTTTATCCCCCAAATCATTCTTGTGGAAACAAGAACATCTACCACAAGTTAGAGGCTTTTGAAATTACACGCAGCAAACTGTTAATCATACCGGGTTGCAATTGCTGAAAGCAACTTGGGATGCAGAGAAACTCTTCGGGGGTCAAACACAATGGTTAAGCTGTCTAACCCTGCTCTCCACGAAGAACCCCGTTATCAGCCAGCACCAATAATTCCTCTCAAGCAAGAGCAATCTTTACTTGATTGGTTAGCTAGTACTGGTCGATTACAACCTTACGTATTTGCAGAAAACTATTACGAAGATGAGGAAGACGACGAGGAAGAAGTGGTAGAGCTAATCGATACCTATGAAGATGAACCAGAAGAAATCGACCATTTAGAGGAGTGAATTTAACCACCAACAACATAAACTGCTGTTGGTGGTTCATTTTTGCCGTATCCTACAAAAGCAGAAATGGCAAATTCTCCCATCCTCCCGTAATTTTTAAATCTGATGATGAATGACAAAACCAGTGGCTCCAGATTGATTTCTGAAGTTAAACAATGTCTGCTGTTAGCTGTTCCGTTAGCAGCAGCACAAGTAGCGCAATCAGCAACTGGCTTTGTAGATACAGTGATGATGGGTTGGCTAGGAAGTCAGACGATCGCATCTGGAGGTTTGGGTGCTGCGATCTTTATCTTTTTTTTGATGATTACTACAGGGATGATTACGGCTGTCAGTCCTTTGGCGGCGGAAGCCTACGGAGCCGGAAAGCTGGAAGAAGTTGGTAAGATTGTGCGACAAGGGTTATTGATATCTCTGCTGTTAGGGATACCGATTACAGTCTTACTTTGGCATGGAAGTACTTTGTTGATGCTGTTGGGACAAAATGCTGATACCGCTGCATTAGCGCAAACTTATTTAAGAGCGATCGCTTGGGGTTTTATCCCTGGATTGGGTTTTGCTGTGCTGAAAAGCTTTCTTTCTGCCCTCTCACAACCGCAGTTAGTGATGGTAACTGTGGTCTTGGGTACGTTACTCAATATTACAGCTAACTATGTTTTAATGTTTGGCAAATTAGGATTACCCGCCCTTGGATTAGCTGGTATTGGTTGGGCAAGTACTCTGTCACTATGGAGTATGTTTATGGCCTTGACTATTTATATATTGAGTCAACGTCGCTTTGCTGTTTACCAAATCTTTCAATTTTCAGCTAATTCCAGTTTTCAGCAACAAAATCGCCACGTTTTTTGGGATATTTTTCAGGTTGGCTTACCCATTAGCGGATTAATTGCCGTAGAAGCGGGATTATTCACTGTTGTCACATTTATTATCGGACAATTGGGGACAACTGCTCTGGCCGCCCATCAAATTGCTTTGCAAACGGCTTCTATGTCATTTCAGATGGTTTTGGGCATTTCTTTCGCCACTACAGTACGTGTAGGACAGTTAGCCGGAGAGCAAAATTTGAAGGGTGTGCGTCTGGCTGGATATGTGGGAATTGCTTTGGGAGCTTTGTCTATGGCGATCGCCGGATTGATATTTTGGCTAGTTCCAAAATTGGTTGTTTCGCTTTACCTGGATATTGACAATCCCAACAATCAAGATGTGATAGCCTTGGCAATGAAATTACTGGCGGTAGCAGCGATTTTTCAAATTGTTGATGGAATACAAGTCACCGCAGCTGGAGCGTTACGCGGACTAAAAGATACTCGCATCCCAATGTTGATTGGAGTTTTTGCTTATTGGTGTGTTGGTTTATTAACTGGTTACGCTTTAGAAATTTGGTTTGGGTTGGGAGCGATCGGTTTGTGGTGGGGGTTAGCAATTGGTTTAGCTAGTGCGGCTATAGTCTTGTCTTGGCGGTTTAACATTTTGTCTTCTAGGTTGAGAAAAGGAGTTGTGAGTAGGTAATATCACAACTCTTAATTTTCAAGACAGTTCTAAATCACGCAATGTTAAAGTAAACGTCGTCCATCCCTGGTTACTGATGACTTGAATGCTACCTTGCAGTTGTGCTATTAATTTCTGGACGATCGCTAAACCTAAGCCTGTACCACCTTGGTTCCAAATGTCTGTATCAGGGATGCGGTAGAATTTTTCAAAAATCTTGGGTAATTCGGTGATGGGGATTTCTGCTGAGTTACTAATGGTAATCAGCATTTTGACTGAAAATTCCGAAATTTCATGGCTGACACTCAAAATAATTACACCGCCACTAGGCGTATACTTACAAGCATTATTGAGCAATTCCACTAAGATGCGTTCTAAGCAGGTACGGTCGGAGAATAGTGAAGGCAGATTTTCTGGAAGATTTAACTGCAAGGTTTGTTGATGTTCTTGAGTGCGAATTTGAAATGGCTCGATTAACCAAGGTAGCCATTGTTGGAAGAGTAATAAATCAGGAGCCAGCAGGAGATTAGATGAATTTTCCAGGCGTTGTAACTCTAATAAGTCGTTGATTAATTCCATTTCCCGATCGCACTCTGCTTCCAGAACGTCCAGAAAGTAATGCTGTTCTTGAACAGCCGTGGACAGCTGTAACATTTGGATCATACCTTTCATGTGGCAGAGGGGCGATCGCAATTCATGGGAAACTAAATTTAAAAAGTCATTTTTGAGTTGATTTAGCTGCTCCCACTGAGCTACAAGTTGTTCTTGTTGCATTTGCTTTTGTCGCGCTTCTAGTGCTTGTAGCCGTTCACTTACATCCCGAAACACTAACACTGCACCTGTAATATTATCTTTATCATCTTTGATAGGTGCGGCGCTCTGCTCAATTGGTGTTTCGCCCCCATTTTGAGCAATCAGTAAAGTTGTTGTCGAGAGAGGTGCGATCGCCCCTAATTGTAAAACTTTTGTTAGCGGATTTTCTAAGGGTTCACGAGTTGTTAAATCAATAATTTTAAATATTTCTGATATATTTTTTTCAATTGCTGCTGATTGTGTCCATCCTGTCAATTTTTCCGCCACCGGATTCATAAAAGTGACTAGTTGATTGCTATTACTCGATATCACCCCATCACTAATACTATTTAAAAGGGTAGATAACCATTTTTGATTAGTTTTTAATTGCTTTTCTAGTCTGTGTTTTGTAAGAGCTATTTCAATATTAGTTTGTAGTTCTCTTTCTTTAAAAGGCTTGAGCAAATAACCAAATGGCTCGGTAATTTTAGCTCTTTCTAGGGTATTTTCATCAGCATAAGCAGTTAGATAAATTATGGGAACATCTAAGTATTTATGAATTTGCTCCGCAGCTTGTATACCATCCATTTGCCCCTTTAATCTTATATCCATTAGCACTAAGTCAGGAATAATTTCTACAGCTTTATTAATTGCTTCTTGTCCTGAAGAAGCAATAGCCGGTACTGTATAACCAAATTTTCTCAGTCTATTTTGTAAATCTTTAGCAACAATAGATTCGTCTTCGACAACTAAAATATTTGCGTCTGTCATGTATGTATTTTGTACAGGTAATTACCAAACAAAGATAAAAATAAGTTTGTTAAAAAAATCCATGAGATGAAAACCTCTTTCTGCCTCCTGATGTCTGAGTATGTTAAATATGGATGACCTAACTTATATTAATGGAAATGTTATTTGAAACTCTACACCAGGGTTAATTTTAATATCAATATTTCCTGCTATTTGTTGAGTCAAAGCATCAACCAACTGCCAACCTAAAGATGCTGTATTTTTGAAATTAAAATTAGGTGGTAAACCTACACCATTATCGCTTACGGTAATGGTAAATTGCTGTTCTACTTTTTCTGAAATTCCAATAAAAATTTCTCCATCTCCACCATTAGGAAAACCATATTTTAAAGAGTTAGAAACCAGTTCATGAATAATTAAACCACAGGGAATTGCTAAATCTAAGCCAAGTAACACCTGACAATCAACATTAAATCTTAAAGAGATTGCACCTTCGTAAACTTCGTAAGAACTAAATAAACTAGTGACTAAATCTTGAATATATTCCCCAAAATCGATCCGAGCTAAATCAGGCGATTGATACATTTTTTCATGAACCAAAGCCATTGAGGCAATGCGCTGCTGACTTTGTTGAAAAATGGACAGATCTTGTTTGTCTTTAATATACTCAGATTGCAAATTGAGCAGACTAGAAATTACCTGTAAATTATTTTTGACTCTGTGGTAAATTTCTTTCAGTAAGACTTCTTTTTCGAGTAATGATGCTTGAATTTGCGCTTGAGAATGTTTGCGATCGCTAATATCTTCAATGACAGCAATAAAGTAATTAGGCTCTCCCGCAATATTGTGTGTTAAAGATACAGTCAGATTAATCCAGACAACAGAACCATCTTTGCAAAAGTAACGCTTTTCGATTGTATAAGTTTGAATATTACCTATTAATATTTCATCAACATATTTCAACGATGTAGTTAAATCATCGGGGTGAGTAATTTCTTGAAAAGTGCGTGACTCTAATTCCTCGGCTGTATACCCAACAATATCACACAGCCTTTGGTTAACTAATAACCATCTTCCATCTAAACCTACATGTGCAATCCCAACTGCTGCTTGATGAAATGCAGTACGGAATCTCTCTTCACTATCTCGTAATGCCTTTTCTATCTCTCTACGTTTGGCGATTTCTGCCTCTAGTGATTCGTTGATTCTTTTTAACTCGGCTGTGCGTTCTTCTACTTTGATTTCTAGTTGCGCGAGTATTTCACTCAAAGTTTCTTCGGCTTGCTTGCGCTCAGTAATATCAGTATGAGAACCTACCATCCTGACTACATTACCCGCTTCATCCCACAATGCTTGACCCCGATCTAATATCCATTTATATGTCCCGTCTTTACACAGAACTCGAAATTCAGTCGCGTAAAATGACGTAACTTTGGCAAAGTGATCTTGCACTGCTTTCACTACAGAATCTAAATCCTCTGGGTGGACTCGTATCCAGATTTCTTGAAGGTTATTTTCAATCTCATTGTCTGCATAACCCAGCATTTCTTTCCAACGAGAGGAAAAGAAAACTTTATTTGTTTTGATATTCCAATCCCAAATACCATCATTATTACCACGTAAAGCTAATTGCCATCGTTCTTCACTTTCTCTGAGTATTTCTTCTGTACGTTTACGTTCGGCAATTTCTGTTGCTAGTTGAGAGTTTGCTGCTTCTAATTGTGCATGGCTAGGTAAAGCTAGTGCTTGAGGGATCAACGGTAAAAGTTGTACAGCTGTAGTTACCGAAATTAAAGCTGTGATTGCTTTAATCAATCCTGATAACCAATAGGTGGGATACCACAGCGTCCACACATCCATCACATGAGTTGTACCGCAAGCGATGATAAATGCGCCAAACATTAAAAATATCCAGCCGAAAGGCACATCTTTTCTTTTGCTGACGAAATACACCAGTATGAATGGTATTGAATAATAAGCTATTGCAATTAGTGTATCTGAAACAACATGCAGCCAGACTAATCCTGGCTTCCAGAGATAGCAATGTCCGTGGGGAATAAACTGGTTAGGAAAAAAAAATTATCTAAAAACGCCATCCTCAAAACCTATTTATTGTAAAAGTCTTTACTAGAGCGTCATGGTTGGCAAAGAGTTTTTTACTTCCTCAATGTACAGACACCCACAAAGTACCTATATCCTTCATACTGCATAATAATGCACTTTTAAACTAAGTAATGTAATAAATATTGATTGACATTAAGTTATCTCAAAAACGAATTGCTTGTTACCGTAAATATTCTGAAATTGGCATTCTCTCTGATAATAAATATAACTTATTATGATAACGATTTTGCCTGTAATATGAATGACCAACTATTGTTTATCCAAAATTGATCTAGGTTAGTCAATTTAAATGGCTATTAGTATTTGGTTAAAAGATGCAAATATGCTTCAGCTTGGTTAGTCATCTTGTAAGCAGTTACGCTATATTTTCATTGAAATGCTAGGTTTATTTGGAAGATAAAAGCAAAATGAAGCGTTTTTTGACGGGAATTATTGTACTAACTAGCTTATTGATCACACCTGGTTGCTCATCAGTACCAAAATCTGGAGAAACGCAGGTATCTGCTAGGGATTCACAACATACGGATCATCAGCATGATATGTCGAGTGATCATCAAGAAAACTCAATGGAACATACTGGTCATGAAGCTAATACAAAAATTACTACCCAAGCTAAACTGACTAAGCCAAAAAATATAGTGCCGAATCAGTCTGTAAATTTAGTCATTAATGTTCAAGATACTGCTGGCAAATCTATCGACAAGTTTGATTCTTTTCAAGAAAAACTTATGCACTTAATTGTCGTTAGAGATGATCTCGCTACTTATGATCACATTCATCCAACTTACAAAGGTAATGGACGTTTTGAAGTAAGTGCTAATTTCTCTAGTCCTGGTGATTATAGCTTGTTTAGTGACTATAAACCATCTGGACAAAAAGAGGCAGTTTCACTGATGCAGGTCAAAATTCCCGGCTCAGTTCCACTACCGAAAAATTTAGAAAAGTTTGAAAAAACCAAGGTTTTATCTAATACTAAAGTTAATCTTAACTTTGCTAATAAAAATATTTCAGCAGGTAAAGAAGTAACCTTAAATTTTGATGTTAAAGATGCAGCAAATAATCAGCCAATTAAGGATCTACAACCTTATTTAGGTGAAAGAGGGCATTTAGTGATTGTAAAAAGCTCATTACCTCTAGCAGTCTCCGATTATATTCATGCCCATGCTCTCAAAAATAGCGCTGATGGACAAATACAATTTGTCACCAGCTTTCCCCAGCCGGGAACTTATAAACTTTGGATGCAGTTTCAGCGCAATGGAAAAGTTGACACAGCGGATTTTTGGGTCAATGTAGTATAAGTTTGGCGATCGCCTATACCAATTATGTAGACAAATGGCGATCGCTTACATATTTATTTAATATTAATTTTACATCTATCCAAAAGTATATTTTTAGTTATTTAAAATACCTGCAAATCAAAAATAGTAGTTTTTGTAGGATGCAATTTGTTGCATAAGGGTTGCAATTAAATATCAATCAGTTTATTGTGTTTGATTAAATCACGAAAATTTGTACTGTTTGTTGAGAAAAGCGGGTAGAAAAAGTGGTAGGGAGAAAAATATATAACTATAAGTTCGTCCTACTTCTGATTACTCTATTCAGGCTTAACTTAACAGTATTTTAACTCAAGAGAAAGTGATAAAACCGTGTTGTAGAGGCGTTCTGTGTAATCGAACTTACAAGAAACTATAAGGGCTTGCTGGTATGAGACTATCTGAGCTAGATCCACTCATCCCGCTAAATGATTTAAGAGCAGAACTCTTGAAGTTACCGAAGGGTTACTTATTTTACGAAGCAGAACTGGTAGATTTTTTATCTCGCAGAAGATGGCCTGAGAGCGATCGCCGTATTGACCGTACAACTTTTTGGCGCTGGCGAAACGATAACGGAATTGAACGCCAAAAAGTATTTAGTCGATTGGATCTTATCAAACTCTGTCGTATCTGCGACCACTACCGTGTAGATGGAACTCGTAGTGAGTATTTAACTATCATGAAACAAAAAAAAGAGTTAGCTTTTAACAGATGAGGATGAATCTTTAATACCAAAACACATAAACCCGATTTAGGCATAAATTCAGCCAAAAAATTGGGTTTTTTTTACTATTATTTAAAATTTATCTAAAACAAATTTTTATTTTACTTGCTGATATCAATTGAAGAAATGATTGCTAGAACCTAGATACAGACAGCAATGCCCCATCTAAAATCTAAAATGAGATGACATCTATCTATAGTCAGAAAATATATTTAGGTAGCATAAATTAAATCATGCTGTAAGAATGAGGTTTTTATTTAATTGTCCAGAGAGAATTTATAAAAAATAATTTATTTATAGACCTTGAATGTGCCACTATGTTCACCATTGGTGATTATGTGCTGAATCAACAAACAGGTCATCTAGGAAAAGTGATTGGTTACGGACAGCAAATTATGAACCATAATATGGAAACCGTAACTTTGAAAGTGCTAGTAGCTGAGACTGCTAATTCTCAGAGACGAGAGTTTGTATTCGAGGATCAAGTTTCAGCTTGGGTAAGATGGTCTGTAGTATGAAACTGCCATTGATATGTGAGAAATTATATTGAAACTTATTAAATAGAATTCAGTATGAATTTTTTACCAGGGGCAAATTTATTAATTAGTTTATCTAGATAATAAAGGTGAAAAATTATGGTAAAAGATGTGATTTTATGTCTCCAAGAAGCTGCTGCGGAGATAATATTTAAACCTAATTCAATATCTAACAAACTTAGTGAATGCTTCATTAGTCCGCCTTGTGGATGTGCTAATCCAGGGAAAGAACTGAAGTGTGAAGATTGTCCTTATCTTGAGGCTTGTTTATCTAGGATTAAATTAGCAAGTGAGGAGTGGTAAGCTGTTAAGCATTTAGTTTGCACATTGAGGCTGCAAGGGAGCAAGGGAGAAGGTTTGCAGCTTTTATTACCATGAAAATGATGCAATTTAAATGACGATTAGCTTAATAAAAAGATATGATTCCTAGCTTTTTTCTACAATAAACTAGCAGAATTTGTATCTAAAAATAACGTAGCCTGTGATTGATGACGGAGAATCGATGCAGGACAATCGGTGCTGATTGTCTGTTGCAACATCTGTTTTACTACCTGAGCTTTACGTTTTGCTGGTGCTAGACAGATAATTTTATTAGCTGAACAAATTAATGGCAGAGTGACCGTAAAAGCATACTGTGGAACACTGTCAATATTAGGGAAGTGGCCTGTATTTACTTGTTGTTGGCGATTGACTAGATCTAATTTTACCAACTTGACACTATAAGGATCTTGAAAATTCGCTACCGATGGATCGTTAAAAGCCAAGTGTCCATTTTCGCCTACGCCTAAACAACATAAATCTATTGGCTGTGCTTGCAAAAGTTGAGTGTAGCGATCGCATTCAGCCACAGGCTCTAGTGTATCACCTTCAATATAGTGAAATTGCTGCGGATTCAGTTTATTTTCTACACGTTCGCGCAGATAACGCCGGAAACTTGCAGGATGATCAGCCGTAATTCCTAAATATTCATCTAAATGAAATAAAGTAATTTTTGACCAATCGACACCACCCAACTGTATTAACGCATCTAAAAATTTGAGTTGGGAGTTACCTGTTGCTAATAAAACAGCTGCTTTATCCTGTTTTTTCAGGACATCTTCTAAATATTTGCGTACGATTTGTGCAACATCGATAGCCATTTCCGCTTCAGAATTGTAAATCTGTACGGATAAATCATCAACGTGAAAAAAATTTTGGGTAGCTACCATTTTTTGAAGTGTGAAGTGGGAAGTGTGAAATTCACCTGGACAATAGTTATAGTGCTATTTCTACTTTTGCCTTGTTGCACTAGTTCCTAATATCAGTATAAAGAGAATCAAATAAGGTAAACTATGTAAATAAAGTTAATAATTATTTACAATTAAAGAATTATGCTGGATGCAATTCTCTTCGACTTAGACGGCACTATTGTTAATACTGATCCGATTCACTACCAAGCTTGGCAGCAAATGTTGGCAAGCCACAGCATCGAGATTGATGAAACATTCTACAAATCTCGGATTAGTGGTCGCTTGAACCCAGAAATTGTCAAAGATATCTTGCCGCAATTATCAGCAACAGCAGGGCAGAAGTTTGCTGACGACAAAGAAGCGCTTTTTCGCCAACTGGCTTCCCAACTACAACCTTTGAATGGTTTTGCTGAACTCATAGCCTGGACAGACACACATCAACTAAAACGTGCATTAGTTACCAACGCCCCCAGGTTAAATGCAGAATTTATGCTAGAGGTTTTAGGGATTAAAGAAGTTTTTCATACAGTAATTTTGGCAGAGGATTGCACCGCAGGTAAACCTGATCCGGTACCGTATCAAGTTGCCTTAAACAAATTAAAGATTAACGCAGAGAATGCGATCGCCCTAGAAGACTCTCCCTCTGGTATTCGTGCAGCCGTTGCGGCTGGTATTCCTACCATTGGCATCGCCTCCACCCACGATCCACAAATTCTGCAAACAGTCGGCGCATTTATGGCAATTCCAGATTTTACCGATTTGCAGTTGTGGACGTTTTTAAATTCTTTGATAATTAGTCAACGGTCAATAGTCAATAGTCAATAGTTGTTGGGTAAAAATACTCGCCTCTATTGAACTTGTTCGCTGCTGAGGTGGGCGATCGCTTGTTTAATCCAATCTTCCACATAGGCATCTTTTGGTAGTCCAATGTCTTCGCTGACGACGTGTAAGGCGTGGCTAACTTCGTGGGCTGTATAACCTAAAGCGAACAAAGTCATCTGCACTTCTTCCAAAATCCCTGGTGCTGGGCCGCCTGTAGCGACGAAGAACCCGGCTGATTTACGCCACTCAATCAACTTGCTTTTGAGTTCTAAACAGATACGTTCTGCGGTTTTTTTGCCCACTCCAGGGGCTTGAATTAAGATTTGGGTGTTGCCAGCGATAATCGCTTGGACTAAATCTGGTAATTCTAAAGTGTCTAAGAGAGCGATCGCTAATGCTGCGCCAATACCGCTAACTGTTAACAAGTGACGAAATAAGTCCCGTTCTGCTGGTGAAGCAAAGCCGTAGAGTAAAGGCACTTCTTCCCGAACTTGGTAATGGGTGAAAATTTGCGCCACCCCTCCCGATTCTGGCAACTGCTGTGCCAATCGTTGCGGAACTTGCAAATCGTAACCTATGCCATTGACTTCCAGAGTCAGAATGACGCGATTACCGTTATTTGTCTGAACGCCAGCAATAATACCTTTGAGATAGCTAATCATAAGAATCCAAAATATTGCAAACCTTCTAAAATTCCCCCAGCACAAAAACCTTGTGCTAAGTATCGATAGTCAGCAGGATACTCAGAATGCCATTGGAGTAACTCTGATCTGGCATTACCGACTATGATTCCCCTTTCATTGCCCACAGCGAACAAAGCAATATCATTACCTGAATCACCGCAGACAACTGTTTGTTCTGCTGCAAATTGCCATTTTTGCCGAAGAAACTGCATTGCCTGACCTTTATCGCTGGAACGCGGCACAATGTCGAGGTCAATACCGCTGCTATAGATTAACTTTATATTTAAAGCATACTTTTGTAGTTTTGTCTCAATCTGTGGTAAAATTTTATCTGCAAATTCTTGTTTAACAAAAAAACTTACCTTAAATGGGCGTTGTTCAGAATCCGGTTGTGGTGATAATTCTGGAAAAGACTTAGCTACTGAAAATACCAATTCGCGGTTCCATCCAGGCGAGAGGATATCTGACCAATCTGCATCTGGGCTGTCGCTGTGATTGAGATAAATTTCTGTCCCGACAGAACAGACAAGCGCATCTGGTTCGATGAGATTTTTTTCAACTTGCAATTCGCGGTAAAGCACAGGCGATCGCCCCGTAGCATAAGCTATTTTTGTGCCGTACTCTTGGCGATGTTGACTCAGTATTTGATTTAGTTCTACTAAAGCTTCGTCATTACCTACGAGGGTGTGATCCAAGTCAGTGACAAAGAGAAAAGGTTTCATGATTTTTTCCCAGTTAGTAGTTACCTAAACACCTGAAAATTCGGCGGAAACGGATTTTCAGCTTACGTGTCCGAGTTACTCTACCAGATTTTTGCTCTTGTGTATTATTACTAACGAGAGAATTATTTTCAGGTTAAAAATCAGCAACTTATAGCAGGAAAGTTAGAACTAGCATCGGAAAAGTTCAAATCCCCAACTTCTTGAAGAAGTCGGGGATATTGTTGTGATAAATTTTGCTAAAACTACTTACTCATCATTCAGGGTTTCAATCAGTAAATCTACTTGCTGTTGTCGTTGTTGCAAGAAGCTTTCACATTGACGTATATGCTCAACAGCAGTAGCAAACTGCTCAAATACTTCTTCTAATCCTAATTCACCCGCTTCAATCCGGGCGATAATTTTCTCAATTTCCGCTACCTTCGCCTCGTAATTCACACTGGCGATCGCTTCAGAATTTGAGGAACTTTTGCGTTTAACCATCAATCTTTTTGGGTTTTTGTAGTCACTTCCGTAACTTTCACTTTAACTTCTCCCTGACCCAACTGAATCAACAATTCTTGCCCGACGGTTAACTCTGTTGCAGTTCGCGCGATCGCCCCATTTTCTTGACGTACCACCGCATAACCCCTACTTAACACGGCTTTGGGGTCGAGGGTGGCTAACTTTTGCCGTAACATTTCTAAGTGCTGTGTGGCTTGTTGCGATCGCCTGCTGGTGATTTGCAAAAGTTGCTGACGCTTCCACTGTAACTTTTGCATTTCTTGTTTGACTTGTCTATCTAACCCTAACCTTTGCAAGCGATTACGTAATGTTTGCAATTGATTTTCAGCAGATGTCCTCACCTTATATACCGCATCATATAAAGTATCAATTCGCTGCTGATGTTGAGCATACAACTCTGACAACGCAGGCACAACCAATTCTGCTGCTGCGGTCGGTGTATGTACGCAGACATCAGCAACTAAATCTACTAAGGATTCATCTCGTTGATGACCAATCCCAGTAATTACCGGGATGGAACACTCGGCTACAGCCCTGACAACACGCTCATCATTAAAGCAAGCTAATTCTTCAACCGCACCACCACCCCGCGATAAAATTAGCACCTCGGCGCGACCATCTTTTTCGACTCTGGCGATCGCTTTAACTATCGATTCTGGCGCTTGTTCTCCCTGTACTGTTGCTGGCGAAAATAATACTTGTAAACCTGGGTATCTGTGTTTGAGGGTTTTTTGAATATCACCCCAAGCCGCAGCAGTGGGTGAAGTCACAACTGCGATCGTTTGGGGATGGGGTGGAAGCGGCTGCTTTCTTTCCTCTTCAAACAACCCTTCTGATAGCAAACGGTTACGTAATTGTTGATAACGCAGTGCTTGTAACCCTACACCCGCAGGTAAAGCTTGCCAAATTGTTAACTGGTACTCTCCTCTTTGCGGATACAGACGGATACTACCCAAAATAATTATTTGTTCGCCAACCGCAGGAATTTGTACTAGTTTTGCTACTTGGCTATTCCAGGCGACACACTTAATCCCTGCTGTTCCATCTGGATCTTGAAGTGTAAAAAATAACCCACTCCGATGGTGATTCGCGCTGGATACTTCCCCTGTTACCCAAACTTGCCGCAGTTGCTCATCTTGCTCTAATAGCAAGCGAATATAATCAGTTAAACCAGCGACAGAAAGCGCTGTATTGAAAGTTACAGATTCGGTAAAATCGGAAGTCATCAATTAAAGAGAGAAAATAAACTAGTAAAACATGGCAGTTGCTACCCTTTAGGAATCTACAAATCGGGGAACCTGCACAAGGTACTGCCTCTTCTATCCAAATCCTAACAAAACCGTGTATTTTCCAGCTTGGTAGTCCTGAATACCTCCGATAAAATTTTGCTTAGGAGGAAGTAACTTAGCAGCAGACTTAGGGGAAGCCATAATAGTTGAGGGGGAGAAAGACTACTCAAATTAGGTAGCGATCGCGTTACGATGTTGTCACGTTTATTTCTCTAAGAAATCCTATTTCCGCATTTTCTGGCTAAAATAGTATATCTGTTCTACTTCACCTCCAAACCTAACACTCCATAAATCCATATATATAGATAGAGGCAGTAATGGCTATCAACACTGATAATTCCGGCAAGCAAAAAGCCCTGAATATGGTACTCAACCAGATTGAGCGCAGCTTTGGTAAAGGAGCTATTATGCGCCTGGGCGATGCAACCCGGATGCGGGTGGAGACAATTTCCACTGGAGCGCTCACCTTAGATTTAGCACTAGGTGGTGGTTTACCCAAAGGGCGGGTAATTGAGATTTATGGCCCAGAAAGTTCTGGTAAAACGACAGTCGCACTACACGCCCTCGCTGAAGTTCAAAGATTAGGTGGTATTGCTGCTTTTGTGGATGCTGAACACGCCTTAGATCCTACTTATGCGGCAGCTTTGGGTGTAGATATCGAAAATTTGCTGGTTTCCCAACCAGATACAGGGGAAGCTGCTTTAGAAATTGTTGATCAACTAGTGCGTTCATCTGCTGTTGACATTGTAGTTATCGACTCAGTAGCAGCATTAGTTCCCCGCGCTGAAATTGAAGGCGATATGGGAGACGCTCATGTGGGTTTACAAGCACGTTTGATGAGCCAAGCTCTGCGTAAAATTACTGGTAATATTGGTAAATCTGGTTGTACAGTAATTTTCATCAACCAGCTGCGGCAAAAAATTGGCATTACCTACGGTAGTCCAGAAACCACTACTGGTGGTAACGCCTTAAAGTTTTACGCTTCTGTGCGCTTAGATATTCGCCGCATTCAAACTTTGAAAAAAGGTACAGAAGAATTTGGCAACCGCGTTAAGGTAAAAGTAGCTAAAAACAAAGTAGCACCTCCTTTTAGAGTGGCGGAATTTGACATTATTTTTGGTAAGGGAGTGTCAATTTTAGGTTGTTTAGTCGATATAGCTGAAGAAACAGGGGTTTTAACTCGCAAGGGTGCTTGGTATAGCTATAACGGTGACAACATTTCTCAAGGTAGAGATAACGCTATTAAATACTTAGAAGAAAAGCCGGAATTCGTTGAACAAATTAAACAGCAAGTGCGTCAGAAACTTGATATGGGTGCTGTTGTTTCTGCCAATTCTGTAGCTAAAGTCAGTGAAGATGAGGAAGAAGAATACGAAGAAGAAGAATAAGTCAGATGGTGTGCGTTCAAGTTACACCTACTCTGGTTCAAGCTGTCATTAGTCCTTTGTCAATACTAATTACTCAGGACTAACTGTACAGAAGTTATGTAATATTAGATGCGTTTTAGCTTAATGAACAGTGAACAGTGACAAATAATAACTGTTCACTGTTTTTTCATATTGGCGAAGGCGTAATTTGGTTGAAAAATCTATCTAAAATATCTGATTTCTGTTCTGTACTAAAACCATCATGACTATTTGGAGGGTTTAATGCAAAATTTTTGGTAAATGGAACAGCTTTGTCGGTAATTTCAGGTAAGTACTTCTCTGGAGCAACATAACTCAATGTATCGTCTATATTACAGCCTTTGCGAGATGAAAGCTGCATTAGTAATTCCATTGCTACTGTTGGTAAAATGCGTCGGTTATTGTTGTAGAAAAAATTAAAAGTAAGATTACCGATGCGAACGCGATCGCCTTCTTTGAGTCTAATTCGCTGATAGACACGTTCACCATTCACAAAGGAACCATTAGTACTTTTAAAATCCACTAAGTAAAAACCTGGTTCATCATCTTGATCTATATATTGAATGGCAGCATGGCGACGCGACAGATATTTATCACCTATACATATCCCACAATGGCGATCGCGTCCGATTGTCCAAATTTGTTGTGCTTGTAGTAAAGTTTGGGTTTGATTATCTCCCAAGTTAGTGACTAAGTAAACCTTGCCATCATTCACTACACCTTGCACATAACTGGAGTTTAAACCTGTCATACTAGACAATGATAGGTCTTCCATCTGAAGAATATCTTCTAGAAGTCCACTATGGTGTTCGTACAATTTGACAAATACTTGATATAAGCTTAACTTCCGCTCTATTTCCTTATTCTGGAACTCAGCAATTTTGGCTGAATTTTTTAGTGTAAATAGATATGATTTGCTGATGTTGATCATGAACTTTTTTCTCAGCCTACAATCAGGAACAATTGCCTGTTTAGTCTTTGTTGCTATTTTAAAAATTTCGCAACTCAATAGAATTAAGTTTGACGATTTTTACTAAGAATTCCTACTTAAATTTTGGTACTTAGTTATGAATATCGTAAAACTTGAATTTAAAAAAAATATTATGTAACTTTGTTTTATATTGTAAATTACTGTAGTCTAATTTTAACAGATGCTAATCATTAAGAATAATTTAAGCATTTCTTAAGTAATATTAGAAAGATTAAATTTACAGCATAAATTTCGGAGTGAATACGAAGAGCAAAATTAAGTAGAGCGTATTACTACTTAATTTTGCTCTTAATTAATCCAAACTATTAGAGTCTAATACTTACTTTTTAAAATTAGTAAAAATCTGCAATTTTTCACTATTGAATTACAGTAAGCCACGTTTACCATTGGGACGTACTGTCATCCAATTAGTTTTTGCTAGTGCTAGTTGCTCATCTAAAATTTTGGCTCCAGTTAGATTAGCGCCACACAAATTAGCACCTCGAAGATTAGCATTGCTCAAATGAGCATAACTAAGATCTGCTCCCCGCAGGTCTGCTCCTTCCAAGTCAGCATGATTGAAATAAGCTTTGCTTAAATTAGCATCTCTGAGATTGGCGCGAGTGAGACTAGCCCTACCAAAATCGCTATTGTGAAGATTTGCTCCTTGGAGATTAGTGCTTTGCAGTTGAGCCGAATGGAAATTGGTTTCTGACAATTCACTACCTTGGAGATTCAGGAAGTTTAAATTATGTAAGGCAAAATCTCTTCTTCCCTTGAGATAGGCTGTTAATAAAGTTTGACTGTCTAATCTACGTCCAGCTTTGGATTGTTGAGTATTCGCACTATTGCTATTGCTGTTAGGCAACATTCCTGGTTTACCCATAGCTGCTGGTCGTATTCCACCGGCATCTGCACCAGCGGCCTCGGCAATTTTAGCTCGTCTAGCCCGAATGGCTGCTGCTACCTGTGCTACTCCTGTAGCTGTAGCTCCTACAGCAGAAGGATTGCTGCATAAAATAGCAGAGTTGTCTCCAAGTTGCGATGTTTTTTCTTTAGTATTGGTGTCAGATTTTACTAGCAAGCTTTTAGCCAAACTATCTAAGTAAGGCTCCATCTCTAAGGCTCTGAGAACGTCTGCTGCTGATTGGTAACGATTGCGAACAGAAACATCTAACATTTTTCGCAATACACCAGTCAAGTGATCACTCACATGCACCAACTGTTCCCACATCATTTCACCTGTTGTGGGATTGTAATCTAAATCTTTAGGAGTTTTGCTAGTGAGTAAATAAATACAGGTGACTCCTAAAGCGTAGATATCACTCGCGTAAACTGGACGCATCGCCATTTGTTCTGGGGGTGCAAAACCAGGAGTACCAATTGCATAGGCAGTTAAGGCGGTCTGTCCTGATTGATTAGGTGCAGCTTGAGTAACTTGGTTTTTGACAGCACCAAAGTCAATCAAGACCATTCTGGCATCTTGACTACGGCGAATTAAGTTGGCTGGTTTGATATCACGGTGAATTACCTTCTGCTCGTGGATGTATTGCAGTAAAGGTAAAATTTCGCTCAAAAATTGCTTAACGCCTACTTCGCTCAAAACTCCATTAGCTTTGATTTCCTGCTGTAAGGTTGCACCGCTAATATATTCTTGGACTAGATAGAATTGTTCCTGTTCTTCAAAATAGTCGAGTAGTCTGGGGACTTGAGGATGGTTGCCGATTTTACCTAGAGTTCTAGCTTCTCGCTCAAATAGTTCTCGCGCCATTTGCAAAACGTGTGGTGCATTGCCTGAAGGACGTAATTGCTTGATGACACAACTCGGCTCTCCTGGTAAAGCTTCATCCTGAGCTAAGAAGGTTGCTCCAAAGCCACCTTGACCTAACGGTTTACTCACCCGATAGCGATCGCGCAGCAGTAGGCGCGAGCCACACGACTGACACCTTTGGCTATACACTACATTTTCTGGATTGGGACAGGTTGGATTTAAGCAGTAGCTCATGCACTGTCAACTCGCTGCGCGAAGAATGGCTGGGAGCATTACGCTCTAGTTTAATTATTTAAACCAAAATCAACTCTTGGCAGGTAATTTATGCTGGAAATCCTTTGAAGAGTTCCTAAAGTTTGACTGGTTTATCTAAGCGATCATCACAACAAGATAGCTGATGTGAGGCGCGATCGTCAGTAGTTATCAAGCTATTTGTGTAATAAGTTATTTTCAGCTAAAAATTCTACGTATTTTTACAGTTACTTAAGTAGTGCTGAGTTGAAAGTGCTGAGTGCTGAGTTGAGAAAGCGCCTACGGCACTAATGTTTGCAATTGCTTTGCAAGTTAGTATTTAGCAACACCACTTGCTTCAACTTTGGGAACCAAAGCAACGCAGTGGCTCCTCAGCACTCAGCGAGAAGTTGCGTGCGGGGGTTCCCCCCGTTGAGCAAACTTCGGTAACTCAGCACTCAGCATTTACAGATTAGACAATACTTCCCGTGCAACAGCTAGAGTCTGCTCAATATCTTCTTCAGTATGAGCCAAAGACGTAAACCCAGCTTCAAACTGAGAAGGTGCTAAATAAACACCACGTTCTAACATACCGCGATGAAAACGTCCAAATTTTGAGGTATCTGACTTTTTAGCATCTTCGTAGTTATGAACAGGCCCAGAGGTGAAAAATAAGCCAAACATGGCACTAATGTAACCACCGCAAGCTCCATGACCAGTTTCTTGGGCAATTTGCAGTAAACCGTTTGATAGCTTTTGAGTAATTCGGTCAAGATACTCATAAGTTCCAGGTTTTTGGAGCAATTCCAGGGTTTTAATGCCTGCTGTCATTGCCAAAGGATTCCCGGACAGAGTTCCAGCTTGATACACAGGGCCTGCGGGAGCAATCATGGACATAATCTCTCGCCGTCCTCCATAGGCTCCTACTGGCAAACCACCACCAATGACTTTACCTAGTGTTGTCAAATCGGGAGTAATGCCAAATTTCTCTTGAGCGCCACCGTATGCAATACGGAAGCCTGTCATGACTTCATCAAATACTAATAAAGCCCCATTTTCTTGGGTGAGTTCCCTGAGTCCTTCTAAAAAGCCAGCATCAGGAGGAATAAACCCAGCGTTACCAACAACTGGCTCTAGAATTACACCAGCAATTTGGTCGCGGTTTTCTTCAAATAAGGCTTTGACTGCTTCCAAGTCATTGAAAGGAGCCGTTAGGGTACTGCTAGTTGCTGATTTTGGTACTCCTGGGGAGTCTGGTAAACCAAGTGTCGCCACACCTGAACCAGCTTTTACCAAGAACATATCAGCGTGTCCGTGGTAGCAACCTTCAAATTTGATGATTTTCTCACGATTAGTAAAAGCCCGCATCAGCCGTAAAACTGCCATACAAGCTTCTGTCCCAGAGTTCACAAATCTGACCATTTCGATGCTAGGAACAGCATCAATGACCATCTCTGCGAGGACATTTTCTAGAACTGAAGGCGCTCCAAAACTAGTGCCTTTTTCTAAAGCTTCATGGAGTGCTGAGATAACTTCTGGATGAGCATGACCGCAAATTGCTGGCCCCCAAGTACCCACATAGTCTATGTATTGGTTGCCATCAACATCCCAGAAGTATGCTCCTTTGACACGATCAAAAACTATGGGTTGTCCACCTACAGATTTAAATGCTCTGACAGGAGAACTGACTCCTCCTGGCATGAGGTTTTGGGCGGCGGCGAAAATTTCTTGTGATTTTGTGGTTTTAATTGTGGTGTTTACCAAGGCTGTCTCCTAAAAGTGAGGAACAAAAAAAGCTCTATCTTAGGATAGGGTTAAAAACTGTGCATAATTTCTATCCTATAGAAATAGCTGAACCAGGAAAATAACAACCATGTTGTACAAGTCCAATGATGACTTGCCTTTAGAAATCCGGAATCGGTTATCTGAGGCATACCAGGAGCTTTACCGTGCTGCTTTTAACTCGGCTCTCCATTGGTATGGTGAAGCATCAAAAGCTCATCAAGTTGCGTTAAGTGCGGTTAAAATGCAGTCTGCAATGGACAGAAATGTTGTTGTTTCAGGCTAAATAATAAATTTTCATTTTCGTAAAACATACCAGCTGTCATATTGAGAATGGTATCGTGAATCCATTAATCATTGTTGTTAGAGTCAAGTAAGTTGGTATGTTTTCTACCGAATCAGATTCATTGCGTCACGCTATTCCCGTTGAAAAAATTCGCTACGATGAACGGGGTTTGGTAGCGGCTATTGTGCAGGACTATTTAGATGGCACAGTGTTGATGATGGCGTGGATGAATCGGGAGTCGTTACAAAAGACTTTGGAAACTAGAGAAACTTGGTTTTGGAGTCGTTCCCGGCAAGAGTTATGGCATAAGGGAGGGACTTCTGGTCATATTCAAAAAGTTCAAAGCATCCGTTATGACTGTGATAGTGATGCTTTGTTAATTGGGGTGGAGCAAATTGGAGATATTGCTTGCCACACTGGAGAGCGCAGTTGTTTTCATCAAGTAGATGGCAAAATTAATCCACCGCCAGCAGATACATTATCGCAGGTGTTTCAGGTGATCTGCGATCGCCGGGACAACCCCACGGATACTTCTTATACCTGCAAGCTATTCGCAGGCGGCGATAATAAGATTTTGAAAAAGATAGGTGAGGAATCGGCTGAGGTTGTCATGGCTTTTAAAGATGATGAAGCAGATGCAATTGCCGGTGAAGTTGCGGATTTGCTTTATCACACCTTGGTGGCCTTAGCTCATCATCAAGTTGATTTAAAGGCTGTATATCGAAAGTTACAAGAACGTCGTCGCTGAAGAATCAGGAAGTGGGAGAAAAAAGTCATTATTCAGACTTCACATTTTTTGTAATTCTTATCATTCGCTGAAATTTTCCTCACTGATTCCACAGGGTTTCCACAGGCATTTTAGTAGTTTTCCACAGATACTCCACGAGATGATCAGCACTTGCGATGTTACTGGGGATTTTTACTTCACAGTTATTGCTTAGTTCAGTGACTGAGTTTTTGTGAATTTATGTAACAAAAACTTAGCTCTAAGTCTGATTATTGCGTCAAGATTTCTTTTTGAAAGAACCGGTTTTAACATTTCGCAGCATTGACAAACCTACCCCCTCTTGAAGCACAATGATGCGACTGGCACTTTTTTCTAGCCCAAGTTATCTGGGGAACTCAAAACATTCCTGAGATGTTTGGAGGTTCCATTCTTTGCTTCAAAAGTGCCAGTAAATTCGCTTGATCGACCTCAGAGAAGGAAAATCTCATGAACGCAACGGTGAGCATTTTTACGGAAATTCCCGAAACACTCCATGAATCCCTCAAAAGCTATTTAGAAACTCACCCTGATTGGGATCAAACCCGTGTGCTGACAGCAGCATTGTCACTGTTTTTACTGCAAAATGGGGATAGCGATCGCCGTGCTGCTCGTGTTTATTTAGAAACTTTATTCCATAACTGCTAGTTATGTAGTAGGGGATAGGGGACAGAATTTAAAATCTTGTGCGGTTGTTTAAATTTCCTGATATCTTAACTATCTTGGCGATCGCTATATAGCAAAGTGCTAAGGAGAAAACCAGTAATCTCAAGGCTTTGAGCAATCAATACTGTCCTCATCTATGTGACTACGGCTATACCAATCAGGACTTAGGCAAAAACAGAATACATAATAGTCAGGGCGAACATTTGTTCGCCCTGACTTAGTATTAATTATGAAACAATTAATTCAAGGGTTGGTTTCCAATTGCGGAGAATGAGTAGGACATTCAAATTTATAACCTACGCCACGTACCGTCTGAATTAATGCTGGTTGGCTGGCATCAACTTCAATTTTCTTACGAATTTGACCGATATGTACATCTACAACCCGTTGGTCGCCAACATATTCATAGTCCCAAACCTCTTGAATTAGTTCGGCTCGTCGCCAAACCCGCCCAGGATGGCTGGCTAAAAAATGTAACAGGTCAAATTCTAAGGCTGTTAGGGGTACTGGTAGGTTGTTCAATGTCACTTCCCGACGGACGGGATCGATCATCAGTTTTTCAAATACTAGGCGTTTTTGTTCTGCCGTTGTCACAACCCGTTTTCGCCGCAAAATAGCAGCAACTCTGACTTCTAACTCTCCTAAACCAAATGGCTTGGTGAGATAGTCATCAGCACCTTTAGCAAAG
Source organism: Nostoc sp. HK-01 (assembly GCA_003990705.1). Classification (GTDB taxonomy): domain Bacteria; phylum Cyanobacteriota; class Cyanobacteriia; order Cyanobacteriales; family Nostocaceae; genus Nostoc_B. The sequence continues at coordinate 2,966,597 of AP018318.1, forward strand.
CCGCGAATCTTGTCAGCTTCATCCGCACGGCTAGTGAGCATGAGAACAAACACACCATTACGACTTTGCATCTCTTGGCAGAGGTTGAACCCGATAACGTCTGGTAAATTTACATCTAAAATTACCAAGTCAGGGTTAAATTGCTCGAATAGCGCTAAGGCTGTTTTACCATCCTCAGCCGCCTCCACCTGATAGTTCTGCTTAATCAAAAAGCGTTGGATTAAGTTGCGAACCGCAGGGTCGTCATCAACTACAAGAATCTTGGCAGGAGCCATGACCATCACTTTGCACAAAAATTCGTAAGATTAACAGGAGAATTGCGTATTTGGGATTGTTACACAACATTTGCTAGTGTTACCCGCACTTGAGATGCTGGTACTGTAATCGCTAGTTATAGCAGTTCTGTAACTTAGGAAAATTTCCTACTCCCAATTACTTGGTAATTTAAAGCTTTTCAATTTTAATATCGATATGCTTGTGGATACCACTAGTGATTGTGAAGCTAGTTCATCTAAATTGCCTCAAGGCACGGTAAATTGCCAAATTTGAAACATAAAAATTAATTTTTTCATAAAAAAATAAGTTTTAAGAAGTCTTAGTTCAAATTCTAGAGTAAAGCCCTCACTGGTCAACGACATGAGGGGATACACGGAGTTCTAGCAATATGTTAAAGTTGCTATAGTTAAATTTCCTGGGTCAGTTTAACTTACCCGTGCTACTATTCCTGGTAGAGCATATTAAGTTGCTGGCAACATTTGTTTAAATCTAGGCAAAACCTAAAGTTGTTTTCCAAAAAGCAAAATACCGCCGCTGACTAAGGTTGAAGTGTAAACTCCCATGAGCGATCAAAATCCCTACGACAAACTTGGGGTGTCCGAAGATGCAAGCTTTGATGAAATTCAGGATGCTCGCAATCGCCTATTGGAGCAACACAGTGGCGATGCTAAGAGTCTGGAACTCATTGAAGCTTCTTATGACGCGATTTTAATGGATCGGTTACGGATGCGTCAGGAAGGCAAAATCAAAGTACCTGAGCGAATCCGGTTTCCAGAACTACGAGTGCAATTTCCTCCTAAAGAAGTTTCCACTCCTCGTGAACAGTCACCTGCATGGCTACAAAGAATATTAGATCAGCCAACAACGGCAGATGTACTGTTGCCAGGTGCTTGGTATTTGGGTTTGAGTGCTATCGGTATTTTTTATCCTGCCACGGGTGATCAAGTTTTACAGTTGGTGTTAGTGGTTGGGGTAGGTATTAGTGTTTACTTTCTCAATCGTAAAGAAGGTAAGTTTGGTAGAGCCGTTTTGTTAACGCTGATTGGTCTGATACTAGGCTTGATTATTGGCGGATTAGTTGCAAGCTGGCTTTTACCACAATTCAATTTAGGTAGGCTGAGTACTGAGCAATTTTCTACAGTGTTCACATTTATATTATTGTGGTTGATTAGTAGTTTTTTGCGGTAAGGTATAAAGCTTGAAATTATTTATGGGTAGCAGATGATTTATGCTGTTACCCATTTTTTGCACAAGAGGCACTATCTGAGAGCTAGAGTTCTATTCTCTAAGATGAGAGCCACTGCTGAACTTAAATCGGGAACAATTAAGTCGGGGTGGTACAGTTCTAGTTGAGTGCGATCGCGGATACCAGACTCGACTGCCATAACTTGAATATTATGTTTTTTAGCAGCAGTGATATCAGCTTCTGTATCTCCTACCATCCATGTATCAGCAGCGGGAGATAGTTCTTTTAATGCTTTTGCCATTAACATTGGCTTATCTTCGATGTCACGAGTCTTCACATAATCGTTACTTAGGCAATAACAGCGATTTTCCGGGAAAAATCTCTCTAAATCAAATTTCTGGAAGGCGAAGTCTAATTCCCAGACTCTTCGCATTGTCATGACTGCTAAATCAATTCCAGCTGCTTGAATTTTGAACAGTGCATCTACTGCACCTGGTACTAGGGTGTCATATTCAAAATAAGGTTGTGTATGTACTGTTTTCCGCCGCAGTTGAGAAAATTCTTGTGCTTGCACCTCATCCAGTCCGGAATTTAAAGCAATTTGGATTTCGGGAATGCGCGATCGCTTCTGTTGCCAAAATTCAGCTTTTTTTAGTTGGCGAACCGCTTGTCCTGGACGTTTAGTTTTTTCTAAACAATATTGATAAACGCGATAGTACCGTTCAGAAACATCAACAATGGGGCCGTCGAAGTCGGTAAATAGTCTTAGCATCGGCGGAATTTAAATGTTAATTTTTCTTAAGAGTAACTTACTTGTGTATCAATAGTCATCAATCAATATATTTATATAAATATTTATTTTAAATTGTTGGGTTAAGCAATGCAAAACCCAACTTCTTGATGGGTAAGACTAATTTAGAGGGGTAGAAAGGATGATTCAGAACTAAAGTTGCGTGTCTGAGATTTTTTGTTGAAGCTGCCCATACACTAAATTAGTCCGATCATGCTACTACTCTTTGAACGTTGAAGAATCAATATTCAGCAAACGGCGTACAGCTTGTTCTATATCTGTTTCTTTGATTAAAGATTCTCCGATTAAAACGGCGTTAGTACCGGCTTCAGCCATGAGGGATAAATCCGTATTGGTATACAAACCTGATTCACTAACAACGATCGCACCTAAGTTTTGGATTTGCGATCGCCTGGCTGCTAGTAATCTTTGAGTTGTGCTGATATCCACGGTGAAGTCAACCAAACTTTGGTTGTTAATCCCAATCAAACGAACATCATCTAGCTGCAATACTCGATCCAGTTCCGCTAGGGTATGCACTTCTATTAAGGCATTCATCCCCAAATAATGAATAATGCGTTGAAAATCTTGTAGTTGTCTATCTGTAAGAATTGCGGCTATCAGTAGAACTGCATCTGCACCTGCGGCTCGTGCTAAATAAATTTGGCAGGGATCAATAATAAACTCTTTGCAAAGCAGTGGTACTGATACTTTGTGGCGAATTATCCGCAGACTTTCAAAACTACCTTGAAAAAATGTTCTTTCAGTGAAAACAGAAATACAAGCAGCACCAGCACGTTGATATGCTTTGGCGATCGCAATAGCATCAAAGTCTGCACGAATCATGCCATAACCCGGAGAAACTTTTTGAATTTCTGCAATCAGACTAGGATGATGAGGGCTTTGTTGTAAAGCTGTTAAGAAATCTCTTACAGTTGGCGCAGCTGTTAACTGACGTTGCAAAGAAGCTAAAGACATGTGTTGTTGAATCTGTGCTACTTCTTGCTTTTTCTGCCACACAATTTCTCTTAACATCGGTTGGAGATGAGAATTCACAGTAGTCATCGGATAAATCATAAGTTGTAAAAAATTGGCAGATGAACTAAATCAGAAATTATGAAGCATTCACCTCAGCCAAACAAATCTTGCTGAGTAAAGTTGTTTTCACTAATCTTGGAAAGCTGAAGTTTTGGCATTTTTATAGGAAAGTTACAGTTACACCAAAACTTTTAGTGGAGTAACGAAACCCAAAATCATCCAGGCTTTGTTGGGTAAAGCTCCCGCTACATGTTTTGAAATAGCCTATATAGGCTATTTCAAAACATGTAAATTAGCCAGAAACATCTGGCCAATGATTAAATTTCTTCTGGGTAGTTAAGCAAGTGGAGTTTTTAAGAGCGTACCCAATTTGATTTGATGTCAAAAACGCCTAATTTTTGTTCGGAATCTTTTGCTTCTTTTCGCTTTGCACCTTCAAGTAAGTAGTTATTTTTTAGGAGGCGAATGTAGGTGCGATATGGGATGTAATCTATAGGGTTATAACCAGAAAACCGGAGCATTAAAACACATGCCCAGGAATACTTACCGGCAATAATTGCTTTAACAATTTGTTCAACTTGTTCTGTATTAATTTTTTTGGCGTTTTGTAAATTGTCGAGTTGATGCATAAAACCCTCTCTCTGGCTTTAAGCTCCAGATTTTATAGTTTGGATTGTCTCTAACACCAAAAACTCTGTTCAGGGTATCCGCCTATTAGTTCACGGATATAAATAGGATGTAGTAAAGGCTATATAATCGATAGTTTCTTTCACAATTAAACAAATATTGTCAACCCATAAGCGCTGGGATTGATTTGTTTTTATGTTTGGCATAGCTGACTGGGTGGCTGTTCACAGGCCTGAAAAAAGTTTTGACTCGGAACTACTTCAAATAAATCACCCTGGCTAAAGTAGTCAAGTGCCACCTCAACTAATTTCACCTACTAACCTGTTTCGTGGTCAGCGTTGTGTGTTGGTAGAAGACGTTGAACCCTATTTGCGTGGTAGATTGCTGGTGCTGCTTGTGATGTCTGGCGCGATCGCTTTGTGCCGAGAAAGTGAAAGCTTGTTCTCTGATGGTTAATTCCATTAGAGAATTCAAGTTAATTGCCCATCTTTTATATCGTTCTGGATATTCGTAGCTGCTGGTAAATAAGCTTCTACGCTGAGAATCCAGGTGAAACAGGCTATCTGCTAAGGCAGTGTCCATTTTAACTTTAGTGATAGTGCGCGATACACGAACATCGCCAAAGGTATTGTAGGTGGGTCAATCACAAATCATCGGCATTTTTTTGAAACTGTTGTAGGGAACATAGTGCGATCGCCTGATTTTCCAATTAATCTCGCTACCTCAACAAAACTAGTTTGACACTACAGCACAAATGAAATTTGAAAATAGGGGTGGATTAAATCAACTAGCATTATGATCTGCTGAGTGAATTTAGAAATATCCTCCCCCTATCAATAAACCGTGTTGCAGAAGCTGCTTCTTTGTTAAGACTACTGAATATTAGGTCGCAGATATATGATCATTGTTTTGCTAGACCTATCTGTTTTTTCGCTCTTGCCATTGATTAAATTTTGTCAAGACTAAATATATCTCTGCTTGTTGGAAAAAATGCTGCAAATGCAATCTGGTTTGGAGTCATAACACTGTCTAGATAACCATAAATGTGTCAGTCTAACTTTGGTTTTTTTGTCCATTTCATGAATTTTATGTATTCTACAACACATTAAATCTTAATTTTTTTTATTTCTTCAGAGGGAAGTAAAGGCAATTATTTTACTTATTTTATCTGTTGATTTATCTTAATTATCAAATTATTTATATCTTTAGATAGATGATTTAGTCTATTATTTTATAGTTAGATTCCATAGGGAGTAAAATTTAAAAAATCAATACAACATGAAAAAAGTAAGACTATAAAATACACATATATTTGACAAAAATATATTTTTGTGGATGAGCGATAAAAGTAAATATATGCGAGTTTACACCATGATAACTACACTAAGAGAATTTTTATTATATTCAATAATAATCTAAAATTGTTAGATAAATTTATACTATTTAGCTCTAGGAAAATACTAATTATTTATTAGATGGTATGAATTAAAAATACAGATTTTGATTAGGGAAATATGCTAATTCTCTTCTGAGAATTGCGATACATTGGCAATAAGAATGAAGTAATCTTTATCTTGTCTATATAAAAATCTTAATTTATAAAAAGAAATGTTTTTTCTCAGTAAAAAATCGAAGTGATATCTTTTTATTGGTAGAATATTTTTAAATAAATCAGAAATTTAAATTATTTTTTAATTTCCCTTTGCTATTGCCATTAATGATTTACAGCCGGATTCAGCCTGTGAAAGTTGCCAATTCTCCGCTATATAGCTTTAGTGTCAAATAGTTAAAAGGAGTGCGGGATATGAATACTAACGGCTACGCGTTAGTTCTTTCCATCTCGAAATCGGTGCTAAAGCCACAATCCGAGTTGTGGGGATTTAACTACTTTTGTAGGTGTAAGAGTGATGAAATAGTAGAGTTAAATATGCACACTTTGATTGAGGAATTAAAACAGGTTAACAAACATTTACTGCAAGAAATTGTAGAACGGAAGCAGAAGGAGGCAAGTTTAGAAAAATCTGTCACTTTACTTCGTTCTATTTTGGAATCAACGGCTCATGGCATGATTGCAGTTAGTTTAGAGGAAGATATTGTTAGTTTTAATCAACAATTTGTCCAGATGTGGCAGATACCCAACTCTCTGACAATATCGAGACATAGTTTTCCATGCCAAGCTTTTTTTGAGAATCAACTCAAACAGCCGCAACTATTTCGGGATTCGATGTGGGAAATGAAGTGTGATTGTCAGAGCGATCGCTACGATATTCTAGAGTTAAAGGATGGTAGAGTCTTCGCTCAATACTCTAAACCGCAGAAGGTAAATCACGAAGTGATTGGTAGAGTTTGGAGTATTTGGGATATTTCCGAACTGAGCCAAGCTTTAGAACAGTCTAAACAACTGGGTGAATTGAGAGCGCAATTTTTATCTATGCTTTCTCATCAATTACGTACACCGCTGAATGTAGTTTCATTTTCTAATAGCTTACTCAAGAGACACATCTATGAATGGACAGAGGAAAAAACTAAACCATTATTAGATCGCATTCAAATAGCTGTAGAACAACTCAGCAAAATGCTAGACGACATTATTTTTTTTGCTAAAGCAGAAGCGGCTAAACTCCACTTTGAGGCTAAACCACTGAATGTAGTGCGGTTTTGTCATGAGATTGTGGCACAAGTCCATACCTACAGTAGCGAAAACAGAATTAATTTTGTCAGTCAAGATTGCTCTTTTACTGCCTTTTTCGATAAAAAATTGCTGGAGCCAATACTGAAGAACTTGCTCGACAATGCAATCAAGTATTCTCCATCAGGTGCTGTGGTGGATTTCCAACTTTCATGGGAACAAGAGACAGTGATTTTTCAAGTCACGGATAGAGGTATTGGTATTCCCACAGCAGATAAAGCGCGGCTATTTGAACCATTTTATCGAGGTAGTAATATTGCGAATCTACCGGGTACTGGACTAGGACTAGCAATTGTGAAAACTCTGGTTGACTTACACGGTGGTCATATTGATATGAAAAGTGAAGTTGGTGTAGGCACAACTTTTACTATTATGCTGCCATCAGTGAAATAAAAGTTTTGAATGAGTTTTTTCAACCTGCCACAAATCCTAGTAGTAGAACAATGATGCACACATCGTCGCCAACAATTCTAGTCATTGAAGATGATGCTGTTACCCGCAATCTCTTCTTAGACAGTTTACAAGCTGAAGGTTATGACACAATCGGTGCAGAAAATGGTCGTATTGGTATTCAACTAACACAAGAGCATTTACCAGATTTGGTGATCTGCGATATCTTAATGCCAGATATGGATGGTTACGATGTTTTAAATGCTTTGCGTCAAGACCAACTGACAGCGATTATTCCTTTTATTTTTCTGACCGGTAGCGATACTAAGGATGCTTTACGTAAAGGGATGGAGTTGGGTGCGGACGATTATCTGACCAAACCTTTAACTGTTGAGCAATTGTTGAGGGCGATCAATATTCGATTGGAAAAACAAGCTCTGCTTAGGTATTGGTATGCTACTCAAACACATCAAATATCGCAATCTATACCTGCAAATATCGCGGTGTCGAACACTCCTGAGCCATTTTTCCCTTCGGTTCCTCAATTCCAAAAAGTTTTCGACTACATTGAAGCTAATTATCACCAAGGAATTACCTTAGCTAAAGTTGCTGAGGCGGTGGGTTATTCCCGGGCTTATTTAACTAATAGAGTTGCGAAACACACAGGAGAAACTGTCAATGGATGGATTGTTAAGCGGCGAATGATGGCGGCGCGTTCTTTGTTGAAGAATACTAACCAAACCGTTGAGCAAATTGCTCTGGCTTTAGGTTATCAAAATGCTTGTCACTTTTCTCGCCAGTTTCGACAGCATCATGGCATACCTCCCAAACATTGGCGAAAAAAGCAGGAGTTTTTTAATACTTGCACTCAGTTGGAAAAGTGCTTACCTGTTGTTCAAACATAAACAGGCCAGCAATAATTTTAATTATTCTTTGGCTGAGACAACTGCTGGATTAATAGTTGCACACCCAAAGCTATTAATCCGAGCGCTACTATTCCAAATATCCCACTGCCTAAAGCAACTATACCAACTACTAAGGTACGTACCGCAGAGGTAATTTTGATGACTAGTTCATTAGTAGAATGGACGGGTTTGCTGGCAAAGGAAGTTGCGATCGCAATCATCAGCGAATATAAAGCATAAGCCATTCCACTGGAAATTATGGCACCTGTAATGCAGCGTAGTGGTGATGCTTGCGCCTGGGTTGCTGTTTCTTGTGGTGTAATGTTTTCACTCATAAAACTGTTCCCTATAACCTGTTCCCTTCCTAAGATGCTATCTGAATGCCGTGGGTAATGGTGCGAGTCACGAACAATTCTAAATCTTCATTGGGTATTGCTTCTCTAATGTATTGTTTCACGGCTTGGGCTTGTGGTTCAGACTCAATAATTGCAAAGACACTCGGCCCGGAACCAGACATCATTGTTCCTAAAACTCCTGGTTGAGTTGCAAAAAGTTCGCGTAGTTGCATAACTTGGGGATGAGCAGGTAAAACAACACGCTCTAAGTCATTGTGCAGTTTTTGGGCAATTTCGGCTGCATCTTTATGCACAATGGCTTTGACTATTTCACCAGAATGAACTGCGGCGGCGCGTGCTGCTAAATCTTCGGTAGTTTTAATATAGGTATGACCAAATTCTTGACGATAGGTTTTGTATGCCCAAGGTGTAGAAATTTCTAGACTGCGATATTTGGCTAATACTATATATATATGATCTAAATTTGGCAGTGGCGCAAGTTGTTCACCTCTACCTGTGGCGATCGCTGTCCCACCTGCGACACAAAATGGTATATCTGAACCTAGGGTAGCGCCCAATTCTTCGATTTCTGTTTGGGTAAGTCCCAAGTTCCAGAGTAAATCTATTCCTACCAAAACTGCTGCGGCGTTTGTTGAACCTCCCGCCAACCCAGCCGCGACGGGGATGTTTTTCTCCAGTGTAATTTCCACTCCACCATGTTTAGCCCAAGCTTCGGGAAATTGTGTCGCCATCAGTTCGGCGGCGCGATATACCAGATTAGTTTTATCTGTGGGGACTTGGGGATGGTTACAGTGAACGCGAATAGTTTCGTCACTGATGGCGCGAATATTAATTCGGTCGGCGAGGTCGATGCTTTGCAAAATCATGACTAATTCATGATAACCATCAGCGCGATCGCCGATGATTTCTAAATACAAATTTATTTTGGCAGGAGCAATTAAACTGTAGGAACGCATGTTCAAAAACATTAAGGATTAAGTGTGAAGTCTGAAGTGTGAAGTCTGAAATGAATACTTCATACTTCACACTTCATGCTTCCCACTTCATTAGCGAGAGTTACCCATTGCTGAGTGCTGATGTCTTCAGCTCTAGCTTGGGGATTTATTTCTAATTGTTCCAGTAAATGAGTCAGGCGATCGCGGTCAATTACAGATTGCAAATTATTCCGCAACATTTTGCGCTTTGACCCAAATCCTAACTTTACCAGATTCTCTAATCTGCGTGGGTCGTTGGCAAGAATTTCCAATTGACGCGGACGCAATCTCACTACTGCTGAGTCTACTTTTGGTGGTGGGTAAAATGCACTTGCGGGAACTGGACAAATTAACTCACATTCTGCTAAATACTGCACTCTTACTGATAAAGCTCCAAAAGTTTTTGACCCGGCTTTAGCATACAATCTTTCTGCTACTTCTTTCTGAATTAATAGCACTATGGAATCAAATGGTTTGGGGTTAGGATTGGCGATGGTTCCTAATAGTTTTTCGATGATAGGCCCGGTGATATTGTAGGGAATGTTCGCCACTACTTTATTTGCATTTTGAAATTGAGGAAATGCTACTAAATTTGTTTCTAAATTTAACTCTAGAAAATCACCTTGTAATAATAAAAAGTTTTCTTTACTTCCTAATTCTTTGACTAATAACTTACATAAATCTCTATCGATTTCGACTGCTACCAAAGCCTGTATTAAAGGTAATAAACGTCGAGTTAGAATGCCTGTACCTGGCCCAATTTCCAGGATGCGGTCATTTGTACTACACTCTGCCGCCTGCACAATTGCGTTGAGTGCCTTATCACTTTTGAGCCAATGCTGAGCAAAAACCTTGCGCGGTCGTACCATTTATTTTTCTTGCTATATAACGTTTTCAGGATTTCTCAAAAAATTCATTTCTTACTTTTTGCTTACTTTTAAAAGTAAAATTTTATTATAAAAACTAGCTTTTTATTTGACTAATGGTTGTAAATATGGTAAATATAACGCATTTTTTGAAAGAGATAAAAGCATTGTGTATGAGGAAATGAATCAAGGAAATTTAGGCGATCGCTAATTAACCTGTGCCTCTGAACCTTCAAATTGTAATCCATTCAGGCAGCTAAATTACTGGAAATGTGTATATATTAATCAACTTTGCTTCATCAGCTATTGACTATTACATAAGAGATTTCTTTGCATCTTTGCGCCTCTGCGTGATACAAAATATTTATGCAAAAATGCTAAATAAACACTGAGTTTAATATGCCAGACACATCTCAAGACAGCATTTGGATTGTTACCGATGACGTTCCACAAATTTCAATTCCTGACGGTGCAAAAGGCGGAAGTAATACACGCAGTTGGAAAGACGAAACGGTAAAGGAATCTACTAGCACTAAAGACGATGCCGTGAAAGTTAACGCTCAAATATTAGAGCAAAACATGGGAAACTTTCTGCAAGTAGTAGGACGCTTGTTTAGCCGTGCAGAACAGCAAGCAAATTCTAAAATGCAGCTAGAAGAAATTGAATTATCGGTGGAAATTAGCGGTGAAGGGGAAGTCAAGTTAATTGGAAGTGGTGCAAAAGCTAGTGGGAAAGGCGCGATAAAGCTGACATTCAAGCGACAAGAACCAAAGTAGATGGCGAAAAATTGGGCGTCGCAGTCGGTATCAACAGGTATGATTATCTGCAACAGCTAAATTATGCCAAGCGGGATGCAGAATTAATCCAGCAGTTTCTTCGCACCGAGGCGGGGTTTGAGAGGATTTTTTTCTTTACCGATGACTCTCCTGATATTGGTGGAAAATCGACTCGTCCCACCCGTGCAAATTTGCGGCGTGTATTTTTAGAGTTATTTAATCAACCCTTCATGGGTGCAGGTGATAACTTTTGGTTCTTTTTTAGTGGACAAGGGATACGTCATGCTGAACGTGATTATCTCATGCCTTTAGATGGGAATCCCGCAGATATTGAAGAAACGGCGATACCCATTAACTTTGTCACGGAACGGTTGCGGTGTTGTGGTGCAGATAATGTTGTGTTGATTTTAGATGCTTGTCGCAACCAAAGTGAAAAAAGTGGTGAAGGTATTGGGAGACAGACGGCTGAGGAAGCGCGTCAACAAGGAGTTATTAGTATATTTTCCTGTAGTCCGCAGGAATATTCTTATGAAATTGAAGCGTTACAACAAGGTGCTTTTACTACGGCGTTATTAGAAGGGTTAGGTATTCAAGGTAAATGCGCCACCGTTGAGAGGTTAAATCAGTATCTTAATTTGCGTGTGCCGGAAATTGTGCGTCAGCATAAAAATGCGCGGCAAACACCATATATTATTGCGGAACCTGTAAATAAATCGCACCTCATACTTGTACCGCGATATGCAACCTTAGCAGATGTTAGCACTCCAGAACAACTAGAAGCAGAATTGAGAAAAAGACTTGCTTCTTAAGATGATGAGAAGGAATGAGAAGCGATCGCAATCTCCTGTAGATTAGGTGAAACGTAGTGTAACCCAATAATTCAAGCTGAATTATTGTGGAGAGAGTATGGCTGAATCAATACCTCCGCCGGAATTCCCAAACAGGAATGCAAACGCCGAATCATGTCTAGTGTTAGTGCTTGCTGGCGACGCAACACAAGAGTAACTTCTCCGCGATTTCCAATAACAGACTCTAAATGCTGCCAAGATAGCTCACGGGATTCGAGATAGTATAAGATTGCCTCAATGGGATCTGGTGGAAAGATAGGATAATGTTGTTGTTCGTATGCTTCCACCAAAGTTGTTAAAACTTCTAGGCGATCGCATTCTGGTGTATTCTGTTCTGCATCAAATAACCGTTCAATTTCATCAAGTACTGCAAGATAATCAGCTTCATTTCGGATAGGGCGGAGTTCCAGCATCTGCTTCACCTTAAATCGCAGATTTAGAGAATTGGTTGAACACATTAAAATAGAGACGTTGCAATGCAACGCCTCTATATCTAGGTTATTGCATCAAGATTTGCCTGATTAAAATACTCATCACCTCATCTGGGTTGGCGGTGGGTAGCAGTGGACTCCAATCTCCCACACTGGCGTAGCCAATTACTTGTAGATGGTGAATTGTACTATTAACAACATCAGCAGAACCATCAGGATGTGCTTTATCGGTTTTCTGTGGGGATTGCTGGTAGGTGTATTTGAGCCTTCGCTTGAGTAGTGTTCTAGCTTTGATTGTGCCATCATTATATTTGTACTCCGATACTGGGGTTTACATAAAGGCGATCGCCCTCCGGCCAAAGATGTGTGCGATCGCCTTTATCATGCCTTTATATTAATGTATAAAATTATACGTTTCAATCATAAATACAAAAATTCTTGTTAACAATTATCCAGATTTAACAGGGATTAAATAATAGTAAATAGTCAGGCGATCGCCTTAAAAAATCAGCATATTGTTTTACTCAAACAAGTAAAAAATACTTTAAAATCATATACATAGGTATCAGCAGTCTATTATTTTATAATCATGACAGCTATTACATTCAACCTCAACTCAATTGTTCAAATCACCGACGAGCAATTTTACCAACTGTGTCGAGAAAATCCTGATGTTAAATTTGAACGTAATGCCAAAGGAGAAATAATTGTTATGCCACCTACAGGGGGAGAAACCGGAAAACGTAATGCAGGATTTACCGCAGATTTTGTGATTTGGAATCGGACATATCAACTTGGTGAAGTATTCGATTCTTCCACCTGCTTCAAACTTCCCAATGGTGCAAATCGTTCACCTGATGTAGCGTGGGTAAAAAAAGAGAGATGGGATGCACTCACACCACAAGAAAAAGCGAAATTTCCCCCAATTGCGCCAGATTTTGTTCTAGAGTTAATGTCTCCTAGTGATGACTTGGAAGAAACTCAAGCCAAAATGCGAGAATATATAAATAATCAAGTCAAACTTGGTTGGTTAATTAATCCTCAAGCCAAGCAGGTGGAAATTTATCGTCAAGCTCAACCAGTAGAAATTTTAGATTCGCCTAAACAGCTATCAGATGAAGATATACTACCGGGATTTATTCTAGATTTAGGAATAGTTTGGAATTAAATGATTATTTGCGGCTTTCTGGTTGGTTAATCGGGATTTCAATCACAAATTCTGCTCCTTTTTGCGGTGCTGAGTTGCAATATAACTTACCGGCATGTCTATCTACTATAATTTGATAACTAATTGATAGACCTAATCCTGTACCCTTACCGACATCTTTAGTAGTAAAGAAAGGGTCAAAAAGTTTAGAAATTGCCGATTGAGTAATTCCCATACCATTATCTGATATATGGATAGCGATTCGGTTACTATTAATCCGTTCCGTGCGGATACAAATTTTTCCTTGTTTGCCGACAAAAGCATCATCTAAAGCATCAATAGCATTACTCAAAATGTTCATGAATACCTGATTGAGTTGACCAGGATAACACTCTATTAGTGGTAATTTGCCATATTCCTTAATAACTTCAATTTCTGGATGATCTTGTTTACATTTGAGACGGTTGTGTAGAATCATTAAAGTACTTTCTATACCTTCATGAATATCTACTTTTTTGAATTCAGCTTCATCCAAACGAGAGAAATTACGCAGCGATAATACAATTTCCCGGATGCGTTGAGTTCCTACTTGCATAGATTGAAGTAGTTTAACTAAATCTGTTTTGAGAAATTCAAGGTCAATATCTGCTATTTCTGCTTGAATTTCTGCGGGAGGCTCAGGAAAATGTTGTTGATAAAGTTCTACCAGTCCTAATAAATCTTTAGTATATTCACTGGCTGGAATTAGATTACCGTGAATAAAATTAACTGGATTGTTAATTTCATGGGCTACACCTGCAACCATATTACCCAAAGAAGACATTTTCTCACTTTGAATGAGTTGAGATTGAGTACGTTGAAGTTCTGATAAAGTATTTTCTAAATTTCTGGCTTGTTCTTGTAATTGCATTACTGCTTGTTTGCGTTCAGTTTCTGCCTGTTTGCGTGATGTAATATTTAACGTTGAGCCAACAATCTGATAAATTCTGCCTTGACTATTTTTCAAGGGATTAAGAGTAGTAAACCACCAAGTTTCTGCACTATCAAAAGTTAAACATTCTTCATAATTAATACTATCACCAGCATCTACACAGCTTTGATAACGTTGAGTTATACCAGCACCTTCAACCTCACCATGTAATTCTTCTGGAGTTTTACCTACAATTTTTTCGTGATTAATCCCGACGATTTTTTCTGCGGCTGAGTTACAACCAGCAAAACGAAATTTACCATTTTCTAAAACATTGACTACAAATATTAATTGGGGAAATCCATCATAAATAGTGCGTAAAAATTGCTCCTTCTCTTGTAATGCAGCTTCTGCTTGTTTGCGATCGCGGATATCACGCGTAATAGTTGATAGATATAAAGGTTCACCAGTCTCAGGATTTTTGATCAAAAAAAGATTGTAATCAACAGGTATTGGTTCTTCGGTTTGAAAGTGTCGGAAACGATATTCGCCTTGCCAGACACCATCTCTCATCACTGTAGGAATAATATGCTGATATACATATTCTTTATCTTCTGGGCTAAAGCATTGATCAATTGTGAAATCTTCACTAAAACTTTGACTATCTAATCCCAACAGTTGTTTGCCAGCTTCATTCAAGAAAATAGGTTTTCCTATTAAGTCAGCGCAGCCAATAAAATCACTGCTATTTTCAATTAGAGAAACGAACACTTGCCGTTCTTTTTCAGCTTGCTTACGTTCTGTGATATCGGTGACAGTGACAACTAGTTGATAAATCTCGGAGGAACTATCAAACAGCGGCGTGACATTAAACAACCACGAAATTTCTTGTCCATCCAGTAAGAAAGATTCTTCAAAAAATATAGTCTTGCGAGATTGGATACATTCTCTGTAGTGTTGACGATAACGATGTGCCACATCAGCAGGTAATCCTTCTGCAATTATTTTACCCACCAAAGATTCCAATGGTATCGAAATAAGGTTGAGAATAGCAGGATTAAATTTAACGTAACGAAACTCTGTTCCTTCATCTAAGATATCTAAAACATAGATACCATAATCTACGCCTTCCCAGATGCTTTGCAAAAACTGTGCCTGTTCTTTGAATTGTTGTTCAGTTTGTTTAGGTTTGCTAATATCAGCCAAGTAACCATACCAAATAATAGCTCCGTCTGCTTGCAGTTCTGGTCGAGATACACCTCGCACCCATCCCTGTTGACTAAAGGTATTTCCTACACGCCACTCATATTCAAACTTTTGCAGAGTTTGGGCAGAGTGCATAATTGCAGCTTGCAACTCAGACAAATCATCAGGGTGGACATTAGCAAATCCCACAGTCGCATCTTCTTCAACTTGTTCTGGTTCTAGCCCTAAAACTTCTCGGCATCCAGAAGAAACAAAGGGAAAAGACATAGTACCATCAAGATCAAGCCGAAATTCATACAGCATTCCTGGTACGTTATCTGCCAACTTCTGAAATCTGGCTTCGCTTTGGCGTAAAGCCGCTGTACATTCTTCTAATTCTTTCTTGAGTTGTTGGAGTGCGATTTCATCTGAGTTCCTGTATGACTCGGTGTGCTGACACTGGACAACCACCTGACGCAACTCTCTTAGTTCCTTTTGCAGGGAGTCGTAAGTATTTTTATCTACAGTAATCAGGTTGCCAGCCATAGTTTTATTATTTGCCTATTGGGGAACTGAAGTGAACTTAAGTTATATGTTTCCCAATCTCAGACAAACAAGAACCATAGCTGCAATAAAATTCTATATAAATAGAGGTTAATATCCCCGACTGTTTAAATCAGTCAGGGATATTTTTATTTACAAATGATTGAGTAACTCACCTAATTGATGTTTAATCAATAAACCTTTGAGAGTTGCATTTTCAGATTTTAACGTTATATTTTCTGCTTCTAATTCCTTAATTCTATCTTGTAAAGCTTCCTTAGTTGTACCTTGCCGATGAATCACAACTTCTTTATAAATAGCTAAATTTGCATCTTCATTCATCCAGCGTTGATAAGTTTTAGTATGCTCCTGTACTGTATGCCCCATGTAATCAGCCATCGTTTTAATCGGCACTCTTAACCGATGACCGCGAATTGCATAAGCATGACGCAAATCATAAGGTCTAAATCCGATGTCAGCAGTTCTAAATTTAACTTGCAGTTTGGCAGTTTTATTACTCAGAGTTCCGGCATTATAAGGCAATTTAATCTTTTTCAAATCAAATAATTCTATCCAATGGGGATGTATGGGGGGAATTCCACAACTGCGTTCACCTGTTTTAGTACCTTCAGTTAAACTAGGATTTAAAGTAACTAAATGAAAGGTATTTGCTGCATCTATAAAAGCATCTATATCAACAGCAAATAATTCATGGGGTCTTAAACCATAAGTAGCTAACATCCCATAAGCCCATTGCCATTGCTCTGGTTCTGTCAAG
Source organism: Nostoc sp. HK-01 (assembly GCA_003990705.1). Lineage (GTDB taxonomy): Bacteria > Cyanobacteriota > Cyanobacteriia > Cyanobacteriales > Nostocaceae > Nostoc_B. The sequence goes on from AP018318.1 coordinate 2,983,313, forward strand.
TTATCTTTACTAGCGTATACAGATAATGGACTACCAATTTTGCTAAATCCCTGAATAATTTCTTCGTCGGTTGGCACTTTGCGAATCGTTGGGTTGGGTTTAGGGGTAGCGTAACTATAAATTGTAGCAAAGTTAGTAATTCCGCAAAATTCACAAAACTTTTTTAACTGCCAAACCAAGAAAAAGCGAGATGAGGTATTAGGTTTAGTTTTTTCTAACGCCACTTCTAATGCTTGGGCAGACATGAGCATATCTGGCGGTAATTTTTTCAGATGGCGCAAATAATGAGTTTCCCAGGTGCGGATTCCTTGCCTATTTTGTTCATGAGTTTTCCAAAATTGGCGCTCATATTCTTGAATTAATTCACTGATGAGTTTGGTAGATTTTGCCGTGTCTGGCAGTTCGATTTTTTGAGCTTGTTTACCTAGTAATTCAGGAGTCCATTGAAATTGTTTAGTGATTAATAATAAGTCTAATTCTCGCGCTTTTAAAACTGCTATTTTCAAGCCAGTATCATTAGCAGCAAAACCACAAGAAATTGTATATTGTTTATTAGGACTACCTTGTTTACCAATATCGCCCGGTCTACAAGGAAATGTCCCTTGTAAACCGATGGTTTTATGACTAGTTAATTTAAGTTTGATTTTGACCTTTTCTAGACTTAATGCAGAGTTAGCTTGCTGAAGAGAAAATTTGATTCTTAAATATTCCCGTTCTATTTTGGCAAATTCATCGGATGCAGGGTGTTTTGCTTTCCACTGCTTCCATTTAGATGGTTCCCATTGGTCAATTGTTATACCATCCCATTCAGCTTTACGGGGGTCGTAGGTGCTGGTTGCGTTACTGGGCATGATGATTTAATTTGATTGCATGAGTCTTGGTTTTGAAGATAGCTAATCACAGTCAAGAAGTAAAGCCAGAATAATTAGGTGATGCAAAATTTGCAAATCTATACGGAATTAATACTCAGGACACTGAAGTTAAGAAAGGAAGTATGGCAGTACAACTATTATGAGTTCTAGATATTTATTACCATTTATCGTTGTGGCGATCGCAGCCAGTCTTGGCAGTTGTAGTTCTAATCCTACACCCACATCCAGCAAAATTGACGACCAAGCCCCAGCACCCATCGCTACCACCAATCCAGCCCCTACGCCTAGCCAAAGCCCTAGCATGGCTCAACTACGAGCCAGAACTACCAAGATTGAGCCATTGGAAGCAGCACCCAAAACAGAGACAAGTAAAACTGTCAACGTTACCCTCTACACCAGCGATACCCAATGTCAAGAACTAATTCCTCAAAAGGTAGAAGTACCAGCAACCGAACCTGTAGCCAGTGCAGTTGGTAAAATTGTCGCAGAAAGAGACACCGCCGACTTTAGTTTGTCTGGCTATCGCGTGAATTTAAAAAATGGCGTTGCTACCGTTGATTTGCGCTTATCTCCTCAATCTAAGCGCCAAATAGCCTCACTTTCTAGCTGCGAACAGTTTGCTTTATTTGGGAGTGTCCGCAAAACCTTGATGAGTAATTCGCAATGGAAAATTAAAGACGTGCGCTTCACAGAGAAAGGCGAAGAAATAGTCCTGTAGTGATTGGTGATTTTGTCCTGCTTCCCAACTATCAAAAATCTGTTCTTCGGGTGGGTGAATTTTGCCCACTCTACTTGAAAAAGAGGTGTAAGGGTATGGGGATAGGTAAACTTAAAATTGACTGCGGCTCAAGTTTTGCAAAGATAATCAAATTACCTGACCAATACCCTTGAGAATTTGCCAAACATTATACAGTTCTCTGGCAGATGTCAACAAAGCAAACACCCGCGATAAATCGTATTTTGGTGTACCTGCTTCTCGCTTGACTTTGATATAAGTTTCTAAATTTACTGCTAAATAAAGCTCACGCTCTGGTTGTTTTTCTCGCAGGACAATACGATAATTCAAAAACTGACAAAGTGCGGTATGAAATTCAGATAAATTTGAGGGAGCCAGAAAACTCTTAATTTCAACAGCAATCTTTTCTTGATCTCGCTGTGCAGCAATTAAACGTTCAGCACCCAAATCGATAAATACTTGATCATCTTCTAGTTGTAACGATAAGGGATTGTTAGTGATTGTCCAACCATCTTTTTACAAGGCTAATTTTACAACTTGATGAAATATATCTTTTGTTGGCATATACTATATCTTCCCAAAAGCAATCTCCTTGTCAAGTATCCCAGAAGGTAAAAGAAAGAACCAATAGTTCCTAATGTGGGCAAATTTTGCCCATCCCAACTAATCAGATTGAGTTAACAGCCATTGTTCAATTAATTCCGTCACAATATCGCTCATTTGTCGTTCTTGAGAAACGGCCGCGGACTTGAGTTGCCGATGCAATTGTTTAGGCAAATAAATAGTTGTACGGATATAATCTGGGTCAGTACTTTTAGTGCGAGAAGTGGGTTTTTCGTCAACAGTTGGAAGTTGATCTCTGAGTTGACGACTACGCGCAGCATCAATTAAATCATCAAAACGGCTAGTTTTTTTCTTGTTATTCATTTTAATTATTTCAATATTTCTTTTCCCGCTTCAGCGTAACACCGCCAAGCAATTTGGGCGTAAGAATCTTTAACAGCATTTACCGGAACTCCTTCTAAAGCCGCACGTTGAAATACAGCTAGACGGCGAATTCCTGATTGGAATACAGGTAAATTTGCATTTAACAAAGTGGTTCTTGCTTCTTCACCCGCCTTGTTAGGATAAGGGGGAATGATAGTTAGTAAAATTCGATACTTGATTTTGAGTTTTTGCAGTGAATCTACCATTTGGATTGTTGCAGCTAAAGCGATCGCATCTGGTGTAGTTGGTATAACTAATAAATCACAACCTTTCGCTAGAGTTTTTAACTCATCTGCATCCGGTCTAGCTGGGGTATCAATGACGATATGTTCATAGAGTTTAGCTAAACTCACTGCTTGCGCTTCATCTGCAACTTTAAACGGTAAACAGCCTCTATTCGACCAATCTAAAGCACTACGGTTTAAATCTCCATCTACCAATAGTGTGTCAGCTTTGTTCTGCAAGTATGTAGCTAAATGCAACGCTGTCGTTGATTTACCTACCCCTCCTTTAAATGCGGCTACGGTGATGATCATTTTATTTTCAACAGGAAATAACGCCAAGATTTTACTCAATTTAAACATTTAAACATCTAAATAACTAAATGTCTAAACATGCAGATGTTTAATTACTGAAATATTTAAACATGAAAATTAAGTACATAAATTATTGATGCACAAAATTATTTCAGTAAATTATGACGTAAAAGTATTTAATACTACTAGTAATAGATGTATACCGAAATAGTACAAAAGTACTTTTATGGCTGGAAAATCTGCTGAGGTTAATAGATAGACAGGTGTACCGAAAAGTTTTACAATCTGTTTCATCAAAGTAAATCTACTTACTGCACCATCAACCCAAGCATAGTAAAGATTTTCTGGTGATTCTGCCCGCCCGTGGAATCATTCTATTAAGATAAGAAAGTCTTTATGAGAGGGTAGAAACAATGGATGTAAAACTGATCCTAGTTGGATTAACAGTAATATTTACTGTTGCGTGCCTGTTTTTTGGTACGAAAAATGGATTTTATGATTCAGAGAACTATCATGGCAATGGCTCTGCACATTAACTAGCAGTCATAAAAAGAAACTAAGAGCTAGAGACAAGAGACTAATGAGTAATATTTTTACTCAGCACTCACCACTCAGCACTTTTTCCGGCTAAATCATGCCCAACTTTTATGAACCAGTACAGGTTTGTAAAAAGCGTTCTCTCCAATCAAAAATCCGTAATCTCAGGGTATATGGGCGCAGTACAAAACTTAGCCCTATGTCACAAAAGCAAAATCTCCAAAACTCCTAGCTTTTGCGATATATCAAAGGTGATTAGATTGGAGGGGGGAAAGCATGAGGGATAATCTGTCGGCATCCTCTCGCTTTGATACTGAGGAAACAAATGTTGAATTAAACTGTTTTCCTTACAGTGTCCAGCATAATGATGAGGGTGTATGTTTACTGGTCAAAATGGGGCCGCATCGCATTCTGCTAGATTGTGGAATGGATAATATTGCTTCCTTACACAAGGGGCTAACTAAGTCGGCGCGTCGAGGTAGTTCACCCTTACCAGCAGATGTGGTATTGATCAGTCACGCTCACCCAGATCATGCCAGGGGTGTGTTGGCATTACACAAAGCTTTCCCACTATTACCTATTTATGCCAGCGAAGTAACTACCAAGTTACTGCCATTGAATTGGCCAGAGCAGAACCCCACAGAAATTCCCCAATTGTGTCATGCTCTACCATTGCGATCGCCTATAGAATTGCAAGAAGGTTTAGTAGTAGAGTTATTTCCCGCCGGACACTTACCAGGGGCGGTAGCAATTTTACTCACCTATACAACCGAGCAGCGCTCTTACAAAGTACTATATACAGGCGACTTTTTCTTATCAAATTCCCGGCTAGTAGAAGGTTTGCGCTTAGAAGAATTGCGGGGACTAGATGTAAATGTGCTGATAATCGAAGGTACTTATGGCACATCCCGTCATCCCCACCGCCGTAACCAAGAAAATCAACTAGCAGAACGAATTAATCGGGCGATCGCAGAGTATCAGTCTGTCATCCTCCCTACACCAGCATTAGGTTTGGGACAAGAACTACTAATGCTACTGCGGAGTCATCATCACTTCACCGGGCGGGATTTAGATATTTGGGTGGATGGTACCGTAGCTAAAGGTTGTGATGCTTATCTAGAATTACTCGCCTATCTTCCCCCATCCGTGCAGAACTTTGCCCGCCATCAACCCTTGTTTTGGGATGAACGGGTACGTCCTAGAGTCCGACGCTTGCAACCAGAACGGCGTACTGTAGTTGGACAGTCACCCTGTATTGTTCTCACAGACTCAACCGCTGATTTAGGTGAATATTGCCAACCCAATACAGGCCCTTGGCTGATTCTTGTACCTGAAAAAATTGATATAAAAATTAATAAACAATATTTAGCCCCCACCACAGTAGAAAGCTACCTTCTTGCCCAACATAGTGACGGCCCTGGGACAACGCAATTAATTCACAATTTGCGTCCCCAGCACGTCTTATTTGTCCACGGTTCGGCTGCTTACCTAGCTGATCTCACTAGTTTAGAAGAATTACAAAACCGTTATCATATCCATTCGCCATCAGCTGACACCTTAGTCGAAATGCCGATTGGGGATACATTTGTCCAGCCAGCTGCACCAGAAACTAACTACGAAGGTGAACTGACAGAATTAGCCACAGTCATCACCATTAGCTTACCAGAAGCAATTACAGAAGACCCGCGTTGGCGGGAGTTTGCCGATACTGGCTTAATTGAAGCGCGTTGGCAAGGAGAAGAAATTGTCTTGCGGGGGTTGTCGCAAAGAGAATTACTCAATCAAAATAGCGATCGCTATACTTTATCTGATGTTGACTGCTGTGGAACTTGCCGACACCAACGAGGACAGCGCTGTTGGAACCCTGTTTCGCCTTTATATAACTTTAAAGTCACACTGGAAGGTTATTGTCCAGCTTTTGAACGCATATCAACAACTGAGTCCTGAGTCAGGAGAGATTAATCTCACTCACCCAGGACTTAGGACTGTGCTTTTAGTTAATCAGGATTGGAGTCGGTAAAACGGTTACGGATGCGTTCAGCTTCAGGACAATCTTCAGTTAGGAGAGGTTCGACATTACCCCGTGGTACGGAAGCTAACTTTTGAGTGACAGCGCCAATACTTTCGAGGCGAACCATTTCTTCCCAAGAACAAACTTCGTCTTCCTCATCTGTTTCATAGCGTAGCGTCACCAAATCTCCCTCTATGTCGAGGATGCGGGCGCGTTCGATCCAGCGTTGCTGGTCCCGCAAGAAAACACATACCTCCCGCCCATCGCAACACAGTTGATAAATCTTGCGGTGTAGCATGTACTGCTTCTGCCTTTTTAAACAACGTACGTTAAACCTGAAAAAATTTGGGTTTTACCCCAATAGATTACATCCCTAGAGAAAGTTAGTTTCACGGTTAAGAATGTAGTGCGTTTAATGACCCTGCCTTTGAATTTAGGTAAATTTTGGATCATAAACTAGTAGCTACTGCACCCGTTAAACTCAATCTCTTTCAGGGTTGTAAGAGAGAATGTCTACTTCATAGAAGTCACACAATCCGGGATTTGTCCTAACCAGTTTAACAGCTGCTGGTGAGTCTTTCCTATCATTATGTAATAATAAATACTCCAAAACAAGCGGTGATTGCGGTTGTTTAAGTTGCCTACTTGTAGTCATGGGCATTACTGGGAAGTCTGGGGAATCTGCTGTACTTTTACCCCTGTGTATTTGATCTTAACTCATTATTTTGCTGACCTTCATTGTTTTCAGCAACAACATCTTAATGAGTTTTAATTTTTAGACTTTTACCAGGGGAGTGAGACACTCAATTTCTAGAAACTGGTTGTAAAGGTATAGAGATTGGCTAACTTAGTTAGATTTGTATTGGGTCAGAAATTTTATCAGGCGATCCGAAGAACCCTCTCGTTTGATTTTACCTGCCGTTACTGCATCATACAGATCTGCCAAAGCTACCAAATCCTCAGACTGATAGCATTTAGTCGCTAGGACTTGATGAAGTAGACCCTCAGATTCAACACTAAGATATCCAGTTTGAAAAGCAGATTCAACGAGTGCGCGAATCATTGTAGTTAGGCCATCATCAGCAACTTAATATATCTAGTGTGGAATATTTCTCTTTCCCAGTGATTGATATAAAACGTAGATACTTGTGATATTAATTACACAAAAAGTGTGATATTAATCACACTTTTTAGTGATAACACTCATATCTGATTCCTTTGTTAACCGTATAAACCACTAGAAAGAAAAGAACGTTTTTTTAGTTTTATGGTGATTTAATCATTCTTACTGAAGATAAAATATACTAAATAGCAAATTTTAATTCGTTAAAAATTATACTTAGTACAAAATTGGCGGAAATCTTCATCCCGTTGACTCAACTGCACCCAGTCAAGGTTTAAAGAGATAAATTTTTGTGACAAACGATCGCAGGCCGGGCGTTCCGTTGCGTAATGTCCAGCATCAACTAAAATTAAACCGCGATCGCGGCTTTCTTGAAACTGATGAAATTTGCAATCAGAAGTTAAATAAACTTGCGCCCCCGTTTTCACCACCGCCGAAATGTAACTCGCACCAGAACCACCCAAAACAGCCACCCGTGAAATTGTTTGGTGTAAATCAGCAGTTGGCGAGAAAATCAAATCAGGCGGCTTGAGTTGCTGTTGAATTATTCCCAGTAACTCTTGTAGTGTCAGTAATTTTTCCAGTACACCAACCCGTCCGTAACCCAAACCAGAAACAGTCGGTACAATGGGCGTAACTTCTTGAAGATTGAGAATTTGTGCCAAAACATCAGCCGTACCGTCTTGTACTTGGTCAAAATTAGTATGAGCAGTATATATACCAATATTGTGGGTAAAAGCTGACCGTACCATTTCGGATATTGCTTCACCACGGCGGAAAGATTTGGGAGGAGCAAAAATCAAAGGATGATGGGCAAAAATTAGATTAGCATTTTGGGCGATCGCTTCCTCCATTACCGCCAAAGTCGGCGTTAAACACACCAACACCCGCGCCGACTCTTGCAAAACACCAGGCTCAACTTGCCAGCCACAATTATCCCAGCTTTCACACCAAGCCGGATTCGCCCATGCTTCAAACCAGGTTATTAAATCAACAATTTTCATAATTAATCTAAAATATTTCAGAAAAAACCGAAACTATTTTACCCCCTGCCATCTTCAGTGCTTTTGCGGTTGAATATTCAACTGTAATGCTAACTGCTGACGTATTTCCTGAAAAGGCTGATTCCAGACAGGCTGACTATGCCAATTCCAAGCGGTAACGGGGATAAAACCTTCACTAGCAAGATAAGTTAGCAGACGATATTCATCTTCTGGTTTACGAGAGAAAGGAAAGGGATTACGAAAGCCAGTGTCACATAGCTTATAACATGTCACCTGATCGAGACTAATGCGATGTATTAGTTCTTGCCCTTTAGCCAGTAAATAATCTAAAAAAATTAGACTGAAAGGCTCTACATTAGCGCGAGTTTGTGGTTCTTTTTGTACCCATCTTGCCCAGTCAAAACCATACATAAAATCGTGAACATAACAAAAGCGGATTTCTTGATTAATTCCAAATAACTGGCTCAGAACAACCATTTTGTTGGTAAAAGTCTTTAAAAAAGCAATAGCATCATCTCCCATTGCCAAAGCTTGCCGCAAAATACTACTTACCATAAAATCACAATCCCAAAAAATATTGCCAGGAAAGTTTTTTAATTGAGCATCTAATATACATTCCAATGTATATTGCAGATTTGATATCAATTTAATATCTGTTGTTTCTTCCGCAATTAAATTTTCTAATTCAGCAAAGCTCGTAATTAATTGTTTTTGGGGATTAAGTGATAAAGGATTTACCAAATTCTGGGACAGAAATTCATCAATAATTTGAAAGTTATAAGTAGAAGGCAGGTCTTGCTTCATACAGATTTAACTAGCCTCAGCCAATAATATATTTCATTTTATTGGCTTATATGTCTAAATGCCTAATAATATTAACTAGACATAAATAATATTAATATTTATATATTTATAAAAAAGCCGCACTTTAGCGCTCAATCTTCAAGATTGTGGATAATATAAATACTTTGAAAAGCCTGAACTGATCAAGCTTCCTCTGCGGCTAGAAGTTAAGTAAAAAAATTAGGAATAAAAACTTATCAGCTATATTTTAACTAGCCAGAAATATGGACAACTAACTCGCGCACATGACTGCGTTGACGGTGTTCCCAAACATAAATTCCCTGCCAAGTACCCAATACCAAATAACCACGATTAATAGGTATATGTTCAGAAGTGTGAGTTAATGCTGAACGGATATGTGCTGGCATATCATCCGGCCCTTCCGCATCATGAATGTATCCACCGGATTCTGGGACTAGTTTAGCCATAAAGTTAGCTAAATCAACTAATACATCGGGATCAGCATTTTCTTGGATGACTAAACTCGCGGAAGTGTGGCGTAAAAATAAAGTGCAAAGACCAGTTTCTACACCAGATTCAGAGACTATCGCTTCAATTTTGGCAGTAATATTGTGAAAAGATTTGCCAGTAGTAGAAACTCTCAGTAGCTTTTGGTAGTGAACCATCTGTAGATTAATTGACTATTCACTAATAATATAGACTTTCTTAGGCAATTGGCTGCAAAGTTTAGCCACAATTTAGCTATATTATTGAATGAATAGTCAAGAGCATTATAAAATATTTTTCTGCTTATTAGGTGATGGCGATCGCTCACCAAAATTCTAGTCATTTTTTGACTAATCAGGTAAAGTTTGTCAACAAATTATAACTATCTAATTTGCTCAATTAAATTTACAAATATTTTTATTCAAACTAGCAGAATAATTATACTCGCCTTTGTGCTTTCGGGCATTATCTAGAGACTAAACTTTTCAGAATTGACTTCAGAAGTTTTTCTACCCTAGCAAGCAAAGGAAATCATTCCAATGGCACATTTGTTTGAGGCATTTAGGATTCGTGAAATCACCTTGCGTAACCGTATTGTCGTTTCACCCATGTGTCAATACTCTAGTACAAATGGATATGCTAACAACTGGCACTTAGTACATTTAGCTTCTCGCGCCGTTGGCGGTGCTGGTTTAGTGTTCACAGAAGCGGCGGCTATAGAAGCGCGTGGGCGAATTAGTCCGCAAGATTTGGGTATATGGTCAGACGAACACATAGAAGGTTTAGTCAAAATTGTTGAATTAATTCATAACTTTGGTGCAGTTGCAGGGATACAACTCGCCCATGCAGGGAGAAAAGCCAGCACCGCCAAACCCAGTCGCGGCGGAAAAGCCTTAGATGAATCGCAAGAAGGTTGGCGACCTGTAGTTTCGAGTAGTGCGATCGCTTTTAGTAAAGAAAGTCCAGTACCAGAAGCCTTGAGTATTGGCGAAATTCAACAAATTATTCAGGCTTTTGTTCAAGCAACTCAACGTTCACTACAAGCTGGCTTCAAAGTTATCGAAATTCATGCAGCCCACGGCTACCTACTCCATCAATTTCTCTCACCCTTAGCTAATCAGCGTCAAGATGAATATGGTGGAAGTTTTGAAAATCGGACTCGTTTGTTATTAGAAGTTGTGACAGCTGTGCGCCAAGTTTGGCCGGAAACATATCCCTTATTTGTGCGTATCTCCGCCACCGATTGGATAGACAAAGGTTGGAACATTGAACAAAGTGTGAACTTGAGCGAAAAACTCAAAACTTTAGGTGTAGACTTAATTGACTGTTCCTCTGGGGGGATTATTCCTGGCATTAACATTCCCGTCAAACCTGGTTATCAAACTCAATTTGCTGAACGTATCCGTCGGGAAGCCAAAATCCCTACAGGTGCAGTCGGCTTAATTACCTCTCCCGAACAAGCTGAACAAATTATTCAAACAGAAGTAGCAGACTTAGTTTTATTAGGGCGCGAATTACTCCGCAATCCTTACTGGCCACATCTAGCAGCTAAAAAACTAGGACACGAAAAACTCTGGCCAGTACAATACGATCGCGCCTGGGTGTAGGTTAGAGGTGATAGGTTACAGAGAAGTTTGTTGCTGTGGTTGACATTTACTGATGTCCTAAGCAATTTGATTACTGCCATACTCAGCACTCAGCACTTTTAACCCAGCAATTTTAAAAAAGGGAGCTGACAACAACAGCATAGATGTGTAAAGTAGTTGAGGAATATCTAACTTTCCCAACTTTTAAGCATCCATCTATGGATAGAAAAACAAAACGCCTACTGCTGCTTGTCGCTTCCTGTAGTATTGCTGGGGTCATTTTAGGCGGTACTAGCAGCTGGGCAGAGAGTAATTTGTGTTTACGTGCTAGTCAAGTTACCAGTGACTGCTTAACCCAAGACCCCATTGAAAAAACTATCCAAGGAATGAGTACCGGGTTAATCGCCGGGGCTGGGGCAGCTTTTGGTGTAGCATGGAATATCCGCCACCAAGACTAAAATTGATAGTTGCGATCGCGTACCCATAGGCTCACAGGCATAGCTTTACCCTGTGGGTCAACTTTCACCTTGACGATGATTGATCGCAATTGTCCGTCTCTTGTTTGCCGCACAGCTTGAGAAACATCATTATTTATTTGTTGCCGTTCTTCATCTGGCACATTATAGTTTTCGATCCCATATTGTACATAACCATCCTGATAAACACCTTTTAAGACGGCTTGATTAGTAGGAAGGGATCTAGGTTGATTACTAGTGACGCGTACAGGTCTCCAAGCCCTAGGAACACCACGACTAAAAGATGGTTGCTCCTGTAAAATTACATACAAGGTAGTTCCTTCGATTAATTGTCCATTCCGGCCGCGATTTCTCCGCAATAATTCTTGCCAGCCAGAGAGTCTTCTGAGGGTAGAAATCCGAGATATATTGTAGTCAAGCTCTAAAGAATTACCTTGCAAGACATTGCGAGAATTCACAGGTACAGTTTGCAAAATTACTTCTTTACCTGTGAGGTTAGTATACGCCGATAAGAAAGGTACTGCGAAAATAATTCCCGCTTGAATTGCTAAGGGAAGTATCAACCGTCCTATTGGTAAAGGCTTATTGGCTCTTTGTTCTGTAGCTAACAAATAATCCCGAAAAGTCAGCTTCTCTGAAAATTCCGCTTCGGGAGACAATGATTTATTCTTAGTAGATTCAGAACTTTTACTAGATTCAGACTTTTTAGCAGATTCCGAAGATTCATTTTTCATTAGCGTAGTCCTACTATTAGGGAGAAACAATATGCAGGACTTACACAGAGAAACTTTAAAAACAGCGATGCACAGAAATTGATAGGGGCTAGTTTAGCGTTTTGTATCCCCAAAGAAGAAAATTAGGAAGATTTAGCATTACCGGAAGACTTAGAGTTAGAACCTACACGGCGTTCAAACCAGAGTCCAGCACTAATTAACGCCGAACCGCACATCACAAACACCAGAGACTTCAACAGAAGTTCAGTGTCATATTCCAGCATTCGGCTAATCACTTGCAGCGTTAACAACAGCATACCGCCCCAAAACGATCGCCTGTCATTAAACTTCAATCCTTCCCGAATTAGTCCCCAAGCTAATACTGTGAACAACACATTGAAAGCAAAAACCCCCAAATCATCAATGGGGTTGATAGCTTGATGCCAGAAAGGTACTACAGCTGTGAAGCCCAAAAAAGTAACAATCAACAGTAAATTGAAGATTGCTTCCCGACGAATAGGTTTGTTGCGTTGACGGACTAAAAACAACCATTGCAATACCACCAATCCACTGAGAATCCCCAAATCAATGATTGGTCGATACCCGAATATATTTATGTTACTAGTTGACGAAGAGAAATTGTAGCTAGAAGTTTGCCACAGCCAACGAAAAGACAGCACATAAAAAGCTAGACCAAAGGCTATCAATGATAAATCACGGGCTAAAGATTGAAACAGCCTGTAATTAATTGTGGGGAATAGCAGGTCATCGTAGCTCCAGAATAATGCAGGGGGCAGTGTAAAAGCAAAAGATGCCACCCAAGGCGCAGTTTCCGCAAGATTTGACAGCGGTAAGGGGTCGAGATTCAATTGTAAAGAACTGGCAAAAATAAAAGCTGCGATCGCAAAAATCCACCGAGAACGGCAGAAGTAAGCTAAGGGTACAAACAATACCCACGACAGCAAAGGCATGTGTTTAATGACTAGTATTGCCCAATTCCATTCATTGGTAGAATAACGTAAATCTCCTAAACCTGTCCAATAGCCAATCTGGATGAGGACAATTCCCAAGATTCCTAGAGAATTGAGGGACAAACAGTAAGCCATAACCAAAACGCCAAAACCCCAGGCAAAAAACAGTTCTGGCGTTGAACCGTTAATATTGAACACATCAGCCATCAGGGCGATAGTTGCGCCAAAAACCATCGCGCCTAAAATGAGCAATCCTTCACCCAGGAGGCGTTGACTACGTTTGAGTTTTTTGCCTTCAGGAATGCCAATTGCGGCTTGTCTCCAGGTGTAAAAACCAGTGATAGTTGTAGCCATAAACAAACTCATCATGATGATGAATTTGACATCACGCGACCATCCTAACCAGTTAGCAGCAACAAAGGTAATGATGCCTAATGTGAGAAGAATACTGCCAATCATGACCGCAGTCATCATTGAGCGATCGCGTGCAGCCGCTTCTAGGTTATTAAATTGATAACGGTCTGCTATTTGTTGATACTGCGAAGCACTGATTAGTCCTTCATCTCGCCATAATTGTGATTCTCGGCGTAACTTCCGCTGAAAATTATCCAATATCATGACCATCTCCAATGCAATGAGGTAGTATCACGGTCATCGTCAGAATAGCGGTTATTGTATTTTCAGTATGCAGCCAAGGTATTGTCTAGCATTGTTCTTGTGTAACAGTTTTATTAGGATTAAAAATACGTATAATTATTCACACAAATAATGGAAAAACCTTCCAATTTATTACTCAAACTCTCACGGCGTTTATTTGAAAGCACAGAAGAACAAGAAAAATTTATCGCCGCCTTAGTTAATCCCCAATCTTTTTCACCGTCTATTTTGTGGTGTCAGCCAAAACCAGAAATATCGCCCTTTGCAGTAGAAACCCCCTTAACTTGGCAACCACAATTTATCGACAGATTAGCTTTAGGAGAAAAACCCGGACAACATCCCCTACATAATCAAGGATATTTCTATTGTTTAGATTTTTCTTCTGTATTTTCAGCCTCAATTTTGTTAGCAATTACTCAGCCAACCCAGACAGTTTTTGATATGTGTGCGGCTCCAGGAGGTAAAAGTATATTTGCTTGGAAAGCTTTGCAACCAGAATTACTAATTAGTAATGAAGTGATTGGCAAACGTTTAGGTATGTTAATTTCTAACTTAAAACGTTGCCAGATTAACCCATCTATTGTACTTAACAGAGATTCGAGTATTTTTGCTGAAAGTATTCCCGCATCGAGTAATTTAGTAATTGTTGATGCTCCTTGTACGGGACAGTCTTTACTAGCTAAAGGTGAAAAAGCGCCCGGATGCTTTCATCCCACTGCAATTAATAAAAGTGCCAATCGCCAAAAAAGAATTATTGCGAATTCTGCTAAAATTGTTGCGCCTCAAGGTTATCTTGCCTATATGACTTGTACTTATTCCCCAGAAGAAAATGAGCAGGTTTGTGAATGGTTTTTATCACGCTTTCCGCAGTTTCAAGCAGTCAAGGTTAGTCATTTACAAGAGTATCAATCGCACCTGACGAATATTCCTTGTTACCGCATATTTCCGCAACATCGATTGGGTGCTGGTGCATTTGCTATGTTGTTTCAAAATACTGATGAGGGTGAAAGTCAGGAGTTAGATTTAAGTGCTTTATCTGCGGTGTGGATGAATAGTAAATATGCACTATCAAATAATACTAATATTGTAGGCGCGGATTGCTGAATCAACGGTTGCAATCGTTAAGCCATGCTGTAAAGACTGACAGATTAGCATTCTATCAAAGGGATCTTTATGCAATAGTGGTAAGCTGGCGAGTTGAGTAACACTACCTTCATCTAAGTCAAGGTTTGTAATTTGATGGCGATCGCGTTGTGTGGGAATATATATTTCAGGAGATTCTGGTAATGGTAATTTGCCCAATTGATATTTAACAATACACTCCCATATTGAGACAACGCTGAGATAAATCTGATTATCTAGATTGCAAATAGCATTTCTAACATCTGTTGGTAGCTGTTTATCACCACTGATAAACCATAAGAAAATATGAGTATCTAGAAGAATTTTCATCCGCCCTCAAATGCGTTTAATATATCTTCTGGTAAAGGTGCATCAAAATCATCAGGTACAGTAAACTCTCCTGCACATAAGCCAAATGGTCTTAGCGGCTTGTTAATACTTTGAATTGGTTTTAATTCAGCAATTTCTTTATCTGCTTGAATAATAATAAAACTTTCACCTGCCTCAACTTGGTTGAGATATTTTAATGGATTTTGTTGGATTTCATCAACTGTAATTTTCTGCATTTGAGTAATTCAATGTATTAGCAATAGGATATGAATTTGTGCAATCTATTTGCAAAAGTTAACTTTTTGCTGTAGACCTTTTTATTTGGATTTAGCCCATTTTATTAATATGTCATTTAATAAACTATTATCTTTCACATAATCCAAAAAAAATTTTCGCTCTTCTACGGGTAAAGTTGTTGATGCAATAATAAATGCACGTTTACACCATATATCCATAATTGTATAACTTTCCTTAAGTTCACGAATCCAGTCACCCATATTTTGGGAATAAGCACTTAATAAAATTTCTCTTCTCAGGCTTGAAGGGGAATTCTGATATATAGCAATTATCTGACTGGCATTATTTAGTGACGAATTTCTCGCAAAAAGGCTCATTAATTATATTTGAAAATATTCATTTGATTTAATGAGATCGGTGTATAAAATGTTTATTATTTTACTACCTAGTATTTTCCAATTACCACTATAGTTATTATTGATTGATATTAAATAATGGCATATATCGCTGATTGCTGGCGTTAAGGAATCAATATTATCAAGACAGAACTCAACAGCAGATGGAATACCTACTTGTGAAAGTCTTCTCAGAAACCATCTCAGGCGAGTATAATTTGGTTCATTATTATTTAAATAATCAGACAATATCTTATCTACAAAAAATTTGCTGAAAATATTTAACTGCTCATCATTAATGTTCTGAATATTTACAGTTGTATATGGATTACTTGATGAATACATTTTTATTATATTAATAATACTTTCTTCATAACTATTAATAGGTTGATCCTTAGTCATTAAAGTACAACGCTGTTTTAATTCATCAGATGTATATATTTTCGTCTTTTGCCTCTGTAATATTAACCTTTGTTGTTTATCTAGTATTTCTGCCATCTGATAAATAATAATTCTTGCTTCTTGCTTGCTGTTACAAAATATAATAATATCATCAACAAAACGACAAAAATCTATACCTTTTAAAGATAAGCTATTGTCTACAGGAATTAGTGAAAGCTCTCCTAACAAATGAGTAGCATGTGGCCCAGTAGGAATTCCTCTAGAAACTTTTGCTGTTACACTTTCTAATAAATTCATCAACCACTTTTTTACCTGATTAGGAAATCCAGATTCAATTAGCTGATTTTCAATATTATGATGGTAGATTTGATTATAAAAATCTGCAATATCTAAAGAGACTGCGTATTTATAATTGAAGCTTTTTTGTTCACATGTTTTCCAAAATTCTAACCATGAAATATTAGGGTTATATAAACTCCCATCATTTTGTGGATTGAATCTGTAACTAAAAACTTTATTGTCTGATGTAGGAATTCTTCTATTTTCAATAAGCTGACCAAATTCGTAAATAATTGCTGTTAATATAGTGTGATCTAATGGATCTAGTTGTGTTGCAGTCCTATATGAAATTTCATCCTTGGGTACTATAAATCTTCTAGAAGGATTATGTTGATAGTTACCTAAATCTATGTCTTTAAAGCGATTTATTGCTTCATCTTCGACTTCATTAAGAATGTCAAACTCTACAGGCTTAGGAAATAAATCTGTGTCGCTATATTTAACCACATAATTTAAAGCCCATCTCAGTGAATTTTCTTGAAGTTTCATAATTTATACAGTCAATATAAATATCAAATTTAAATTAGTTCAATAAATTCCGCATTAACTTAAATAAGCCTTCAATCCAAAATAAACTATGGGTTACGGCTTCGCATAACCCATCCTACAAATTTATTCTAAATAATAGTTAACCCAACCCAGCTTTTAACTCACTCTGTGCTTGTTCCAAGGCGACTGGTAATTTACTGTCATCGCGTCCGCCGGCTTGGGCGAGATTTGGTCTACCGCCGCCGCCACCGCCGCAGAGTTTAGCGATCGCACCGACAAATTTTCCAGCCTGCAAACCTTTCTTGTTAACTTCTGGACTAAAGGCTGCAACTATGCTAACTTTGCCAGCTTCGGGAACAGAACCGAGTACCACTGCACCGTTACCGATTTTTTGCAGTAAACGTTCCGCCGCAGTTTTCAAGGATTCAGGGTCAACGCCTTCGAGTTGGGCAACAATAATTTTATGGTCGCCTACTGTTTGGGCTGTTTCTAGTAAGCTGTCAGATTTAGCGATCGCTAATTGTCCTTTCAATGTTTCTAATTGCTTTTCAGCGTTTCGCAGTTCGGTTTGCAGAGTGGTGATTCTGTCTGGTAGTTCTTCGGGTTTAACTTTAAAGCGATCGCTTAAATCTTTGACTACTTTATCCCGCACATTTAGGTAATCTAAAATCGCCGGGCCGGAAACTGCTTCAATCCGCCGTACCCCAGAAGCCACACCTGCTTCAGAGATAATCTTGAATACGCCAATCTCCGCAGTATTACTTACGTGCGTACCTCCGCACAATTCCATCGACACACTAGGAAAATCAATCACGCGGACTTCTTCTCCGTATTTTTCCCCAAACATCGCCACAGCACCTCTAGCTTTGGCTTCGGCTAAGGGTAATACTTCGATTTTGGCGGAGTGGGCTTCCGAAATCCAAGTATTCACTTGTTCTTCTACTTGTTGAACTTCCTCGGCTGTCAAAGCGCGGGGACAGTTGAAGTCAAAGCGCAATCTGTCGAAGGAAACCAGAGAACCAGCCTGAGATATTCCCTCATCGACGATTTTCTTTAACGCGGCTTGGAGTAAGTGAGTTGCTGTGTGGTTTGCTTGGGCGCGACGACGACAAGCAAAATCAATTTGGGCGGTAACTGTATCGCCTACACGCAGAGTTCCCCGTTCAATGCGTCCGAAGTGGACGAAGAAATCAGATTCTTTCTTGACATCTTCAACGCGCACTACAATACCATCACCAGAGATATAACCGCGATCGCCTATTTGTCCCCCAGATTCGGCATAGAATGGGGTTTGGTTGAGGACGATTTGTACTTCTGTTCCAGCTTCCGCTTCTTCCTCGGCGACACCATTGACTAGCAATACTTCCACTTTCGCCGTCGCCGCAGCTTGGGTATAACCTAAAAATTCCGTGGCGTGGATGTGTTCTGCAAGTTTGTCCAGGGAACCTTGTACAGTTAAATCAATGGTTTCGTGGGCGGCTTTCGCGCGTTCCACCTGCTTTTGCATTTCGGTATTAAATCCAACTTCATCAACGGTGAGGTTGTTTTCTTCCGCGACTTCTTGAGTGAGTTCGAGGGGGAAACCGTAGGTATCGTACAGGGTGAAAGCACTTTCTCCGCTAATTTCGGTTTGTCCTTGCTGCTTCACTTGTTGGATAATTTCTTCCAGAAGTTTCTCACCTCTATCCAAGGTTCTGAGAAAATTCGACTCTTCCCGTTCCAATTCCGCTTTGATAGCTGCTTCTCGTTGCCGCACATTGGGGTAAGCTGATTCTGAAAGAGCGATCGCAGTTTCCGCAACTTGGTTGATAAAATTCCCAGAAATGCCCAGTAATCGCCCGTGACGCACTACCCGCCGAATTAAGCGCCGCAAAACATAACCTCGTCCCACATTTGAAGCGCGGATTTCATCAGCAATCATGTGAACCACAGAACGCACATGATCACCAATGACTTTTAACGAAACCTTTGTTTTCTCATCGCTTGTATGATAGTCAATGCCAGCAATTTGCGCTGCCGTTTTAATAATCGGGAAAATTAAATCTGTTTCATAGTTATTCGGCACTTTTTGGAGAATTTGCGCCATTCTCTCCAAACCCATACCAGTATCTATATTCTGATTTTGCAGTGGCGTTAAATTCCCGGACGCATCCCGGTTGTACTGCATGAATACCAAGTTATAGAACTCGATAAACCGGGTGTCATCTTCTAAATCAATATTGTCGTCGCCGCGTTCCGGGTGAAAGTCGTAATAAATTTCCGAACAAGGGCCGCAGGGGCCAGTGGGGCCAGAAGCCCAAAAGTTATCATCTGCACCCATCCGCTTAATTCTGGCTTCTGTTACGCCAATTTTGTCACGCCAGATATTATATGCTTCGTCGTCTTCTTCAAAGACGCTGACGACGAGGTTTTCGGGAGAAAAGCCAAATACTTGTGTGGAGATTTCCCAACCCCAAGCGATCGCTTGTTCTTTAAAATAATCACCAAAGCTGAAGTTACCCAACATCTCAAAAAATGTGTGGTGGCGTTTGGTGCGTCCGACGTTTTCGATATCGTTAGTCCGAATACACTTTTGCGATGTGGTTGCTCTTTTGAATTCAGGTGTGCGCTGCCCCAGGAATATCGGCTTAAATGGTAACATCCCCGCGATCGTCAGCAGCACGGTTGGATCTTCCGGTACTAGGGAAGCACTAGGGAGAATTTGGTGTTTCCGTTGAGCGTAGAAGTCAAGAAATAAGGTGCGAATTTCGTTACCGCTGATGAATTGGGGATTAGAAGACATGGGTAAACTGAAGTATAAAGTTATTAAGTATCAAGTGTGAAGTATGAAGTTGCCGTTGGTTTTCTCGTACTCCCTCCTTCACCCTTTCTTTTGATAAACTATGCCGCAGGAGAAAAAATTTCTCCCTCTAGCCTCTATTTTTGCATTTTGTTTCGGTTTGCTGCTAGTAATTTTTACTTAGAGAGCTATTTTTGCAGCGATCGCCTACGCCTATATAAGTAATGTTACTACCTCACTCTAGCCAGATGTGTGCGATGCCGATGCAGGAATAACATTCCTTTGTAAAGCAAATATTAAAATTCATCAAAAGAGGTATATCATGGCACTAAAACTAAAAGTTCCCAACATTACTTGTGACAAGTGTGCTGAAAAAATTACCGAATCTATTCATGTGATGGAACCTGATGCTCAGGTTGATGTGAATGTTCAAGACAAAACTGTCACCGTAGAATCCGCAGCTTCTGAAGAGTCGATTAAACAGGTAATAGTTGCTTCTGGGTACAATATTGAAGGTTATTGATTACTTCATAAAATTTTTACGAAGTTTTTAAATTAGCTCGTTCTATATCTGAATATTTTGCCTCTCGTAAATTCACTTATTAAAGAGGTGAAATTAACTTGATAAAACCTAGGACATAAATATGTGTCACTAGGTTTTATCCGTAATAAACCCTTGCCGTTAAAACCTTACATAACATTCTTTATATTTATTTAGCATCTCGGTTTTTACGGAAGAAAGGCAAATTTTATTTTTTTTTAAACATTTAGTTTGGTCTAATAAAATCAAGCAACACAAACAAAAATAGGTTATTTTATTGTGTATATAATCGTCGATAAATAACACCTAGAAACTACAGTTGTTTTATTAAAGCTCAATATAATTTCCGTATTTTCACTGTTTGAAAAAAAAAGGTTCAAGGCAGACAGTAATTATCAGGACTAGAGAGTTACCAGGTTGCATTTAGGGTCATACATTAAGATGATATTAAAATTTTTAGAATATAGTTAATTTAAGGTTATGACTATCAAACATAGTGAAATCTATCAATCATAAAAATACTGAAAGATTCACTGTTTAAAAAAAATAGTAGGAATTTTTAGCTTGAAATAAGGCAGATATAAAAAAAATGAATATTTCAATTCTGGTCTTTGGAAGTGATGAATTTGTTGCTCAACTTCCCGATCAGATCCTGGATGCAACCGCTTTGAGATTAGCAGTTATTACTGATTTCCAGGAGGCAATTTCTCAACTTGAAATTGAGCCGCCTGATGTCATATTTGTACAAGCAAGTTTGGATGGAAGTATAGAACTGTGCGGTTGGTTAAAAAACCAACCCCAACTCTCTTGGTTGTATTGCATCCTTTTCGAGGATCGTTCTTATCAGTTAGCTGCTAAAAGTGAGCAGGATTTGTGTTGGGAATGGGAAATGACAGCTACTGCACTCAGACAAGGTGCTGATGCTTATATTTGGCAGCTAACTCATGAAATAATCGACAAGAATACTGTCAGCGTAGCAGCCCATCATCAGGTAATACTCGCTCAATTGAGTGTAGGTTTACGGAAAGCTCAAAAATACCGTGAACTGATGCGGACAAATGATTTATTATCTGCGATCGCTTTAGCCGATTCATTAACAGAAATTAGTAATCGTCGCGCAATGGAATGGGATTTACCTCGACAAGTAAAAAAAGCTCGCACTCAAGCTACTCCTTTGAGTTTGATTATTTTAGATATAGACTATTTCAAAAAAGTCAATGATACTTATGGGCATTTAGTGGGCGATCGCCTATTACAATTATTAGCTTACAGACTGCGACACAACCTCCGAGCTAAAGATACCCCATTCCGTTATGGTGGTGAAGAATTTGTCGTGGTTCTAAGCAACACCAATAGTGAAGAAGCGATGATAGTCGCAGAACGCTTAAATCGCATAGTTGCAGAACAACCATTTGCCATTGATCAAGAACTGACTATTCCGATTACAATTAGCTTAGGTGTTGCTACTCTCCAAGCTAACGATGATGATAAGGGTTATAGCTTACTCCATCGTGCTGATCAATGCCTGTTGAATGCGAAAAATTTAGGGCGTAATCAAGTAGTTAGTGGAGAATATACTGATTTCTCCTATCTTAAAGCTGTGTCTTCTTAAATAGGATATACATAGTTGCTTGTATTGCTTTCTTTGTCATTAGTCATTTGTCATTGGTCATTTGGATTGACAAGGACAAGGGACAAATGACTAATGATAGTCTTAAGGAGAAAATCTCCAACTTAAACCCATCCCAGGTTTACCATTTTTCCGCCCAATAAACAATTTCTGCGGCTGTACTATCAATGGCTACACCGTAGCTATCACCATGATTCCATTTAAATCCCGGAGTACCTCTATCCTTCGCATTCAATACTAAGATTTCATAGGAAGGCGGAAAAGATTCCCCTCCTGTATCACCAGTGTAGAAAAAGGTGGTGGGAATACCATTAGGAAGGTTGGCGTGGACGTTGGTATCCCCGCCTTGATATTGACGTTTGGCAAGTTTTCTGTATTTTGTCAGTAATGTTTGAATTTGTGCGGGGGATTGTTTTTCTCTGACTTGCAAGAAACTACTGGCTTGGGCTACACCAGGAGAGTAAGCAATTCGCACATCCTTTGTGTTCGCTGAAATTTCGCGGGGAAAATGCTGAATTTCTGCTGGACTTGCCCAAAGTTGATTGCGTATTTCACTGTAGCGCGATGTATTAGTAATGATTTTCGCATCAGTAGTACTACTAAACGCTTTTCTGATTAAAAAACTACCGCCAACAATTCCTAAACTCCCCAGAGAAAGGAAAACTATCATGGTGGCTTTAGCAAGGTGCGATCGCTGCATTGCGTTGGGTGCTGCTAAACTTTATCTGCATATACCCAATAAATAAACTATGTTCGTAAGATTGCGGAGCTACTACTAATAATATTGATGAAATCTTTGTGGAATCAGGGAAAATACGGGAGTTTTATAAAATTATCGTAAATATATTCATATCCCCGACTTCTTCAGAAAGTCGGGGATATCTTAAATCCAGCCAACAATCATCCCCGCCAGTAAAATAAAGCCAATCCACACATTCTGCCGAAACATTTCAGCGTAAGCTGGATTAGGTAAATCTTGCTGTTTCAAGCGCCAATACTGCCAAAACCAGCCAATAGTAGCTAGTCCTAAAGTCATCCAAAAAGCTAGGTGAAGGTGAATCACCATCCCCAGCCAGCCTAATAATAAGATTGTGCCAGCAAAGAAAATGCCAATGGCATCTGGGGCATAATTGCCAAAAAACAAAGCGCTAGAATTAATACCTATGCGTCGGTCATCTTCGCGATCGCTCATGGCATATACAGTATCAAAGCCCAATGTCCACAGTACAGTTGCACCCCACAATAACCAAGTTGGTAGGGAAATACTTCCAGTCACAGCACTCCAGCTAATCAATACCGCAAAACCCCAAGCGATGGATAGTACCAACTGCGGTACAGGAAACACACGCTTTGCCCCTGGATACAGTATAATTACGGGGACGGCGGCGACTG
Source organism: Nostoc sp. HK-01 (assembly GCA_003990705.1). Taxonomy (GTDB): domain Bacteria; phylum Cyanobacteriota; class Cyanobacteriia; order Cyanobacteriales; family Nostocaceae; genus Nostoc_B. Next base: position 3,006,468 of record AP018318.1, read on the forward strand.
ATAGCCAAAAGCTCAGAGGATTAAGATAAAATGCCAATATGGCGGCACATCCCAGGGCGATTATAGCTACGGCAATGCCAACTTTAATTGATAAAGCACGGGAAGCTAAAGGGCGATCGCGTGTCCTCTCAACTTCTGGGTCAATATCTTTATCCCACAAATCATTGACCACACACCCAGCCGCACTTGTGGCGAGAGTACCCAACACAATCACTCCCACCAAAGGTAAAGGCGGTTGTCCAGCCGCAGCCAAAACCACAGCCCACAAGCCCGGAATCATCAAAATTAACCGCCCTTCCGGTTTATGCCAGCGTAAAAGCCGGATAATTACAAGCCACACAGGTTCTTGCTTAGGTTCTGGCGTAATCAACATACAAATCAAGCAAAATTACTAAATTTTGATAAGTTAACACTTCTTCACATCTATAGAATAACTTTATTTGTTATTTGTAAAAACACAACCTAAATTTGCAACGATGGACACATATTCATTGTGAAAAAATAGGGGTGTAAGGGAAAGAATTAACAAGTAAATAATACTGATAAATCAACCCCTACACCCAGCCCCAGCAAGAGTTTCATTCGTTTCAGGGTCTACCATCTCAACACGCCATCTTCTATCGTCCTTCCTAAATAGAGAGAGAAAACTAGATGCTAAATTTAGTTTCCGCTGGCTGGGAGAGTGTCAAAACTCAACCAGTTCAGCAACACCGGATTATTGCTGCCATTGATTTGGGAACCAATTCTCTGCACATGGTAGTGGTAAAAATTGACCCAACCCTACCAGCTTTTAGCATTTTTACCAGAGAAAAAGAAACTGTGAGACTGGGCGATCGCGATTTAGTTACTGGCGATTTAAAACCAGAAGTCATGGATAGGGCGATCGCCACTTTAAAACGCTTCCAAGCAGTTGCCAAAACTTTTAATGCTGAAACCATCATTGCTGTAGCTACCAGTGCAGTGAGAGAAGCCCCTAATGGCAAAGATTTTCTCCACCGAATAGATAGCGAATTAGGTTTAAGCGTTGACTTAATTTCTGGTCAAGAAGAAGCACGCCGCATCTATTTAGGAGTGCTGTCGGGGATGGAATTTAACAACCAGCCCCACATCATTATCGATATTGGCGGTGGTTCTACAGAAATTATTTTGGGAGACAGCCAAGAACCGCGGACACTCACCAGTACCAAAGTAGGTGCAGTGCGACTCACAGGAGAATTCATCACCACCGACCCCATCAGCAATTCTGAGTTGCAATATCTACAAGCTTATGTGCGGGGGATGTTAGAACGTTCTGTAGAGGATGTGTTAACAAATATTCAGTTTGGCGAATTTCCCCGGTTAGTAGGAACATCCGGCACAATTGAAACTCTCGCCTTAATTGATGCTAGGGAAAAATTGGCAATGATGCCTTCTACTCTCAATGGTTATCAATTGAGTCTCCAGGACTTGCAGGGCTGGGTGAATCGCTTGGCAAAAATGACCAATGTCGAAAGAACAGCCATCCCAGGTATGCCAGAAAAGCGTTCAGAAGTGATTTTAGCAGGTGCGATCGTCCTGCAAGAAGCCATGACCTTATTGGGTGTAGATTCAGTCACACTGTGCGGGCGGGCGCTGCGCGAAGGCGTAATTGTTGATTGGATGCTGACTCACGGTTTAATCGAAGACCGCTTACGTTACCAAAGTTCCATCCGCCAGCGGAGTGTGCTGAAGCAGTTAAGCAAATACCAAATTAATATTGAACACAGCGATCGCGTAGCTGTCTTTGCTCTGAGTTTATTTGACCAGACTCAAGGCATTCTCCACAACTGGGGAGATGATGAACGTCAACTTTTATGGGCAGCAGCAATCTTACACAATTGCGGTCATCATATCAGCCATTCTGCTCATCACAAACACTCCTACTATTTAATTCGCAACGGCGAATTACTAGGCTATACCGAAACCGAAATCGAAATCATTGCCAACTTAGCCCGTTATCATCGCAAATCTCCACCCAAGAAAAAACACGAAAATTTCCGCAATTTATTGAGTAAAAATCATCGACAAATCGTCTGTCAATTAAGTGCAATTTTACGATTGGCAGTCGCCCTAGATAGACGACAAATTGGCGCAATATCTCAGGTTAAGTTTAAGTATTATCCTGATGTACAAGAAGTTTACCTATCAATTTTTCCCTCTCATCCTGATGATGATTGCTCCCTAGAAATGTGGAATTTAGATTATAAAAAAGGCGTGTTTGAAGCAGAGTTTGGTGTTAGGTTAGTTGCCACCTTAGAATCTGTGAAAGTAGCAGTTAACTAATATTAGAGACGCGAGTTATCGCGTCTTTCCTGTAACCTGTTCTTTATAACGGCAAAATTACCGTAAATGTAGAGCCTTTTCCTAGTTGTGAAACTACCTTGATTTCACCATGCAATAATTGAACTAGACGAGACACAATCGCTAATCCTAAACCTGTCCCGTGAGAATCTTGCGGTTGTTGATTGACTGCACGAAAATAAGGCTGGAAAATTTTTGTTTGAGCATCCGATGCAATGCCTAATCCAGTATCAGTAATAGATATAGCCCAATTTTGTTCAGATTCCTGATAACATTGCAAACGCACCGTTCCAGAGTCTGTATAGCGAATGGCGTTACTCAGTAAATTAGTGAGAATTTGCTGAACTCGCAGCGGATCTGTAGTAACTTGATTGGGAGCGCGATCGCAATCAATAATTAAAGATAATTCTTTATTCAGTGCTAGGGGTTCAATTATTTCGACAACAGAGTTGATCAACTCACGCACATCAGTCACAGTTGGCTGTAAGATCATTCTGCCAGCATCATAACGAGAGATTTCCAGAGTATCGTTAATTAACCGCAGAATCAGCCGCCCACTTTTCATCACGCGCTCAATACTTTGGAGATTAGAAGTAGAATCCTCGAGTTCGGGGTTTTGGCGCTGCTGTCGGAGAAACAAATCTGCGTAACCAATAATTGAAGTTAACGGTGTTTTTAATTCATGCGCCAACTGCGACAGACTATCTTGACTAGCGCGAACCAAGCGAGTGAGTTCTTGGTTAGTCAAACGTAACTGACCTTGGAGTTGTTCTAACTCTTGTAGCCTTCCGTGAGTATAGCTGTTAAAGCAACGGGCGATCGCTTCATCAATTACCGTATCAATCAGACGCACAGCCCGTAACAGTTCCACAGGAGATGCTTTTAATAAATCTTCTTCTAGAAAAGTAAAAATTACAAACCGCAGTAAACGATACTCTCGTGCAATTTCTGCTGGTTCAAATCCTTGTTCAGCACGCAGCAAGCCATGTTCTAAACTTGCATCAACTACCGTTTGTAAATCGCTCTTTTCCGACTCCGAAAGTACTGTTGCTAAAGCTTTTAAAACACGAGGTAAACTATTACGTACAGCTTTAAAAGTTAGTTCCTTCGTGGCTTCAATTTCTTCATCTTGATAAACTGCTTTTACCCATTGCTCAACAATCGCATCACTTTTATTAGTCAGCGTTTGGCTAAAATCCATCTGAATATTTTATAATACAGCATCTTCAATCAGAAGTAGCTTAGTGCGTTTTGAATAGTCTTCGCACCTTACAAAAGATGGAATTTAGGAAAAACCCTCTCTCTTTTGTTAGAGGATGTTTTACAAGTATTTGTCTGTCTAGCTGCGACTTTAATCGCTAAAGCGAGTATGCAAGTAGACTTTTCCAACAATCATTTGTTAATAGCAATATCCTCGACTTCGCCAAGAATGCAGGTATATAAAACAATCAATTTTTATCAAGTTTAATTCAATTATGCTGAATCCCTATTTGCTCATTTTCCAACGCTTTGAGAATTTTGAAATATAAATTCTCAACTCTTTGTACTTGAGCCTCACCAATAGCAGCATAATGAGTTAAACCAGGAGAACCATTAACTTCGATAATCACATAATTATTCATTGGCATAGTTATATCTTCAGTAATAATGTCTAACCCTGACAGTCTTAATCCCATATCTTTAGTGACATTTATCGCTAACTTTTGAAAATCAGGATGGATACTTTCAGTCAGATCTACCCCATCCCCACCACTCGATAAATTGGCATTATCTAACAAATAAACAACATGATTTTCGGGAATGACACTATCTAACTTCAGCTTTTGTCGCTTTAATTTTCGCTTGATGCGGAAATCATGAACATCTATATTGTTTTTTCTACCATTAGTCGTAAAATCTTTTGATTTTTGCTGTGTCAGTTCTAAAATAGTAGACTTACCATCACCGACTACACATAAAGGAATTCTTTGATATACCGCCAGCACTTCATCATCCATAACAACAATTCTGTAATCATTGCCAACATAAAATCTTTCGACAATTAACCCTGGCGTAATTCGTAAGATTTTTTTCGCAACTTGATAATATTCTGTTTTATTGTAGACTTTAGTAACAAATCTGCCTTGGCTCAGGTTAATGGGCTTCACAATCACCGGAAAACCTAATTCTTTAGCGTAATCAAATCCGGCATCAATATTTCTCTCACTTCCTATTTTTTCACATAATTTCTTGCTAAAAAAAGTTTGCCCTTCAGTAACTTTATATCCAAAGTGGTTGAGAAAAAAATTAGAATATGCTTTATCTTTAGCAATTTCCGCAGAACCAAAACCGTTAATATTTAATTTACTATGACTAAAACAAGCTTTATTGCCATTTTTAAATGTAATATGTCCGACAAAAGCATATTCAGGATCTACGACAACTATTGCACCTATTTGCGGAGCAATTTTTTGAATTATGGATGTTACTAATGGCATTTGCTTTATCCAAAAGTATAATTCGCAGAAATTTTAACGAATTGGTAAGTATTGGTCAATAATATAATAAAAATCAAACAATTTTTAGGACTTTATTCTCAGCAAAATTTATTTAAAAATAATTTATAAAAATTAATATTATTTTCTAGATAAAAAATGTTTAGTTACTAGTATTTTTTTATACGCAACACTTAAAAAGTATATATTGAGACCTGAATATTTTTTTCCGGTTGGTATTAAATGTGCATGTAGAAGTAAGTAAGCTGAGTGGAGATGCCACACTTGTTAATAATTTAAATTTTGGATTTGTTTTTGCCTTCTTTAGTTGCTAATGAAGGGTTTTAGACCGATCGCCAGTTAAATTTACAAGATAAGTTATTGTAAAACGCTCCGCGAAATCTTGACAATCCAAAAATAATCGAATAACAAGGTGGCAGCAGCTTGAAAAAAGGCGTTAGTGCATCCCCGCCAAGAGAAGTCAGTAACGCCTTCACTGAAAATTACACACGGATATTTTAAATCATGCCACAAAATACGGAATACAAAGCTAATCAAACCGAAAATCAGGCGATCGCCTATAAAGAACGCCTCAATTCTTGGGCAATTGCCCGTTTACAGCCAGATGCCCAAAGAGAAATTGTCGCTCGCTTTCGCAGTCGTTCCGATGCCGATGGTTACATGCAGCGCCTACGTCAAATGATGCCAGATGCTTCTTTTATGGTTGTATTTGATTGTCAACGCGAAGAAGTTGTAGCTTAAAGTGTCGATTTGTTATTTAAGTTCAAATTTGAAGGATTAAGGGTGCGCTCACCATTATTATTGAGGTGCGTTACATCCTTATTAACGCACCAATATTAAATCTGTATGAGTATAGGGAATGAGGAGTTGGGAATAAGGAATAGTGAAAAATCATTGTCCCTCATCCCTCCTCCAGATGCAAACTATTTAGGCAACACTTCCCCCAGTGCTTCTATCAGTCGGTCAACATTTTCTTTACGGCTATTAAAGCCCATCAACCCAACACGCCACACTTTACCAGCCAGTTCTCCCAGTCCACCGCCAACTTCAATTCCGTGTTCTGTTAACAGCTGTCGGGCGATCGCTTTACCATCCACCCCTTCAGGAATGCGGACTGTAGTGAGAGTCGGCAAACGATATTCCCGTTCAACGTGCAAACTCAGTCCTACGTCTTCTAGCCTGTCCCAGAAATATTCCACATTCTTTTGATGACGTTGCCAGCAATTGGCTAATCCTTCCTCGGCAACTAACCGCAGGGCTTCTCGCAGAGCATAATACAAGTTGATTGGGGCTGTATGATGATAAACGCGTTCACTACCCCAATACTTACTGAGTAAAGTCATATCTAAATACCAGTTTGCCACCTTTGTGCTACGGCGCTGCAATTTCTCCCAAGCACGGGGACTCATGGTAAAAGGTGAAGCCCCAGGTGGGCAACCCAAGCCTTTTTGACTACAGCTATAAGCTAAATCTACTCCCCACTCATCTAAAAATATTGGTACGCCACCAAGGCTAGTTACAGTATCCACTAATAACAACGTGCCAAATTCTCGACACAATTCACCCACACCTTCCAATGGTTGACGCGCACCTGTAGAAGTTTCAGCGTGAACCAAAGCCAAAATGGTTGGGCGATGGGTTTCCATTGCGGTGCGGAGTTCCTCTAAAGAGAAAACTTGCCCCCAAGGTTTGGTAATGCTACGCACATCTGCACCATATCGCCCAGCCATATCAACAAGGCGATTACCAAAGTATCCCGCCACACCGATTAAAACCACATCACCGGGTTCTACCGCATTGGCGATAGTTGCTTCCATTGCAGCAGAACCCGTACCGCTGACAGCGATAGTTAAGGGATTTTCGGTTTGCCAAACGTAACGCAGTAACGACTGAATTTCATCCATCAGCCCTAAGAAATCTGGGTCAAGATGTCCCAGAGGAGAGGTATTCATTGCCTGGAGAACTGTAGGATGGGCATTGGAGGGGCCTGGCCCTAACAGTAACTTGGAAGGGATTTCTAGAGGTTTGAGTTGTAAGCGCTGACTATCGTTAATCGAGATTGTTGGCGACATAATTTGTTGCTGTCTAGACAGTACTTACCGGATCATAGAGCGATCGCATCACCCTTGTATCGTCTTGGTGCTAACACATGATCAGATTCCCCACTTCTTAAAGAAGTGGGGAATTTTTTATGAAGCATATCTTCATAAAAAGATGAGTATAAACGCGAATCCTGAAATTAATTAACGTAGCAAATAATAGTTGCAACACACCAAAACGTGTTGTAGTCACCACCTAATATTATTAGGAAATAAATATGTTAAAAGTAGGTTTTAAAAAAAGCTTATTGACCGCGATCGCAGTTATCTCTATATTACCTGCAATTACCCAGACTGCTCAAGCTGGCGCGGCTAACAATGTATTTGGAGCCATTTCTTATTCTCCTTCTACTAAAGTTTATTCAACAGGAATTGCTAAAACAAAGCAAGCAGCAATCAACGCATCTTTAAATAAATGTCGCCGTGAAAGTGCGGCTGGAGATTGTACAACACCATTGTGGTTTAAAAATGCTTGGGGAGCCTTAGCTGTGGGTTCTGATGGTAGTTATGGTACAGGCTGGGGTACTAACCAATCTCTTGCCAAAAAATATGCTGTAGAAACCTGTCAGAAATACGGTGGTGAAGATTGTCAAGTTGTTTTAATTAAACAAGCCAGATAATAAGCTATTTAATTTAAAAATAGACAGGTATTGACAACGCATTCTCAAACAAGAGGATGCGATTTTTTTATATCTCGCACCCCTACAAAAGCATTGATTTATCTTCTGGCAATTCCTGAAGTCACAGTACTGCGAACATAACCATTTTTGGCAAATTTATTTTGCAAAATTTGTCGATAAACTTCTTCATAACCATCAGTCATCCGCTGAAAGCTAAAATTGTTTTCGACATACTGACGGCAAGTATACCTGTCTAACTCTGCGACTTTGTTAATGGCACTCACACATTCCGCCACATTATTACAGAGAAAACCTGTTTTTCCGTCGGCAATTACCTCAGATGTCGAACCTAATTTCATCGCAATTACTGGTGTACCTGCTGCCATTGATTCCACCATCACCAAACCAAAGGGTTCTCGCCAAGTAATGGGAAATAAAGTAGCTACTGCACCACCCATAAGAGCATTTTTTTGCTGATGATTTGCTTCACCTAAATACTCAATTTGTTCGCCATCAATTAAAGGTTTAATTTCTCGTTCAAAGTAATCTACATCAACAACATCTACCTTACCAGCTATTTTTAAACGCCAACCAGATTGTTTAGCAATAGCTATTGCTAAATGTGTTCCCTTCTCTGGAGATATTCGACCTAAAAATGCTAAATAAGGCTGTTCTTCCGGTTCAGGATGAAACTTGTAACTACTTACATCTATACCGTTGTAAACTGTGGCTGTATAATTCAAACCTAGGGAATTTTCCCGTTGGGTATGAGAAATGCTGATAAAAGGTTGACGTTTCGCATATTGAAACATCTTTTGATTATCAGGGGTAAAAATCCCGTGTAAAGTATGAACTGTCGGGGTACTCACAAGATTTGCATAAGGCAATGCCGCACAGCCCATGTGAGAGTGGATAATATCAAATTCATCCGCCTGATCATATACAGAAGCTAACTGTAACATTTCATAAATGTTATATTCCTTGATATTCTTATCGAGTCGTAAAGCACGAGGATGTACTGATTCTAGCTTGGCTAAACTAATAGAATCACCCGATGCGAATAAAGTAACTTCATGTCCGCGTCGCACTAATTCATCGGTCAGTAACCCCACAACTAACTCAATACCCCCATAAGCTGGAGGTGGTACTCTCTCCCACAGTGGGGCAACTTGAGCTATTCTCATTACAAACCTCCTAAAAGATAAATTTTGAATTAATAGTGTTTGTTTTTCAATAGCGATGAATTTTGAGTGGAAATAACTCAGTAGAGTAGTAACTCAGCACTTTTTCCTAGCACTATCAACTCAGTTTAAAAAGCAATTTTCTAAATAAGTGCATCAAAATATTAGACTTTAACTGCTAAAGAATTTGTCTATCTTTGTAGATAAATTTGACTATCCTCAAGAGGTAAATAGAGTGGATTGATTTAGTCTCTTTGGTTTGGGTATCAAAGGCATCGTCTTTATAAGCTGATTTTTTGACTTTTGAGTTAAATTAGATACACTAGGAAAATATAGAAAATCACTAAATTCTCAAGATGAATATTTCGCCTACACAAAAAAAACCGCATGTCGCATGGCAAGCGGTTTTGTCAGTAATTATGTTTATTTTTATGTATTTACCTATACTAGTATTAGGATTTTATAGTTTTAACCAGTCTCCTTACAGTGCAACTTGGCAAGGATTTACCCTCGATTGGTATAGCAAACTCTTCAGTGACGATCGCATTTTATCTGCTTTGAACAATAGTTTGATAGTTGCCTTTTGCGCCGTGGGAATTTCCGCCGTGTTAGGAACCTTAATGGCGGTGGGATTAGCGCGGTATAAATTTCCAGGTAAGAGTTTGTATCGGGGTGTAGCTTACCTACCCTTAATTATTCCTGATATTGCGATCGCCGTTGCTACTCTGGTATTTCTCGCCGCCTTTGCTGTTCCTTTGAGTTTATGGACAATTGTCGCGGCGCACATCGTATTTTGTTTAGCCTACGTAGGGCTAGTGGTGGGTTCAAGACTCAATAACTTAGATCCCCACTTAGAAGAAGCCGCACTAGATTTAGGCGCTACACCAGTACAAGCATTTATTAAAGTATTACTACCACAATTAATGCCAGGAATTGTAGCTGGTTGTCTGCTGGCTTTTGTTCTCAGTTTAGATGATTTTCTCATTGCTAGTTTTACCGCTGGTAGCGGTTACAACACCTTGCCAATGGAGATTTTTAGTCGGATTAGAACAGGTGTGAAGCCTGATATCAATGCTCTCAGTATGTTGCTAATTACAGTATCAGCAATTGTTGCTTTTATAGCTGAATTTATGCGGATTTTAGGAGAGAGAAAATAGTTAATGTATAACTGCATCACCGACTTATTAAGTAAGTCGGTGATGTAAAAAAATAGATATAAATTTAACTTTATAAATAAATCACAATAGCTCAATTATGACAAAATCTATTCAGCGTTAATTAGTACTTACATCCATCATCAAATACCCTTGACAATGGCAAGATACCTATCTTATGATTCCTGGTGGAATGGAAATTAGTGCTATCATTCATTCTCAAAATTAAACAGTACCCAACACACAGGGACAAATAAATAAATTACGCTCATCTGTATGTTTTCATGCTGGTATATATGCAGATGAAATTTAGTTGATATTTATTTGTCTAGAAATCGGTTTTCAATTCGATAATATTGGGGCTAACTTTGGACAAGTTGCTACATCCTCCTCGTTATGCAAATCTGCCAAAATCCCAATTGTTCAAATCCCTTTAATGCTGACGGCAATAGATTTTGCATAAGTTGCGGACACAGCAGTTTTGGCAAACTGCTAAGAAACCGTTACCGCGTATTAAAACTATTAGGCGAAGGTGGATTTAGCAAAACTTACGCAGCCGAAGATGCAGATAGACTAGATGCACCTTGCGTCATTAAACAATTCTTTCCGCAAATTCAAGGAACCGGACAACGTACTAAAGCCGCGGAATTCTTCAAAGAAGAGGCATTTCGACTGTATGAACTCGGAGAAAATCATAGCCAAATTCCCAGATTATTAGCTTACTTTGCCCAAGGTTCGAGTTTATATTTAGTTCAAGAATTTATCCAAGGTAAAACACTCTTAGAAGAAGTTCAAGAGCAATCTTTTAACGAAGAAAAAATTCGCAAAATATTAACAGATTTATTACCAGTATTAGAATTTATTCATGCTTGTAACTTTGTTCATCGAGATATCAAACCAGAGAACATTATCCGGCGTGATAGCGATGGCAAATTAGTATTAATTGACTTTGGTGGTGCAAAACAAGTAACCCAAACGAGCATAGCTAGACAAGCTACAGTAATTTATACAATGGGTTATGCTCCTAGTGAGCAGATGGCGGGTTTTGCTTGCCCGGCGAGTGATTTATATGCTTTGGGGGTCACTTGTGTGAGGTTGCTAACGCAATGTTTACCCATCCAAGATGCTTACGGACAAATTAAAGACCCCATTTATGATGCCATGAACGGTCAGTGGTTATGGCAGGAATATTTAGATGCACAAGGTATTTATATTAGCGAAGACCTAAGAAAAATTTTAGATAAATTACTGGAACATTTAGCAAGCGATCGCTATCAATCAGCAACAGAAGTTTTGAATGATTTGAAATCGGCTAAAACAGTTATTATTGAACCACAAATAACACAACCGACATTACTAAAATTACCAACAGAACCAAAAATAATTAAACCCTTACCACCCTTAGAAACCTGTGAATTTGCAGTAGTCACAGTAGATACAGGCGGTAGAGAAGTTAGCCGCGATCGCACCACAGCCGAATTTTTTGTGGAAGAATTGAGCAAAGGCGTAACCTTAGAAATGGTAGCGATTCCCGGTGGTACTTATTTAATGGGTTCACCCACCTTTGAAGGCGATGCAGATGAACGTCCCCAACATCGAGTAGCGATCGCACCCTTTTTTATGGGTAAATATCCTATAACTCAAGCACAGTGGCGTGCAGTCACCGCCTTACCCAAAGTCAAACAAACCTTAAATCCCTACCCTTCCAAATTTAAAGGACTTAACCGCCCAGTAGAAAACGTTTCTTGGCACGAAGCGGTAGAATTTTGCATCAGACTCTCCCAACAAACCGGAAGGGAATATCGCCTCCCCAGCGAAGCCGAATGGGAATATGCTTGTCGCGCCGGAACCACCACATCCTTTCACTTTGGCGAAAAAATCACTACAGAACTAGTCAATTACAGCGATAGCGATACCTATTTGATGGAAGGAAAAACCAGATATCGCAAAGAAACCACCGATGTAGGAAATTTTCAAGTCGCCAACGCCTTTGGATTGTACGATATGCACGGGTTAGTTTGGGAATGGTGCGCTGACCCTTGGCACAACAATTACCAAGGCGCACCCTCAGATGGACGAGTTTGGGAAGATGGCGGTGATAGTAACCGTCGGGTGCTACGAGGTGGTTCCTGGAACTTCGGTGCAGAACTGTGTCGCAGCGCCAGTCGCAGCTGGAATGAATCAGACGGCGGTTTAAGGATTTGCGGTTTTCGCGTCGTCTTTTCTGTGGGATAGGAGTTACGACGCAAAAGCCTTTGAATCTCTTTATTTCTCAGTGTTCTCTGCGTCTCTGTGGTTCGATATTGTGCAACCTATATGTATATATGTAAGTTTTGTAGGATAAATAGTAAGGCAGTTTAGCTCAGATTTCCTTAATATGAACCAGAATTTAGCACCAGCGAGAGTACCAACACCAGGAAAAATTTTAAGTCGAGAAATAGAAGCCCGTGGCTGGACACAGAAAGATTTAGCCGAAATTATGGGTTGCCCAGTTCAAACTATCAACGAAATTATTCGGATTAACAAGCAAATTACACCTGAAATAGCTATCAAACTCTCACTCGCCTTGGGGACTTCTCCTGAGTTTTGGAATAACTTGGAAGCCAAATATCGCTTTTAATTTTAATTTTTGAATTGAGATATTTTTGTAGTTACAAGTTTGGCTGTTTTCCTTATATCATTGGTTGGGTTACACTTTCACCCAAAATACAAAATATTTTGATAGTACTTTACTTGGAGTTTCTAGATTGATTGAACATTTCACAGGATTTTATACATCCCGTCCATTCTGGGCTGGTGAGCCTCCCATTGATATTAAAGCTCTGCTGAATATTGAAAATCAGACGCAACTCTCTGAAATCCAGAAGCAGCTTTATGATTTAATGTCAGCTATTACATTCTCATACGAAACTAATAACTTCCGACTTTGGATTTGTAAAGATGGAATGATACTGGTTCACATTAAAGAGTTAGAAAAAGAAATTGACAAAATTAGAGATAACGGTGATTTTGAAGCAGAAAGTAGATTATTAGGACAATATTTAAATTACCTAAATTGTCTTTATCTTTTGTTAGATTCTGTTTTAATTGAATTTAAGCAATTTTCCTATTTTAACTTATCTGAAATAACGAATAGAGATGTGGTGCGGCTACAGTTTGAAGATGGGGAATATATATTTATAAATACTCCAATGGAAAGTATAGCTTCTATATATCAAAAAGAACGTTATTTGCTTACATACGACACTATTACAAGTATGTATTCTCGACAATCTCTTTCAAAAGATGTTTTCGATTTGCTTTTTGCTCAATACTCAATTGCTACAGCTAATACTAGTCTGCTGAACAACCTTGCTGAAGTCGCCAAGAGCTTATCAGAATATAAAATTGGAAATTACTCTACTTCGCTAGTTTTAGCTTGGTTTGTGAGTGAGTCAGCAATCATCAGAATATGGAATAAATACCTTGACTCTTCTAATCGGGATTATCCTGATGGAATTCGTCGAATTTCAACAGAACGGAAAAAAATACTTACTGGACGTGATTATATGGTAAGTGTCATCTCGAATATCCTTGAGTTATCAGGCATAATTCCATTTCCGACGTACCAAAATATTAATGCTGTGCGTGGATTTCGGAACAAAGTGGTACATGGTGATTCTAACTTTACTTGTAGCGCTGAACATTGCCAAAAGGCGATTGAACTAGCTCTTAATCTTACATTGGAAGGAACTGGTTTAAAGGTATTACCTAACTACACACATTCACTCCCTGGATTATGAAGTGTTCAGCAATTTTTGCTATTAATTAATACTTTCTAATCACATAAAGCTAAGTCAAACCAGAAAGTTGTCCCGATACCAATTTCACTTACTAAGTGAACTTTACTACCATGCCTTTCCACAATATTTCTGACAATTGATAAGCCCAAACCAGTACCTTCTAAAGTATGAACTCGATTTTCGACGCGGAAGAAGCGGTCAAAAATTGCCTGTTGGTCTTCTGAGCCGATACCAATACCAGTATCAGATACTTCCACGCGCACACGCGGAGATTGATTGGGAGCATGGGGTTTGGGATCTAATTGATAGGTGCGAATAGCTACTTTCCCCCCTGCTTTGGTAAATTTCAAGGCATTTCCGACTAAATTAGCTAAGACTTGGAGTAATAAATCATAATTACCCAGAACCAGCGGTAAATTAGGAGCAACTTCTTGAATTAGTTCAATACCTTTATCTTTGGCGTTGAGTTGATAAGTTCGCAGTGTTTGTTCAATAGCTTGGGCGAGATCTACACCATCAAAGTTGTAACTCCGACCAGATTCTAACTTAGATAAGTCTAAAACATCGTTAACCAAACGAGTCAGGCGATCGGTTTCATGGTTAACAGTTTTAAGAAAATCCTGACGCTGTTCTATACTCAAGTCTTCGCCATAGTCGTGCAGCGTTTCAATAAAAGATTTGATATTGAATAACGGTGTCCGCAGTTCATGGGAAACGTTGCTGATAAATTGGCTCTTAGCTTCGTTGAGTTCTACTTCCCGCGTAATATCTTGTACAGTAATCGCAATCCCTTTAATACTTTCCCGTTGGAGATTGAGTACTGTAGTTAACAAAATCCGAATGGTGCGCTTGGTTGGTTGATTGAGATGAATGCGGAACTCGGCGCTGTCGCATTCTCCCGCCGCCATTTCGTAAAGGGGACGAGTGATTTCCATCTGAATAGCTGGGGGTAATTGATGTAAAACATTACTACCTACTACATCATTGCCTTCCCAGCAAAAAATTCGGCGTGCTGTGGGGTTGACTAAAATCACCTGCATATTGTTGTCAATCAACACCGCACCATCAGCAATCGTGGAAACTAAAGTTTCTAGTTTGGCTTTTTCTGCTGTTAGTTCTTCAATATTTTGTTCTTCATAGCGTTCTAGACGCTCTGCCATATCATTGAAACTGAGAATTAACTCTCCCAGTTCACCGCCTAGGGGTAAATCGATGCGCTGCTTGAAATTCCCCGTGGCGATTTGTTTCACACCAACTAACAGTTCTTTTATTGGCTTGGTAATAGTTAAAGCATTAATGACACCAGCCAAAATTACCATCACCCAAATCGTGATAAACACAGCAATGGTGACATCACGGGTGAAATTCGTAGATATAACGGCAGTTTGGTTGGGATTGATGCCAATCGCCAAAACACCCAGGTATTTTTTATTAACGATGAGGGGGACAAATACATCGGTGACAATGCCATCTGGGGTGTTATGTTGCCGCACCATTGGCTTATCGTCATCACCAGGGTAATCGTCTGGCAATTGTATGCGTCGCTCAATTGTCAACAAAGAGTTTTCTACCTCTCGTTCCCAAAAGGGAATGCCAAAAAAGATTTTGCCGCTTTCGTCAGCGTAGAGCATATACCTCACACTGGAAGTACTGCTATAAAATCTTTGGGAAAATTGAGCAACCTCAGTGAGATTATTTTCCGCAATAAGAGGGGTAACATTAGCAGCAAGTAGCAGCCCCAAGTCGCGGCCGAATCGGGTGTCATTCAGACGGGCATCTTGCTGAATTGTATTTACAGCCCAAAAGGTCAGACCACTCATCACCAAAGAAACCACTAACGTGGCAACAGCTAGAAGCTTAGTTTGGAGGGTGAAATCTGACCACCAATTGGCGATCGCTTCTCGGATTGTTTTTAACAGAGCTAACATTTTCAATAAAGTTGTTAGTAGTTTTTGTGATAAACCCCAACAACTAAAAAATTAACAGTTAATTTGTCTAACATGGTAGGGGCTAGAAGCTAGAGTGAATATCATTGACTCAGCACTCAGCACTCGGCACTCAGCACTCTATAGCCAATGTCTCTCCTATAATATATTCCTTCAAACTGAATAGATTTCAACCCTGTATATGCTTGGGCGATCGCTTGCTGAAAGTTTTCCCCTGTGCCAGTCACATTTAACACTCGTCCCCCATCGGTGACAACTTGCTGTTGGTCGTTCAATTTTGTCCCCGCATGAAATACGGTGACTCCTGCGGCTGCTTCAATACCAGTAATTACCTTGCCTTTTTGATAATCTCCCGGATAACCACCAGATGCCGCCACTACAGTAGCCGCTGCGCCACTATGCCAAGCAATAGGGGGCATTTCTCCTAAACGCTGCTGTACACAAGCCAGGATTAAATCTAATAAGGGTGTGGCTAACAACGGCAAAATCACCTGGGTTTCGGGATCACCGAAACGACAGTTAAATTCCAACACCTGAAAGTCACCTTCCGGTGTAATCATCAACCCAGCGTAAAGCACACCACGATAGTCTATGCCTTTGGTGCGGAGAGTGGCGATCGCTTTCTCTAAAACTTCTGTTTGCACCCGTGCCATTAATTCGGGTGTGGCAATGGGCGCTGGGGAGTATGCTCCCATCCCCCCAGTATTATCGCCCGTATCACCCTCACCGACTCGTTTATGGTCTTGCGCCGGCAACAAGGGGCGAATTGTTAACCCATCAGTCAAGGCTAAAACTGATACCTCTTGGCCAATTAAACACTCTTCAATTACGACAAACTCGCCCGCACTGCCAAACTGCCCTTGAAAAATGGCATCAATGGCGGTCTCTGCTTGTTCTATTGTGGTAGCAACTGTTACGCCCTTCCCTGCTGCCAAGCCATCAGCTTTCACCACTATCGGCACACCTTGAGCTTTAATATATGATTTAGCTGCCGCCGCCTCAGTAAATACCGCAGCCTTAGCTGTCGGAATACCAGCTTCCTGCATCAGAGCCTTTGCCCAAGCCTTGCTGGCCTCAATTTGCGCTCCCGCTCTGACAGGGCCAAATACCATCAGTCCTTGCGCTTGTAAGTAGTCAGTAATTCCCTTCGCCAGTGGGACTTCTGGCCCGACTACTACCAAAGAAATGTCATTTGCTAGGGCGTATTGGCTGATATCGGCAAAATCATCGACTGCCAAGGGCAAATTCTCACACCTTGCCATATTGGCTGTACCACCATTCCCCGGTACACAGACCACTTGTTCAACTTGCTCCGATTGCAATAACTTCCATGCTAGAGCGTGTTCACGCCCTCCGTTACCGACAACTAAAACTTTCACTGATTTCCTCTTGCGTCCCTTGTGACATGAGAATACTCTAGGAAGTCAAAAGTCAAAAGTCAAAAGTCAAAAGACTTCATCTTCCCAACCTTTGCGCTATTGCCAATGACAGCTATGTACTAGAACTACTCGCGGATCAATTTTTCACTAATTTAGGTACTGATGCAAGTCCTTGAGCAGGCAAAGGTATAAATAAACTTACTGACAGCATATTTCTCGTTAATAAAAGTACATTATTTAAGTAATAAAACTAGTACAGGTTGACGTAAATAAACAGACCACACTTCGACCTCGCTCAGTGACCATCTGGAATTGCTAAGAGGCTCGTGGTATCACTATTCTTTCTTTTTCCTTTTGACTTTTTACTTTTTACTTTTGCCTTGTTGTACTAGGTAGAGAGACTATGATGATTCCGACTTCGGAATTCTACTGTAATTATTATGTTTGAAGTTAAATTAATCTTAGGAAATACCCATCAGTATACGTAAGTAATTTTGCTATATTTTCATGATTAATTTAAACATTACTGCTAAATGGTGACGTTTCTACAAGATAAGTATTAACCTGTGAATATTGCAGTCAGGGAAATATCAAAAAACAGGTAAATAGAGAACATGACTAAAATTATTGTTACAGGAGCAGCAGGCTTTATTGGTTCTCACATTACAGAAGTGCTGTTACAACAAGGAGAAGAAGTAATCGGTATCGATGAATTTAATGATTACTACGATCCAATATTAAAACGTAAGAACATTGCTTACTTAAGTTGCTGGTCTAACTTTAAATTAATTGAAGGAAATATTCAGTTTTTAGATTGGCAAACCTTACTCAAAGATGTAGAAATTATTTACCATCAGGCAGCACAAGCAGGAGTTAGGGCTAGTTGGGGTGAAGGTTTCCGTGCTTATACTGAACGCAATATCAACTCTACACAAGTTTTGTTAGAAGCAGCCAAGGATGCGAAAAAACTTAAAAGGTTAGTATTTGCTTCGACATCTAGCGTTTATGGTGATGCAGAAACTTTACCCACTCATGAAAGTATTTGCCCTCATCCTGTTTCACCCTATGGCATTACTAAGTTAGCCGCAGAACGGTTGTGTGGACTGTATCAGAAAAACTTTAATGTGCCGATTGTGGCATTACGCTATTTTACAGTTTACGGGCCGAGACAGCGCCCAGATATGGCATTTCATAAATTTTTCAAAGCTATTTTGCAGGATGAAGCAATTCCGATTTATGGGGATGGACAGCAAACGCGGGACTTTACATTTGTGAGTGATGTTGTTGCGGCAAATTTGGCTGCGGCGAGTGAAGCATCAGCAGTAGGTAAAATTTTAAACATTGGTGGTGGTAGCCGAGTTGTGTTAACAGAAGTTTTGGACACAATGGCAGAAATTGTTGGTCAGCCTATTAAGAAAAACTACATTGAAAAAGCAATGGGAGATGCACGCCACACTGCGGCCGATATATCCCAAGCCCAGAAAATTTTGGGATATCAGCCGCAAGTTTCTCTGAGGGAGGGATTGACACAAGAATGGCAGTGGGTGAAGGGATTATATTAAATGAGCAAGATTTGGATGTAATGCGATCGCATTTTAGGAGTGAAAGTCACAAATCTCTGAAAACTCCAGCGATCGCTTTTTTGTTGATATGCGATCGCTGTATCTTAGAAGCATTATTCTTAGGTCAGGCGTAGGTTGGGTTGAGGCTTTGCGAAACCCAACATTTTCAGGATTTTATTGGATTACGCTTCGCCAATTAGTGTAAAAGCTGCCCAGTTGACTGGTAGAGAATTTTCTTTAATTCTAGTTAGCATAGCTTGGCGTAATGCTTGGGCTTTATCTGGATTTTTTTGCAGATGTTGATAAAACTCCCTCATAAGTAACTGGGAATCTTCATCGGGAATTACCCACAGGGAAACTAACACACTGGAAACACCAGCAGAAATTATCGAACGCGATAAACCAATCACACCATCACCCGTGATGCGTCCCCGTCCAGTTTGGCAAGCACTGATCACAAATAATTCGGCTTGCAGTTTTAAATCTAATATTTCTTCAGCAGTGAGTAAGCCATTACCTGTTTCTTGTTGATTTTTTGGGTTTGGTGCTAATGCAATCCAACTTCCTAAACCGCGAGTATCATCAGCCCATCCGTGAGTTGCTAAATGGATGATTCGGGCTTTTGGCAGCAGTTTTAAAATTTGGTTTTTGGTTGCATCTTTACCGATGATGGCTTTGGTATTTAATAGCCGCGCAATTTCTTTTGCTTCGATTTCTGCATGAGGTAAATCTTCTAATTGTTCTGGTTTGTCCCCAGGTTTGTAAGCGACACGGGGCATGATGGGATTACCAACAACTAAGGCATTTTGATTTGATGTGTTTCGTGTTTGGATGCGTTGTTTATGAGTTAAATCTAATACTTGAATTGACGGTGCGGTGAGGATAGTGTGTTTTTCAATGAGGTATTTATTGTCTGCATCTTTTAAGGACGGGAACGGCACAAAAAATAATGATGCTTGAGGGATGAAAATAACATGGGCGTTAGGGTCTTTGGGTAATTCTTGAGCGATTGGTTGAATGAGAATTTCATGGAGTTGCTGTAGGGGTTTTTTCCAAAGACGAGTGTTAGTGCCAAGAATACTTTTAACTAAATTTGCCAAACTGGTGTTTTGTTTTTGCCACAATGGTTTAAGGTCTTGGCGATGAAATTTTACTTCACCGTTAGGTTTGATTACCCAAGTATAAAGTTCTGATTCTTGGCTTTTTAGTTTACCTTCTACTTTAAATTCATCGTCAATAATTGAGTACTGCACCAAGGTAGAGTTCTGCTGTTTGGCAATTTGTTTCATCTCGGCTATTGTTGGTGCGGAGAGCGATTTCATCTGGCTGTTGTCTTTATTCAAGCGAGATGATAGTAACTCCACAAAAGCCCTAGCACGACCGCGTTCTGATATTTCTAAAGCTGCATCGCTTTTATTTTGAGCTATGAGAACTTGTTGTAAAGTATTGTAGATATCTCTTTGCGTTTCAAAAATTGAGACTTTATTTGGATCAGCTAATCTTTTATCTCGCAGAGATTCATAAACCTGAATTCCCCTATACAGCGTTTTCTCTGCGGCGGCGAGATTACCAGATTTGTAGAGAGTAAGTCCTAGATTGTTTAAACCTAGACCCTCACCAAGACGGTCTTTGATTTCACGGGCGATCGCTAAGTGTTGCTGTTGGGATTCAATTGCTTTTGGGTAGTCTCCTAAAGACTGGTAAGCAAGACCGAGATTTCCTAGTGCATTACCCTCACCCAAACGGTCTTGGATTTTACGGGCGATCTTTAAACTCTGCTGCTGGTAGTATATGGCTGTGGCGTAGTTTCCTCGTGAATAGTAAGCATTGCCAAGATTCCCCAGTGCTGCACCCTCGCCTTCACGATCTTTGATTTCACGAGCGATCTCTAATCTCTGCTGCTGGTATTCAATGGCTTTGGGGTAATCTCCCAAAGACTGGTAAGCATTGCCTAGATTCCCCAGTGCATGACTCTCACCCAAACGGTCTTGGATTTCTTTTTTGATCTTTAAACTCTGCCGCTGGTAGTCAATGGCTTTGGGGTAATCTCCTAAAGAATCGTAAGCAAGACCGAGATTCCCCAGTGATTGTCCCTCACCCAAACGGTCTTTGATTTCACGGGCGATCTCTAAACTCTGCTGCTGGTAGTCAATGGCTTTGGCGTATTCTCCCAAAGCCCAGTAAGCAAGACCGAGATTCCCCAGTAATTGTTCTTCACCCAAACGGTCTTTAATTTCACGGATGATCGCTAAACTCTGCTGCTGGTAGTCAATGGCTTTGGCGTATTCTCCTAAAGAATAGTAAACATTACCGAGATTCCCCAGTGCTGCACCCTCACCTTTACGGTCTTTAATTTCACGGGCGATCACTAAGTGTTGCTGTTGGTATTCAATGGCTTTGGGGTAGTCTCCCAAAGTCTGGTAAGCAACACCGAGATTCCCCAGAGCTTTACCCTCACCCTTAAGGTCTTTTATCTCTCGGTAAATAACTAGTGCTTGTTTCCAAGATTTTAATGCTGCTTCAATTTGACTGATTTGAAATTGCTGGCGACCTTGCTGTAACAGTTCATCTGCTTGGGCTTTGCGTGGGTCTGGGGTTTGTGCTGAAGCGACTAAGTTGGAGTTGAGGAGAAAGTTGAGTTTGGGTAAATCTAAGTTGATGCTGAGGGTTGCAGTCAGCAAGGCGATAAGGGCATATTTGCAGAGTTTGAAGTGCATCGCGGTGAGTCGTGGCCAGGGTTAAAGTTTATTTTAATACCACCACAGATTGCCAAAATTAGCCTGAGATTAAAATTCTATTTCCTAAATCCGGGATATGGCAAAGTGCTGAGTGAGTCTTTAAAAGGATGTTTTAAAAGTCCTATTGTTGGTAGCCAAACATTTTAGATCCCCCTAAATCCCCCTTAAAAAGGGGAGCCACTGCGTTGGGCGGGTTTCCCGACTTGAAGCAAGTGGCGTGGACTTTGAAGCATTTCCCCCCTTAAAAAGGGGGGTTAGGGGGGATCAAGAAGTGCTAATAATCACAACCAACCACTTTTCAAACACCCTCTAAGACTCATTCACGAGTATCAAAGACTCATTAATGGAGTTTCAAGACTCATTCACGAGTATCAAAGGCTCATTAATGAAGTTCCAAGACTCATTCACGAATATCAAAGGCTCATTAATGGAGTTTCAAGACTCATTCACAAATATCAAAAGCTCATTAATGGAGTTCCAAGACTCATTCACGAATATCAAAGACTTATTAATGAAGTTCTAATACTCGTTCACAGGGATCAGAGTGATTCGCATCATGGATAATTGTTTGTGCGATCGCAAATTTTGAGTAACCCCAGAAATACCCACACATCTTGCACTTATAGTATGGCAGAAAACTAATTACTCCCATTCTTGAAATTCATTGCTGGTGTTGCGAAGTAAGCTATTAATTTGGGTGCGGTGAGTTTCAAAGTTGGCAGCGATATAAATTAGTAAAATACCCAGTAGTAGCCCAATTACCCATTTTAAAAACGGGTAATTTAAGCTAAAAATTACTAATTGATAAATGCTAGTAATTAAAAAAGTAGCTGTCCCAACATAGAGAAAAGCGCGAATTCGCAAAGCTAATCCGGCAAAAATAGCAATGAGGCTGAAACTTCCGGGAATAAAAACTCTATTTTGATGAAATAACAGCGCCCATCCACAAATGAAACTCATACCTATAAGCCGTAAAATGTGACGAGATGATTTATATTCAGGTAGTTTTAGCTGTGGATCAATTTGGGCAATGTACAACAGTGATAATCCACTGGCGGTGAAATACCACAAAGCATCAGTGAGATTTAATTGGTATAACCATTTAAATAATGCCCAATCAATTAAGGCGACGCTAATATATGTCACCCGGATATTCTCACTCACCTTGGCTAAGATGATGTAAAAAGCAGCTACTATTAATAGGGTAATTGGGTAAATTGCTAGTCTGGTTTCCCATAAAATGATTAGTGGCAGAATGTATGCAGCAAGTTGCCAAGGTCTTTTTGACCAACCCCAATTTTCCCAGGGTAAGCTGTATAAAAAGTAGGCTATTAAACAAGCGATCGCCCCATTCCAAGGTACTAACGGCCCAGCTATCCACTGTCCTACGGCGGTTTCTCGCCAATAAACCCGCATACCCAATACTTGTAATAAGCCGAGGTAAACCCACATCTCTTCTGTAGTAATTCTGCCGAAAACACGCGGCGAATTGGTCGTACCTCGTCCTTGGAAGATGGCATACATAATTAATAATGCTCCTGTACCCAAGCCTACAAGGCGGTTACTGTGAATTGGCTGGGGAATGGCAAGGGTTAATAATACACTACTCCAAGCCCAGTGGAGATGGGCGATACCTTGGATTTCTTGGCGGCTGAGGCGTAAGTATTGGCTCAACCAAGGTGATAGTCGGCTGTAAACAAGCATGATGCTTGTACCTAATGTTGACATGGCAATTAAGCCATCACCTAATGCACCCCCTCTAGCTTGGGACATTTGATAGAACAATAGTTCATAAGCAGAAATTGATACGCCAATAATGCCGAAGTACAGCAGAGGTTTGAAATCTGGGTGTCGTCTACCTACACCTATGACAATTAATGCGACACCCAAGGTAAATAAACCTGTCCACTCAGTAAAAGTAGTTAAACGCAGTAAAACACTAAATGCGCCATAGACTAAGGGCAAAATATGTAAACTGCTGGGAAGTTTTTCTGGGTGATATTTTCGTCGCCACCATTCGCCAAACAGTTGGGTGAATAAACCTAAAACGATATTAGCGATCGCCACTCTAATTGTCGAACGTTCCCCAAAGGCTAATACTTCGGCGATGAATAATTCCACACACCAACCAATAGCGTAAAATGCCCAATTTGTTGGTTCTCGCCAACTACGATAAGCAATGGCGACTAAAGTAATTGCACTGGCAACTAAATACCAAACTCCTGGGGTGACGGTTGCTTGATAAACTAAGACTGAGTGTAGTGTCAGGGTTGATAGTACAGTACAACATAAAGCGATCGCCCATTTATCACTAGCTTCTGCATAGATAGCGGCTAATTCATGGTTGCGTTGTTGCAATACTTTCCGCATTAACCATAAACTCAAAGTGGCGATCTCACCAACGACTAACCAACCTGCAACAGCGAGACGAGGTAAGCCTGGTATCCCTTCCCACAACAGCGCTGCGACAAAACTCAGTCCTAAACCGATGGTAAAGGCGGCAGATCCTTCATTTCTTAAATAGCGGGTATTGAGATACATTACACCCGTACCCACCGCCAAACCAATAAATCTAGTTTCTGGTAGAAGTATAGTTAAAAACTGCACTGCAAACACAGCCAACCCACTCAATAAAGCCCTGATGGTGCGGGGTTTGCCTGTGGTGCGACTCGCTAAAAAAGTCAAAGATAAGGGTGTAATTAACCAAATTACGCCCCAATATTGTTTATTAACAGTGGCATCAAAAAATAAACTAAAACTGACGATGGATAATACTAACCCGAAATGCCATGCACTACTTTGCCAGCCACCATTGCCGAGACTAAATCCCCATTCTGCTACCATCACAATGGATATAACAGTTGCCCAGAGATAATGGGGGAGAGTGGGGAAAAACCAGTCTATTACCGAGAAAAGTGCCAGTAACCCGATGAAGTGAGTTAGGTAGATTAAAGGCGTGGAAGATGGCGAACGGCGTTTGGTAACAACAATTAAGGTAATGGTAGAAAAAACTAGATTTAGCGATCGCAAAGTAGGATTAATTGTGGCGATGGTCGTTAAACTAGTGCCAAATAATAGTGCGAGTGCTTCGCCAAAATTCGCCAAATCTCGTTTCTCGGCGTGACGCAAGCGATCGCTCAACCATACCATAAAGATTAAATAAGGAAATAATGCCACACTCAGCAACGCCCAAGGTTCATTTTGCGCTTGCGTGAGATTTGTGGCAATTGCGATCGTCCATTGTCGCGTTCCTGGTGGTACTAATCGCCAACCCAGCCAAATTGACTGTAAGCCGATCAAGAAAAGCGCCGCTAAATCAACCTGAAGACTATATCTTTGCAAACGCTGACTGACATACCACAAAGCCAAACCACTCACAGCCAAAGCTTGCCCTGGATAATCTGCTACGGCGACAGCCCAACCAAAGAATAGTAAAATACCACCCAAGAGTTCCCAAAAAGTATTGAGTGCTGGGTGCTGAGTATTAGATACCTCTGCCCCCTGCCTCCTGCCTCCTGCCTCCTGCACCAACCAAGTAATTAACCAACCGCAGACACCAATGGCTAAACCCAGTTGCGTAACATTTACCCCAGCAACAAAAACTGCTCGTGACAGCAGTACTATCAACGCATAAACAATAACAGTAGCAAATAAACCCAGTTGATTTTCGGTGTTGATGCGTTGTTGGCGACGAATGTGATAGACAGTCAGTAGAGTTGTGCCAATCATCGCTGTATATACAGCAATTAAAGGAAAAACGTTGATTTTCCAACCCCAATGTAAATAACTCAGCGCCAGAATATTGATGAGTGGTAACTTGCTGATGGGGGAGTTGGGAAAAACTGTACGATTTTTGCAGAGTAAAACTGTAATGAAGGTTAGGGTAGGCGCAGCGATCGCAACTGTCAACCAATTAAGAGGATTGTGCCACAACCCGAAGCTATCCATTGCCCAAAAATTTACAGGCACGAGAAATAAGGTGACAATCAACAATGTCTGAGTTGTTAATCTCAGATTCTCTTGTCTACCAGTCCAAAAGCTTAAACCCCAAAAAGTTAAAGTATAGGCAAATAACACCCCATACTGTCCCGCAGCCGGAAACCTTTCCCACTGACTCGCAGCTAATACGCCAGAAGATAGTACGACTAAAAATACACCTAAAAATAGCAGCCAGCGAACACTCAATTCTTCCCCCAGAGATTGCAACATCTGAGTGACAAAATTGGGTTGAGTCGCCTTGACTGGCTGTTGTGGCGAATAGGCGATTAATGGTTTTTCTTGTCTTGCAGTTACACCTGCTACCAATGGTTTAGGTTCGACTTGCGGCTGTAACACCACTGTACAGGAGAGATAATCTCGACACAGCTGCTTAACTTGGGCATCAGAAATCAAACCTAAGCGCAGCCATAAATCCAATCCCTCCAATAGCTGCGGATGGGAGGATGGTAGCGTAATGTTAATTTTTAACGGGCGCTCTGGAGATGATGACATAAGCAGCAGCCGTGTAGGTATATACTTAAATCGTGGTTTGGGTAAAGTATATCTTGGCTCAACTTGTGCCAGTTAGTAGAGCGATCGCTAGAATCTTTTAAGGTGAGTTCGATAAACCTCTCCCCAACCCCTCTGTCTTGAAAAGTTTTGCGCCGGGAAACCCGGACGCGCAACGCCAGTTGCTTTATGCCGGGGAACCCGTCCAACGCACTGGCTCAACTTTTCGCTCTGACGCGGAAAGGGGCAGAAGTAATACGCGTTTTCCCAGAAAAAATAAAGGTTTCAAAGCCTCTCCCCGTTTCGGGGAGAGGTTTGGAGAGGGGTTTTTAACATCCATCGAACTCATTCCCTTTATCATCGGGACAATTTCACAAACACCTTCTCACCCTTCATCTGAACTGGATATGACTGTAAAGGGACATCAGCCGTCAAACATTCCCCAGTCTCTAGCTGATATTGAAACCCATGTGCTGGACAGGTGATAATGCCATTTTCCACTGTACCAGTGTCCAAGGGTAATGTGAGATGAGAACAAGCGTTGCGGTAACAGGTAATGCGATCGCCTTGCCGATATAAAATTAGTGTATGTCCCGCAACTTTCGTAGCAAATATCCCCAAGTCTGGAATTTGTTCCACAGTTGCTACCCGTACCCAAGCAGTTGTAATGCTGGGAGCAAAGGGACTAGTTAAACCAGTATTAGTATTATCTACCGTAGAGCGATCGCTAACCGCAACCACGTTAGTAATTTCTGGACAGTAATTCTTAATTGCTTTTTCTACTCCCTGAGATAAAGTCAAATGAGAAGCTGGACAACTGCTGCAAGTTCCGATTAACCTGACTTCTACAGTATCTGGTGGTTTAAAGGCGACTAATTCTATATCTCCATTGTGACTTTTTAACCCCGGACGCACTTCATCAAGGGCGGCTTGAATGCGTTGTAATATTGGTGGGAGTGGTTGTTTAACTAAGTCGTGATACAGCAAAACTGCATACACAACTTCATCATCCGCAGCATGACGTAAAGCTGAAATAGATTCTTGTTTGAGGCTTTTAATCAATCGTGTCAGTGCTTCTTTATGCAAAGCTTCAATCGCTCGTTTCAGACCGACAGCTACACACCTTTGACTTTCATCCCACTCAGATATAATTGCCTCAAAGCGGTTAATTTCTTCAACGAATTCTTCGAGGTTGGTCATTAACAAAAGTATGAAGTGTGAAATTATTGTGGCTGTTAGCTACTTAATTATTTCATTTTGAAATCTTTAAGTAGAAAAGGCATTAAAATACCCGTAATTAAGCTAGACACAGTTATGGGAATACACAAGGGAATATCTGCTTGAGCAAGTGCTATTAGTGATAGCAAACCAACGCCAATTCCAATTGATGTTTGTTGCACAAAATGCAGAGGTTCGCGGATTAGCTTGCCTTTGAAGAATAACTTGGCAGAATACCAACCTAATTCAAACATTTTCTCTCCTAGAAAGTTTTCAACAAAGTTAATAAAGCAAATCCTAAAAGAATAGCTGGAATAGCACCAGCCGGGGCAAACATTGCTCCCAACATAGCCGAGAAAGAATAACCAATATCTTTACCAGCTAATATCATTCCACCAATTGCACCGCCAATCATCGAGATGATTGTTGCTATGATTAACCACACTAATGCAGTAACTATATTCAGGTCACTAGATACCATACTCGTGAGAAAATCACTCACACTAAAATTGCTCAATAATTCACTCATTTTTCTTCCTTCTCTGCGAGACGCTGCGCGAACGCGCTCTTTGTGTCCTTTGCGGTTCGTTAATAAATCTGGTAAGCCTAGCTAATAGCCCTAATTTCCACTTCCACATCTTTTAATGCCTGCACCACTAATTCAGCTTGTTCCAACTGTTGATGCTCGTTAAAAATTGACCAAGCTTCTTGATAGTAACTACGGGCTTGTAAAAGATTTTTAGAATTACCTAATTCTGGTTTTTCCGGATAATCAGGTAAGTTGAATAAAGCATTAGCTTTGTTAGAAATTGTGTTAGCATATTCTAGAGGTGTATCCCTAGAATTACGCACCTTTAACGCCTCGTTGTATGCGGCGATCGCCTTTAAATTATTATCGACAGGATGAGAACTAACTAAATACTGCAAAGCATTACCTAAATTATTTTGCAGCATGGCATATTCTCTGGGATGGTCAATCAAATTAATATGCTTTAAGGCAACTTCAAATGATTGCACTGCTAACCCCTGACGTAAATATTCCCGTTCTGAAGCCATCGGCATCGACAAGTAGGCGATCGCAATATTGTTGTATAAAATCGCGTAATCTTGCGGGTAATCTTCCCAGGTAAACACCCGCAAAGCTTCATGATAAGCCTGGATACTATCACTAATTCTGGCTAAGTTATACGGCGCTAGAGATTGCAACACCAAGCCAAAATTCATCTGCGCCTCCGCCACCTCTTCCGGCGTGGCTAACTCTTGTAAGATTGGTAATGCCTCTTCATAACCAGCCTTAGCTTGCAGCAGCAATTCCGTATCCGCGTGCGGAATTATCTGTAAAGTCCCAGCCATCCCCACCTGGGCTTTCGCCTTCAGCAAAGGATACTCCTCACCAGACATTTCATAAGCCCGATAATATAGCCCAACAGCATTCCGCAAATCTTGGGCAGTTTTTGGCTTCTTTTGAAAACCTTGTGCCATTTCGATTAGCATCTGGATTTTTTCTGCTGTCGTTGCTGACTCCGAAGCGATCGCCGCCACAGCTGCTTTCACCGCCGAATCTGTAATGCTAGGTGTCATAATTACCCTACTCTAGCTATTAAAAAAATTACTCGATTCATGCCCTCGAAATACACAAAAATTTCCTCACTACCAAAGGCTATTAAAGTGTGAAGTATGAAGTGTGAAATAAATACATCCATATATTTAGTTAGACAGCAACTAATTATGGGTAACTTATTAATGCTGTGGTTTGCAGTGACACATCAAAGTACAAATTTTATACTTCAGACTAGCCTGCGGCAAGCCGCTAAAAGCGTCTACAGACTTCAGACTTTATTCCCCAGTTTCCTTACTATAAAACACTCTATTTCCAAAATTCTAGAGGGTAATTAACAATATTATTATCAAATTACAACACAAAGTTCATAATAATTATTTTTTGTATCATTAGCAAACAAAATATATATTTAACAGATAAAAATACCTATTTTAATTAACTCTACATACCTCCGCTTATCTGCATGATATCTTCCGAATATCCACAAATAATTATTTTTTATTTAAGAAAATAAAAATAATATAAAAATACATTATTGTAAAAGATAAACATCAAAAAACAGGTGAGACTCTACAAGCGCCGTAGACGCAAAGCGGCTTGTCGCCAGACATCGCCTGCACCATATCTGAGAAAAAATAAACCAACACATAGCCAATGACTAACGTACTCTGGCTGCAAGGTGGTGCCTGTTCAGGCAACACCATGTCGTTTCTGAATGCCGAAGAACCGACAGTCTGTGACCTCATTGCTGACTTTGGCATTAAAGTGCTTTGGCATCCTTCCTTAGGATTGGAACTAGGCAACAACTTACAAACCCTATTATGGGACTGCATTTCCGGCAAAATCCCTTTAGATATTTTGGTATTTGAAGGCAGTGTAGTAAATGCCCCCAACGGCACAGGTGAATGGAATCGCTTCGCCGATCGCCCGATGAAAGATTGGCTAATCGACCTAGCCCAAGCTGCCAGCTTCATAGTTGCTGTCGGGGATTGTGCTACATGGGGCGGAATTCCCGCAATGTCTCCCAACCCTAGCGAATCCCAAGGCTTACAATTTCTCAAACGGCAAGAAGGTGGCTTTTTAGGTCAAGACTTCCGCGCCAAATCTGGTTTACCTGTAATCAATATTCCCGGATGTCCTGCACACCCTGATTGGATAACGCAGATATTAGTGGCGATCGCTACCGGACGCATCGGCGATATTGCTTTGGATGAACTAAATCGTCCGCAAACCTTCTTCAACACCTACACCCAAACAGGCTGTACACGCAACGTTCACTTTGCCTACAAAGCCTCAACCGCCGAATTTGGTCAACGCAAAGGCTGTCTGTTCTACGACTTAGGCTGTCGCGGCCCCATGACTCATTCATCCTGCAACCGCATCTTGTGGAACCGCGTCTCCTCCAAAACCCGCGCCGGAATGCCGTGTTTAGGTTGTACAGAACCAGAATTTCCCTTCTTTGACCTCAAACCCGGAACCGTATTTAAAACCCAAACCGTCATGGGAGTTCCCAAAGAATTACCACCAGGAGTCAACAAAAAAGACTACGCCCTCCTCACAATGGTCGCTAAAGATGCAGCCCCACCTTGGGCAGAGGAGGATTTTTTCACAGTTTAGTAATTAATTACAGTGCTTTGGTTGATGAGTTGAGGCGGTATTTTGAGACTGTTGATTTCAGTGCAAGATTCAGTGAGGGTATGATATTTTGTGGACAAACTACGTATTAGTTGCAAATGTAGTGAAGCCACGAAGGAGATAAAAACATGAATCATATTGAAGATTTATGCCATCTTACGGCGGGTCTTGACTGGATAACAATCAAAAGCTCAAATGTTAATGCTGTTGTTAATGCTTTAGAGTTAGAGAATATTCATCAAGGAAGGGTTGGTAAGTTCAAGGATAAAGTTATTCGTCAAAGAGGAGTTGGTCATTTCGAGGATAAAACTAATACTTTCGTGTTTTCTGCTCAACATGATTGGATAATTATCATTCATGACTGGAGACCAGGGAGAGTGTCTAAAAAATATCTGAATGTGATGGAGCAAATAGTAACTGAATTAAGCCAAAAGTTTGGTGAAGCCCAGTCTTTTGGCGTTTGTGAATATTTCGATTACTGGATCCATCACGAAGATATCGTCGACTATGCCCATTGGATACTCGCACGAAATGGCGTTCTGATCAGATCATTTACAAAAGCCAGTGAAACAATGAATGACTTTCATACTAGTCAATTTCGTAATTTTGGAGAAGTTACAGAAGCAGAGAGTTTCATCAACTGGACAGATGCAGAACTATTTCCACGAATGCCAGAAATTATCCAACTATCTCAAAAATGGAGTACAGAACCAATCTTTTCAAACCATCCAGGCGATGTAGTGGGTGTACTTGGATACAAGCATTTACAACTTTAAGCATCAACGACATCTGAATTAATATCTACCGCAACTGCCTCAACTGTTACTACCGCATCACTGACTACATATCAATGAAAACAGGAGAGGAGAATGGGAAAACAAACATTAGATATCTCACCCGTCGGTAGAGTCGAGGGCGATTTAGATGTTCGCGTGGAAATCGCTGATGGCTATGTAGTCAACGCTTGGACTCACGCCGAACTTTTTCGCGGATTTGAAATCATCCTCCGTGGCAAAGACCCTCAAGCCGGATTAATTGTCACACCCCGGATTTGTGGTATTTGCGGTGGTTCTCACCTCACCTCTGCATCTTGGGCGTTGGATACAGCCTGGGGTACAGAAGTGCCACGCAACGCCATCTTAGCCAGAAATCTCGGTCAAATTGTCGAAACTATCCAAAGTATCCCCCGCTACTTTTATGGATTGTTCGCTATTGACCTAACAAATAAAAACTACCGTAGTAGTCGCTTCTATGATGAAGCAGTCCGCCGCTTTTCTGCGTTCACCGGAAAATCTTACGAACTCGGTGTAACTATTTCCGCTAAACCTGTGGAGATTTACGCCCTCTTGGGTGGACAGTGGCCTCACTCTAGTTACATGGTTCCCGGTGGTGTGATGTGCGCCCCTACCCTCACCGATATTACCCGCGCCTGGGCAATTTTAGAATATTTCCGTACCAACTGGTTAGAACCAGTATGGTTAGGCTGTTCTTTAGAACGCTACGAAGAAATTCAAACTTACGATGACTTCATGAATTGGTTAGATGAAGACATCAAACATCGTGAGTCAGACTTAGGCTTTTATTGGCGCATGGGTTTAGATATTGGTTTAGATAGATATGGCGCAGGTGTTGGTAAATACGTCACTTGGGGATATTTAGCCCACGAGGATAAATACCAAAAGCCCACCATTGAAGGGCGCAATGCGGCGATGATTATGAAGAGTGGCGTGTATGATAGCTTCACCGACACGCACACCTTGATGGATCAATCCTTCGCCCGTGAGAATTTAACCCATTCTTGGTACGATGAAGGGACAGCAGATATTTATCCAGGCGATCGCACTACAAAACCTACTGCCAATAATACAAAAGACTTCGACAACGCCTATTCTTGGGCAAGTGCAGTCTTACATAAAGACTTCGGACGCTTAGAAGCAGGCCCCTTAGCGCGTCAGTTAGTAGCAGGTGGTAATCACGGCGAATCTTGGCAACATCATGACGGTTTTATCTTAGATGTATTCAAGAAAATGGGTGGTGCTAACATTCACGTCCGTCAGTTAGCGAGGCTTCACGAACAAGTTAAACTATATCGCCAAGCCGAACACTGCTTGCGTGAATTTGTATTAAACGACCCTTGGTATATCAAACCCACAGAAAAAGACGGTAAAGGCTGGGGTGGAACCGAAGCAGCGCGGGGTGCTTTGTGCCACTGGGTAGAAATAGAGGGCGGTAAAATCAAGAACTACCAAGTAATTGCCCCTGGTACTTGGAACATCGGCCCCCGTGACGGTGAAGGTAAACGCGGCCCAATTGAAGAAGCTTTAGTAGGGACACCTATTAAAGATCCGACCGACCCTGTGGAAGTTGGACACGTCGCGCGTGCTTTTGATTCATGTTTGGTGTGTACAGTCCACGCCCACGATGCGAAGACAGGCGAGGAGTTGGCACGTTTTCGGACAGCGTAAGTTTAAACGCAGAGAGTTTGTTATGAGTGAGTATGGCTAATGGCTAGTTAATATTTATCTATTAAGTGCTAATAATCACAGCCAACTGCGCTTAAAACAACCTCTGCGATTTTCTTACCTAATATTGTGGCATTTCCACAACGGCGCTTGTCCCTTGAATACCATAACGAGTCACCGCAGAAATAGCGACATCTTCAACTTGGTTATTATTTAACAAAGTTGAATTCTGCCCAGTCGGTAAAATATTGGTATTCCATTCATTGCCTGTTTTGGTTTGCACAACCCATAACCAAACAGGCTGTTTACCTGTGGGTTGCCATCGCAGAACTGTTTTAGTGCCAGTGACATCTTTTTCTAGGCTCACCTGGGGTTTTTCTGGGGGTGTATTATCTAACCAAGGTGATGAAGGGACTAAGGCCGAATGATGATAAACATCTTGTGGTAATAAATCGGCTATTCCGCCGCGATTTTGCAGCAGAGGTTTCATACTAAAGTGAATATTGCCATCTGAACCAGTACGTCCTTGAGTGGTTTTAATTTGATAGACAATTTCTTTAGCTGGCCAAGCTGTACTACTATTTTGACCGATACGGCTAGTAAAAATTCCTGGCCAAATATGCCGAGATTGAGTGTTTTGTTCTATCCACCAGTTCAACAATACAGGATAACTTTGTTGTGTCTGTTCAATTTTCCAATAAAGTTGGGGTGAGAGATAATCTAACCAGCCATTCATTAACCATTTGCGAGAATCTGCATATAGTTCTTGATAAGCATTAAATGCTTTATCATTACCTATTTGTTTGGGAAATCCTGGTTGCCAAATACCAAAAGGACTAATACCAAATTTGACCCAAGGTTTAGTACTTTTAATGCTCTGGTAAAGCCGTTGAATTAATGTGTTGACATTTTCTCGCCGCCAATCATTGTGGTTTTCTGTACCTCCTGATTTTTGATATTTTTGCCAACTGATTTCATCAGGAAAATCAATAGTTTTATTTCTCCTATCTTTTTCAGGATAGGGATAAAAGTAATCATCAATGTGAACGCCATCGATATCATATCGATTCACAACATCCATAATTACTTGAACTGTGTAGTCTTGCACAGCTTGTTCTCCTGGGTCTAACCAGAGATATTTGCCGTAATGTTTGACTAATTCTGGATGGGTTTTGCTGATATGATTTGCTGCAACAATCGATTTTCCTTGGGGATGACGAGCGCGATAAGGATTAAACCAAGCGTGTAATTCTAGTCCACGTTTATGGGCTTCTGTTACTGCGAAAGCTAATGGATCATAATAAGGGGCAGGAGGTTTACCCATTTGTCCAGTTAAAAATTCTGACCAAGGCTCTAATGCAGATTGGTATAAGGCATCACAACCAGGACGGACTTGTAAAATCACGGCATTGAGTTTTAATTTGGCCGCGCGATCGAGTATTGTAATTAGCTCTGCTTGTTGTTGGCTGGTGGTTAAACTCGGTTTAGAAGGCCAGTCAATATTGGCGACACTAGCAACCCAAACACCCCGAAATTCTCTGCTGGGTGATGGGGGGACAATAGCGACTGGCTGAGTGGAAGAGTTAGCTATTTGGACTGGGAGAAGACATAACGCAACAGGTAGGAGAAAGTAGGCAAGAAACTTGATATTTCTCAATTTAGGATGATTTTTCCGATGCTGCGCTAGATGTAAAAATCCACTAAGAAAAATGTCTTTGATGTTCACAAAAATTTTGGAGGAGCGTTTAACAGATTAAACTATAACGTTATGGAAAATTCCTCTACACCCTTTACGCGCCTTGCTTCCCTCGATGTGTTTCGGGGAATGGCGATCGCCTCTATGATTTTAGTGAATAATCCCGGTAGTTGGGATTATGTCTATCCGCCTCTCGACCATGCCGAATGGCACGGTTGCACACCGACAGACTTGGTTTTCCCGTTCTTTTTATTTATTGTCGGTGTCGCAATGCCGTTTTCTTTCGCCAAGTACACCCCAGAAAATCGCCCGACAGCTACTGTCTATCAGCGCATTCTCCGCCGGGGACTGATATTATTTGCCCTTGGGTTGTTCCTGGCGTTGTTTTCTTTAACCCTTGATTGGTTAATTAAAGGTATACCTCCCAATTTCAGCACCCTGCGAATTATGGGAGTCTTACAGCGTATCAGCCTCGCTTATGTATTCGCAGCAATAGCAGTTCTCAACCTTTCCCGCCGTTGGTTGTGGATACTAGCAGCCGTTGTCCTCATTGGGTACTGGTTAGCAATGCAATTTATCCCTGTTCCCGGTTTTGGCGCAGGGAATCTCACTCCTGAAGGTAATCTTGGCGGTTACATCGACCGGATAATTCTTGGCAAACATATTTATCGTAGTGGTTCTTTTGACCCTGAAGGTTTATTTAGTACTTTGCCAGCAGTTGTTACCGTCTTTTTAGGCTATTTTACAGGTGATTGGTTGCGAACTCAGCCAATTAAAAGCCGCACTAGTATCAATTTAGTAATTTTTGGTTTAATTGCTCTTGTGATTGGATTATTATGGGGATTTTTATTTCCCATTAATAAACAACTATGGACAAGTTCTTACGTTTTATTTACTGCGGGTTGGGCATTACTAACTTTAGCTTTGTGTTATGAACTCATAGAAGTCCGTCATTTTAGACACTGGGGACTACCATTAGAAGTGATGGGACTAAATGCCATCTTTTTGTTTGTTGCTTCTGGCATATTTACCAGAATCTTACTTAAAACGAAGATTGGCAGCAGCACAACTTATACCTGGATTTATGAACACTTATTTCGCCCGTGGGCTGGGGCGTTTAATGGTTCGCTAATATTTGCCATAGTTATGGTTTTATTTTGGTGGACAATTCTTTATGGAATGTATCGTCGGCATTGGTTTTTCAAGATTTAGTAGGGGCAAATCGCTGTTCGCCCCACCATAAAAAATTCCTCATTTATCCGGAATTGAAAAATTGAGCTTTGTAGCTTTCCGTATCCACACAGCAATTATTTCAGTCATTAATCTGAAAATACGGAAATGGCAGTAAAGCAACTATCACAACTAAATTTAGCTTCTTATACCTCCAACAAAACATTTTATCCATCCCCTAATGCTTGGGAAGATCAAGTGTTTTATTTTATGATGCTCGACCGATTTTCTGATGGTAAGGAGAATGGATATAAAGATAATGCGGGAAATATTGTCTCTAATGGTGTAACTCCCTTATTCGCAGGTGATCAAAATAATGCCACACGTACACCAGAAGGTGCAGAGCGTTGGCGAGAAGCAGGTATAAAATACGTTGGTGGGAATCTTAAAGGACTAACTAGTAAAGTCGGTTATTTAAAGCGTTTAGGTGTTACCGCTATTTGGATTAGTCCGATTTTCAAACAGGTATCTTTTCAAGATACATATCATGGCTACGGTATTCAAGATTTCTTAGAAGTTAACCCTAAGTTCGGTAGCGGTGAGGACTTGCAAGAGTTAGTGCAAACTGCTCATGCCAATGGTATTTATGTAATTCTTGATATTATTCTGAATCATTCTGGTAATATCTTTAGCTACGAAGAAGGTAATGTAAATTACCGTGGCACACCTTATCCAGTCAAGGGTTTTAATGACGAAAAAGGTCAACCTAGTATTCCATTTCGCAAAACCGACCCCAATAATCCTGCAACTTGGCCTCAAGAAAATGACGCAATTTGGCCAGTAGAATTTCAAGATCCATCTATATATACCCAAAAAGGACGCATTAGAAATTGGGATGGCTATCCCGAATTTTTAGAAGGCGATTTTGAGGATTTAAAAGATATTCGTCATGGTTTTGGCGGACTAGATGATTATGTGCCATCTCCGGCTTTGAAATATCTGGCTCAGGCGTATAAATATTGGATAGCCTACGCCGATATTGATGGTTTCCGCATTGATACTGTCAAACACATGGATAAAGGCGCAACTCGGATTTTTGCTTCGATGATTCATGAGTTTGCTCAAAGTATTGGTAAGGAGAAATTCTTTTTAGTTGGTGAGATTACTGGCGGAAGACAAAGAGCATTTGAAACTTTAGAAGAAACAGGTTTAGATGCAGCTTTAGGAGTGGATGACATTCCTGACAAACTCGAATATTTAGTGAAAGGATATCGCAACCCTAAAGATTACTTTAGTTTATTCCGCAATTCTTTGCTGGTACAGAAAGAATCTCATATTTGGTTTAGAGATAAGGTCGTGACGATGTTTGACGACCATGACCAAGTGCGTAAGGGACAAAACAAAGCCAGATTTTGTGCAGATAAAGATGCTGCAAAAGTAGTCCTCAATGCTTTAGCGCTGAATGCTTTAACCCTGGGAATCCCTTGTATTTATTATGGGACAGAACAAGCCTTTGATGGTCATGGAGATAGCGATCGCTATTTACGTGAGGCTATGTTCGGTGGGGAGTTCGGCGCATTTGGGACTAAAGGTGTTCACTTCTTCAATGAAGAAAATTACGTCTATCAAGAAATCTCCAAAATTCTCAAAATCAGAAGAGAGAAAAAAGCTTTAAGTCGTGGTCGCCAATATCTCCGCGCAATTTCTGGTGATGGTGTAAACTTCGGTTTACCGCAGATAATTGGTAATGAAATTCGTTCTGTTGTACCTTGGTCTCGTATTCTCAGTGATCAAGAAATAGTTGCGGCTATTAACACCGACTATAACCAAGCTCGTGAAGCTTGGGTAACTATTGATAACGAATTACACAATGAAGGTGATTTCTTCACTTGCATTTACTCCACCGATAAACAACAAGAAGGTCAAAAGGTGAAAATTGAAGCTAGGAATGGTAAAGCTGTGAAAATTGCTGTTCCCGCCGCTGGGTTGGGAATTTACGCATAAATTTCTGTTAATTGCTCGAATTTATTTCCTCTGAGAGCGCATATACATATATGCGCTCTTTTTTTATTGGTATTGATGGAGCGATCGCAGTGTTCAAATTTTTGTCACTAAAATCTTTATCGAGCAAATATTCTATGTAAAAATATCAAATTTGAATACAAAAATTAATCCTACATCAATATGAAAATATATATAATTCCTAACCTAGGTGGTGAGCAAAATATGAGTACTGACTTCATTTTCTAGGTAACTACAGGCTTAGATCGCAGGCCTCAAATATAGCAGTTTTCAAGCATATCAAATACGCCACCCGTTTTGTCGCGCACCTTCACCCCACTTGCTACAACTTTGGGAATCAAAGTAACGCCGTGGCGACCATTAACAAGGGGAGGTTTAGAGAGGGGTAATTTTGTACCGCACCAGAGTTAGAAACGCCATCAGCTTTTTTATAATCGCAGTATATCAAAAAACTAAATTTCAAAATGTTGAATTCAGACACAATTGATATCATTGACTGTACCCATGAACCAATTCATATCCCTGGTTATATCCAGCCACATGGTTTACTTTTAGCTTTAGAAAAAACACAGCTAAAAATTATTCAAGTTAGTGAAAATACTGCTCAATTTTTTGGTATACCCGCAGCAGATTTAATTGGTCAAGATTTAAGTTACCTGTTTGCATTAGAACAGATCCAGTTAATTAATGATTATCTCCAACAAGAAATTTTAACATTTGTCCATCTGTTTGAATTAAAATCTCAACTACATAACATTGGTGGAGAAAATTTTCCGAAAGTGTTTCTCGGAACTATGCAGCGATCGCACAATGTTTTAATCTTAGAATTAGAACCACATTCTTATCCAATAAGTAGTCCGTTTCTGGGATATTATCATCTTTTAGAAACAACAGTTTCTCAGATAGTTAGGGCTAAAAATTCCTCAGAACTATTTCAAATTATTGTCAAAGAAGTTAGAAGAATTACTCAATTTGATCGAGTCATGCTTTACAGATTAGAAGCAGACTACAGCGGAGTTGTGATTGCTGAAGATAAACAAAGTCATCTAGAAAGTTATTTAGAACTACATTATCCAGCTTCTGATATTCCAGCCCAAGCTAGACAACTTTACTACGAAAAATGGTTGCGGCTGATTCCCGATATAAATTATCAACCAGTGCAATTAATTCCGCCCCATATATCCTTAGATCTGAGTGGAGCAACACTAAGAAGCGTCTCACCCTGGCATATAGAATACTTGCAGAATATGGGGGTTACAGCAACTATGTGTATCTCTCTGATCAATCAAAACAGGCTTTGGGGTTTAATTGCTTGTCATAATTACACACCTAAAAAAGTTGATTATGAGACACGCAAAATTTGTGAATTTATCGGACAGTTTGCCTCAGTTGAATTACTCAATCAGAAAGAACGGGCATTGAATTCCTATCGCCAACAAGTTAAAGTAATTCAAGAACAACTTAGGCAAGCATTATCTAATAAATTGGAATATATTGGCAATGTCTTCCAACGCAACGAGTCCAATTTATTAAATTTAGTCCAAGCTCAAGGTGTTGCCATATTATTAGAAGAACAACTAACACTAATTGGTCAAACTCCTGCTGAACCTGAAATGAGAAAGCTAATAAATTGGCTTTCTGAGCAAAAACCCCCAGAAATTTTTTCTACTGATTCTTTACCACAACTCTATCCACCAGCTAAAAAATTCAAAGATAAAGTTAGTGGCATTCTCGCAATTTCAATTTTCCTTAATCAAAGGTCTTACCATATTATTTGGTTACGACCTGAGCAAGTGCAAACAGTTAATTGGGCTGGTAATCCTCATACATCAATTTCTGTTACTTCAGATCAGACTTTACGTCTAACTCCACGTAAGTCATTTGAACGATGGAAACAAACAGTTCAAGATAAATCCTATCCCTGGCAAAACTTTGAAATTGAAGTTGCACAGGAAATGAAAAATAACCTGATGTTGGCAGCACTAGAATTTTCCCATGTAGCGCTTCAACAAGCAGCTGAACAAGCAGAAATTGCCAACCGTGCTAAAAGTCAATTTTTAGCGAAGATGAGTCATGAATTGCGTACTCCACTCAATGCTATTTTAGGTTTCACCCAAATTATGACCCGGAATAGTTCTTTATCTCAAGATGATAAAGAGCATTTAGATATTATTAGCCGTAGTGGTGAGCATTTATTAGCTTTAATTAATGATGTTTTAGAAATGTCGAAAATTGAAGCTGGTCAAATAACCCTAAATGAAAGTTGTTTTGATTTGTATCGTTTGATTTACTCAATTCAAGAAATGTTTGCCCTGAAAGCCTCAGATAAGGGATTAAATATCATTAACGAGTTAAGTTCAGAAGTAAATCAATATGTTTGTGGTGATGAAGGTAAGCTCAGGCAAATACTGATTAACCTGCTAGGCAATGCTATCAAATTTACAATTGTTGGTCATGTGGCACTGCGAGTATCTTATGCTGATCATGCTTCATTTCCCGAAGAATCAGACAAGATAACTGTAGAATTTGCTGTTGAAGATACTGGCCCAGGAATTGCCAATGAGGATTTAGAGTTAATCTTTGAAGCATTTGCACAGGCTAAAGGTGGACGACAGTTTATGCAGGGTACTGGCTTAGGATTAGCTATTAGTCGTCAGTTTGCCAGATTAATGGGGGGTGATATTCGCACTCACAGTGTTTTAGGTCAAGGCTCAACCTTTACTTGCAGCGTGCAAATGACTGTTGTAGATAAAGTGGATGTTTTGCCTTCAACACAATTAACCAGGCGAGTCATTGGTTTAGAACCTGGTCAACCTAAATACCGTATTTTAATTGTTGAGGATGTTTTAGAAAATCGTCAGTTGATGGTAAAACTGCTGAAGTTTGTTGGCTTTGATGTATGTGCAGCAGAGAATGGTTTAACAGCTGTTGATATCTGCAAAGCTTGGCAACCGCATCTCATTTGGATGGATATACAAATGCCTGTGATGAATGGTTACGAAGCAACTAAGCAAATTCGCGCTCATACTCAAAGTAAAGTTTTAGCAATTATCGCTTTAACGGCGAGTGCTTTTGAAGAAGACAGACAAGAAATTTTGCAAGTAGGCTGTGATGATTTTGTTGCCAAACCTTTTGAAGAAACGGTTCTATTTGACAAAATGGCGCAATATCTTGGTGTGCGTTACATTTATGCCGAAAATCAGCAACAAAATCCCCCAGAATTAAAACACCAATCTCCAAAATTAACTGTATCTGATTTAGCAGATATGCCA
Source organism: Nostoc sp. HK-01 (assembly GCA_003990705.1). Lineage (GTDB taxonomy): Bacteria > Cyanobacteriota > Cyanobacteriia > Cyanobacteriales > Nostocaceae > Nostoc_B. Next base: position 3,047,267 of record AP018318.1, read on the forward strand.
GCAAATTGGATTGCTCAAGTTCATGAAGCGGCACTGATGATAGATGATGAAAAACTTTATCAACTTTTCCAAGAAATTCCGGCAAACAAGGCTCAACTTGCGGCTGCATTGAAAGATTTAGTAGATAACTTTCATTTAGAGACTGTTATTAACTTGACTAAAACAATCTTAGATTAATTTCTGATACTCTTCTCTTCATCAGGGTGCATCCACTTTCGGCAAATAGCCCTGCGCTAAGGCGCACGCTACGCGAACAGACTGAAGTCTGGGGCTATACAAACTAGATAGTCCGCGTAGGCGGACTTAGTTTGTGTAGCCGCGATTTCCAATCGCCTGGTGTTTCTTCCAAAAGTGGATGCTCCCCTTCATCATGCAGTTACATCTGATTTTTTAAATATGGACTTATCTAACTCATCTTCTACACATTCTGCTTTAATTTTGCTGATTGATGATACCCCAGATAATCTACGTCTGTTAGCCAAGATACTTGAGTCTAAGGGATTTAAAGTAAAAAAAACTGTTAGCGGTAAAATGGCAATTCAGGCTGCACAAATAGAACCACCTGATTTGATTTTACTAGATATTAATATGCCCGAACTCAATGGGTATGAAGTTTGTCAACAATTAAAATTACAAGAAAAAACCGCTAACATTCCGATAATTTTTATTAGTGCATTAGATCAAACTATAGATAAAATTAAAGCCTTTGAGTTAGGAGGAGTAGACTATATTACTAAACCTTTTCAAGAGTTGGAAGTGCTGGCGCGGGTGCAAAATCAATTAATTATTTATCAGCAGCGGCAATTACTAATAGCGCAAACTCAACATTTACAGCAAGAAATTCAAGAGCGTCAACAAGCACAAGCAGCTTTGCAAGCACTCAATAAAAGTTTTGAGAAACAAATTATCGAACGTACTGAAGAATTACAAAAATCTCTAGAATTTGAGGCAAGATTAAAACGAATTACAGATACAGTTCGTGACAGTTTGGATGAAGGACAAATTTGGCAGGCAGCAGTGGCAGAGTTGGTAGTTGGCTTGGAACTAGATTGTTGCTATGCAACTATTTGTAATAATGATTTAAAAACTTGTGTTGTTGCTCATGAATATAGCAATACTAGTGATATTGGTTGGGGTATTAATTGTATTAAACAAGTAAAAAACTGGGTGGGATTTCCCACAAAATTGCGGACAGAACACTGCACTCAATTTTGCTGGTACTTTCTCAATAGTGATAATATATATGAGCGAAAATATGCTATTTTATTATGCCAAATTTTTGATGATCAAAAAATTTTAGGTAGTTTATGGTTGTTTAAATCAGTAACAAAAGCCTTTGATGAACTGGAAGTAAGGCTAGTCAAACAGTTAGCAAATCAATGTGCGATCGCGCTGCGCCAAGCTCGACTTTATCAGGCTGCTCAAGCACAAGTTGAAGAGTTACAAAGACTAAATCAACTCAAAGATGATTTTCTCTGTTCTATCTCTCATGAATTACGCAACCCCATCGCTAATATTCAATCATTTATCCAGTTATTAGAAACAGAATTAACGAGTATAAAACAACATAATCACAAGGTATCCCAATACTTGACAATTTTATACGAAGAATCCGAAGGCGAACTTCAGCTAATTCAAGATTTACTGGATTTGCAATATTTAAATGCTGAGTTTTATCCCTTACAATTAACAACTATCAATTTGGCTGATTGGATTCCCTACACAATCGAAGTATTTATAATTCAATCTCAACAACAGCACAAAAATTTGCAAATTCAACTGGCTCCTGATTTACCATTACTAACTACCGATATATCTAGCTTGAGCCGCATTGTGCGTGAGTTAGTCAAAAATGCCTGTAAGTACACGCCTCCAGGCGAAAATATTACAGTCACTGCTCATCAACAAGATGATCAGCTGCATGTTTGCGTGGTTAATTCTGGTGTAGAAATTCCTGAAGTTGAACTATCTCGCATTTTTGACAAATTCTACCGCATCCCCAATATGGCACATTTAACTGCTGGAGGTACTGGTTTGGGGTTGGCTTTGGTGAAAAAACTAGTAGCACTTTTAAGTGGCTCTATTTTTGTCGAATCACGCACCAGAGAGATTTGCTTTACCGTGGTGTTACCACTGCTTCCTCATATTCATGAAGACACGGTAAAAGAACTTGACGACTAAATATTTTTTATAGTACAAATATACTAATTTAATTTGCTGATTGTGTAAATACATTACACTCCACCACTACACCAGCAGGAGAGCCAAGTTAATGAAGCTATCGAAGGTAGACTTGAGCAGTTTAGTAGCGATCGCTCATTCTGAAGGATACTTGCAGTTATTGCTTGATAGAGGTGATGAACTCGAATTTTTAGAAATTCCTGCACCAGTTCAAGCTTACGAAGGTTTGCAACACTTGAATGAGATTGTGGCAGAAACCGCAACGTTTCCGATTGTGGAAGAACCAATTGCGATGCTACCAGTTAGCTCATCAATGGCGATCGCGGTGGGATATAGTGAGAGCGATCGCATTTTACAAGTAGAGTTTCAAAGTGGCGCAGTATACCAGTATGCTGAGGTAGAGCCAGAAACTTGGGAAGATTTACATGAGGCTGACTCTGTTGGTGAGTTTTTTAATCAAGAAATTAAAGGCAGATATCTGTCGGAACGCATAGATAAGTTAGTTTGAACCGGATTTGCACAATAATACAGATTAGTTCTTGCAACAAGTGATATTTAAACAGGAAAAATTAAACATGATTCATGCTTATGCAGCCAAAACATTAGGTGCAGCACTAGAACAATTTGAATACGATCCAGGTGTGCTGAAAGACCAAGAAGTGGAAATTAATGTTGAATATTGCGGACTTTGCCATAGCGACCTAAGTATGCTCAAAAATGACTGGGGCATCAGTCGATATCCCTTTGTGCCTGGCCATGAAGTTGTGGGAACGATCGCAGCTGTTGGCGATCGCGTTACCACGCTCAAAGTCGGTCAGCGTGTCGGATTGGGGTGGTCTTCCCATTCTTGTATGCACTGCGAATATTGTATGTCCGGCGATCACAACTTATGCCTAACCCTAGAGCAAACGATTGTCGGTCGATATGGCGGATTTGCAGACAAGGTACGCGCCCATGAAGAATGGGTGATTCCTCTGCCAGAAGCAGTTGATCCTGCTAAGGTAGGGCCGCTGTTCTGTGGAGGTGTTACCGTGTTCAACCCCATTGTTCAATTCGATGTCAAGCCAACCGATAGAGTTGGTGTAATTGGGATCGGAGGGCTTGGACATATAGCATTACGATTTCTAAAAGCTTGGGGATGTGATGTCACGGCATTTTCAACCAATCCAAATAAAGAGTCTGAAGCCCGTGAGTTAGGCGCTAATCACTTCATAAACTCCCGCGATGCCAAAGCGATCGAGTCTGTTACCAACTCGTTTGATTTGATTCTCTCAACAGTAAATGCAGATTTAGATTGGGCAATATACATTAATGCACTGCGTCCCAAAGGACGGTTACATTTTGTGGGAGTCGTACCAAATCCAATTCAAGCCTACGCGTTTCCTTTAATTGCTGGGCAAAAATCCATATCGGGTAGCCCTACAGGTAGCCCGATAACAATCGCCAAAATGCTCGACTTTGCTGCGCGTCATGGCATTGAACCTGTGACAGAAACTTTTGATTTTAGCCAAGTAAATGAAGCGATCGCTCATTTAGAAGCAGGCAAGGCTCGTTATCGAATTGTTTTAAAGCATTAGAAATAAAGAAGCCATGCAAGAAATTGAAAATAAAATTTCACGTTTGACTAATTTTGGTCAAGAGAACTTACCAAACTTAGGCAAGTGGTTTGTTGATATTTGTTAAGGAGCAACGTAATTGTTAGAAGTTAAATAACGGTTTTTCTTGCAATAGCCATTCTCCTCACTGCGTTCTTTTATTGTTGAGTGCAGAGATTTATCTTGCATATATTTTGGTGGAAGAGAACAGTTGCCTACAGCAACTGCGCTCTTCCCTTCAGAATGATTATCATTTTTAGAAGTTGTATATTTTATTCTCTGGAAGTTCCTTACTTAAATTTAGCTAGTTCTCTCTAAAATTATGTTAAATTATATACAAAAAACTTATATAAGTATAATCTTAGTTCAAGAAGGGTTATTGTATAGTTTAGTTTATTTTTATCAGTAGTCTTTAAGTATAAACTATGATAGAGTTTGCTGTCATTACTTCAGTAATTAAGAAATATGCCCCTCAAGCTAGTCAAATAATTATTAAACAAGCTCAAAAAAACGAAGCTGTTATTAAAGTTTTACAAGAATTAAAACTCAATCCTACTCAAATTATTGATGACGTTGATACTGTTTATGCTTACACACTGGTAAAGTATGGAGTATTTAAGCCAGAAGCAATTTTAAACTTGTTGAGAGAGAAAGTTATTAAAGATTTTTTTTGGGATGCTTATAGTAATAATGCTGGTTTTGGGTTTGTAGAAAATACCAAAAAATTTCTGAATCAAAATAGCGAACTCAAAACACAGATTATTCATAGTAAAATTAATTTTTCGGCGGAATTAGAGGAATTTGGCGAAACTTTTATTGCAGTTGCAAAACAAACTAAATCATCTAAATATCAGCCTTATCCAGATTGGAATTTAGATGTTTATCCCAAAGAGTTTAAAGCTTTAATTTTTGAAAAAACGCGCCTATTCTGTGGGCGTGATTTTGTCTTCAAAGCTATTAATAAATTTTTCGCCACTCAACCCAAAGGTTATTTTACTGTGATTGGGGATGCAGGGATGGGAAAAAGTGCGATCGCGGCCATTGGTCACAAGTTAAGGTTGTGAGGCAGTTGTCAAGGGGATTTGAGAAGGTGGCTGAAAGAAAAATTCAGGTGTGCCTCGTTGTTGATCAGGGAAAGGAGCAACGATGAGCAACATGTTTGGTTTTCGTTGTCGTTTAACAATGCCTAAATCTTGATTTTCTGGTGCAGCAAAGTATTTGATAGGGTCAGTTGCCTTACCTTTTTGATGAGCAACATAAAAATGATAAAGACCGCGATAAATCATCTCTAGAGAAATGGAGTCAAAAGGTAGAGAAAGTTCGTCGGCGACAGCATCACCTAAATCAACTAACACAGCATAAAATAACCAAGTACCCCAAATCTGCAATTGAACACCATTAACAGAACCAGTCCATAAATAACTTAAACCTAAGAGCCGCTTTACAGTATTAAAAGCATCTTCAATTCTCCATCTTCGACGGTACAAATCAGCCACAACGTATGGTGGTAAAACTGTAGGTTCAAGCACACTTGTTAAATAAGAATGCCAGGTCTTAGCTGAACGAACTTCGACCAGACGTAAAGTAATAAAAGGAGTTTTCTTAGTGCCAGAGCCAAGACGTATCAAACGGTCACGTAAAGAAAAGCTATCTGTAAATACCTGCTCGACATGAATTGCTGCTCCCTTTTTTAACCGAGTAATAAAATTCACTTTTTGTGCAATTAGTTGTAGCCAGAACTTAAAATGATAAAATCCTCTATCTAATAAAAGTAAGGTATGGGGAGCTACTGACTTTAAAATATCTGATTCAAAATTTGTATCTGCACTTCTGGAATTTTCATTAAACCAAATTTCTACAGGTAAAAAATTGACTAAATCTATAACTGTACAAATTTTTCCAGCTAATTTACCAGGCGGAGCATCTTTTAAACTGTCAAGCTTCTGAAATAAAGCTTCCAAAATTGAACAATCTACTATCCAAATTTTTTCAAATTTTGACTTAGTTAATTGAACACTTTGGGGGACTTTTCGCCTACTTCTCCTTTGCCAAGAATCTTGTAATTTTGGGACTAAATCTTTAAAAACTCTTTCAAACAATTGCGCTGGAAATGTCAGAAATCTCTGCGATATTGCTTGTTGGCTCACCTCAAGAGGTTTACACCACAGAAAACCTTCTCGTGCTAACATTCTGGTTAATTCTGTGGCTCCCGCCACGTCTCGCCACAGTAGAGTTAGCACTGCCGCTACCATTAATGGTAAGTTGAGAATCCTGTCTCTTAATCCCAGTTGACGGTAGTAATTTTCTTGTGAAGTGATTGCTGGTGTAAGTAACTGCTCAAGTTGAGAAGCAATTACTTCGTCTTCCATCATTGGGCGTTGCTTCTTTTTAGCATGATCTCGATTGGTTTTACGACTGCTACTCATGGTTTTTTACAATCGCTCAATTACTTGTATTAATTGAGTTTGCCATGATTTTGAACAGAGCAAATCATTCTCTCAGACCCGTATGATAATGATAATCAAAAACAGGAGTAGTGGAGAGGGCGAGGGAAGCTCGCCCTCTCCACCTTCATTACAATTATCATTCTTATGCACCTATATTTATTCTCAAAGACTTATTGACAAAATTCTTTCTCTTCTAACTTGTTCCGAATGGATCGCGGCTAAATATATTTCGATGATCAAATGTCCTTGTTATTTTAATGTATTCGCAGAAGGACGCAATAAACCAGAACAGTTTTTAGCTAATATCCGTCAACAATTGATTAAGCGGTATGCTTTGCAAAACTCAGAAAATGCTGATTTAAGAACCTTACTGCAAAAAGCTAGTGAAGAACTCAAAGGACAAAAACTTGTGATTGTTGTTGATGCACTAGATGAAGTAGAACAAGCAGGAAATAGTAATCTTTTAGATTTACCTCAAAATCTACCTAATGGGGTTTATTTTTTACTGACTAGACGACCTTATAATCAAGAAACTAAACGTTTAACGTTGTCTCCTGATACACCTGTGGATGAATTGGATTTAACAAAAAGTGATTATATAGCTGCGAGTCAAGAAGATATCAAAGAGTATATTCAACTTTTTTTACAGAATGATCCTCAACTAAAAACTTGGATTAGCGATCGCCATATTTCAAAAGAGACTTTTACTCAGGAAATAGCTGTTAAGAGTGAAAATAATTTCATATATTTACGCTATCTATTACCCGGAATTTCTGAAGGTAAATATAACGATTTAACTTTAAAAGGATTACCCCAAGGTCTGCAAGATTATTATACAACTCATTGGCAGCGGATGGGGATGGATAATGAATCTAATGAACAAACGGTGAAAATACTTTATATCTTAGTAGAAAGAGGTGAAGCAATATCTCTCAGCATGATTGCAGAAATTCTTGATGAAGATGAATATAATGTGAAATCGGTGTTAAATAATTGGGTTGAATATATAACACCGACAGTCAATCTAGAAGAAGGAAAAACTTACTATAGTATTTATCATCGGAGTTTCCTAGAGTTTCTCAAAGGACAAGATAAATTAGGTAAAGGTCGAAAACTATTTAGAGAAGTTAATAAAAGTATGGCTGAGTATATGCTCAAAGAGATGGCATAAATGAGTAAACTTTCTACTAAATTAGCCGCAAAATCACCAGAATTTAAAAACTTTTTTATGGGTCAATTTCCTGAAAAACAATTAAAAGCAGGAAACTCGGCAATATATTATCAAACTCTCACAGATTTTGATTTTATTGCTCTCAAAATTCAAGATCCGCACTTTGGAGTAGAAGCCCTGATTAGGGATTATGATTTGATTGATGATCCAGAGATATTGGACAACTTAGAAGCAGACGAAAAACTAGATCCAGATAAAATCAAAACTCTGAAATTAATTAAACGTGCTTTACAGTTATCCGCCCATATTTTGAATCAAGATAAAACCCAATTAGTCGGGCAATTATGGGGAAGATTACAGGCTTTCCCGCAGTCAGAAATCCAGACAATATTAACAGATGCAGTCCAAAGTAAAAGTGAAATTCCGCGATTCCGTCCACTTACAGCCAGCTTAACTACTCCAGACGGAAAACTACTGCGTACCCTCACAGGACATAATCACTCGGTAAGTGCAGTAGCAATTACACCAGATGGTCAAAAAGCCATTTCTGCATCTGATGACAGTACCTTAAAACTGTGGGATTTAGAGACAGGAAAAGAAATTTTTACTTTCACTGGTCATTACAGCTATGTAAATACAGTAGCAATTACACCAGATGGCAAAACCGCCATTTCTGGTTCCGATGACCATACCCTGAAACTCTGGAATTTAGAGACAGGAAAAGAAATCTCCACCCTGACTGGTCATTACGGCTGTGTCAATGCAGTAGCAATTACACCAGATGGACAAACAGCAGTTTCTGGTTCCGATGACCATACCCTGAAACTCTGGGATTTGGAAACTGGTCAGGAAATTTTGACTCTCATTGGTCATGACAATTGGGTAAATGCAGTAGCAATTACACCAGATGGACAAACAGCCGTTTCCGGTTCTGATGACCACAACCTGAAACTCTGGGATTTGGAAACTGGCTTAGAAATCTTTACTCTGAGAGGCCATAACAATTGGGTAAAAACAGTAGCAATTACCCCAGATGGCAAAAAAGCCGTTTCTGGTTCTTATGATAAAACCCTCAAAATCTGGGATTTAAACACAAGTCAAGAAATATTTACTTTAACTGGTCATCACAACTGGGTAAGAACAGTAGCAATTACCCCAGATGGTAAAAAAGCCGTTTCTGGTTCTTATGATAAAACCCTAAAAATCTGGGATTTAGAAATAGGAAAAGAAATTTCTACTCTTCCTGGCAAACGTTATAATAACGAGGCTACAAATATATTAGACATTACCCCAGATGGCAAAAAAGCTGTAAAAATTTGGGATTTAGCAATAGGAAAGTCCATCTCTATCCTCACTGGTTATAACGAATGGGTAAATGCAGTAGCCATTACCCCAGATGGCAAAAAAGCCCTTTCTGGTTTAGATGATAAAACTCTGAAACTGTGGGATTTAGAAACAGACCAGGAAATCTCTACCCAAACAGGCCATAACGACTGGGTAAATGCAGTAGCTATTACTCCAAACGGTAAAAAAGCTGTTTCTGGTTCTGATGATAAAACTTTGAAACTCTGGGATTTACCAACAGGAAAGGAAATCTTTACTCTTCCTTTAGAAGCTTATGCAAATACAGGTCATAAAGGGTGGGTAACAGCAGTAGCTATTACCCCAGATAGCAAAAAAGCCCTTTCTAGTGCATCTGATAACACCCTAAAATTGTGGAATTTAGAAACAGGTCAAGAAATTGCTACATTCACAGGTCATCAAGGGTCAATCTGGACAGTAGCTATTACTTCAAACGGTAAAAAAGCGATTTCTGGTTCAGAAGATAACACCCTAAAATTGTGGGATTTAGAAACAGGTCAGGAAATTTCCACACTCAGAGGTCATAGAGGTGCAATCTGGTCATTAGCTATTACTCCTGACGCTAAAAAGGCTATTTCTGGTTCTTGGGATAACACGCTAAAACTATGGAATCTAGAAACAAGTCAGGAAATTTTTACCTTGACTGGTCATACTTATCGAGTCAAAACAGTAGCCATTACTCCAGATGGCAAAAAAGCCCTTTCTGGTTCTGATGATAAAACTCTAAAACTGTGGGATTTAGAGACAGGAAAGGAAATTTATACTTTGACTGGTCATCAAAACTGGGTCAGATCAGTAGCTATCATCACCGATAGCAAAAAAGCCATTTCAAGTTCTGATGACAAGACGATAAAATTGTGGAATTTAGAGATAGGAAAAGAAATTTCTACTTTTATTGGTGACACATCTATTGTGTGTTGTGCTGTTTCCCCAGACGGCTTGACAATTGTAGCAGGAGAACAATCAGGACGTGTTCATTTTCTGGTGTTAGAAGGTGATTAAAAAATGAATAATATCACCCAAAATACAAGTAATATTCCCAGATATCCCCCAGAATTTCAACAAATTATTAACACCAAAAATCACAACTTTGTCGGACGTGAATTTGTCTTTACTGCTATTAACAACTTTATCAACCAATATGACCGGGGCTATTTTACTATTATTGGTGAACCGGGAATTGGTAAGAGTGCGATTCTTGCCCGTTATGTCAGCCAAAATCCCGGAACTGTCTATTATAATGTCGAAATTTTGGGTAAAAGTCGCGCTGAAGAATTCCTGGCGATGGTTTGCAATCAATTAATAGAAATTGCTCAAAATCAAGGGATTAAAAATATACCTGCTGATTTGATTGAATCTACCACAAAAGATAGTAGTTTTTTATCGTTTTTACTGCAACAAATCAGCGACAAATTAAATTTTCAACAAAGATTAATTATTACAATTGATGGCTGCGATAGAATTGATATCAACAATCAACCACGCGGCTCAAATATTTTCTATTTACCACGCTACTTACCAGAAAAAGTTTATTTTATTCTCACTCGTCGTCCTTTTCTCACAGATAAATCAGGTTTATTAATTGAAACCCCATCCCAATCTTTAGATTTATCAGTGTACTTAGAAAAAAATCGTGCTGATATCCAAGAATATATTAAAACTTATTTAAATGAATTGTGCCATTCTGATCATAGTCTGAGTGCCGAGAAGAATTTTGAAGATATTTTACTTAACAATGATGAAACAAATTTTATGTATGTTAGCGAAATCTTAGTAGCAACTAATAAAGATGTTTATCCCCCAAACTTGCACCTCTATTATCAAAATCATTTAGAAAAGATGAATTTAGCAACTCGTAACCAACAAACAATGGCTTTACAGGTGTTAAATATCTTAGTTCAAGAGCAATCAATACCAACAGAAATTATATCAGCAAGATTAGATGCAGATGAATATGAAATTAAGGTGATTTTAGATCAGTGGCGCGAGTTTCTACATTTAAAATCAATAGCTAGAGAAATTTATTACAGTCTTTATCATGTTAGTTTTTGTAATTGGTTGCGGCAACAAATTTATTCTAACTAGCTAGTGATTAACTGCTGAAATCTTTCATTATTGGCAATTTCATCAAAATCAATATCATCGGCTGCATCTTCTTTACATCTGGGATTAATTTCAATTGCTTGTTGCAGACATTCAATTGCTAATTCGGCTTGTTTTTGCAGTGCATAACAAGCTGCTTTGTTGTAATAAGCGATCGCATAATCTGGTTTAATTGCTATGGCTTGATTAAATGCCGCGATCGCATCATCATCCAGCCCTAATCTTACCAAGGTATAACCGCGTTTATCCCACAGTTTCGGAGATTCTGGTTGAAATGTTAATGCTTGCTCAAATGAAGCTAATGCTTCTTCGTATTCATCCAGTTCTATGAGGGATAGACCACGATTTAACCAAGCAGTTGCATCATCGGGTTTGTTTTTGGTCGCTCTATTAAAACAAGCAAAGGCTTGCTTATGCTGGCGGAGATTACCGAAAGCTACGCCGCGATCGCACCACGCTTGATGGTAATCTGGTTGCAGCTTGATAGACTGATCATAAGAGGCGATCGCCTCTTTGTAGCGCTTTAATCTGGCGAAAGTTAGACCACGTTTAAACCAAGCAGTTGCATTCTCCGGCTGGATTTTGACTGCTTGATTGTAGCAGGCGATCGCTTCTTCATATTGCTTTTGGGCAAATAAATCATCACCCTGTTGCAAATCAGCCTCTACGGATACTTGCGGTTGTGGCTGGGTTTCCTGAATTTGTGATGTTTTTGATTCTGTAATTTCTTGCAGAATTAACTCTTTACGTTGTTGAGCATCTAACTGTAACTCCGAAAGTTGAGCTACAAATTCTGTTTCTAATTTTTCTAGTTTTTCCAGGATAAATAACTTTTGTTTTTGAGCATTTACCTGTAATTCAGAAAATTGTTCAGCAAACTCTAAACCGGATTTTTCTAAATTTTCGATAATTAAATCTTTACGGTTTTGGATATCTAATTGTGCTTCTGCTTGTAATTTTTCTAGATTTTCCCATAAACCCTGTTTTTGTTGCTCATACTCCGATGGCAAAATAGAAAGTTGAGATTTCAGACTATTTGCTAATTCTCTAATATTATTCAAAGTTTTATCTTTTTGTTGTTCAGCATCTACCCTAATTCCCGCCAACTCGGAAATAAACTCTGTTTGAGTTTTGACCAATTCTTCAATTAAGTTATCTTGGCGCTGCTGACTTTGAGAACGTAATCCTGATATATGTAAATTAAAGCTTTGTTCTAATTCGGAAATATTGTTTTTAGTTTTATCTCTTTGTTGTTCAGCATCTACCCTAATTCCTGCTAACTCTGAGATAAATTCTGCTTGAGATTTTAAAAAACCTTCAATTAAGGCATCTTTTTGCTGTTGAACATCAGATTGTAGATTTGTAATTTTAGCACTCAAATCATTTTTAGATTTTTCTAAATAGTCCCATATTAAATGCTTATGTTTTTCAGTGCCTAATTTGATTTCGGAAATGTGCGAAGCAAAATCAGATTCTAAATTCCCTATATTCTCTAAACTTGTATCGCGTTTTTGTGCAGCAGCTAACTGCAAATCTTGTAATTGAGTACTAAATTCAGATTCTATATTTTCTATATACTTTTGCAGGTGCTTGATTTCTGTTTCTAAGGTGGATAAAATACTATTTTTTGATTGCATTAAATCAGCAGAAAAAGTAGATAAATTATCTTGTTCTTGTTGTATATTCTGCTGTAAAGTTGCCGATTCATTTTCTAATTCTCGATTGATTTTTTTGACTTCTTGAATCAAATTTTCGGCTTCTTGCTTAACAATAGTTATCTGATTTTGTAAATTTTCTATGCCTTGTAGCTGTCCCATTGCTCTGTCAACAATTTCCCGAATTGCGACTCGTCGTAACAACCAAAATAAAGCAATTACAGCGACAGGAAATAGACTGAGTATAACTAACCAGACATTGAGCAAAATATTTGTCTGATTCAAATTAGATGGAACTTGCTTCCGCAGTTGGTTTAATTCTTCCCGTTCTGGAGTTGAGAGTACCTGCGCTATAGTTTGTGCTTTGGCGATGGGTGGTAGAGTTTGTCCACTAGCCAAACCAGCAGACAGCAGCAAGGGTGAAAATGCGATCGCGCTTTTCAAGACTAATGCTAAAACAAATTGATTCTTGCTGTACATCACAACCATCTCGATGAGTTTGTGCCTTTTTCCAATCTATAACAGAATTTCGTTATCGGTTGTTTATGCTGTAGGGTGAGCAAATTTTTGCCCAACCTCTGCACAACTATCTACAGTGACTTGTGGTGAACATTTCGGAAATGGTACCGTCTACAAGTTGGCACAGGAGTTGAAAGAGTTCTCAAATCATGAAGCGCAGACGCATAGTAGCTGGTTTTCAAGCAACACTCTTCAGTCTTAGCTTAGTCTCAACATATTTTTTACCTAACTCTACTATTGTTGCTGCACCGCCGAGAACCCCAGATAAAACAGTAAATTGCGAGATGTTAGTAGTCGGTGGTGGACTTTCTGGGGTAGCCACAGCTTACGAGGGATTACTAGCAGGCCGAACAGTGTGTTTAACAGAAATTACTGATTGGTTGGGGGGACAAATTTCTTCTCAGGGGACATCTGCGTTAGATGAACGACCAACCCAACGCGATCGCCAATTCTATTCTCGTGGGTATACTGAATTACGCAACCGGATTCAACGCTATTACGGCAAACTTAACCCTGGTGAGTGTTGGGTAAGTGACTCTTGTTTTTTACCCCGTGATGCCCACACAATTCTGATACAGATGCTCAAGGATGCAGAAAAAAAGGGCAAAGGGAAATTGGAATGGTTTCCTAATACTGTAATTAAGGAAGTAAATATTAATTCTAGTGGAAAAATCATTGATAGTGCGATCGCTATTCAACATCAAGCAGCTAAAGGCGCACCACCCCTCAACACTTTTACCCTAGCGCAAACAATTAAAGATGCTTATACCTACCAAAACTCATCACGGTTAAGCAAAAGTATTATCCGCTTTGTTCCCAAGGTTGGTAAAAAATCCACCACCAGCAATTCTCCTCAGTGGTATGTTGTTGACGCAAGCGAAACTGGCGAAATTATTGCCCTAGCAGATGTTCCCTATCGTTTGGGTATTGATGGGCGTTCTTTCCTCGAACCCTCTGCTTCCAGCGCTAGTAATGATCCTTACTGTACTCAAGGTTTTACCTATACCTTTGCAATGGAGGCGACCAGGGAACCACAACCCCAAACAATGCCCCCATTCTATTTACAGTATTCACCATATTTCAGCTATGAATTAAAAAGATTAGCTAACTTTGGTTTAGTTTTTACCTACCGCCGCATCTGGAACCCCACGCCCGGACAACCCACACAATTCAACGGTGTGAAATTTACTGCACCCACACCAGGAGATATCTCTATGCAAAACTGGACTTGGGGTAACGATTACCGTCCAGGGACGGCCAAAGATAACTTAGTTTATACTCGCCAACAATTGCAAGCGGCTGGACAGTTAAAACCAGGCGGTTGGATGGGCGGACTCAGGACAGAAACCCTCCGCAAAGGTGAAGAAAACGCCCTGGCATATTATTACTGGCTAGTCGCCGGAACCACAGATTCTCAATTAGGCAAGGGTGTAAAAGAACCGCAAACGCGAAATCGATTGCTGACAGGCTTAAATTCACCAATGGGAACTGTACACGGCTTATCAAAATATCCCTATATGCGAGAAGGTCGGCGAATAATTGGTCGCCCTAGTTGGGGACAGCCCCAAGGCTTTACTATTTGGGAAGTTGATATTTCTCGCCGCAACTACAACGATGAATACTACCGCAAAACTTTAACTGCGGATACTTATCGTCAGTTAAAAGCGACACTGGCAGGCTTAGAAGCCGCATCAGTAATTACTGGGCAAGTCTCACCAGATAAAGCATTACGCCGCAGCCGTTCAACAATTTACCCAGATGCAGTAGGTATTGGTCATTACGCCATCGACTTTCATCCTTGCATGGTGCAAAGTCCACCAGAAACCCCAGGTAACAAAGAACGTCCTGGTGAAAGACGCGGCGCGGGACAAGCTTATCCATTTCAAATTGCGCTACGGGCAATGATTCCCCAAAAAATTGATAATTTAATCGTTGGTGGTAAAAGTATCGCTACGAGTCATATTGCTTCAGCAGCTTATCGGGTACATTCCTTTGAATGGTCTTCTGGTGCTGCGGCGGGAACTGTAGTAGCTTTCGCCTTAAAAAATCATATTGCACCATACCAAATAGTGGATGACTTACCAAAACCAGAACCGCAACTGCAAGCATTGAAACGCTTGTTAGAGCAAAATGGCAATCCTACCGCCTTCCCTGACACTTCAATATTTAATCAAAACTGGGAAGATTGGCGATAGTTATTTGAGGATTGGGAATGAGAAAGATGTTTCTTTAATTTCCAGTCCTTATTTAACATAGGTGCGATCGCGCCATCTCATATCCAGCAGATTACTTATGATATGTCATTGTGAGTGCAACGCATTGGAACGACGCGATCGCAATGAGTCTGCGTTATGAAACTCGGAATTTATTTCCAAGCGGGACAGATACGCTCAACCAAGATTTGTGTACACTCAGCACTCTTAGTTTATAGGCTAAAGCGTGTAGTAAAATTTGCCTAAGTGCGTAAAACTACATAATGGCTTTAGACTTTTCTGGTCAAAATCTGCGAGGGCGCAACTTCAAAGGACAAGACCTTGCGGGTGCAAACTTTAGCTATGCCGATATTCGAGGCGTAAACTTTAGCTGTGCTAACTTGACAAATGCAAACTTTAGCTATGCCAAAGCGGGACTACAGCGACGTTGGGTAATTGGTTTAGTTATTATCTCATTCTTATTATCAACCCTGTCAGGGTTTTTCTCAGCTTTTAATGGTTACTTAGTGTCGCTGATATTTGGCTCATCTCTAGAAAACCAAGTTGTAGGCTGGGTTGCGTTAATCATCTTGATTGCTTTCTACTTGATTACAATTCGTCAAGGATTAACAGCTGGAGCCGTCGCCGGAGCCTTTGCTGTCGCCGGAGTCGTCGCCGTCGCTGGAGTTGGAACCTTTGCTGGAGCCGTCGCTGGATCTGTCGCCTTTGCCGTTGCTGGAGCCTTTGCCGTCGCAGTCGCTTTCGCCGGAGCAGGAGCCTTTGCCTTTGCCTTTGCCTTTGCTTTCGCTTTCGCTGTCGCCGGAGCCTTTGCTGTCGCCGTCGCTGGAACCTTTGCTGTCGCCGGAGCCTTTGCTGTCGCCGTCGCTGGAGCCTTTTCCGTCGCCTTCATCGGAGCCGTCTCCTTTGCCTTCGCCGTCGCCGGAACGCTACTGAGCATTTATATAGCTTGGCAAGCGATGAAAGGAAACGAAAAATATTCCTTAATTCGTAATATTGCCGTTGCCTTTGCAGCTACAGGCGGTACAAACTTTTGTAACGCTAACTTAACCAATGCTGATTTCACAAAAGCTACACTCAAAAGTACAGATTTCCGCAATGCCACCCTCACCCTTACTTGTTGGCATCAAGCCAAGATGCTTGACCATGTTCGCCCTGATAAAACCTATCTGCAAAACTCACAAGTACGTCAACTACTAGTTAGCGGACAGGGACAAGACAAGAACTTCGACCATGAAAACCTGCGGGGTATCAATTTACAAAAAGCTAACCTAGCAGATGCTAGTTTTATAGGTGCTGACTTTAGTGAAGCTAATTTGCAAGATGCTGATTTATCTAGAGCCAAACTCAAACAAACCCAACTCGACGCAACCGATTTAACAGGCGCAACCCTCACAGGTGCATTCATTGAAGATTGGGGTATTACAAATGATACTAAATTGCGTGGCGTAAGGTGTGAGTATGTCTTTATGCGCTTACCCACCAAAGCCAACCCCAACCCCCTCCGCAAACCAGATAATCAACAAGAAGTATTTCAAGACGGCGACTTTGCAGAATTTATTCAACCAATTTTTGACACCCTCGACCTATATCACAATCAAGGTGTTGTCCCCCGCGCCATTGCTATTGCTTTCAAAAATCTCGCTGAAAAACACCCCGAAGCCGAGTTAGAAATTGTCGCAATGGAGAAACGCGGCGATGATAAATTATTACTCCGCGCCAAAACTGCGGAAGGTGTTAATAAATCGCAACTGAGTGCCGAATATTTTGATGATTATAATCAACTCAAAGCTTTATCTCAGAGTCAACAATTACTACTTATAGAAAAAGACGATCGCATTCGGAGTTTAGAAAATATGGTCACAACTGCCCTCCAGCAGCCGAAATTTAATACACAAGGAACTACCATCATGTCCCAAGATAATCCCATCAACATCAGTGCAGGCAGAGATATTAGCGGTGTCATCAACCTGGGTAAAATTGGCGGTGATGTTACCAATACAATTCAACAGTTACCCGCATCACCCCAAACTGATCAACCAGGAATTAAAGAATTACTCACACAATTACAAGTGGCAATTTCCCAGTCCGCAGAGTTATCCGATGAAGATAAAGCCGACGCTTTAGAACAAGTGAAAACTTTAGCCGAAGCAGGTCAAAATCCCCAAGAACCCGCCAAGCAAAAAACTGCTAAGACAGCCATCACCATGTTAAAAGGTTTATTTTCTGGCTTACCCGCCGTCGCCACATTGGTAGAAGCAGCAAATAAATTATTACCTGTAATTTTTAAACTATTCGGGTTGGGATAATTATTAAAATAATGTCTGAAAAGTTGTTGGTGTTAGATACAAGATTTGTAGATCCCCCTAAATCCCCCTTAAAAAGGGGGACTTTAAGAATTATTCCCCCATTTTAAGGGGGGCTAGGGGGGATCAAACAAAGTATCTAATACTTTTCAACTATCAAACTGATAACAAATTGAATAAATTATTACCTGTAATTTATCAACTATTTGGTTTGGGATAATGGGACAGAATACAACAATAGATCCAAACTTTTTCTTAGTTTGTGGACTGGGCAGTTTAGGGCAATATTGCGTATCTGTGCTGAAAGAGTTTGGTGTTAAAGTCAATGCAATTGAAGAGATAAACACTCAAACTTGGGAAATTCCTGAATTACCAGATTGTATAGATAAATTAGTCACTGGTGATTGTCGCCAACCAAAAATATTAGAACAAGCAGGAATTAAACAATGCCGGGCCATTTTGATTGTAACAAGTGATGAGTGCGTGAATATAGCCGCAGCATTTGCCGCGCGATCGCTTAATCCTCAAATTCGTTTAGTTATCCGTTCCGCCCAAGATAATCTCAATGAGTTACTACAACAAAGTTTGGGTAATTTTATCGCCTTTGAAGCGACGCAGTTACCAGCTAATAGTTTTGCTTTAGCAGCATTAGGCTGTGAAACCAGAGGATTTTTTAATTTAGATAATCGTTTACTGCAAGTTTTCGGAGTACACATCAATGGTTCCCATCGTTGGAGTCATTGTTGTCTTTCCGAAGTTAATACCAGCCATCGCCGTGTACTTGTCCACGCCAGAGCCGGAAAACCTCTAGCCAAAGGTTTCTATCAATGGAAACCAGATGCTAAACTCCTTCCCGGAGACTCTATTTTCTATGTAGAAGCAACTGAAAATTTCACTACTCATTCCCCAAAACAGATGAACACATTTGGACAATCCTGGAATGAGATTGTCACTGAGATAAAATGGCAAAATCTGCACCACAAATTAACTCAGTTTTGGGAAGAAAGTACTCAAACTCGTCGAGTTGCTTTTATTGGCGCATTATTTTTGGTGATTTTGTTCTTGTTAGGAACACTGCTTTACAAATCGCAGTATCCCGAAATATCTTGGCAAGATGCGCTGAATGTGGCTTTAGTATTGAGTCTCGGCGGCTATGGTGATTTATTTGGTCAGCAAACAATACCTTTTGTAATTACATGGTGGCTGCATTTATTCAGTATTACCATGAGTGTGACTGGTACACTATTTGTCGGCATTCTCTATGCTTTAATGACCGAACGTGTTTTATCTGCGAGATTTCAGTTTTCTAAACGTCGTCCCCGCATCCCCAAAACAGACCATGTAGTCATAGTTGGGATGGGGAGAGTTGGTCGAAGAGTCGCCGAGTTGTTGCAAGAACTCAAACAACCCTTGGTAGGCGTAAATACCAAAGACCTCGAACCGGGAATGTTACCCCAAATGCCTTTAGTTTTGGGAAACATCAATAGTGCTTTAAGTAAAGTCCATATTCAAACTGCCAAAAGTGTCATTGTCGTCACCGATGATGAGGTGACAAATTTGGAAATTGCCTTAAAAGCACGCACCGTCAACCCAAAAGCCAACTTAGTCATTCGTACCTTTGACCCACGTTTTAGTGAAAATGTGGCAAACCTCCTACCTTATGCCAGAGTTTTGGGAGTATATGAATTAGCCGCCGAGGCTTTTGTAGGTGCAGCATTTGGCGAAAATATTTTAAATTTATTTCGTTTAGATAACCAAACAACTCTTGTTACCGAATATCAAATTGAAGCTGATGACACTCTCAATGGCAAATTAATTGCTGATATTGCTTATGGTTACGGACTAGTGCCAATTTTTCATCTGAGAGCGAACCAGTATACACCAAAGTTTATGCCCTCTGATGATATGAGATTAATTGTAGGCGATCGCTTAATAGTTTTAGCCACCATTGAAGGACTACAAGCAGTCGAACGCGGAACCATCAAAACAGGTAAATGCTGGGTGCGAGTCGAAAAAACCATTTCCCCAGAAGCCGCCTTTGAAGGCGCAACAGTAATTTCACGCGTCACTGGTTGTGATATGCAGCTGGCGAGAACTTTAATGAATCAAATACCCGCCACTCTGCAACATCCCCTCTATCTGCACCAAGCACATCGTTTAGTACATGAATTGAATAAATCCCAAGTTTCAGCCTATATTGAATAGTTCTGAGTGCTGAGTCATATATTTTTTCCCTACACTCCTAATTAAAGTTCTCTTTTCGGAATCTCCTCACGAAATTCAATCACTAATTGCATTGTTTCTACAGTTAAATCACGTAAATCTCGATTGAGAAAAACTGCGCCTTGCGGCCCAAACCAACGGTCAAAAATAGCGACATATTGACTCTCGCCATTAACAAAGCCTTGCATAAACTTGACTAGCGAGTAATTTACAGCGTCCAGAAACTTAGAATTATCCTCTGGAACCATACAGGCGATACCTTCTCGTGAAAAAGGTCTATCAGGTGCGATCGCAAAATTATCAGGATTTTTGGCCTTTTGCAACCATCCCTCCAACAAAATACTATCGGATGCAAAAGCATCTATTTTGCCTTGTTCCAAAGCCGCATATCCTTCTGCACGGCTTTTCAAATACACCAATTTAGCTTGGGGTTGCGCCTGTCTAATAGCTAATTCATTTGTAGTTTGCGCCAAAACACCAATTCGTTTACCAACCAACGACTCAGCCGAACCAAGATTACTTCCTGATTTCACTAATAATTGCGTCCCAGTCACACCATAACTCACCGAAAAATCAACTTGTTTATCTCGTTCCCAAGTAAAACTACTAGCATCACAAACAATATCAACTTCGC
This sequence comes from Nostoc sp. HK-01, assembly GCA_003990705.1. Taxonomy (GTDB): domain Bacteria; phylum Cyanobacteriota; class Cyanobacteriia; order Cyanobacteriales; family Nostocaceae; genus Nostoc_B. Next base: position 3,067,673 of record AP018318.1, read on the forward strand.
CCTTAACTATTTTGGGAATTCTCTGTGCAGGAGTCACGCCAACTAGTTTTAATTGAATTTTTTTGCCTAATTGTTTTTCTAATTGTTGTTTAATCAAATTCAACATATCTACAGAATAACCAGTCAACTTACCTTGGTTATCTGTGTAAGCAAAAGGCAGTGCATCTTTACTGGTACCCGCAGTCAGTACCCCTGTACGCGCAACTTTTTGCATCACAGTCTCGGCTGTAGCAACATTAGGCATAATTGCCGCCAACGCGAGACTAATCACAGGAATAGCTATTTTAGTATATTTAGTTATGTTTATGAATCCAGATAAGCACTTTAAATCAAAACTTTTATTCACAGCACCCTCACATTTAACCTTTAAGTTAGCAACAATCTGTTGTGATAGACAAAATACAGTAAATCCCTGTTAAATGCAAATTAATTGAATTCATTAATGATTCTTTACCTTTAGAAATTTATCAAATAATTAATAGCAAATATCAGCAATAAAAAACAGGACTTACAGAGATTGCAGTCCTGTTAAACTGATTTTTAGCTAGATTTAAATTTTGTTTGGCACTAGCACTTTTGCTTCTACTTTTACACTCTTCACACCTTGGACTTCTTTAACTAATTTTTCTGCTTTCTGTAATTCTGTACTAGAAGCAGCAGTACCTTTAATTACAATGTCGCCTGCTTTAGCTTCCACCTCTAATTGATTGTTTGGTAAGTCTGCTTTCAGCTTTTTGGTAACTTCCTTTTTTAATTCACTCTCAGATTTTGTAGTTACAGGAGTATTTTTTGTTTCTGCTGTTTTTTCAGTTGTAGTTTTAGGTGCTTTATCTGTAGTTTGAGTAGTCTGTGAAGCAGGTTTTACTGATGCTGGGGAAGATTCATTATTAGTGTTAGGGGTTTTAGCAGCATCTTTAGGAGTTTCTTGACAACCAAAAGCACCAACTAACAGAATGCTACTGATGATAAACGGAACTAAATTTTTCATTTCTGTCTCCAAATTGAATACTTGTAGCGGTCAATAGAGATAGATGCTTTTCTGAAGAAAAAAATTCAAACACAATCAATTAGGCTATAGCAAAACGGCTGAAGTCAGCAGCCGTAAATTAATATGCAAGTTGCCAGCTAATAACAAACTGTAGATGCCAAGATAATTTTACAGGGTATATCCTGTGCCATCTAATAACGGTTTTATGATGTTATCAAATTAATTATCTACTTGCCTATAATTCGTCAAAAATTTATATAAAATATAATTTTGCTTTAGTCGGTTTTGATACATTATGTACAAAAACACTCTTGTGAATGACTGGCTTACTCTATGTAGAAAAAACCATAATTCTGATGTTCGGTTAATCTGAATTTCTAGATTTAGAATAATTGATAAATTCAATATAGTGAAGCGCAACAGAAAATAATCCTATGAGTAATATTTCCCATCATCAGCCAGATAATTTTATGCCAGCAGATGCTAATAAAAATCAGTTTTGGCAATATGTTCAATCTCTAAATCGAGATACCGTTGTCCAACTATCTAAACCAGACTCGGCAGAAGTATTACAATTAATTCAACAGGCTATTGTGGCCATGTTGGGCAATTTACCTCATGACAGATTTAATCCTGTTATTACTACTAACCGTGAAGAATTAGGTAAATTATTAGGTTCGGCGATGGTTGATGGCTATTTTCTCCGTAACGCCGAACAAAGATTTCAAATAGAAAGAAATCTTCAGACAACAGATGACAAAGCTACAAATCCAGTGTAATTTCAAACATCCAAAATTTGATACATGATTAGACTTCTCTGCGTTGTGGAATTTGTATTTAGTAACCCTCCTGAGATTTGGGAGGGTTATTTTTATAACTTTACTTACAACCTAAAGACTCGCGTGTATCTGCACTAGTTTTAGAATTGACACCACTAGCTTTAGCACAGAGTTTTTTAATTTCCGTTTTATCTAACACTGCATTAGTGAAATCTGCACCTGTAACCTCAACATTATCAAAAGTCGATCGCAGCATCATTGCATCTGTCAAAACTGCATCACTTAAATCAGCGTTTTTGAATCTGGCTAGATAAGCTATGCCATTGCTAAAATCTACACCGTGCAGATTCACCCCTTCCAGAACAGTACCGTTAAACACGCCGCCACGTAAGTCAGCATTGCTAAAATTAGCATTCTCTAAATCAATGTTGGTAAACTCACTCCCAATTAAACTTTGACCAGAAAAATCTTTTCCCTTAACTTCATCCCCCGCAGAACGGGTAATACTCGAAGAACTAGCAGCCTCGGCCGACAAGGGAAATAAAAATAGCACCATAGCCAAAGCAAAACTAGCTAGTATGCGGAAATATTTCATAATGTATTCTTAACAAATCTCAACACTTCTATAAATAACATTACTAGGTTGAAGTCTGAAGGGTGAAGTCTGAAGTATAAAATTTCTGCCTTGACTTAGGATATATAGATGTTGAAGAGCATAACTACCTGTGGCTAATCAAGAAAACATCGCCGCATCCTTGGCGCGAACTCCTTTATATCAACTGGGTGTAGAACTCAAAGCCCGCCTGACCAGCTTTGGTGGTTGGGAAATGCCTGTACAATACAGCGGTATCACCAGCGAACATGAAGCAGTGAGAAATGCTGCTGGGATGTTTGATATATCCCACATGGGCAAATTTACCCTGGAAGGGAAAAAAGTCATTGACCAACTCCAGGGTTTAGTACCTTCAGACTTGAGTCGCTTACAACCTGGTCAAGCCCAATATACAGTATTGCTCAATCCCCAAGGGGGAATTATTGACGATATTATTGTTTATTATCAAGGTGAAGAGAAAGTGGCGATCGTTGTCAATGCAGCGACCACAACCAAAGATCAGACATGGCTATTACAAAACCTCAATTTAGATGAAATTCAATTTCAAGACCTCTCCCCCGAAAAAGTTTTAATTGCCCTGCAAGGGCCACAAGCTGTTAAATTTCTCCAGCCATTTGTTGCAGAAGACTTACAACCAGTCAAAGCATTTGGTCATTTACAAACAACCATCCTTGGTAAACCAGCCTTTATCGCCCGTACAGGTTACACCGGGGAAGATGGTTTTGAAATCATGGTAGACCCAGAAGCAGGCATAAAATTATGGCGTAGTCTCTACGCTGCTGGTGTCGTTCCCTGTGGACTAGGTGCAAGAGATACCCTGCGCCTCGAAGCCGCAATGGCACTTTACGGCCAAGACATCGACGATAACACCACACCCCTAGAAGCAGGTTTAGGGTGGTTAGTTCACCTCGATAGTAAAGGTGACTTTATTGGTCGGTCGGTGTTAGAACAGCAAAAAGCCAATGGAGTGCAACGCCGACTCGTCGGTTTACAAATGCAAGGACGTAACATCGCCCGTCACGGCTATCAAGTTTTATCAGCAGGTCAAGTCATCGGAGAAATTACTAGTGGTACTATCTCTCTAACACTTGGTTATCCCATTGCTTTAGCTTACGTTCCTACTAAACTAGCAAGTGTCGGCCAGCAGCTAGAAGTAGAAATTCGCGGGAAAACTTACCCAGCAGTTGTAGTCAAACGCCCCTTTTATCGCTCAAAAACTAAAAAATGAAAGATCAAGTGACAATTTACTACGCGTAATTTCACTTCATACTTTCTGCTTCATCCTTTGCAGTTTTTAAGGAATAATGTGTTGTGAACTACTCAATCTACAGTAAAGCTCATAATCAAAGATGACCTGCATTACTGTTGGGCAATAATTTTTTTGATATTGGAGAGTAAGTGATATGTCTAAATATCCTGTTGATTTGAAATACCTAGATAGTCATGAATACGTACGCCTAGATGGTGAAACTGCTACTATCGGTATTACTGAATATGCCGTAAACCAATTAGGTAGTATTGTCTTTGTAGAATTGCCAGAAATTGGCACTACTGTTGAGAAAGGTGAAGAATTTGGCACAGTTGAATCAGTGAAAGCTGTTGAAACACTATATTCACCAGTCAGCGGTACAGTCGTAGAACGTAATGATATTGTAATGGATGATCCTGAAGTCCTATCAGATGACCCCTATGGTGAGGGGTGGTTTTTGAAAGTGCGCGTTAATGACCCCAGTGAACTTGAAGATACTTTGACTGCGGATAATTACAGCACCCTGGTAGAAGGTATGTAAGAAGTGTGAAGTGTGAAGTATGAATTTCATACTTCGTACTTTTCCTTAAATGCCAACTTGTTAAAAGAATTTTTTATTGCAAAATATTAAATAGTAGCGTCCGGAGTTCGATTTGTGGTATATCATGCACCTCAAACCAAGTCTACCATCCCAGCAAATTCACCGTCCTCTAGTTTTGTTCAGCGACATATAGGCCCTAACACCGATGAAATTCAGCAAATGCTGAAATTTTTGGGTTTTGCCAGCCTAGACGATCTAATCGATCGCACATTACCACAAGCCATCCGATCGCAGCAAACGCTACAATTACCCGACGCACAAAGTGAGTACGCAGCTTTAGCAAAATTAAAAAATATTGCTGCTAAAAATCAAGTGTGTCGTTCATATATTGGTATGGGATATTACGGCTGCATTACACCGCCTGTAATTGGTCGTAATATCTTAGAAAATCCCGGTTGGTATACTGCTTACACTCCCTATCAGCCAGAAATTGCCCAAGGACGACTGGAAGCATTGCTGAATTTCCAAACCATGATTATTGACTTAACAGGTTTGGAAATTGCCAACGCTTCATTATTAGATGAAGCCACCGCCGCCGCTGAAGCAATGAGTATGAGTTATGGTGTCAGCAAAACTAAAGCCCATAGCTACTTTGTTTCCCATGACTGTCATCCCCAAACCATTGATGTGTTGCAAACACGGGCGAAACCTCTGGGAATTAACATCATAGTCGGCGACCATCAAACCTTTGATTTTGCACAACCGATTTTTGGTGCAGTATTACAATATCCTGCCACCGATGGCACGATTTACGACTATCGCGCCTTTATCGACAAAGCCCATGAAGTAGGCGCATTAGTTACCGTCGCCGCCGACCCCCTCAGCTTAACTTTACTCACACCACCAGGTGAATTTGGCGCTGATATTGCCGTGGGTAGCACACAACGCTTTGGTATACCCTTGGGATATGGGGGGCCTCATGCGGCGTACTTTGCTATTAAAGAAGAGTATAAACGCCAAGTTCCAGGGCGCATTGTTGGGTTATCCAAAGATGTCAACGGTAAGCCAGCATTACGTTTAGCGCTACAAACCCGCGAACAGCACATTCGTCGAGAAAAAGCCACTAGTAATATTTGTACCGCCCAGGTATTACTAGCTGTAATGGCGGGTATGTACGCCGTGTATCACGGGCCAGAGGGATTGAAGAATATTGCTGAGAATATCCACAAGCTAACTTTAACCTTAGCAGCAGGATTAAAGCTTCTAGGTTACAAAATTAGTTCAAAAGATATCTTTGATACGCTGCGGATAGAGTTAGGAAAACAAAGCCTCGAAGCTATTCTGGAAGGTTGCCAAGCTAGAAATATTAACTTACGGATTTTTGATGAGACAGCTGTTGGTATCTCTTTAGATGAAACAACTACACCAGAAGATTTAATCGACCTGTGGCAGATTTTTGCAGGTAAAGATGAATTACCCTTCTCTATAGAAGCAGTAACTAACTCAACTTCGGATATTCTTCAACTTCGTCAAAGCAGCTACCTCACCCATCCAGTATTTAATCGCTACCACTCCGAAACAGAGTTGTTGCGTTATCTGCACAAACTAGAAACTAAGGATTTATCGCTAACTACATCGATGATTCCTCTAGGTTCCTGCACAATGAAGCTGAATGCAACCGCCGAAATGATTCCGGTGAGTTGGGAAGAATTTGGCAAGATACATCCCTTTGCACCGCCATCACAAACACGGGGTTATCAAATTCTCTTTCAGCAACTTGAGGCGTGGTTAGCCGAAATTACTGGGTTTGCTGGAATTTCGCTACAACCAAATGCTGGTTCCCAAGGTGAATATGCTGGACTTTTAGTAATTCATGAATATCACGCTAGTCGAGGCGAAGCACACCGCAACATCTGTTTAATTCCCACCTCCGCGCATGGAACAAACCCCGCCAGTGCGGTAATGTGTGGCATGAAGGTGGTAGCCGTTGCCTGTGATGGTGACGGTAATATTGATGTAGATGACCTCAAAGTCAAAGCAGAAAAGCATAGTAGTGAACTCGCTGCGTTGATGGTGACATATCCCTCAACTCATGGTGTGTTTGAGGAAGGTATTCAAGAAATTTGTGCGGTTGTGCATCGCCACGGTGGACAAGTATATATGGATGGGGCGAACATGAACGCCCAGGTCGGGTTGTGTCGTCCTGGCGATATTGGTGCAGATGTTTGTCACTTGAATTTGCACAAAACCTTCTGTATTCCTCACGGTGGCGGTGGCCCAGGTATGGGGCCAATTGGTGTCGCCTCCCATCTCCTACCTTTTTTACCTGGACACGCCGTAGTTCCTCTCAATAAATCCACTCAGCACTCAACAGGCGCAGTCGCCGCCGCACCTTGGGGTAGTGCCAGCATTTTGGTAATTTCTTGGATGTATATCGCTATGATGGGGGCGACTGGTTTAACCGAAGCTACGAAAGTGGCAATTCTGAATGCTAACTATATTGCCAAGAGGCTTGAAAGCTACTACCCAGTGTTATACAAAGGCAAAAATGGCCTGGTTGCCCATGAATGTATTTTAGATTTGCGATCGCTCAAAAAATCCGCCAACATCGATATCGATGATGTTGCTAAACGGTTAATGGACTATGGTTTTCATGCCCCGACTGTCTCTTGGCCTGTGGCAGGTACTATCATGGTGGAACCCACAGAAAGCGAATCTCAAGCAGAATTAGACCGTTTTTGTGATGCCCTCATTGCTATTCGCCAAGAAATCGCCGACATCGAATCAGGCAAAATGGATGTTGAGGATAATCTTTTGAAGAACGCACCTCATACAACCGAAAGTCTCATCGTTGGGGACTGGACTCATCCCTATTCCCGCGAACAAGCCGCTTACCCCGCACCTTGGACACGGGAATCTAAATTCTGGCCTAGTGTTGGTCGTATTGACGCAGCTTTTGGTGACAGGAATTTTGTTTGTTCTTGTTTGCCTATGGAGGCATATTCAAATTAAATCAAGAGTCAGCATACAGAATTCAGAATTCTCTAGGTATCTAGGAGTTGTCGGTATGGGAAAAGATGTTGCCCTAATTTCCTTCTGACTCCTGAGTTCTTTTTTCAGAAAGAGCGCTGTGCTGGCATACTAACAACAGCATTCTTTTTGACACCTCAACCAAGGTGCCACTCTACCATGATTGACAGTCTGATTCATGCCTATACTCCTTTTCTCATTTGGGTTGGGATAGGATTACTAGGCTCTCGGCTAATTCCAGATAGTTTCCTTAAGTGGCTTGGTAATGGGTTGTATTGGGTGGGAGTGCCATTACAAATTTTAGTTTTGGCGCGTCACACTGATTTATCTCATGGTCTCGTCATACCCGGAGTGGCAGTTGGAGTATTATTGCTGAGTCTGGTTTTAGCGTTGTTGATTTGGCAAGCTTTACAATGGTTCAGAAATCGAAAACAACAGCCAGATTTGCCAAACTCGGACTTGGCAGTAGATATGTCTTTGATGCAAGCCAGTTTGGGCAGTTTTATTCTAGCTGCCATTCTAGGTAATACAGGTTTCGTCGGACTCACACTTACTCAAGTACTAACTAGTCCAAGAAACAATGACTGGGCAGTATTATTCAGTGTTACCAACAATGTTATCGGTACTTATGGAGTTGCTGTATTAATTGCCAGCTATTTTGGCAAGAGCAAAATCAACAACAACTGGTGGACTCAGTTACGGGATTTAGTCACAGTTCCCAGCTTGTGGACATTTTTTCTCGGCTTGAGTACTCAATTTATTGAATTACCAGCAGTAGTTGAGACAGGATTAGAACAAGCTGTTTGGGTAGTTATTGCCTTAGCTTTGTTACTTGTTGGTCTGCGACTCGGTACAATCACGGGCTGGAAAAGTTTGAAAATTGCTTCAATTGCCAGTGTTCTAAAAGTATTTGTTGTACCTGTATTAGTAGGATTAGGCGCGACCTTTTTAGGTGTTACTGGTGAAGAACGGCTAGTGCTGGTGTTAATGTCTGGAACACCCACAGGGCTTTCTGTACTAATTTTGGCAGAAGTGTATGACTTGGATCGAAATTTATTAGCCAGTAGTATTGCCTTGACGTTTATCGGATTATTTCTGGCGCTACCTTTGTGGCTTGTCTGGTTCAGCTGATGGGCTACAACAACTTTGATAATTTTTGATACAACTTTTAGTTAGACTTTCAATGTTAGGACACTATAATGTATCGGAATCAGCCAGGGTTTGAGCAAAAAATCTCTCAAACCTTTCAGACAGCCTAATTTTTGCTTAACCAGATATATTATTTAATTTAAATGAGTGATGATCATTGGCGATCGCATCCAAGATGCTTATAGCTTATTCTTTTAGAATCTTTATTGACATAATATTATGGGGTTCAAAAATCTCTATGGTGCTTAGGAAGCCCTAGCGCTGATCATCTAGTCCGTGTGTTTACCAAAGTAAGGGATCATATTATATTTTTATGTCTATCGAGAATCGCGCTAGAAATTCTCAAAATTGGCCAGTAAGTCGCCATCCTAAAAATCTTTTCTATGGGATATTTGCATCTTTACCCCTAGCCTTGGCATTACCAGCAGCTGCTTTGCAAGTGCAGTTATCTCCCAGTAATCCGCAGTTGGGAGATACCCTGTCTGTCATGATTGATGTCAATCAACAAGATAATCAGCAACCAAAAGTAGTAGTAGGCGAGAAAACCTATCCAGCTTTTGCCGTTTCCCCCAATAAATATCGCGCTTTAATTCCTACAACTCCACTGGAAGCAGCTGGAAACAGAACATTGAAAGTCGCGGGAGATGGCCAAGTACAGAACTTAACAGTCAAATTGCGATCGCGCAAATTCCCTGTACAACGCATTACTCTATCACCAGGCAAATCTGCTGATGGAGCCACAGAGTACGAACTCAAGCGTGTAGCAGCTTTCAAAGCCTTGCAAACACCAGAAAAATATTGGAACGGTAAATTTATCGCCCCCAGTAAAGCCCGGATTAGTTCAATCTATGGCGTACGTCGTTACTATAATGGTAAATTTGCAAAGGATTATTATCATCGGGGTGTTGACTACGCCGGAGCCGCAGGTTCACCTGTAACTGCGCCAGCTGCTGGGCGAGTTGCTTTAGTTGGTACAGTATCTCAAGGCTTCCGAGTTCATGGCAATGTAGTTGGCATTGATCACGGTCAAGGAGTGACCAGCATATTTTTGCACTTAAGTCGCATTAACGTTAAGGAAGGCGACTTTGTCAAAGCTGGTCAATTAATTGGCGCAGTCGGTTCAACAGGTGCTGCTACAGGGCCACATTTGCACTGGGGTTTATATGTCAATGGCCAATCTGTTGACCCAGTACCCTGGCGAACACAAGTTTTTGAATAAAAAATGTGAATTAAATAGTGCGTGTGCATAATTTGTAGATTATGCACCGATAATTGGGCAAGATAAATTGGATTTGTACCGTCCTTACCTTACTTGGGTGGCTTAAATAAGATGAGCGTTATGAGTATTGAGAAAATTGTAGAACAAGCTCTCCAGGATGGTTATCTCACACCCGCAATGGAAGCAGAAGTTGGGCGAATTTGTGATAACGCATCGGAACTATCAATAGAAGAGTATATGGCTCTGGATCGATTAATGGGAGCCTTATTAACTGGTGAGGTAGTGGCGGTACCTCGCAAACAATTTATCAACGTTATGGAAGAATTGGTCTTGACTGAAGCGATCGCCCGTGTCGCCGAAATTGAAGCTACCAGCGAAAGTTCTCTAGATGTGGGTGATATCGCCGCTTATGCTCTCAACCGCTTACCACCTTTATATGCAACCACAGAAGAAGGTGCTAACTACCAACGGATACGTGCCAAAGCCGATCTACAAGAGTTGATTTCTCAACAAGTAACTGAAGCAATCGGTCGTAACCTTGACCAACCCAACGACAACAAAACACCAGTTTTAGCTAAAAACACTGGTAATGAAGTTCTTAAACAAGTTAGTACCTTACTCCAAGTTTACGCCCCTAGCTTTGAGCAAAAATGAATCTTGGTCAATAGTCAATGGTCAGGATGTTTTGACGATGAACGTTTGACTATGGACTCTTGACTCTTGATTAATCACGGACTGTTACCAATGTGCCTACTTTAACTTGGTCATATAACAAACGCACATCAGAATTACGCATCCTCAAGCAACCGTGAGAAATAGCAGTCCCTAGCAAGTGAATATCTGGTGTACCGTGAAAGCCAATCTCGTTGCGTCCATCTGTCCAAAAACCAATCCAGCGTTCACCTAACGGACTATCAGTTCCTGGCGGAAATACCTTACCAGTGATGGGGTGTCGCCAAATCGGGTCATGCTGCATATTCATCACTTCAAAAGAACCCGTAGGCGTTTCCCAACCTTTTTTACCTATAGCGATTGGGTAACTGGCTATAACTAAATCTCCTTGATAAACATAAGTGCGGCGATCGCTTAAATCAACTACTACTTGTGTTTTTAGTCCCAATTTATTAGAAGTTTTTTGTTGATTGGAAAACTGAGCAAAAAAGGATGTTGGTTGAGCATCATTATTGAGATTTTCTGTTTGTTCTGGTTCCAATCCGACTAATCTTTTGTTATTGGGTATATCAGTGTCCCTAGCTACATTTTGGATTACTGTACCCGACTTATGATGAGGCTGAATGTCAGAAGATTTAAATTGATAATTCCTCTGCGAATTTTGCCCAGGAAGAGATTTATCAGCATTTGTAGACGCACCAAAAGCTGTTTCCCCATATATACTCCCAGGAAATTTTCTATTAGTGGCTGAATTATCCGACTGTTGTTGCGTTGTGGTCACTCGCCAATGAACAGCTAACGATAAGATGGCTGTGCCGAAACAGAGAAACATTGCTATACGCGTTACAGATTCATTTCTTACCATTGCGATCGCCTATTATTTATCCCTGACAGATCCATCTCTTGGAATAATTGAATGCGCTCATCATTCAATTATCAATAATTTATAAATACTTATCTGTTTCCTTATAAATTTGCCAATCTTTCTGGGCAAACTAAGTCTAAGCGGATGTCCCAGCAAATAAGACTTCTGGTGAGAAACCTTAATTCCTGTAAAGACCGAGCGAAGGTTTTTTCCGTTCAGGCTTTTTTCTAGAACTCTCCAAGTGCAGGAATCAATCATTAATGGTGTGGGTGGGAGAAAATCCATGTTTGAAAAACTATTGCTTGCAATCACAATCACATTTTCCATTAATTTCTTTCTTCAAGTTCGGATACCAAATCCAGCTAATACTGGTGCTATTTATCAGGAATATCCAGAAAAAAACACAATTCTGGTAACTAGACCGGAAAAATAACATTCTTTTTACAGGATGCCAGCAGAAATTCATAAATTCTGACTCATAATTAATAATTATGAATTTTTGCGAGCTTCATAAATTTCTGGCAACAATCACCAAAAACAAGATTCTACTCTACCCTTAGTGAAGTTACCACGATCTCTAAAACAGTCTAACGACTTCTCTAACTTCAATTCAGTATTCAAAGTAGAAGCTCAGAAATTTAACTATTTGTCTGTCAGCAGATCTAGATTTTTCCCCCGCAGTAGGACGCAAAATCAACGGTTTAGATGGATGTAGAGATATTGGGGTGTAAGTGAGGAAAAAGCTATAATCTGCCTTTGACTAGGTAACTACACTTAAATTATTGGAATTTCATAAACAGTAAATTTTGTCAAGCGTAAATAGTCAGTTGCTATCAGCAGCACAATTATACGTAAAACTTCTATGAGTAGAAATGTGCCACTATCCTACTAAAAATTGCCCCGTTTCCATGAAAAACCAGATTTGCTGACTATTGACGTAACTAGGAATCTCACCCCTATTATCTGCTTTGATGTTCCAGTCATTAATCCGGCACTTAATTCAGGAACATCCAGTCAGTTCATAGGTCTAATAGTAAGGGATGATTTAAAGCCAATACGATCTATGAGTCAATCGATTGCTGTATCCTGGTCAACGGTTGATGCGAAATGTACAGAAGCATCGGTGCAAGTTGACAAACTCTCAAATCACGATCTAATTTTGCGCTGTCAAGTAGGATTGCGTCCAGATCGTGCTGCGTTTGCAGAACTCCTGCGCCGCTATCAAACCCAAGTTGATCGAGTTTTATACCACCTCGCTCCAGATTGGCCTGATAGAGCCGATTTAGCTCAAGAAGTGTGGATTCGAGTGTATCGGAATATCAACCGATTGCAAGAACCTGCTAAGTTTCGCGGCTGGTTAAGCCGGATTGCCACTAACTTGTTTTACGATGAATTGCGTAAACGCAAGCGGGTTGTCAGTCCCTTGTCTCTAGATGCTCCCCGCACCCTAGATGATGGCGAAATGGATTGGGAAATTGCTGGTGACACTCCAGGCCCCGAAGAGGAGTTGACCACTAGAGAATTTTATGAGCAATTGCGAGAAGCGATCGCCGATTTACCAGAAGTGTTTCGGACTACAATTGTCTTACGAGAAATCGAAGGCATGGCTTATGAAGAAATTGCCGAAATTACAGGGGTTTCCTTGGGAACGGTAAAATCAAGAATAGCCAGAGCAAGATCCAGATTGCAATCTCAATTGCAAAATTATCTAGATGCCTAAATTACAGTCTCTTTTCTTTGTTTAATGCCAGAATTTAAACATTGATTAAGAATTGTCAGGAATCAATCGGCGTACTTCTGCCGTCAATGATCAACAAATCAGAAATTTCTCAAGGAATTTCCGAGAATTGCTGGCTAATTTACCCGTGTATGAATTAGTAATAATGTTAAGATGACTACTGATTCTCAGTTTAACGACCGTTCCCATTTGCAACTTCCTGGAGATTTGTCAGAAGGGATTGATCAACATACCAATGAATCAACGGGTACTATGAATATGGTGAAGCGCGATCGCTTCGAGTTATTAAGTGCATACCTCGATGGCGAGGTAACAGCTACAGAACGCAGGCAAGTAGAAGAATGGTTGGCAAACGATGCCTCCGTTCAGTGTTTGTATGCCAGATTATTAAAACTGCGACAAGGTTTACGGACTCTACCAGTACCAGATACCGCACAATCACCAGAAGTCACAGCCCAACAAGTCTTCTCTCGGTTGCGGCGGCGTTCGCGTTTAGCCTGGACATTTGGCGGTGCGGCGGTTGCTGCTTGTGTGATTAGCGTAGTTTCAGGTTTGCTACCTGGAAGTGAATTTAGAACACCACAGCTGGCTCAAAAACCACAAGTAGAAGTAGAAGAATCTACACCAGTGGCAAAAACATCTCCTACTCCTGCTGCACCATTGATGGTGGCATTAAATAATCCTGTGATTGAAATCCCGAAAGCAGCAGTTACTTCTCCAGAAAAGACTATTCAACTCCAACAGCCTGGACTAAAACAAATTGAGCCAGACTTGAATTAGTCTCAAGTGAGGGTTAAACCGCAGCCACTCCACCAACCATCGGTGAGAAGAGTGCCATTTAATTGGTTAACAAGCTCTAAATTCATTACATAAACCCAAGCCCAACCCAGAACGTCGCCTTGTGGGGTGTAAACTTCAACTTGTTGGCGATTGTAAAGGTTTTCTGTGATTGGTCTATTGGGTTGGTAATCTTCTAGATGATCTAAAGCTTGTAAAATTTTTGGTTCGGCAAAAGAAAGCAAATAGCCGTGGACTTGATTTTGTCCCGGTGTCACGGCTGGATAGCCCAGAGGCAAAGCAAACAGTTTGCCTAATATTACTGCCCTTTGAGCATTTACCACCTTACCTGCACAGTATTTTTGATAATTAGCTTCACCGGGTTTGAGTGTACCGTAAACAAAAACCCACAATTCTTCGGCAAATTTTGTCATTTGTGTAAGTTAGTTTATCAGCTGTCACCGTTTAAAAATTAGATTTAGTTCTCGTCAATTCAATACTAATTTTGCCGCCAAAATCAGGAATAGGTGCTGCGGGTTTGGTGACAACTACTTGGACTTGCGTAACGCGATCGCTCTGGTGCAAAATAGTGTCGGCAATTGTGCCTGCTAACTTTTCGAGTAAAGCGAACTGGGATGTTTTGACTAAGTTTTGAATGGTGCTAATCACACTGCGATAATCGAGAGTATCTGCGATCGCATCAGTTTTGGCAGCTTGGGAAAGATCTAACCATAACTTGACATCCACCTCAAACCATTGCCCTAAAACTTGTTCCTCTGGTAAATATCCTGTGTAGCCATAGCAGCGAATTCCCGTTAAATAAATACAGTCCATAGTGTTTGAGATAAATTTGCTATACAAAATTTAACAAACAACGGTGGGAAAACCTATAAATTCACTGAAAGTCAGTCTGGGAGAATGTCACAATTGAATATTGTCTGATAGCTATCTGGGATTTGATGCTGGTCGCCTATAGGAATGTTAATCAACTTTGGGCTTTTGTCTTGACGGAGACATTAAAGCGTCTAGGTTTAACTTGTGCTGTAATTTGTCCTGGTTCTCGTTCTACACCCCTAACAGTTGCCTTTGCTCAACAAGTACCAGATATTGAAGCTATATCTATTCTCGATGAACGCTCCGCTGCTTTTTTTGCCTTGGGAGTAGCTAAAGCCACCGGACGACCTGTAGCACTGGTTTGTACTTCTGGGACAGCAGGCGCAAACTTTTATCCCGCCGTGATTGAAGCCAAAGAAAGTCGCGTACCACTGCTAGTATTAACTACCGATAGACCACCAGAACTGCGAGATTGTCACTCTGGTCAAACCATCGACCAAGTGAAGTTATATGGTAGTTATCCCAACTGGCAAACTGAGTTAGCTTTACCTGCTGCAAATATGGAAATGCTGGCTTATTTGCGACAAACGGTAATTTATGCCTGGGAAAGAACACAAACACCAACAAAAGGCTCAGTACATTTAAACATTCCCTTCCGTGACCCCCTTGCGCCAGTTCCCGATGGTACTGACTTTCAGCTTGACCCAGAAGCATTCTTCGCCGCAGTCACAAACACTTTCCCCGCTCCCCACTCTCAATTTCCCATTCCTCAAGCATGGCAAAATTGCGATCGCGGGATAATTATTGCTGGAGTGGCTCAACCTCAAAATCCTCAAGAATATTGTAGAGCGATCGCTACACTTTCCCAAACTCTGCAATGGCCAGTCCTCGCTGAAGGACTTTCGCCACTGAGAAATTATGCTGACATCAACCCTCATTTAATTTCCACCTACGACCTGATTTTACGTAATCAGCAATTAGCAAAGCAGTTAGCACCAGAAATGGTAGTTCAGGTGGGAGATATGCCTACCAGTAAAGAATTGCGGACTTGGTTAAGTGCTACACAACCCCAACGCTGGGTAATTGACCCTAGCGACCAAAATCTTGACCCTCTCCACGGTCAGACAACGCATTTACGAATGAGTGTAAATGCGTTGGAGATAACCGAAAGTAACAAGAACAATTCCCCGTCGGAATATCTGCAAAGTTGGTGTATTGCGGAAGCGAAAGTCAGAACAGATGTTGACCAGACTATGGCGAAAATGGAGGATTTATTTGAAGGAAAAGCCGCCTGGTTATTATCTCAAACACTACCACCAGGAACACCGCTGTTTATTGCCAATAGTATGCCTGTGCGAGATGTGGAATATTTTTGGCGACCAAATAATTTAGGAGTGAGAGCATATTTTAACCGAGGTGCTAATGGGATTGATGGCACATTATCCACCGCATTAGGAATTTCTCATAGTCAACAAAGCAGCGTTATGTTAACAGGAGATTTAGCACTATTACATGATACTAATGGTTTTTTAATCCGCAATAAATTTGTCGGGCATTTGACAATTGTTTTAATTAATAATAACGGCGGCGGAATTTTTGAAATGTTACCCATCGCCAAATTCGACCCACCATTTGAAGAATTTTTTGGCACTCCCCAGGATATTGATTTTGCTCAGTTGTGCGTTACATACGCTGTGCAGCATGAATTAATAACTTCTTGGGAAGAGTTACGGCAAAAACTAAACCCGTTACCAATTAAGGGAATAAGAGTTTTAGAGTTGCAGACAAATCGTAAAGTTGATGCTAAATGGCGACAGGAAAATTTAAAGAATTTTGTCGTAGATAGTTGTATTTGATTTTTTAACGCAAAGTAGCGCGGAGTTTTATATGCTGTTTCTTCTCTGCGTCTGGGCGTGAGAGTTAATTTTTTGGTTGAGTTTGTAACCAAGCTTCTAAATCCGCGATCGCCACAAAATCTAACAAGGCTTCACCCAATGCTTCTACCTGTTCTAAAGACAACGCCTGAATCTGGCGCTGAAGTTCATCGTCAATTGTACCTACTCGTCGGTTTAACTGTCGGAGAATAAGCGATCGCGCTTCTTGTTCTCGTGCTTCTCGAATAGCCCGTGGTTCTTCTGAAATCAGTCCCAACATTGCTTCAATCTCCTCTCGGCTTAGGGTAGAAAACTTGTAGAGTATAATCGTCGTCACTAAATTTATTATCGCTTGTTCCGATTGTTGCTGTGCTTGTTCTAGCAGATACCGCGCTGCTTCCATTGCTTCGGTTTCAGGCGTTGTCGTCAGCAACATCAAAGCCAATCCTAAAGGTTGTTGTCGTAAATCGCCTAATTCATCCAAATACACTCGCCGGACTTGATTGCTTCGTAACAATGCTTGGTGAATCCGAGGATTTGAAGGTTCCAAATTGCGCGAAGGAAAAATAACCACGCCAAACCAGTCATCATAACGAATCGAGTGGCGGTAGAGAAACAAAAACAATTCGCTAAAAAAGCGATGGTACAAGTCTTCGTCTTTTTGAAACTGCACTTCAGCAAAGAAGACAACTTGAGATGCTGCATTAGCTGGAGGTAGAAACACTCCGTCAATTCGGAATGCTGTTTCTTTAATTTCCACCGATTCAAATAGATAATTCTCTGCTTCTGATGGTGGTTGATCTACTAATTCAAACAGCAAACCGGGAAATTGCTGGAATAATTTGTAGAAAATAGAGTCGCGGCGCATTTGGATTGTGAGTCAATTACCAGCCCTGATTTTACTGGAGAGAGGAAATTTTAGCGATCGCTTCTCAGTCCGCGATAAAATTCTCAAGCACAATAGCGCAATTCTTTCTCATGCAAGTCAACTGGCAATCTGTCAAAACCTACGAAGATATCCTTTATCACAAAACTGATGGTATTGCAAAAATCACCATCAACCGCCCGCATAAACGTAATGCTTTCCGTCCTAAAACTGTCTTTGAACTCTATGATGCCTTTTGTGATGCCCGTGAAGATACAAATATTGGCGTAGTTCTATTTACTGGTGCTGGCCCCCATACTGATGGCAAATATGCTTTTTGTTCTGGTGGTGATCAAAGTGTGCGGGGAGAGGCGGGTTATGTAGATGATGCTGGTATTCCCCGATTGAATGTGTTGGATTTGCAGCGTTTGATACGTTCGATGCCGAAAGTCGTGATTGCTTTAGTTGCGGGATATGCGATCGGTGGTGGACATGTTTTACATTTGATTTGCGACCTCACCATTGCTGCTGATAACGCTATTTTTGGACAAACTGGCCCCAAAGTTGGCAGTTTTGATGGTGGTTTTGGTGCTAGTTATCTCGCCCGCAGTGTTGGGCAAAAAAAGGCGCGAGAAATTTGGTTTCTCTGCCGTCAATATAATGCTCAAGAGGCGCTAGATATGGGTTTAATTAACTGTATCGTGTCGGTAGAAGAATTAGAAAATGAAGGTGTTCAATGGGCGCAAGAAATTTTACAAAAAAGTCCCATCGCCATTCGCTGTCTCAAAGCTGCATTCAACGCTGATTGTGATGGACAAGCTGGTTTGCAAGAACTCGCGGGGAATGCAACTTTACTGTATTACATGACAGAAGAGGGTGCTGAAGGCAAACAGGCATTTTTAGAAAAGCGATCGCCAAATTTTCGTTCCTTCCCTTGGCTACCTTAATATGGCAAAAATCGCACCTTTGAAGCATACCAATTTGAGCTTAGGTAGTTTAGCGTTGTCTAGAAAAGCTTTTTGACAAAGTTTTCAATTCACAAGCCAAAATTGGTATTAGGTGCGATTTTTTGAGATGTCAACGTTTACAGCACTAGCAATTTTCAAGAGAAATATTTTTTTAATGTCTATAAACTGAGTCTAATAAGAAATAGTGGCTAAATTAGCACTCACCGTTTTAGCCTCAGTCTCTTCAGTAATTAAATTAGCTATTTCTTCAATAGGCACAACTGTTATATTGTCGGCAACAGAAACTAGAGAATGGCCACCATTTAATACTGGTGTACCATCTGGCAAACTCCAAGAATCTTCTAAAGTTTCCCAAGAAGGCGCAAAAGGTGGAAGCGCTAAAGAGCAAGCTTTCCAACTGGCTTGCACCGTCGCTCCCAACTGTTGACACATTCCGCCACGGCGACCTTCTGGTTTGTAATGACGACAATATCTACAGGCAGATGTCAAAAAGTTTATCGGTTTCATTTGAGTTCATCTTTAGTGCTGTTCAGGGCTGTCTTGCATATTTATATTCTGCGCCTAGATATAAATACGTAATATTGGCAGCAAATTATTATTTACACTAGGTTCTAGCGATCCCAACAGAAAAATAAACTTCATGATGTTTTT
Organism: Nostoc sp. HK-01; assembly: GCA_003990705.1. GTDB lineage: Bacteria > Cyanobacteriota > Cyanobacteriia > Cyanobacteriales > Nostocaceae > Nostoc_B. The sequence goes on from AP018318.1 coordinate 3,086,485, forward strand.
AGAATCTTGTTATATTTTTAAATGATTGTTAAAGTACTTACCTACTAATTTTTGGCTGAAAATAGCTAGGGATCAAGGCTAAAACTCAAAGTTTAGATTTAACTTATGTTTAGCTTTAATATTTCAAACAAGCTTATATATAGCTAGTTAACGATAAATTTGTGTATCTAATTTAGCAATCAAGGATGAAATTTACATAATTCTTACTGAGACATCATCTGTGAAAGTTTATTGGCTGAGACATCCTTTTTACTAAATCCAGTACTCAGTCATTTTGAAAATTCAACATTGTATGTGTCGATCAGTACTAAGAAATTAGAGAACAAGAGGAAAATAATTTAGTGGCATTTTAGACAATTTGCCTAAAGAAATTACTTAAAATCCTGGCAATAACAAAAAAATAGATGGCTTTAGTTAAGCCAAAAAATCTATATGAGGACTGTCAAGGTCTTTTAACATCTCAGGCAGAAATATTAGACCTTAGTTTTAGACTGATTTTTGTTAAACCAATTAGCCGAATCCTGAGTTTTTGGGATAAATATCAACTTGAAATCCCAGTTATTAATTTCTAACTATTTGTTAAAAGGCTAGGAATTAACCTATATTTCTTAAGTATTTCTCAGAGGGTGACGGTAAAATATGAACTTTACCAAAACTTTTCGAGTTTTTTTGTAAAAATATCAACTTTATTAAATTTTAGTTGAAAAATATTAAGTATTTGACTGTTCTTAAACCGACGTATTGACAGCAAAAATCAACAGTGTGGGTACAAGTAAACCCTTATCCTCTAAGCTTTACACCCAATCTCAATCAATAACTTATGCTCAAAACTGCTTAGAGGCACAAACAGCACAAACTTGCCAGCGCTGGAGTTCCCCTGGAGGCGTAGGAGATTGGCAATGAGGACAAAGAGGTAAACCATGCGATCGCACTTGCATTTTTTTAGCCCATAGTCCAAAGGCAGTCTGAGGATTTTCCAATGTTTGCGAATCATCACGCTGCACATCACTCACATTTCCCAGATAACTAGGATGTTCTTGCGGCGAACCTGTGAGTTGTTGCTGTGGCTTTGCTGAAGATTTCTGCCACCCAGCTGTAGAAAAGCGGATATCAACCAACGGGTTAGGCAAATTTTCATTTAACTTTAACAGGATGATTTGGCGTTTAAAAGCCAGATTTTGCGCCCAAGCAGCACTTGAAGTCGCCACTCGCAAAACATCACGCTGAATCACTAACGGTTGGGTATGTTTAGCGGCTGCTGCACCTACCACTTCTGCCCAAAAATGAAGCACTTTTTGAAATGGCTGCTCTTGCCATCTGGCTTGTTGTTCTAAAAAGCCTAAAATATCATTGACTGATTTCCAAGACATCCTTACTTCAAAGTGCTGAGTGCTGAAATTCAAGATAGTTCCAGAAAGTCTATAGTGATGCGAAATTTTTCGCTAGTATTAGCACAAATTAGCTCTATTCCATTCCATAGTCTAGGTTTGAGGCAGACAGGTAATGAGTCAAAACTCGCCAATAGATTCCGGTATTCAATCATCTAAACCACCTGAGTTGAAGCCACCACTAGCCGCAGCCCTGGCCAGTTTGGAAGTGCAACTAGATCAAGAGTTGGCTAGATACCGTCGTTCACGCATAGCATCAAAAACAGCTTATCAATCCCGTACAGGCAATAACATTAACACTCAAACCCAGGACACAACAGAAATAACAGCACTAGGGGGCAAAATTCAGCTACCTGTAACTGAAGTTAAAACGAGTATACAGCCTGCATCTGTAACTGAAGTGTCTCTAGAGAAACCAGTAGCAACAGCTAAGGCGGAAACGACAGAACAGCCCCAACAGAAATTTTCTAGCAGTTCCAGCCAAACTCAAATTCCCCTACCATCACCAAATTCTACTAGCAGTAGCAGTATAGTGCCTGCCACGGCTCAAGTTACTCCCAGTGAAAATCTGATGCAGGCAAAGGAAACTCCAACTCAGCCAGACGATTATTTGGAATCGAGTGAAGCATTGCTGCGGAGTTTAAATGATGAACAACAACAACAAACAAAGCCCCCCAGTAATTCTAACGATAGCCTGCTATCACCTTTAGGTATCGGCTCGATGTTGTTGCTGTTGATGGCTAGTTTGACCTTGGGTTACATAGTGTTTAATCCAAAAAGCTTGCCACAGTTGAGTTTCGATAAAATATTTAATAGTAATTCCGCTGCTAATACCGATAAAACTCAGACCCAGGAAACAGCCAGCCAGCCCCAGTCTCCAGCCCAAACGGAACTTACACCCATACCGAAATATCCCAATTTGGCAACAAAAGAGTTTCCTGAACTGAAAGATCCCAACGATATAGTTGGTTTACAACCAAAAACTCCTCCAAGGGCGATCGCACCTGTAAATCCACCTGTGGTAATTTCCACTCCAGTTGCACCACCAGTGGTTAATCCTTTACCGGATGTGCAGCCAGTACAGCCGTTGAATATACCGCCTATCACCACAGCCCAACCTGTACCGCAGCCGACCGTGACTCCCCCACAGGTAAATGCCGAAATCCAACCAGCAGCAGATGGGTTTTATCATATCGTTATGGATAATGAAGGCGATCGCACAGTTACTTCTGTACGGCAAGTAGTTCCCGATGCTTATTTATCGCGCGACCAAAAGCTGATTTATCTCGGTGCGTTAAAAACTAAAGAGCAAGTGCAGAAAAGATTACAAGAACTACAAGCCAAAGGCATTAAAGCACGGGTGCAGTAGCCATAAGTGATAAAAATCTACGATAGGATGAGGAAAACATCGACAAAATGCTCTGCCTGTTGACTGACAACAAGCGAAAAATGCGGTCTTGGGGTCTCCCCAAGAAAAGCAATTTTTCAAGAGAGTGAATGGAGAGCCGATATGGAATTAATCAAACGTATCCTGCGGGTAATTCGCGCTAACCTCAATAGTCTGATAGGCAGTGCAGAAGATCCAGAAAAAATTTTGGAACAAGCCGTCGCCGAAATGCAAGAAAATTTAGTGCGCTTGCGACAGGGGTTAGCACAAGCCATCGCTACCCAAAAACGCACTGAACGCCAAGCAATAGCCGCCCAATCCACGGCAGAAACATGGTATCGCAATGCCCAAATTGCCATAGAAAAAGGCAATGAACCTCTAGCCAGAGAAGCTCTAACCAAGCGTCGCGCCTATCAAGAAACGGCCACTTCCCTCTCCCATCAAATCGGTCAACAAACCGAAATTATCGAGCGACTGAAGAAAGATATGCGATCGCTCGAAGTCAAGATTTCGGAAGCCAAAACCAAAAAAGATATGTATATTGCCCGCGCCCGTTCAGCGGAAGCATCCTATCGACTTCAAGAAATGCTCAGTGGAGCTTCGGCTACTAGTAGTCTCAATGCGTTTGAACGTATGGAAGAGAAGGTTTTTCAGATTGAAGCGAAATCAGCAGCTATCGCCCAACTAGACGGTGATGATTTGCAAAAACAATTTGCTTCTCTAGAATCTGCTAAAAGTATTGATGCAGAATTGGCAACAATGAAACAACAGGCACTGCATGAATCAGAAAGTACACCTCAACAGCAATTGCCTCCAGATTCAGAGCCATAAAAAGTAGTCAATCGCTATAGTCAGGGTATATCTTAACAATTAAGAGGTATCAGGAGGTACCGAACCAAGCCGGAAAGATTACATTTAAATAAGAAACTATTAAATAGTAAAAACCTTAACTGTTCATCCAAGTACCGAAACTGCAAAAGGAAAAGAAATTATGGGATTATTCGATCGCATTAAGCGAGTAGTCAGTGCAAATATCAATGATTTGGTAAATAAAGCTGAAGACCCAGAAAAAATGCTAGAGCAAGCCATCCTGGAAATGCAGGAAGACTTGGTGCAGTTGCGTCAGGGTGTGGCTCAAGCGATCGCCGCCCAAAAACGCACTGAAAAACAGTACAATGATGCCCAAAATGAAATCAACAAATGGCAGCGTAATGCTCAACTCGCACTACAAAAAGGCGATGAAAATCTCGCACGCCAAGCCCTAGAACGGAAAAAGACGTTCACTGAAACCGGCACAGCACTCAAAACTAGTTTAGATCAGCAAAGTACTCAAGTTGAAACACTGAAGCGCAATTTAATCCAGCTAGAAAGTAAAATTTCCGAAGCCAAGACCAAAAAAGAAATGCTCAAGGCGCGGATTACCACCGCCAAAGCCCAAGAGCAACTCGAAGGTATGGTGCGCGGAATGAATAGCAGCAGTGCAATGGCGGCTTTCGAGCGGATGGAAGAAAAAGTCCTGATGCAAGAAGCCCGCGCCCAGTCAGCCGCCGAGTTAGCTGGCTCAGATTTAGAAAGTCAATTTGCCAAGCTAGAAGCTGGTAGCGATGTGGATGATGAATTGGCTGCTTTAAAAGCATCTCTACTACCACCCGCAACTCCAGCTAATCAGAACTTACTACCACCAGAGCAAACTACTCCTTCCCAAACAACCCCTCCCAAATCGAATGAAGTAGTTGATGCTGAGTTAGAATCTTTACGCAAGCAACTAGATCAAATGTAAAATTTTGTTAGATACTGATTTGAGCCAGTCCCACACCTGTTGGTTGTGGGATTTTGCGTCGGTGGTCAAAAGTCAATGGTTGAGAATTCTTGTAGTGAACAATAAACTATAGACTTTGGACTATTGACAACTTTGGGATAAAGTATTTTTTGTGCCAAGTAATTGATGTCAACTAATGGAGACTGCCATGAGTAAGGGTGTAATCACCATCACTGATGCTGAGTTTGAAACCGAAGTGTTGAAATCTGAGCAGCCTGTATTAGTTTACTTTTGGGCTTCTTGGTGTGGCCCATGTCAGTTGATGTCACCACTGATTAATCTAGCTGCCAACAAATTTAGCGATCGCCTAAAAGTTGTCAAAATGGAAATTGACCCCAATCCAGTTTCTGTGAAGCAGTACGGGGTAGAAGGCGTACCAGCCTTAAGACTCATTCAAGGGGAAAAATTATTAGAAGCAACCGAGGGCGTTATTGGTAAAGAAAAATTACTGAGTCTACTAGATACGCATTTAAATCAAAATTAGTCAATAGTCAATAGTCAATACTATGGACTATTGACCATTGACCCTTGACCATTGACCCTTGACTAATATGCAATTTGCACAGCGTTTACAACCTCTACAATTTAACGTGTTTGCTGAGATGGACAGAGCCAAAGCTGCGGCTTTGTCAGTCGGACAACAGTTAATTGATTTGTCACTAGGGTCTTCTGATTTACCTACAGAGGCGCACGTTCTGGAAGCGATCGCCCAATCTCTCGATGACCAGAGTACTCACGGTTATTTGTTATTTAACGGCACGCAAGCATTTCGTCAAGCTGCGGCTGACTGGTATGAGCAAAAATTTGGCATCAAGGTTGATCCAGAAACAGAGGTGCTACCTTTAATTGGTTCCCAAGAAGGTACGGCTCACTTACCTCTAGCATTATTAAATCCTGGTGATTTTGCCTTATTGCTCGACCCTGGTTATCCATCCCATGCAGGCGGAGTCTATTTAGCCAGTGGACAAATTTATCCTATGCCTCTACTGGCAGAAAATGGTTTTTTACCAGTATTAGCAGATATTCCCGCCCCTGTTGTGGCTCAATCGAAAATGATGGTGTTGAGCTATCCCCATAATCCCACAGCGGCGATCGCACCTTTGGCATTTTTCCAAGAAGTAGTGGCTTTTTGTCAACAACACAATATTGTTTTAGTTCACGATTTCCCTTATGTAGATTTAGTATTTGCAGAAACTGCGGGAATAGGCGAGGGTTTTCCTCAGTCTTTAGTTCCTTCAATTCTGCAAGCTGATCCAGAAAAAAGCGTCTCAATTGAATTTTTCACGCTTTCTAAGTCTTACAACATGGGCGGTTTCCGCATTGGGTACGCTATTGGCAATGCTGAGTTAATCAAAGCTTTACGTCAAATCAAAGCCGCAGTTGATTTTAATCAGTATAGAGGGATTTTAAATGGGGCGATCGCTGCCCTGTCTGGGCCGCAAGCCGGAGTAATAACTACCGTCGCTACCTTCCGTCAACGACGTGATGCTTTCGTGAATGCCTTACATCGCATTGGTTGGCAAGTTCCTAGCCCTCAAGCCACTATGTATATTTGGGCTAAGTTACCTTCTCCTTGGCAAAACAATTCTGTCGAATTTTGTACCCAGTTAGTTAAACAAACTGGCGTAGCCGCTTCTCCTGGCGCTGGTTTTGGTAAATCTGGCGAAGGATATGTCCGTTTTGCTTTGGTACACGAACCACCTTTGTTAGAAACTGCTGTGGAAAGAATTGCGAAGTTTCTTTAAGTACGTCGATGCTAAGTGGATTTATCAACTCTTGATGTTAAACTTGCCAGAATTTTGTTAATACCCACCTACGCTGGGTTTGTTTAAGATAAACTACAGAGAAATTACTGAAATGTCATCGAGATATTACAATCTATCGACGACAGCAAATTACAAGTAATTAACACAGGTGCATGGCAAGTAGTGTGGTAAAAATTAGCGTTTGTGCTTTGTCTTTTGCAGTGATTGGTACTTTAGGACAGCAACCTCTTTGGGCATTCAGCAATACTTCTATAGCAGAAAATGTAGAAGAGATGAATTTTCAGTCTGAAGCCACTGAGGATGCGAAGAACAGCACAAATCATTACTACACACCAAGTTTAATTCCTCAACAGCCTAGTACTACTAGTGCGGCTCCGCTATCAACTTACATTCATCCATATAGCAATAGCTGGACAAACCTCAAGAGTGCATCTCCTCGCCCACGCAAAGTGCCAGAATCTTCAGCAGTATTAGGCTTGATGGCGATCGCCGGCTGGTTTGGCATACAACACAAGCGGAAAAAAGCTCAGTAAAAAAGCCCCTTTTGTAATCAGCGTAATATTAATGACACCAGTTAAATCAGTAATTCAATATAATTACTGAAATCAATAACAAAATATTAGTCATCTTTTTATTCATAATCTACAACAGCTTTACCCAATTAAGTCTCCCAGTTTCTTAAACTAGGTTGGTGTGCGTAACTACTAAACATGGCTAAAAAGCTGGTAACTTTTTTAACCAGCCGCATTCTGAAAAAGCCAAAGCCTGTAGTCAGGCTAATCCAATTCTAGAAACAAAGACAGTATATAAAATTACCCCAAAACTGGTGGAGACAGTAAATGAAGAGAACTTTCCAAACACTTGTAATTGGTGCCTCAATGGCTGTTGGCGTGAGTGCGATCGCCTCTAATCCAGCACAAGCTACAACTTTTTCTTTCAACGATACCAACGAAATTAAGACTTACACAGGTGGTTCCAACGGCCAATTTATTACAGGAGATACTACTGCTGCTATTAAAGCTTTAACAGATAAAGATGCTAGTTCTAACGTTGAACTTTGGCACAGTACAGAAAATCCTACTTCTAATGTTGGCTTCACTGCAACAAAAGGAAAATACAACGCCACTGTCACTAGTGTCACTGCTGAAGACTGGAAGAGTTTTAGTTCCCAATGGGTAGGCGATTTATTGAATACTTACACTCCATTTCAGTCAGTTTGGAATGGTTTTTCAGCCGACACTAAATCCCTAGTCACCAATTATTTGCCTTCTTTGGGAATGGGAGATCCCAACATTGGAGGTTTTAAATTCGATAAAAATGGTGGTGTAGAACTGAAATTAGTTGGTCACTTGGATGTCAAGAGTAAACTTGCAAGCACTATTTCACTTCAGGTTAATAGTACTTGGGATTCAATGAAATCGAAGTTTCCTCAACAAACAACTCTACCAACCCTCTCAGAAGTTGAAACTCTGATTCCACAGCTACAAACACAACTAGATGCCATTCCTGGACAAATCACCACAGCACAAACACAACTGAACACTGTTAACGGACAAATCACCACAGCACAAAATGAACTGAACACTGTTAACGGACAAATCACCACAGCACAAAATCAACTGAACACCGTTAACGGAAATATCACCACAACACAAAATCAACTGAACACCGTTAACGGACAAATCACCACAACACAAAATCAACTGAACACCGTTAACGGACAAATCACCACAACACAAAATCAACTGAACACTGTTAACGGAAATATCACCACAACACAAAATCAAATTAAGGCAACTCCTATATCTAACACAAAACAATTACAAACACTAACAAGCCAACTCAACACTCTAAATACCCAAAAAACTGACCTAACAAGCCAACTCAGCACCCTGAACACCACTAAGACTCAACTCACAAGTGGACTCAACACCCTGAACACCACTAAGACTCAACTCACAAGTGGACTCAACACCCTGAACACCACTAAGACTCAACTCACAAGTGGACTCAACACCTTAAATACCGCCAAAACTCAACTCACAAGTGGAATCAACACCCTAGAAACTGCCAAAACTCAACTTCCAGAGCAAATCTCTAAACTGACATCTTTTAAAGATATACTGAGCCTGCAAGATGCGCTCAAAAAGTACGAAGGTGAAATCGGTGCTAGTGAAATCGCCAAAGTAGTTACTGGTGGTAAGACTTACTACGCTTACAGCTTTAACTCTATTGCATCCGGTATTACCGCTTCTGATGACGGTGTATCTTACAGTGCTATTTATAATTGGCAAACACCAGGATATGTTTCTTCCACTTCAGTACCAGAACCTTCGGTAGTACTTGGTATGTTAGGTATAGCTGGAATCGTTGCTACACAACGCAAGTTAAAAAAAGTATCAGGTTGAGACTCTGGTTTCCATCTCAAATAATCAGCCAAGGAGCATAACTTGCTCCTTTTTTTTATAAAAAATTAATCTGTTTTATGTAAAACTACCGTTGCTTATATTACTATATTAAGTCATTTATGTAAGTGAAATTACATTAATAGGGATACTAAAAAAGTTAAATTTTATTAAAAAAATTAAATAAGCATGGGGTAAACATTAAGTCTTTATGAAGATTTCTCTATAAATTGCAATCATGCTATTTATTAAATATTAGAAAAAAATTAATTTTTATTTACTATTGTTTGAAACAGCAAAATATCTTCAAAGTAGAAAAACTTAATTCAACAACACCATAGATTCTTTGTTATTCCATTTATCAGCTTAATAAGTATTTTTTGGAATATTAGTCTTAAATTATATTTCCTAATGACAGCACATTTACTTACCATAAATCAGCAAGTGCATCTACATCAATTAAAAAAGATTTTACTCATTGAAGATAATGATGTAAATAGAATGTTGCTGAGTGATTATCTAGGTTACTGTGGATATCATGTCAAAAGTCTATCAAATGGCGCAGCTTTGTTCTCAACAATAGAAAACTTTCAGCCAGATTTAATGTTACTAGACTTAAAGTTACCAGATGTTGATGGTTATTGGCTGCTAGAACAAATCCAACAACATTCATATTTACCAAAGATACCTATTATTGTGGTTTCAGCCTTTGCTTTTAAAGCAGATCAAGAGCGAGCTATAAGTTTAGGCGCTCGTCGTTATCTTGTCAAACCTATAAACTTGACTGCTTTGATGATGACGATTCAAGAAGAGTTGGCTTCTCGCTGCATCTAAAATTTTGAATTTTGACGATTTTTATATTTACAACACACATTTTGATTACTTCAAAATATCTGAATTTTTCGTAATTTTACGGAAATTGATTTTTCAATTAGACAAAATCAGACATTTTTACGCTAATTTCTGAATATAAATCATACTGTCAAGAACAACATACTCTCTAAAAGCTGTTCAGCGTTTTAGCCGAGCATATACGCCAATAATTTTAGATATTGATTATCATAGAATTATTAACCTTTAGATTGAGTTAACAATTCAAGTAATCGCTGAATTTAGCAAATTGGTGATTTTTACATATTATCACATAAAATCCTAGTTGCTGAGGATTATAATTTCCTCTTGCTTAAACCCCAAAAAAGTTTACAGGAGTTAGGATGTAAGGTTTTAGGTATGGCTAATGTTGGAGAGTAAGCTGTAAACCATCTGAGAGATTTTCCTAAAGTTAGTATTATTTAATATCAGATTAATTGAGAAAATCTGTGGAAGATGAGCTAATATGTTTCCGCCAAATAAGTCTATCTGTAGAAGACAGGGAACAGAAACAACAAGCTTATCTTAACTGGATTGCTAGATAATCATCTCAATATTATCTCTAAAAATTTTTACATATTCGTATTATATAGCGGTTTCCCATTATATAGATTCTCACTTATCTAACCACTGTTCTCAGTAAAGTATACCTCACTAAAACGAGAAACGCTATATTTAAATAGGTATTTGGTATATATGAAATTACATCAGAAAAAACCAAGTGATTCTAGAAAAGATGTTGTAAAATCTTTGGCAGAAACAGAATTGCATATTACTGCCGAAATGGCTATTGATCAGCACAAAATTAACAAACAAATGCAAGAAGAACAGCAACCAATGGTGGCAATTATTAACAGTATGCAACATGCTGTAATTGTCACAGATACTCATGGTTGCATTCAATTTATGAATTTAATGGCTGAAGCACTCACAGGTTGGTACTCAAAAGAGGCTTGTGGGAAAAGTTTGGCAGAAGTTGTGCAATTAATTGACAAAGATATAGAAGAAACCATTGAAAATTTAGCGACACTAACAATAGTAACAGGAGCAATTTTACATTTACCAGATAACTGTGTGTTAGTTGCTAAAAACGGTAGAGAAATACTAGTAGGAGATTATGCTGTACCTGTTCGTGATAGTAATAACAATATTACTAGTGTAGTAATAGTTCTTCAAGAAGTTACCCAACGCAAACTCATAGAGTCACAATTACTCCAAAACGCCTTTTATGATGGACTGACAGCATTACCAAATCGAGCTTTATTTTTAGATCGATTGAAGCAAGCGGTAGAAAGAAGTAAACGCCGAATAGATTACCGTTTTGGAATTTTATTTTTAGATTTAGATGGCTTTCAAGAAATTAACGATCGCTTTGGCCATGCAATGGGCGATGATTTACTAGTAGCGATCGCTCGCAGGCTCGAATCGTGTCTCCGTAGTGGTGATACCGTTGGACGGTTTAGTGGTGATGAGTTTGCGGTGCTGCTAGAAGATATTAAAGATATTAATGATGCTATTAACGTTGCCAAACGAATTCAAGATACTTTAGGCTTACCCTTGACCTTAAATGGAAATCTGATTTCTACCACAGCCAGTATAGGTATTACCATCAATCAAGGTGGTGGAGACCAACCAGAAAAATTACTGCAAAATGCGGATGCAGCTATGTATCATGCTAAACAGCAGGGAAAAGCCCGTTATGCTGTATTTGATGTAATTGTTAAGCATGATAGTCAGGAATAGGCTGGAAAGTCCTTTGGTGTTTGTGTATAAAAAGTTGCTATAGCATGATTGGAGATGGAATTGCTGTTACCCTCACAAACCTTCAGATGAAATGGATGAAAATTATAGCAGAAGGCAGAAAGAAGTCTTACTATTCCTGGCATTTACGCTTTCAAGTTGTCATAACATAATATGACTACCGCTATAAAAATATAAAAAAGGGTGGTAATTGCCCACCCTAATTGCAAAGTTGAATTGTGAATTTCACACAACAGATTTAAACCACAGCCGATACTTCCTTCTGAAAATAAGCCTGCATAACTCTTTCAGCAATTTGACGACTAGTTAAACCTAATTCTGCCTTAGATTCTTCTGGGGTAGCGTGTTCAACTAACGTGTCTGGGATACCAATACGCTTCACGGGGACAACAATATCAGCATCAAGTAAAGCTTCAGCCACAGCAGAACCAAAGCCACCCATCACACAACCTTCTTCTAAAGTGACAACCCGGCCAATTTTCTTAGCCAACGGTAAAATCAACTCTGTATCTAAAGGCTTGACAAAACGCGGATTAATCACTGTTGCTTCAATGCCATGTTCGCTGAGAATTTCTGCCGCCTGCATACTGGGGTAAACCATTGTGCCGTAGCCAATGATTAATACATCATCACCATTGCGGAGAATTTCACCCTTACCAATTTCCAAAGGTTCCCAACCTTCTTCCATTAAGGGTACACCGTGACCATTACCACGAGGGAAGCGCATAGCGATCGGGCTACTGGTATGATTAATCCCAGTGACCATCATCTGTTGCAATTCTGCTTCATCCTTCGGTGCCATTAACACGATGTTAGGAATGCAGCGCAAATAAGCAATATCATACATTCCTTGATGGGTGGGGCCATCAGCGCCAACAATTCCCGCCCTGTCTAGACAGAAGAAGACGGGCAAGTTTTGAATACAAACATCGTGAATAATTTGGTCGTAAGCCCGTTGTAGAAAGGTTGAGTAGATAGCAGCCACAGGACGCATCCCTTCTGATGCTAAACCCGCAGCTAAAGTTACAGCGTGTTGTTCGGCGATGCCAACATCTATATATTGATTAGGTAGTTTAGCTTGTAGCTTGTCTAAACCTGTACCAGTTGCCATTGCTGCTGTAATACCAATGATTTTCGGGTTTTGTTCAGCAAGTTTGACTAAGGTATGGGCAAAGACTTTGGCATAAGCGGGGGGTTTGGGTTTGCTGGAAGGAATAGCTTTGCCAGTTGTTAAATTAAAAGGCGTTTGGGCATGGTAGCCTACTTGGTCTTGTTCAGCAATTTCATAGCCTTTACCTTTGATTGTGGCTACGTGTACCAAAACTGGCCCTTGTATTTGATGCGCCTGTTGGAAAGTTGCAATCAATTCTTCTAAATTGTGTCCATCAACTGGCCCCATGTAGGTAAAGCCAAGTTCTTCAAATACCGCCCCCACTTTGGGAACCGCCAAGCGCTTCATTCCCTCTTTAATGCGTCCCAATTCGGGAGACAGAGATTCACCAACGAAAGGAATTTGTTTGAATTGTTCTTCAAAGTTATCTTTGATGAATTGTACTGGTGGGCTAAGGCGCATTTTGTTGAGATAGCGAGGAATCGCACCCACATTGGGAGAAATCGACATCTCGTTATCGTTGAGAACCACTAGCAAGTTAGTTTTAGGCATGTGTCCAGCATGGTTGATGGCTTCCAAGGCCATACCACCTGTTAAAGCACCATCACCAATCACAGCCACAGATTTAAATTTTTCGCCTTTGGCATCTCTGGCTAATGCCATACCCAAGGCGGCGGAGATACTTGTAGAAGCATGGCCAGCCCCAAAGTGGTCGAATTTGCTTTCGCCGCGCTTAAGATAACCAGCAATTCCTTCTTTTTGTCTGAGAGTATGGAAGTTAGCGTAACGTCCTGTAATCAGTTTGTGGGGATAAGCTTGGTGTCCTACATCCCAAATAACTTTATCCCGATCTAAATCTAATGTTTGGTAAAGCCCTAGAGTTAACTCTACAACACCCAAACCTGGCCCTAGATGACCCCCTGTTGCAGCTACTGTTTGGAGGTGTTTATCGCGGATTTGGCGGGCAATCTGTTGGAGTTGCCGGATAGATAAACCGTGCAACTGATTGGGATGGGTGATTTCACTCAGATGCATATTATAGGGTTTTCCTCTCTAATTTCTACTTCTGGTATTCTGATTTTCCCACGGTCGGGTTGTCCCCACGATTATGAGGAGTTGCAATTCTGTTACATAACCCATTAAGAATTAGAACTTACGTAATTAAACTTGTTGAAATTGGGTGTAAGAGTTTTGCATACCCATAGATCCTGGTAGCATTGGCGAAACCATTGATTTTTCGTTGAATTGCGTAAATTTTGGGAATATGGGTAAGTTACCTCGGTTACTAAGGGGAAACTGTATTATCAGGCACATTCGGTACTTCTGGTGTATCTGGTAGTTGTCTTTGGCGTTGCAAATATTTACTCAATACGTAAGCCATATCCCCACGAGTCATAGGTTGTAATGGAGAAATATTACCTTGGCTATCTGTGTTGACAAATCCTTCTGAGACTACAGTCGCGATCGCTTTTCTCGCCCAGGTGGGAATTGATGTAGCATCAGGATGAGAGGAGAGAATGTCATTGACTGTACTATCATCAAACTGAAATACGCCGTAAGCTTGGGCAAATATGGCTAAAGCTTCTGCCCTGGTTACTCTTTGGTTGGGAAAAAATAAATTTCCCCGATAGCCTTTCATAATGTCTGTTTTTAAGACTATCTGAATGTCGTTAAATGCCCGATTAGAAGCGGGGACATCGGCAATCACAATGTTTTCTTGACTAACAGCTTGTCGTTTATCTAGTCGAAAAACTTTCACCATAATTGAGGCTAATTCTGCCCGACTCAGCAATCTTTCAGGATAAAAATTGCCATCGGCAGAATTTGTCATCCATTGGGCTTTAATTACCTGTTGAATGGGATCTGAGCTTGTCTGAGAAGGAGTTTCTGTTGATTGTGCTTGAACACTTAGAGGAAAACTTTGGAGTAGCACAACTAAAGAAATAGCACTGAAGCACTGGCTGATATTTCTCATTATTTTCAGATACTCATTTATAAATACAACAAACTGTCAAACAATTTTAGATTTTGGATTTTAGATTTTACCCATCTGATGATGACGCAGAATAATTAAGAAATGTTGCGAAGCTGAGTTGAAGATTACAGTTACCAGTTACCAGCAAACTGTAGCTCACAATAATTTTTGTAGTAAAGCGATATCTGATAAACAAAACAAAAATCATCTAAAAAGGAGTTTGAGAATGCAGCAACACACATTTAAGCAACATCCGAGGCTAGGTACGGAAGTATTACAAGGTGGCAATTTAAGGGAACTTACAAACCAACAAAGACAGGAATTTAAACAATCGCTTTGGGAGAATGGGGTAATTGTCGTCAGAAATCAAAACATGACGGCATCACAATTGCAGGAATTTACCAACCATACTTTTGGCGAGTCAGGCTTTAAGTATCTGCCGAAATCTCTAGATCCAGATATTCACCCAGATTTGCAAAGTCCTGGTGTATCTATTTTAGGAAATCCCAAAGAAAGCTCTCCAGAAATCATCGGACAATTTGCTTGGCAATGGCATCATGATAAAGACCATCTGCCCAGAACAGACGGTCTAGATATGAATTCTTTGTATGTGGTGATGTTGTACGGGGTGGAAATACCAGCACAAGGACTGGATGGCAAACCCCACACTACCAAATTTATTGACATGGTAGAAGCTTATCAAAATCTTGAGCCTGGATATCGGCGGCAATTAGAGCAAATGTCTATGTATCATCTGCCGCCCAGAACTTATAAGCTAGGGTCTGATGTGCCAATGAAAAAGCATCCTATCGTCTCAACTCATAAAGTAACTGGACACAAAGGATTATATCTAGGTTCAGACACATCAATAGCTGTAGGCATGGAAGATGACCTGAGTTTGGCGAAACAGTTTTGGCAGGAACTATTTCAAAGAATTTTAGAATGTACGCCAGTTTACGCTCATGTTTGGCAGCCTGGAGATTTAGTTGTTTGGGATAACTCACAAGTTATGCACGCAGGTATTCCTTATGATGGCAGTAAGTATAAGCGTGTGGCATTACGTGTTGCCGCCGTGGATAAGACCCAAATTGTCTAAAGCTGAAAGCATTTGTGCGAATTGTGTTGATATTTTCTACGTGCCTCTGTAAGTTAAATGAATTATATTTGGCTTACAGAGGCGCATGAATTACAGGGTTAAGCGCTAATTTTACCAGGGGCCCCAAATCGCAAAAGTGATTCCTGGTGTTTGTATATTTGCAAACATGGTTTGTCCATCAGGTGAGAAACAAACTCCAGCAAATTCATTGCTATTCAAGCGATTACGAGCAAATTTATAGAGGGAGCCGGTTGGCGTGATACCCACGATGAAATCAGTACCATCACCATCTTCACAAAGAAAGATGTCTCGATTGGGAAAAACGACAATATTGTCTGGATTGTCTAGCACACCAGAATTGTTAGGTTCAATATATAGCTCAACGGTATTGTTAGTGGGTGAATAACGCCAGATTTGGCCATCTCCAGAACTACCTCCACTTTTACAAGTGAAGTACACATAACCACTGCCATAAAATATGCCTTCCCCACCGGAAAATCTGGCAGCACCGCTGTTATATCCTGCTGTTCTGACGGTATCAGAGGTAGGATCAGGATTGATAATCTGTACCCAATCCACCGCCCTAGGCGTATTTTTTGGGAAACCCGTAGCAGTGTTGATTCCAGACGACCCAATAATTCTTAAGGCGTATAGCGTACCACCAGAACTCAGGTTGTTAATGTTATTGGGAATGAAGCGGTAGAACAGTCCATTTGGCTGGTCTTCCGTCATGTAGATATACCCTGTGTTGGGGTCTACAGCAGCAGCTTCGTGATTAAAACGCCCCATAGCGGTTAGAGGAACTGGAGAAACAAAAGTATTGGCGCTGCTAGGAACTTCAAACACATAACCATGCTTCTTGCTGTTATTGGTTTCAAAGGTTTCCTCACAACTTAGCCAAGACCCTGAAGGTGTAGGGCCACCAGCACAATTACGAATGGTTCCCGCTAGGACTCCCCGATGTTCTACCAAGTTGCGAGAAGAATTAACAACCAATTTCGTACAACCGCCTCGCGCACTGGTGTTGTACTTGCTGCCAGTGGGAGCATTTAAACCATTGCTAGAAGTGGGAGTGAGTTCGTGGTTACGAATGAGAATTGTATTACCATTGGCTCCAGGAAAAGCCGCCATACCATCGTGTCCCCCAGGAACTGTATAGCCGTCGGTCATGGTTTGCCCTGTTTCTGATAATCTCCTGTAAGAGAATCCCGCGGGTAAATCTAAGACACCTAGAGGGTCAGTTTGCAAAGCACCGTAAGGCCCGGCCGCTAAAGTGCGTTGGGCGTAAAAAGCTTGTAATGGCGATAAGAGAACTGCACCAGCTGTTCCGGTTCCAGCTAGAGTAAAAAATTTCCGTCTTGATAAAGTCACTGTGTTCTCCTGAATTTGGATACAATTCGCTGACGGCTTAATTGCTAGTCACTACTCAGGAGTTTTAAGTGATTAATGTTAAGAGATAGCTAAGATAACCTTATAAAAGCTAGGTAATACCCAGTTAAAAACTATCATCCCGCCTGTTATAAGATGATAGTTTTTGAGATTTAGACGGTGACGAAATAGCTGGCGCTCAGGCTGAGGCTGGTTGAGCCTTGAATGATAGCCACTAGTTCCAGACTACTTTCATTCAGGAATAGGGCTGTACCTGTAGGTAAACCAGTCGGTACAGATCCCAAGCTATAGCTAGATATAGCACCAGATAATTGGATTGTGTCTTCTAAGGTATTAAAATCAGTAATTAGGGCATAGTCGCCTAGTCCAGAAGTGCTGGTATTCCCATCGCTGTAGAAGAAACCTGTGGTAGTACCGACGACAAAGCGATCGCTCCCAAGACTCCCAGTCAAGCGGTCAATTTCACCGAAACCTCTACCAGATGCCGCATCTGCGCCGGTGAGTACGTCGTTTCCGTCATCACCAAATAAGCGATCGCTCCCAGTCCCACCAAAGACAGAATCATTACCGCGTCCACCATTGAGGCGATCGCTCCCACTATCGCCATACAATAAATCATTGCCGTCGCCACCTGTAATCCGGTCATTGCCGGCATTACCCCGGATGGTATCATTAGCGGCACCACCCGACAGAACATCATTACCAGTTGTACCTAAAAGATTGAGGGCAACAATTACTTTATTATTGCTCGTGCTGTTATAGTTCTCACCCAGAAACCCACCATTGAGGACTGTATTTAAATTCAAGAGAGTGCCGTTAGACTGAGTAAAGCTATTACCTTGAAGTAACTGTGTATACAAAGTATGGGCATAGCTATGATTACCCACAAAACTAATTTGTCCTGGTTGGAAAAGGTCATTCCAGTTAATATAGAGGTCTAAGGTAGCCAATCGCGCATCATAACCGAGAGTTTCACTGGTATGTATGGCTGTCACGCGAGTCGCATCTGTGGGATCTAAGCGATCGCCTGTTGCTGCACCTTCAAATTCTGGCCCGGCTGGATCTAGTCCAACAATTTGCCCAATAGAACGCCCAGTAGAAGCACGATAAGCAGAGCCAGCAAACCCCCCTACGTGCGCCCCTAAACTGTGACCGATGAGATTAATATCAGTTGCATCTACGCCGCTATTTCTTAAGTAAGTAGCTAACTGATTACCTACATCCCGCGTGTTGGCAGCAGCAGTTGGATAATATAAGGAACTAGCCCCTGCTTCCCAATCTACCAAAATGATGTTTGCATTCGACTCGCGCTGTCGAATGGTTTGGGCAATGTTTACTACCCAATCTGCGGGTGTATAGTTATTACCAGCGTTCCCAGCAGTGCTTTGATAGCCGTGAATAATCGTGTATGTCGGTGCATCGGTATTAATCCGCCCTGAACGGTTAATCGCACCGTTACCCCAAATATTAAAACTGACTTGAACCATAAGAAAAATGTTTGTTTTTTGGGCATAAATTTTTTCACAGCAAAAATTCACTTATTTGATTGCGGAGATATCTGCAATCAAATAAATGTCAGAATTAAAAATTATTTGGCGCTGCTGAATTTATTGATAAAAATGATTTTACTTATGATGAAAATCTTTGTATAGACGTGATTGCGCAACGTCTCTACACGGATTTATATCTCAATTCAGCAATATTCAGAAATTTAAATAATTGAAAAACTGATTTTGCTATAGACAAATTAAACTGATTACTTAATTTTTTAGTAAAAATTAGTATAAGTTTAATTTAAAAATAAATAAAATTTTATTTATGCTTGTACTAATTTGAACAATAATTACGATGGATGGATTTCTGAAAAACTTAATCCATCAACCTTGCAAAATCCAAAATAATATTACAGGTGCGATCGCCTGTTGAATATGCAAAATCGCCCAAAAAATTTATACCTACAATTTTATCTATGCAGGCTCACAATCACAGCAGAGACACAAATTTAAAATCTCCTAGTGTGAGATTTACCAACTTTGTTCCAGTTGTCGATGGGGCGAAACCTGTTGAGGCTTTTCGTGAGAAATCGCTTTGAGTTTGGAGGTGAATGACTCGGAGCGATCGCTTGTTTGGGGCGTAAAGCGGTCAATTGGGGGATGATTGACTGTAGATGTCAGCAGTTTTGGCTGTTTGTCAGGGTTTGATGATGGAAGACGGCTGGGAAGCATTGGTTGTGAATTCAGCCTGGGTTTAACCTCGGTGGCTGGAAGGCTCAATGTTGAAGATGCCAAAATGTTTTTGACTCGTTGACTATCTACTCGGCTCGATAATGTCTCTGTTCGTTTGTAGCTTTGCTGATATTTATCATCAACAGCAGACGATGAGTGTGTTGTTGCCAAATTGGCAACATTCGCTACATTTTCTGAGCTAATATCTTCTTGAGCAGGTGGTAAGGCTGGTGTAGTCAGCGCCGTTAATATTTCTGGGAATTTGCTACAAATCAGGCGTTCAAATTCCATATTGAAATGATATATAGGCTGCTGTCGGCGTTGCCAAAATGCCATAATTTGCTGTACAGAAATGGCTTTATAACGACCTTGATAAAGCGCTTCAATGACTGCTAGGTGCAGCCAATCTAGAGGATATTGATTTTGCCAACGGTTAACTAGCTCAGTGGCACTATAGCCGCTGAGGTCGAAACTGTAATGAATAAGTAGAGCAGCTGCCAATTCGGCAGAAGTTTCTGGCGTTTTGGTAAACATGGGACTATTGGCTTGCGGCAACAGGTATAAATTTTCGACCCATCGCCTATAGCCTAGCGTGTTTTTAGCTATAGGGTTGGTAAACAAGAGTTTCCAAGTGGATAAGCAGTGTTTTTCATTTTACTTGGTCAACTCTTGGCTGTCGAAACAATATAGGGGGAATTAATATTTGGTGTGCGGTTAATAGCTACTAAGGCTTGATAAACCATTGCAGCTACTTCCGCCCTTGTGGCTTCTCGCGTGGGGGCGAGTAAATTAGGCTGGGGATAGTTGACAACAATTCTTTGTTGTGTAGCAGTTGCCACCGCTTTTTGGGCATAGTCAGGAATAGTATTACTGTCAGTGTAAGGAAGTAACATATTGCTTTGGGCTGCGGGTAAGCCGAGACCGTTGACCAGAGAAACAATCACTTGTAATCTTTGCACATTTTGATCGGGGCGGAAGGTGCGATCGCTAAATCCACTCACAAAACCACCACTTGCCGCAATTTGTAAAGCTTTGTATGCCCAAAAATTCTGGGGGACATCAATAAATTCAATGGCTGGGCGTTTGGGCGCTGGGTTAAAAGCCGCCGCCACTAAAGCTGCATATTGGGCGCGAGTCATGGGTTTATCTGGCTGGTAACTACCATCAGCGAAACCGTGGGTTAAATTCAGGCTGGCTAAGGCGCGAATAAATGGTTCCGCCCAGTGTCGGTTTAAGTCGGCAAAGGTAGGAACTTCGGCATCGGGACTGACAATATAAGGTGAGGCGATCGCTTTTTCTTTGCTGTTGGCGACTAATGCCTGATATATTAATGCGGCCATTTCACCGCGGGTAATTTCTCGCAGTGGTTCTAATCGGTCAGATTGGGGATAGTTAACGATGATGAGTTTTTGTGTAGCGGCGGCGACTGCATTAGTAGCATAACTGGGAATTTGGGCGCGATCGCGGTATACACTTAATACATTCGGAGTGCCACCGCCAAATTTTAAACCATTAACAATAGATACAATTGCCTGTACTCTAGTGAGATTATTGCCTGGGCGAAATGTCCCATCAGGAAACCCGCTAATAAATCCGGCATCCGCAGCACTGGAAATAGCTGAAGCTGCCCAAAAATCAGGTTTCACATCGGGAAATTTGCTAGATTTGCTGCTGGGTAACTGAAAGGTTTTCGCCAGCACAGCCGCATATTGGGCGCGAGTAATTGGGGCGTTTGGGCCAAAAGTGCCATCAGGAAAACCACTAATTGCGCCTCGACTGACTAAGGCTTGCACAAACACTGCCGCCCAGTGTCCCACTAAATCAGGAAAACTGCTACTCCCGGTGACTATTCTCGGACTATCTTCGGTAGCAGCGATGAAATTTACCTGTCCTTTGACTAAAGTCGGATTTAACTGATTACCTGCGGAAATGAGGGGTTGGGCGGCAGCATTTTGTAAATCAAACTCGCCATTATCTTGAAAGATATTCGCGCCAGCATCTTGGCTATTACCTAAATCTGGCATAGCATTGGCATTGACTAACAAACCACCTTGGGCATTTTTGATAATTAAATTTTGCCGTAATACCGGACGAGCATCACGAGACAGTGCGATCGCAGTACGATTTTCTGATAATTTATTATTGGCAATTAATGGGGCGGCTGAGTCGGTAACTGCTATCCCCAAAGGATTTTTTTGAAACGTGTTGCGTAAAATTTCCCCTTTACTATTACGCGCCATAAACAATCCACTGGCAGCATTTTGGACAAACACATTATCTAAAATGGCTGCTTTGGCATTACCTGTCGTAAATATTCCTTCCCGTCCACAATTCAGCAATGTATTGTTAGCCATGTAGGGAATTGATGATTCTATCCATACCCCAGTGCCTTTAGGAATAGGATTAGTCACACTCACACCCATCAAACTGGCATCACCCAGCAGCAATAACGTAATATTCTGCACACTAAAACTTGGGCTTTGATATTCCCCACCCCCAGAAATGATAATTCCTGCGCCTTTATTAACTTCATTACCAATAACTGTTACTCCCGCAGTTAACACCAAGGGAAACTGTTCACCATTGGCGGCGCTATAATTGCCAGGTGCCAACTGAATAATTATCGGTGTTGTGGTTCTTAACGCACGGGTGAGGGTTTTAAACGGACTCAACCGTGAACCATCATTTGTATCTTTACCTGTTACAGGGTTGACATAGAGTGTGGCCACGAGGGTGGAGTTTACCATTGGTTGTTGAGCTGCGAGTGTTTAAATGTCACGGCATGAATAATAACTTATCGCAGGCGGCAGAATAATTTGAGATTTTAAATTTTAGATTTGGAATTGGTTGATGAAAAATCCCAAATCGGACTGATGCAAAAAACTTTGTCATCTTCTGGCTGAAACAAAATTTGTTTTCTGTAAAAATTCTATAATTGCCGCATTGATAACTTTTGCTGAACCTGTTGAAGCATCATGATAGCAATCAGACAGAATTTGAAACTGGGAATTGGCAATACATCTATGTAGTTTTTCTCCATGACTAGCAGGAAACCAACTATCTTTATCACCCCATAAAATTAGCGTGGGACACTCAATATTAGATAGCTTATTTTGAATTCTACTCAGCATATTCGGTTTATTACTTTGCAAGTTTTCAATTTCTCGCGCAGCTAGTTGTAAATCTTCAGCAACTTTTACCAAAGTACCGGGAATTTCTGTAAAAGGATAAGTTATCCAATGCACATCTTCTTGGGACAAAATTGATGGATCAAATAGCACTCTACGCCGTTCGATCGCCATGATTTCTCTCACTAGGGGCGCGAATAAATAAGCTAAACGTAATGAATCTATTGTTTGCAATACTTCTATTGGAGTCTGAGCCAAAATTGACATTGCCCAATGGGGTAAGCGGTCAGCGAAAATCGGTACATTAACTACGACTAACCGTGCTACTAATTCTGGCTTTTCTTGCGCTAGGGCTAAAGCAACTAATCCACCTAAAGACTCTGCCACAAGCACAACAGGTTCATCACATAATGCTTGAATAATACGTTCTAATTCAATCACTTGATGCCCATCATGTTCTCGACGCAGGCAAGGTTTTTCAGAAAATCCAAAGCCTTTGGCATCAAAACAAATGACTCGAAAATATTTTGATAGTGGTTCAACACTATAACGCCAGTTATAGCTCCAGCTACCCATACCGTGCATTAAAATTAAGGGCTTACCTGTACCTTTTTCTCCATAAGCAATTTGTACAGGATATCCTTGAGCATCAGTAATAATTAAACTTTGTCGCCCTTGCGGAAAAGTTGCTTGCCACCAATCTTTCATTCTTTTACTAATTTAATATCTAACCACCAGTTATTACTCGCCACAGAGTGCTAATTAATAGCACTGGGATTGTAATTAAAACAATGCCTAGTAATAATAAGCCTAATAAAACTACTAACACAAACCAAGTGTCTGCTTTGTGTGTACTGCGAGGAACTTTTAAATGTTCTTCTAACAGTTTGAGATTATATTCGTTGGATTTCCAAGCAAAATCAAACAAGTCTCCGGCTACAGGTAAACTACCTACCAAGCTATCAATGATGATATTCAAGATCATTCGACCTAAAGTAGCTTTAGTAGCGCCTAATCGTGCGGCTTCTAAGATGATGTAGCTCGAAAATACCAATCCTATAACATCACCACCCACCGGTAGCAGCCCCAACAGTGGATCTAAACCTACACTAATTTCTGTGCCGGGAATAGTGATGGCTTTATCCATAACGCGACTTAACTGGCGCAGCCGCCTCAAGGAAGGTGCTTGAGCGTCAGGATCAATTTGAGGAAACCGTGAGGAAGAATCAGGCATTCAAGCGATCGCTTCTTTGATGTTGAACCGTTCAATATTTTACTGCTGCTGGGCAATTTGACAAGAGTTTGTCCTAATACTTAATTTACAAGTGCTGAGTCAACGGTCATTTGTTCTTTTCCCCGGCTTCGTCGCTTCCTACTTTCTGGTAGTGCATATCTTCGCCAACAATCACGTTTAATTGATTGCCTATGAGTAAAACAGCAGCACTCATCCATAGCCACAACATTAAAACGATGACAGTCCCAACTGCACCATAAACTTTATTGTAGTTGCCAAAATTGGCTACATAAAGCCGAAACAGTGATGAGAGTATTGCCCAAAAAATCGCGGCTAAACTTGCTCCTGGCATAATGGGTGTACCGGAATTCCACACACTAGGCCCATAGCGATAAATAAAACTAAAGGCGCTGGCAACAATACTTAAACTCACAGGCCAGCGTAACAACTGCCAAAGGTGCTGCAAGAAAAGTAAAGAATGATGCTCATGCACTACTATGGTCAACACTAAGTCACTGACAAAGACTAAAAATGAAGCCAACATCAACAGTACAATAGTACCAAATGTTAAACCTAACGAGATCAGTTTAGCTTGCCAAAAAGGGCGGCTATTTTGTGGTGGAGTTTGATGGATTTGATCAAATGCAGTCATCGCCGTACTGACTGCACCGGAAGCAGTCCAAATAGCGATCGCAAAACTCAGAGAAAATAAACTACTATTCTTAGAATGGGCAATTTCTCTACTGGCAAAGTCCCGAATCAAAATCATTGCTTCTTCTGGTGCAACTTGACTCAACAAAGTTGCCATTTGCCTAAAGGTATCTTGTAAAGATTCTGCCAATAAGCCGATAGCCGTGAGTACTGCCAAAATAGCCGGAAATAAAGATAACATGGCATTGAAGGCAATTTCAGCCGCCAGTCCTAATAGTCGTCGTTCGATTGTCCGGGCAAAGGTTTTTTTGAGGGTGCGCCAATTCAGATGGCGAAAAAAACGGACAAAACGCGGCTTTGGCATAACTAGCTATTAAGTCTTCACAAGCACAATGTCACAATAACTTATAGCAGGTGATAGGTTACAGGTTACAGAGTTAAAAGTTTACTGGTGTCTAAGTTTTATCATCTATCGACGTAGATATGAAAGAGGCGGGGAAATTTAGAATTTCCCCGCACCGATGTTATCTAATGATTTCTAGTTCAGAAGATAGCTAGACAGCTACAGGTGTAGCGAATTTAGCATAACGCTCTATGTAAAATTCCTTTGAATTGGCGATCGCTTTTACCGATTCTCGTTCTTTGAGTGCATGTTTCCACTGTTTCAGACGGGCAAACTCCGCAGGTAGGGGAAAATCACGGTATTTTTTCAGTGCAGCCCAGCGCTCAAACCAAGGGAAAAAGGTGAAGTCTACCAAACTTACAGATTCACCAAACCAATAGGGGCCGTCTTTCGACAACTTCCCGAATGCTTCGTTTTCGATGAATTCTAGATGTTTGTAGAGTTCTTTTTTCGCTTCTTCTTGTTTTTGCAGATCTGGACTCCGCAAGAGGCTAGAAAAAGCTGGTACAAATCTAGTATTTGCAAAATCAATCCAGATGCGGGCTTGGGCTTTACCTATAGCATTGTTGGGTAAAAGCGATGGGTTGGGAAACACCTCATCCAGATATTCATTAATGACAGCAGATTCCCAAACGCGGCGATCGCCATGTACCAGTGCTGGTACTTTTCCATAAGGGGAAATATCTGTAAATCCTGCTGGCTTGTTCTGCAAATCAATTTCAATCAAATCAAAGTCGATACCCTTTTCTTGCAGTACCAGACGAGAACGATGAGCAAAAGGACAAACGACGGCACTATATATTTTGACTTCAGCCATGTTGATGTTCCTTTGTGAATAGGAATTTTGGTCGGCTTTAGGATGATTTCATCCCAAATCTGTTAATTAGACAGAGACAGAAAAACTTTCTTACCTCCTGTCTCTCGTCAGTTCGATTTTGGATTTGCAATTCTCAGTTTTCAATTGTTCAATCTAAAATCCAAAATCTAAAATCTAAAATTTCTACAGCCAAGGCACTTCTTCAGGTGCGTAACGGAAGGCGCGAAAAACTGAATTCTGCTCTCCACGAGCTACTAACGACTTCTCACCAGGGATGTTACGATCTGCAAAATGTGGGTTGACGTATTCCCAAACTAGTTCCCCTTCTCCAGTCAC
This sequence comes from Nostoc sp. HK-01, assembly GCA_003990705.1. GTDB lineage: Bacteria > Cyanobacteriota > Cyanobacteriia > Cyanobacteriales > Nostocaceae > Nostoc_B. The sequence goes on from AP018318.1 coordinate 3,112,246, forward strand.
CTCAAATATGCGTCCATAAGCGCCTTCGGTTATCAACGTGTTGCCATTAGGAAGGCGTTGCGCTCCTGATATATATGAACTGAAGAAGTTGTGCGGAGGGCTATCAGTATATTCCCAAACTATTTCTTGAGTTTGGCGGTTTACCTCAATCACACGGGAGAAATTTAGCGCTGTGTGACGACGATGTGCGCCGTTATCAAAAATCAAGATATTGCCGTTGGGTAATTCGTTAGGAAAATGCTGTTGTGCTAGTACATCATCACCCAATGTCCAGATGATATTTCCCGTTTGGCGATCGATAATGGCGACTGTGGAGATATTACGGAAGCTGACGATAATATTGCCGTCCGCCAGTTCCCCGACAGTGTTCCCGTGAGTCCATTCATGGCGTTGGTCTTGGGGAGTAATGACAAACTTTTCGGGGTCGAGGTGTTCGTAGGCGTGCCAAGTCCAAACAATCTCACCTGCGGGAGTCACTTCGTAAAGTACATCAGCATAGATATCACCATCTGCTTCTGTTCCCGCGACACCACCTTGAATACGAGGAACCAGAGATTGGGGAATCTTTTCAATGGCTAATAAAATTACATTCCCATTGCGGAGTTTGCGTCCATCATGATGATGGTCTGGATGCTGATATTCCCAGATGATATTGCCTTTGGGGTCTACTTCTAAGACTACGCCACCTTTAAAGGCTGACCATAAAGGGAAACGTGGGGGAATTTCTGGTGTCTTACCGTTATAGAAAAGATTGCCATTCGGTAAGAGATAACCATATAAACCTGGCGGATAAGGTAGGTTCCATTGATGTACTACTTCTCCTTGCAAGTTCAAAAGATAGACTTCTCCATCACCTGTTAGTGGTGTAAAGAGTGTATATCCTTTGAAGGCTTTCTCAGGATTGTAAGCTTTTAAGCCAGTACCCCGACGGCGGATAGTATTTTGTTCAACAAATGTTTTGGCGATCGTCATATTCCACCTAGTAAATCTCTAGTTTTTTAGTTCAAATAGCAAAACTTAGTGCTTTTAAGGTGCTGGGTTGGGATGTTGAGTGTTAATTGCATCCAACTCTGCCAAAATCTCTTTACTGAGAACTAAGTTCACACTTTCTAGATTTTCTTGGAGTTGTTCTAAGGTTGTTGCACCAATAATTGTGCTAGTCACAAACCAGCGACTCCGCACGAATGCTAAAGCTAGTTGTGTGGGACTAAGTTGATGGCGTTTGGCTAGTTCCACATAAGCTGCTACTGCTTCAGTAACTTTGGGTTTCAGATATCTTTGACCAAAGTTTTCAAACAATGTAATTCTGGTATTTTCTGGTTTGCCGTTGAGATATTTACCAGTTAAAAAGCCAAATGCTAAAGGGCTATAAGCCAATAAACCAATGTTTTCGTAATAAACTGCTTCAGCTAAAGCTCCATCAAATACTCGATTGAGTAAGTTATAGGCATTTTGAATGGAGATAACTTTTGGTAATCCTAATTGTTTGGCAGCATTACTAAATTGTGTGACTCCCCAAGGAGTTTCATTACTTAACCCAAGATAACGAATTTTTCCGGCTTGGATGACATCAGCAAAGGCTTCTAGTTGTTCTACTATGGGAACTGATGGTTTAGCTTGGGTGGGGTCAAAAATGGTCTGACCAAAACGTGGTACATAGCGGTCGGGCCAGTGAATTTGGTAAAGGTCTATATAGTCTGTTTGCAATCTTTTTAGACTATCATCTACAGCTTGTTTAATGTTATCGCGCTCAATTGCATCTGCTCCTCCACGTAACCATTTAAAGCCGCGTCCTGGGCCAGCTATTTTAGTGGCGACGATAACTTTATCTCGCTGCTGATGTTTTAACCATTCGCCAATGTATGTTTCTGTGAGACCATAGGTTTTTTCGCTAGGCGGCACTGGGTACATTTCCGCAGCATCAATGAAATTAACCCCATGAGCAATAGCATAGTCTAGTTGTTGATGGGCTTCTTCAATACTGTTTTGCCGCCCATAAGTCATAGTGCCGAGGCAAATTTCTGAAACGTTTAGGTCACTTTCACCTAATTGATTGTAACGCATATTTTTGTGTTTTTTATTGATGGCTTGACTGTGAAAATATTCCTAGAATATTTTGTTTTTTTTGGATTATTTACTTTTTAATTTAATGATTATCATTGTGATTGTGTCAACTGTTAATATTTTGATATTTCACCAGTAAATGAAACATAAATTAACATGATATATTTTTCAGGATTTGATGTTATAAACTCAAGTCTAAAGTTTACATATAGCTACTCAGGATAATGGCTTTCATTGGATGATTTGTTAAGGCTTATTTTATAAGCTACTATAAATCGGTCTAGTTACCGTAGATTGTACCAGAAAGTTATAGAGATACTTCAGTTACAAAAGTTTATATAACCTGAGTAGGGCTAAGAATTTTGCCTTTTTGACTCCTCCCACAGACTTGGAAGACAGATGTTTCCTGTATTTGAAGGAGCTTATACCATTTCACGAAAATCTTGATACAAATTCATTGGTTGTTTACTCTTTTCTCCTGCCCCCCTGCGGTCTACTTGTATCAAACTTAAAGTGAAACGGTATTAGGGATTGACTGTGGGTCTTTTCCAATCACAACACTCTGTCAATTAGCTTGCTTTTTCGATTTGCCTGTGTTAACTTTTGCATGTACTCTATACAACGATAAGTCGCTCGACAAACCGTTGTTAAGGACACGATATCACAGCTAAATGGGCGGTAATTTTCTAAGGAGAGTGCTGGAGTTCACCTCTAGCCTCTCATGTTTCTTCTGAAAAACAGTAGTATGCGACATCACACAGATAGCACAATAGCTTGTGGATGACTCCGAGGCTGGAATAACTAGGCTATGGATTGAGAAAATGCGATCGCACTTTTGTGACTAAGAGAGCTTAGTAACTTGACCTGAAACTATTTTTTAACTTATGACTAAAGTTTTAATTCTCGATGCTGATCAACAACCGCTATCTCCGGTGCGTATCAGCCATGCAAGGACATTGTTATCTCAAGGGAAAGCATCTGTTTTCCAAAGATATCCCTTCACCATTATTTTGAAAGAGTCTTTTTCGCAAATCAAACCAGAGCAACTTGGCTTTACACTTCAACTAATTGCCGTTAGTGCCATAAAAAATAAAACGAGGATTGATATGAGTCCCTTTTCTAAGCGTGGTAATCGATAACGCAGAACTCAGAGAATTCAGTCTGAATTTTTTCTAGCTGCTGAATTATTCCGCCAAGATTTTTATATGGGAAAACAGGGGAGTTTGAAAGTTATCACTCCTGATATTTTGTGAACTTCCCCTAATTTAATAGTATACAACTGTAACTCTATAGATTTATAGTAGTTAAAAAGATTTGGAGAAACATTTTTGATGATTAGCTTGATATATCGCTACTTAATCGCTAGGTGGCGATCGCTCATTCAATTTAGCAATATTTCATTACCTAAATTCTGCTTTCATCATGCGCCTTTACCCATCACAGGAGCTTTCATTACGGGTCTTTGTTTGAGCTTGATATTTGCGGCTTGCTCATCACCATCAAATGTTAATTCTGCCAATAGTAATGCCAATCCAGTTAGTGATTCTGCACCTCCAGAAGCAAAAATTGTCAGATTTGGTTATCAAAAATCACTGATTTTATTGAAGGCTAAAGGAGTATTAGAAAAGCGGTTTGCACCAGAAGGTAAATCGGTAGAATGGATTGAATTTCCCGCAGGGCCACAACTACTAGAAGCAATGAATGTGGGTAGCATTGACTTTGGTCATGTAGGAGAATCACCGCCAATATTTGCCCAAGCCGCAGGTGCCGCATTGACCTACGTTGCTGGTATTGCTCCTAGTCCAGCGGGTTCAGCAATTCTTGTCCCAGAAAATTCTTCAATTAAGCAATTGAGTGACCTGAAAGGTAAAAAAATTGCCTTTCAAAAAGGTTCAAGCGCTCATTTATTACTAGTTCAAGCTCTGCAAAAAGGGGGAGTGCAATATAGTGAAATTGAGCCAAAATATTTACCACCATCAGATGCAAGAGCAGCATTTGTCAAAGGTAGTGTAGATGCTTGGGTAATTTGGGATCCCTTTTATGCAGCAGCACAAGAGGCAACTAAAGCGAGGGTTTTAGTTGATGGCACAGGTATTAATAAACAAGGGGGATATTATTTAGGAACCCGTAAGTTTGTCACTGAAAATCCTCAAATTGTGAAGACAATTTTAGAAGAAATTCAAAAACTCGAAGAATGGTCACAACAGCATCGAGAAGAAGTAGCACAAACTCTTGCACCTGTGTTAGGGATTGATTTAGCAACTATGCAAAAGGCAACCAGTAGACGTAGTTTTGGGGTAGTGCCAATTGATGACAATTTGATCAATTTACAACAACAAGTAGCAGATACCTATTATCAATTGAAGTTGATACCTAAACAGGTGAATGTCAGAGATGCTGTATTAACCAAAGAACAATATGCGGCATTTTCACCAAAGGTTTAACACAAAAAATTCAGAACTTAGGAGCCAGAATTCTATTAATGAATTCTGTGCAACTATTAGGTTAAACTTATCCTCTATCATTACCTATGAGCAATCCTACAGAACTATTGCGATCGCGCTACGGTGAACTTCCTTTTAATTCTGAAATTGATTGGAATGAATCACTCACAACATTGCTATCGCACCGTTCCATCCGTTCTTATCTCACCAATCCTCTACCGCCAGGAACCCTAGAAATTTTGGTGACAGCGGCGCAGTCTGCATCTACTTCTTCAAATCTGCAAACTTGGAGTGTGGTAGCAGTCGAAGATACCCAACGCAAAGAAGAACTATCCAAATTGGCCGGAAATCAAGCACACATCCGACAAGCACCTTTATTTTTGGTTTGGTTAGCAGACCTGGCGCGGTTGAGTTATGTAGCTGACAGTCGCGGCATTGCCCACGAAGCTCTAGACTATTTAGAAATGTTTGTGATGGCGACTGTTGATGCTACCTTAGCTGCACAAAACGCCACGATCGCAGCTGAATCTCTCAGCTTGGGAACAGTATACATCGGCGGGATTCGCAACCGCCCCGAAGAAGTAGCACAAATCCTCAACTTACCTTCTTCTGTATATGCAGTGTTTGGGTTATGTGTGGGTTATCCAAATCCCGAAGTGAATGCGGCCATTAAACCGCGCTTACCGCAATCAGCCGTGCTGCATCGGGAAACTTATAAATTAGCCGAACAAGATGAAGCGATCGCCCACTACAACGACATCATCAAACAATTTTATACTGAACAACAGATGAATATTGCTGGGGATTGGTCACAACATTCATCGGAGCGCATTGCAACTTTAGACTCTTTAAGAGGGCGCGATCGCTTACGAGAAGCCTTAAATAACCTTGGTTTTCAGTTACGATAAAAAGATCAGGGTGTAGGAGTCTAAGAATGTAGAAGAGAAAAACTCTTACACTCCCATACCCTTACACCCTTACAGCAATTAATCTTTGTGTACAATTCCTAACAAGAAACTATTTGTTCTTGTTCTTGTGGCTTTGGCGACCTGCTTCAGCGTGCTGTTCGCTTGTACCACCCTGAGTACCCTTGGATTCAATATCTTCTGTATCGTCAGCGTCATCTTGTTGTTTCTTGCGACCACCGCCGTGAGAATGCTTTCCACCTTCACGACCAATTTCGGCCATGTGTTCTCTATCTTGGCTGACAGTTTCGCCACCTTTACGACCAGCTTCACGAGCTTCTTCCGAAGTGAATTCGTGAGCAGTACCTTTTTCATGGGCTGCGTGTCCGCCTTTGCTGGCGATTTCGCGTTGCTTATCTTCATCCATAGAAGCAAAGCCGCGTTTGCTAGTATCTGACATAATATTACTCCTGGTAATGAACTATAGTTTTTGACTTTTGCAGTCAGTAAAAACTTTTAGTTGATACACGTTCTCAATTTAGCTATCTAAAAAGCAGCTTTCATTGGCCATAGGAGAGAATCATGTCAGACCAAGCCCCCACTTAAGATATATAACCTAAGTTATTGAGGATAAAAATTGAATTGCAGACTACTTAAACATTAACTCCTTCTCTTGGGGTTCTGATTTGTTCAATATCTTCTGCTGCTAATAACTCCCGAATTAAATGTGCTAAAGACTTCTGCACCAAACGCGTCCCAATTTGCTGACCTAAACGCTGCACACCAGGATTAACTAATAATTGGGCAAACTGAGGAGCCATTTGTACTGGGTCAAAACCACGGGTTTCTTGAAGAATTTGCAAAATGTTTTTCACATGCTCTAAAGTCTGTTGTTGTTCGACTGTTGCGGCTTGTGTTTCGTTAACTGCTGTTAAACCTACCCGTTCGCGGAGTAAGTAAGTGAAGTTGTGCAGCACATTTTTACTTAAAGCATTAACTCCGTTGACGAATTCATCTACTAATCGGTCACGAATAAATGCTCCACGTTCGGAAGAGAGAAAATCTAAACCTTGATTTAAAACTAAATTAAAGTCGTAGTCTTCATTATTGCGGGCGTTGCGTAACAAATTTTCTAAGCGATTCCAGCGGAATTTGCCTTCTTTAAATAGTAAATCTCGCAGTGATGTTCTTAATTGGGGTGCGGGGTCAGTTAACAGACGTTTGGAAACATAAGGGTAAGCTTCACTGAGAACTTTGAAGTTAGGATCGATAAAGATTGCAATTCCTTCCAATGTCACCAGAGAGCGAATAATTAAAGCGTAGTAGGGAGGAACGCGGAAGGGATATTCATACATCAACGCTGAGAGTTCATCGGTGATGCTTTTAATGTTGAGTTCTGCTACACTCGCACCTTGAGCATCAGCAAATACTCTGGCAAATGCGGGGATAATGGGCGTTAAATCTGTGTCTGGTGTTAAAAAGTCTAGTTTGACGTAATCTTGGGCTAAACCTTCAAAATCACGGTTGACTACGTGAACGATCGCCTCAATTAAACCATATCTTTGGGGTGGCTGAATCTCGCTCATCATGCCAAAGTCGAGATAAGCTAATTTCCCGTCTGGGGTGGCTAATAAATTACCTGGGTGCGGGTCGGCGTGGAAAAATCCATGTTCTAGTAGCTGTCGCAAAGAACACTGGACACCAACTTCTATTAAATAACGTGCATCTATACCTTGAGCGCTAATTTCTGCTGTCTGGGTTAATTTTGTCCCGTTAATCCATTCCATCGTCAGGACGCGACGATTGGTATATTCCCAGTAAATTTTTGGTACGTATATGTCTCTAATATGACCATATAATTGAAAAAAGCGTTCGGCATTTTCACCTTCATGGATATAATCCATTTCTTCAAAAATGCGATCGCCTAATTCATCTAAAATTCCGACTAAATCACTCCGCACCCGTTTGACGTTGTGTTGTACCCAACCAGCGATGCGGCGCAAAATATACAAGTCAATCGTAATTCTTTCTCTTAAATCAGGACGTTGGACTTTAACGGCAACTTCTTCACCTGTTTTTAGTTTACCTTTGTAAACTTGTCCCAAGGAAGCCGCCGCAATGGGTTCAACGGAAAGTTCAGTATAAATTTCTTCTGGTGGTGCGCCTAGTTCTTCTTCAATAAACTGGTAAGCAATTTCATTCGGGAAAGGCGGTAACTGGTCTTGTAACTTAGTTAATTCTTCTAAATAAACAGGTGGTACTAAATCGGGCCTGGTGGATAATGCTTGACCTATCTTGATGTAAGCAGGCCCCAGTCGCGTCAATAATTCTCGCAGTTGCACAGCGCGGCGACGATCATTTTTAACAACTTTTCCCCGTTTACTATCCCACCACACCCCAAAAGCAAAGGCTAGAGTTGGTTGCAATACCGTAGCAATTCGCTGCAAAACTTGTAGCGGTCTTTTTCGATAATGCGCCGCAACATCTAAAGGATTGTACTTGATCGCTTCATACTCGGCGTTTTGGATTAACTGACTAGGCGTTCTGACAACCAAAGCTTGTGTACCATTGTCTGATACGACTTCAGTCTTATGTAGTTCGCCCTCAATCGTTTGGGAAGTTCGGGGAAGTGTCTTAACCATCATGAAGAAAGCCACCAGTCGAATGGAACATGTTAAGTATTGTAACAATATGTTTAGCCATCAACATCCCTAATATTGGGGATCAGCTTAATTAGCATTTTCCGCATAAGAATGTTGTGGCTACTACTACTCAAAATATTTATTTACACCAGCAGAGGCAAAGACTAGGTTTGCTACACTGAAGACGTACTAGTTCCATTTTAAGTGCTGAGTTGAAAGTGCTGAGTCAAGACAGTGAGTGCTTACCGTACTCCATATTCAAGATTCTTTTTTTTAATAGCACACTCAGCGAGAAGTTGCGTGCGGGGGTTTTCCCCGTTGAGCAAACTTCGGTAACTCAGCACTCAGCACTAACGGGGGAAAAGCTTGATGTTGCTTGGTCTGCGAATTGAAAACTTTGCCCTGATTGACCAATTGGAACTAGAATTTGGCGTTGGGTTAAATGTCTTAACAGGTGAAACCGGGGCAGGAAAATCGATTATCTTAGATGCGATTGATGCGGCCTTAGGTGGTAAAGTCTCCAGTCGAGTGATCCGCACTGGGACAAACCGCGCAATGGTAGAAGCAACTTTTAAATCTCATCAGTCTTTAGCTGCTTGGTTAACTGAACAGGAAATAGATTTAATAGATGAGAACTCAGTAATTATCAGTAGAGAAATTACAGCCACAGGTAGTAATATTCGCAGCCGATCGCGGGTGAATGGTGTGTTAGTGAATCGGCAACTCATGGTAGGATTGCGCGATCGCCTAGTAGAAATTACAGCCCAAGGTCAAACTGTGCAAGTAGGACAATCTGCCCAAGTTCGGGAATGGTTGGATGTCTACGGTGGCGATGCTTTAATCAAACAACGTCAAGTAATTGCGACCGCTTATCATGCTTACCAACAAGCCCATTTAGCCTTAGAAAAACGTCGCACATCCGAACGAGAAAGTCTGCAACAACTCGACTTGCTGACATATCAAGTCCAAGAGTTAACAACCGCCAATCTCAGCGAACCGCAAGAATTAGAACAACTCACACAAGAACGGGAACGCTTAAATCACGTCGTTGATTTGCAACAGATGAGTTACAAAGTTTATCAGGCTTTGTATCAAAACGACGGGGATACGCCAGCCGCCGCCGACTTATTGGGAGATAGTGAAGCCACCTTAAATGACATGGTGGAATATGATAGCCAACTGCAATCATTATTAGAACTGGTGAGAGATGCTCAAACCGCAGTTGTAGAAGTAGGACGACAGATTAACGCCTATGGGGACAGTTTAGAAGCCGATCCGCAACGATTGGAAGAAGTAGAAGAACGAATACGGGAATTAAAGCAAATTTGCCGCAAATACGGGCCGACACTCACAGAAGCGATCGCCTACTACCAACGCATCCAACAAGAATTAGCCGAACTCAACGATAGTGAACATTCTATCGAAAGTTTGGAACAGCAAGAAAAAACTTGTTTTGATAAACTTACCCAAGCTTGCCAAAAGTTAACTAAACTACGCCGTCAAGCTGCGAATAATTTAGAATCCCGGTTGATCGCCGAACTCAAACCGCTGGCGATGGAAAAAGTCCAGTTTCAAGTGGAAATAGTACCCATCGTCCCCACTGCGGCGGGTGCAGACAAAATCACCTTTGTGTTCAGTCCCAACCCTGGCGAACCATTGCAACCATTAACAGAAATCGCCTCTGGTGGGGAAATGAGCCGCTTTTTACTGGCGCTGAAAGCTTGTTTTTCTCAAGCCGACTCCGCCGAGACATTGGTATTTGATGAAATTGATGTCGGCGTTTCTGGGAGAGTCGCCCAAGCGATCGCCGAAAAATTACACCAACTCGGTCAAAGCCATCAAGTATTATGTGTTACACACCAACCTTTAGTAGCAGCAATGGCTGACCGTCATTTCCGGGTTGATAAGCAAACTATTACTCAAGGCAAAGGTAAGAAAACTAACAACGGCAGTACAGAACAGCGTACCGTTGTGCGAGTCACTTATTTAGATAACATCAATACACGCCGGGAAGAACTAGCGCAGTTAGCCGGGGGTAAATCTGCAACAGAAGCGATCGCTTTTGCCGAGTCTTTGTTATTACAAGCCGCCAACCACCGCCGCCAAGAATTATAGGCGTAGGTGATTTTACGAATAGACCATACCCCCAAAATTTTGACACTATAAACTTATTTGTAGTGGATTTATGATAACTGTGAGCTTGACTGCTGTAGCTACTGCGATCGCTACTATAGTTTGCCAGAAAGCCCAGGAGAAAATCAGCGAAAATATTGGTGATGCTGTAGGGAAGGCAAATGGTAAGTTGATAGAATTACTGCGCCAGAAGAATAAATCCCTATTATTCACCAATACGGTGGATGAAAATGAACCGGACTATGGTCAAGATTTGCTGGAACTCAAAGCAGCAGCAGACGCAGATGTAGAAATTTCCCAAACAATTTTAGAAGTCGAAGCAGCAGTTAAGAATAATCAGTCTGAAATTGGTCAGGAAATTAAAAAATTAGCAGCAGAAATCAAATTACAGCCTTCAGTTGTTAACTACTTAGCTAATTTAGCAGCAGAAATTGATGATTGGCATTTCTTTTTGAACCATTTTCCCGGCAATCCTAGTCAAGGAACTTATCGCATTTTTGAAACGGAATGGCAGCCAATAATATTACTATGGTTAAGGCGAAAAGATGCACATCTCCAACAGCAAAAGCAAGATTTTATTGATGCTTTAGTTAGTTTTAAAGATGGATGCCAAAATTTTTATGTATATCGTGCTTATTTGTTAGCAGCCGCCGGAATTGGCGAGTTTCGAGATTATTTAAAAGCAGATAAAATAATCACACAAATTCTCAACTGGACAAATAGTAGTCCGTTGTTGTTCATCAAAGAAGAAGCTAATTCAGCACTGCAACACACAGACCACACAAAAGTGATTGCTTTCTTGGTACAAAAGCTGCAAGCATCTGTAGATTACTACACTCATTGGCAAATAGCAAAAATATTAGGAGAAATCGGCACAGGCAACGAAACAGCGATCGCCGCCTTATTGCGATTACTGGAAATATATTATTTGGATAATAACATCCGTAGGCAAGTGGCAGAAAGCTTAGGGATAATCGACCCAGGTAATCAAACAGCGATCACCACCTTACTGACACAGCTACAATCTCCAATGGAGCATGAATATGATTACACGAGTGTGTTTGCAGCAGAAACCTTAGAGAGAATCGGTAGAGGCAATCAAACCGTAATTGCGGCATTGGTGCAACTGCTACAATCAACAGATGCAGATGATGAAACTCGTAGGCAATTAGTCAGCATCTTAGGCACAATCGGCGCAGGCAATCAAACTGCGATCGCAGCACTGCTGGAATTGCTGCAATCCCCATCTGTGAGTGAATACATTCGTTTGCAAGCAGCAGAAAGCTTAAGGAAAATCGATCCAGACAATGAAATAGCGATCGCGGCATTGCTGGAACTGCTGCAATCAACAGACAACACTATACTGTGGCTGGTAGCAGAAAGCTTAGGGAGAATCGACCCAGGCAATGAAATGGCGATTGCTACTTTGATACAATTGATACAACATACATCTGAGGAAGACTACACCCGTTCGCTGGCATTAACTAGCTTAGGGAAAATCGGCATAGGTAGTGAAATAGCGATCAACTTTTTGATACAACTGCTGCAATCCACATCTATAAATGAACACACTCGTTCCCTGGCAGCACAAGGCTTAGGTAACATTGGCGTAGGTAATGAAAAAGCGATCACCGCCTTAATGGAACTACTGCAATCAAAATCTGAGGATGAATACACTCGTAGGCAGATAGTATCTAGCTTAGGCAAAATTGGTACAGGTAATGAAGAAGTGATCACCTTATTGATACAACTACTGCAATCAAAATCTGGGGATGAATACACCCGTAGCGAGGCTGTAGAAAGTTTAGGAAAAATCGGTATAGGTAATGAAACAGCGATCGCCTTCTGGATACAACAGCTACAATCTACATTTGTAGAAGACCACATCTGTTGGCAAGCGGTAAACAGTTTAGAGAAAACTGGTACAAGCAATGAAACAGTGATCGCCTTCTGGATACAACAGCTAGAATCTGAAACTGTGACAGATTTCATTCGTTGGCAGGCCGCAGAAAACTTAGAGAGAATCGAACCAGGCAACAAAAAAGCGATCGCCGCCTTAATAAAACTGCTGCAACCTACAACAGAGGATCACAATACCCGTAGACAAGCCGCAGAAAGCTTAGAGAAATTTCTCCAGAATAATCGCGATCGCTTTGAGGTAGTAAAAACTTTAAGTGCCTATTGGCAACTAGATTATGAATACTATAATCTAGCCTGGAAATGCGCTCAAAATCTGCCGTATCCCGATTTCTATCAAGCTTGGCATCAGCATAATTTTGCTACTCGGATGATGCGAAGATTTAAGCAAATTCTCTTTACAAGAATCATTTAAATTTGCAGTCAACTCTGTTACCCATTCCCTGCTGTATCTATTTACCGAAAGTAAATGCTCCCTCTTGCACTCTATCAAAATGTACTTTACTCAACCTAGAAATATTCAAATAAGCAAAATACATATAAGAATTATAATTACATTTAGTTTTATTATCAATAATCTTCACTATCTTAACTGTCTTAACTGTCCTTGCATTCTTATTAGAAGTCGGAGACATTTAAAAATATCAAGTGAGTGTTAACTTTTTCCATACTTTTTAAGTAACAACCACAACAAACCTCAAAAGGTAATGTTATGACTAATGTGAAAGAAATAGTACCTGCTTCAGAATTTTTGAAGAAAAACTTAGGCATTTCCGAAGCGCCCTTTGAAGCATACATTAACTACGGATATGCGCTACTCACTATTGCTGGAGCCGATGGAGAAGTTTCCGAAGCCGAACTTAATTGGTTAGAAAATCATCAGCGCTTGGCTGGTGCGCCAGAAGAAGTAATAGCAAAATACAAAACATTTGCATATAAAAATGCTGATTTAGAAGGCATCCTGAGCAAGATTTCAGTTGATGTTTCTACTTGGTCTAAATCAAGGTCATTATTGTATCATGCAATTCAAATGTCGCGTGCCGATAACAATTACTCAATTGAAGAGCAAAAAGCCGTGAAAAAAGCTGCTAAATTGCTAAAGGTTGAAGATGATATAGCGCTTGCTATTAATAGATTAATCGAAACAGAAGAAGCAGTAACTTCACTACGTAAAGCGCTATTACAAACTGAAGTTTTAGCTTAATCAAAAAGATTGTTCATCTTTGATATAGTTTGGTTTTTCCAGTCGTTCTACTAACAGTTATTGAGAAGAGTTCAAGATATCAGCATTACTTAATAACTTTGAGAGCGCACATATAATCAAGGTTTCGGGCTATTTTTCACAAAATGATTTATCAGCCCGAAACTATTGCTATATATGGATGTAAACAAGCCTTTATATGACGTAATATTCATTAAGTTCTGTGTTTTATCGCTACATTTCAGATGCCTACCATCAGTCAAAAATTAACAACAAAAGCTTGGGCAGGTGCGATCGCAAAACCTGCAACAGAATTTCCGCTGACCCAATTGCCAGTTATCTTTGGTAAAATCCCCAATGGCTTACGCGGCACACTCTACCGTAATGGGCCTGGACGGCTAGAACGTGGCGGAAAGCTGATGGGACATTGGTTTGATGGAGATGGGGCAATTCTCGCTGTTCATTTTACCGATGCTGGAGCCAGCGCAGTTTATCGCTACGTACAAACTTCTGGTTATCAAGAAGAAACCGCCGCCGCTAAACTGCTTTACGGTAACTATGGTATGACTGCACCAGGAGCCTTTTGGAATCAATGGCTCAAACCAGTGAAAAACACTGCCAATACTTCGGTGATAGCCCTTCCAGATAAACTTTTAGCACTGTGGGAAGCTGGTAAACCCTACGCTTTAGATTTGCAAACTTTAGAAACCCACGGTGAAGATGATTTAGGAGGGTTAAATCAAGGATTTAGCTATTCTGCACATTATAAGCGCGACAAGCAAACAGGGGAAATTTTTAACTTTGGGGTCACTCCTGGATTAAATGGCAAACTCAATCTTTACAAGAGCGATTCCACTGGGAAAATTACCCAAAAAGCAACATACTCTCTGAATGGATTGCCAATATTGCATGATTTTGTGTTAGCAGGACAATATCTTGTGTTTTGCATTCCGCCAGTGCGGTTGAATATTTTGCCTGTACTGTTAGGCACAAGCTATAGTGATGCACTAGAGTGGCAACCTCAACTAGGAACTCAAATTTTAGTTTTTGATTGCCAGACATTATCTCTGGTGAGTCGTGGTGAAACCGAACCTTGGTATCAATGGCATTTTGCCAACGGTTATTTAGATGCTAGTGGTTCAGTGATTGTAGATATTGCTCAATACAAAGACTTTCAAACCAACCAATATCTAAAAGAAGTATCTACAGGTCAGACTCATACCCCTGCTGAAAGTACACTGACAAGAATACATCTTCAGCCCGAAACTGGCAAAGTCACGAGTATTGAGCAAGTGCTAGACAGACATTGCGAGTTTCCCAATGTACCACAGCAAAATGTCGGGCAAATCTCCCGGTATACATATTTTGCCTCATTCCAAAAAGGTACAGATATTAGCCAAGAACTATTAAATGCGATCGCCCGCTTTGATCACCACACTGAAATCCTGACAGAAGCGAAATTTCCAGACAATTTCTATCCTTCAGAACCATTACCTGCTCAAGATACCCAAAACCCCAATCAAAGTTGGGTAATGACAGTTGTATACGATGGTAATTCTCATAGTAGTGAAGTTTGGATCTTTGATAGCGATCGCCTCGACGAAGAACCCGTTTGCAAACTGAGATTACCAAGTGTCATTCCTCCAAGTTTCCACGGAACTTGGAATCAGGCTTAACGAAGTCAGAAGTCAAAAAAAAGAACAGCGAACAATTGATATTTAAGAGATGAATATACTAATTATCCTGGGTGAAGTCATATTTTTAATCATCATTTTCTTGCTGTTTAACTGGCTGATTGGCATAATCTTCAAGCAGGTTGCTAAAGCTTCTTGGATGCAGAGAAAAACTGAAAATATCACCTTTTTGCGCCGCAGTATTGGCAGAATTTTCATGCTGATTGCTGTGGTGCTATGTCTGGCGCTGGTTGGTGTGAATGGAATCATAATTTATCGCGGTGGCAACGTTCAAGAATTTCAACTTAATCTGATTCGCAGTCTTCCTACTCAATTTTGGATTAATTTATGTACTGCAAGTTTAAAAACTATCACTTTGCTATTGCTAGTTAAATTTACCGTACCACCTTTAAGCCAAGGGATAGACTGGATTTGTGACTACGCCAAGAAAGTTGATCAAATCAAAGCTAATGATGAGAGTGTTGAAGCTTTTTTTCAAACATTAAAAAGAATTATTATTCATAGCATCTGGATATCTTCTGCTATTTTATGTGCTGATTTTTTGTATCTGCCAGCAGTTATTACTAAATATCTTTTTATTGCCTTAAAAATTTATCTCACTATCTCAGTTGGTTTACTCATTGTCAAAGCAGTTGCCACTATTGTTGATACTTTAGATGCGCTCAGTCTAAAGTTTTCTAATTCTAACAATTTACTGCGTTTATATGAACGTTTACGCCACTTAATTCCTTTATTCAAAAAATGTTTGGAATATGTTCTCTATGTAGGTATAGTAAATCTGGTTCTGCCAGAAATAGAACCAATCGCTTGGATAAGTGCTTATACTCCGAGAATTGTGCAGATTATTGGAGTTTTCTTTATTAGCAACGTTTTAATAGAAGTCGCTTACTTTATTCTGGATGAGTTCTATTTAAGAACTACAGATAGCAATGATTCACAGCGACAGAAACGGCTAACACTCATTCCCTTAATTCGCAGTTTTGCCAAATACTTTATCTATTTTACTGGCGGAGTAACTATACTCAAGCTGATTGGTATTGATCCTGCGCCAATATTAGCAGGTGCAGGAATTGTGGGGATAGCAGTTGGGCTGGGGGCGCAAAACCTAATTAATGATGTTGTTTGTGGATTTTTGATTTTATTTGAAAACTATTATTTGGTGGGAGACTATGTTGAAGCTGGAAAGATGGAAGAAAGATGTGTAGAAGGAATTGTCGAAGCTATTGAACTGCGAACAACTCATGTTCGTCATCCTGATGGTCAATTACAAATTATTCGCAATGGAGATATAGGTTCAATTATCAACTATTCTAAGCAATATATATATGCCAGGGTAGAAGTTAGTGTTTCTTACAACTCCAATTTAGATCATGTATATAGAGTAGTGGAAAAGGTAGGACAGCAGTTAAAATTGGATGAACAAGATGTCATAGAACCCACGCGAGTAGCAGGAATAGAACATTTTGGTGAGGATAACTTATTGTTGCTGACGTTGACAAAAGTTAAGCCAGGAAAACACCTGCATATTCAGCGCGTTCTGCGTAAGATATTGATGGATGCTTTTAATCAGGAAGAAATTGAAATTTGCGGTTTTGCTAAAAACTGAGAAATCAAGGATTAAAATCATCATCTTGATTTCCAGCTATAAATACTCTTATTCCCCTGTGGTTTGATAAATTAAGCATTTTGATAATTTTTGCGTAAGCTAGTAGATTGGGTAAAACAAAGTTAACGCCAACACCGAGATTTATGTTGGGTTACACTGCACTTCACCCAACCTACATTTATAAATATTTTTGCAATAACAAATGTAATTTTTCTTTTGTTGCTGCGGGTGCTTTATCTAATTGAGTCAAAATGGCGTATTTCAATGCTGAGTGTGCGTCACTGGGTGGGGGATTTTCACTCAAACGGCGGACAGTTTCTTGTATTACTTTTTGGGCGTTGACTGCGTTGCGTTGCAAGTTACCAATGACCATCTCAACGGTGACGCTATCATGGTCTGGATGCCAACAATCGTAATCGGTGACTAATGCTAAGGTTGCGTAGGCGATTTCGGCTTCTCTAGCTAACTTGGCTTCTGGTAAGTTGGTCATTCCAATTACTGTTGCGCCCCAACTGCGATAGAGGTTAGATTCGGCTTTGGTGGAAAATGCTGGCCCTTCCATGCAGATATAAGTGCCGCCACGATGTAGGGTGACATCTGGTAAATTGAGAGATGCGATCGCCTCTGCTAAAACTCCAGCTAAATTGTGACAAATCGGATCACCAAAGGCAATATGCGCCACAATTCCTTCCCCAAAAAAGGTGGAAATGCGATTTTTTGTCCGGTCTATAAACTGGTCTGGGACTACCATATCTAATGGTTTGGCTTCGGCTTTTAAAGAACCCACCGCACTAGCCGAAATTAAATATTCTACCCCCAATTGCTTCATTGCATAGATGTTGGCACGAAATGGTAATTCCGAAGGTAACAGGGTATGATTACGCCCGTGACGCGCCAAAAAAGCTACCTTTGTCCCTTCTAATGTCCCCAAAATCACAGCATCGGAAGGCAAACCAAAGGGCGTTTCAATTTGCACTTCTTCTATATCCTTCAAAGCGGCCATTTTGTATAGTCCGCTACCACCAATAATGCCAATTTTAGGGTTAACCATAACTTTTGATACTTGTTGCTGATCTGCCTAGTTATTTTACACAGGTGGGCGAGACTTATGAGCAAATCAAGCGAGAATTGCACCTTGATAGTCAAGCTTCCCAATAGTTATCGGCAATAATGACTCAAAAATTTGGTTGCGATCGTCTCAAGAATAAACAAAAGCAGCTTACACCATCTCAAACTCTAATTGATGACTCTTGAGAAAATCATGGGTGAAATGATCCACCACATTTGTATCAGCCAGTTCTAAATTGTAAAAATCTACAACTTCATGATCAAAATAAGGCCCAGCGTGCCAAGTTCCCTCATTTAACTTAATAAAACAATTCCCTGGAATCCGAAAAGCAGCAAGTTCTTCTAAAACTGGTTCATCCAATTCATTATGAGGAGGACAAACAGCAATGAACCAATCCTTTCCTTCTAAAGAACCTAAACATTGAGTACATTTTACATGACGCGTAATTTTATTAAACTTTCGTCCGCGCTTTTCTAGACGCATAATATAAAATCTTGGAGTACCATTTTGCAGATTCAATTGTGCATCTTCTGTATCAAATTGCTTACCATCTGTGCTTGCAAAAATCACTTGTCCATAACGCCGAAAATTCTCTGCGGTGACTAATTCTGCTTTTAATTGTTGAACTGTTTGTGATGCACTCATAATATTAAAAACCTACTGTTCTAATTCTTGAGGAATAAGTGATTTAGGAATTAGGGAAGCTTGGATTTCTTTATCTGAAGGTCTTGTATACCACCAAGCCCAAGCGATTAACACTGCTTGTAATGGCAATCTAATTGCTTGAACCCAAGGTGAATCTGAATATGGTATGGTTTCAATTTTAATATGATTAACTGCCATGTTGATATTGGCAGGAAAAACAGCAATAAATAGTAGCACCAGTCCCCAAGCAGCAGCTTGACTTACAGGCGGAACTAATAATCCAATACCACCTAAAATCTCATAAAAGCCACTGAGATAAACTAATCCTAAAGGATAGGGCAGTTGTGGCGGCATTATTTTGACGTAAGGTGCGGGTATGGCAAAGTGTGTAATGCCCACGATGATGATTGATATTGCCAAGATGACACGAAAGAGTTCCTTACGTCTGTTCATGGTTGAGGCTGATTTTATACTTGCGCTTACCACTTCAGTTTGCTGATATGAGGTGAATTTGTCTTCAATCAATGGTAAGAAACATCACCAAATATTAGTTATATTTTAAAACTTGCGATCGCTCCCCAATCTAATCCTGTAAAATTTCATCGACTAACTACCTCCTTCACCCGCCGCTAGTAATTTCTCGGACTCCACGACAAAACTCTGTACAGTTTGTGTTCAACGGGATTGTTAGACCGTCTTGACTTTGCGAAGTTTGACACTACCACCTTCAAAAATCTGCATCGTTAGCTGATAGCCTTCCATCAATAACATTCCAACAAGCGGTTCTGAATCAGCTTCGTCCACTGGGATTGTTACCAAGGCGCTATCCCAGACTACAGCAGCTTCGTAGACGTTGAAAACACACTCACTGCCATCTCCAAGAATTGCCCGTCCTCGTCTTTTCCATCTCAAGTTTAACTCAGCGATCGCATCTGGAGGCAATGACAGCCAACCATTGAACCTATCCCACTAATACCAGCAATATGATAATCTGCTGTTGATGACGGTAAGTTGTATTAGGGTATGGCGGGGAGATTTGAAGGGTTAAGTGATCTTGAGTGGAAGCTGTTTGAAGATATATTTCCCAAGGAAGCAGAAAAGAAAGGGCGGGGAATGCCTCATGCACCATTTCGTCACGTACTGAATACCCTACTGTATATGTTGATAACAGGCTGTCGTTGGTGTGATGTTCCCACTGGAGAGATCTGGGCATCCAAGAGTGCCGCGCACAGATGGCTACAACGTTGGCACAAAGATGGCACATTAGATAATCTACAAGCGCGTATATTAGGCATTGCAGAAGAAAAAGGATTAATCAACTGGAACTACGGCGCAGTGGACGGGTCTTTTTCCCCCTGGGAAAGGTGGCGGTGAAGGGGTTGCGTATGGTCATAAGGGTAAAGGAATTTTGATACATACGCTCACAGAGGGGAACGGGATGCCCTTAGCTAATCGCACAACCCCTGCTAATGGTAATGAACGAGAGCAGGTTCTACCACTATTAGATAGCGTTAAAGTCAAAACGAATAAACCCGGTAGACCTCGTAAACGAGTTAAAGTTCTTGCGGCTGATAAAGGTTACGATTCTAAGGATAAACGTGCAGCCTTGCGTAAACGTGGTATCAGGCCACAATTACCTAAGCGTGTTTGGAAGACCAAGAAAAATCGAGGTAGACCAATTAAAATGTCAGTTCCACGCTTTCAACAGGAACGCTGTTTTGCCTGGTATCAAAGAAAATATCGCCGTCTCGTTGTGCGATGGGAGCGGATCTCTGCTTGCTTCAATGCTTTTCTTTCTCTAGCCACAATTCATATCTGGATTAACAGAATTTTATTAGTGGGATAGGTTCATTGAAACCTGTGTCTACAATCGCATCTTTGGTAAAAACTTTGCCATCAAAGCGCCGAATTGAAAGTGGAATAATTGGTTCAAATTCTGCATTGACTACTCCAGTAATCATGCAGTTCTCCGATTCCGTCCGCCAAATCGACGAAAATGGCGAGAGCCAATACGAATTATCCAAATTTGAGCATCGGGGTGACGGATTTCGAGGCGATCGCAAGCTACAATTTCGCTCTTGTCAATTTCAAAGTCACCAGTTTCGAGATCAATTGCTACAATTTTGCCTTCATTCTCAGCCTCAACTTGAGGTTTTATCTGAGTTTCATAGATATAATCACCTCGTTGGGCAAATTCCTCTTTACTGTAGCGGGGTTGTCGTACTGTCATCGTTGCAATTTTCGGTTTGTCTATGGCTTTATTTTAAGCTGATGCCGATCGCCTGTTAGTTGGATTTTAAAACTTGCGATCGCTCTCTGAGCCAATATTGTTAAATTCCATTAACTAACACCCAAACTCAAGATCTAAAACGTTGGAGTTTCTCAAAATTTGTCCACGTTCTACCAAAATCTTCGAGTATTGGATTGGAACAGACAACGGTTAGATAGCTTCCCTCTGTGTGTCGTTTTAGCCGACTCATTGCAACATAAGCAGACTCAAGATCTGTATCTTCAGAAATAGCAATGACTATATAGCGAGCTTCCCACCCCTTAAAACTATGGATTGTACAAGCTTTGATTCGAGCATCACCCATAAAAAATGCCATCTTTCGGCTCTTCTGTTCTTGGTGATCTGCATCAAAGATATGAATAACATTGAATTTTTGTTCGTTGAGAAGTGATACACAGGCTAGCCCCAACTGATGAGTTGGAAGCAGAAGAACAATATCTGGGTAAGCTATAACATTAGGAGTTGCTAAACCAGGCATTTTGAGTACAGCAGTGACGCACTCTCTTGCTATTGACTCAGAAGAAGCCAGTTGCAGCCAACTCAAGTGAGTAGGATATAAATCTAATTCAGATGCTTGTGCTGTTGGCAAGTTAAGTTTCAAGTTAGGTAAGTACTTGTTTGCAAAGTCTCTCAAGTACTTAATAAGTGAATGAGGCATTCGGTAACATGTCTCTAGTTGTACCCAGGGGCCGCTAAATCCTGCACCATTCATAGCATCTTCCGTCCAACTCCTAGCTCGTTCATAGAGATCTTGAGTCTCATCAGCAACTAGTACCATTTCACCACCTGCCTTCAGGACTCGTCGCAGCGTGTTCCACCAGATAGGGTTGTAGTCCTGTCCCTCATCGACCAGAATGGTATCATATTGGGTAATTTTTGTCCCTGCAATGTCAATTGCCTTATTAGTTAATTCAACAATCTCAGTTTCTAACACTTCAGAAATATCTGACCTCTCTCGCCAAAGTGCGTTGTATTCATTATTTAAGCCTGCCTCATTACAGATGACTTGTTTACACCATTCATGAAAGTGGAGCCATGTAATGTAACGATTAATTGTCTTACCTGGCAGCGGATAGCGAACAGCTAAATCTCGGAGATAATGCCATAACGTAATGTTGAATGATACTACTAATGTGTCTTTGCGTTCAATCGATAACTGAGCGGCTCTTGCTGCTAGTACCAATGATTTACCTGAACCAGCAGCACCACGAATACGTCGATACCCAGATATCGTGCGACCTGTTACTAGTTGTCGTTGTTTAGCATTAAGCTCTAGAGGTTGCCGTTGAGTAGCTGAAAAATCTGGCTCAACTAACCAACCTCGCAAAGATGTAGCAAGTTCAGGCTTCATTAATTTAGAACTGCGCCATCTTGCAGTAGGAAAAACAGTTTCTAAGTCATTTGATAGGAGAGCATCACTCCCTGCTAGTGGGTGGTAAGATTTGGCTTTCCCAAGGAGGTTCCGCACTTGATAGAAAGGAAAAAACAACTCCTCTAGAGTGATAGTATCTGCGGTTGTCACTATCACTCCAGCCGTAATCAAGGAAAGATAGGCAGTCGATTGATCAGTGCAATTATTATTAATTTGTGGACAGTATAAGTTAGCAATGCTGTTCTTATAAAGAAGAACTTTTTCAATAGGATTGTCTTTGATCCGAAAATCTTTTCCATCTTTCGATGTTGCCCATAGCTCTGGGTTATTAGATTCAGACGATGAGTACCTTACGTAATAAGGCATTGCCGTTAAATCCCAGTCTTTAACCTCAAAAACAGCGATGCCAACCTTCGGATTCAAGAGAACGAAATCTGGACGTAAGCCATTCAGGTGAGGCTGAATGTAGATCTCCCAATCTTCTGAAAGATTCTTATTGAAGAATTCAAAGACTTTTTTCTCTCCTACGGTTAGAGGAGTTCTGAGATTATCTAGTTCATGCCGTGAAGGTGAAATAAATCTATTTGTCATTAAGGTCTAACAACGCTGAGATAGATTGAGACCAAGGGAAATCAGAATATACGAAAAACTTTTTTTACACTTTTGCTCATATATTATATCGAATTTTTCCGTATAACTATTCTTACCAATATATAGAATTAGAGTCTGGTGCTGATCGCCTGTTAGTTAGATTTGGAAGTTTGCGATCGCTCCTGTATCCAATTTTGTAAAATCGGATTGACTAACTCTGGTGCTTCATCTTGGGGGCAATGCCCTACTCCTTCTAAGGGAATGAATTTTTCTACTGACGGATAATTAGCTAACTCTCGACCTAAATGTATTGGTTCCCAAGGGTCTGCTGTTCCCCATAAAATAATTGTCGGACAAGGTAGTTGCGGAAGTAAGTCTTCTGGTAACGGCCCTGTGGAGTATGAGGTAAATGCCAAAAACACAGCCACAGCACCAGGATCTTTGGCGGGTGCGATGAGAATATCGACTAATTCGTCTGTGACTGTCTCTGCATTAGCGTAAGCTTGCAGCAAAATTTTCCGCACTGTTTTTGGTTTGGCGACTTGATTAAAAAAGAATTGCCCAATTGGTTTAATAGACAATACCCGTTGTAAAAGTGGCGCACCTATACGCCGAGTCCAAGGTAAAGTGGCGCGTTTGCGATCGTGTAATAATCGCAAAGAACAGTTAATTAAGGCAACTCCTAAAGCTATATCTGGGGAACTGACTGCGGCTTGCATGGCGACAATACAGCCAATGGAATTTCCCACTAAAAAAGCTGGTTCACCCACCACTTCACGGCAAAAGTCTGCTATTTGCTGTCCCCACATTTCTAAGGTGTAAGCAATTTTTTCACCCGGCTGAGGTTTGGCAGAACCACCGAAGCCAATTAAATCTATGGCATAAACCCGACAAGTTTGGGCTAGTACTGGTATGTTTTTACGCCAATGCCACCATGAGGCTCCAAAACCATGCACTAAAATAACGGCAGGCCCACTAGTTCCTTGAGTTTGATAGGAAATCGGGAACCCCTGCCACATCCAAGTTTTTGCGGTTAAAGCAGTTGTAGAAGTATTCATAGGAAATCTGTATTTTTATTTACTAATTTTAATATTTCGTAATATTTTTGGTAATTTATCTTAAATTGTAGAGGCATATTGTAAAGAGTGTACTAGCAATAAAATTAAGTAAGAGATAAATCAATCACTATTTTTAATTTAAGGCAAGTATAAAGACTGAGTTAAATTTATTTATAATTGCTTATAAGCTATAGAAAACCTAGATGTTAAAATTACCGCCATCTAGATGTAATGTAATATATTTATCAACGGTTCGACATTCAGTAGTTTTACAATTTACGGTTTCTCTGTTGATCTCTACAATCGTTTGATATCGAGCATCTGCAATAGGGTGGTTGGCTGCCAGAAAAATGACGCTAAATTTCACCTAAACTTTTGTTCCTAGTTCCTTCTGGTTCACGAAGATGACAATACTAGAAACAATTCATACTCCTGTTGGCGGCTATGCCCCGGATTTTGAACTGCCAGGAATTGACGAGCGAGTACATCATCTCAGGCGTTATTTAGAAAAATACCGGGCAGTTGGCGTTGTTTTTATGGGCAACCACTGTCCTTATGTCAACTTATATCTAGAAAAGCTCAAAAAAATCCAAGGGGAATTTGCTGGGAGTGGCTTCACGCTAATTGGGATAAATGGCTGTGATGCTATTAAGTACCCTACAGAAAGCTTTGACAACATGAAAGCTTTTGCCACACATCAAAGATTAAACTTTCCCTATCTTTGGGATTCTACTCAAGATGTTACGCGGAGTTTTGGCGCAATTAAAACTCCGATGGCTTTTTTAATAGATAGTAATGGGCTGGTGCGTTATAAAGGGCAAATTGATAGTTATCCGCAAGCACCATCATCTTTAAGAGAAGATTATTTACGAAATGCGATCGCTTCTTGGTTTAAAAGTCAAGCAATTAACCCACAAGAAACAGAACCAGTAGGAACTTCATTGATTTGGCGCAACTAGACATAGATAGTCATTGTGCTGCTATCTTAAATTGGAGGCAATTGCAACTTTTTCGATAAAGCGTAACTTCATGGGAACGAATTACCGACGGGTTTTACTTAAACTAAGCGGTGAAGCCTTAATGGGCAACATGGGCTATGGTATTGATCCAGAAGTGGTCAAAGAAGTAGCACAAGAAGTAGCAGAGGTGATAGCCACTGGCGTTCAAATCGCCATAGTCGTTGGCGGCGGCAATATTTTTCGTGGCGTGAAAGCGGCATCGGCGGGGATGGATAGGGCAACCGCTGACTACATCGGCATGATTGCCACGGTAATGAATGCCATGACGCTACAAGATTCGCTAGAACGAATAGGGGTACAGACGCGCGTACAGACTGCGATCGCTATGCAAGAGTTAGCAGAACCGTATATTCGTCGTCGTGCCATCCGTCATCTTGAAAAAGGACGGGTGGTAATTTTTGGTGCTGGTTCAGGAAATCCCTTCTTTACCACTGATACGGCTGCGGCATTGAGAGCCGCAGAAATTGATGCAGAAGCGATTTTTAAAGCCACCAAGGTAGATGGCATCTACGATGCTGACCCCCAAATTTATCCTAACGCCAAACGTTTTACTACCCTGACCTACGCACACGTTTTGACTCATGATTTGCGAGTAATGGATAGTACTGCGATTGCCTTGTGTAAAGAAAACAATATCCCAATTCTTGTATTTGACTTAACGGTGCGAGGTAACATCCGCCGAGCAGTCATGGGAGAATCAATCGGCACCCTTGTGGGAGGTTCTTGTGAAATTAGCTGAAGCTGAGAGTACGATGCAAAAAACCGTTGAGTCTACTCAACGCGCATTTAATACAATTCGCACTGGTCGCGCCAATAGCAGTCTTTTAGATAAAGTGTTAGTGGATTATTACGGTTCACCAACACCCTTAAAATCACTGGCGAATATTAGCACGCCAGATGCCACAACAATTCTGATTCAACCTTACGACAAAAGCAGTTTAAACATTGTTGAGAAGGCTATCTCTCTTTCTGATGTGGGTTTAACACCTAATAACGACGGTTCTGTGATTCGGCTGAATATTCCGCCATTGACTAGCGATCGCCGTAAAGAATTCGTTAAACTGGCTGCTAAGTACGCTGAAGAAGGTCGTGTTGCTATTCGTAACATCCGCCGTGAGGCTCTAGACACAATTCGTAAGCAGGAGAAAGCCTCAGAAGTTTCTGAGGATGAAGCCAAAGACCAACAAGATAAACTACAAAAACTCACTGACAAATACACAGCTAAAATTAACGAACTGTTGGCAGAAAAAGAAAAAGATATCTCAACTGTCTAAAGTATGAAGTTTGAATTCTGAAGTGTGAATTTTAGAAGTTCATACTTTTGTTTCGCTTGATTGAGAAAAATCGAGAGGCTCAGATACCCGACTTTTTAAAAGCCGGGTATCTTGTAGTTTACAAATAATTGATCTCAATGGACAATCATATTTGCTAACCTAGGGCTATTGGGGTTTATGGTCAGCCCAAGAGGTTAACATGGCTCATTTAGATCTGCGTCGCCCCCAAAATACTAACGGCGATTTTTATGTAGATACTACCTGTATTGATTGTGATACCTGTCGCTGGATGAGTCCAGAAGTTTTTTCTCGTGTGGATGAACAATCGGCAGTTGATCATCAACCAAATAATGCAGCAGAAAGATTAACAGCACTTCAAGCACTTTTAGCTTGTCCTACGAGTTCTATCGGGACAGTTGAAAAACCTAAAGATATCAAAAATACTCAAGAAACTTTTCCGATTGTGGTAGCAGAAAATGTCTATCATTGTGGCTATCATTCAGAAAAATCTTATGGTGCTGCTAGTTACTATATTCAATTATCAGAAGGTAATATTTTGGTGGATTCTCCCCGATTTACCCCACCTTTAGTGAAGCAGCTAGAAGAAATGGGGGGAATTCGTTATATGTATTTGACTCATCAAGATGATGTAGCAGATCATCAAAAGTATGCTGAACATTTTCAATGTGAAAGAATTCTTCACGCTGATGATATTTCTGGCAGTACTCGCAATGTAGAAATTCAGCTAACAGGTGTAGACCCCTTTGCATTAACTTCAGATTTATTAATTATTCCCGTTCCTGGACATACAAAAGGACACACAGTTTTACTCTACAAAAATAAGTTTTTGTTCACAGGCGACCATCTTGCTTGGTCAGAAAATAGACAGCAGTTAGCTGCATTTCGTGACCATTGTTGGTATTCTTGGTCAGAACAAATTAAATCAATGCGGAATTTGGCTAATTACACCTTTGAATGGATTTTACCAGGTCATGGGCGGAGATTTCATGCAGATGTTGAGACTATGGGTCAGCAAATGCACAAGTGTATTGCGTTGATGGAGAGTCTTTGATGATGCACTAAAAAATAAAGACCACTCGCAAATCCCATTCTTTATCTTCACGGACAATTTCAATTTGTCGAATAAATTCTCGCAGGTAAAAGCGTCGTTCTGCTTCTGATAAATCTAACCAAAATTGCGGAATGGAAACGGCTTGAGCTACAGAACGTAGATTAACTGGGGGAAGTGTCGCCAGCTTTGCTTGGAGTGCAGAGATTTCTGTGCGGAGTTTGTACTCTCTAAATTTTGCTGTTTCTGCATCTAAAATGCCAGTTTCAATTAAAGCAGGTAACTGAGCGAGAATTTCTTGTTGACGAGCGATCGCATCTCCTAAACTATTTTTTACTGTATCCAGTTCAGGAGAATTCATTCCGGCTACTGCTAATGGTAAATCACGGCAAACTTTAGCGATCGTAGATTCTAAAATGTCTTGATAGGGAATAGCTCGACACTTGGGATTGAGAGGACAACTAATAGGACGTAAATAAAGGTACTCTTTGTCTTGATAGCGGCGAGTAACACGAGTGACTGTCGTATGAGATTGACATTCACCGCAGACAACTAACCCAGCTAAAGAACGCGGCGCACTTGCAGTTCGAGACGGTAAGCGGCTATTACGGCGTAACAGTCGGTCAATTTGGGCGGCTTCTTCTTTAGAAAGAATAGCAGTATGAGTATCAGAGATAATTTCCCCATTGAGATAAGCCGTATCTCCCCGATAAACAGGATTAGTTAACCAGCGTCGCCCAGTAGTGACAGAAATTTTCTTTCCGTATTTTTTTGCCAAGTAACGCACTGCGCCGCGCAAGGAACCGTAGAGTAAAAAGTTATCGAAAAACTCTTTCACCACTGGGGAGGTACTGCGGTCAATAATGTATTTTCCTTGACCACGGCGATAACCGTAGGGTGTTTTTCCGGGGGGAGGTGCTGCTTCTAAACGATTGCGGGCGTGTCCTTGGCGGATGCGCCGACTTCGTTGTTGATGTTGGATTTCTTGGAGTAATTTCAGTAATTCAGCCCGGAAGTGGGATTGCTCTGAGGTGTAGGATTGTTCGGTAGCAATTATAGCTATACCCATCGCTTCTAATTCATTTAAGCGATCGCTTACTTCTTCTACCGTATCTCCCAATTCTTCCAAGCGACGCACCAGCAAACATTCTACTAGTTCATTTTGGCAGTCTGAGATTAGTTGTTGTAACTGCGATCGCTTTGTGTATCCATAGGTATCTCTCTTAACTAAATCTTCATAAACTCGTTCTACATCCCATTGCCAATTAATGCTTTGAGGCACAGATTCTAAGAGAGGATCATAATAAATGTAAGCAATAATGTTCATCAGTCAGTACTTAGCTTAACTTTCTCTCCCTCTGGTCAACCTACGGTGTACACACAAGTACTCTCCGCATACGTTTCAGGGATTTCAACCCCCTTAAATTGTCATTGCGTTCGCGTAGCGTCTCGCAGAGAGGAGGAACGACGTTCGCGCAGCGTGTCGTAGACAAGCAATCGCAAGGTGCTGGGATTGCTTCGCTTCGCTCGCAATGACAGGTTTTGAGCGATTTTTATCTGAGTTTTAAACTCCCTTACAGGTAGGATTTCAAGACTTCTGTGTACACCGTGGCTCTGGTTAACTTATTGCACTTGCTAATCTCAATAATAGTCCGAAAAGTTTTGTTTTTGCTGTGGATATAAAAACTGGAAATATGACACTTTTATCACAAGTAAATGTAAATAAAATTGCCTTTATTCCCTAGCAGAAAGAGAGTGTTTCTTAGTTGGGTAAAGGTTCTATATTTACATCACACTGCTGTAATTGAAAGTCTTTAATCACTGTTGACTGATCTCAATCACATTTCCATCGGGATCTTGGGTAAAAATGGCAGGGCGACCAGAGGCACTCGCTTGAATAGAATAATTGTGACTGAGTAATTCTTGTTTAGCTTGTTCTAAATCAGCCACAGCAAAAGCAATGTGGGGATTACGTCCCCATTTTTCGTTTGGGTTATCGGTTGGTGTAGTGGATGCGACTATTAGATGTATTTGATAGTTGCCGACTTGATACCATGCACCTGGATATTTGAGGGATCGGTCAATTTTTGATAATCCCAACACTCGGCTGTAAAAGTGTTCGGAACGTTCTAAATCAGTAACGAGAATAGCTGTATGAAGGCTCTGGGTTATCTGCATGATCTGTGATGATCGCTGTTGTTTTGATTTTGACGTATTTGCGGCACAACTAGCCGATCGCTCCCGATTAAATCCCAGGAGTGATCGCCTTTATTTTGAGACGAGATCATTTGTCCATAAGGGTTTGAATGCTTTTTAAGCTTAAATGCCATGAAACCATAACATTTAAGCTCTGTTCAAAAAAGCAAATGTCATAGTTCTATGACAATATGATCCCGCTAGAGCTATTAAATTCGTAAAAGCTCGGAAAAAGTGCCTTGAGACCCCTTGATCAACACCGAGGGTTACTGGTTAATATTTACTTAACAAAACGACTCCTCCGATCCCGAAAAATGCTTACCCAAGCATTCAAGGAAATTGAAAGGGAGTGACCCTCATTTTAAAAGCAAATTAAAAAACTTTAAAAACTGGGCAAAACCAGGAGTCAGGAATAAGAAATTCATCTGAAGAAGAATGGCACTTTTTATAAAGCATTCTGTAACTCAGAGAGATAATTACCTTTCAAACTACTGGAGGCCAAATTAATGGCAAAAGAACGCCCACCGCTAGAGGAGATGACATTACGGCAACTACGTAAAGTTGCCAGCGAATATAGCGTCTCCCGCTATAGCCGAATGCGTAAATCACAATTGCTGGCAGCAATTCAAGAAGTCCAGCGTAGTAAAGCTTCGCTTAGTCCATCTCGTTCACTGGAGGCACAGGAAACCGTGGAAGCAGCAAAATTTGAACTTGGTCAAGAAGACCGTACTGGTGGCTCTCTGGCTGATGTTGATGAATTACTCGCAGATCTACCAGGTGGTTATGGTGAAAGTCGAATTGTACTTTTACCACGCGATCCGCAATGGGCTTACACTTATTGGGATATTCCCAATGATCATAAAGAAGAACTGCGGCGGCAAGGTGGACAGCAGTTGGCACTGCGAATTTATGATGTCACTGACATCAGTCTTGAATATCAAAGTCCCCACAGCATCCAAGAATATCCTGTTGATGAACTAGCCAGAGAATGGTACCTACCAATTCCTGTGAGCGATCGCGATTATGTCATTGATATCGGTTATCGTACTTTTGATGGCCGTTGGTTAGTTTTGGCTCGTTCTGCCCAAGTACACATTCCTCCTGTGTATCCATCTGACTGGATTGAGGATGTCTTCATCACCGTCAACTTTGAAGAAGACTTGCGTGGTAGAACTCTGTATGAACTAGTACCCCCTGCGAAGAAACTGGCAACAGCCGCAGGTGCAAATGGTGGCAACCCCATTTACGACCAAATCTTTGGCTTGGCAGAATCTGCCGAAGCGCAACGGGTTGCAGGTTCTCTGTTTGGTTCTATGCAGCATGTACCTGGTTCTGTTCGTCCCGAACAAGCTATCAGTTCCTACGTCTTCCCCTCTGGAGTCGGTATGTGGGCAGTTCCCACCACCTCTGGTTTAAATATGTCCGGTGTGGGAATGTCTGGTGTAGGTTTCTCAGCTTCTGCCGTACCAATGCGTCCCCGCCAGTTCTGGTTAATTGCCGATGCTGAATTGATTGTTTACGGTGCAACTGAACCTGATGCTACCGTAACAATTGGTGGTCGTGAAATTAAACTGAATCCTGATGGTACATTCCGCTTCCAAATGTCCTTCCAAGATGGTTTAATTGACTACCCAATTTTGGCGGTTGCTGCTGATGGTGAGCAAACACGCTCAATTCACATGAAGTTCAATCGTGAAACACCATCTCGCAATACTAATACCAAAGAAGAAGCAATTCCCGAATGGATTTTCTAAGTAATCCAAAATTGGTATTTTGAATTATAACCCGCTATAGTCGTTCTGTAGCGGGTTTTTATTATCTTAGTATGTGGATCAAAAAAATATTTTTCTTATCTATATTTATCATGACGATAAATTTGTTATTAGCTTGTAAAGACGATACCGCGAATTCATCAACAAAAGCAGCAAAAACCTGTCCTGGTGAAAATCCTCAATTCAGCATTGAATTTTTCAAAGCTAATAATCAAGGTCAGAAATCTGCCAAAGGCATTAATCATGTCATTATTTTTAATCCTAAATCGCCAAAATTAGATTTTAAAGTCAATGTAGGTTTATCTCATAAACTTTATGCTAAAGATAAACAGGGAAAATTTATCAGAAATTATGTACCAAAGCAATTTAATGAAATTATTACTGATGCAAATTCTCAGTTAAATGGGCAAAGACCTCTAGCCGCAATTAATGCTGACTATATAGGCACCGATGATAAACCACAAGGCTTAAATATTTCTCGCGGAGTTGAATATTCTGGCGCATTTAAAAATCGGCGTTCTTCCTTTGGGATTTCTGGAGGGAGACCCCAAGAACGAATAGCTACACTTCAAACGGGCAGAAGAAGTAACAATATTCTAAATTACAATTTGGTTGGTGGTAATGGCAGATTTTATCGTCAAGGTAAATTTAAAGATATCTGTCAAGATTTAGGAGAATTTGCTTGTAAGCAAGTGACGAATCGTTCTATGGTGGCGACAACGAGTAAAGGTTATGTAATTTTATTAGTGAATGACTTAAAAGCTAATTCAGTCATTGAAGCTTCGCCAGTAAATCAAGAGTTACTACCAGATATGTTTGATGATGTTTTAGCTGGAATTGCCCGTAATAACTGTTTAGGTAAAATTCAAGAAGGAATGTTATTTGATGGCGGTGGTTCTCCCGGATTATATTACAACGGAAAAATTTATCTAGAAAATGGCGGTGCAATTGGTTCTGTATTTTTAATTTATAAAACATCTAATTAATTTTTTTCTAGATATAATAAATGCGATCGCTGCTAAATAAGCGATCGCATTTATTTCTTACTACCAATCAAGTTAAACAGTAACTCTTGTACCGTCAAATTTAGTAAAGGTAAAGCCTTGAAAATCTTCGTTATAACCCAATCTTTCATCTCTCAAGAGGCTAATAGCCACTTCTTCACCTAAAGCTAAACCAGCTGCACCGTCAGTCCGCCAGTGAATACCGCCGTGACCTCGACCAATAGCATAATTTGTTGCCAGCTTGTTCAACTCACCACCCACTGTTAATGGTTCACCAGTGTAGGGAATTAACTGTGTTGGGTCGTTGGGATCGGGTACTACTGGGTTAGGAATAACATGATTTTCATCAAAGAAAGCTTTTAATAATGTCACATTAACACCTGCGATCGCTGCCGCACCACCTGTATATGAGGAATGTAACGGTGCTGCTTCTGGATAAGCTTGCGGTAGCAAATAAGTACCAAAGTTGCTGTAAGTTCTTGCCAAAGCTTGGGAATTCAATATCTCAGGATGAATCGGATATTGAGTGCTATTGACAATGTTGTTATAAACTAGTCCACCGTATGCCTCTGGGCGCAAAATGCGGTGTACGTAATACTTCTGCCAATATGAGGCTCGGATTGCCCGTGATGTCCCCAAGTTTAACAGCGCTTGCAAATGCCCAACTGCAAATGTGGCATTGGAACCTATTTGAGTCCGAGAATTAACATAGGGATTACCCGGATTCAACGGTGCGCCAATTCCACCATCAATCAGTGGGTCACTCAAACTAACTGGGGAACTGAGTAGTAAAGAAGCTCCGTAATACAAAGCGCCACCAATATGGGCAAACTCTCCCAAATCACGCACAGTAGATACATAACGGCGTTTGGGATCATAATTAATCGCTCGGCCAGAATTGCCACCATTCTGGACAGTCAGCCATTCGTTAAAATTGGTGAGAAAATCATTACCAGGGAGCGCAGTCCGAATCACTGCCAAAATATACTGGGTTCCCCAAGGAATATTCCGCAATAAAAATTGGGAAATGTAAGGGCCGTTTAATATCCCTGGAGGCGTTACATGTTTTGCGGTTCTCCCAGAACGGTCAGAGCGATCGACATAGCTGACACTACCGCGAAACAAAGTTTGTGGGGTGACACGACCATTGATTTTTGGCCCGTAAAAAGCCGAAAGTCTGTTCAACTCTTCAACAGCTGCCAAAACTTTGGAGTCATCTGTATTATTTTGAAATTGAGAAAAAGGCACATCACGCAGTAAAGCTTGCCAGTATAATTCCACTGCTTCATCTGCGCGTGCAGCACTAGCTAAAGCTGGTGGTGATGGTACTGCTATCTGAGCAGCATTAATACCTTCAAGGCTGATTGCCAGCGGCCCTTGAGGGTTAACGAGTTTTCTTGTGCCACCCAAAATAATCTTTTCATACTGATTGGGGTCTTGGCTAGTTAGTGCGCTAATCAAAGAGTTATAAGCGTTTAGATTGACTTCACCTCGTTGGTTGTGAGGCAAACCTCTAGAGTCGCTGCCAATTTTGTTGGCATACCTCTCTTCATCACCGTTAGTTGGATGTGGTGGAATGGGAAAACTCCGTTCTAGTCTTGCAGCTTCCAGCCTGACTCGGTAGGCTTTTTCAACAAACTTGTTGTAGTTGAACCGCCCAACAATATCTCGTTCTCTAGCTTGAACAACACCTTCTTTCTTGAAAGACGAAAACGTGGAACCCATCATACCCGCAACCATACCCGTTGCCGTTAACATAGTGGTGCGGTTGATAAATGAACGTCTGCTGAAGCGTTTTATCAATGAACGGCGAGTTGAAGAATTTTGGTTTTCGTTTTGAGCTTGATTTGTTGACTCAGATTCAAATTGCATCAAATTTGCTCCTCAATTAAAAAAAGTCAATATGATTTAGCGCTACAGGTAATTTCCTGTAAACATTGCTCACTTATGGCGCATCATCGGCAACATGATGCGTTAAAGAAGTTCTGTTTGGAGGTGTAGAGAGTTTCCTATTTCCTGTCCCTGATGTAGAAAAAATCTATGTACCAGTATTCAGGCTGAATTTCTCTGCCTACCGTTTTTTATATATACACTCACTAAACTACTAAAAATTTATCGATTTACCGTATTTAGTGATCAAATTAGAATTTCCCACAAATCAGCTAGAAAAGCAATATGATTGTCTAAATAAAACGCGGAAACTAGATTCTGTCAGAGTTTTGCGACAATTTAGCTTTTGTAGAGAATGTCGAAAATACTACCTGTGTCTAAGTTAATTTCCACCAGACACTAGTTTCTCAGAACTTACGCACAAAGAAAGGAGACCGGGTGTTGACGGATAAGTCCTAAATGCTTGTATCTTCGGACAAATTTTAGGTCAGATTCAGTGTTTCAGCCGTAAACATAATTTATTGGAGCTTGCGTTTGCTGCTGATCTGTGTGAATATTCTATCAAAATAACGGTAAATTGCTCGATTTATCGTAGTATTGATTATACTTATAGCCTGAATGTTACCGATGTTGCTCAAGCATTTATCAAATCGACTTATGAAGATTGTCAGCAGCTTTCTTCAAAATTATGAAGCATGGAGAATTAATACATTTGCCTTATTCTTTGCTTGCGGGTTAATGTTAACGCTGGTGATATCTGCATGTTCTACTAACAATGCCAGTAACTCTACCGCAACACCAACAGGAAATCAAACCGCGACAAATCAAGGTGTGGTGGTTCGCATTGGCTATCAAAAAGCCGCAACTATTCTCAGTGCGATGAAAGCACAACAAGATTTGGAAAAAGCCTTTGCAGCTAGTGGTGCTTCGGTGACTTGGGCGGAATTTCCTTCTGGCCCCCCAATGTTAGAAGCAATGAACGCTGGGAGTATTGATTTTGGCTACACTGGTGAATCTCCCCCAATCTTTGCTCAAGCTGCGGGTAATCCCTTGGTTTATGTTGCTTACGATCCTTGGAGTCCCAAAGCAGAAGCAATTCTTGTGCCGAAAAATTCATCTATTCAAAGCCTTGCAGACCTCAAAGGTAAACGAGTCGCTGTTGCAAAAGGTTCCAATACTAACTATTTATTAGTAAAAGCCTTAGAAAAGGGCGGAGTAGATTACAAAGATATCAAACCAGCTTTTCTGCAACCTCCTGATGCGCGTGCGGCTTTTGAAGGTAACAATGTTGATGCTTGGGCAATTTGGGATCCTTACTTAGCGGCGGCGCAAGCTGCTACCGGCGCACGTACCTTAACTGATGCAACTGGGTTAGCACCTAATCGGGGTTATTATCTAGCAGCTAAATCCTTTGTGGACAAGTATCCTGATGCTTTAAAAACAGTCCTGGAACAAGTTAAGAAAAGAAGCGACTGGGCAAAAAATAATCCTACAGAAGTTGCCAAATTTCTCTCACCAGAACTAGGTATTGATGCTGGAGTTCTAGAAGTTGCAGAAAAACGACGGGACTATGACGTACTACCGCTAACAGATGAGGTAATTAGCGCGCAACAGCAAATTGCCGATACTTTTTACAAAATCAAGCTGATCCCGAAGTCAGTCAATATTAGCGAAATCGTTTGGAAAGGCTAGAGGCTAGTAATTGTAATTTCCATTCCCCATTCCCAACTCCCAACCTATGGATATTAATACTCAACGAATTAAAACAGATGTACTTGTGATTGGCGGTGGTACAGCAGGAACGATGGCTGGAATTAAAGCCAAACAAGCAAATCCTGATGCAGAGGTGCTGATTTTAGAAAAGGCTAACATACGAAGGAGTGGTGCGATCGCAATGGGGATGGATGGCGTAAATACCGCAGTCATTCCCGGCCATTCCACTCCAGAACAATACGTCCGTGAAATCACCCTCGCTAACGATGGCATTCTCAACCAAAAAGCCGTATATCAAACCGGCAAATTAGGTTATGAAGTCATCCAAGAATTAGAAAGTTGGGGTGTGAAATTTCAAAAAGATACCCAAGGCAACTATGACCTAAAACAAGTGCATCGTGTAGGTAAATATGTCTTACCCATGCCAGAAGGCAAAGACCTCAAAACCATTCTCACACGCCAAGTCAAACGCCACAAAGTCAAAGTCACAAACCGCGTCATGGCGACACGTGTATTAGTCAAAACCGGACGTGCTATTGGTGCAGTGGGATTTGATGTCAGAAACGGCGATTATATAGTTATTCAAGCCAAAGCGGTCATCCTCTGTACAGGTGCTTGTGGCAGATTAGGATTACCTGCTTCTGGCTATCTCTACGGCACTTACGAAAATCCTACCAATGCTGGTGATGGCTATTCAATGGCTTATCATGCAGGTGCAGAACTCAGCAATATAGAATGCTTTCAAATTAATCCCTTAATCAAAGATTACAACGGCCCTGCCTGTGCTTATGTTGCCGGGCCATTTGGCGCACATACAGCCAACGCCGAAGGAAATCGCTTCATTAGTTGTGACTATTGGAGTGGTCAAATGATGTTGGAAATCTGGAAAGAATTAAACTCAGGGAAAGGGCCAGTCCAACTGAAAATGACCCATCTTGATGAAGATACAATTGCGGAAATTGAAGCCATACTTTGGGCGAATGAAAGACCAAGTAGAGAACGCTTTCATGAAGGCAGAAATGAAGATTACCGCACTCACGGCGTAGAGATGCACATCTCCGAAATCGGCTTATGTAGCGGTCATAGTGCTTCTGGTGTGTGGGTTAACGAAAACGCGCAAACAACAGTTCCTGGTTTATATGCAGCCGGAGACATGGCCAGCGTTCCCCATAATTACATGATTGGCGCATTTGTTTTCGGTCGTATAGCCGGAACTCATGCCATTGAATACATCCAAGATTTAGATTTTATCGACCCAGATACAGAGTTTTTGGAAACAGAAAAAGCTAGAATTTATGCCCCATTAACTCGACCAAACGGCATACCTCATACGCAAGTAGAATATAAGCTTAGACGCTTAGTTAATGATTATCTGCAACCACCAAAAACAGGTAATAAGATAGAAATTGGTTTAAAACATTTTGTTCAATATCAACAAATATTAGATTTAATGGGTGCGTGTGACCCTCATGAATTAATGCGTTCTTTAGAAGTGCATTTTATTCGAGACTGTGCAGAAATGGCAGCCAGAGCATCATTATATCGTCAAGAAAGCCGTTGGGGACTTTATCATTACCGTTTAGATTATCCAGAAAAAAATGATGATGAATGGTTTTGTCATGTCAATTTAAAGAAAGATGAATCAGGACAAATGATATTGTTTAAGCGTCCTGTTGATACTTACATTGTAGATGTGGATATACATTATGAAATTTATGATATAGCAGTGAAATAAAAATGAAATATATATTGCTATTGTTCCTAGCACAAGTAGAAAAATTAGGGCTAGAGGAGGTTACGCAAATATGCCATATCCGTACAATATAGAACTGCCCACACTTGTAGTTCGCGCTCATGAGCAAGCTGAGCGTCTTGGTTTTCCTATGATGCCGCAAGGTCGTCCAATCGGAAAATCTGCGCCAACAACGACAATT
Source organism: Nostoc sp. HK-01 (assembly GCA_003990705.1). Taxonomy (GTDB): domain Bacteria; phylum Cyanobacteriota; class Cyanobacteriia; order Cyanobacteriales; family Nostocaceae; genus Nostoc_B. The sequence goes on from AP018318.1 coordinate 3,149,748, forward strand.
ACGCCAGCCGATGGTGCGCTGCTTCGCGCTCTTGTTGCTGGTTATCCAGCAGGAAGAATATGCGAAATTGGTACTGGTGCTGGTGTCAGCACGGCTTGGCTCATCAGTGGTATGTTGCCCAATAGCTCTCTTTTATCCTGCGAAATAAATCCAGAACTAGCTGGTGCTGCTAAGTCTTTTTTTCAGGAGTTTCAGTTTGTTGAGATTCGAGCAGGGGATTGGTCGCAAGCACTGAATGCAGAAGAACCATTTGATCTGCTGTTTTTCGATGCAAATATTAAAGAAGTACTTATAGATTCTGATAATTGGTCACGGATAGCATCTCTAGTTCGGATTGGTGGCAAAATCATTATGGATGACCTTACTCCCTTAGAACTTTGGCCATCAGAGTGGAAAGATAATATAGATTATAAACGAGAGTTTTGCCTCTGTAATCCTCAGATTGCTGGTGTCGAGGTCAGAACAACTAAGAATACTGTATCTTTAATTAGTACCAGAATCTACTAATTTTCTAAATTAGTTAAATAGTTTTTTATTAATTATCTTATATATTTATAAAAAATGTCTATTTATAATTTCATTGGTAAACAATATTCAAAAACTCGCGTTCCTGATATCCGCATTGTTAATAAGTTAATTGATTTACTCAATTTACCAAAAGGTGGCGTTATTGCTGATATTGGTGCTGGTACGGGTGGTTATAGTGTAGCCTTAGCTAATAAAGGATTTTTTGTTCATGCTGTTGAACCTTCTGTAGTGATGCAAAAGCAAGCAGTTGTGCATCCGCAAGTTGAATGGTTTACTGGCTATGCAGAAAATTTAGCTTTACCAGATAACTCTGTTGATGGTGTTGTTAGTATTTTAGCTATTCATCACTTTTCTCATCTCGAAAAAGCATTTCAAGAAATGCACAGAGTTATTAGAGATGGGACAATAGTTTTGCTAACTTTTGATATTAGATTAGCTCAAAAGATATGGCTTTATGATTATTTCCCCTTTTTGTGGGAAGACGCTTTACGATTTTTACCACTTAACGAACTAATTAATTTAATTCAGAGTAATACTAAAAGGCGTGTTGAAGCCATACCTTTTTTGCTACCTCACGACTTGTCAGATTTATTTGCAGCAGCAGCCTGGAGACGACCAGAATTATATCTTCAACCAGAAGTCCGGGCGGGAATATCATCTTTTGCATTAGCTGATCAAGATTTAGTAGAACAAGGAGTAAATGTACTTGCAGCAGATTTAAGTAGCGGAGCATGGAATAAAAAATATTGTGAGATTTACAAGTTGAAAGAGGTTGATATAGGTTATCGTTTTATTTGTGCAACGTCTGATCAATAATTATAGTGAAAATTTATGACAAATAAAGTTGCTTTGGGTCAACAAATAAAAATTAAAAAAGCTGAGATTAAAGATGCAGAACGAATTGCTATTCTTGGCGAACAACTTGGATATTCTCTAACAAACCAACAAGTAGAGCAACGCCTTGATAAAGTTAAAAATAATTATGACCATGTTGTTTATGTTGCCACTTTAGCAAGTGACTATGTAATTGGTTGGGCGCACGCTCATATTTGTGATTTACTAATTATGCCAACTCAGGCAATTCTTTTAGGAATAGTGGTAGATAAAGATTATCGTCATCATGGAATTGGACGTTATTTAATGCAGCAAATTGAACAATGGGCTGCTATGAAACAATGTGATGGCGTTATGTTACGTTCTAATATTAAACGCAAAGAAGCACACTTATTTTATAAAAAACTTGGCTATACCAATATCAAACAATCACTAGCTTTTTATAAACAATTGGTTTAGTAATAATGTTTAATGTTTAAATTACAAAATTAGGGAGTAGTTTTATGGCTTTAATCAATCAAAGAATAGATGTGCCTGTTATTGTTGATGAATCGAAATGTTTAGAAAAATGCACAGCCTGTATAGAGGTTTGTCCTTTAGATGTGTTGGCTAAAAATCCAGAAACGGGGAAAGCATATATGAAGTATGACGAGTGTTGGTTTTGTCTACCCTGTGAAAAAGAATGTCCAACCAATGCAATTACTGTACAGATTCCCTTTTTATTACGTTAAATATTACTGTATTGAAAATCATGAATGATGATATACTACCTTGGTTAGAAATGCTGCGATCGCCTGATGTAAATGACCGTCTAGTAGCAGTCAAAACCTTACAACATCTCGGCGATGATGAAACAGTAGACGCACTCATCATTGCCTTACAAGATGAACATATTATTGTGCAAAAAATAGCCATATCTGCACTTTGGGAAATTGCCAATTCCGTGGCGGTTCCTGCTTTAATTGAATGTCTCAGTTCTGCCGATACAGATATTCGCACTGAAGCAGCATCAGCTTTAAACGAGTTAGTGACCCAAAATGATTTATTACTATTACTAGATAGGCTGCAAACTCATGATATAAATACGCAAATAAATATTTTAGTGCTTTTGCGTAAGATTCATGATATTCAATCGTTACCCGATATATTACCATTTTTACAATCAAATAATCCTGAATTAAGAGAAGCAGCAATTACTACATTGCGATATCTCAATCAACTAGAAAAATGCCCGCAAGCTTTGAATTCAATTTTTGATGAATCAGCAGTTGTGCGTCGTGCTGCTGCGTTAACTTTAGGACATTTACAAGATACAGAAGTAATTACTAAGCTTAGTCACGCACTAATTAATGATAGTGACTGGCAAGTTCGTCGTAATGCAGCTAAATCTCTAGCTATTCATGCAAATCATCAAGCGATTTTTGCATTAGAAACTGCTTTAAGTGATGAACATTGGCAAGTCAGGAAAGCAGCCGCACAAGCGTTACAAAAAATTCCAGATTTACAAGTTATGCCCCAATTAATTCAAGCATTAACAGATGAATATGCAGATGTTCGGAAAGAAGCTGTAATTGCCCTTGGGAATTTAGCTCATCCTGATGTTATTAATCCTCTGCAACAAGCTTTAGATGATCCTGATAAGGAGGTGGCGATTCAAGCACAACGAGCGATTCAAAGAATATAAATAAATATCGCTTTTTAACGCAGAGTAACGCTAAGTAAGCGCTGAGGAACGCAGAGTTTTTAGAGTTAATTTGCTACTGTTGAATGAAATTTTTTAAGAGAGTTAGCAATAGTGGGGCAATCAGAAGTTAATTTTTATCAGCAGCAAGTTGTTGAATTACTTAAACAGGTCATTGAACCTAATTTAAAAAAAGACATTGTTAGTTTGGGAATGGTGCGAAATCTTCGCATAGTTGATGACTACGTTTACTTGCGTTTATATATTGGTTCTCATCAGCAGCAATTAAAGTTAAAAGTTGAATCTAAGTTATCATCTTTATCTTGGTGTAAAAAGGTTTATATTCAAATTTGTACAATTTCTGGCGTAAAAATAACTCTTGGAATTTCTAGTGGGAAAGGTGGTGTAGGTAAATCAACAACAGCCGTAAATATAGCCGCAGCTTTAAGCTTACAAGGTGCAAAGGTTGGGCTACTAGATGCTGATGTTTATGGGCCTAATTTGCCGCAAATGTTGGGTTTAGGACAAGCTGATATTGAAGTGATTAATACTCCCACAGGTGATAAGTTTTTACCTCTAGAAGTGCAAGGAATTAAATTGATGTCAGTGGGTTTACTTGCAGAAAAAAATCGTCCTTTGGCTTGGCGGGGGCCTGTACTGCATAAAATTATTACCCAATTTATCAATGATGTGGAATGGGGCGAATTAGATTATTTATTAATAGATTTACCACCAGGTACAGGTGATGCTCAAATTACGATTATCCAAGAAAGTCCAATTTGTGGCGTTATTTTGGTGACGACTCCGCAACAAGTTGCGATCGCAGATGTTCGCCGTAATATATATATGTTTCGCCAAGTCGGTGTTCCGGTGCTGGGTATCGTAGAAAATATGAGTTATTTAATCTGTGGTGATTGTGGTTCACACACATATATTTTTGGGAGTGGTGGCGGTGAACAACTCGCAACGGAATTACAAGCACCACTGTTGGGACAAATCCCAATAGATCAGCGCATTTGTAGCGGTGGTGATACCGGAAATCCGATCGCAACTAGTGAACAAGCTTCTCCAGCAGGTGAGGTTTTTAGACAAATTGCGATCGCACTTCACACAACTTTCCGCAAAATCTAAAATCCAAAACGGTATTACACACTAGATATACATAGCAAAGTAATCATTGTAGATTTCTGTATTAGTCATCACTGTAAGTTCTATTTGTTTGAGTTCTGCATCTGTAACCGGACTTGTAGCTAAATCTAAGCTTTCTTGAGGAATAAAATCACCACAATATTCATTTGCAGGGAGTGCAGCATTCATCTTTTGGGGATAACTCAATTTGAGATTATTCATGATAGTAATGAATTGACTGCGGCTGCGATCGCTAAATCTGGGATTGAGGCGTTTTTCTTCGCCAATGGTGGAAACTGTACGTCCTTTGTAGTCGTGAGCCGGATAGACTAAGGTATCATCTGGCAAGGTGAATAACTTTTGTGTGACCACATCATATAGAGTTCCCGGATCACCTTCTTGAAAATCTGTACGTCCACAACCACGAATCAATAAGGCATCGCCGCTTAAAAGATGGGTTTTGTTGACTAAATATGCGATATGGCTGGCGGTGTGGCCTGGTGTAAAAATTGCTTCAACAATAACTGCTCCCACCTCGATATTTTCACCACCAACCAGGGAGCGATCGGCTTTTGTCACAGCCGGATTTATGGGAACAATCACCTGACAACCTGTTTTTTCTCTGAGTTTACCTGCACCTGTGATGTGATCTGCATGAAGATGAGTTTCTAGACAGTAGCGGAGTTTTAATCCCAGTTCGTCTAGTGATTGCAAATCGCGGTCAACTTGCTCTAATACAGGATCAACTAAAACCGCATCTCCTGTCTGCTGATCTGCAATGAGGTAAGTATAGCTACTGCTTTCTGGGTCAAAGAATTGGCGAAATAGTAAAGTTGAGTGGGATATTGCTGAATTGCGCTCGCGGCTCTCGCTATGCAACCAAGACATCACAGGAATCGCACGCACACGCACTGGTAATGACTGTAATAACGTCTGGGATAATTGCTGTGCCTGTATTCGTAATTCGGGAACTGCAATAGTTTCCCATAAGTCGCCCTTGCGTGGAGTTCCCAAGGTATAAAGCAAGGTGGAAACTTGATCATCTGCTGTATATAAAGCACCTTGAGTATTTGTATCTAAGCCTAAACCGATACTATTAGGGCGAATTAATCTTTGCGATCGCAAATTGTCAATCAAAGGATGAGGCGAGTGGCGATAATCTGCGGCTACCCCTGTACAATTCACTACCCGCTTGACGTGTAAGACAGTATTTGTCTGGGTTTTGCGCCCAGATATAGTTACAGCTACCCCATTTGGTAACAGTTGATATTCCTGAATCCTTCCTGAAGAAATGATCAGTTGACCAGAATCCAGCATTTCTCTCATCACATCTGCTACTCTTTGAGCAATGCGGTGACGATGTACATCCCAATAGGGTGTCAAATGTCGCAAAAAACGTTGCTGTTCTAAGGTCGGTAATTTTTGCCAAATTTGTTGAGTAATGGGACGTAGTGAATCAATCACTGCTCGCCAATCGTAACCTTGAGATGCGGCATTTTCTACCTCAGTTCGTAGCCAATGTAACCAACCGCGTACTGTTTTTGGTGAGCTTTCGGGAGTCAATTGGTGGGAATAAGGTGGAGATGCTTGATGTTTTTGCGGAAATAAACCTCGACGAGACACAGCATAAATTTTACCTTGATGCTGGCGATCGCGCAGAGATAAAACCATATCTACCATTGTCAACCCTGTACCCACAAGCAACACAGCCGCATCAGGCTCAAGGTCTGCTAGTGCATCGGTTGACCAAGCATTTCGCCGATAACTTTGATTTTGACTATCTGAATTATCTGTTGGCAGTGTAAAAGGCGAGTTTCCTAATGCCAAAACTACTTTATCTGCCGTAAAACAGCGACCACTACGCAACGAAATGATCGCACCTTTGTCTTTTGGTTCTATTCCGACTACTTCATCAGTCAAGCGTTCTAGTTGCACATCGCTAGGTGCTGTAGCTTCTGCTTCTGCCAAAATCGACTGAATATATAAACCGTAAACTTTACGCGGGATGAAGCTACTAGCATTAACTTCTTCTGCAAAAAATGATGCTAACTCATTTTGATTGTGCTGAAGCCAGCGCAACAGATGTCCCCCATCATGAGCAAATGCACTCATGTTACCTGCTGAAACATTCAGCAAATGACAGTTGGTATCTGTGCTGTAGGCAATGCCTTTGCCAATTTGAGAACTGCGCTCAATCAGCTTGATAATGAGGGGTTGGCTGGCAGTTTTTAATAGGTGCGTAGCAACTAGAGAACCACTAAAGCCTGCACCAACAATAGCTATTGTGGCTGGAGTATAAGTAGTGAAAGAATTAGGCTTCATAGCAGTCTCGTTTCAATTATTACAGCTAATTTGTCAAGTCTTTTTACTAGGAATTAATTTTTTCTCCCCCAGCCAGCAGAAGTCAGACTTGATGTCATTTAAATTCTCATAATACCTGCTTTAATATATAAAATACAGCTAATCAATGGGAAAACCGTATTTAAATTGACTCTCTTGTATCACTACCATGAGAGAATAATAATCAAAAAAGCCGAAACTATTACACAGAGCATCATCTAGCCGCATCAACAGTTAAACTTCTAGACGAATATTGCCAGTGATACAGAAAGCTGTTTTCAGATGGCGTGGAGTTTCGAGGCTTTCCAGTAATTGCATATAGGACAATACAGTTCAGATCCGCTGATTTTTTCTTTTCCTGTTCTCTTACCTCCACACAAGAACTTTCTTAACTGAACCGTATGGACATCTAGAATGCGTATCTGAATTACCACAGGAAGCATTACCAAAAATAGCGAAAATTATAGGCTTAGATCAGCATTCAGGATTGCATCATTTTTTAACTACATTACCTGGGGAGATAAAAAAGTTAACGCTCTATCTACGTCCAGTTGAGAATTTTGCAAATGTTATCGACTAAATCTAAAGGCATAAATGGTTTGATGATGACTCCGGCTACTCCCAAGTTACGAAATTCTGCTTGTTCGCTAATGTGGACTTTTGCTGTTAGTAAAACAGTAGGAATATGGCTAGTTGCAATATTATCTTGGAGTTTTTTAAATATGGTCACTCCATCCATTTCTGGCATCACCAAATCTAGTATAATCGCATCCGGTTGTTTAGATACAGCAAGTTCTATACCTGCGCTACCCGAAGATGCTGTGATTACATCCCAATTTGCGGCTGACTCTAGAGAGATTTGCACAATTTCCAGCACGCTATCTTCATCATCAATAACTAGAATTCGTTTTGTCATTTTTAGTTTATCTTGATTATATAAATAAAGTTCTGCACCAGAATAATTAGTACTTTTTTGAAGAACGAGAGTTATTTTGGCAAGAAAGTAATTATTGACCAATGAAAAACTTGAGATTCAGAAACTTACCGTAAAATATATTGTTTAATTTTTGCCATATAATATAAGTGTTAAAACTTAGATTATATCTTGTATATAACATGTTAGTTGCTGGTTGGTAATAACTTGTAAAAAAATTAAAAAATGTAATTGAAAGCCCAGTACCTTGAATGAATATATATTCTGTTGATCTGAGTAATTAGCCATCAATTAATAAAAGTTAAAAGTTTAAATTCACCACAAATTGATTGTGAAAATTCTAATAGTAGAAGATGATACAAATATCATTGAAATACTGAGGGTAGCACTTTCAGAGAAATATTATTTGGTGGAGGTAGCTACTGATGGTAAAAAAGGTTTAGAACAGGCTTTAGCCACTGCCTACGATTTAATTGTGCTGGATGTGAGCCTGTCGATAATTGACGGTATAAGTATTTGCCAACAGCTACGTAATCAAGGTTGTTGTATACCAATTTTATTACTAACAGAGAAAGATAATATTGCTAAAACAATTACTGGCTTAGATGCTGGAGCAGATGATTATGTACTTGAGCCATTTAATTTAGAGGAATTATTGGCAAGAATCCGGGCTTTGTTGCGTCGAGGTATGATTAGCACAACACCGATAATTCAATTTGGGGCTTTGCTTCTTGACCCTAGATGCGGTCAAATCAGTTATCAGGGAAAAATTCTGCCCCTGACTGCTAAAGAATATGCTCTGCTAGAACTGTTATTACGCAATAGTCAGCGCATATTCAGCCAAAGCTCCCTGCTAGATCATTTATGGTCTTTGAATGAAATTCCTTCAGAAAATACTGTGAGAGCGCACATTAAAAGTTTGCGTTCTAAACTGAGAAAGGTAGGAGCAAAGGCTGATTTGATTGAAACAGTTTATGGATTTGGTTATCGCCTCAATACCAAAGAGTTAGAAGTTGGTAATGTCCAGCCAAAAATCATAGAGACAGAAAAACCGATAGATAGCATAAAAGCTGATGAGGAATGTGACGATCGCCTATTACCCACAACTGATTCTGCCATAGAACAGCGCATCAAGTCCCAACTTGCTGGAGTGTGGGAGCGTTATCAAGATAAATATAGTGATCGCCTGGCGATTATCAAGCAAGCTGTTAAATACTTACTAGAAAATAGGTTAACTGAAGATTTACGACAACAAGCACAACAACAAGCCCATACTTTAGCCGGTTCTTTAGGGACTTTTGGCTTTGATAATGCGACTTGCTTGTGTCAAAACATAGAAACAATTTTAAAATCAACCGAAACACTCGGTCAAACCCAAGCAGAACAAATACAAATGCTGCTGCTGGAGTTACAAAAAATATTAGAGCAAAATCCGACATTAATTCCGCCACAGTCAGATGTTCAAGCTACTTATCTCAACCAAGAATATCGCCTGTTAATCGTTGATGATGATCTGGAATTAGCGCAACAAGTAGCAGCAGAAGTAACTATTGCTGGAATTGAAACTGTAGTAGCTGAGAGTATCTCTGCGGCTAGGTTAGCGATCGCTCACTCTCGACCAGATGTCGTATTGTTAGATTTATGCTTTCCCCAATCTCCTGAAGATGGCTTTACATTACTCGCAGAACTCACAGCCCTACATCCTCCCATACCTGTATTAGTATTTACATCTCAAGATAGTTTTACAGAACGGGTAAAGGTAGCAAGAATGGGCGGTAAAGGCTTTTTACAAAAGCCTGTTTTTCCATCAGAGATTATGGAAGCGATCGCCACTATTCTGCAACAATCCAATACATCATCAGCCAAATTGTTGATTGTAGATGATGACCCGCAAATACTCGATATTCTACATACAATTTTACAGCCTTGGGGATTTACCCTAACTCTGTTAGATGATCCGCAAAATTTTTGGGATACCTTAGAAGAATTTATTCCCGATATGCTGATTTTAGATTTGGAAATGCCTAACTTCAGTGGCATCGATTTGTGTCAAGTTGTCAGAAATGATCCGCATTGGAGCAATTTACCTATATTATTTTTATCAGCGCATAGAGACACTCAGATAGTGCAGAGAGTGTTTGCGGCTGGTGCTGATGATTATGTTACTAAACCCATTGTCGAACCAGAATTGCTGGCGCGCGTTCTTTGTCGTTTAGAACGCAGCCAAATTATCCGCAAATTTGCAGAGATTGACGCTTTAACGGGAATTACTAATCGACGGAAATCCGCCCAAGAACTAACTCGATTGTTGCATCTTGCAGAACGTCAAAATCAACCATTTTATTTTGCAGTTTTAGACTTAGACCGTTTTAAATATATTAATGACCAATATGGTCACGATGCAGGAGATCAAGTTTTAAGCCAATTGGGAAAACTCTTAAAGCAATCATTCCGCCAGGAAGATGTAGTGGCGCGTTGGGGTGGAGAAGAATTTGTCATTGGATTGTATGGTATTACCCAACAACAGGTAGTGAAACGACTTAATCATTTGTTAGACTCTCTGCGTTGCCTAGAATTTACCACTAGCAATCAAGAAAATTTTACTGTTACCATCAGTGCTGGAGTGGCAGAGTATCCCAAAGATGGCCATGATGTGCAAACGCTGTATCGTGCTGCTGATGCTGCTTTGTACCAAGCTAAAGCCGCCGGGCGTGATCAGATATTTTTGTCCGCAATGAATTAAAGTACAATTTCGGCGATCGCTATTTTTATTTTGTTGCTAGGTAATATCCAGTTCGGCAAATTACTAAGGTGGGGTGTCATGCTGGCGTTTGAGGAGTCGGAGCCTTTGATGTTTGGGGGTCGAGTAGATGGGGTAATAGTAATCCGCAACTATCTTCCCACACTCAACCCAAATCATACCAGAATTCCCCAATTACAAGTTGCCAAAATGCAATTGCGAAATAATTTAAAACAATCGTCCACAAGGAATTGTCCCACGACGAAGCGCATGACCATTAGTTTCAGAATCATCCGCCCAGAAGAACTGTTTTAAATTGCTGGCACATTCAGAATTGGGCGCAATAGCGATGCCTTCATTATTAATATTTGGCATTGAACTTGGGCGTTCGTAACCCTTGTTAATGATGAATTTGCCTTTCGTTGGCGAACCCACAGTGGTATCAATAGACAATAAAGTTGAACGGTTATGACAATTGTTATCGCAATATGCCCATAAAGTCCCATTATCATACATTGTACGTCACAGCGGCCGCTACTAATTTCGCACTCAATACACTGATGCCGCAAGCAAAAAAAAACTTTGTTATCCCCCAGGAAGACGGTGTTTTACATTTCATTGTTGAACAATTTTTTCAGAATAATTAAAGATTGAAATTAAGCAGCTATTCAATTTTTGATGCTTTAGTTGTTTATGCTATTTCACTAAAATAATGAAATAGATCCCAGTTCTGAAAGCCTTACTGCATCTAAGTTTTTATGGCAAATTGCCAGAGTACAATTGCACACTTGGTATGAGATGACGCAGCATTAAAAAATTGAGTGCAACACATCTTAGCAATTGCTTATATTTCACAAAAGGATAATTGGGTAAAGTTCTGGTTAAATTTAGTCGTTTTGACGTTTATAGCATTTCACTAATCTAAGCCCCAGCAATACCTATTTCTATGTCTTTTGATATAAGGTTGTTTGATTTTTAGATATTAAAATAAAAGATTAATTTCAGATAGAAACTTATAGCAACCGAGCAAGAACTTGTTTGAACGTGATTATTTTGGAGAAAATAACTCCCATAGCGATCGCACACAATTTACTCGACAAAATTGATTTAATTAAGCTTTCAGCGTTTGAAGATGATATCGTATAGTGAGAGCAAAATTTCCACCACAATCAAAATCACTACATACCACTCTACTCGTTGGCTACTACTATGCTGCATAAACTCCAGTACCGTTTGTGCAGTTTGGGAAATTAGCTCTAATTTGCGTTCCAAAGCATTGTGACGCTCACGGATTTCATATTCATCCTCTAAGCGCAGATATAAATTTTCTAACTGTGGAGATTCCCAGAGTAACTCTGGCTTATCGATAATCTCGACACGGCCTACTATCTTATGTTGAACTAACAACGTTGTTCCTAGTTGACGCAGTAATTCCCGACTCTGCCGCCGACTTCTGTTTTCACGCTGGAGACTGGCAGCAAACGGTTCAATTTGATCGAATACTGCCGCTAGGCTAGTTTCATAATGAGACAGCACAACACTTTTGGCAAGAACATCAGCCACTATTTGCAAGCGTTCTACACTCAATTCACGCAGAAAAATTTTTCCTTCCTTGACTCGTTCACTCTCCACAATGTTGAGATGAACTTCCACTTGTTCTGTCTCAGGTTGGCTAAAACAGTCATGAACTAGAGAAGATAGCTGGCTCAAGAAGGTTGTATTTTCTACAGGATTAAGGTTGAACAGAACAACTACACCATAGCCCAGCAGTACAGCACAACCACACTCACCTACTTGCACCATTATGGGCATAGTTGCCAAGCAATCATAATTTTCTAATTTCTGTAGATCAATCTTTTTGCCAAGAAATAGGGCTTGCGCTTTAAAGCTATCTGTATTACTAAAAAGGAATTTCTGCATTGTTGCCCTATGCTATGTTTTGCCTATTAATCTTTAGTGTTGGCGGCGTAATTGATCAGGTCTTGGTGGAGATTACCACAATCTCAGTTGATCAATCAACCTCTTCAACACTGCCAATAAATGCGCTGGTATTGTGGTAGCTACCTTGTCTCTAAGTTGTGGCAAGAATAATGAGTCCTTAAAATTCCTTTAAAGTTTTCCCTATGTTTTTTTAACCTATTGTCAGTAGTATAGAAATTCATATATTGCCACCCACCTTGTTAGCTAATATCTGAGTGTACAAATATTTTGTTGGGTTTTGTGACAAACTCTACTCTTAATCAAAGTATCAAACTGTCAAATAAAATCAAAATTTACCATGAACAAACAATCATTGAACTACAAATACTCAATTATTCCTCTATTAGGTACTTTAATTGTTAGTAACGGATTTTTCGGGAAAGTATCGGCTCAAAATATTGCTACTTCAAATACTACTGATTCTGTTACTGTCACTGTCACCAATCAAGAGTTTCCTCAATGGGGATATTACACGGTGCGAAGAGATTTACGCAGATGTGCTTCTCCAATATGCGGTGGATATTTCATCAAGCAAGTCAACTTGAAAGCTACTCCTTGCTTAGATGGTGTTTTTCGTGAGGAATGCTATGTGTCTGCAATAGATTGGAGTTCTCTAAAAGTGTCACCATTAGAACTGGTAAAAATTCAAAATGATGATAGTAGTCGTCTGCTTCTCAGAGGAAATATCATTCCAGTGACATTGCCCGGATTTGGTGAGTTTGGGAATTTGAGAGTAAAAGAAGCCTTTGTAGCTGCTACAAATACCCCAGCAAAAGGTACTTTTGTCGCATTAAAAGACAATGGTATTCGCTGTATCACTACTCCTTGTTTCTCCACAAATCAACTGATTTTGAATAAGCCGAAGATTTCTCAAGTCTCGTCAATCGATTTGAGTCAAACGGGTGCAACGCAAAAACAACTTGATGCAGCAACAAGCGAAATCTTTGGTAAAGGTTTGATTGCTGTAGGTAGAACAGAGGTAGTAGAAAACGTAGATCCCACAAAGAGAGGTACTCAGTTTGTGGGTACGCAACTGTATCTGAGAGTGAACCCAAAGTAAAGGAATGTTGGTTAGCTCAGATAATATATAATTACCAAAATAGACAAGCGATGCTGGAAGCGATCGCACTTTAACTGGTCGCTTATTTCAGAACTAAGTATTGATTGACATACAGCAGTCAATCAATACACAGACTAGTTTTCCTTAGATGCAGTATCGCCAGGGCCAGCCGTGACAATGACTACATTTTCTGGCTGAATTAAGTCTTTGATAACTTGTTGAATTTGAGCCATATTTACAGCTTGAATGCGTCGCGGAAATTCGCGGATTTCGGCGGGAGAAAGACCCAAAACAGCATTATTTAAAATGATGCTGGCAACTTCGCTGGGATTTGCTAATTCTACTGGGTAGCTGTTAGCAATGGAACGTTTAGCAGTATTTAATTCTGCTTCAGTAATGCCTTGTTCGCGTAACTGCTTGAGTAAAGCGAGGGTACTAGCGATCGCTTTTTGAGCATCTGTAGGCGCAGTTTGCATTTCAATTAAGAAGGGGCCGGGATTGATACCAGCCGCAAAACCACTGTAGATACCATAAGTCAAACCGAGGCGATCGCGCACTTCTGTACCCAAACGGCTAGATAAAGTATCACCGCCTAAAATTTGATTCAACACCAAAGCAGCATAGAAACGGGGGTCTTTGCGAGAAATCCCGTTGTAGCCAATGTAAGTTACAGCCTCAGCTTTACCAGGAATCACTTTATTCAAGCGGGTGGAAGTTTTTGGGAGTGAGACTTTGGGTAAATTCAACGCAGGTGGTTTACCTTCAGCTTGCCATTTTGCAAACGCCTGATTCAACAAATCTTTGACCTTCACCGGGTCAAAATCACCCACTAAAGCCAGTGTCGTTGTATCTGGACGGTAATGTTGACGATAAAAACTCAACAAATCATCACGAGTAATAGCCTTTAAACTCGTATCTGTGGAAAAACTGTGAAAAGGATGATTTTCTGGGTAAATTGCTTGTTGGAATACGCGCCTTGCTAAAGTACTGGGGTCATCTAACTGTACTTGCAAACTCGTTAACGCCCGTTGACGACTCAGTTCTAATTGGTCAGCGGGAAAGTTAGCATTCTGCAACACATCTGCCAAAGTTTGAATTAAGATGGGCAAGTTTGCCGAAAGTCCTTCACCGCCAATGCTCACACCTTCGCGGCTGGCGCTAAAATCTAAACTGGCTCCCCTATCTTCTAAAGTTTGAGCTAAAGCCAAAGCATTTTTCGTTTGGGTTCCATTCATTAAGTTTTCTGCGGTGAGAATGGCAAGTCCAGCTTTTTGATTACCATCAAACTCAGTTCCCGCATCAATTTGACCACTAATGTTAATTGTGGGAAGACTGCGGTCAGGTAACAGTAAGACTCGCAAACCATTGGCTAAAGAAAACTGCTGTGGTAGAGGTTGTTGATTAGAGACCGTAGATGAAGTAGCTGGAGGTAAATATTTCGCCAGTTCGTCTGGGTCTACAGGTTTACCAGGGCTAAAGTTTTCCACAGTCCGACCAGAACCACTACTAGAAGTTCCGGCTTGACCATCTGGTTGAGTTGGTTCAAAAAAGCCGATGGTTTGTTTAGCTGGAACAAGGTAAGTTTTTGCTACTCGTTGCACATCCTCTGGTGTAACTTTGGCGATCGCCGCTAAATAGCGTTCAATATATTTATAGTCTCCCGCTACAGTTTGGTTATACCCCAACTGACTAGCTTGGCTGCTGATATCTTGATTACCTAAGACAAACGAAGCTTGCAGTAACGTCTTCGCTCGGTTTAACTCTTCTGCACTCACTCCCTTTTGTTGTAATTCTGATAGCGATGTTTGCAGAACTTGGGCAATTTTCTCTAGCTTTTGACCAGGGGCGGCTGTCGCCTCAATTTCATACCAACCCGGTTCAATTAATTCTGCCGCACTTCCACCCACAGAACTAGTCAGACCAGATTCTACCAAAGCTTGATAAAGTCTAGAACTGCGTCCCCCGGTGAGAATTGCATCCATCACATCAATTGCAGGTACATCAGGATGCTTGATATCTGGTAAAGGATACACAACATGCAAAAGTGCAGCACTTCCCGGTTCTTTTAAAACTATGGGAGTTGAAGGTTTGGGTTTTTGACCATTGACCCCTTCCGGGTTCGCCAGTCGCTCATGGGGGAAACCCCCAAGACCGCGCTGGTTCACCATTGACCCTTGACCATTGACTCTTGATTCTTGATTCTTCGCCAACTTGCCAAAACTTTCTTTCACCGCCTTGAGTACAGGTTCCGTGGCAAAATCCCCTGTAATTACCAAAGTCGCATTGTCAGGACTGTAGTAAGTTTGGTAATAATTCCGCACCTGTTCGACAGTGAATTTTTCCACATCGGCTTTTGTACCACCTACAGATAAACCATAAGCCCGATTGGGAAAAGCCGCCTGCATCACCGCCCGATTTAAACGGTAGCTTGGTGAATTTTCATACCCTTGCAACTCAGAAATCACAACACGCTTTTCACTGGTGAGTTGTTCAGTGCCAATCAAAGCATTTTTCATCCGGTCTGCTTCTAAAATTAGCAGTGCTTGGAGTTTATCTCGTTGCACTGTGCCAAAATAAGCTGTTTCGTCGTAACTAGTAAAAGCATTAAACTGACTACCCAAAGCACTAAACAAACGGCCAAACTGTACTGGACGTTCTTTAGTACCTTTGAACATCAAATGTTCTAGTTGGTGAGAAATACCACTTTCCCCTTTACCTTCGTTGCGTGAACCAACTTTGTACCATACTTGCACACTCACAACCGGAGCAGTATGGACTTCTTTAGTTAACACTGTTAAACCGTTGTCTAATAACGTTTTTTTCACTCCTTGGGTAATGGATAGTCCGGAGACAGGCGCAACGGCGACTGGTGTCACCGCATTGATCACGTTACCCGAAAAAGGTATAAAACTCAGAAGAAAACTAAGTAAAAATGCTAAAAACATCTTTGAGCGTCGCTGCATAAGCAAATTAAAATGCGAATTTGTAATTCATAAAGGCGATTCTAGCGAATCATTGGGTCAGTTGCTTTAAACCTCAATTTTTCCTTTATCCAGTCGCACAGACGAGAAATAGGGGCAAAATTAGGCGATCGCTTATTATACTTACAACCAACGTTGTTGTTTAGCAAAGGCAATACTGCTCAAAACAATTAGTAATATCACGCTAATTACAACTGGATATGCCCAAGCTTGCTCTAACTCTGGCATATATTTAAAGTTCATTCCATAAAAACCAGTAATGAAGGTGATGGGTAAAAATACAGTAGAAAGAATTGTTAACCTATTAATGCGTTCACTGGTTTTGCTGGCAATGTTATCCCGTTGAATTTCCATTAATTCTGACATCCAAGCTCTTAAAGCTTGGTATTCTTGCCAGAGATGATCAATTTGATAAACTAACTCTTGATTGAATAATGTTTTAACTGGCAGAGTAATCCATTGAAAATCTTCATAATTCATCATTGCTAGAAGTGACTTGAGATTTTGAAAATTCCGCCGCCCAGAGCGAGTAGATTGCCTCATGGCGGCAATTTTATGATAAGTTGTTTCATCACCAGAATTGGCGAGAACTTCGTCTTCTAAATCATCAAGCTGTCTAGAAATATAATCAAATACACTATGATAATTATTTAAAATATCTTTAAAAATCAAATATAAAATATAATCTACTCCCCAGCTTTGAATATCTATGTTTTGCTTTTGGATATTATTGAGTAATATAGTTAAAACTTTGATTTCTGTAATTTCAAAAGTAATAATAAAGTTACGACCTAATACAATACTCCCTCGCGCTACCTGAAACTCTCGATTTTTGAGTTGATGAGTGAGAATTTCATAGCCATCAAATAGACAATCTTCCATATCTTCATCAATTCCTGTGAGGGAATGGTTAAAAATCATGTCGATGCGAGATGGATCAAGTTGAAAGTGGTTAATAATTTTAGCGGTTCCGGTGCGATCGCGAAAATGAATACAGCGTAACCAGATATTCTGAGAACCATCAATCTTTTTTAGTATCGGCTCAACATCTTTACTAGAGAATAACTCTAGGTGATTCTGAGAAAATGTCAACAGAGTTAGCATATAGCGTTCCTAATTCAGTTGTGATCATTACTCCCAAAGCAATTCTATTTCTCCTAGCGGCAACAGAATTTTGCCTTTAAGCGAGCATCACAACGACTCATGTTTTCCATAAATATCATGAATTCGTTGATGGCGCATGGCAGATATTTAACAATTGAATTAAATTGAGATTTATCACTGACTAGGCGAGGTTCCCTCATCAAAGGGACGCACAATAGCAGGTTCAGGCGTGACTTCTGGTTGAAAAATTGCTTGCAATGCTTGTTCTAGGGTTTGCGCCATGACAATGCGGTTTTCATAAGCTACAACTACCCGCACTAAGGTTGGTAAACTATTCTGAGTGGCTTCTAAATATATTGGCTCGACGTATAATAATGATTCTTCGATGGGAATGACTAACAAATTTCCTTGAATTGCTCTTGAGCCTTGACGATTCCATAAAGAAATTTGCTGAGAAATTACTGGATCTTGGTTAATGCGTGCTTCAATTTGTTCTGGCCCGTAAACTAGACGCTGTTTAGGAAAGATATATAACAATAACTTACCGTAGTTATCGCCATCCGATCGCGCCGCTAACCAAGCAACTAAATTTGTCCGCTGTCTGGGAGTGTAAGGTAACAGTAAGATAAATTCTTCAAAAGGAACGGTAGGCAGGTTGGTAATTAAATAATACGCCTCGACTGGTCGCGCTTTATCACCATAAATTTCGTTGGGAATTTGCCATTGGTCTTCGCGGTTGTAAAATACTTGAGGATCGGTCATGTGATAAGTAATCAACCGTTCCGCTTGAATTTGAAAAAAGTCGGCAGGATAGCGGATATGATTACGGATGGTAGCTGGCATGGCACTAAGAGGTTTAAACATCTTGGGAAAGATGTTTGCCCAAGTTCTAATTATGGGATCGCTGAAGTCAGCAATGTAAAAATTAACTGTGCCGTTGTAGGCATCAATGACTACTTTAACGGAGTTGCGGATATAGTTAATGCCTTCATTATTCGGGTCAGAATAAGGATAGCGATCGCTTGTTGTATAGGCATCTACTATCCAATATAAATAATTTTTTACACCAGGAAACCCGTAACCAATACTAGGATCAGCTGCGACTAAGTAAGGGTCACTATCAAATTTGAGAAAAGGTGCGATCGCCCGAATTCGTTGATTGATATTCCGCCGAAATAATACTTTTGTCTCTGGCAAAAAGTCGCGAGTGAAGAGCATTTGCCAATCTTTTAAATACATAGCAAATAACCCGCGTCGCCATGCACTACCAATCGAAATGCCACCTATACCATCATAAATGTTGTAAGCATTATCACTCCCACTAGGATAATCCAACTCTCTAACCTTAGTGCCAGTCATGACATAATTATCAGTAATTTCACCGTAATAAATTCGGGGTAGACCAATAGGAATACTATCTCGAATAGCGTCATTAGAAGTTGTGAGAGCGCCATTAGCAGTACCAGCAATATCTTTGACAAAATATTCGGGTAGTCCCCCCGGTGCGACTGTATTCACTGGACTGAGGGTAAATCCATATCCATGCGTATAAATTAGATGTTGGTTAACCCATGTCTGCGCTTGTTGGGGTACAGCACTATAGTCTAATTCTCGCGCCGCAATTAAGACTTGTCGCCGTTCGATTAATTCAGTTGGTGTTTCAGAGGCCGTTGGTTGCTGTAGAATTGCTTCAGTTGCTAGGGTATACCGATCAATATCAGCATCGGGAAAGCGATAATAAGGACGAATTTGTTGCAATTGGCGGTTGGTGTCTAAAAGTGGTCGCTGATCCCAAAGGCGAATGTTGCGAATTGTTAAGTCATTTGCTTTAATATCCGCTTCAGTTAAGTTTCCTTGGGGGTTGAAGGTTCGAGCGTCAATAGCTTCTAAGTCAAATGCTTGGCGAGTTAAGGCAATAGTCCGCTTAATATAAGGTTCCTCTCTCTGCAATTCATTTGGCTGAACAACGAGATACTGTACCACTGTTGGTAAAACCACCCCAGCAGCCACAGCCACCACCAAATAAACCCCCAAACCGTAAAACACCCAGTGACGATAGGGAGATTTTCGTCGCCAAACAACTGTGCGCCCCAACAGGTAAAATGCAATCGCCACTGCTAAAACACACAACACTGTGTAAGCTGGTAACTGTGTTTGCACATCAGTGTAGCTGGCTCCGTAACTTACACCTTGTTGAGAATAGACTAGTTCGTAACGACTCAGCCAATAACTCAAGGCGACAACTAACATTAACAAGCCACCCATCCCAGACAAATGACGCTGTTGTGGCGATGAAAACCCAGGGAAAAGCCCCTGACTTAAACTGTCTGCGGAAAGAAGATAAATTAGGCTAACGGCGATGAAACCATATAAAAATAAACCCATTAACCAAAGTTCTATCAATTCCCCAACAGGTAGGGAAAAGATATAAAAGCTGATATCTCGATTAAATAAAGGCTCGGAATAATTAAAAGTAGTAGGATGAAAATATTGCAGAACTTTTGCCCAGTTGTGGTAAATTATCCAACCAAATAGGACACTAAATACACCAGCGATCGCCGTTAATAACCAACGAGGATAAATTACAATAGCGATCGCGACTCCTACAATTAAGCCAATAGATAAAACCTGAGTAGTAATTTGCCTACCTAACGTCCAAATTGTCTCTAGTCGGAACAGGGAAATAACTGGTAAACTAACCTGATTTACAGAAGACTGCCAATATGCAAAGGCAATTTGACTATAGTGCGCCAGCATTAACCCAACCAACAAGCTGAATATCACAACTATTGGTAGTAACCAGCGTAATTTAATTGGCAAACCTGTGTAAGTTATCTGACTGTTATCATATTTTGCATACTGCGGACTGAGTAGGTTTTTTAGTTCTGCACTCAGTCCAGCTTCCTCACGCTTGACTTGGGCAATTTTTAAAGATGAGGGATATTTTAGCCGCTGTGCTAACTCTAAATTTCCCCATAAGTAAATAGCACTAATGGCTGCAACAAATAATACTAAACTAAACTTAGTTACTACCCTTAACAAGAATACTTGCAGATAGCCAACTTCTTGAAACCAAAAAATTTCTGCTCCTAGACGGGAGGCTACATTCAAAAACAGCCACAGCCCTAGGAGTATTATGAACAGTTTCAAGCACCATTTCCAAAGCATTTTGTGGCAGCCAATCTATTGCTCAAGGAAAGTATGTCATAAGTCGTAACTATATTTCTATAATCTGAGAATGGGGAAATTTGAGCATCTCTCTGAGATGATAAATTCTCAAAACGCTGGAAACTCTGCGCCTCGGTGGTTTTTTATTTCACGCAGAGGCGCAGAGAGGATGGGGAGTTGTTTACAACCCGGCGACAATTTGCTGTACTCTTTCTACACTGGGATTATCTTGTTTTTGCGAGTAGAGTTTCATTGCTTGTTCAAAAGCGAGTTTAGCTTCTGGTTTCTTTTTCAAAGCTAATAAAGCATTACCTTTATTTTCATAAGCTGCGGCATAATTGGGATCTCGTTGAATAATGCGATCGCAATCTTTGATAGCATCCTCATATTTTTTGCGATTAAACCGGGCTAAACTGCGTTGATAATAAGCTTCGATATAATTTTCATCAATTTCAATGGCGCGGTCAAAATCTTTAGTAGCATCTTTATGCTGGCTAATAGCTGAACGAGCGAGGCCACGATTTAAATATGCCCAAGCCCAACCACTAGAATTATCAATAGCTTTATCATAATCTTGAATGGCACTTTGATAATCTTGCAGTGCAAAACGCGCTAAACCTCGGTTATTGTAGGCTTCAGCAAATTTAGCATTGATTCTAATGGCTTGAGAAGCTTCGGTAATGACCGTGGCATAATCTTTTTGAATGCGATGAATTGTGGCGCGTCCGTTATAAGCTTCTGCATTGTTAGAGTCGAGGCGAATTGCTTGGTCAAAATCAGTTAACGCACTGGCATAATCATTCTGCTCGATGCGAGTTAGGCCACGATTGCTGTATGCTTTGGCATAGCTAGGGTCAATTTCAATAGCTTTATTATAGTCAGCGATCGCAGCTTGATAGTTTTTTAATTTACTCTGAGCAAACCCGCGACTGGTATAAGTTTGAGCATCTCTAGGATTTAATTCTATAGCTTTGTTGTAATAGGCGATCGCGTTTTGATATCTTCTTTTACTACTGAGTGTATTTCCCCAACGGCTGTAATCTCCAGCATCAGCGCGAATATTGTTAGGTAGGCTATCGACATCAAGATTAGCACCCCTTAAATCTGCATTATCTAAGTTGGCGCTATTTAATTTACTACCAATCAAATCTGCACCTTGCAAATTCGCATTGTAGAGGTTAGCATTTTGCAAGTCAGTATTGTTCAATCGGGCATTACTCAAGTCAGCATTTTGTAAGTTTGCATAACTGAGATTGGCATTTTTCAGTTCTACACCCCTCAAGTTATAACCATTCAAATTCACTCGACTCAGGTTAACCCCATTCAGCGACACGCCACGGAAGTTAAAATTTCTCAAATCTGCATTGCTTAAATCAACACCATTGAGATTTACTCCCTGGAGGTTGACATTATCAAATCGCACACCCCGCATGTTAGCATCAGTCAAATTTGCACCATTCAGGTTAGCACCACTTAAATCCGCATTTGTTAAATCAGCACGACTTAAATTAGCATTTCGCAAATCTGCGCCACTTAAGTTAGTGCTACTCAAGTCTGCATCACTTAAGTTTGCACTTACCAAATCAGCCCGAAAGGCGTTAGCACGAGACAGTTTAGCCTTACTTAAATTAGTGTTACGCAAATTAGCGCCACTCAAATCTGCGTTACTTAAGTCTGCACCACCCAAATTGGAGTTAGATAAATCAGCCCGCAGCAAGTTTTTCCAGCTAAAATTTGCCCCACTTAAGTCACATTTTGCACAGTTGTTAGTATCTATTAACTGTTTGACATGTTCCGGCTTACTAGCGTAAACCGGAATTGTCATTAACAGTGGAGTTAAAAAGGTCAGAGTTATCAAAAACTGCTTTAGATTTTTTGCTTTAGTAGTCTCAGTAAATTTTCTTAGCATCCGTCACTAATCCTCAAGCTGCTTCTAACTTTTACAAGCTCAAAACCTAGTATTACGGATAAACTCAGCGCTATCTTTGTTCCTGAGTACCACTTGGCGCTACTCTGCGCTTACCCTTGCGCCCTTTGCGTTTCAATTTCCACCCTCAGATGACAAAATGTAAAAACCCTGCTCAATATTGAACAGGGATATGTAAATTTTCTTTATTAAAATTCTCAGCATCCAACCTAGAACATATTCATAATCGTAATCACACTTACACTGGTTAATATAACCAAAACGCCCATGAATACAGATACACCTAGTTGGTTGGGTTTAGAAGTGTTCATTTGTGTAAATTTCCTTAATTATTATGCTTTGTTTAAGAATAACAATCCCCGTATAAATATCTAAGAAAGTCAGGTAAAACTTAAAATAGCGCAAAGCTTCTTAGTAAATACTGTTGTAAGTGCTTACATATCAGTAGGAAAAATCGCTGAAACTAACCAAGCTAGTTTTTATGGTTGTAAAATTACTGTTGACAGCGATCGCAAATAACACTCAACAGTTAACAAAAAAACTATGTTGTGTCATTAATTCTCATTTTTAACCATTAACGATTAATTTTTATGATTAAAATCCTCCACCTTTCAGATATCCACATGGGAAGTGGTTTTTCCCACGGTCGAATTAACCCAACGACTGGATTAAACACGCGTTTGGAGGATTTTGTTAATACCTTATCGCTGTGCATTGATCGCGCATTAACTGATCCTGTAGATTTAGTCATATTTGGTGGGGATGCTTTTCCTGATGCGACACCACCGCCTTATGTGCAGGAAGCTTTTGCCAGTCAGTTTCGTCGCCTTGTTGATGCGAATATCCCCACAGTATTGTTGGTAGGAAATCATGACCAACATTCCCAAGGTTTGGGAGGTGCAAGTTTAAATATTTATCGGACTTTGGGTGTACCGGGGTTTATGGTTGGTGATACGTTGAAAACTCATCATATCCAAACCCGCAACGGGAAAGTCCAAGTAATTACTCTCCCTTGGCTAACTCGTTCGACATTAATGACGCGCCAAGAAACCGAAGGTGTGTCTTTAGCGGAAGTCAACCAGTTATTAACAGACAGGTTACAAGTGGTGATTGAAGGAGAAATCCGCCGCCTTGACCCAAATGTACCAACAATATTATTAGCTCACTTGATGGCTGATAATGCAACTTTGGGCGCAGAACGTTTACTAGCGGTGGGTAAGGGTTTTACTTTGCCGTTATCTTTGCTGACGCGACCTTGTTTTGATTATGTCGCCTTGGGACATGTTCACAAACACCAGAATTTAAATAAACATAACAACCCGCCAGTAATTTATCCGGGGAGTATTGAACGGGTAGATTTTAGCGAAGAAAAAGAGGATAAAGGCTATGTGATGGTTGAACTGGAACAGGGAAATACAACTTGGGAATTTTGTCCCTTACCAGTTCGCAGTTTTCGCACCATTGAAGTAGATATATCCAAAGCCGAAGATCCCCAGGGAGCGATTTTGAAAGCGATCGCCAAATATGATATTCAAGATGCAGTAGTGCGATTAATTTATAAATTGCGTTCCGAACAGTTAGATGTAATTGAAAATGCTGTCTTACATACTGCCTTAAAATCAGCCCACACCTACACCATTCAACCAGAACTACTCAGTCAGTTAGCCCGTCCCCGCGTTCCCGAATTGAGTGCGAGTAGTAGTATTGACCCAATGGAAGCATTGAAAACCTACTTAAATAATCGTGAAGACCTTAAAGAAATTGCTGCAACTATGCTAGAAGCTGCGGAAAAGTTGCTATCAGATGATGTAGAAATTTGGTTAGAAGGTGCGGCTGATTGATTATTTCCAAATCATAGGAGCGATCGCAGCGATAATCAACAGAAAAATAATTTCTAAAACGTAGCTGACATACACAGTGCTATTGAGCAAACCATCCCAGAGATAACCTTTACGTTTAGGCTGGGGACTGCGTTTTAAAGAATGACTCCAACTGGTGTAGATACCGGGACTGTTGAAACCACAGGTATTCTTTAAAATCAACTCAATTTCAGCGACGCGGGGATAAAAACCGCGCTGAAAGTGCTTCCATTGACTTTCGAGAATCCAGAAAAATATCGGGATAGAACAACCGATAATAGCGATCGCACTAGCTTTTGATTGTTGCTGTAACATCAAAGCTAAAACACCCCCAGTCCCGGTAATTCCCAGCGCCTTAATTACCCAAATCTGCTTATTGTAATCTTCAATAGTGTTTTGCAGAAAAAAGTATTCTTGTTTGAGCAAGTCTAATTCAAAATCACTCAAAGGTTGCGGCTGAGATTCAGTTGGTGATGGGTTAGACATGGCTGTTAGGAAAGTTTACTGAGATGAAATTAGCATAATTTGGAAAAAATATCCCCGACTTCTTTGAGAATTAGGAGATGTTGTTGCAATCTCTCCACGCTAAGTAGTTATAGCGTTTCCTAATCTAGTAGGGGCGAACGGTCGTTTGCCCTATGTACTAATTACACAATGTCATTGCGAGCGAAGCGAAGCAATCCCACCCCCTGCGATTGCTTCGCTTCGCTCGCAATGACTGTAAATATTTTTGTCCGATTACTTAAATGAAGTTCCAACACTCATTAATTAAGTTCCAATCTTCATTAAAGAAGCAAAAACACTCATTAATAAAGCTCCAATACTCATTCACGAGTAAAAAAGACTCATGAATAAAGTTACACAGCCTCATTAATCAAGTTCTGGCATTCATTAAAGAAGCAAAAAGGCTCATTAATGAAGCTCCAATACTCATTAATGAAGTTCTGAGCTTTATTTACGAGAATCTAGAACTCAATAAAGCAGTTACAATTTAACTCAGTAAATTAAATTATGTCCGTTATATACCGTTACTAGAGGTGAGGTTAAATGCTTTTAGCCTATCCCTGTAATTTCTGCCCTTTTCCCAGCATCAGCACCCCGCAATTTCACCCAGCATGACTAACTGGAACGACTACCTCAACTCACTCTGCAATCATTACGCTCAATGGTGGAATGCTTACACACTAACCGATGTAGTAGGACGGCAGCGAATTGAGCAGAGACAGTCAGCCCTACTGTTAGATTTTATAGTGCAGACAGTACAATCTGCCAAAGAAGAAAGAAGCGAAACCCAAGAGAAAATTGAACAGTTAGACGTGCTGGCAGGGTTGCGGAAGTATGCAAAAGAACACGTTTTGCTAGTAGGGCGGCCGGGTTCCGGGAAATCAACGGCATTGGCGCGGCTGTTGTTAGAGGAAGCCCAGAAAGCGAGATCCCCCCTCAATCCCCCCTTCAAAAGGGGGGAAGTAAAATCTTCAGAACCTCCCTTTTGTAGTGAGGCGGATCAAATTTGTGACAAGTCATTCAGTCAGGATAAAGCGAAATCTTCAGAACCCCCTTTTTTAAGGGGGGCAGGGGGGATCATCCCCATCCTAGTAGAGTTGCGCTATTACCAAACCTCAGTCCTAGACTTGATTCGAGATTTCTTAAAACGCCATCGCCTACTGCTAAACACTGCAACCATAGAACAACTGCTGTGTGACGGGCAATTTTTACTCTTAATAGACGGAATCAACGAATTACCCTCAGAAGCAGCGCGGCGAGATTTATCTAAATTCCGGCAAGACTACGAAAAAACCACACCGATGATCTTCACCACGCGAGATTTAAGCGTGGGCGGCGATTTAGGCATTACTAAAAAGCTGGAAATGCAACCCCTGACAGCAGAACAGATGCAGCAATTTGTCCGCGCCTATTTGCCAGAACAGGGTGAGCAGATGTTGCAGAACTTAGGCGACAGGTTGCGGGAGTTTGGCGAAACACCGTTGCTGCTGTTAATGCTGTGTTCATTGTTTCAAGCTACAGGAGATATCCCGCCGAACTTGGGTTTGGTGTTTCGTCAGTTTACCCAAAGCTATGAACGTCAATTTCGCCAAGGTATCCCAGTTACAGATGAGTCCCGGCGGTGGTGGTTCGCGTTATTAAAACATTTGGCATTCTACATGACGAAAGGGGATAAGTTGACAGAATTAAATGTCGCCGTACCCAAGTCAGAAGCCGAGGAAGTTTTAACGCAATTCTTGGCAGATGAAAAATTTGATAGACCACGCGACAGAGCTTTAGAATGGCTGCAAGATTTACTCAATCATCACTTAATTCAACTAGGGGCAAATGAGCAAATTGAATTTCGCCACCAGCTAATTCAGGAATATTACGCCGCCGAATGTTTGCTCAAGCAGTTACCAAACCTCAGCGATGAATGTCTCCAGCAAAAGTATTTGAATTATTTGAAATGGACTGAACCCCTGAAATTAATGCTGGAATTGGTGGATAATGAAGCGCAGGCGGTACGAGTGGTGAAGTTAGCTTTAGAGGTAGATTGGCAGTTAGGAGCAAAGTTAGCCGGTGCAGTCAAGCCAGAGTTCCAGCAGCAGACAGTAGATTTAGTTGATGAGTTAGAAGTTTCTTTATTATTTAAAGTTCGCCTTTTAGCCTTAACAAAATCTGATAAAGCAATTTATCATTTAAATCAATTACTAGAAAATCAAGACTCTGATGTACGTTCTAGTGTGGCGGATGCTTTGGGAGAAATCCAGTCTGAAGAAGCGATTTATGGGCTAATTGAATTACTAAAAGATTACGAACCAGATGTGTCTTCAAGT
This sequence comes from Nostoc sp. HK-01, assembly GCA_003990705.1. Lineage (GTDB taxonomy): Bacteria > Cyanobacteriota > Cyanobacteriia > Cyanobacteriales > Nostocaceae > Nostoc_B. Next base: position 3,176,834 of record AP018318.1, read on the forward strand.
GCAGTAATATCCTTAGAAAAACTTAAATTAAAATCAGCTATTCCTAAACTAATTGATCTTCTTAGAAATGAAGATGAAGATTCTCATGTAATTGAGAACTGTAATTGAGAACGCCGCAGAAGCTCTAGGAGCGATGAAACTCCATGAGGCGATTCCTGAGTTAATTAAACTTAGTCAACACAAAAACTATTTTATACGTCACATGGCAGCACAAACCATAGCACAAATCCAATTAATTTTAGTAATTCCTAGATCCATTAATTTTGACCAATATAAAAAATATAAATTAGCTGAGGTAGTTTATTGGGTTCAATCAGTTCTCAAAAACGCCAAGTCTTATGAAGTCGATGAAGAGGTTATTACATCACTTCAAAAGATATTGAAAGATGAAAAATCTGTAGCAGGAAATTATGGATATATTCTTAATTATGCAATTAAAGCACTTGAAGCGATACAAAAAGAATGTAATTACTATAACTACAGACTTACTCAACCAATTGCTGAATCCAAATCCCAACCAGATATTCCCTCATCCCAGCCAATCAAAACTTCCCTAATGTACATTCTCCACCTCTCAGACTTGCACTTCGGCACACCAGACCAAGCCAAACGCTGGTCTAACCAACTAGCAAGCGACTTGCAAAACGAACTCGCTATTCCTCACCTTGATGCCCTCATTCTCTCCGGCGACATCGCCAACAAATCAACCCCCGCAGAATACGCAGCCGCCCAACAATTCCTTAACGAACTCCGCCAAGAATTCACCCTGAAACCAGAGCAAATTATCATCGTCCCCGGCAATCATGACCTCAACTGGCCACTAGCAAAAAAAGCTTACCAACTAATCGACCGCGACGAGTATGAGGGACAACTTAAACCAGGTGAATATATAGAAGAAAGTGCCAGTGTCATTCGTGTACGAGACGAAGAGAAATATAAACAACGCTTTGAACACTTCTGCAACTTCTACCAAGCCATCAAAACCCAACCCTATCCCCTAGAATATGACCAGCAATACACCCTCGACCATTTCCCCACGCAAAACCTACTCATTCTCGGCTTAAACTCCGCTTGGCAATTGGATCATCATGACAAATCCCGTGCCAGCATTAACATGAATGCACTCAGCAACGCCCTCACAGCCATTCGCCGCCATCCAGATTATAAAAACTCCCTCAAAATAGCCGTCTGGCATCATCCCCTCGATAGCGCCTGGGAAGACCGCATCAAAGACCAAAGCTTCATGGAACAGTTAGCCGTCGCAGGTTTCCGCCTCTTCCTCCACGGACACGTCCACAAAGCCGAAACTAACCTCTACCGTTACGATATGAGTGCGAATGGTCGCAAACTTGACCGCATCTGTGCAGGAACTTTCGGCGCACCCACCCAAGAACTTAACCCTGGCTATCCGTGGCAATACAACCTGCTAAAAATTTCCGAAAACAATCTCACCGTCTACACCCGTCGCCGAGAAGAACTTAACGGTGCATGGAAACCCGATGCACGCTGGCTAATGGGTGCAGGGCAAAATCCCTTACCTTATTACGAGATTTCGCTATAAGTAACAGTTCAGAAAAGTAGGTTGGGTGGAGCGATAGCGAAACTAGGGTGTTGACTTTGAGAGCTTGATGATGGTAGCTTCTCATGCAAGAACTATGTAACGAACTCAAAGTCAATGCAAGAGTTTAAAAGCCCAAGTAGTCGGTTGGCAAGGCTATTTCACAAGGGTCGAGACAATTGGAAACAGAGAGCCTTGGAAAAGCAAAAAAAACTGAGAGCATTAGAAATAAAAGTGAGAGATTTATCCGCATCAAGAGATTATTGGAAGAATCGAGCCAAAATTGCTGAAGAAAAACTACAAAAAGCAAACATAGAAACAGTCCAGGAAAAAAAAAGAGATTGACTCAAAAGAAGAATTAGTCGCCAAGGGGCATCATTATTCAGTCGAAACTATTCAGATTTCAGTGCAACAGGTTATAGAGTGTGGCAATAGTTATAGAGGAGTCGAGAAGACCTTTGATTTGTACAAAGAATTGTTTACACAGGAGACTCCCAGCTTTAGTAGTATTAGGAAATGGTTAGGGAGAATTGGTTTTTTTGAACTAACCAGAAAGAAAGAAATAAGAGATGACTGGATTTTTATTGTTGATTTAACTGTAGAATTAGGAACTGAAAAAGGACTGGTAATTTTAGGAGTTTCACAACAAAAGCTAGAAGAAGAAATCTTGCCGCTAAGAAGAGGATTACAGCATCAGGATGTTCAAATTCTGGCATTAGAAATTATGCATTCAACCAGAGGTGAACTCATCCAAGAGAAATTGACGGAAGTTAGCCTCAAATGTGGTTGTCCTCGACAAATAATTGCTGACCACGGAAGTGATATTCAAAAAGGAATTAAACTATATCAACAAAATCATCCTGATGTAATTTATACCTATGATGTAACTCATGCAATGGCTTTATTACTCAAGCATGAATTACATAGGTCGGATAAATACCAGTCTTTTATACAGCAATGTAGTCAATGTCGAAAACAACTGCAACAAACTGAACTATCTTTCTTATCTCCGCCCTCTCAACGCTCACAATGCCGTTACTTTAACTTAGAAAAACTCGTAAATTGGGCTTTATATCTGCTAAATTCACCATTAGATATTTTAAGAGATTTAGTACCAAATACAGAACCAGATATTTTATATAGTAAATTGAAAGAGAAATTTACATGGTTGGCTGCTTACCAAGACTCACTAATAAATTGGAAGCAAATGGTTCAAATAACACGCTTTGTAGAAACTCAAATTAAATTGTGTGGGCTAAATCAAGAAACTTTCAGCATAATACAACAACACTTAACAACGCTTGTGAATTATTCAGAAGAGTTTGCACAAAAAATTCTGAGCTATTTAACACAGGAACTTTCTTTTATTCAACCAGGACAAACATTATTAGCTACAACGGATGTCTTGGAATCGCTATTTGGAAAATACAAGCAATTTTCTTCTCGTTCTCCTTTTAAACAAATAGGTCAAATGTTTTTGAGTATTTGTTTATCAACTATGAATTTAACAACTACTCTTGTGAAAGAAGCATTAGAAACAGTCCGTTTTTTAGATGTTGAAGACTGGGCGGCTCAAGTTTTTGGTCAATCCATGCTCTCGAAAAGAAGAATTTTGTTTTCTGTCTCAACTGGCGACACAGAAATTGCATGATAAATTTTGAGGGTTTCTCCAACAAAATCAACACCCTATAGCGAAACCCAACAAAGTCTTGATGATGTTGGGTTACTCTTCGAGAAGCCGCGCGGAGCGCGTCTACGTTCCTCAACCCAACCTACGCCTCGCCCTGATACCATTTCACGAAAAAAATGATACTAGAATCGAAGTCCACACAACTTGCTTTTCTTAATTGGAGACACTACGCGTAGCTTGCTTCGCCGTAAGGATACAAGTCGGCAAAGCCACCCAACGCAGTGGCTCCCCTTTTTAAGAGTGTCGCCGCAGGCGGGGGAATCTTAACTAACAACAAAATTCACCAATTTACCAGGTACGACAATTACCTTTTTAATCTCCTTACCTTCCAGGTGACGCTGCACAACTTCTGATTCACGGGCGTATTTTTCCAACTCAGCTTTATCTGCTTGCGCTGGAACTTGAAGATCAGCCCGCTTTTTGCCGTTGATTTGAATTACCAAAGTAATTTCATCAGCGATTAAAGCAGCCGCATCAAACGCTGGCCAAGTTTGGGTATGGACTGAATTTTTATTACCTAATAAATGCCACAATTCATCAGCAATGTGTGGTGCAAAAGGAGCCAGTAACGCCACTAAACTTTGAATTCCTTCGGCATAAATTGGCGAATTTTTACAGTCGCTATCAGTCAAAGAATTACTCAACTTCATCAATTCCGAAATAGCGGTATTGAATTGATATTCATCTTCTAAATCTTCAGTGACTGATTTAATGGCTGTGTGAATTGCCCGACGTAATTCTTTTTCTGGTTTACTTAAATCAGCGAGTTGTGCTTGCTTACGTGATACCCCAGCCGCCGCATAATCTGTTACCAACCGCCACACCCGATTTAAAAAGCGGAATTGTCCTTCAACATCGGCTTCATCCCATTCCAAATCTTTTTCTGGTGGCGCTTTGAATAAAATGAACATCCGCGCTGTGTCTATACCATATTTAGAAATCACATCTTCCGGTGCGACACCATTACCTTTAGATTTGGACATAGTAGCGTACAGGCGTTGCAATGGTTCTCCTGTTTGGGGGTCGCGGGGGTCAGCGGAGTTAACCAAATGGGAGGGAACCCATTTATCTTTACCGCCCTTTTTGGGATTCATATAAGTTAAACCCTGCACCATCCCTTGAGTTAACAACCGGGCAAAAGGTTCATCAAACTTCAACAAGCCGCGATCGCGCAATACTTTAGTAAAGAACCGGGAATATAACAAGTGCAGAATCGCGTGTTCAATACCGCCGACATACTGGTCTATGGGCATCCAGTCGTTAGTTTTGGCAGGATCAAACACCTGTTGTTCATTCTTTGCGTCAGTAAACCGCAAGAAATACCAAGAGGAATCAATGAAAGTATCCATTGTGTCGGTTTCTCGTTTCGCCGGTGTACCGCAAGTGGGACAAGGGACATTTACCCAGCTTTCTAACTGTGTCAACGGTGAACCACCGCGTCCTGTAAATTCGACTTCTTCCGGTAACTGTACTGGCAAATCTTGGTCTGGGACTGGTACAATTCCGCAGTTCGGACAGTGAATCACTGGGATGGGTGCGCCCCAATAACGTTGTCGGGAAATTAACCAATCTCGCAAGCGGTATTGGATGCGTTCTTTGCCAAAACCTTGTTCTTCGGCATATTTGACGATCGCAGCTTTCGCATCAACTGAATTCATCCCTGTAAACTGCCCGGAATTAATTAAAACTCCTGGCTCAGTATATGCACTGTCATAATCAATCATGATTAACGGTGGCTCTTCTTGCTGGAAGTCTACATTTGCAACTGCTTCTGGTTCTACAATTACAAACTCAATTGGCAAATTATAGTTATCCGCAAATTTAAAGTCGCGCACATCATGGGCTGGTACACCCATTACAGCCCCAGTACCATATTCGTATAGTACATAATCAGCAATCCAAATCGGCACTTCTTCCCCTGTGAAGGGGTTAATTACTCTACCACCTGTGGGAATACCCCGTTTCGGCCTATCTTCGGCTGTGCGTTCTAACTCACTTTGATGGGAAACTTCGGTAATAAAAGCGTTTACCGCTGCTTGCTGGTCTTTAGTGGTGACGCGCTTGGTTAAAGGATGTTCTGGGGCTAAAACTACATAGCTAACACCAAAAACGGTATCAGGGCGAGTGGTGTACACGCCGATTTTTTCATCCATCCCCACAATCGGAAATTCTAAATACGCACCGACAGATTTTCCAATCCAGTTGGCCTGCATTAACTTGACACGTTCCGGCCAACCTGTCAATTTATCCAAGTCATTGAGTAATTCTTCGGCGTAATCGGTAATTTTGAAAAACCATTGGCGCAATAATTTACGTTCGACTTTCGCACCGCTGCGCCAAGAACGGCCTTCACTATCAACTTGTTCGTTAGCTAATACAGTTTGGTCAATGGGATCCCAGTTCACCGCTGCTTCTTTTTGGTAAGCTAACCCCGCTTGTAAAAACTGCAAGAAAATCCATTGTGTCCACTTGTAATAATCTGGTGAACAGGTAGCAACTTCGCTTTCCCAGTCAATAGATAAACCCAGACGCTGCAATTGCTGGCGCATTTGAGCAATATTTTGATAAGTCCACTTAGCTGGGGGAACTCCACGGTCGATGGCCGCGTTTTCTGCGGGTAAGCCAAAAGCATCCCAACCCATTGGATGCAAGACTCGATAACCTTGCATTCGCTTGAGACGAGCAATCACATCGGTAATTGTATAATTACGGACGTGACCCATGTGTAAGCTCCCCGATGGATAGGGAAACATGGATAAAGCGTAGAATTTCGGCTTGTTGTTATTTGTCGAGGTATGATCTAAACCCAGTTCTGCCCAGGTTTTTTGCCATTTTTCTTCAATGGCGGCGGGAGAATATTTATTTAACGCAATATCATTACTTTTAGCTTTTAAATTCTCAGTCATGCTCAGTCTAATACTCAAATGTGTAATTTTCAGTGTTTGAGAGGAAGTTTTGAGCATAATTTTAGACTTAGAGTCCATGCTCAAAAATTTCTCATTCTTTATTATCCCTTTCTCTTCCTTTTATGTAGCTCAGAGTTAGGGAAGAAATCAGTGAGGCGATCGCAGCATAATTTATTTTTGCAGATGTTTACTACACATCCAGGACTTACGCACAAAGATTGTCTGTTAAGAATGGGTAAAAGGGCTAAATGAGAGCTTTAAACTAAAAAATAAATCCCAACAATTGCTAGAAATTGAGTAGAACGCGCGATAGAGACTGATGCAGCGACAGCAACAACTTGGATAAACCAGCAACTAAAAGCCCTGGAGGTAGAACTGACATGATTGCTCAACCTGAGACAAAACACTACACAATTGAAGAGTATTTAGAACTCGAAATCGCCTCAGAAACACGCAGCGAATATTGCGATGGAGAAATCATTCCTATGACTGGTGGAACCCCAGACCATAATGATATTGCCAGCAACCTTGTAGCTATCCTGAAAGCAGCACTACGGGGAAAGCCTTACCGGGTATTTATCCTGGATCAGCGACTCTGGGTTCCTGATGCAAATCTCTATACTTACCCTGATGTCATGGTTCTACCCAAACCCATAGAACTTCAAATGGGACGCAAAGATACTGTGGTGAACCCCTGCTTTATCGCCGAAGTATTGTCTAAATCCACCCAAAATTATGACCGTGGCGAGAAATTTGTTGCCTATCGTAAAATTCCTACCTTCCAAGAATATCTGCTGATTGATCAATACCGTGTACACGTTGAGCATCATCTCAAAACATCTGCTCATCAGTGGCTATTTTCGGAATACGACGACCCCAATGTTACCCTTTCTTTGAGTACTTTGGAATTGCAAATTTCAATTGCCGAACTTTACGAAAATATTGATTTTTCAACCGTTTGAGTTGAATGACTAAAACAAGAGTAGAACAGGTGATGGAGACGGCTGAAGCGATCGCAATTTTATAACCATCATATAAATGATACAATATGATGCCTCTAGAACTGTATTCTTACAGTTATCTAATTAAAAAACACTACTTCTCCCACTTAGGAGCAATTATGACAAAGAAACATCTGTCGGCGTTGGCACATCGCACACTGGTTATCTTTGTCACTATGCTAATGTCATCGGAGTTAATGATCACGGCGGCTAGGGCGAATCATCTCTACATAGCCCAAAAACCGCAAAATACAACTCCTGAAAGGCAAAGAGCCGCCACCCAAGCTAAACAACTGCTGCAAGAAGCACAACAATTATATGAACAAGGTACAGCGACAGGTCGGCAAGCGGCGATCGCCAAGTATGAAGAAGCATTAAAAATTTGGCAGCAAATTGGCGATCGCAGTTATGAGGCTACCACACTCTTAGCGATCGGCACACTTTATTACACTCAAAATGACAATCAAAAAGCACTGGGATATTTTCAGCGAGGTCTAACTATTCGCCGCGAACAAAAAGACAGTTTTGGCGAAGCAGTGATGTTGAATTCTGTTGCTAATGCTTACGCTAACTTGGGTCAACCCCAAAAAGCCCTAGAATTTTATAGCCAAGCATTGCGATTATTTCGCGCTGAAAAAAAACCTGATTTTATTGTTAATACCTTAATTGGTATTGGGGGCGTTTATTTCAATGCGGGAGAGACAAAACAAGCACTACAAGCTTATAATCAAGCCCTGGTAATTCAACGTCAACAAAAAAATATCGAGGGACAAGCCGATATTTTACAAATTATCGGCATTACTTACACTAATTTGGGTGAACCGCAAAAAGCTTTAGAGGCTTTTCAACAGTCGTTAAAAATTCAACAGACAAGAAATGATCCGAGTAGACAAGCCGATGCACTCAACTATATTGGCGTACTTTATTTATCTATTGGTGATGAGCAAAAATCGCGGGAAGCTCTCAATCAATCGCTAAAACTGCAACAACAAAGTCAAGGCAATCTTTCAGGAATCGCTTTGGCATTTAACCTCAGTAAGCAAGCTGTAACTCTGACTGGAATTGCTGGGAGCTATTCTTTTAGTGAACCACAAAAATCTTTAGAATACTATAATCAAGCGCGATCGCTTTTACAAAAAGCAGGTAATCCCCATTCAGAAGCCGAACTATTAGGACAGATTGCATTAGTCTACGATAGATTAGGTGAAAAACAAAAAGCCCTTAATACTTTAAATGAAGCATTAACATTACAAAGGTTTACCAAAAATCGGGCGCGGGAAGCTTTCACCCTGGATACTATGGCTGGGATTTATGCTTCATTAGGAGATTATCAACAAGCAATTAATATTTATAACCAAGCCCTAAATATTGAACGTGAAGTTAAAGATGTGAAAGGGGAAGGCGATACATTGAAAAATATCGCTTCAGTTTATAAGTTGCTTGGTGATAATAAGGCAAGTATTGAAACTTCTAATCAAGCCCTAGAAAAATTTAAAACTACAGGCGATCGCGATAAAGAAGCGCAAACATTAGATAATATTGGCAGTGCCTATCGCGCCCTAGAAAATTATCCCCAAGCCTTAGAATATTACAAACAAGCGCAGCAGTTACGCCGTGAACAAAATAATGTAATTGGTCAAGTCAGTGCCATCAGCGGTATCCTTCGAGTCTACGAAGCTTTAAAAGATTATCCCAAAGCCCTAGATGCAGCTAACCAAATTTTGGCATTAGCACAGCAAACAAAAAATAGCTTTGCCGAAACCAGTGCTTACGGTTTCTTTGGGAGAGTTTATTTAGCAGCTGGTGATTATCAAAAAGCCTTAGATGTTTCACAGAAAGCTGCTGCTGGCTGGCAAAAATTAGGACAAAAAGAAGCTGAAGCCAACGTTATTGGTAATTTAGGCAGAACTTACAACGCCTTAAAGCAACCAGCACAAGCGATCGCCACTTATAATCAAGAATTAAAATTGCGCCAGAGCATTGGCGATCGCACCGGAGAAGCAGACACCCTGTATTATATAGCTCAGACAGAACGCGATCGCGGCAATCTCACCACCGCCCGTACCCAAATAGAAAACACAATTAAAATTGTCGAAGATATTCGCACCAACGTTACCAGCCAAGACTTGCGGACATCTTACTTTGCCTCTGTGCAGAAATATTACCAGTTTTATATTGACCTGTTGATGCGGCTACATCAACAAGAACCAGCCAAAGGTTATGATGCTTTAGCATTGCAAGTGAGCGAACGTGCTAGAGCGCGTAGTCTTTTAGACTTGCTCACCGAAGCCAACGCAGATATCCGCCAAGGCGTAAACCCCAAGCTCCTGCAAACAGAACGCAACTTACAGCAACAACTCAATGCTAGAGAAAAACTCCGCATCCAACTTTTAAACAGTAAATATACGGAAGCCCAAATTCAAAATTTAGACAAAGAAACCGCACAACTACTACAACAGTATCAGCAAGTTCAAGTAGAAATTAAAAATAGCAGTCCCCGTTATGCTGCCCTAACCCAACCACAACCCTTATCATTAAAGCAAATTCAGCAACAGGTCTTAGATGATAATACCTTGCTTCTAGAATACTCCTTGGGAGAAGAACGCAGTTATCTTTGGGCTGTCAGCAACAACAACATAACTAGTTACGAACTACCTAAAAGCGCCGAAATCAAAACCGCCGTCCAAAAATTCCGCGATGCTTTAACCGCCCCATCCCAAAGAACCAGTATTGCTAGAAGCAGCAAAGCCGCGACAGAATTGTCACAAATGATACTTGCACCAGTCGCCCAGCAACTCGGAAAAAAACGCTTAGTCGTCGTTAGTGATGGCGCTTTACAGTATGTACCCATCACAGCATTAGCCGTCCCTAATAGCCAAACCTATCAGCCATTAGTCACAACCAACGAAATTATCTCCCTTCCCTCAGCCTCAACTATCGCCCTGCTGCGTCAGGAAGTCAAAGGGCGGAAAAAAGCTGCCAAAACCTTAGCTGTACTGGCAGATCCCGTATTTTCTGCCCAAGATGAACGCCTTAACGGTCAACCAGCAAATCGCCTAGCTGTAACTCAAGATTTGAATCTCTTTGACCAGCAACAATTATCACGTTCAGCCAGAGAAGCAGATATTGACTTTGAACGGCTGCGTTTTACCCGTAAAGAAGCCGAGGAAATTCTCTCTCTCGTATCCAATAAAGAACGTAAGCAAGCCTTAGACTTTACTGCCAGTCGAGATGTCGCCACAAGTCCAGAGTTAAGCCAATATCAAATTATTCATTTTGCCACTCACGGCATTTTAAATAGCACCAATCCAGAATTATCTGGGGTCGTGCTGTCGCTGTTTGATAGCAAAGGAACACCCCAAAATGGCTTTTTGCGCCTTCGCGATATTTTTAACCTAAATTTGCCAGCAGAATTAATAGTTCTCAGTGCTTGTCAAACAGGCTTAGGTGAAGAAGTCAAGGGAGAAGGATTAGTTGGATTAACCAGAGGATTTATGTATGCGGGAAGTCAACGTGTTGTAGTCAGTTTATGGAGTGTTGATGACGAAGCCACATCAGAGTTGATGAAGTTATTTTATGCCAATATGTTACGCAAAAATTTAAAACCTGCGGCGGCGTTAAGGGCAGCACAAATAGAAATGTCACGTAATCCAAATTATGCTGCACCTTATTATTGGGCTGCGTTTACATTACAAGGAGAATGGAAGTAAAAATCATATTGAAATCAACTCTGATGGACAAAAACTGTTATGGAGTTTCCTAATCTGTTGAGGTACTTAATATATTTGCTCATGAAATTGGGCAAAACTTTGCGTCGGCAGTCGCTCATGGGGGAAACCCCCAAGATCGCGCTGCCTCAACTTTGCGTTTGACTCTGCGCCCCTCTGCGTTAAAAAACATTATTTATGTACCTTACTTAACTAGGAATTGCTATATCTCCTTAAATTATTGTGTCTGGGCGCAACCTTCCAAAACCTTGTTACCCAATATCAAAACAGCCGAGTAAGGGTATTGTTTATCTGACATCCCATCACTACAAGCGCTGACTTTTTCCAGAATTAACATATTATTTCCCCTGAGCTTGTAAACTCTTACTAAATCAGCGGGACGACCCGCTGCTGCCAGAGGTTTCACATAAGGAAAGGTTTGTTTTTTCACCTCTGGAGAAGAGTAAACAATGCCATTTTTACTGACAGTTATGTTCCAAAAAGGTTCTGTACCTAAAGCGATAAATTTTTCACTGTTAGGAGTTACTGCTTGCAAGCTAGAACTGTGAACTAGTAAACCACCACTCAAGCCCAACAATGCAACATAAGGGATAAAAGCTTTCATTGCTCAAGATTTTTATGCGATCTATATTTAATAGATACACATTGACTATGCCAATTCCGCTTGGCAATAAAAAGCCCCAACAGCATTGGGGTGAAGGCAGAATAGTTTTAACATTTCCAGAACAATAAAATACTTGTATGGGCTGTGAAAAATCTTTGTATCTTTTGCTTGACTATTTCCAAGAAGATAGCGGCGGAACTTGTGTTAATTCATGGCTGAGAATTTCATGAATGTAGCCATTAGTGGCGAGAAGTCGACCGGAATTGATTTGCAAAGGACTACCATCATAGGCAGTGACTTTACCGCCAGCTTCTTGTAATAAAATTATGCCAGCGGCTATATCCCAAGGCGAGAGTCCTCGTTCCCAGTAACCATCAACACGGCCACAGGCTACCGATGCTAAATCAATAGATGCTGAACCACTACGTCTCACCCCTTGGGTAAGGTGAGTCAGATGACAAAATTCAGCATAATTATTATCTGAGGTTTCGCGGCGATCGTAAGCAAAGCCAGTGACTAATAAGCTTTTACCCAATTCACTTGTTTCGGAAACATGGATGGGGCGGCGGTTACGGGTTGCACCTAAGCCAGCAGCCGCCCGGAATAACTCATTATGCAACGGGTCATAAATTACGCCTACCTGTGGTAAACCGTTAATTAATAACCCAATAGAAACAGCAAAAAAAGGGTATTGGTGAGCGTAGTTAGTAGTTCCATCTAAGGGATCGATCGCCCACAGAAATTCATTATCTTGATTGCCTATCTTGCCTGATTCTTCTGCCAAAATAGAATGCTGTGGCAAGTGACGGTGCAGAATTTCTAAAACCACTGCTTCTGAGGCTTTATCCGCCGCCGTTACCAAATCACCAGGGCGGCCTTTTTCTGTGACTGCATCTTCTAATTTGCCTAAGTAACCTTGTAAAACTCCACCCGCAGCTAAAGCCGCCTCGGTAGCAATATCGAGAAAAGTTTGTAGTTGAGTCATTAGTTAGTTAAGAGTCAATAGTCAAGAGTCAATGGTCAATGGTCAAGAGTCAATAGTCAAGAGTCATTTGTAACTCTCCCCACATCTTCGACTCAGCACTTTCATCGATTCAAAAAGCGAAACTCTGCCGGAGTTTGACGCATAGGGTTTTCTGGGTTCCAAATCCCTTCTCCCATAATTCTTGCCCACTGTTGGGCGCGTTCTAGGCGTTGGTCGTATTTGTGATTAGGCGATCGCCCAACAAATAGCGCATATCCTTGTTTGACTATTTGTTCGTTTAATAACTGATTATCTTTCCAGACATAAGCCAGTGTTCGCCCCAGTTTATCTTTATTTTCAATATCAAACTCTAGTTTTATTGATTGTTCTATCCCCCCAATTAACTTTTCTAAGCTTTGTCTAGCTTCATCTCCCCAGGGGTTTTGTCGCAAATCTGGCGCATCAATCCCAATTAACCGCACTGGGGAGGCAAAATTCTGTTGTTCACCCATTCCCAACACTTCTAAACTTTGCCCACTTACCACACGCGCCACTTTCACCAACATTTGATTATCTGCGGGTTGACTTTTGGCTTGACAACTTACCAGTAGTAATAAGCAGGTTAATATAGCTATTTTTCGCGTCCAAAACCCAAAACGCCCTAAAACTGTAGCGATTTGCATATTTACTCCTGTTTCTAGTAGAGGCCGTTTTGGCCTCTACTAGAAAAACTAAATTTTAATCTTCGTCTAATGGTAAACCTGCTTTGACTCTGCCTTTGGCAAAGTAACGCCCAAATTGAAGTTCGTAGACTTCATCCTCGTCTTGTGTCTCCACTTCTAAGTCAGAACGGGCGTAACTCACACACAGCAAAGCATAACCTTGCCGACGCAACTCTAAAGACAAACCAACCGCCTCTGGTTGGTCAACTTCTCCCGACAAAACCCTGACAGCGCAAGCGGTGCAAGCCCCATTACGACAGGAAAAAGGCAATTCCACCCCTTGGTTTTCGGCAGAGTGTAGGATGTAGCGGTCATCTGGGACTTGGAGGGTGTATTCTTTGCCAGTGGCGCGATCGCGGACTTTAATTGTGTATGTACGGGACATCTTGATTTTGAATTTGGGTTTTGACCTTTAGATCTCTACTCTAAAATGTCTTTTAATATGTTGTTTGCACTTTCTATAATTTTATATTACAATAGTAAATTGTGACACCTGGAGAGGTGGCCGAGTGGTTGAAGGCGCAGACCTGGAAAGTCTGTTTGGGGGTGACTTCAACGAGGGTTCGAATCCCTCCCTCTCCGTTTTTGTATATAGCAAAAATTGCAAAATTTTAAACTTTAGCTGGCTAGAGTTTAAAATTTTGTATTTTTATTGCAGCATCAAATACTTCTAAAGTTATTTAGACTCTTTAAATAATTATTTAGTCAATCTAAAATTCTGTTGTGTGAGCATAGTCAGAGTCAATTAAAACCTGAATATTGAAACTAAAAATGTTCTCCAGTTGTCATAATGGGGAATAAGCATTGTTTGAACATGAGAATTGATATATAGCGATATATGGAAATCTGATGTTTAAAAAGGAAAATCCAGGTTTTGGGCATCTATTGAACATGAATGAGGGTTTGCATACTAAAAATATTGAGATTGCGTTACTTGTATGGAATTTCACATTTCCGTAACTCCAGTAGGGCAGAATGACTACTTGGTGCGAACGGAACAAGTCGCGCCTGGGGTGCCATTGGCAGAAGAACTAGTGACTTGGCCTGTAGCTGATTGGTTAGCAGCCGCAGGACATTTGATGAATGATCCTTTGAGGTCAGTTTTACAGGGAGATGCGTTGATACAGTCCACCGCAGGCATCGCCAGAAACTCTGTAAACTTGGTGGCATTGGGTCAGCAATTTTATAATGCTCTGTTTAAAGGCACTCTCAGAGATAGTTGGATTACAGCTCAAGGCATTGCCCAAAACCATCAACAAGTACTGCGCCTCCGGTTAGGTCTTAAGGAGAATAGGTTAGCACGTCTACCTTGGGAAGTCATGCACGCAGGCGATCGCCCTCTAGCAACGGGGCCTTATGTGGCATTCTCGCGCTACCAAAGTGGCATTCTCACCAACGCTCGCTTGCCATCCAGAAATTTACCACAACTGCCAGAAGATGGTGTAGTCAGGGTTTTAATGGTGCTGGCATCGCCCACAGATCAAACACGGCTAGGTTTGTTGAAGCAAGAAGCCCTGAGACTGCAAGCAGAACTGCACCGTCATGCCTCCCGCACGGCTGACAGTAGCATTTCCTTACCCGAAATTGAACTCACTATTTTAGATCAGCCAGGCAGAGAAGAATTAACCCAAGCCTTAGAACAAAGTAGATACCAAGTTCTCCACTACTCCGGTCATAGTGACTTAGGGCCAAGTGGTGGCGAAATTTATTTGGTTAGTAGCAGAACTGGCTTGACAGAAACTTTGAGTGGCGATGACCTAGCAGGTCTGCTCGTCAATAATAATATTCAAATGGCTGTGTTTAACTCTTGTTGGGGAGCATACACAGCAACAAGCGATACAACAGAAGAAACAGGCGAACGTAACCTGACTGAAAGTTTAGTTAGACGCGGTATCAAGTGCGTTTTGGCTATGTCAGAACGCATTCCTGATGAAGTTGCACTCACGCTGACACAACTTTTGTACCGGAACTTGAGTCAAGGATATCCAGTAGATTTATGCGTCAGTCGGGTGCGTCAGGGATTAATTTCAGCTTATGGTTCGCACCAAACTTATTGGGCATTACCAATTTTGTATCTTCAACCCGAATTTGATGGTTTTCTGGGAACAGAACTGCCGACTTTTACCAGTACAGAGTCGCTGAATGACAATAGCCGGAGTGTGAAGGTATCTTCTACCACAACTTATTCTGCTATGACGGATGAAGCCCAGATAGCTTTACCCATTGATGACATGATGCCGGGTTTAGGTCATGATACTTCCGAGTTGGACTGGTTGGGTGAAGAGACTTGGGGCGATTTAGTTGATGAAATTGAATATGACGACCCCAGTTATGCCGAAGATTCAGCCATAGTTTCGGATTTGTTTCGCCAGATAGATCAGCAAATACCCAGCAATAATGGTCAATCTCCCTTGAATGGAGAAGTACCACCCAATCACAGAGAAAATATTTTTCCTACTAGACAAATGAGTGGCGAGGTAACACCCACTGATAGACAAGGATCATGGGGAAATTTAGGTGAAACACCCAACGAAACTGTAGCCAGTCAGGAAGAAACTTGGCCGGCTTATGAAGCATCGTTACCCACATCTGTGCCTAAACTTCGTCGTCCTAATTGGCGACTGATTTTGAGTATTTTTGGGGTAGGTGCGATCGCTAGTATCCTCGGTTTCGGTTGGTGGTGGCAAATGCGCCGCCCTTCAACTTTTGCCGACATCCCCCAAATACCCGTTCAGCAGTCTCTGTCTAGCAAAACTAATCCGAAAATCAACTTAGAAACTAGTCCCACAGCTATTATTGCGACTAGTGCCATAGAAAAATTAAGCCAAGGTGACTTGTCGGCTGGGTTGGTAGCTGTAGAAGAATTATTAAATCGTGGCGCATTACAATCTGCCCAAACTGCCCTAAATGTCGTGCCAATCCAGCAAGGAAATGATCCTGCACTCAACTTTTTTAAAGGACGACTAGCTTGGCAGTTAATTCAGACTGGAGATAAAAAATATACCATTGATGATGCCCGACGTTTTTGGGAAGTTGCAGTGAAAGCAGAACCAAACTCGGTGTTGTATACCAATGCTTTAGGGTTTGCCTACTACGCAGAAGGTAATGTAAATCGCGCTAATGATTCTTGGTTTAAGGCGCTAAATTTAGCTTTAAATCAGCAAAATTCCGCAAGTGTAGCCCTTTCTGTGCAGAATTCTCCCGTACCTCACGATGCCTTAACTGCCTACGCTGGTTTAGCAATGGGATTGTATAAATCTGCACGCAGTCAACCGACGACGAAACAAGGGCAATATATGAAAGAAGCGATTAAGTTGCGTCAATTGGTAATTAATCAAGACTCGGTAAATTTTCAAGTAAATAAATTAAGCAATAATTGGTTATGGACAGAAAAGGCCATTACCGATTGGCGATCGCTCCTGCAACAAAAAACTCAAGAATGAGCAACACTCTTCCCATTTAGCATCAAATTTTAGCTTGATAATTTATCTGATATATGATATGCAGAGCAAAGAAAATGTAACAATTTGTCTCTGACAGGGAAAGCAGAAGAGATAAGTTTCTGTAACATTAAATAATAATAATGATGTTGAAAATTAAGGAATTACTTCATGCCCTACACGAATGAAGAAGGTGGTCGTCTTAACAATTTTGCCCAAGAACCAAAGGTTTATCAAGCAGAACCTCCAACAGCAGAGCAAAAGCGTAACTATATTATTCTTGGTGTAGTCGCCACAGTTTTGGTCGGCGGCTTAATTGTTGTCGCCTTCTCCGTTTCTAATCTCAGTTAAATAAAAACTGTTTTTGTTAATAAAATTTAATTTTCTTGTGGTGTTGCAGGTTTTCGTTGTCAGGGGAACCTGTTTTTTATTGGTGATGTCAAGACTCTCAAGTCAGAATATTTATATGTATCGGCATAAAATTTTGCGTTCCGGCTTGACAATGGCAGTCATAGTTCAATAACGTTCAGTTAAGAACAATAGTAAGTAGAAAAGCCACTTGCGTGGTGATCCAGGCTGTGGGAAGATTACCCCGAACTAGATAGGTCTACTTAAAATAAACCTTGTTTAGGTGATGTACACTGTTTCTTGGCTGTTGAGCCACCATGAGCGTGAATGATCCGGCACACCACGATAATTTTGCTTGGAATCGGCAAGTATATCACCGTTTGAAACTTGCCCTCAGTTTGGGCTTAAGAAGACAACTGTTTTTAGCCGTATGTGACGATTTACAGTTACGAAATCAAGTAGCAGCGCGGCTGCATTCAACGTTAGCGTATCCAGTTGGGCAAGTTTTATATCAGCCCCAAGATGGACAGGAAATTAGTAGCACTCCAGCTTATCCGCGATTAGTGACTTTGCGGTTGAATTTAAACGAGCCTAACCCTGTAGCCCAGATCAATCAATGGCTGGCTAATTATCCCCCACCAATTGTCGGTGCAACCAAAGACAACCCTGGTAGACCTTTACCAATACCGACATTTCAAATTGTGGGTGTAGAACAGCTAACAAAGCAACCTGTAGCAGTGCAACGGTTATTTTTACATTCTCTGCGCCTCTGTGAAGAAGCTTTTTCTAGCCAAGAATCTAGCGGATTTTTAGAATCTACGGTGTTGTTGTGGATTTCGCGTCCTTGGTTATCAGCTATTCAGCAGTCAGCACCCCAATTTTGGCGTTGGCGTACAGGTATATTTACCTTTGCAGGAGAACCCACGCCAGCAAAACGCAATGTCAATTATCCAGAACGTGTTTCTAATTCCAGAAATTTGGATTTCGGGAATTTAGAGGGGACTAGTGTCAACGAATCCACAATTGAAGCACCAAGCAAAACCCCACCTCCCGCAGAAAATGGTACGGTTCCTGTAGAAACACCAGCGAAGCGCCTTAGTAGTGTTTTAGAAATTCCTCCGCCACCGCCAGGATTTACCAAGCAAGAAGCT
This sequence comes from Nostoc sp. HK-01, assembly GCA_003990705.1. Classification (GTDB taxonomy): domain Bacteria; phylum Cyanobacteriota; class Cyanobacteriia; order Cyanobacteriales; family Nostocaceae; genus Nostoc_B. The sequence continues at coordinate 3,194,946 of AP018318.1, forward strand.
CAATTACCAGAATCTTTGGTTAAATCTAGTGAGACTACTAGCCCTAGTCCATCACTGTCTGCGTTATCCCATATTAGCCAGGAGTTAACAGAGTTAGTATTAGCGACGATTAGTGCCAAAATTGCTCAAGAAGAAGATGAGAATTGGCAACCACAACAAATTCTGTTGGTTATTGAAGAATTACACGTCAAGCAAGCGGCAAAAGAGGATTTGGCCGCAGCTTATCATCAGTTGGGTAACTTATATCGTTTGCGGATTGAGCAAGGACATTCCACCCTAGAAAACTTGATGGTAGCAATTCTGGCTTATCAAGAAGCGATCGCCTACGATGAACAATCACCACAATTACCCGATATTCTCAATGATTTAGGCACACTGTACTGGATGTTGTACCGCACGCCACCCAACGTTGAGGCGGGACAAAATTACATTGAACAGGGGATTGAATTTTATCACTTAGCTTTGAAGATGATTTCACCGCAGACTCACCCAGAAACTTATGCGCGGGTGCAGAATAATCTGGGAACAGCATTTGGTGATTTAGCCAGGTTTTCTAACCCCGCAGAAAATTGGCAACAGGCAGTGTCAGCTTATACAGAAGCATTAGCCCATCGCACTGTAGAGATGGATACGCTGAAATATGCGGCTTGCCAAAATAATTTAGGTACAGCGTACTGGCATTTGGGACAATATAATCAACCAGTGGTGCATCTCAAAAAAGCGATCGCCGCGTATAACCAAGCACTGGCTCATTACAATGCCGAACAAGAACCCCTCAAATATGGGATGATTCAAAACAATATCGGCACTGCTTACTGGAATTTAGCACAATACGAACAACCAGCCGACAATCTTCAGCAAGCTATTGATGTTTACTGCGAAGCTTTAAAATATCGCACCGCCGCTAATGTTCCCAGTGCTTGCGCCGCCACCCAAAATAATTTAGCCACAGCTTACTGGCATTTAGCGAATCTGCCGCAAACCACCAAAGAACGCAAGCAAAAGTTACTCAAATTATCAATTATTGCCTACGAAGAGGCGATTGCTTTGGCACATTCTCTCAATGGTATACCGCTAAGTTTTGATTTGTTGGCGGCTCATAATAACTTAGGATTAGCCCATTATCAGTTAGTAACAGATAGTTCTTTTAATGGCGATAAACCCACGCGATCGCACCACTTAGAAATTGCATTAGATCACCATTTGCAAGCTTTAAATGGGTTAAGTAAACAACCAGAAGCTTATCAAAATACTTTTGCTTATCTTGTCAAAACAATCCGCGCCTTTCATAACGAATTAGGCATTCAAGGACAAAATTTAGCTTTATCAAAAGTTCCCGGTCAATTATTACCAGAAATTTTGGCAAAGTTGTGAAAAATTTATCACCTTTTAACCAATATATAACTATTAATCTTTTCCCCAAATATGTCTATTCAAATTCAAATCTTCCACAATATCGAGCATGAGATGTATATTTTCAAAATATTCTCGCATAGGGGCGAAGCTTAACATCTTTTTAAAAAGTTTAGGCTCAAAAATATCATCTGCATATTCAACAGCTATGTAAATCATATTTTGCACAAATGACACATAAATATTTTTTCTAGCTTTCTTTCTAAACTGAACTAGCTTGGCCATTAAATTTGTAGACAAAACATATCTGGCTTCAATTTGATTGTCACCATAAACAGTAAAATATTGCGAAAATTCTGGGTCTTCTAATTTAACTAAATTTTCTTTATTCTGGTTCAAAGCATGAATATTTGTATTTAATAAATTCGGTAAAACTATCGTCTTACCACTAATCTTTTTATTAAAGTCAGCTTGAAAAAATAATCCTTTAAATACTGTATTAAATTTTAGTATTTAGGAATGCCAATAAATAACAGTATTTATAGGTAATAAATTTCTGAAAAACTTAGTGTATTCAGTATAAATAATTAAATATGTTGATTTAATTATTTTGGATTTAGTCCTATCACTGTTTCAGTAATTATGCAACCCAAAACGTATTGTTTATCTAATTTACATATAATTACTGAAATAGCATGTACAATCCTAATGATATAGTTTCCTAACTTCTGTAATTAGTTAGGGTTCTAAACTGCAAGATTTTCAAGTCAGCGAGTTAGATTAGTTGCTTGTTTTTTTAATTCGTCAATGACGACAAAACGAATATCACGTTTTTCAGCAATTAGCTTAATATCTGGTTGTTGAAAATTTAAAAAATCTAATCCTTTTTCTTTACCACTGATTAAAAAATCACTAATAGCAACTTTATAAAATTTTTCTGCGTCAAGAGGTTGACTATTTATGAACCAATTACCTGAACTTTGTTCTTGAGTAACTTTTGCTGTGTGCAGATAACCACCAGTACCTTTATTTTTTTGACCTTGTTCTAAAACTTTTTTTAATAATTCACCCTTCATTTCTACCGCCACAACTTTACCACCAAAAGGCAAGATGCGAATGACATCATATTGAGTAATTGACCCTGGCGGAATTACATCATCAACGCGAATTGAACCGCCATTAAATATAGCTAAATCTGCATCGGGGACTTCTTGCAACATTGCTTCAGCAATTAACTTGGTGAGTTCGGTAGATTTGTTGCGAACACTCGATTCTAAACCATCTAAAGGAAATGATGTTTTAGCCACTTCTTGGGTTGGTTCAAAACCATTGGCGCGAAAAGCTTGATAACTGCGGTTTAGCCATTCTTTGACTACCTGTGCTGTTTTCGGTTCTTCAGGAATTTTATCGGTAATTGGCATTAAACGAGAGTTAATTTCCAGGTTACGCTTTTTGGTGTCGTAGCGCAGTTGATGAATATATACTGTACGTGCGTTAGCATCGGCTTTAAATATTGGGGTAAAATCCCGACCCCGCCATTGTTGAATATTTTCGTGTTCGTGACCGCCGATAATCAGGTCAATTTCTGGTATTGTTTCTGCAAGTGTGCGATCGCTCTCTATGGGTAAATGAGTTACAGCTACCAAAATATCCACTTTTCCTTTCAACGCGACTACCTGCTGTTTAGCTACCGTTAAGGGGTCTGCGTAACTGACGTACTTTTGTTTATTACTATCGAGAGTAACACCAATTAACCCAACTCTGACAATAGCACCGCGATCGCCTTTCACATTAAATACTATCGACTTGGGGACACTTTTAAAAGGTTGACCTTGACTATCCGACACATTCCCAGAAAACCAACCAAACCGAGATTCTTGCAATCTTTGATAAAATAAGTTTTCTGGTAAGTCAAATTCATGATTACCAAAAGTTGCATAGTCCAAACCTAAAGCATTCAACACAGCTACCATCTGCTGTCCTGCTAAAGGTATACCGTTAATTTTGGCTGTTCCTAAAGCCGAAGGACTGAAAAAATCTCCAGCTAACACAGTATAGGTGCGCGGGTTTGTTTGACGTAATTGTTTTCTTACAGTAGCGACACGCGCCAAACCACCACGACTTCCCCCTTCCACTGGTGTTATTTCGTAGATGTCATTCAGCTGCAATAGATTAATATTGACAATTTCTGCAAATACCGGAGTTGCAAAAGTAACTGTAGCTAATAGCTGTAAAAATATGCTGCACCCAGGTGATATAAGTTTCATATTTTTTGATTAGCAGATTTTATCTAGATAATTGATAAATTTATTTTTGTCATACCACTACGTATATTGCCAAAATCAAATATACATTTGAATATTTAATATTTACTTAATATATAGTGAGTTGCAGATCCCCGACTTCTATAAGAAGTCGGGGATCTTTTTTGCAAATAATAAAAAAGCTAAAAATTCAGGTAATACCAAAAGATAGAAGATATCCCTGAGATAAAAACTTATTGTAATAACGCAACTTCTATCTCAGGTTAATAATTGTGACTAAAAGTGAAATTGTGCATCAACAAAGACCGCTGATTGTTGCGGGAATTATTTTAGGATTGGGTTTAAGTGGCTTTATTGACGGAATTTTACTGCACCAAATCTTGCAATGGCATCACATGGTCAGTACTATTAAACCTTTAACCAACGACTCTAATATAGATTTAAATATGGTCTGGGATGGCTTATTTCATGCCTTAGACTTTGGATTAACCGTGACAGGAATCATCCTTTTGTGGCGTGCTGGCGGTCGTGATGATGTTGATTGGTCATCATCAACCTTTTTTGGGTCTATACTCATCGGAGCAGGATTATTTGATGTAGTTGAAGGCATAATTGACCACCAAATTCTCGGTATCCATCATGTGAAGCCAGGAACAAATCAGTTAGCTTGGGATTTGGGATTTATCGTATTTGGTGCGTTGCTTGTGTTTGTTGGCTGGATAATGCTACAAAAGAGCAAAAAAAGTTACTAACTTTCTTTATGTCTACTGATACCTTTGAAAAAACTAGCTGGAGTTGGGAAGTATCTCAATTTCAGCAACAAATCGGCGAATGGATAGAATACCAATTTGACCGCTTTCAAAATTCTGTACCAAACTTGTCGCCAGACTGGAAAATTAGTCCTTGGCTGAGTAATTTACTAATTTTGTTGTTTTGGTTGATACTTGCAGTATTTTTAGCTTTCGTAGCTTGGCGCTTATGGCAAGAATTCAGTCCATATATATATTCTTGGTTATCTGGGGGTAAAGATGCTGCGGATGCTGCGGCGAGAAATCGCGTCAATGATTTATCTGTAGCACTGTTGCTAGAGCGATCGCAAGAATTTTACCGTCAAGGTAATTATCGTGAAGCTTGTCGTTGTCTTTACTTGGCAATTTTACAACACTTGCATGATATAAAGCTGGTTCCTCACAAATTTAGCCGCACAGATGGAGAATATTTACAGGTGCTACGTTCAACTGTTACCCCAATACAACCTTACGAAACCTTGATTACAACCCATGAACAATTATGCTTTGGTAATGCTGAGATTTTGCCAGAAAATTATCAACAATGTCAGCAAGCTTATCAAGAAATTATTAATCAACAACACAACTCAGCACTCAATTTATGACCAAATCAAACCGCATTGCTTGGATGGGAGCGATCGCACTTGGTGTAATAATTTTACTTAGTTTATTCGCTGCTCCTAATACTAAAATTTATACTGGTTCTACTTATAGTCGGGCTGCTGATGGCTATGGTGCTTGGTATGCTTATATGCAGCAACAAGGAATAACTATTCAGCGTTGGCAAAAGCCTCTAGAAAATTTTAAACCTGAAAAAACTCCTGTCACTATGTTAAGGGTGATTAGTTCGCCTAGGGAAGCTTATTTGTTATTTGACGAACAGGAATGGTTAGATAAAGGCAATAATTTAGTAATTTTAGGTGTCAAAACACCTGTAACAGAAGCTAAATTTCACTCTCTGCTAAAATCAAATTTTGGTGATATTAAAATTGCCACAAAAAGACGTAATATCAAAGTAGAAAAACCAAGCATTTCTTTAGGCGATCGCTTTGGTGCTGTTGTTTGGGAAGAAAAAAAAGAAAAAGGTAAAGTAATTTTTTCTAATACTCCCTATTTAGCAGCTAATGCCTATCAAGATAATTTAAGCAACTTTCAATATCTTGCCAGCTTAGTCAACCAAAAAGGCAACAAATTATTTGTAGATGAATATATTCATGGTTATAAAGATTCAGATGTCAAGCAGAGTGAAGGTGAAGGCGACTTATTCAGCTATTTTGCCAAAACACCTCTGTTTCCTGCACTAATTCAAGTAGGAGTTTTACTATTAGTTTTAATTTGGGCGAAAAATCAACGCTTTGGTAAACCAATAGCCTTAGAAACTCCAGTTATAGATAACAGCCAAGCATATATCCAAGCACTAGCAGGAGTATTAGAAAAAGCTGAATCTACCGATTTTGTTGTAGACATTGTAGGTAAAGAAGAACAAATACAACTACAAAAATCTTTAGGATTAGGCACAACATTACTAGAACACCAAACACTTTTGCAAGTTTGGCAAGAAAAAACAGGTGCAAATACAGCAGAACTCGACGCAGTATTAAAATTATCTACCCAAAAACAGCACATAAGTGAACGAGAACTGTTAAGCTGGTTGGCGAAATGGCGAACCCTGAAGGAAATACCCAAGTAATTTCCTATTTTGCGCTAACTTTGACAGCAGCGGCTGTATGTTTATACTTGAGCATTTTATTCATAAAAATTATGAGCCAAAATCATTCTGTATTTATTGACCTTGACCAAAACCTTAATCAAATCATCGTCGGACAATCTAGCCTCATAAAGCAGTTGCTAGTGGCTTTATTAGCAGGTGGACATGTAATTTTAGAAGGTGTACCCGGAACAGGTAAAACACTTTTAGTCAAAGTATTAGCGCAATTAATTCAAGGAGAATTTCGCCGCATTCAACTTACACCAGATGTCTTACCTTCCGACATTACAGGAACAAACATTTTTGATTTAAATAGTCGCAATTTCACCTTAAAGAAAGGGCCAGTTTTTACAGAAGTCTTACTAGCAGATGAAATTAACCGTACTCCTCCCAAAACTCAAGCGGCGCTGTTAGAAGCAATGGAAGAAATGCAAGTTACTTTAGATGGTGAAAGTTTACCTTTACCGGATTTATTTTGGGTAATTGCGACACAAAACCCCTTGGAATTTGAAGGGACTTATCCTTTACCAGAAGCGCAGTTAGATAGGTTCTTATTCAAACTATTAGTAGATTATCCCGACCAAGCCGCCGAAAAGCAAATGTTACTTAATCGTCAAGCCGGTTTTGCAGCGCGACGTATAGATATTTCTAGTTTAAAACCAGTAGCCACCGTAGCTGATATTTTAGAAGCACGGCAAGAAGTTAAACGAGTGCAAGTATCTGAAAAGATTATCGATTATCTCTTAGCTTTAGTAAGAGCCTCGCGTCAATTTCCTGATTTAGCATTAGGTGCGTCACCCCGTGCTGCTGGTGCTTGGTTGCAAACATCCCAAGCCGCCGCATGGTTAGCAGGACGCGATTTTGTCACACCCGATGATGTTAAAGCTGTAGCTTCACCTTTGTTACGTCATCGCTTGCTTCTTAAACCAGAAGCTATGTTAGATGGTTTACAAATTGATGCGATTATTGCGTCGGTAATCAATCAAGTTCAAGTCCCTCGATGAGAAATCAAGAACTAACAGGTGATGAATCAGCTTTAGTAAATCCTAGCTCTAATTTAAATATTAATTCAAAAATTGTACCAAGTATGCAAAGCAATTAATCATCAAATGAGTAAGAATCTAAATAGGTTATTCAATTTAATAATTACTCGTTTGACCAAAGGAATATTAACTATTCCAGCTCCCGATAATTGGTTTATAACAGTAATAATGTTAGTGTTTTATTCATTAATCGCTTTACCAATTGGTTTATATTTTGGATTTCTTAAATTTGGGTGGGCGCAGTTAACACTAGGAGATTTTTTTACGGTTGTCGGTATTTGTTTGTTTGCACCAGCAATTACTGAAGAGTTATTTTTTCGAGTTTTACTTCTACCTCACATTACAGAAGAGGTGACTAAGATAAGAAAAATGTTGTGGGGATGTATAAGTTTGGCAATTTTTATTGTTTACCATCCTCTCAATGCTTTAACAGCATATCCGGCTGGGAATCCCACCTTTATGAATGTAATATTTTTATTCCAGGCGGGAGTTTTAGGCATTATTTGTACTGTTGCTTATTTACAAAGTGGCTCTCTATGGCCTTCAGTTATAATGCACTGGATAATTGTAGTAGTTTGGCTAGTGCTTTTTGGTGGATATGAAAAACTGAGTACTTGATGAATTGATTGAATTATTCAGCGTAAAATTATCATTTATATTTTTAAAATGGTTCCAGCAAGAAGAGTTTATTTTTTATTAGGATTAGGAATTGCGATCGCACCCATTCTATCCTTATTCCTATCCATTCCCGTTAGTATCGCCATCACTTTATTATTTGATGCCATTATTCTGATATTGATGATTGTGGATGGGTTGCGAGTCCGTCCATTACGAGTGCAAATCAAGCGCGACTTACCGCAACGCTTATCAATTGGGCGAGATAATCCGGTAATGTTTACGGTAACAGCCGCAAACACTGACGGAATTATTCAAATTCGTGATTACTATCCCCCAGAATTTGGCGTATCTACCCCAACACTCACCGCCACTATTCCCGCTAACACTACCCAAGAATTAACTTACACTGTCCACCCCAAACAACGCGGCGAATTTCCTTGGGGAAATATTCAAGTGCGACAGTTGGGAACTTGGGGGTTAGCTTGGCATAATTGGCAAATACCGCAAAATGTTTCAGTCAAAGTTTATCCTGATTTAATTGGATTGCGATCGCTCTCTATTCGCCTCACATTACAATCATCAGGTTCCATACGCCAATCTCGCCGGATGGGTATCGGTACAGAGTTTGCGGAACTGCGGAACTATCACACTGGTGATGATTTACGCTTTATTGATTGGAAAGCCACCGCCAGGAGAACTACTGGGAACACACCGCCTTTGGTAAGGGTATTAGAACCAGAACAAGAACAAACCTTGATTATTTTATTAGATCGTGGTCGGCTGATGACAGCACAAGTCAAAGGCTTACAGCGATTTGATTGGGGTTTAAATGCTACTTTATCATTAGCATTAGCCGGATTACATCGGGGCGATCGCGTCGGGGTGGGTGTATTTGACCGCCAAATGCACACATGGGTATCACCAGAACGCGGACAATCTCATCTCGGTAAGCTAATTGATTATCTCACGCCAATTCAACCAGTTTTACTCGAATCTGATTATTTAGGGGCTGTTACCAATGTAGTGCAAAGGCAAACTCGCCGCGCCTTAGTAGTTGTCATCACCGATTTAGTTGATGTCACCGCCTCTACAGAATTATTAGCTGCACTTTCCCGGTTAGCACCCCGTTATTTACCATTCTGCGTCACTTTGCGAGATCCCCAAGTTGATCATCTAGCGCACACATTTACTCAAGAACTTACAGCAGCCTATAGTCGCGCTGTGGCTTTAGATTTATTAGCACAACGCCAAGTAGCCTTTGCTCAATTAAAGCAAAAGGGTGTCTTAGTACTCGATGCGCCAGCAAATCAAATTACTGACCAGTTGGTTGAAAGATATCTGCAACTTAAAGCCAGAAATCAGTTATGAATGGTCAATTGCACTATTTTAGAGTTTTACGCCGATAAATAGAGAGGCTGACTTATATTTAAAATATGCCCAAGTTAGACATTATCCACAACTCTGTAAAAAATGCACTGATAAAAGATGGCTGGGTGATTACAGATGACCCTTACATAATTCAGTATCGAAAAACTGTACTATATGCTGATATTGGTGCTGAACGCCCGATCGCGGCCCAACGAGATGGACAAAAGCTGGTTGTGGAAGTAAAAAGCTTTATTGGCACATCAAAAATACAAGATTTGAAGGAAGCTCTTGGTCAGTATGACATCTACCGTTATCTTCTAGAAGAAACAGCACCAGACCGTAAATTATATATTGCTATCAGCAAAGTTGCATATAAAACTTTCTTTATTCAGGATATAACTCAACTCATTCTCAATAAGCATAGACTTCCAATTATTGTCGTAGACATAGAAACCGAGGAGATTCAACAATGGATAAATTAACTGAATATCCTAAGTTAATTAAGCGAATTTTAACTGAGTATGTAGAACTGAGCAACCGCCATTCCAACTCAGATATAGAGAGATTTTTGATTGTGGATGAATCACAGAATAATTATATTTGGATGAATCTCGGTTGGCAGAATGGCGATCGCGTTTCTGGTATAACAGTCTATGTTCGGATTCGTGATGGCAAATTCTGGATTGAAGAGGATTGGACGGAAGATGGTATTGCAACGGATCTAGTTCGTGCAGGTGTTCCTAAAGATGATATTGTACTAGCGTTTCATGAACCACAAATGAGGCAGTATACAGATTTTGCTGTAGCATCTTAATTCTTGTTTAAACACAGATAAACATAATATTTATCTGTGCTTTTTTCTGCAAATAATTGGCATTAATATTTAATTAAAGTGCTTGAAAATTCTCAATTGTCAAGTACAATTCTTCATCAGCCTGTTGGAAACTGTAGTCAAGGCTAATTTGGGTGGGATAACCAAGCTGACGATTGTACTGCACATCAATATTATCTGCTCGACGGGCGATCGCATCGGCAATCACATTAAATAATTTGGGAATTGTTTTGTATCTTTCAAAAAATTCTGGGTTACTAACTGGCTGACCTGTTGTGGTGGTTATGGAGACTACATATCAATTATTAATTTAGGGCTTGTTCGACACATCCCAAATATCTTGTCGAGTCTGCTCTTTTTCTATTAGTAACTGAATTTTTAGCGGTAATTTTAAAGCTGGTCGCATAGACTATAATTCCTCATCTAATAATTCTCTTTCTAAAAGCATATAAATCATTAATTTATCCTTGTTATTTAGTTTCAGTCAAAAAATTATCGCCAAAATTGTCCATAAATTATAAAGTCGGCTTTTTGGTAGATGAGTTTTATCAAAATCCGATAAAACATTTAATAAATACAGCTTATCTATTTATAAAAAATCTATTTGAGAATTTATTTTTTGCAAAATACTTTAAATCGATATACAAACCGTATATTATTTAAATAATCTCTCACAAACTGTTCTAAAAATCAAGCTATTAGCAAGGCAAAACAGCAATTTATTGATGAGCAATGTAGCCGTGAACTGTTAATTGGGATAAATATATGACAGGTAAATTAGAAGGAAAAGTAGCAATTGTTACTGGAGCTTCTGCGGGGATAGGTGAAGCAACTGCGATCGCCTTAGCCGCAGAAGGAGCGCAAGTAGTGATTGCAGCAAGGCGTTCTGACCGACTAGATACAGTAGCGCAAAAGATTACGGAGAATGGCGGTAAAGTATTACCGATAGTCACAGATGTTACCGATGAAGCCCAAGTCAAAAATTTGGTAGATAAAGCGATCGCCGCCTGGGGAAGAGTTGATATCTTAGTCAACAATGCGGGAATTGCTGTTATCGGCGAGATTGACGGCGGTAACACAGCAAATTGGCGACGGATGATTGATATCAATGTTTTAGGCGTGCTGTATGCGACACACTCCGTTTTGCCAATTTTGAAAGCACAAAATTCTGGACATATCGTTAACATCTCTTCAGTGGCGGGTCGTACAGCTAGAGCTGGGATTGGAATCTACAACGCCACAAAATGGGGTGTCAATGGTTTTTCGGAAGCACTGCGTCAAGAAGTTTACCAACATAACATCCGCGTCACTATCATCGAACCCGGTTTAGTTGATACAGAAATCAACGACTTGATTGACGACCCCATCGCTAAAGAACGTAGTGAAGAACGACGTAAAACAGTCACCCCACTAGAAAGCGAAGATATAGCCGCAGCTATTGTCTATGCAGTGACTCAACCGCCACGGGTGAATGTAAATGAAATTCTCATCCGTCCCACACAACAGGGATGGTAATCAATTCCGCAACATTATTGGAAATTACAAAAATATGACCACTCCAACTACAGCATCTACCTGGGAACAGTTATCGGAAATTGCTCAAAAACACACCCCGGCGCGGCGGGTACGGCGACCAGGACAGTCTCCATCTACTGCACCTATTCCTAGCAGTCTGCATAAACTACCACCAGACACCACACCACCCGTATTGCTTTACCGCGATACAAACTCTTGGTGTCCTTTTTGTGAAAGAGTGTGGTTTGCTTTAGAAGAAAAACAAATTCCCTTTGAAACAGAGTTTATTGACTTAAGCAATAAACCCAAATGGTATACCGATTTAGTTCCCACAACCCTTGTCCCAGCAGCCAAAATCGAAGGTCAATTAGTCTACGAATCCAAAGATATTCTCTTAGCTTTAGAAGCCAGATTTCCTAGTCCGTCACTACTTCCTGAAGACCCAGAAGAAAACGCTGTAGCTAGACAGTGGGTGGAAGACGCAGAGACTAATGGTTTTCGCAATCTTGCTTATAAGTTCTTGCGGGAAACTCCGACCGATGCGGATGAGTTAGCTAACTTGCAAGCTACCTTTGAAGCCAGTCTAGACGAGTTGGAGCAAACTTTGGGCAAATATCCAGGCCCCTACTTTTTATCAACCTTTAGCTTAGTTGATATTATGTATAGCCCCCATCTAGATAGACTGGCGGCGAATTTACCTGTGTATCGGGGCTATCAAATCAAAGGAAACCCCCGCTTCCCTCGAATTAATGCTTGGTTTGCAGCGTTGAATGAACGTCCTGCCTATCATCGAGTCAAATCAGACGACACCACTAATAATTTACTGCTGCGCCGGAGGTTTGGTATAGAACCAACAGGAAACGCCTTACCTTTAAATACAGCAGATAGTAATGCTATTCAATATCGCGCCGAAGCAGCAGAAAGACTCAGCGATAACCATGAAGTTGCGATCGCAGATATTATCAAAAATTCTGGTGTGCAAGCACTCGCTGTAGACGGTGATATTACCACAGTCAAAGAAGCAGTAGACTTGCATTTAAGACTGTTGGCAGAATACCTGATTCATGGTGATAGCGCACCCTTACCAGGAGGTCGCACTGGTGGCAAAAATAGTATAGAAACAACAATATCAGCTGTAGGTGCGATCGCTCTTGCCTACGTCAGAAATCGCGTCTGTGCGCCGCGTGATATGAGTGCTGGTGCAGCCACCGCATTCCGCGCCGCCGTTGATCAGGTTTTGGCTTCTTTGTATTAAGCTCATAATTAATTTCATAAAATTGGGAAGTAGTAATTACTACTTCCCAAATAACCGTAACCGCAAATTTGAAACCCTAGAGTAAAGAAATATAGATGGGACTTACGCATAAAGATTTTCTGTGGAGACTGGGTGTAAGGGTTTTAGATACATACACCCCTACACCCTCTCCCCAACTCTTGATTTTTCGTTTTTATGCGTAAGTCCTACTATTTTTGAGCAACTGCAACACCATTCGGTTCGCCAAGCACTTTGGCAAATCTTTCTAAATAGAAACTGACAGGATTTGCTACTGCTTGAACAGACTCACGACTTTCTACTGCATTCCACCATTGCAGCAAGCGGGGTGTTTCTGCTGGTAATGTAAACTTACGGAAGTGTTCGAGGACAGGTAAACGCTCAAACCAAGGATAAAAGCTGATATCCACTAAACTAAACTGTTCGCCAAACCAGTAAGGGCCATTACCAGAAAACTTACCTAATCCTTCTTGCTCAATATACAAAAGCGCTTCGATAAATTCTTTGCGCCCTTGTTCTTGTTCTTGAGCATCTTTACCACGCAAGAATTTGTTAAACGCCGGGACAAAACGAGTATTGGCGTAATCAATCCAAATCCGCGCGATCGCTTTTGTCGTAGGATCATGAGGTAACAAAGCTGGCTCTGGAAAGACTTCTTCTAGATATTCATTAATCACCGCAGATTCATAAATTTCTACATCCCCATGCTTGATTGCGGGAACCTTACCATAGCGCGAAACCTGCGTAAAATCTGATGGTTTGTTCTGTAAGTCAATTTCAATTGGCGTAAAGTCAATTTTCTTTTCTAGCAAAACCACGCGGGTTCTTTGAGAAAAGGTAGAGGCTTTAGCGAAGTAAAGTTGTAAGTTACTCATGAAATTTTTCCTTGTATGGCAGTTTAAATTGCACCTTAAAGTTCAAGCAAACAGAAGTTTACTTAAACTTAAAGTACGATAAACCTATAGAATTACCGTAGAATATCAAGAGTATTACATATCCTTTGGGAAAACACAACATTACTCTCAACATGTCTTCCTTGCCTCTTTTATTAAATAGAACTGCTAGATATGTAATACTTAGTAATAATGATTGTTAGTAAATCTAACTATCACCAGTCTGTTAGGTCACTTTACACCACAAAACATCAGACCAAAACCAGATATAAAGATGATGAAAGAAATATCACGTCGCCAATTTATCACCACAGCCACTCTGACGACAGGCTTTGTTTTAGCGGTACAGCCTGTATTTGCTAAAGTAATTACCACCGATAGCAAGGGCTTAACTGCGGGTGCGGTGAAAATTCCGGTTAAAGATGGTGAAATCCCAGCTTATAGAGCCGTACCTGCGACTGGAAGCAATTTTCCCGTGGTTTTGGTAATTCAAGAAATTTTTGGTGTACATGAGCATATTCAAGATGTTTGTCGTCGCTTTGCCAAATTGGGGTATTTAGCGATCGCACCAGAATTATTTGTGCGTCAAGGTGATGTGTCAAAATTAAGTAACATAGACGAAATCCGTCAGATAGTAGCGAAAGTCCCCGATGCACAAGTACTATCCGACCTAGATGCAACAGTCAACTGGGCAGTAAAATCAGCTAAGGGAAATACCAAGCGAATTGGAATTACAGGCTTTTGCTGGGGTGGTAGGATCACATGGCTATATGCTGCACATAATCCCCAAGTCAAAGCAGGTGTAGCATGGTATGGCAGACTTGTGGGTAATGCTAGTGAACTCACACCCAAACATCCCGTTGATATTGCTTCCACATTAAAAGTACCTGTCTTGGGACTCTACGGCGGTAAAGATACAGGCATACCTGTAGATACAGTAGAACAAATGCGCGATCGCCTCAAATCCAGCAGCAGCAAATCGGAAATTATCGTCTACCCAGATGCACCCCACGCCTTTTTTGCAGATTATCGCCCATCTTACCGCGAGCAAGAAGCTAAAGAAGGCTGGCAAAAACTCCAAGCATGGTTTAAGCAACATGGGGTGTAATATCTTGTGCAGCCAAAGACTCATCATTAGACTTGCAAAGAAGCAAGGGAGAGGTTGAAAGATGAAAAAGTCCAACTACTACGACAATATTGCACCAATCTATGACCAAACACGTTGGTTATCAGAATTAATAGCAGAAGAAGTAGCGGACTTTATTCTTCAACTTGTTTGTGCCGCACCTGAGACATCTTTTTTAGAGCCTGGTGTCGGCACAGGATTAAATGTTATACCTCTCGTCAAACGAGGCTATTCTGTAACAGGAATTGATGTCTCTGAAGAAATGCTAAATCAGTGTCGTCAAAAATTAAATGGTACTCCTGAAAATTTGCGCCTCATTCAAGCAGATGCGTCACAATTACCATTTTCAGATAACAGTTTTGATGTTGTGTTAACTGTTCATATACTCCACACGGTTGCTGATTGGAGAGCATTTTTAGATGAAATTGAGCGAGTGCTGAAGCCAGGAGGTTTTTATCTCAATTGTCAATGGATTACTCCACCAGCTAGAAGAGAATTTGAAAGCTATTTCCGAAGCATCCTATCTAAGTATGAAGAATCAAAGCCGATTTCTCAACCAATACACGCAATAGATGTACAAGAATATTTACATCAAAAAGGTTACATTGCTAATTATTTAGTAGCTAAAGAATGGTTAGTCAGCAACACAATTGATGATTTAATCAATTTTTTTCAATCACGAGCCTACGGTTTATGTTGGGGATTGTCAGATGATAAATATCATTTGGCTATCAACGAATTTAAAGAATTTTGTCTCAATCATTATGGTTCGTTAGATAAAATTATATCTTCTCCAGCAAAGTTTGAAATCTGGGCTTACAGAAAAGTATGAAATTATGCCGAAATTAGCTGAATTAGCAAGATAAAAACTAGTAAATTAAACTTGCAATCTGAATTGGAGAAATAAACTCAATGACAACCACTGCATTAATTGTTGGTGCTGGTAATGGACTAAGTGCATCCCTCGCACGTTTGTTCGCTGCTGAAGGGATGAGCGTTGCTTTAGCCGCACGACGCATTGATAAGCTGAGTACATTGTCTCAAGAGATTGGCGCAGTTAGTTTTGCCTGTGATGCTTCTCAACCAAACGATGTCAACCAACTATTCAACAATGTAGAACAAAAGTTAGGAGCGCCAACTGTTGTAGTTTATAATCCGAGTTTTCGAGTTACAGGTAAGTTGATTGACCTTGACCCTAGTGAGGTGGCAAAATCTCTGGAAATTACTGCTTATGGTGGCTTTTTGGTAGCGCAAGCCGCCGCGAAACGGATGCTGAAATTAGGAGAAGGGTCAATTTTCTTTACAGGTGCGTCGGCTAGTGTCAAAGGTTATCCGCGTTCTGCGCCCTTTGCTATGGGGAAATTTGCTTTGCGGGGTTTAGTTCAAAGCATCGCGCGGGAACTAGCACCGCAGAATGTACATGTAGCGCACTTTATTATTGATGGTGGGATTCGTTCAGACATACGACAAGAAGCCACCGATAAACCTGATAGTTTACTAGATCCAGATGCGATCGCTCAAACTTACCTCAACATTCTCCGTCAACCCCGCAGTGCTTGGACATGGGAAATTGAATTACGGCCTTGGGTGGAAACATTTTAATCAAATCCTTGATTTTACCCAGTCCGCTTATGCGGACTTTGTTTGTATAGCCGCGAATTCATTCGCCTAGGCTGAAATTGACTAACGACGTTTGCGGTTACAATACAACACCAAAAATATAAATAATCCTAGTCCCACAAGATATTTAATTGGGTTTGGTACATTGGGATTAGGCGAAAAAAAGCCTTCTATTGTACCAGCAATAATTAACATAGGTACAATCCCAAAAACTAATTGTGCTGCTTGGGAACCATAAAACTTTAACGCATCACCACGGCGATATTTACCAGGAAATAAAATTGCTCTGGCTAATAATAAACCTGCACCACCAGCAAAAAAGATTGCGGGTAATTCTAAAGCACCGTGGGGAAAAACAAAAGCCCAAAAAGGATAAGCTAAATTATTTTGACCGACTAAAGTACCAACAGCGCCAATTAATAAACCATTGAATACCATTAAATAAGTTGTGTATGCTCCCGCAGAGATTCCACCAGCAACCGCACCAAAAGACACCGAAAGATTATTAATCATGATGCTGCTGGATGCTAACGGTTCAACTCCCACAATCGATCCCATCCATAATTTATGCTCATCCCGTACCTGAGAAATTAAGTGTTGTGGTACTACAAGAGACATAAATGTTGGGTCTTGCCAAGCATACCACCAAGCCACCAATGCCCCTAGCAAAAATAAACCTGTAGCTGTGGCAATGTAGATAAATGTTTGCTGCACTACAGATGGTAAACCCCAACGGTAAAATTCCAGCGCCGCCCGCCATTCTTGTCGGCGCGAACCTTGGTAAATGTGCGTGTAACCACGAGTTGTTAAATTTTGCAAACTTTGGATTAAAGTTTGACCAATTTGTTGTGTGCGGGCGCGGGCTAAATCAGCTGCAACAGAACGATATAAACTGGCTAATTCTCTAATTTCCTGGGCGCGGACTGATTTCAGCCCCTTTTTTTCTACTTGCTTTAATAAGGTATCTAAACGCTGCCAATTTGGTTCTCTGCGGGCAATCCAACGTTGAATGTTCATAAAGTAGGGGAGTAATTTGTAAATAACGTGATGTGCAACAACCCCCCTCTCCAAACCTCTCCCCTGGGAGGAGCTACGGTGTACACACATCTTTGTGCTGGGTGCAACATGTGGTTTGATCCCCCTAAATCCCCCTTCAAAAGGGGGACTTTGATTCTTGTTCCCCCTTTTTTAAGGGGGGTTAGGGGGGATCAAAACTTTATGGGGCAAGGTTGATCAGACTTGTGTGTATACGGAGCCTGGGAGGAGAGAGGCTTTGACTCTTGCTCCCCTTCCCTCTTAGGGAAGGGGTTGGGGGTTAAGTTTGAGCAAAAGTTGCACAGGGCGTTAAATCATTTAGGATTGTTAGATTTTAGGTTAGCAATTAAGATTCATTTTCTAAAATTTAGTCACCAACGCAGCCTGAAACATCGATAAATTCTACATTTCTTAATTACGAATTACGAATTACGAATTACGAATTGCTCTAACCTACCTTAAGATAGCCACAAATTCACAACTGTACTTTCAGGGAAATTTGGCATCATGTCTGGAAACCTTGGTTCTCCCACACCCATACAACCACTCAGCGTGGGGAATGTTGTCAGCGCAGGAATCCGCTTGTATCGTTCTCATCTTAAGGATTATTTTTTACTGGCATTGAGAGCATATATATGGTTATTCATACCTGTATATGGATGGGCAAAGTGTTACGCTCTCATTTCGCTGATTTCGCGTTTGGCTTTTGGTGAATTAGTTAATCAGCCTGAAACTATCTCATCAGGTGAGCGCTTTGTCAATTCTCGGAAGTGGCAATTTTTGCTGATGATGCTGTTAATGTTTCTGGTAGGTATAGGTGTTGTTGTTGGGATGGTGATTTTATTTGCGTTGTTTGGTGTTTTATCAGCAGCCTTGGTTGGGGGAGTTGGTCAACAGGGAAATCCTGCTAGTATTGTTTTATTGATTGCGATAGCTCTTGTTGTAGGTATTGCAGCTTTTATCGGAGTTTTATGGCTGTTAACGCGGTTTTATTTAGTGGATGTACCCTTAGCTATCGAAGAGAATATTGATGCGACATCAACCATTAGCCGCAGTTGGGAGTTAACCCAAGGTTATGTTTGGCGGATTATGTTTATTTCCTTTGTGGCTTTTTTGATTACAATACCAATTCAAATAGCATTTCAAATTGTTTCGGGAATTGTTCAGTTGGTTCTTGGCTCCTTGATTGGAGAAGATTTAGGATTTTTTACTCTAGTTTATTCTGTGTTAATTTTGGCTTTAAGTTTTGCTGGCAGTGCTGCAATTGTACCGTTTTGGCAAACAGTCAAAGCAGTGATTTATTACGACCTCCGCAGTCGCCGTGAAGGGTTAGGCTTGCAGTTACGCGACCATGAAATTTAAAGACTAGTACAAATATTATTATGCAGTTTTTTAACCGCGTTAAATTCCGCACACCCGAAAGTGTCGAACTAGAATTTACCCTCGCTGGTATAGGAAACCGTGCTTGGGCTTTACTAATTGACTATTTCGTATTGGCTGTAATTTTATTAGTGTGTATCTATACCTGGATTTCTATATCTGGTCAGTTAGCCGATATTTTGCAGGATCAAGATACTATTGGTTCACAAGTGGGACTTTGGTTAATCGCCATTACTTTTTTACTTCTGTTCGGAATTTACGTTGGTTATTTTGTATTTTTTGAAACTATTTGGCAAGGACAAACCCCAGGAAAACGCTTTGCTAAAATTCGCGTTGTGCGAGATGATGGTAGACCTGTTGGGTTAGCCCAAGCAACTTTACGTGCCTTATTGCGCCCTTTAGACGAATTTTTATTTCTGGGATCTTTTTTAATTATGTTTAGTCACCGGGAAAAGCGTCTGGGTGATTGGGCGGCTGGTACAATTGTGATTGAGGCAGAAAGAGCGATCGCCTCAGCAACTTTCACAATTTCTGAACAAGCTAAGTCGCTTTATACAGAATTACTCAGCATTGCCGATTTATCTCAACTACTACCAGATGATTTTGCCATAATTCGGGAATATTTGCAGCGACGCGGCGCAATGGCAGCCAAATCAAGAGTTGCTCTTGCTTCTAAGTTAACTCAACAAGTTGCAGCTATTATTAACTTAGATCAATTGCCAGAAGTCCCTCCTGATATATTTCTAGAGGCTATTTACTTAGCTTATCAACACAAAGAATTTTAGTATTTTCTCTGCTGGCGGCGCGGATGGGTGGGTGTAGAAAATCAAGGTTCAAGCAAAATCGCTGTATTCCTTTTAGTACAAGCTTTTGCAGAAAAATTTAATTAAAACCCGCCGCGTGCCTTGCACAGTAAATATTTCAGCTATTTTCTTTCAATCAACTGACTTTTACTTGTGTTAAAATCAGCCCATCCGCGAAATCGAACCTTGAAAACTAAATATAGTCAGCTTTTCTGGTTCCTGCATTGCAATTTCAACTAATCCCTATTAGGGATTGAAACAGCCGTTCCTAATATTTTTATATGAATAATTACTTGCAATTTCAACTAATCCCTATTAGGGATTGAAACGAAAAACATCAGGATATGTCGAATGTACATTGTATATTGCAATTTCAACTAATCCCTATTAGGGATTGAAACAGCAATTGGAAGGCGATCGCTCCAAGTAGTTATGATTGCAATTTCAACTAATCCCTATTAGGGATTGAAACAATATCTAAAATGAGATTGCGCCCGACGCTGACGACATCGGATTGCAATTTCAACTAATCCCTATTAGGGATTGAAACACTGAGAGATATTGCTAAACACACCAAGAAAAAATCATTGCAATTTCAACTAATCCCTATTAGGGATTGAAACAGGTTGTTCGGGGTTTTGAGTTTGATTTGCTCCTAATTGCAATTTCAACTAATCCCTATTAGGGATTGAAACTAATTTTTCTCGAACCAATGCCTCATCTCTAAAACCAGTCAAAATGGCTGTTCCATCTTTAACAAAAAGCGGACGTTTGAGCAGCATTGCATCAAATGCAAATGCGTCAATCCATTGTTGTTCAGTCCAAGTCTTTTTTTCTTCGCCTAAAGCGCGGTAAGATTGCCCAGAGGTATTTCGCATGGGAGCATAACCCAGAGATTTTACCCAATTTTGGATTTGCTCACGGGTAGGTGGATTATCTTTAGTATTGATAAACTCATAGTCAATTTGGTTATTTTGCAGCCAAGTTAGAGCTTTTTTACAAGTACCGCAATTAGGAATGCCGTAGACTTTAAGAGGCATAAAAAAAGTTGAGTAACAGTTTCCAGACATAACATTAACAGTTATCAGTGGTCTAATATCTGCTTTTCTCTGGGTCATATCATGTCCGGTAAATTACTTGTGATATGTCCGCCGTGATTGCAACGAAGTGGAACGACGCGATCGCCTGGACTCTGCGATTACTTCGCTGCGCTCGTAATGACAAGCATTTAGCCGGACTTGATATTATTCCATTGCCAAAAACTAGGAATTATTTGCTCCTAATTGAAGGCTATAAAGATTGGCATAGACTCCTTGTTGTTCTATGAGTTCTGTATGAGTTCCTTGTTCGACTATTTGTCCTTGTTGAATGACTAACACCTGATCAGCCTGAGTCACGGTGCTGAGACGGTGAGCAATGACAAAGCTGGTGCGATTTTTTAACAAACGAGCGATCGCACTCTGCACTAGTGTTTCTGTACGAGTATCAATACTACTAGTTGCTTCATCTAAAATCAAAATTCGTGGATTAATCAACACCGCACGGGCAATACTAATTAGTTGGCGCTGTCCTTGACTCAGGGGCGCACCTCTTTCACCTAATTGGGTGGCGTAACCTTGTGGTAGTGAGGTAATGAACTCATGCACATTTGCCAATTGAGCCGCACTTTCTATATCGGCTTGGCTGGCGTAAGGAGCGCCAAAGGCAATATTTTCGGCGACAGTCCCACTGAACAAAATATTATCTTGTAAAACAATGCCAATTTGACGGCGCAAACTAGCTTGCGTCACACTCCGCACATCAATGTTATCTATTTTGACTGCACCACCAGACACATCGTAAAAACGCAATATTAGGTTAATAATAGTCGTCTTACCTGAGCCTGTTGACCCTACTAGTGCAATCATTTGCCCAGGACTAGCGTGTAAATTCACTCCTTTGAGAACCAGTTGCTCTGGGTTATAGCCAAAGGTGACATTCTCAAATCTCACCTCGCCTTGAATAGCGGGCATTTCTGCTGCATCTGGCGCATCTTGGAGTTTGGCTGGTTCATCTAACAGCAGAAAAATTCGCTCTAATCCGGCAAAGGCTGATTGAGCTTGGGTGTAAAACTGGCTGAGAATTTGGATGGGGCGAAAAAATTGCTGGACGTACAGTAAAAACGATGTGACGACACCAACTGTGGCGGCTCCGGTGACGGCGAGATAACCACCAAATGCTAGTACACCTGCGGTTGCGAGGGTATTGAGAAAATCAATCGACGGTAAAAAGGCCGCCGTAATAGCCACCGCTTCAACATTCGCATCTCGATTAGCAGCGTTGAGAATATCGAATTCTTGAATATTGACTTGTACACGATTAAATGCTTGGGCTTCGCGCACACTGCTAATATCTTCTTCTAACTTGGCGGAAAGGTCGCCAATTGTTTGGCGTGTAACGCGAAATCTGGCTCTCGCCCACCGGGAAAATAAACTAGTAGTAAAAATCATCAGTGGCACAACTAGGTTGCTCAACAAGCCGAGTTGCAAATTAATTGTCAGCATCGCAATAACAATACCCACCAAACTGAAAACGTTACCCAACATTTGGGCGACGGTTTGACCAAATGCCTGATTTACGGTATTAACATCATTCAATAAGCGACTCATTAAATCGCCGGCTTCACTGCGGTCAAAAAAGCTGAGTGGTAAACTCTGAATTTTCAGAAAAATATCTTGTCGCAGTTGTGCCAACAATCGCTGCATAATCCAGCCGACGCGAACAATTTGACCACGGGTTGCCGAAATACCCAGTACATAGATTAGTGCTAGTAATCCTAACAACAGCAACAACCCCGGTAAATTACCTTTGGCAATGAGATGGTCAATAGACCAACCCAGTAAGAACGGCCCGATCGCCTGCGTTGATGCACCAATTAGTACTAATGTCAAGGCAATCGGAATTTCTTTACGATAGGGACGCAGATATTGTAAAAAGCGCCGTAAGGTTGAGAGTTGCTGAGTTGCCAGTTGCTCGGATGCAACAATCGGGCCTGTAGCTCTCATAAGAATTTAGGATTTTAGATTATAGGTTGGAGATAGGAAATTGTTGTCTGCGGCTGGCTAGGAATTAATTATTTGTCGCAATTATTGTTTGTTTTACGTTGACAAAACCTTTCAAATCATCTCATAAATGTGCTGCGGAAATCATATTTGATTTTGGCACGAGAGTTGTAGATGGCAAGCAACGCACTCCTTTCCCAGGGTAAGGGCGAATGACTACGTTATTTGTTCTGTCTGCTTGATTTGAGATTCCAAAATTGCGCCATAAAGTGGGCTGGTTTGCATCAATTCTTCATGGGTTCCTTGGGCTACTAATAAACCTTTATCTATCAACAAAATGCGATCGGCATTTTTGACTGTACTAATGCGTTGCGCTACTACAAAGGTGACACAAGCTTTTTGCTGCATTAAATTATCTAGTTCAGCTTGAATCTGGGCGGCGGTTTTCGCATCTACCGCAGAGGTACTATCATCCAAAATCAGAATACTGTAATCGGTGAGCAAGGTACGGGCGATCGCTATCCGTTGTTTTTGTCCGCCAGATAAGCCAACACCGCGCTCACCGACAATTGTTTCGTAGCCATCGGGCAAGCTAATAATAAAATCATGAATCTGGGCAGTTTTTGCTACCTCTATTACCTGTTCTAAGGTGGCTTTGGGTTTGGCGTAGGCGATATTTTCGCGGATAGTGCCAGAGAATAAAGTTGTTTCTTGAAAGACAATGCCGATATGCGATCGCAAACTTTGCAGGGTAAAATCCCGCACATCCCGCCCGTCAATACGGATGGCTCCCCCAGTTACATCATAAAAGCGGGGAATCAAGTTCATAACTGTGCTTTTGCCGGAACCTGTCATGCCCAGAACAGCAATTAATTCTTTGGGCTTGGTTTCAAAGGAAACATTTTTCAGCGCTTCGGTTGTGGCTCCCGGATAGCGAAAGGAGACGTTTTCAAAGGTAATTCTGCCGCCACAAATTTCAAATTGTTGGGCATGAGGGCGATCGCGGATTTCAACTGCGGCATCTACTACTTCAAATACTCGTGTCGCCGAGGCTGCGGCTTGGGCGATCGCTGGGGCGGCAAAACCAATTAATAAAATAGGTTGAAAAATTAACACTAAGTAAGAATTAAACGCCACCAATTCCCCAATAGAAAAGCTATTGCCAATTACCTGGCTTCCCCCATAGCCAAACACTGCCAGCGTTACCAAGTTACTCAGCAAAAAGATAAAAGGAAAGGTATTACGGATAGCACGAATCGTCTGCATATTTGCTGTGACGAGGCCATCGTTCAAGGTGGTGTAACGCGACTTTTCGGCGGACTCCCGCACAAAGGCTTTAACTACACGTATCCCTAGCAAATTCTCTTGTAAAACAGCATTTAAATTCCCCAATTGCTGTTGTATTTGTCCAAACAGTTGGTTATTCTGACCAATGAATTGTGCCATCAACCATGCTGATATCGGTACTACCGATAGTGTAATTAAAGCGAGTTGCCAATTCATCACGAGCAAGATTACCGCAATGGCTACCAATGTCACCAATCCCCCAATCACCTGAATCAAGCTAGTACCGACAAATGTGCGGATTAGCTCAATGTCACTAGTCACACGGGTTAACAATTGGGAGGTTTGCGATTGGTCATGATAGCTAAAACTGAGATTTTGAATTTTGCTGAAAATTTTGTTGCGTAAATCATAAGCGACACCTTGAGAAGCGGCTTCTGCCAAATAGCTTTGACCAAAGTTAAACAAACCGCGGGCGATCGCCGCTACTACCATCCAAGCCGCACTGTAAAGCACTATCTGTAAGTTTCGCGGCGCAATCCCTTGATCAATTCCCCAACGAAATAATTGCGGAGTTACAGCATTTGCCACTGTCAATAATAAGACACTGATCAAAGCTCCCAATGAAATCCAGCGGTAATTGCCTAAACTCTCTAGTACCCGCTGAATTGAACGCATCGACGAAGTTTGCCGGAGTTCTGGTCGTTGCACCAATTGTCGTCACCTCAACATCTTACACTTCTAAATCGGAAACTCTTGGGAGGGCTTGGTGTAATCTTGTATTTTAAGTCTGTTTATTTAATTATTAATTTTTTCCCTGACACCCTTACACCCATTCTCATTCCCTATTTCCGCACAGTCACCACTGGTAATTGTACTGTGACAGTCGTACCTGATGCAGCATCAGAAGAAATAGAAAATTCTCCACCATGAGCATTGACAATGCGTTTCGTAATCGCCAGCCCCAGTCCAGTACCAGCAGATTTTGTTGAGAAGAATGGCTGAGTGAGTTTAGAGAGAATTTCTGAAGGAATTGGCTCACCGCCATTACAAACATTGATGCAAACTTGACCTGGAGATGAATTTTTCACTTCCCAAATAATCACATCTCCTGAAGCAACTGCTTCACAAGCATTACGCACAACATTGATAAATACTTGTTTGAGCTTATCTTTATCTCCTAAAATTTTGACTGGATGTGGACTGGGGATAAATTCAATTTTGTGTGAGAGTGCTTCTGGCATTTCTCTAATTAATTGCTGCAATTCCTGAATAAACTCATTCACATCTAATTCACCCAGTTGCAACACTTGGGGTTTAGCATAAAGCAAAATTTCACTCAGCAGATTTTCTAACCGTGTAGCTTCGCTCAGTGCTAACGATAATCGCTCTTTAGCTGCTGAGTTTAATATAGTTTTTTTGAAGTAGTTTAATCCCATGATCATTGTCGTCAAGGGATTCCGAATTTCATGGACAATCATGGCTGCAAACTCGCCAATAGCCGCGAGTCGTTCTTGTTCTACCAGCTTGGCTTGGGCTGTCCGCAGTTCGGCAGTGCGTTTTTCTACTTCAGACTCTAAAACTTGATTAAATTTGCACTGTTGTTGGTAGAGATAATAATTATCAATGGCTGTAGCTGCCCGTTCTGCAAATACTTCGGCAACTTGAATTTCTTCTTTTATAAACTCTCTTTGCTGGCGATGAAAAGAGCAGATAGTCCCAATTACTTTTCCTTCTGCTGTCCGTAATGGTATGCCTAAATAAGCATAGTAACCTTCGGGAATCTGCCCATACTCAGGATTTTTTACCGCATCTTCTACTGCTAAGGGGCGACCAATTTCGATTACAGTCCCAGTGAGTAAACCATGTAGTGAATAGACATGTTCACCCTCACCCATATCAATACTACTAGCTAGTACTTGCTCAAAACCTTTTTGGCACACGGTCACAACTGACCAATCTACTTCTAGTAATTCACTAACTCCACAGGCAATACTCTGTAGGTAACTATTTAGCTCCCCAGATCGATAGTTCAAACAGGATAAAAATGCGATCGCTCGTCTTTCGCGCTGCCATAGTTGCTTTTGCAACAAACTTGTTTTACCACTGGCTTTGCTCATATTTGCCTGTTGCAGAAGTTAATATTTTTTTAATAATCATTAATCCTAAGTTCAAAATCTTCTCCAGTAATTATCCTGGACATATATCATAATTTAACTAACTTTGGATTTTCGATTTAATCATAAGAAATAATACTGGAATTACATCCTAATTTCTACTATTGATTAATAAATATTTGATTAAATTAATAAATTTTAATAACATCTCAATTAAAGAGTAAATTCGTTAAATAGTTCCTGAATATTATCTACTAATAATATAGAGGTTAATCTAAGATTAATACATAGTTAACAATTAGCTAAGTTTTAAGCTATTGCAAAGTTACGATGAAAATATAGCGGTAGTCAGATATGTTAGGACAATTTGAAAGCTTGAATGCCAGGAATAATAAAACTTTTTCTCCAGCATAGCTGCCTTCTGCGATAAATCTGCGACGCAGAACTGATATCAGTTATCATTCCGTGTATCTGTGCAGAAACCGGAAAACCCTCTTCTCATCTGTCTCTTTGTAAGCTAATCAGCATTTAAGCTGCACTATTGAAATTGTAAATAAATGACTTAAACCCTCTCCTCTGCCCCTCTGCTCACGCCAGTCGCTACAAGTCGGGGAACCCGCCCAACGCGCTGGCTCCCCTGCGGTCTAAACTGCAAACTAGGTGCTTAACAGCTTATGTGATCACCCGTAATCTTAGTCTCTTATTAATAAAAAACAGTATTTACACTGTCGGCAATTGTAAAAAATAAAGCGAATATTTTGATAGATATTATACTCGTTATGTCAAAAATAACGGGAATTAACTAGATAACTAGTCTGGCAGAATAAATTTTCTAGTTACGTTGGCAAGTCCTATTTGTCAAGGACTACAGCGACTTCGAGCGCCGAGAAAAATGACTCAATATTCATGCGTGGGTATTTAAGTGTGAAGACAGAATTGATAATTAATTATACGCACAGACATATACAAATTTGTCAACCGCGCATAATACCACTGAAGCCTTTAACATTCAGCTTTGTTATTGCAGCAGTATTGTGCAATTATCATCAGGCGATCGCCCAAACTTCTAATCCTCAGACCTTACCATCTGGAAGGATTGAAGAGATTTCTGTTCCTTCCTTACCTTCAGATGCACTACCGCAACCATCAGACCAAGAGCCATTACTTCCACCTGTGCAGTTACCTGGTGAAGCGACACCCACAGAGGATGATTCTAATGCCAAATTCCGGGTTGATCGCATTGAAGTTGTTGGTAGTACAGTATTTAAACCAGAAGATTTTGCCCCAATTACAGCCCCTTTTGTGGGACGAGAAGTAACCTTTGCAGACTTATTACAAGTCAAAGAAGCCATCAGTAAGTTCTACACAGATAAAGGCTATGTCACTACAGGGGCTTTAATTTCACCGCAAACAGTAGATGCGGGAGTGATCAAAATTCAGGTGGTTGAAGGTAGTTTACAAGAAATCCAAATTGTCGGGAATCGGCGATTAAATAGCAACTACATTCGCGATCGCATCCGCATTGGTGCAGGAAAACCCCTAAATGTGCCACGCTTACTGGAAAAGCTGCAACAACTCCGACTCGATCCACGCATTAAAAACATCTCTGCGGAATTGCAAACTGGTACAACTCCCGGAACGAATATTTTACGTGTCGAAGTTCAAGAAGCCGACACCTTCACAGCTACAGTCACCTTAGATAATGGGCGATCGCCCAGTGTTGGTAGTTTTCGCCGGGGTATAGATGTACAAGAAGCCAATTTACTGGGTTTGGGAGATACCTTGAGTGTAGGTTATACCAATACCGATGGCAGTAATACAATCGCTGCTAGTTACACATTACCCGTTAATGCTTACAATGGCGCTTTATCCTTTAGTGTTAACCAAGGCTGGAACAACGTCATTGAAAAACCATTTAGCGTTCTCGATATTCAGTCAAATAGCACCGCTTACGAATTCGGATTTAGACAACCATTACTGCAAAAGCCAACCCAAGAATTAGCGGTGGGGGTATCCTTCTCACGTCAAGAAAGTCAAACAAAAATCGGTCTAGATAATATTGGCGGCTTTCCTTTATCGCCTGGTGCAGATGATAATGGTAAAACCAATATTTCTGCCTTGCGCTTTACCCAAGAGTATACCCAACGCAGCAGTAGACAAGTTTTTGCCGCGCGATCGCAATTCAGTTTGGGAGTCGATTGGTTTGGAGCCAATGTCAGCAACGAGGCTCCCGATAGCCGCTTTTTTAGTTGGCGGGGACAAGCACAGTGGGTACAACAATTCGCACCAGATACCCTGTTTTTAACTAGAGGCGATTTACAAATAGCCGCAGATACCCTCGTACCTTTAGAGCAATTTGGTCTGGGTGGACAGCTAAGTGTGCGGGGCTATCGCCAGGATACATTACTCACAGATAACGGTATCTTGTTTTCCTCAGAATTTCGATTTCCGATTGTGCGTGCTAACAAAATCCAAGGAGTCCTACAACTAGCACCTTTTATTGATGTTGGTAAAGGCTGGAATACCAAAGGTAACAATCCCTCTTCAAGCACATTAGTAGGTGCTGGGTTAGGGCTGTTGTGGAAACAAGGTAATAACTTCTCCGCCCGTTTGGATTGGGGAATTCCGCTGATATCAGTGGATGGTGCAAAAGAAACTCTCCAAGAAAATGGTTTGTACTTTTCTATGCAGTATTCGCCATTTTGATAGCAAAAGTGGCGTTGCATCAATGCGGGATTGTCATGGCGAGTGCAACGAAGTAGAACGACGCATTACTACCCTGCGGGAAGCCGCGCGTCTGCACTTACTTCGCGATCGCTACGTACCCTACTAGTTCGCCGTAATCCCAATTCACAAAAATCTTGATACACATGCAAGAACTTGTAGGAGCAAACGGCTTTCTGTCCAGTGTGATACGCGGGTTTTCTTACTTGAGTAAACTGTTCAATTCTGATTGAGAATTGCTGTATGCACATAAATTTTGTCAATCTCCCTGTCTCAATCATTTTGTGAATTGGTATGACTGCATTGGGAACAATAAACACGTAATAAAAAACAAGAAATCGGTTGATGAAATTAACTTTTGTTGGGTTTTACTTTCTCGGTGCAATCTGCATATCTGCAATTTACAACAATTGTGTTCAGGCGCAAGTAATACCTGACAACACTCTTAATACTGCTGTGAGTGGTAGTAGTAATTACACCATCATCAACGGCACTCGTGTCGGCAATAATTTATTTCATAGCTTTAGCCAATTCTCTATACCTACAGGCGATTCTGTTCTGTTTAATAATTCCACTACCGTAGAAAACATCTTCACCCGTGTCACAGGTGGGAGTGTGTCGAATATCGATGGCACAATCAGCGCCAACGGTAGTGCTAATTTATTCTTGCTGAATCCTGCGGGGATTTTGTTTGGAGCTAATGCTAAATTGAATATTGGGGGTTCTTTTGTTGGTACTAGTGCAAATAGCATAGTATTTGCAGACAGGTTAAAGTTTAGCGCCACCGATACTACATCGCCAGCCTTATTAACAATGAGCGCCCCTGTAGGTTTGCAACTTGGTAGCAATCCAGGCGCGATTACCGTTCAAGGAGCCGGACACAATGCTAACTTCAGTGCATCGTCATCAATATCTGGACTCAACCTCGGTACAAGAGGATTACAGCTACAATCTGGCAAAACCTTAGCATTAGTGGGTGGGAATATTGCCTTAAATGGAGGCTTACTCTCGGCACCAGGAGGACAAATAGAACTAGGTAGCGTCAGTAACGCCAATGTTGTTCTCAATTCCACTTCTCAAGGCTTTACCCTGAGTTATCCCAATACAGCAAGTTTCGGCAATATTACCCTCACCCAACGAGCTTTAGCATCTACACGCGATCTCAGTCGAGGAAATGGCGGATCTGTCAATATTCAAGGCAAGCAAGTAAGTATCCGCGATGGTTCTTTGGTATTAGTCCAAAATCGGAGTAATCAAGCTGCTGGTAATATTGTTGTTAATGCTACAGAATCATTGGATATTATCGGTAAGTCACCTAATTTTGCGAGTTCTAGCAGTTTAGTCAATGACACAGTATCTTCTGCCGCAGCAGGGCATATCATCGTCAATACCCCAAAGTTAAATATTGATCAAGGTGGTTACATCATCAACCGCACATTTAGTGCCGCCTCTGGGGGCAAAATTATCATCAATAGTGATGCAGTGGATGTCAATGGTTTTGCATTAGGCGATCCTTCACCTTTTCGAGCCGTTAGTCAAATATTAACCGCTTCTTTTGGTAAGGGAAAGGGCGGAGATATTTCCATTACCACGCAAGATTTATCTATTTCAGCGGGAGCCAATATAGCCGCTAGACCTTATTCTTCAGGTAAGGGCGGCGATGTGAATATCACAGCAGATACAATTCTGGTGACAGGTGAAGGAACTCCAAAAGGTAGTTATTTTAGTTTACTTTCTGCTGCAACATTCGGGGTTGGCGATGCCGGGAATTTGGACATTAAAACCCGTAAGCTATCGGTTCAAGCTGGTGGTAGAGTATCGGCTTCGAGCATAATTCTCGGAAATGCAGGTTCACTGACTATCAACGCGTCAGAATCGATTGATGTGAGTGGGATGAAACCTGGAGAAACCCCCAGTTATATTGGTAGTGCTGTTCTACCTGTAGGCGCTTTTAGTAAAATTTCCCGCGCTAATGCAGGTAACACTACTATTAACGCCCCACTTGTTACTGTCTCTGATGGTGCGACGATTTTTGTTCAAAATACTGGCTCTGGGACAGCGGGCAATTTGCAAATTAATGCCAATACCCTCACACTCAAGAATGGTGGAAACCTTTTAGCTTCCACAAAAGCAGGCGAAGGAGGTAACATCAACTTGCAACTACGAGATTTACTACTTATGCGTTACGGTGGTTTTGTTAGCGCCGAAGCAGATGGTAGTGGCAATGGTGGCAATATTAGTATTAATGCTCCGGTGATTGTTGGGCTGGAAAATAGTGACATTATTGCCAATGCAGTACAAGGAAAGGGTGGCAATATTATCATTACAACTCAAGGTATTATTGGTCTACAATTCCGCGATACCCTGACTCCAAGAGAAGATTTGACTAATGATATTACAGCCAGTTCCGCATTTAATGTCAATGGCACGGTGGAAATTAATAACATTGGTGTTGACCCAAATTCAGGTTTAGTAAAACTACCAGCAAATGTGACTGATCCATCACAGCAAATAGCGAGTGGTTGTTCCGCTAATCCCAGTAGTAGTTTTGTCGCTACCGGACGAGGTGGGATACCACAAAATCCCACACAGGAAATTAGGAGCGATCGCGCTTGGTCTGATGTCCGCGACATCTCTGCATTCAACAAAACACAACAAGTCCAAGCCCAAACACCCAAATCACCAGAAACTCTTGTCCAAGCCACTTCTTGGCATCGTAATACCCAAGGCAAAATTGAATTAATTGCAGCTAAATCTTCTACAAATGTTCAGCCATCGTTAAGCTGTGCAGCAGTTCCCAAAAGTTAAATCTTCATAGTATTACAACTCTCATCTGGGAACACTAAATTACCTGTAGAAAATTAGAGATGAATTGATGAAAGTAAGTTTTGCTAACTTGGGCTTCATTGGTGCAATTTTTCTATCTATGATTTGCAACAGTAGTGTTCAAGCGCAAGTCAAACCTGATGGCACTCTCAATACCATTGTGACTGGCAGTAATAGTTACACCATCACGGGAGGCACTGTTGTTGACAAGAATTTATTTCATAGCTTCAGCCAATTTTCGATTCCCAGCAACGGCTCTGTCACCTTCAGCTATAGTGGCAATATCCAAAACATTTTTAGTCGTGTCACTGGCAATAGTGTTTCTGACATTGATGGAAGCATTAACGCTAGTGCAAATCTATTTTTACTCAACCCTGCGGGGATTATTTTTGGTAAAAACGCCAGTTTGAATATTAGTGGTTCCTTTGTAGCGACAACTGCCAATAGCATTAAGTTTGCTGATGGAACTGAATTTAGTGCAGTTAGTCCGCAAACAAACACATTGTTAACTATGAGTGTGCCTATTGGACTACAAATGGGGAATTATCCTTCACCTATACAAGTTCAAGGTACAGGACATAGCTTAAATAGTATCAATAGTTTTTCTCCTTTAATTCGTAATCCTAGCTCAACAAAATTGCAAGTACAGTCAGGCAAAACCCTGGCACTGGTGGGTGGTAATATCAATTTGAATGGCGCTACCATAACGGCTGAAACAGGGCAAATAGCATTAGGTAGTTTAGGTGGTGCAGGATTAGTTAGTTTAGTACCAACTACTCAAGGCTACAAATTGGAGTATGAGCAGGGACAAAGTTTTGCTGATATTCAACTAGCGCAAAAGTCGCTCTTAGATGTGAGTGGGTTCAACTCTGGTGCAGTTCAACTTCAGGGCAAAAATATCAACTTTACTGATGGTTCGTTGATTTTCTCCAAAAATTATGGCAGTCTTCCCAGTGGAGATATTCATTTAAAAGCATCAGAAGCGATCGCAATTATTGGCACAACACCCAATGCTAAAATTCGCAGTTGGATTCGCTCGGAAGCCTTGGGGAAGGGAGCCAGCGCCAATATCAGTATCTTCACTCCTCGTTTGACGCTTCAAGAAGGTTCAGGAATAAATACTGTAACTTTTGGATCTGCTAACAGTGGCGACATTCACATAAAAGCGACAGATATGCAAGTATCGGGCTTTTCTAGCCTGAATCCCACTGGTGTCACTTCCATTGCCACTGGCACTTATGGAAAAGGAACAGCTGGTAATCTTTTAGTGGAGGGGAATAATTTACTAGTTTCTGAGGGAGCTTCTTTATCTTCGGTGACATTTGGTCGAGGCTCCAGCGGTCAGGTGATAATTCGTAATCAAAATACCACAGTCATGGGCGAAAGCCCTTCTGGGCTTTATAGCAATATTAGTCTAACTAGCTTTGCAACTGGAAATACTCAAGATTTGATATTAGATACTGGCAAGTTACAAATATTGAATGGTGGAGCAATTGGTTCATCTGCATTCTTTCAAGGTAATGGGGGAAATGTACAAATCAAAGCCAGGGAAGCGATCGCCATTAGTGGTAGCAGTAGTAACAATAACAGTAATATTAACTCTTCTGCTGTGCGTTTAAGTCCTCAGTTACGCCAAATATTTAGCTTACCAGATATACTGACGGCAAATGCTGGTAATGTCAGTATTAATACACCCAAGCTGACACTCAGCGATAGTGGGACAGTCAGTGTTACTAGTCAAGGTACTGGTAACGCGGGCAATCTTCAGATCACCGCAGATCAGATCCAATTAAAAAATCAAGCCTTAATTCAGGCACAGACAGAATCTGGTCAGGGTGGTGATATCAACTTGCAAGTAGGAAGTTTGCTGCTGATGCGCGATCGCAGTAAAATTACAGCCACAGCAGGCGGTCAGGGTAATGGCGGTAATATCAATATCAACGCACCTATCATTGTGGGTTTAGAAGATAGTGACATTATTGCGAATGCAGTACAAGGAAAGGGTGGAAATATTCAAATCATCACTCAGGGGATTATCGGTTTAGAATATCGTCCGCAACTGACACCAGAAAATGATATTACTGCTAGTTCCCAATTTGGGGTGAATGGTACAGTCGAAGTGAATAATGTTGGTGTTGACCCTAATTCTGGTTTAGTGGAATTGCCAGCAAATGTCAGTGATCCATCTCAACAAATTGCTAGTGGATGTGCAAATACCAACGGTAGTAGTTTTGTCGCTACAGGAAGAGGTGGCATACCGCAAAATCCGACACAGGATATTAGGAGCGATCGCACTTGGTCAGACATACGTGATATCTCTGCATTCCACACCACAAAGCAATTGCCAGCCCAAACACTTTCTTCCTCAAAAATTCTTGTCCAAGCAACATCCTGGAGACGCAACGCCCAAGGCAAAATCGAATTAATTGCTCCTCAAGTAGCCAATGTTCAAACATCTCTCACTTGTGCTGCACAAATAAAATAATAGCTACTCTACAAAGATGCTTCGCGTTAACAAAAGCAGTGTTTTGTGCTGACTATCTAGTGCAAGCAATACTCTCAATATATCAGGATAAAGTATTTTAAGTAATGTTAGGGATGTATTTTGTAGTTAAAAGACCCTATAACGGGTAATAATCCCAACTATTTAGATAGGAAATCTTGATTAATATATTATTTCATAGATTTGAAACCAGACTATCTACTCACTTTGGTATTAATAATTATTGCTAACATAATATACCCAAAATATCAATGAAATTATCTTTACTTAGTTTATTGCCGAGTATTAGCCTAATTTGTTGTTTGACTGCAACATCTCATGTCAAAGCCAACACTGTCAATAACCAGCAATTTCAACAAATGGCTGGTCAAGAATTAGCTTTTAAGAAACAAGTTTTATCTAATTTAGGCTCAGTTGGTCGCGTACAACAAGCATATTTTTTAGAAAATGGAGTTTTCGCAACTCAAATTCAACAGTTAGGATTAGATGAAAATTTTGAAAATAGTATTCCCGGTTATGGATGGCAGATATTTACTGATAAAAAAGCTAAGAAATTTGTCATAACTGTATTAGCACCGCAGCAAAATAGCTCTCGAACTTATATTAATTTTGTTGCTTTAACCACAACGGATACAAATGACAAAATCACAATATCTACTCTGTGCGAAAGTGAGCAAAATAAGTTAGTTATTCCTAAACTACCAACTAAAATTTTAAAGAATCAAGGTATTGAATGTCCATCCGGCTTTAGAAACTTGGAATTGAGTGAGAATGAAAATAAAATCTCCGAGCAGTTAGAAAATGAAAAACAGCAGAGAGTATTGGTTAGTATTATAAACTCTCTACAACAGAAATATTATGAGCGCAATCAAGTGTTTACAGATGATATAGAGAAGCTTTTTGGATTTCCTCTAAGTAAAGTCGAATCATTTTCTGAGTTAAAATTAAAATTATTACCAATCAAAAATATCCAAAATGGAATTATTGTTATAGCTCCGTTTCCTAGTCAAAAACAAAAAAGTTATATTGGAATAGTTAAACCTAATAAATCTAGCACTATACAGCGCAAGTCAATCGTTTGTGAAATTTCCGAACAGGAAACTATAGATTTAGAAAATTTAAATAATCTAAATAACAATGATTTACTCATTTGTCCTCAAGATTCTCTCCAGATAAGTCTTATTCCAGAGGAAACTACATTTATAAATCAAGAAATTGAAAACCTGACAAAGTATCAGGCTGAAATTCTAGAAATTGATCAACCTCAAAAGACACAGGTTTTACAAATTGCAGATAAACTAGCGAAAGAAGGTAAATATTTGCAATCCCTACAAAAGTATTATTTAGCATTAGGAGTTTTAGGAATTACTGAATATGATATTTTCGCAGTACTTAGTGCAGAACGTGGGTTTAATCCAATTGTAGATACATTTTTTCAGAAAATTAATCCTGTGCTAGAAGCCGCAAAACCTTCGTTATTAGAACAAAGACAGGAAATCAATTCGGAAATGTATAGTTTCTTTGACAAGTTTTCCGCCGTCAAGAACAGCACAGCACAAAAAATTCAGGAATTAGCAGCTTTACAGTTAGGCTTCAATGTTTTAACTATGCCTAACCAAGATTTAAAAATACCTGACAATAAAAATGAGGCATTCTCGGAAGTTGCGGAATTATTACAAGAGCAGTTCAATGATAAATCACCGCAATTTAATAATAAATTACCCAACAATTTACGCAGTTATGTGAATAAAAATAAAACTGCGATCACCAGCATTCGTAACTTACTATTGAGTGAGGAAATACCTCGCTGGGGATTAGATTATAAATCGATTAAGGAGGGAGATTTTAATGCTCCTAGTCCGAGCTATTTAAGTATTGTCAATTTACATCGTTTGTTGGTAATTGACATTTTAGATAAGCAGCAGCAAGGGAAGACTCAAGAGATGCTGAAATCGTTAGAGGCATCTTGGAGACTCAGTACATCATTCCAGGATGAACCATCTTTAATTGGTCAACTTGTGAATATAATTATCAGGCGATCGCAAATCCGGGTGATGGAGAAAATCGATAATTTACCTGTAGTCTGGCAAAAGCGATTACTGGAAAAAGACTATACAAAAGCTATGATCCAGGCATTGAATACTGAAGCTTTTTTTCAACTACAAGGCTTAGATAAAATTATCCCGTTAGATAAAGATACACCGTTATCTCAGCTATATCGTAATTGGTATGGAGTGAATACATATAAACTGAATCAAGAATTTTATGCTGAAATAGAACGAAAAAAAGATAATCTTTGTTCAGTGGACTTACAAGCTTTAGAAAAACGGTATTTTTTAGCTAATAGCTCCGTGAAACCAAGTTATGTCAATGAGCTTTTAAAAGCACATCATCTGATGTTGGAGTCAGAAATGTTGCAAAAAGTCTTACAGATAAAAGCAGCTATTCACCACGATAAAGCCTTACCAAATTCCCTCTCTCAAATGTCATCAAATGTTTGTTTGGGTAATCAATGGGTCTATAAATCTTCATCTAATGGTAAATGGTTGATTTATCTTAATCAACAACCCATTTGGCAATCTCAAATTCAGCGATCGCCACTAACTTACACAGGAAAACTTTAAAATCCCTTACCCTCCCAGTTAACTCCCAAATCATTTCCTAGTCAGTTGAGTTAGAAACCAAAGCATTTTGGGAATACTAAAATATGGGTATAAAAGGCGACTAATTTATGAGTTTAATTGAATTGCCAGCCAATGTTACTGATTCATCGCAGCCGATAGCTAGTGGTTGTTCTAATACAAAGGGTAGTAGTTTTGTCGCCACAGGACGCGGTGGTATACCGCAAAATCTCAGTGAAGATGTGAGGAGTTACGCGATTATCACACTTGAGTCTAATTCGCGTGACAGGACATCTCTGCATTTTTGCAAATCAGCAATGTGAATACTCAAGCACCCCCATCTCCCTGTAATGCTGATTTGTCGATTTAATGTACTCCAGAAATTTCTAAGGCTGCAAATTTTCCTCTACCAACTTTGAACCCATTAGTCACTAACGTATGAATCTCCAAATTAAAAAACGTCGTTGGCTATATATCAGTCTGAGTCTTTTGAGTTTGTGTTTGGCAGTTACTATTACACCTGCTCAAGCATCTATACAAGCACCAACAAATTCTCCTTCTAGCCTCAATCTCAATATATCCGCTACGGAATCTACAAATTGGCTAGAACAAGGACGACAGCTTTACCATTCAGGCAACTTTACAGAAGCGGTGAACGCGTGGCAGAAGGCAGTACAAAATTACCATAGCCAAGGCGATCGCCGGAACGAAGCTTTAAGTTTAAGTTACCTGTCGTTGGCACAACAAGAACTCAACCAATGGGAAGTCGCCCAACAATCTATCGAACAAAGTGTAAAAATTTTGCAAACTTCTCAACCCTCTATAGATGCGATTATCTGGGCGCAAATACTGAATACTCAAGCAAATTTACAACTACGTACTGGCAAAGCGGAAACTGCCCTAGATATTTGGCGACAAGCTCAAAAATATTATGAGCAAGCAGGGGATAAAATGGGCAGCTTAGGCAGTCAAATCAACCAAGCACAAGCCTTACAAAGTTTGGGATTTTACCGTCGTTCAAAACAGCAATTGGAGGCGTTAGGGCAGAAGTTAGCCGCAATGCCAGATTCCGAAATCAAAGTTAGTGGGTTGCGATCGCTGGGTTTAGCTTTACACGCCATTGGCGATCGCAACAGTCAGCCAGTATTAGAACAAAGTTTAGCCACAGCCCAGCAAATTGCCGCTAAAACTCAATTAAGTTCTATTCTTGCCAGTCTGGGGAAAGTTGCTTCTGATTCGCAAGACCCAGAAGCCGCCCTAAATTACTTTGAAGATGCCGAAACCACAGCTACAAATCCTAATGAAGCTTTACAAGCGCGTTTAGCTCGATTCAAATTATTAGTAGATTACGGCAAACTGGAATATGCAATTCCCCTGACACCACAATTACGACAACAGTTGTCAGAACTGCCGCCCAGTCATAGTTCCCTGGGTGCAGCAATTAATTTTGTTGCCACATTGAATCGCTTAAAAAACCCAGAGCAAGTTTTACCTAGTCAAGATTTGGCACAACTGATGGCGAACACTGTTCAGTCTGCCCAAAAAATTCAGGATAGTAGCGCCCAATCCTATGCGCTGTATGAGTGGGCGCAACTCTACAGTCGCCAAAAACAGTGGTCTCAGGCACAGGAACTAGCCGAGAAATCTCTGAAGATTGCCCGTGAAATTCAAGCGGATGATTTGATTGCTCAATCAGCCTGGCAGGTTGGCAAGTTATATAAACAACAAGGCAACCACCCCCAAGCAATTACAGCTTATACCGAAGCAGTGAAGTCATTAAAGGCATTGCGTGGGGATATGGCTGCTGTCAACCCCGATGTCCAATTTTCCTTCCGGGAAAGTGTTGAGCCTGTCTATCGGGAACTAGTGAGTTTACTGCTAGATGACCAACCTAGCCAGACAGCATTAACTCAAGCACGCGAATTGATTGAATCACTACAAGTTGCTGAACTGGATAACTTTTTCCGGGAAGCTTGTTTGGATAAAGCCCAGCAAATTGACAAAGTTGACCCGACGGCAACAGTCGTTTATCCGATTATTTTAAGCGATCGCCTAGGCGTAATTTTCTCTCAAGCCGGAAAACCACTACGTTACTACGCCACTGCCAAATCTCAAGCAGAAATTGATCAAACTCTAGAGAAGTTCCTGGTTGCTCTCAACCCAGTTTCCGACTCAACCGTTCGGGAGCAATTATCCCGACAAATTTATGATTGGTTGATTCGTCCAGCAGAAGCAGATCAAGCCTTCAAAGACACTAAAACATTGGTATTTGTCTTAGATGGGCGATTGCGGAACATTCCTATGGCAGCCTTATACGACGGTAAGCAATATCTGATTGAAAAGTATGCTGTGGCGCTCTCACCAGGATTGCAACTGATGGCGGCTCGGTCATTCCAACAAAACCACATTGATGCGATTGTCGGTGGGATTAGTGAATCTCGTGCTGGTTTTAGTGCTTTACCAGCAGTGGAATCAGAAGTGAAGCAAATCGCCCAAAAAGTGCCATCTTCAGCCTTACTCAACCAGCAATTCACCAGTCAAGCCCTCGCCGATCAGATCAAATCTAATAAGGCTAATGTTGTCCATCTAGCAACCCACGGACAATTTAGTTCTCGTCTCGAAGATACTTTCTTACTTACGTGGGATGGACAAGTGAATGTGAAAGAATTGTCCGAACTCCTGAAAAATCGTAGTGGAAACTCATCAAAGGCGATCGAATTATTAGTACTAAGTGCCTGTGATACTGCTAGTGGAGATGATCGTGCTGCTCTGGGATTAGCAGGTTTAGCGGTGAAATCCGGCGCTCGTTCCACTATTGCCACACTTTGGCCAGTTAAAGATAAAGCCGCCCAAATGCTCATGACTCGTTTCTATGACCAACTACGGCAGCCCAAAATCACAAAAGCTGAAGCACTACGACAGGCACAAATTAACCTAATTCGCCAAACTGATTTCCGCGATCCGTTTTTTTGGTCTGCCTTTGTTTTGGTAGGGAACTGGTCTTGATTACGTAATATTACTGTGAAATTTCGGATGAAACAAAACACTTATTTTATGGATTTTTCATCCAAATTCGGATATAAATGCTAGTAACCTTCCCTAATTTAACTAGTGTTTAGAAGCTTTTCAGGAGTTATCTGTACAGTGGTTATCAATGTATTTTCTATCACTGCTTAATGAGATGAGGTCAAACATAATGAAACATCGACATCTAACTACATTGAGCATCATTGCTCTGATTGTTAGCAGTACATGTGCTAGTGCATCTGCCATAACATTTACTCCGCCGGTTAAAAATTCTGCACCCAAACAAGCAACTGGAGGTGCTTCTCGCGGCAGTATCTTTACCCCAAATAAAAGTAATAGTGCGCCTAGACAAGCAACCGGAGGCGCATCCCGTGGCAATCTCTTTACTCCCAAAAAAGATAACAGCGCGCCTCAACAGGCATCTGGGGGGGCTTCTCGTGGCAATCTTTTTACCCCTAAAAAAGATAACAGCGCGCCTCAACAGGCATCTGGAGGCGCTTCCCGTCTTGGTACTTACTACTTGAATCCTTCGACTGTAGCAGCAACTGGGCCGGCAGCGCTCATCGCCCTTCTACCAGAAAGCTTCTATGGCACAACGATTTCCGG
Source organism: Nostoc sp. HK-01 (assembly GCA_003990705.1). GTDB lineage: Bacteria > Cyanobacteriota > Cyanobacteriia > Cyanobacteriales > Nostocaceae > Nostoc_B. The sequence goes on from AP018318.1 coordinate 3,235,314, forward strand.
ACACCCTACAATTTTGGTCTACCTTCCTCCTTCTAATGCAGAAGAAGCCGTGTTTAGCCTCAAAAATGAAACTGGTAATACACAGTATCAAATGACCATTCCGGTTGCGGGGAAAGCTGGAGTAATAGCAGTCAAATTACCAGCGGATGCACCTGCTTTAGAGGTGGGGAAAAACTATCAATGGTTCTTGGCGCTGAAAGTGGATGGAACACTTAGCCCAAGTACACCTTACGTTGATGGTTGGATTGAGCGTATCCAGCCTACTGCTGAACTGGCAACAGCAATGCAGCAGGAAGATGCTCTGAAGCGAGCAACTGCTTTAGGTAAAAATGGTGTGTGGTATGACTGTGTAGCCACAATGGCTGGGCTGCATACTACCCAACCTAAAAATGTCACCGTGATTAAGCAATGGCAAGAACTTCTGTCCTCCGTTAGCTTAAAGGATATTGCAACAGTTACCTTAGTAGCATCTACTAATTAGGGACTAGGGACTGGGGACTAATAACTAAGAAGACCCCAATCCCCATTACCTAATCTCAGACAAGTATTTTAGTGGAGTCATGGCTGACAAATGCGAATCAATGTTATAAGCCTCTGGCGAAATTATGTGGCGTAAATTCCAAGGTTTCATCCAACGCTCTCGCAGTGTTTTAATTATTACTCCCAGTGTCGCTCTCACAGTTATTGTTGGGCAGTCATTGGGACTTTTTAATTTGCCGGAGTGGAAACTTCGTGATGAATGGATGCGACAGCGTTCGTGCGAAGCACACGCCCTAATTGGGTGTTCGCAAAATATCATCGCTGACGAAATTGTTATTGTGACAATTGATGAACGCGATATCCAATCAGTTGGTAAATGGCCCATTCCAGATTTATCACTAGCACAATTACTAGAAAAGATCCGAGCGCAACAACCCCGCGCCATAGGCTTGGATATCTATCGAGATTTACCCGAAGGTAAAGGACATGAACAACTTGTCCACATCTTTCGTAACACTCCCAATTTAATTGGCGTAGAGAAAATTACTGGGGAGCGTGTTAATCCGCCACCTGAATTGCAAAAACTGGATCAAGTAGGATTAGCAGATTTGGTGTTAGATGGCGATCGCCATGTACGTCGTGCCTTACTTACCTCGACTGATGCCAAACAAGAGGGAAAAGTTAAAGCGGGACTGGCAACTCTTGTCGCCCTCAAGTACCTGGAAGTTGACAAAATCTCCTTAGAATCCGTTGACGAAAAGCAACAGAAGTTTCGCTTGAATAAGCAAATCTATCTACCACTCCAAAATCAAGAGGCAGGTTATTCTGATGCTGATGTTGGTGGCTATCAAATTTTGCTCAACTGGTATGGTTCAGAAGCGGCATTTCGCACAGTAGCTATGCGAGATGTGTTAGCAGGCAAAATTCCGGCAAAGATGATGCGCGATCGCATGGTATTTATTGGGTCAACGGCTGCTAGTACCAATGACTTTTTTAGCACACCTTTCAGTTCCTCTTTGATTTCTGCCCAAAAACCTACACCAGGTGTGGTTATTCATGCCAATATTGCCCATCAAATAGTCCAAGGTGCAAAAACCGGCAAAGCCAACCTCCACGGTATTTCTGGAATTACAGCGTCATTTTGGATTATTGTGTGGTCTTTGATTGGTTCTGGTGGTAGTTGGTTTTTAGCGAGTGTGCGTACCCAGCGCCAGATTCCAGGAGGGAAAATTCTTTGGGCAACTGTAGGTATCAGTGGTGCTTTGATGGGTGGTGGTTATGGGATGTTTCTGCACGGTATTCTAATTCCAGTAACTCCAGGGTTAGCAGCATTCATTAGTAGCGTCATTGCCACTACTAATGCCTATAAACAACAGAAGTTAGAAGAAGCGAATCGACAACTAGAAATTGCCAACTCTCAACTCCTAGATTATTCCAAAACTCTCGAATTCAAAGTTGAAGAGCGAACTCATGAACTACTGGAGGCTAAACAGGCTGCTGATGCTGCTAACGAGGCCAAGAGCGAGTTTCTCGCCAATATGAGTCATGAGTTACGTACTCCGTTAAATGGCATTCTGGGTTTTGCCCAAGTATTAGAACTATCGCCAAACTTGACTGAGAAAAATCGAGAGGGAGTCAGTATTATTTATCAATGCGGGTCGCACCTACTGACGCTGATCAATGACATTCTAGATCTCTCGAAAATTGAAGCTCGTAAATTAGAATTAGTCACAACTAATGTACATTTACCCACTTTTTTACATAGTGTAACTGAGATTTGCAGTATTCGAGCCGAACAAAAAGGAATTGGATTTAATATCTTAATGGACAATTCCCTAGCAGTTGTCATTCAAGTAGATGAAAAGCGGCTAAGGCAAGTTTTGATCAACTTACTGGGCAACGCTATCAAATTTACAGACACTGGTAGCGTCACATTTAAAGTAGATGTGATTGAGCAAGAGTCTTCTCAAGTGACCAATGAGACTAAAGAAGTAAGTTATCAGAAGATTCGCTTCCAGATTGAAGATACAGGTATTGGGATGTCACCAGACCAATTAGAGAAAATCTTTTTGGCCTTTGAGCAAGTAGGTGAAGCTGGACGGAAATCTGAAGGTACAGGTTTGGGATTAGCCATCAGTCAAAGAATTGCCACATTAATGGGTAGCCAAATTCAAGTACAGAGTAGCTTGGGAGAAGGTAGTCTATTTTGGTTGGATTTAACACTACCAGTACCAGTGTCTCATGACTGGAATACGGGAACTATTGCCGCCAGTGATCAGAAAATCATGGGGATTCGGGGTCGTACGCCCAAAATTTTGATTGTCGATGATGATCGCAACCACCTTTCTCTGTTGAGTAGTCTGCTACAAAAAATTGGCTGTCGAACTTTAGAAGCAACCGACGGCAAACAAGGGCTACAAGTAGCAACTGAGTATCAGCCAGATATGATTGTGCTTGATTTAGCGATGCCAAACATGGATGGTTTTGAGCTAATGGTGCAATTACAAGAAAATCCCCACACTCGTTTGATTCCGATTATTGTTTCTAGTGCTAGAGTGTTCGAGGAAAATCAGCAACGAAGTTTAGAGGCTGGCGCAACAGCATTCTTACCCAAACCTTTGCAAGTTGATGAACTATTAAATGCAGTGAGATCGCTTCTCAATGTGGACTGGATCTATGCCCCATCTCCATCTCAGCAGTTACCGGCCAAGAATGAGCCAATAGAGCAGAATAGTGAGTTGACTTTGCCATCTCAGGAGATTTTGCAACAACTATATCATCTAGCAATGATGGGGGATATTCCCGCGATCGAGGCAATGATCACAGAGTTAATTAAACAAGATAGTCAGTTCACTCCTTTTGCGACTACCTTGGGTAAACTTACTGCCAATTTCCAAACCACAAAAATCCGTAAGTTCCTGAAAAAATTTGTCACCACGGAGTCACATCAATGATCACTGAAGCTCTTTTGAAACCAATGCACATATTATTGGTGGACGATAATCCCAATAATTTGAAGGTGCTATCTGAAGCGATTAAGGGATGTGGTTGGAAAGCACTGATGGCGACGGATGGCGAGTCAGCGATTGAACAAACAGAATACGCTCATCCCGATTTAATTCTCCTTGATGTGATGATGCCAGGTCTTGATGGATTTGAAACTTGTCGCAGGCTGAAAGCTAATGATATCACTCAGAGTATTCCTGTCATTTTTATGACTGCCTTGTCTGATGCTACAGACAAAGTGAAAGGACTGGAAATTGGCGCAGTTGACTACATTACCAAACCTTTTCAACAAGAAGAAGTCATTGCTCGACTCAAGTTACATCTAAAAATATCCCATCTGACGCGCACATTGGAACAGCGGGTGCAAGAACGTACCGCGGAATTAACCCATTCTATACAACAGTTACAACAAACCCAATTGCAATTAATCCAGAGTGAGAAAATGTCTACTCTGGGACAGCTTGTTGCGGGTATAGGTCATGAAATTAATAACCCAATTGGTTTTATTAGTGGCAACTGCACTTATATTGAGCAATATGTAAATGATCTTTTTCGTTTGGTGAATCTGCAACAGCACAAGTTATCAGAGCCTGATCCCGAACTAGAAGAACTGATGGAAGAAATTGACTTAGAGTATCTAGTTGAGGATTTACCAAAACTTCTCTTATCAATGCACCAGGGAATTGATCGTCTCAAAGACATCAGCCTATCTTTGAGAACTTTTGCTCGTGCCGATATTTCATCTAAGATCAAGTTTCAAATTCATGAAGGACTGGATAGTACGATTATGCTATTAAAACATCGCCTTAAAGACCAAGGCGATCGCCCTAAAATCGAAGTTGTTACAAAATACAGTGAGTTACCCCCAATTACTTGCTATCCCGGACAACTGAATCAAGTGTTTATGAATATTATTGCTAATGCTATTGATGCCTTTGATGACCTGCATCAAAACGCCTCAAAACAGAAGATAGCCCCTTGTCAATACACGATCACGATTACTACATCGGTTGATGAGCAGCAACAAACAGTGACAATTTGTATCGAAGATAATGCTTTAGGTATGCCGCCGGAAGTGCAAGCTAGAATTTTTGAGCCATCTTTTACAACTAAACCTGTGGGTAAGGGAACTGGTCTAGGATTAGCGATTAGCTACCAAATCATTGTCGATAAACATAATGGACACATCCGCTGTTCGTCAATTTCTGGTCAGGGAACGAAGTTTGTGATTACTCTACCAATTTAGCTTTGCACTCTTGGCTAGGAATCAAAGCAACTATTGCTATCATATTTTTTTAGACTATTTAGTAGCCATTAAATCAACCCAAGCCACTAGCTTTTCGTGGTACTATTCAGGTCTGAATCCAGTTTTTTGAGTTGGTAATTAATCTCGACAATCTGCCTTAGTTCATCATCAAAATTGGTGTAGACAATGCGCTGTTCTTGAGGTTCAATAAATTTCCCTAAATCCCATAGTTGACGATGTGTTTGCGTGGGTCAACTCTGAATATTGATCAGGACTTACGCAGAGGTTACGGATAAATGAGAGTTTGAGAGGTGTTTTGCGTAAGTTCTATTGATGCTAAATGACTCAACTTGGATGTGTGCAATCAAGTTCAGTTGCGCTTTCATGAGATATTGAATAAGTATCAAGCTCAATGAAATGTAAATAAATTTAGGTTAAAGCCAGCAGCTGGATTTGAACCTGCGACCTTCCGATTACAAGTCGGATGCACTACCACTGTGCTATGCTGGCATTATTAAGCTCACCGATTTCTGATTATAGCATAAGCAAAATATTTGTCTAGAGGAAGCTGCGAAAAAAATTAGATTGGATCTTCGAGACTGGAAGGTTAGTCCCTAAACCTAAATAATTGCATCTTGCAACAGCAGTTTTATTTCAATTAAAGTCAGATAGGCAATTGTGAAAATGCGCTTCTTATCTGATTTTTGCGTTGCGGATATTGCCCACCCTACAGTTATTGAGAATCGAGACAAAAAAATCCTTGAGTTGCCGATAAAGTTGATAAATTAATATTCATAGCAAAAGCTAACTAAAAATCCTGGGCTGGACGCAAAAAGATTGAATACAGTGGCAAACTGTATTTTTTTTGACACGGCTAGGTAAAGAAACAGCAATGGATGAAGGAGGCAAGAGGCAGAAGGCAGGAGGCAGCAGGTTTTGTGCAGAAGGGGATTCTGAACCCTCCTGAACAATAGCTACTGAACTTTCGTTCAGTGGAGGTCTTAAACCCTGCCTCCTGCCTCCTAACTCCTGCCTTCAAAGATAATTGTTCTTTACAAATCAAAAATATGGCAGTGTTAATCGGACGAGATGTATTAAGTCTGGCGGACTTCAGTCCAACGGAACTTCAAGAAATTCTGGAATTGGCTGGTAAGCTTAAATCTCAACAGCTAAAGTTGCGGTGTAATAAGGTGTTGGGTTTGCTGTTTTCTAAAGCTTCCACTCGCACGCGTGTGAGTTTTACTGTGGCGATGTATCAACTAGGTGGACAGGTAATCGATTTGCATCCTAATGTTACCCAAGTGAGTCGCGGTGAACCAATTCAAGATACAGCACGGGTACTAGATCGATATTTAGATATTTTGGCTATTCGGACTTTTGCCCAGCAGGATTTAGAAATTTTCGCTAATTATGCCAAAATTCCCGTAATTAATGCGCTGACTGATGCGGAACATCCTTGTCAGATATTGGCTGATTTATTGACGATTCAAGAATGTTTTGGGAAGTTGGCTGGTTTAACTTTAACTTATGTGGGTGATGGAAATAATGTGGCGAATTCTTTGATGCTGGGTTGCGCTTTGACGGGGATGAATGTCAGGGTTGCTACTCCCCAAGGATTTGAACCAGATGCCAAAATTGTAGAACAAGCAAGGGCGATCGCGGGTGGTAAAACTGAAGTTATGCTGACTTATGACCCGGAATTAGCCTCTAAGGATGCTTCTGTACTTTACACTGATGTTTGGGCAAGTATGGGTCAAGAACAAGAAGCTGATGACCGAATGCCAATTTTTCAACCTTATCAAATTTCGGAACAACTGCTGAGTTTGGCTGATCAAGATGCAATTGTTTTACATTGTTTACCAGCCCATCGCGGCGAGGAAATTACTGAAGAAGTAATTGAAGGTTCACAGTCACGAGTTTGGGATCAGGCCGAAAATCGTCTCCACGCACAAAAAGCTTTGCTGGCTAGTATTTTGGGGGCGGAATGAACAGGAAAGCCTAAAAAGATCAAAGGCAAAAGAACCAAAATTTTTCTTTCTTTTGCCTTTTATTTTTTTATTTAACCTTGTTATCTGGATTTTTTTGTAGTACTAATGTTCTAGGGACATTTGTATTTACTTGCAACAATTATTATGGAAAGACTAACAGAAGCGCAACAAGAATTATATGAATGGTTGGCAGAATATATCCGAACGCACCAACATTCTCCTTCAATTCGACAAATGATGCAAGGGATGAATTTGAAGTCGCCAGCACCTATTCAAAGTCGCTTAGAACATTTAAGAAATAAAGGCTACATTGAATGGACTGAAGGTAAAGCCCGCACAATCCGGGTTTTGCATCCAGTCAAACAAGGTGTACCCATTTTAGGCAATATTGCGGCTGGTGGTTTAATTGAGCCTTACACGGAGGCTGTAGATTATTTAGATTTTGGCAACTTTGCTTTACCGCCACAAACCTATGCTTTGCGGGTGACAGGCGACAGTATGATAGAAGATTTAATTGCTGATGGCGATGTGGTATTTTTACGACCAGTCATAGAACCAGATCAGTTAAAAAATGGCACAATTGTTGCAGCAAGGGTGGATGGTTACGGTAATACATTAAAACGTTTTTACCGCAATGGCGATCGCGTCACTCTCCAACCTGCTAACCAAAAGTATAGCCCCATTGAAGTTTTAGCTATGCAGGTACAGGTTCAAGGTTCTCTTGTTGGCGTTTGGCGTGGATATAACTGAAGGTAAAAGTCAAAAGTCAAAAGGCAAAAGAAAAAATTTTTACTTTTAACTTTTGACTTTGTATTAGGGTTCATCACCAACTTTGTTTTTGATTTTTTATGTACCTAACGCAAAATTCGGTGCAGCAAATACCTGCTTTTCGGCTAAGAATACCTTTTGCTAGGGAAGATAAGGGTAAGTACCATCACCAAGCACTACCAGGATGTCCGAGGATACCGCCATCTCTGCAATTGCGCCAGTATCAGCATCAAGCTGTCACTAATTGGTTTGCTAACAACGGTAGAGGTACGCTAAAAATGGCAACTGGTAGTGGTAAAACTATCACTGCACTGGCGATCACTTGTGAATTGTACCAGCAAATTAACTTACAAGTGCTGTTGGTGGTGTGTCCCTATCGCCATCTTGTTACTCAATGGGCGCGAGAATGCGAAAAGTTTAATTTACAACCGATATTAGCCTTTGAGAATGTCCGCAGTTGGCAAAGTCAACTTTCTACTCAACTTTACAATTTGCGTTCTGGTTCTCAAGGCTTTATCACCATCATTACTACTAACTCCACATTAATTGGTGAAGGTTTCCAATCGCAACTCAAGTATTTACCGCCGAAAACGTTAATTATTGGTGATGAAGCCCATAATTTAGGCGCACCAAAATTAGAAGAAAGCTTACCTCGACGGGTTGGGTTGCGATTAGCTTTATCTGCTACGCCTGAAAGATATTTTGATGATAGCGGTACGCAATCTTTATTTGATTATTTCGGCCCGGTACTGCAACCAGAGTTTACATTGCGGGATGCGATCGCTCAAGGAGCTTTGGTACATTATTTGTATTATCCAATTTTGGTGGAATTAACGGAAACAGAAAGTATTGCCTATTTAAAGTTAACTAAAAAAATCGGACGTTCTCTACTATATCGAGAACGCAAAATAGGTAATAACCCAAACTTTGAAGACAATGAAGATTTAAAACCTTTATTAATGCAACGGGCGAGATTAATTGGTGCAGCAGCCAATAAATTATCCGCCTTACGGCAATTAATGGCAACACGCCGCGAAACCACTCATACACTGTTTTATTGTAGTGATGGTTCATTAGAAACAGGACGTTCATCTCTGCAACAACTCAAAGCCGTTGTGAAAATTCTGGGAGGAGATTTAGGGTATAAAGTTAGTACCTACACAGCCCAAACACAATTAGAAGAAAGAGAAGTTTTACGCCGTCAATTTGAAAGTGGAGAATTACAAGGGTTAGTCGCCATTCGCTGTTTAGATGAGGGCGTTGATATTCCGGCAATTAAAACAGCGGTGATTTTATCGAGTTCTGGAAATCCGCGCCAATTTATTCAGCGTCGAGGCAGAGTTTTACGCCCCCATCCTAGTAAGGAACGGGCGACTATTTACGATATGATTGTGCTGCCACCAAATTTGGATAGGGAAACCATAGAAGTTGAACGCAATCTATTAAGAAAAGAACTGCGCCGCTTTGTGGAATTTGCCGATTTAGCCGATAATGCTGGGGAAGCAAGAATGAAATTGTTAGATTTACAAAAACGCTATGGATTGTTAGATGTTTAGATACTAATCTGCGTCTGCGTAGCTTGTGGCAAGTCGCTTACGCGTCTACATCTGCGGTTAATTTTGTAAAATTTTGTTTGCTATCTGTAAATGTCTCAATTTATCATGGGATAGTTAATATTGATAATAATAGGATAAAAGCAAAATTTTTAAAGCGGCATAAACTCTATTATAATCAATATTTAACCTAAAATCAGTATATCAGTATATTCCCCAAACTCAACCCCAATTTTGTCAAAAAATTTTAAAATTTCTCCGCTCATAATTCCCCCAAATTAAAGATGCGAATAAGAGTCGCATTGCGGATGTAAAATTGCAGAGACAGACAGCTAAAATAAAGCATAACTCATACGAAACAGAGATGTTGCCAGAGCAAAATATCGATGATGTGCAAGAGCCAATTACTAGCGCCTCGCCGGAAGTGCGGCAAATTATTGAGCGAATCTGGAATCTAGAAAAAAGCAGGCTGGATAAAAAAAGTAATAGCCCCATCAACGATGATATTTTGGCAATTGTCAAGGAAGCCGTACAATGAAGCTCACTTCCATTAAACTGTGTAACTTCCGCTCTTTTTATGGCAGAACACCAGAGATAGTTTTGGCTGGGGGTGATATTCTCAACACCACAATTATTCATGGTAATAATGGAGCCGGAAAAACCAGTTTGCTGAATGCTTTTACCTGGGTATTATATGAGAAGTTTAGTGCTGCTTTTGCTTCAACAGAACAGTTGGTAAATAAAAGAGCGATTGCGGAAGCCAAAACTGGGCAATCGATAGAATGTTGGGTAGAAGTAAACTGGGAGCATGAGGGTAAACGCTACAATGCTAAACGTCAGTGTCGGATTTATAAAGACAAAACTGACTTCGACTTACTCAAAACAGAATTATTAATGCAAGTTGCTGGGGATGATGGTAGATGGTATTTTCCCCTCCAGAAACCAGAAGAAATCATCGGGCAGATTTTACCAGCAAGTTTACATCAATACTTCTTCTTTGATGGGGAACGCATTGAAGAAATAGTTCGTTCTGACAAAAAAGCGGAAATAGCTGAAGCTATCAAGATTTTCTTGGGGGTAGAGGTAATTAACCGTTCTATCAAACATCTCGGTGAAGCCAAAAAAAGTTTAGAGAATGAACTAAAATCCATTGGTGACTCAGAAATTAAACAACTTTTAAAACAGCAAGAAAAGTTGGAACAAGAAGTTGCTCAGATTAACACTAGACAAACAGAGATTAAGCAAGAATTAGAACATCAACAAAGCCTTAAAAAAGAGACAGGTAATCGTTTACAGGAACTGAGCGCAGCTAAAGAACTGCAAGAAAGACGGCAAGAATTAGAAAACCAAAAAACATCTCATCAAGAAAGTCTCCGCCAAACTAGAGACACACTCAAAAAAATTATTTCAGCCCGCGGGTATACAATTCTATTATCCGAGACTACAACACAATTTCGGACAATTATCCATAATTTGAAAGCGAGCGGTGAATTAACCTCTGGAATTTCGCGGGAATTTATTAACGAATTACTCCAAAGTAACCGTTGTATTTGTGGTGCTGAATTAAACGCAGGTAGTCATAACCATACAAATGTAAGTAATTGGTTAGAAAGAGCAGGTTCTTCAGTGGTGGAAGAAACTGCAATTCGTATGAGCGCACAAGTAGACGAAATAGACAAGCAAGCTGTAACATTTTGGGAAGAAGTAGACAGAGAACAAGCCAGAATTAATCAGTTACGTCAAAATATTTCGCAAATTGAAACTGAATTAGATAGCATTCATGAACGCTTACGTAAAGATGCGAACGAAGAAATTAGCAGTTTGCAAAAACGCCTAGATGAAATTGAAAGTAAAATTGATGAATTGAATCGAGAACAAGGTGCAAATCAACAGCGAATTTCCCATTTAAAAACTGAGATTGATGCTTTAAATAAACAAATAGCCAAGCAGAAACTGAATGAAGAAAAACAATTATTGGCACAAAGACGCATTAACGTCACTCAAGATGCAATTGAACGCTTAACTGAAGTTAAAAATCGGCAGGAAAAACAGTTTCGTTGGCAATTAGAAAAGCGATTACAAGAGATATTTACATTAATATCATTTGCACCATATTTACCTAAAATCAGCGATAAATATGAACTCACCTTAGTAGAAAATACAGCCAGAGTAGAATCACTTGTTGCTGCATCTACCGGGGAAAATCAAATTCTCAGTTTGTCTTTTATTGCCAGTATTATTGATAAAGTCCGCGAATGGAGCGAAAAGCGCAAAGTTTTAACTGTACCGAATAGTAGCACGTTCCCAATAGTGATGGATTCTCCCTTTGGTAGTTTAGATGAAACTTATCGCCGCCGCATTGCTCAAACACTACCTGAGTTAGCAAATCAGTTAATCATTTTAGTCACGAAAACTCAATGGCGTGGTGAAGTAGAACAAGAAATGACAAATAGAATTGGCAGAGAATATGTGCTGACTTATTATTCTTCTAAACCTGATTGTGAACAAGATTATATTGAGTTGGGTGACGAAAGATATGCTTTAGTGAAGCAAAGTCCAAATGAGTTTGAATATACTGAGGTGATGGTAGTTGAACGCAATTGGTAAAGTGTGTTTTCGTCAACAATCTAAAATTGCCTGGGAAATGATTAGACTTCTGGCACGAATATTGGAACACTAAAATTTTATATCTCACGCATTCGGCGTTCGCGTAGCGTCCCGTAGGGAAGACGTTCTCGCAGAGTAGACGCAGAGGCGCAAAGAGTTATAGAAAATTTACCAGTTAGAGATGATTTATAAAGTAAACCTGAAATTGTAGGGTGTGTTACGGCTAATCTTACTGTGCATAGTCTAAGACTTTCTGATATTAGCGGTGAGACCTGCTATAAAATGGCATACTTCAACATGATGGCAAGGTAAACTGGTGGAATTGACTGATGTGAAGCTTGTCCTATGCCGGATTTTTTATTGGAAGTTGGTACAGAAGAACTACCTGCAAATTTTCTCAGTGATGCCATAGTACAATGGCGATCGCGCATTCCCCAAACTTTGACAGCCAATAGTCTCAACAGTGACGCTGTAGAAGTTTACGGTACTCCCCGACGCTTGGCGGTGCTTATCAAAGGTCTACCACAGCAACAGCCAGACCGAGAAGAAGAAATCAAAGGCCCTCCCGCCCAAGCTGCGTTTAAAGATAGTCAAGCAACACCCGCAGCGGTAGGCTTTGCGAAAAAGCAAGGTGTGGAACTCGACGCGCTACAAATTCGCCCTACAGACAAAGGCGATTTTGTTTTTGTCAATAAAAAAACTCCTGGTCGTCCCGTAGCTGATATTTTGACCGAACTGGTTCCTCAATGGATTTTTAATTTAGAAGGTAAGCGGTTGATGCGCTGGGGTGACGGCGATGTGAAGTTTTCTCGCCCGGTGCGGTGGCTGGTGGCTTTGTTGAATGAGCTAATATTGCCGATAGAATTGGTTAATGGTTCCGATAAAGTTACAAGCGATCGCATTTCTCATGGTCATCGTGTATTACATCCCAAACCTATAACTATTAATCAAGCAACTGATTACGTTGATACTCTCCGTTCTGGCTATGTAGTAGTTGATGATCATGAACGATCAACTACAATTCAAAAAGAAGTTCATGCAGCCGTTAATCATCTCAATGGTTACACAGAAATCTATCCTGACTTATTAAAAGAAGTAACTAATTTGGTAGAATGGCCTTCGCCAGTGGTTGGTAAATTCGACTCAGATTTTTTGAATTTACCCACAGAAGTAATTACGACTGTAATGGTGAGCCATCAAAGATATTTCCCTGTGTTTCAAACAGAAAATCACAAGGAATTACTACCCAATTTTATCACAGTTTCTAATGGCGACCCAGCAAAATCAGATATCATTGCTAAAGGTAATGAACGAGTCATCCGCGCCCGATTAGCAGATGGACAGTTTTTCTATAATGCCGATATAGCTAAACCTTTAGAAAGCTTTTTACCACAGTTAGAAAAGGTAACTTTCCAAGAAGATTTAGGTTCGCTGCGTGCTAAGGTGAATCGCATTGTTAATATTGCCGAGCAAATTGCTACACAACTTGGTCTCTCAGCAACAGACAGCCAAAATATTCAACGGGCGGCTTTATTATGTAAAGCAGATTTAGTCAGTCAAATGGTGTATGAATTCCCAGAATTGCAAGGCATTATGGGACAAAAATATGCTTTAGCTAGTGGCGAACCGGAAGCGGTGGCGACGGCAATTTTTGAACATTATTTACCACGGGGAGCCGATGATATTTTACCAACAACTTTAACAGGTCGAGTTGTCGGTTTAGCTGATAGATTAGATACCTTAGTTAGTATTTTTGGCTTGGGGTTAATTCCCACAGGTTCTTCTGACCCCTTTGCTTTGCGTCGGGCTGCTAATGCGATTGTAAATATTACTTGGGCTGCAAATTTAGGAATTAATTTAGATAATTTATTGCAGCAAACAGCAGCTAACTTTGCTCAAGAATATAGCAAAGAACCAGGGCAATTAGTTACAACCCTGCAAGACTTTTTCCTGCAAAGAATTAGGACATTACTGCAAGAAGAAAAGCAAATTGATTACGATTTGGTGAATGCTGTTTTGGGAGAAAACGACCCAGAATATACAGAAAGAGCATTGCAAGATTTATTAGATGTCCGCGATCGCGCCTTATATCTGCAACAAATCCGCAACGATGGTACTCTAGATAAAATCTACGAAACCGTCAATCGTTCTACCCGCCTCGCAGCCCAAGGTGATTTGGATACCAAACAGCTAGAACCAGCAGCTTTAATTCGTCCCGAACTGTTCCAAAAGTCATCAGAAAAAGCGTTTTATGATGCCATTGTGGAATTAGTTCCCCAAACTCAAACCGCCCAACAGTCACGTAATTATCAACTGTTAGTTGCAGCGTTAGAAAAAATTGCTCCTACCGTCAGCAATTTCTTTGATGGGGCGGATAGTGTGCTAGTGATGGATACAAATCCCGAAATTAAGCGCAATCGTTTAAATTTGCTGGGATTACTGCGAAATCACGCGCGGGTGTTAGCTGACTTTGGGGCGATCGTTAAAAATTTGTAGCATAGATCAACAAAAGGTGGTGTAAATGTTACCAATTAGCGCTAGTATAGGGAGTGCTTAACCAGGGGTCTCTGCTACAGTCTATGTCCAAAGCTCATGTAATTGGATTAGGTAAGTCCGGTGTTGCTGCGGCGAGATTGTTGAAACGGGAAGGCTGGGAGGTGGAGCTAGGCGAGCGAAACACCTCTGATACCTTCCTGCAACAACAACAAGAACTTGCTGCCGAACAAATCACCGTTAAACTAGGGTATTCCCTAGATTTAAACAGTCCTGATTTACCCCAATTAATTGTTGTTAGTCCCGGTGTACCTTGGGATATTCCCGTGTTAGTCAAAGCACGAGAACTAGGCATTGAAACTATTGGCGAAATGGAATTGGCTTGGCGAAATTTAAAATCCCAGCCTTGGGTAGCAATCACGGGTACAAACGGCAAAACGACCACCACAGCCTTAATTGCCGCCATTTTTCAAGCAGCCGGATTTGATGCTCCTGCCTGCGGTAACATCGGCTATGCAGCTTGTGAAGTTGCCCTATCCCCCAAACTTCCCGATTGGGTAATTGGCGAAATTAGCAGCTATCAAATAGAATCTTCCTCATCTTTAGCACCCCACATCGGCGTATGGACAACATTTACACCCGACCACCTCGCCCGTCACAAAACTTTAGAAAATTACTACAACATCAAAGCCAAGCTTTTGCAGCACTCCCAATTGCAAGTATTTAACGGCGATGATGCTTATTTAAATAAACTAGGTCTGAGTTATTGGCCGGATGCTTATTGGACAAGTGTTAAAGGCAAAGATTTTTTAATTGGCGACAAAGGTTTTTACATTGAAGACGGCTGGGTGATTGAGAAATTAAACACCACCTCCACACCAACCAAAATTCTTCCAGCCTCTGCATTACGTATGGTAGGAGAACACAACCTACAAAATCTCCTCATCGCCGTAGCCGCAGCACGGTTAGCAGAAATTCAACCCGACGCAATTACCAAAGCCATTGAACACTTCCCTGGTGTTCCCCACCGCTTAGAACATATCTGCACTTGGGAAGGTATTGACTTTATCAACGACAGCAAAGCCACCAACTATGATGCAGCTGAAGTCGGGTTAGCCTCGGTGAAGAGTCCCACAATTTTGATTGCAGGGGGAGAAGCCAAACCTGGCGATGATACAGGTTGGTTAGCCAAAATCCAAGCCAAAGCCGCAGCCGTATTACTCATTGGCGCAGCCGCACCAGCTTTTGCCCAACGCTTACAAGAAATAGGATACACCAATTACGAAATCATCGAAACAATGGCAAAAGCTGTACCTCGGTCAGCAGAATTAGCCAAACAACACCAAGCACCTGTAGTATTGTTGTCTCCCGCTTGTGCAAGTTTCGACCAGTATCCTAACTTTGAGGTGCGTGGTGACGACTTCCGCCAACTATGTTTAGCTTGGGCGGGGCATTAATAAATTATATACATCACCGCGCCCGTTTTATTAGTTATTAGCAACCTGACAAATTGCCATAATATGTGATGAATATTTGTTAGTAGTGTAATGAACAAGTTCTAGTCCTGCACCTTCTAGTTCTTGGATAAGTTTAGGCATTTCATATTTATGATGTCTCCAAATTGTAATTTCTTTACCCTTGGGGATTTCAATAGATTTATCTATTCCTTGAAAGCTGAAATCGATATTGTAATTATGCAGAAATTTGATATTAGCGACTACACTATCTGTTGCTAAGTCATACTTTCTCACCAATTGACAATCTTGAGATTTCAGCCCAATGCTATTTTTGATTGAGCGATATATTTCTTTTGCATGATACTTACAGCCGCCTCTGGCTATTCCATCCCATTGAGAATTAGAACCAATTTCATTAGTAAATATAAGAAAATCATTTTCATCCATACTATTTCTAAAGTTCTTCAGCACCTGATTTCTATTGTGATGGTTGCCCATTGTTACACCCAAGTGCAGAATGATTTTGGGGTTTCCTGAGAAATTTGCAGGGATACAGCTATTTTCAATATCCATTTGTTGGTTGATATAATCAATCTTGGGGAACCAAGTTGTAAAATTTTTTCTAGATACGGTCAGCAATCCTTCACTAATATCTAAGGCGATATATTTATTAATTTTATTCAATTGATTGAGTTTAGCCACAAAATCTTTAGCCGGATATGAATTTCCTGCACCCACATCAATAACATTAACTTGTTCACATTTTTGAATATTGCTATAAATATATGCAAAATTGTTCCTTAAAAGGTCAATTTCTACACTTGATTTGCGATACCATTTAGGGCTAACAAATTTTTGATAAAACTCATGCCAAATTTTCGCTCCTTGACCTTTATAAGCATATTTTAAAGGAATTTCCCATCTAGTTTCTAATGCGTGAATGATTTCTAAAACTTCTGCTTTTGAAAAAACAGAGTAGAACTCAGAACTTGGCTTTGCTACGCGAATATGAGAAGTTGAATTATCTGATAAAATTGGTGAATTGCTAAGAAACTTTTTAGCCATTTAGTCCTTGTTCTGAGATGTTTTGCAGTATGAGGTAGTAAATAATTGGTCACTACCGTGGCCAGTCTTGTATTTTCCCATACATTGCTCTCAAACAAGCTGTTAAATTTTATTCTGTGGTGGTCGTCTAAGAGGTTGTTTTAAAAGTCTGCTTGTTGGTAGCAAAACACTTTAGATCCCCCTAAATCCCCCTTAAAAAGGGGGACTTTGATATTAGTTCCCCCCTTTTTAAGGGTACTTAGGGCAGGAGTTGGAGGTTAGGTTTGAGAGAAAGTTGCACATACTTTACCTTAATTCCAAACACTCAAAGTGTGTAGACTACAAAGTCGGTATAACTAATGCCCACCCCTCACTATTCTTACATTACCCAAATCGCCCACTTACATAATCTGCGGTCTTTTTATCCACAGGATGATGAAAAATCACTTCTGTTTTGTTAAATTCAATCAATTCACCCAAATACATAAACGCCGTATAGTCAGAAACCCGCGCAGCCTGCTGCATACTGTGAGTGACAATTAATATTGTTACCGTTTCTTTTAACTTGCCAATCAACTCTTCAATACTGGCAGTGGCTATGGGGTCTAATGCAGATGTCGGCTCATCAAACAATACTATCTCTGGTTCAGTAGCTAATGCACGGGCAATACATAACCTCTGCTGTTGACCACCAGAAAGATTATAGGCTAAATCATTTAACCGATCATTGACTTCATCCCACAAAGCCGCGTTGCGTAAAGCTTTTTCTACTTTGTCATCAATCACACCACGTTTCGATTCACCCCGGACACGCAAACCATAAGCAACATTTTCGTAAATTGATTTAGGAAAAGGATTGGGTCTTTGAAATACCATACTAATTCGCATTCGTACTTCAATGGGGTCTACTTTATGACTAAGGAGGTTAATTCCATCTGGTTTAAGAGTGATTTCGCCTTTGTAGCGATTTCCCGGATATAAGTCGTGCATCCGGTTAAAGCATCGTAGCAAGGTAGTTTTACCACATCCAGAAGGGCCAATTAGGGCTGTTACTTGCTTGTCTGCAATGGGCAAATGAATGTCTTTGAGGGCGTGAACTTTACCACCGTAGTAAAAATTGAGGTAATCAACAGAGGCTTTGAGAGGAGTTTCTACCATTTGATTTTTTGGCGTAAACGATAGCGGATGTAAATAGCAACAGCATTCATGGCGAGGGTAATAGCAATTAGCACGATACCTGCGGCGGCGGCGTTCACCTGGAATTCGGCTTGGGGACGAGACACCCAATCAAACATTTGGATTGGTAGTACTGTGAAGGGAGCCAGTAACCAAGCAAAGGAGACAAAAGGGAATTGTCCTGTGATGGGGGAGTCTGGTAAAAAAGCGATAAATGTGAGTGCGCCAATGGTAACGAGGGGTGCAGTTTCCCCGATCGCTCTGGCTAAGGCGACAATAATTCCAGTTAAAATTGTGCCTGTAGAATATGGCAGGACATGATCCCAAATCATTTGCCATTTGGAAGCACCAGTGGCGTAGGCGGCTTCCCTAATACTATTGGGAATGGCGCGGAGGGCTTCGCGGGTAGTGACAATGACTACTGGTAAAATTAATAATGCCAAAGTTAACCCAGCAGTAATCACACTTTGACCCAAGTTTAAGCCATAGACAAACACACCCAAAGCCAAAAGTCCGTAAATGATGGAAGGAACTCCGGCTAGGTTGGTAACGTTAATCTCAATTAAGGCAGATATCCAATTTTTACGGGCGTATTCTTCTAAGTAAATTCCTGATGCGATACCAATGGGAATTGCTGCTAATGCGGTGACTAGCATGACTAACATTGTCCCTACCCAAGCCGAGAGGATACCTGCTTGTTCGGCTTTACGACTGGGAAATGAGGTGATAAATTGCCAAGAAAGACGCGGCCATCCATCACTAAACAAGTCAAAGATTAATGCGAATAAGGTGATAATACCGACTAACATGGACAACAAGCCAATGATGCTAAAAATATTTTGCGATCGCTTGTTGCGCGTGATAATTTTGCGAATGTAGGGAATAGTTTGACTAACCATCTTAATAAATTTCTCGATAGCGCTTGCTGAGGAAATAACCAATAATATTGAAGACCAAGGTCATCAGCATCAGCGTCAGTCCCACTGCAAAGATAGTTTCATACTCCAAACTGCCGTGGGGTAAGTCGCCCAAACTCACGCCAACAATATAAGCAGTCATTGTCGCTGCTGGTTCCAGGGGGTTAAAGGTGAGATTTGGTTGTCCCCCAGCCGCAATAGCCACCACCATTGTTTCACCCACAGCACGGGAAATTCCCAAAATATATGCAGCGGAAATCCCTGAAATTGCTGATGGCAAAACTACGCGTAATGCTGTCTGCAAGCGTGTCGCGCCTGTTGCATAAGACCCCTCCCGTAAATGTGTCGGAACAGCACGCATCGCATCTTCACTCAAGGAACTCACGTAGGGAATAATCATCATCCCGATGACTAAACCTGCACTCAGCATATTAAAACCGGATAAGTCTGGTAAAACAACTTGCAACAATGGCGTGACGAATAATAACGCAAAGTAACCGTAAACCACAGTTGGAATACCTGCAAGTAATTCCAAAACTGGCTTAACTACTTCCCGAACTATAGGAGGAGCAAATTCACTCAAGTAAATTGCAATAATTGTCCCCAAGGGAATAGCTACTAATAAGGCGACTGCTGTTGTAGTTAATGTCCCAGCCACTAAAGGCCAAATACCAAAATGCTTGTCATCAAATAAAGGTGTCCATTGAGTATCTGTCAAAAATTCCCATAACGATACTTGATGGAAGAATTTCACCGACTCGTAAAGCAAGATACCAACGATAGCTATTGTTGTTGCTACCGAAGACAATGCTGCGAGAAACAAGATAAATTCTATGATTCGTTCCCGCAAATTACGTAATAGCTTGGCAGAAAATCGAGTTTTTTTAGCAATAGTCATGCTCAGAATACCAGACTCAACTTTGATAGATCCCCGATTTGTTCAAGAAACCGGGGATCTAATGAAAAACGATAAAATCAGGAAATAAGTTGAATTACTGAGCTTCTCGACGCAGCAGTTCGTCAATTTTTAGTCCCACAGCCTCTTTACCACCAAAAACAGTGCCAAATCTCTTTTTACCAAAATGGCTTTGGGCTGTGGTATAAGCGGAAGCTGGTAGCGCTACATATCTTGTTTCTTGGGCAAATTTTGCCCCATTGCGTAAATAGAACTGCACAAACTGTTTCACTTCTGGTTTATCCACAGACTTGGAACTGACATAGATAAACAAAGGACGAGATAAAGGAGAGTAACTACCATTTTTTACGGTAGTCGGTGATGGTAATACACCATTAACAGGTACTGCTTTTAACCTTTTTTGGTTTTCTGCATAGTAGGCGTAACCAAAATAGCCAATGGCGTTTTTATCGCGGGAAACACCTTGTACAAGCACGTTATCGTCTTCACTAGCGGTAAAGTCACCGCGACTAGATTTCGCTTTACCCACAATAGCTTCGGTAAAATAGTCAAAAGTTCCCGAATTAGCACCAGGGCCAAATAACTTTAAAGGTGCATTGGGAAAACCTTGGCGGATCTGACTCCAACTATTAACTTTACCCTGTGCGCCTGGCTCCCACATTTTTTTGAGTTCGGCTACAGACAAATTCTTCGCCCAAGTATTTTGGGGATTAACTACTACTGTGATGGCATCATAAGCTACTGGTAGTTCCATATAGCGAATACCAGCAGCTTTACAAGCTTCAATTTCTTTTTGCAAAATCGGACGGGAAGCGCCGGAAATATCTGTCTCACCCCGACAGAATTTTTTAAACCCACCACCAGTACCGGAAACACCAACTGTCACCCGAACTCTACCGCCTTGAGATTTTTGAAATTCTTCTGCTACTGCTTCTGTGATGGGGAAAACAGTACTAGAACCATCAATTGCAATAGTTTTCACGCTTTGGGATTGAACAGCAGACATGGATAAACCCAAAGTAGTTGCTATCATCGAAATCCCGGCAGCTACTGTCCAGCTATTAAGCTTCAAGCTAATTTTACTCACAACAACGATCCTCTTTTGTTTGATACTTTGTGCTTCCAAAGGGCTAAAAAATTGATCAGGTTAATAACTGGTCAAAACTTTATCTATCACTGTAAAAAAAGTGACTTACCAAGGTAATAAAAAAATTAATTATTGGTTATAAAGTAGTTAAGCTTTGACGCATTTTTGATTATGATGATGCGGTTAAGCAGCACTAAATTCTTGAGTATTTTTCTAAAGATGTATTGTTAACCTGATCTCTGCTAAATCAACAATCAAGCAGAACTCAGGAGGAAAAATTAATAAATTAGAATTAGAATAGTCTCTCTATCTAGATTTGAAACTTAAATTGTGTATTTCACTTATTTAAAATATGCTGTATTTTCCAGCAATTATGTGTTAATTTAAATGCTGGAAAATTAGTTATTAAGGTATTATTTAAATTTAGCCATAACTTAGAAGTTTATTTTTAACTACTTAAGTATTAAGCAAAAAGTAAGTATAATATTTTACGTAAACAATTAAATGATTAGAACAGAACAAAATTCACTTTGTAGATATAAAGCACATTAAAGTTGATTTTCTTTCTATCTTCTGGCGTAAGTATGTAGTATCTATATTCCAGTTTCAATTTTGTAGCGATCGCCACCAGGACACTTATAGACTCGCTTCTAAAAATAGATAATCTATTAAAAAAACAATGAAGTGCTATAACAAATTTATTCAAATTTTAAAAAGCCATTTGCTTTTTAAAGAAGAATTTATAAAGTAGGTCTAAATATCGTTTTTTGCTGGCAATATCTAAAAATAAATCTCAAAAAATCAGAAATTTAGCAATAAAAAATCGGAAAGGTGTAGGATTTAGTGGTAACATATTTTACAGTAAATCTTCAGGAGAGTCAGGATTTTTTACCTGAATCTTATACAGATATCTAATATCAGTATATTTGCTGTATAACGAAATTGCAGAAATTAACTTCCAGTTTGATCACCAGTGTAGTAATACAAAGCCACGGATTTTCATGATTGCGTTTAGTCAACATCTATACACTTACGATTTTCTGGCATGAATAAGCTAATTCCAGCAATCAAAGTTAAAAATCTTAGCCTTTACTACAACACCCAAAAAATCCTGGAAGGGGTATCAATGGATATTTACCAGGATAAAGTAACAGCAATTATTGGCCCTAGTGGTTGTGGTAAGTCTACTTTTATTAAAAGCCTCAATCGGATGAACGAATTAGAAGCTGACGTTCAAGTTGAGGGGAAAGTAGAATTTTACAATCAAAATATTTATGAACGTCGAGTCAATTTAAATCGATTACGTCGCCAAGTCAGCATGGTGCTGCCTAAGCCAAATCTTTTTCCTATGAGTGTTTATGATAATGTTGCTTATGGTGTAAAAATTCTGGGATGGCGACCGAAGGTAGAATTAGATCAAATTGTCGAATCTGCTATCAAAGACGCTGATCTTTGGGATGAAGTCAAAAATAAACTGCATAAATCTGCTTTAGAACTTTCTGGCGGACAACAACAACGACTCTGTATAGCCCGTGCTTTAGCAGTGAAACCAAAAATTATTCTCATGGATGAACCTTGTTTTGGGCTTGATCCGATAGCGGCGACAAAGGTAGAAGGTTTAATTCAGAGTTTGCGTTTGCGATCGGAATTAACAATGGTGATTATTAGCCATAATTTGCAGCAAGTCACGCGCATATCTGATTTCACAGCTTTTTTCAGTACCAATGAACATCGCATTGGTCAAATGGTAGAATTTGGACTGACAAAAAAAATTTTTACTAACGCCTTGGATATCCGCACCCGTGAATATGTGTTAAGCCGCCTTGGTAGTAGTAAATATGAAAATCGATAAAAAGTAGGAAGTATGAAGTATGCAATCAGGCTGAGGAAAGAGTATTTTGTGTGTACTGTTTTTTCTAAAATCTAATATGAGTCCTATATTTATTATTTATCAAAATTGGTGATGTTCAGATCCCCGACTTCTTTGAGAAGTCGGGGATCTGAGAGAATTTATTTTCAGGAGTTTTACGGTTATCAAGTAGTTTATTGCATAGATATAACATGGGTATTTTCCTGGCTTGGATAATAACTTAATCATCTAAGCTAAATTACCTGTGGTAATTTATGAGCTATACTAAAGCAACTGAGTTAAATGGCTCAGGTCGAATCACCGAAATTCAGTCATTTGAAGCCGAACAAACGCTTGTCTGTGCTGCTTCTGGTAGCAAAACTGAGGTAGCAGTTTTATTATTAGATGCGGAAAACTTACAAATCAACACTGAAACCGAAAAATTTTTAACCACAGTTTGTACTTGTCCAATTCAAATTAAAATAGCCTTTGCCAATTGGTGTAGCATGGGCAAAATAGATGTAGAGTTGCATGGACGTGGTTACGATTTAATTCATGTCCCCGTAGGTAAGGATAATGCTGACGGAAAAATGATCGCCTTTGGTTCATCTATTCACGAAAGATACCCAAAAGCTAGGGAAGTTTTGGTTTGTTCTTCTGATAAAGTGATGACTAATTTATGCAACCATCTACGGCAACATGGCTTAACAGTATATCAAGTAAGTCAACAAGGTGAAGATATTACAGTATTAAATAGTTATACAGGTCAGCTTGTGACACGAAGTAATAATGCTGTACCAGAAATTCCCGATATTTCTCAATTTATTCTACAAATTAAAGAGTTAGTTAAAGCAGAACAAAAACGCGCTCATAGTTACTGGATTAACTTAGCTACAATCTCCCAAAACTATAAGGATAAATATAAAGTAAGTATTACTCAGGTGGCTGCTAAACATTTGCCAGGGAAGAAAGCTAGGGAAATATTTGTCAATTACCCGGCAGAATTTGTACTTCATCAAATTGAGCCAAATGCTCCGGTATATATCACATTATTTGAAATTGATCATACTAAAGATGTAGTTACAGAAAGTGCTGCTAATTCTCCATCAACAAGTATTAGTACTAAACTACAATTAGAACAGGTACTAAACAATATTGTTAGTAAATTAACTAGTAAATCTCCCGGAAGCCACATTAACATTAATCTTGTAGGTGGTGAGTTTAAGCAGCAATATGGTAAATCCATTACCAAACAAATCAAAAGCTTGCAATTAAGTGGTAGTTTTATTAAATTTCTACAATCTTGTACTTCTTTTAAACTCAAGCAAACTCCCAAAGGATGGGAGATAGCAGTTAAATAACCTCCTATTCAAACTCTTGCTTATTCAGGTGTAATCATGTAGGATGCTTACATAATTATTGCTTAGGAAGGACTTGATAATCTAGCAAAACAGGCAGAATTTACACATAGATAAGCTCTCATGCTAGATTTTCGAGATTTATGGAAATTGCTCACGTTCACTTCTATGTAGAAAATGCTCCGGCTTGGCGGGATTGGTGCGTAGATTATCTGGGATTTACCGCAGTTAATAGTGGAATAAGTTCCAATCACACTTGTACGGAAATGGTACAAAGTGGCGCTATTTGTTTTTTGCTATCTTCACCATTATTGCCCACAAGTCCGGTTGCGGTGTTTTTGCGTCAACATCCTCCTGGTGTGGCGGATATTGCTTTTGCTGTAACAGATGTAGCAGATGCGATCGCTCAAGCAGCAGCACAAGGAGCTACAATCTTAGAACCCATCCAAGAATATCTCGGTTATAAGTGCGGGAAAATTGCGGCTTGGGGTGGAATGACTCATACGTTGATGGAAAAACCAGCGGGGGGAAAACGGGAAACACGCGATCGCCCTATGTTTACTGCCATCGATCATCTAGTATTAAATGTACCAGTTGGTGAGTTAGAGCGTGCTGTGGCTTGGTACAAAAATGTTTTAGATTTGCAACCGCAACAAGCATTTAAAATTAAAACCGATCGCTCTGGGTTATATAGTCAAGTGCTAGTTTCCCGCAATGGCAGTGTACAATTACCCATTAATGAACCAGCTTCTAGTAATTCGCAAATTCAAGAATTTTTAACTGTGAATCGCGGTGCGGGGATTCAACACATTGCTTTGCGAACATCCAACTTGATTAGTGTGATCGCGCAATTACGCAGCCGTGGTTTATCTTTACTGTCAGTTCCCCAAACTTACTACTCCCAGCTGAAAAAGCGGACAGAATTTCGCTTATCGCCCTTAGAATTAGAAGCGATCGCTCAACAAGAAATTTTAGTAGACTGGCAAGCTAATAGTCAAAACGCTTTATTACTGCAAATTTTTACTCAACCTATCTTTGCACAGCCGACATTTTTCTTTGAGTTTATTGAAAGGCGTTTCCAAGCACAAGGTTTTGGCGAAGGAAATTTTCGGGCTTTATTTGAAGCAATTGAAAGCGAACAAATAAAACGCGGAACTTTGCAATAAAGCAGCAATAATAAGTAATAGTAATTCACCAAAATCTTAATATTCAGCAACGGCGGAATCAGCTTCTTTAACTTCATAGCGAATGAAAATACTGCATCTACCCTGAACCTTTGTAGAGATATTGCAATGCAATATCTCTTTATTTTTCGTTACATTTTGCGTAATTATTTGAGAAAGTTGCTAACGGGACTTAAGCACCCAGGTTGTCTGTTGAGACTGGGTTTCAACATTTACACTCTTATACTTGATTTTTCGTTTTCATACGTAAGTGCTAATTAATTCATGCAGTATTTGTTGATGCTTGATGAACTATTTTAAGGAATGCTGCACATACTACCCAAAACTTGGATTTATTTGTTATCGTGATCCCAAAGGAATTATTAAGCATCCACAAGATTTGTCAGACGCTAATTAAGCGCCAAAATACCTGCTGGGTGCGAGATATCAAAGTTATTCACTAAAATTTAAAACTCATTAACTAGAGTATCTATTTGGGAGGTAACACTTATGGTTACAGTATCTCATCAAACATTGTCCTCACTTTCTCAAGAGCGATCGCTCATTCTTTGGTTTGATGAGGTAGGCATTAAAGATATACACCTAGTAGGTGGAAAAAATGCCTCCTTGGGAGAGATGATTCAACAATTAACCCCTAAAGGTGTGAATGTACCAATGGGGTTTGCAACTACCGCTTATGCTTATCGTTATTTCATCCAATCAGCGGGATTAGAAGCAAAGTTACGCCAACTTTTTGCTGATTTAAATGTTGAGGATGTGAACAATTTACGCGAACGGGGAGACAAAGCGCGATCGCTATTACTGCACACACCATTCCCTGAAGATTTACGACAGGCGATTGCTAAAGCTTACGCGAGTTTATGTGAGCAATACTTAACAGAAACTGATGTTGCAGTTCGTTCTAGCGCCACCGCCGAAGACCTCCCCGATGCGAGTTTTGCTGGACAGCAAGAAACTTATTTAAATATTGTGGGTGTTGAAGAAGTCATCACAGCTTGTCATAAATGTTTTGCTTCTATATTTACTGACCGCGCTATTTCTTATCGTCATACTAAAGGATTTGATCATTTTAATGTGGCTTTATCTGTTGGTGTCCAAAAAATGGTGCGTTCTGATTTAGCAACTTCGGGAGTAATGTTTTCTATTGATACCGAAACCGGGTTTAAAGATGCCGCTTTGATTACCGCCGCTTATGGTTTAGGTGAAAACGTTGTTCAAGGTGCAGTTAATCCCGATGAATATGTGGTATTTAAACCAACATTAAAAACAGGTTTTCGCCCAATTATAGATAAGAAATTGGGTAGTAAAGAAATCAAAATGATTTATGTGCCGGCAACGGAAATAGATATAATGGCTTGTGCTGCTGATAGCGCCCATACATTAACAGTGAGAGCCGATGATGATAATTGTAAGTTAACCAAAAATGTACCCGTTAGTGAAAGCGATCGCACTAAATTTGCCCTGAATGATGAAGAAATTTTACAACTAGGAAAATGGGCTTGCGTTATCGAAGACCATTACTCCCAAGTTCACGGTAATTACACCCCAATGGATATTGAGTGGGCAAAAGATGGCATTACTAATCAACTATTTATAGTCCAAGCGCGTCCTGAAACTGTGCAGTCGCAGAAAAACACCAATGTCTTGCGGAGTTATCGCTTAGTATCGGGGAAAGAAACCCCAACACCTTTAGTTACAGGACGCGCCATAGGCGAAGCCATCAGCCAAGGTAAAGTGAGTGTCATTGTTAATGTCCACGATATCGACAAATTCCAACCAGGAGATGTATTAGTAACCGAAAGAACCGACCCCGACTGGGAACCAATTATGAAACGTGCCAGTGCAATTATTACCAACGCTGGTGGACGTACCTGTCATGCAGCGATTATTGCACGAGAATTAGGTGTGCCGGCGATCGTTGGTTGCGGGAATGCAACGCAAATCCTCAAAAACAATCAAGAGGTTACAGTTTCTTGTGCTGAAGGCGAAGACGGTCAAGTTTATCCCGGCTTATTACCTTTTGAAGTCCAAGAAGTTCCTCTAGAAAACTTACCCCGCACTCACACGCAAATATTAATGAATGTGGGAAATCCCCAGGAGGCTTTTAGTTTATCTGCAATTCCCAACGATGGCGTAGGTTTAGCGCGGACAGAATTTATCATTGCAAATCAAATTCAAATTCATCCAATGGCGTTAATTCACTACGACCAATTGCAAGATGCAAAAGTCAAAGCCCAAATAACAGAAATTACCTCACTTTATGATGATAAACCACAGTATTTTGTTGATAAATTAGCCCAAGGTATAGGCAGAATTGCCGCAGCCTTTTATCCCAAACCTGTGATTGTGCGGATGTCAGATTTTAAGAGTAATGAATATGCAAATTTATTAGGTGGTAAACAATTTGAACCTCATGAAGAAAACCCCATGCTAGGTTGGCGCGGTGCAGCACGTTATTATGATGAGGGTTATAAAGCCGCTTTTGCCTTAGAATGTCAAGCCATCAAACGCGTCCGGGATGAAATGGGTTTAACAAATGTCATCCCCATGATTCCATTTTGCCGCACTCCCGAAGAAGGAAAGTTAGTATTAGCAGAGATGGCAAAAAATGGCTTGCAACAAGGCGTGAATAACTTGCAAGTTTATGTCATGTGTGAGTTACCCAGTAACGTAATTTTGGCAGAAGAATTTGCCAATGTTTTTGATGGTTTTTCCATCGGTTCCAATGATTTAACTCAGCTAACCTTGGGTTTAGACAGAGATTCGGCTTTAGTCGCCAGATTATTTGATGAACGCAGTCCCGCCGTTAAGCAAATGGTCAAAATGGCCATCGAAGCTGCCAAAAAACGCCACCGCAAAATCGGTATTTGTGGACAAGCACCCAGCGATTACCCAGAATTTGCCCAGTTTTTAGTAGAACAGGGCATTGATTCTATCAGTTTAAATCCTGATTCTGTATTAAAAACAATGCTGGAAATCGCAAAAGTGGAAAATCCTGAGTCTTAAGTAAAGCGATAAATTTCAAATTCTAGAGACTCAGAACCCCGACTTCTTAAAGAAGTCGGGGTTCTTCTTGTTCACGAGGATGTTTTTACCGATATTCTTGAAAAAGAGCCACTTAATGCTGGCGTACCGAAAAATCAGATTGTGTTGGGGTTCCGGTCTGAAGAACTGCGGCAAGATTGAGAATTTGCGATCGCCTAAAATTCACTATCATTAGGGTGGGCAATGCTCACCCTAAAAAATTTTTCCAAAGAAAGCAGAACAAAGGGGAAAATAACAAAAGACTATTGACCATTGACTAATGACTAAAAATTGGTTCCGCATTGGGTTAGTGAGTATCTTTTTACTCTCACTCGCTTTGAGATTTTGGGGACTAGATAGGTTTAACACCTTAGTCTTTGATGAAATTTACTACGCTAAATTTGGGAATAACTATCTCACCCATGTTTCTTTTTTCGATGGTCATCCACCGTTAGGAAAACTGATAATTGCCCTAGGTATCTGGCTAGGTAGTCATGTACCATTTTGGCATGAAAGCGTGAATGGACTCACAGGTTCGCTGCGATCGCCTTGGGATTATCGTTGGATTAATGCTTTTTTAGGCTCGTTTATCCCTTTACTAATTGCTGGGATTGCTTATCAATTAAGTTCTCGGCGCAGTTTTGCCTTAATTGCTGGCTTATTCACCGCTGTTGATGGCATATTTATCGTTGAATCTCGCTATGCGCTAATCAATATATATATAGTTTTATTTGGTTTGTTGGGGCATTGGTTATTTCTTTTAGCCTTAAATAACCAGAGACAAAAACGGAAATTATGTTTAATAATTGCGGGTATCGCCTTTGGTTGTTCTATTGCGACTAAATGGAATGGTTTATTTTTTCTAGCTGGTGTTTATGTTTTGTGGATATTTGCTTGGATATGGCAAATATTCGTCACAAAAATCAATCATAATGATGCAGAAATTAATCAAGAATCTTCATCCCCGCTGCAAAAGTTAACACAATTATATGTTTGGCAAGTTGTCTTATTTTTAGGAGTTCTCCCACTTACCGTTTATAGCCTGATTTGGATTCCCCATTTACAACTAGATACCAAATATGGATTTATCGCCGTCCACAAGCAAATCTTAGCTTTTCATGAACGGCTGGGTGGGAATAATGCTGAAGTACATCCCTACTGTGCTGCTTGGTATAAATGGCCGTTGTTAACTCGACCAATGGCATATTATTACCAAACAGCCCAAAAAGCGACTGATCCATTACCTGGTTTGGGGCCTGAATTACCTGCTGGTGCCGGGAAAATTATTTATGATGTTCATGCAATGGGTAACCCTTTTTTGTGGTGGTTTGGTGTGACTGCCATAATATTTTTAATAGGGATGCTCATTGCTTCAATGGTAATGTTTTGGCAGCAGCAAAAAAGGTTTACCTTACCAAAAAATCTCACTGTTGATACATGGATTGCCTTATATTTAGTGGTAAATTATGCCACTAACTTAGTCCCGTGGATGGGTGTATCGAGGTGCGCTTTTATTTACCACTACATGACTGCTGTGGTATTTGCATTTTTAGCGATCGCTTGGTTTGTCGATCAATGTCTGCGTAGCTATTATCGGCCATTACAGGCGATCGGTGTCACCATTTCTTTGATGATTTTGGTGGCTTTTGTGTATTGGTTGCCCATTTATTTAGGTTTACCTATCACATCCGCAGATTATAAACTACGGATGTGGTTTAACTCTTGGATTTAAAGCAATTTAGCCTTAAAATGACTGTCATAATCTAAGCTTTTTATCCTTAATATTGCTACATATATACAGTGTAAACAATCATATATTTTTTACATTTCTTATCTGTATTTATAGAGTCTGCCTGCTAGACTGAAAACGCAAGCAGGATAGATAAAAGATATACAACGCAACTGAGGTATTAAAAGTTAAGCATCGCCAAAAACAGAATTGATGAAGAAATTTCTCATAATCCATCATTCTGCGTTTTTAACAGTGAAAATTGATTAACTAGTTAATTTCTAGAATAAAAATTATACAAGCTTACATCTAGAAAGTGTCATAAAGCTATAAAGTCAATAGGTGTAGAACCTCTATAGACTCTATTTTTGATGCTCTCTAGGTATAGAGGAGAATCCTAATGGAATTAAACTTACAACTTCCGAGCATCAATGTTACTAGCTTAAAAGAAGCTCCGATTCATACATCTCGGCAAATTCAGCCGCACGGAGTATTGCTAGTTTTGTCAGAACCAGAATTAGAAATATTACAAATTAGTAATAATACTTGGACTGTTTTCGGGATAGAACCCGAACAGATGTTGCAAAAAAAACTAGAAGATTTACTCGACTCGTTTCAACTCGAAAGAATTAAAGCAGGGTTAGCAGAAGATAATCTGGAATTTATCAACCCAACAAAACTTTGGTTCAGAAAAAAAGGTGATGAATACGTTGTTTTCGACGCAGTTTTTCACCGCAATTCAGAAGGGAATTTAATCTTAGAACTAGAACCGACATTTTCTCAAGAAAATATCCCATTTTTAAGCTTTTACCATCTAGCAAAAGCTTCTATTAACCAGTTAGAAAAAACCTCAACACTGCGGGACTTTTGTCAGATAATTGTCCAAGAAGTACGGAAGGTAACTGGTTTTGATCGGGTAATGCTATACAAATTTGATCATGATGGACATGGTTCAGTTATTGCCGAAGAAAAGCTAGAAATCTTAGAACCATATTTAGGCTTACATTATCCTGAGTCAGATATTCCCAAACCCGCCAGAAAATTATTTGCCTCTAATTCTATTAGAATTATCCCAGATGCTCAGGCAGCACCAGTTCAACTGATTCCGGCAATCAATCCAGTTAGTCAGCGTTCATCAGATTTAACTAACTCAATTCTCCGCAGTCCGGCTGCTTGTCATCTTGAGTACTTGCACAATATGGGTGTGGGCGCTTCTTTAACTATCTCTTTAATTAAAGACAACAAACTTTGGGGATTGATTGCTTGTCATCACCAAACACCTAAATTTGTTTCTTACGAATTGCGGAAAGCCTGCGAATTTTTAGGCAGAGTGATATTTGCAGAAATTTCCGCCAGAGAAGAAACAGAAGATTACGACTATCGCATGAATTTGACACATATTCAATCATTGTTGGTTGAATATATGTCCCAAGAAGAAAACTTTATTGATGGTTTAGTCAAACATCAGCCGAATCTTTTAGATTTAACGAGCGCCCAAGGTGCGGCTGTTTGTTTTGGCGATCGCTGTACATTAATAGGTGAGACTCCCGCAGAAGAAGACCTGAATTTTTTGGTGCAGTGGTTAAAGAATAACGTCGATGAAGAAGTTTTCTATACAAATTCTTTGCCACAGGTTTATCCAGATGCGGAAAGATTTAAAAATGTTGCTAGTGGTTTGTTAGCGATTCCAATTTCTAAGCGCAATTATGTTTTGTGGTTCCGACCAGAAGTAATTCAAACTGTAAATTGGGGTGGTGATCCTAATAGAGCGTTTGAAGTTAGCCAGACAGATGGAGATGTGCGTCTGTGTCCGCGCAAATCTTTTGAACTATGGAAAGAAACAGTCCGCCTGACATCTTTACCTTGGCAATACGTCGAAATTAAAGCTGCGCTGGAATTGCGAAAAGCGATTGTCAATATTGTATTGCGCCAAGCCGATGAATTGGCTCAATTAGCGCAGGATTTAGAACGTTCTAACGCTGAATTGAAAAAGTTTGCCTACGTCGCTTCTCATGACTTGCAAGAACCACTCAATCAAGTGGCGAATTATGTGCAGTTATTGGAGATGCGTTACAACGAAGAACTAGACGAAGATGCCAAAGAGTTTATTAACTTTGCCGTTCAGGGAGTCAGCTTGATGCAGACATTAATAGATGATGTCCTAGCATACTCCAAAGTAGATACACAGGCGATCGCATTTCAACTAACTGAAGTCGAAACAGCCTTAGAACGCGCCCTCGGTAACTTACGACAGCGCATTGCCGAAACCAACACTATAATTACCCATGACCCCTTACCCACAGTCATGGCTGGTAGTACCCAGCTAATGCAGCTATTTCAGAACTTGATAGCTAACGCCATCAAATTCCGCAGTGACCAACCCCCGCAAATTCATGTAGGAGCCGAGAGATTAGAAGATGAATGGTTGTTCTGGGTGCGCGATAATGGTATCGGCATTGACCCCAGATTTAGCGATCGCATTTTTGTCATCTTTCAACGCCTACATACACGAGACGAGTATGCTGGTACAGGCATGGGTCTAGCTATCTGTAAAAAGATTGCCGAATGCCATCGTGGTCGGATCTGGGTAGAATCACAACTTGGAGAGGGAGCCACCTTCTACTTTACAATTCCAGTTGGAGGGCGCGAGCGTGAGCGTAGAAATGGAAGAAAAGCTCAAAACAATCTTTTTGGTTGAAGATAATAAAGCCGATGTGCGCTTAATCCAAGAAGCATTGAAAAATAGCTCAGTGCCGCACCAAGTAGTGACGGTGAGAGATGGCGTAGATGCTATGGCATTCCTACGCCAAGAAGGAGAGTATGCCGATGCTCCCCGTCCTGACCTGATTCTGCTAGATTTGAACTTACCTAGAAAAGATGGTCGGGAAGTATTGGCAGAAATCAAAAACGACCCCCTACTCAAACGTATCCCCGTAGTTGTGCTGACAACCTCAAAAAATGAGGATGATATCTTTCACAGCTACGACCTCCATGTAAACTGCTACATCACCAAATCTCGTAACCTCAGCCAACTATTCCAAATCGTCAAAGGCATCGAAGACTTTTGGCTATCTACCGTTACCTTACCGTCAGAGTAAGTTAAAAGGCAAAAGTAAAAAGTAAAAAAGAAGAAATCAGAATTAAAATTCAAGATTTCCTTTATCTTTCTTTTACCTTTTGCCTTTTACCTTTTGCCTTTTCACTTCCCAGGATCGAAACCAGAAAACTATGGCTGGAAGCTTAGTAAAAATCTTGTTAATTGAAGACAATCTGGCAGAAGCTAGGTTATTGCAAGAGTTTTTGCAGCAAGCCGATGCGAAAGAATTTGTGCTAGTTCATGTCAAGCGATTGCAAGAAGGACTCAATCAACTCAGAACCAACAATTACGACATCATTTTATTAGACCTCACTCTACCCGACAGTCAAGGATTATCATCTCTGCCAGTGCTGATTAGTTGTGCGCCGAGCTTGCCAATTGTCGTACTCACCAATACTAACGACGAAGAACTGGCAGTGGAAGCAGTTAGAGAAGGAGCGCAAGATTATTTAGTCAAGCGTCAAGTCAATGCTAATGGCTTGGTTCGCTCTATATGTTATGCGATCGAGCGTAAACAGCTATTAGAAACATTACGTCAAGTTAATCAGACATTACAAGTGCGGGTTGACGAGCGCACCGCCGAACTAGTGAAAGCGAATGAAATCAACCAGTTCCGATCAGAATTTGTTTCGATGCTTTCTCATGATATTCGTCAACCGCTAAATACCATTCTCTTAGCCGCTGGATTACTCCAAAATAACGAAGATAAATTAACTCAAGAGAAAAAGCGGAATCATTTACAGATGATTCGTACAGCTATCAAGAATATGGCACAAATGTTAGATGAAGTGTCGTTAATTGGTAGGGCTGATTCCGGCAAATTTCAATGTGACCTTGAGCCATTAGATTTAGAAATATTTTGCCGTCAACTAGTAGAAGAAGCACAATTATCTCTTAAAGATAAGAATTTAACTCTAGTTTTTGCAAGTTATGGAGGAGTTGGTGAAGCCGTCTTGGATGAAACATTACTGCGCCACATTTTAGGTAATTTACTAGGCAATGCGATTAAATATTCATTACCTAATGGAAAAATTCAATTTGAATTAATTGGCCAAGAAAATTCCGTGATGTTTCGCTTTCAAGATTGGGGGATTGGCATTCCTAAACAAGACCAAAAGCGGATGTTTCAGCCTTTTCAACGTGCAGAAAATGTCGGCAGAATTCCTGGTACTGGCTTAGGCTTGGCAATTGTCAAAAAGTGTGTAGATGCACATGGTGGCGAGATTATGGTGAATAGCGAAGTTGGCGTTGGTACTACATTTATCGTTACGTTACCTTTAATCAAGCTTTAAACTCTGAAAGGCTGTTTGCAATCGCATCACTCACTGACTTGTTGAATACTTGTTAGGCAGAGCTTGGCTAAGGAACTTAAATACAGTGGCTTTGGTAAACCAACATTATCAAGACTTGGTTGGGTTGCGCTACTGCTCTACCAACCTAAATTTCTGCTTTCAGCAGAAATTTCTAGTTAAATATTGATGAGAAAAAAGAGACATAATTAATTCTATTCTGCGACATCTGGTGTCAGATACTTTATTGCAATTCAAGTCAGATGGGCGATGTGCAGATTTTATCTAACCCCTATTTTTACGGTGTGGACATTGCTCAACTTACAATAATTGAGAATGCTACAAGACACATCCAATTTAAAAAATACCTCATCATTTCGATTTAAACCCACAGAAAGTGCGCTATTTTTGTCCCGATTCATACTTGCTATTCTCTTGCATTCAAAAATCAAAGAAAGCATGATGTTAATGGGAAGAGACAAATCACAGTTTGCTTCTCAAAAACAACTTGAATCTAGAGGTTTATTATCATGGCTGAAATTAAAATTACTCAACTAAACTCTGAAAAAACTGCTGATGAAATCATTGACTTAAAGGCTAAATCTGCCAAAGATTCACTCGAATTTACAGCTTTCACAACTGTACGTGGTGGAGTTGCTTTTGCAGTTGCTAAATGGTCTTCTTTCTTAGCTTAAGATAGTTTTTTTAAAATAGTTCTGAAATACACAATATTTATTGCTGCTTTCAGAACTATTTTAAAATGAATTTCCACAGTGACATAGTTAATTATATAAACTAACGTCACTGTGATTTATCTCATATCTAGCTAATTCTCATCATCGCTTTATTTAGTTAGGACTGTATTAACTGCTTAGGGATAAAAATCAGGAGATAATTTTATGGCAACTCTTAATAGTTCACCAATAGCTTGGTTAAATAGACAATATTTTGATCTTGGCCCTTTAAATGGTGGCAAACCACATCATTATGGGATTGAATTTAGTTATAATAGTTTAATAAATAACAAGACACTTCCCTATACTGTACAAGTAAATATTTCTCCTTTTTTTAGAGAATCTCTGGTAAAAGAAACTGGGATGTTTCAATACCATATTGATCATCCACTACAACTAGCAAAAGAATTACGTACCGAGCGTTGGGAAAAATTTTGTGAGTATTTAGCAAATTATCAAGAATTGCCAAATCTCACTAAACTACGTGTGATGAATTTGTTGAGAAGCTTGTGCTTTCATCGGGTAGTGAAAGAGTATATCCCAGAGATATCTAGTGCAGAAATTGCCAGTGATGTAGAACTGGCTACTCTCGCATGGTGTAGAGCGCTTTCGAGCTTGATTACTCACTTTGACGATCGCACCTTTGATTATATCCAAGAAATTGAAGCGATCGCCACTCATGCGCCATCAGGAAGTAAGGTAAAAATCAATGCTGGTTTACAAATGGTAGTTGAGTATGCCAAAACATTTGGAGATTTAGCCGCAGCTGAGTTTTGGCGTGAAGTAGTTACCAAGGACATTCAAGAATTAAAACCTTCACTCAACGATTTTGAATTTAATTTGTTGATGAGTATGTACTATCGTTCTGTTTCTTTTGTGCCATTTTTACGCAGAGATAAACAGAAGGTAGTTGAAGAAATGGATTTATGCGAATCTCACGCCAGAAGTTTGAATCCTGAAAATGAATTGCAACAAATTGTAGCGCGGGAAAATCTCAGTCTGTGTATGGAAAGCCGTTCTAAAGAGTCTATCTGGCTCAAAGATCTCGATCTTGCAGAAGAACGAGTACGCCTAATAGTTCAACTAGAGCCTTTAGAGCCTAGATATCACTTGGAGTTGGCAGAGGTGTTGAGCAAGCAAGGTAAACTGGAAGAAGCTGCCAAAGTTTATCGTTCAGCTACAAGGTTAGGCCCTCCAGGTACTCCAGTGGCTTGGTTTATGGCTGGTCAATGTCACGAAAAAATTGGTGAATTAGAATTAGCTAGTGATTGTTATCTGGCTTCTCTGCAAATCGAGCCAGAGGCTATCTCAGTTGTCAAACACCTATCTAATATAGCTCCTCGCTTGGGAAATCCCGGACTCGTAAATTGGAGTAATTTACGTTTAGCTGAACTCGAAGAACAGCAACAAAAATTACAGCCTAAAGCTGCACCTAAATTCCAAAGTGAATCCCTATCTGCATTAAAGCGATCAGCAGATAAAGTATTAGTTTAATATAACAATTAAGGTATAGCAATCCTAAATGATTTGTCAATAAATCTACTTTTTATTCCCTATCGAGATGAGTAGTTTATCAATCAAATAGGATTTCTATATCTCATTTTTTGTGTTCCACATCATTAATAATTACTGAAAATGACAAACCCGATTGTAATTACC
This sequence comes from Nostoc sp. HK-01, assembly GCA_003990705.1. Lineage (GTDB taxonomy): Bacteria > Cyanobacteriota > Cyanobacteriia > Cyanobacteriales > Nostocaceae > Nostoc_B. The sequence continues at coordinate 3,271,975 of AP018318.1, forward strand.
AACCAAGATATTCTGCATCAACTGAAACTATCTTGTAAGCTGCCAGAAATCATTGAACAAATCACTGCCGATCATATTGTTAAAGCTGCTGCTGTGGAAAATGGGATTAAGGTAGAAACAGAAGAGTTGCAACAAGCAGCAGATAAAATCCGGTTAGCTAATAATCTTGATAGTGCGGCACAAACATGGCAATGGCTGGAAACAAACCATTTATCCCTCGATGATTTTGAACAAATTACACATAGCAGTCTCATTTTTGGCAAGTTAGCAGCACATCTCTTTGAAAATAAAGTTGAAGAATACTTTTTTGCACATCAACTAGACTACGCTGGTGTAATCATGTATGAAGTTATTTTAGAAGATGAAGATTTAGCATTAGAACTTTTTTACGCTATTAAAGAAGGTGAAATTAGCTTTTATGAAGTTGCTCACCAATACATCGAAAATATAGAATTACGTCGCGCTTGCGGATATCGTGGGTTAGTGCGTCGCCGAGATTTATTACCAGAACTATCTGCGGCTATTTTTACTGTTCAGCCATCCCAACTTCTCAAACCAATTTTTACATCAAGAGGAATTCACTTGATTTTGGTGGAGGAAATTATTCAGCCGGAGTTAGATGCTCAACTGCGCCAACAAATTGTGGCATATTTATTTGCGGAATGGCTGAAACAGCAAACTCAACAAGTTACACATCAGCTTCAGTTTGACTCAAATCAACAAATTAACTCTTTATACTCAGTTTAAAATTACTTATTATTAGTCACTATATAATCAAAAATATTAATTTCTGAACAAACTGCTTTAATTGATTATAAATAGTATATGTATGTTATAAAGCATATATATTTTGATGAAAATCTTGTGATAAATACCATAGAGATATAAATTTGTAAATAATTAAGGGACAAAACTTAGCTTTGCAAACTAAATATTCAAGCTGTTAAACTTGGGAATTAATTTCACAGATTTTCGGGACATAAATGTTTTAGTTTATGTCCCGAAAACTTTTTATCTAATAAGCGATCGCCTCATCGCCTAGACAACAGATATCACCTAGACTTCATCATTCAATGAGAATTGAAACGAAAAAAATATTTATTTGTTTTTACGGAAATTAATTTTTTGTATATGTATTTATAGCCCGGTGCAATTTAACCTGTACCGCTGATTGTCATTTACCTGATGTCTAATCTGTATTGGGTAAATAACAACAGACATATCAATTTATAGTGCATTTTTACCGTTATGTCGTACCAACAAGCACAACATGACATCCCAAGGGCGCAAGCACCTACAGGTAAGTATTTAACAAAGTTTCAGCGCAAACTGCTGCAAGAAAATTTGCAAAAAGATTTATCTGATTCCTATCGTCAGCGAATTGAAATTATGTTGTTGGCGGATGAAGGAAAGTCACAAACAGAAATTTGTCAGATTTTGGGCTGTTGTGCTGCTACAGCACGCCATTGGATACACATTGCGCGAATGGGAATGGCGCATCAATGGCAAGATTTCCCAATTGGTCGCCCAAAAGCGGTGAATGAGCAATATTTAGAGCGATTGAAAGAACTTGTCAGTAATAGCCCCCGTGACTATGGCTATTCTTTTCGGCGATGGACAGCAAATTGGCTACAAAAACATTTAGCAAAAGAATTAGGTGTGGAAATTAGCGATCGCCATATTAAACGACTCCTGAAACAAATGGGGTTGTCTACATTACCAAAATCCCAAAATGCTGAAGTAAGCAATACTCAGCCAACGAATGAGTCCAAAATTTTGATTAAAGATTTGCGATCGGCAAGATTAACCGATGATAGCGATTTCTTGTCGATGAAATTTACAAAATTAGGCAGAAATGTAGATACTTATGGCGCATAATCTATCTGTTCAGTTGGTCACTCTAGAACAACTCAACGCAAGTTTGGGCTGTTCCCTCTCGCTAGAAGAATTTCAGTCCTGTCTGCAACAAGCAAAATCCCTTAATCCTAAAGTTGGTAAATTCTGGCAAGGCATAAATGTTGAATCTGGCATCTATATTGTCGTGACAGGCAAAGTCAGATTACTAGATGAAGCCGATGAATTAATTGCCACGTTAGAAGCAGGAACTTCCTTTGGAGAATTTACTTTATTTCCAGAAGCTAACTTTAAACCATATTCAGCCAGGGCTTCAGTTAATTTACAACTGTGCTTTATTCCCAGTGATGTATTACATTCATTAATGGCCAAATATCCCGAAATTCGCGGTCATCTTTGGACTAAAGCCTTATCCCGTTCGCCACAACAGACAGACTCAGATGATTTTCCCCTCACAACATCACATCATCAAATAGACATTGTTGCGCCACCTGTCGAACTTGCAGACAACAAAAAGATTAGCAAAGCTTACTTCCCCAACCCTACCCAGCGAGTCGGCCATTTATGGCAAAAAGTCACTCGGCGCTATCCATTTTTTGCTCAACAAAGTGCTTCTGACTGTGGTGCAGCTTGTTTAGTGATGGTGTCTCGCTATTGGGGTAAACGCTTTAGTGTGAATCGCTTGCGAGATATTGCTAATGTAGACCGCAACGGTGCATCTTTGCGCGGTTTAGTGATGGCAGCGGAAAGCCTCGGCTTTAATACTAGACCTGTCAAAGCTAGTTTCAACCAGTTAACCAAGCAAAAATTACCAGCGATCGCTCATTGGGAAGGCAAGCATTATATAGTTGTTTATGAAATCACCCCAAAAGATGTGATTATTGGCGACCCCGCCATTGGTCAAAAAACCCTCAGCCACAGCGAATTTAAAAGTAACTGGACTGGTTATGCTTTGCTGTTGCAACCAACAGCCGCCCTCAAAGATGCCAAAGAAACCTCTACACCTTTTTGGCAATTCTTGAGATTAATGCAACCCCACTCGTTGGTAATACTGGAGGTGTTAATTGCTTCAGTCTTTATCCAGATATTTGGACTGATTACCCCTTTATTTACCCAGTTAATTTTAGACCGAGTGGTTGTCCAGCGATCGGAACTCACATTAACAGCCGTGGGTTTAGGATTGTTGATGTTTAACTTGTTTCGCGTCGCCATGATAGGGTTACGCCAATATCTGTTAGATCACACAGCTAACAAAATCGACTTAGTTTTAATTGTGGGTTTTATTCGCCACACCTTCCGGCTACCTTTGAGTTTTTTCGAGTCGCGTTATGTGGGAGATATCATCTCGCGCATCCAAGAAAATCGCAAAATTCAAAGATTTCTATCCGGTGAAGCCTTATCTATCCTGTTAGATTTATTCACCGTCTTTATTTATGTAGGATTAATGCTGTGGTACAGCTGGCAAATGGCACTACTAGTATTAGTTATAGTCCCACCTTTTGCCTTATTAGCATTGATAGCTACACCTTTTCTCCAAAGGATTTCACGAGAAATATTTAATGCTGTTGCCAAAGAGAGCAGTTACTTAATTGAAGCCCTAACTGGTGTACGAACAGTCAAAGCTACAGCAGTTGAACAAAATGTGCGCTGGCATTGGGAAGAGTTATTAAATCAAGAAGTCAAAACCAACTTCGCCAGCCAAGTTATTAGTAACCGTCTGCAAATCATTAGTAACACAATTCAAGCTTTAGTAACTACTGCCTTGTTATGGTTTGGGGCGCATTTAGTCATCCAGAATCAGTTAACAATTGGTCAATTAGTAGCATTTAATTTGCTATTAGTCAATATTATTACCCCCTTTCAAAGATTGACAGTTTTGTGGAATCAATTACAAGAAGTAGTAATTGCTGTAGAAAGGATTAATGATGTTTTAGATGCAGAACCGGAAGAAGATTTACAATATCAGCTAAGGCAAAACTTGCCGCAAATTCAAGGTAGTATTCGCTTTGAAAATGTGACTTTTCGCTATCACCCAGACAGTGATGTAAATATTTTAGAAAATCTCAGTTTTGCAATCAAACCAGGACAAATGGTAGCTTTAGTGGGGCGTAGTGGTTCCGGGAAAACAACCATTTCTAAGTTAGTTTTAGGATTGTATCCGCCTACTGATGGCAAAATCTGGATTGATGGTCACGATATTACCAGTATTTCCTTACGTTCTCTACGTTCTTGTGTGGGAGTAGTTGACCAAGATACCTTTTTATTTGGTGGCACAATTCGAGAAAATATTAGTTTGGGTTATCCTGGGGCAACTTTAGCAGAATTGATAGAAGCTGCCAAGTTAGCTGGTGCTGATGAGTTTATTAAAAAGTTACCTTTGGGATATGAAACTCAAATAGGTGAAGGTGGCGGTTTGTTGTCTGGTGGACAGCGACAGCGAATTGCGATCGCTAGGGCTTTATTAGGTAATCCGCAGTTATTGATTTTAGATGAAGCTACTTCTCATTTAGATACTGAATCTGAAAGAATTATTCAACAAAATCTCACCAAAATTCTCAATGGAAGAACAACATTAGTCATAGCCCACCGACTTTCGACTGTGCGGAATGCAGATTTGATTTTAGTTCTAGACAGAGGGTTGCTAATTGAAAGTGGAACTCATGAAGAATTAATGAATAAAAAAGGGCATTATTTCTATCTTAATCAACAGCAATTCCAGCTTAATAATTAATTATCAATAGTCGTTTGATTGTCTTTACTCTTCATTTTTAGCCCCTAACTACTGTTTTGATAAAAAATATGACAGATACATTTAATGGTAAACGACCAAATTCATCTTTAAAAGAAAAAGATACATTTGAACAAGCAATTATAAACAACTCTATACCAGCAAAAACTGATGATTGGTCTGATGTTACGAGAGAAACACTGGATAACTTACCCGAAGTGTGGACGAGAGGAATACTATATTTTTTAGTTGTGTTTGTCTCAATCATTTTACCTTGGACAATATTTTCTCAGATTGATGAAACAGGTACAGCTAGAGGCAGAATTGATACCAAGTTGCAGTCAGATGTAGTAGTCTAAAAAAAGAGATGACGAGAACAAAGGCAGAGTCTGACGGGTGCATATGGCTCAAGTAACGCAAGCAGTACCCCATCTAGATTTAGAGACGGTAAAACAAAGAGTAAAGTTGGCGCAATCGCATTGGGAAAGGCAAAAATGGCTAGTGATATACAATGCGAGCGCAGATCCAAGAACAGCAGCCGAGATAGCTGTACACGTAGGGGTATCAAAAGGGTTTGTCAGAAAAGTAATTCAACAATACAACCGCAAGGGAGAAGCTGGATTATCAGCGTCAGGGAAAGGCGGTAGACATAATTGCTATCTAAGCTGGGAGCAAGAAAAAGAACTGATAGATTCTTTTAAAGAAAAGGCACGCAGTGGTCAAGTGGCAACAGCAATGCAAATAAAACTTGCGTATGAAAAGAAATGTGGTTTTACTGTGCATAAAACTACAATTTATCGCCTATTAGAACGGCATCAGTGGCGCAAAATTATCCCAAGACCAACTCATCCCAAAAAAGACCCAAATTCTGTTGATGAATTTAAAAAAACTTTCCTCAACTAGTAGAAAAAATTAATCAAACAAGAGACCCATCTGATACTAGACCTGTAGTATTAATGGCAGGAGATGAAGGCAGGTTTGGTCGGATTGGAGAAGTTAGGGCTTGTTGGTGTCCCCAAGGTATACGCCCAACTGTGCCAAAACAACAAGTCAGGCAGTATATTTATGCTTACGCCGCAGTTGCACCCGAATTAGGCAAAATGACTTGCTTAACTTTGCCTTATGCTAATACTAAAATGATGAATTTATTTTTATCACAAATTTCCCAAGAATTTGCTGATTATTTTGTAATTTTACAGTTAGATAAAGCATCTTGGCATCGTTCTAATGCTTTAAATGTTCCTGAAAATATTCGTTTAATTTTTCAACCTGCTCATAGCCCAGAATTAATGCCGGTTGAACACATCTGGGAAGACATTCGAGAAAAACACTTTTATAATCAAGTCTTTCCTACTTTAGACCACGTTGAGGACGTACTATGCCAGGGTTTAATCGACCTTTGTTCTGATAGCGATCGCCTGCGTTCTTTAACTTTTTTTCCTCATCTCAGAATACTACCTCTGAACGCAACTTAGTATGAAACTCAAGATAAAACCATTAAGCTCGATGCGGCTGTGGCGGGTACGGTAGCTGAAATTCAAGTAAAAGAAGGAGATTCAGTCAAAGCCGGACAAACTTTATTAATATTAGACTCGGAATTGGTGAAATCTGAATTGCAACAAGCCCAGGATAAATTAGAAGGGCAGTTAAATCGATTGACGCAGTTAAATTCAGCGAAAAATCAACTATTTGTCTCTTCGGCAACCCAAGAGCAACAAAATCAATCTCAACAGTTAGAGAAGCAATCACAAATTGAGCAATTTCGCCAAAATCTGCAATTAATTACTAATAATTTTAATTTACATAAAGAGGAAGGTATAGCACAATTAAACCAAGCAAAGCAAACTATTATACAACATGAAAAAGCGAAAAAATTAGCAGAAGTTAGCTTGGCGATCGCTCAACGAGAACTAGAGCGTTATCAAAAGGCTTTCCAAGATGGAATTGCGGCTGAAGTTAACGTTGTAGAAAAAGAAGATGCTCTACAAGAAAGAATAAAATTCCATGAATAAACAAAAGCAGATATTCAACAAGCAAAGTTACGTTTAGCAGAACAACAAAGCAGTTATGAACGGAATATTCGCCAAGCTAATGCAGATATTCAACAAGCCCAGTTACGCCTCAAAGAGCAAGAAACAAGTTATCAAACTTTAATTCGTTCTGGTAAATTAGCCATTTTAAGAATTGCTGAACAACAAAAAAATCTCGAAACTGAGATTACATCTTTGCAATCAGATATCGCTCAAACTAAAAGTCAAATAGAATCGCTCAAATTTCAATTGCAACAGCGAGAAATCAAAGCTACTACTAACGGTATTCTATTTCAACTACCAATACAAAAACCAGGAGCCGTTGTCCAATCTGGAACAATGGTGGCGGAGATAGCACCTGCAAATTCACCTTTTATTATTCGTGCCACAATGTCTACTACTGAAAGCGGTTCTTTACATACAGGATTACCAGTCAAGCTAAAGTTTGATGCCTATCCATTTCAAGATTATGGTGTGATATCAGGAGAGTTAATTAAGATTTCTCCGAATACTACAGAAATAGACACCCCTAATGGCAAAGTTGCGGCTTATAACTTAGATATTGCGCTCAAACAAAACTGTTTGCCCTCTGCTGATAAATGTATACCCTTGCGCCCAGGTGATACAGCTACCGCCGAAGTCATCATCCGCCAACGGCGAATTATTGATTTTCTACTTGATCCATTTAAGCAGTTACAGCAAGGAGGGGTGAAGTTGTAAGATTACCCTTGTTTCACAAACAAAGCGCGATAAATTGGTTCGCCTTTGTTTTGGGTAAATATTTCTCGTTCTGTGGGGACTGCTAATGGATTGTCTGTTAACCATTCATCTGTACCAACTCGCGCAAAGGCTGAGTTTTCGGCAAAGCGATCGCACATTTCCACAGCGACAAATTTCATATCTGATTGCAGAAATACCACCCCACCCACTGCTAAATATTGGGCTAATTCTGCCACTAATTTTGGTTGCACTACACGGCGTTTAGCATGACGAGTTTTAAACCAGGGATCGGGAAATTGAATCGTCACCCGTTGTAACATGCCTGGAGTTAAGCCAGATAAAAGAGATTGTAAGGAGTTATTCGCATTACCATACAAATAATGCAGGTTAGTTAAACCCAAGTCAGAACGCAACTGATTCGCCTCCACTACCAATGGTTCCCGAATTTCCAAACCTAGAAAATTCCAGTTAGGTTCTACCTGCGCCATTTGCAACACAAACCGCCCTTTAGCACAACCAATATCTAAATGCAGTGGTTGGTTTGGTTGTGCATAAATTTTTTCCCACTCAAGGGGATTGACTGGTGTGCGATATTTTTGGGCAAGTGGGTTAACGTGTTGGCGGACTCTAACTGCTGCCAAAGTGGAAACTCCTTGTAGTAACGACAGTAAACAGTGATTTGTAGAGAAAAAATTAGGTATGTTATTATATAATAAATTTAATTTGACAGCTAAATAATTAATAAACTATTCAATTTTTAAAATATTAAACATTCTCTATTAATCAAAAAAAGATTAAAAAACATCAAATAATCAGTCAACTTTGAGCTATTTTTACGTTTAAATTAGATTTTATTTTTCTGGTAGCTAACAAAAATATAAAAATGTTCAATTATGCGTGAATAACTCAGATCCTCGACTTTTTTAAGAAGTCGGGGATCTTAGCTTCATATACAAATGTTAAGTAATGATTTCCCAGCAGAGTTGCCAAAGCAAAGGTTATACTTTGTGGAAAAGGCTTTTTTGAACCAGTATTTATAAAATTGTCTGCAAATCAATGGCTCTCAATTTTCGCTTTGCTGTAGTCAGCGACTTACACATTGCACTTCCCCATACAATCTGGGATCATCCCAGTCGGTTTCATTTGGTGGAAGTTAGTATTCCGGCTTTTGAAAGTGTCATCGAACATTTAACACAACTTGATTTAGATTTTCTGTTGCTTCCAGGGGACTTAACTCAACACGGTGAACCAGAGAACCATCTTTGGTTACAAAAACGCTTATCTGAGTTGCCGTTTCCGGTGTATGTTGTTCCGGGTAATCATGATGTTCCGGTCTTAATGGCAGATCAGCAATCCATTGGTTTTGCTGATTTCCCTCATTATTACGGCAAGTTTGGTTATGACAATCCTGAGCAAATTTACTACACTCATCAAGTGTTACCTGGAGTGCGGTTGATTGGTCTTAATTCCAACTTTTTTAATGAAGAAGGTCAGCAATTAGGTCGTTTGGATAATCAACAACTAATTTGGTTAGAAAATGTTCTAGCAACAGCGACTGAAGAATTAGTCTTGGTGATGGTGCATCACAATGTAGTTGAGCATATACCCCAGCAGTCGCGCCATCCAATGGGCAATCGCTATATGCTGCAAAATGCGCCGCAACTGCTAGAATTGCTCCGTCAGTATCAAGTCAAGTTAGTATTTACAGGTCATCTGCACGTTCAAGATATTGCCTGCTCTGATGGTGTTTACGATATCACTACTGGTTCTTTAGTCAGTTATCCTCATCCTTATCGAGTTTTTGAGTTTCGCCAAGATAACTACGGCAGAGAATGGTTGCAAATTTTATCTCATCGTGTAGAATCTGTACCTGATTTTCCTGACTTGCAACATTTATCAAAACAATGGATGGGCGATCGCTCTTTGCCTTTTTTAATGAAATTTCTCACTCACCCACCTTTAAACTTACCACCAGAACAAGCTCAAGAAATTGCTCCTAGTTTGCGTTACTTTTGGGCAAATATCGCTGATGGAGATGCTCTGTTTGACTACCCGCAATTTCCCCAAAAAGTTCGTCATTACATTCAAGCCTACAGTGCGATCGCTCGTTGTGGTACTCCTCACCTCATTGATAACAACAGCACCCTACTGTTGGAAAAGATGAGGGATTAGGGGTGTGAGAGAGCAAGGGTGTAGGGGAAGAATTTCTTACTCAGCACTCATCACTCATACTGACGACAAATGCCAAACACAGAAGTGTAACCATGTAAAAAAGTATTACCGCCTACAGGGCCGATTTCGCCACCACAGAAAAAACCACCAATCGGTATATTTTGGAAGTAGCGCCTAAATAGTGAGGAATCAAAATTAGGTTTACCATAAAGTCCTTCACCTCGACCGATGCAAGAAAACATTAAAGCGGCGATCGCCGAGGATGAAGAAGCTTCTTGATTGTGATATTTCTCCAGCAGAAATTCCAAATCTTCTGCGGAAGCTTCAGCATCACGTAAATGAAATTGTAGACGTTGACCAGGGCGAACGCGATCGCCAATTGCGATCGCACCTCCGGCGGGATCTACCCCTAAAATACTGCGAATTAAAAAGTCACCTTGTTGCAAAGACAGCTTAAATTCATCCATCGCTACGCCCACAAATAAAGAATGCTGGGCTAAAGTTCGTTCTTGATCGCTCAAACTATTAATTAAATCTCGCAACACCACCAATGGCACTTGCTCATCTAGTTCTAAGATAATATTGCGTTCAGCCTTGGTAACTTGCATCGGCTGACCAATGGGGCGACAGCCCTGAGCCACAATCGTTTCTAGTACAATATTGCCAGTCAAAGCCAAGGCGACAGTTCCTTCACGATAGAGGCGATCGTTACAAAATAGAGCCTGTCGTCCACCCATACCACCACTGGCTTGTCCCCCCACAATCACAGAACCAGGATAAGCAAAATCTAAACCTTGCAAAAGTTCGTTGATTCCTGAAGAAAAAGAACTAGACAGCAAAATAAACTGCGGTGTGGCAGATGGTTGTACACCAATTAAATTCACCCAAGCATCTGGCGAACTATCTAAATCAGGTAACTCTTCCGCCAAAATATGAGAAACTTGGAGACTTACCCCAGGCAGATGTGCCAATGTCAAGCTTAACGCCGCTTCTGCTTCTATTTCTTGGGTTTGCCCATCAGTTGTAGTACCAATTACACCACCACCGCTACAACCGATCATGACGGGTACGGAAATTTTTTCTGCCAGCAAAGGTAAAAGCCGGGAATATTCACTAGCAAAAGCAGATGAAATAAATACCAGCCCTAAATCCGCCTGTGCTGTTAACAAAGACGTAGTTTTTTGCACCACCTCCGTAACAGCGGCTTCTAGAGAAGGACGGGTGGATAGGGCATTAGCCCACTGCATTTGATCTGCCATGAAATTTCATCTCTTCCTTTTTCGTAGTGCTTTTAGCCCAAGGTTTTGACGAGGCAAAGCTGTCTCACAGACTGCCTCACCGCACTGCTTCACCTCCTAACATAGCTGCCTTCACAGACAGATATTCATCAATTCCCATTACATGCAATAAATATAGTTGATAGATGCACTTTCGCAGTACGGACTCTAGAAAATCTTAAAAGATAGACAAAGATACAGTCTGAATATCCCAATTTGCCGTGATTATCAATCATCCAACTGCCACATCCACTAAGTAGATCAACTTATTAGGTAGAATGATGAGTGGTAGTACAGAAAATAGCAATTTTTGAATTTTTCTATACTAGTATTAACAACACACAACAAAACGACAGCTATGAGCGAAACCAAAGCAAAAGTTGACATTCAAGAACAAATTCAAGAAGAAGTAGAACAAGCTCGTGCAGTTTGTGATATTTCAGGTAGCAATTCTGCTGAGTGTGCTGCGGCTTGGGATGCAGTGGAAGAACTACAAGCTGAAGCTTCTCACCAGCGCCAAAGTAAGCCTAAAAATTCTTTAGAACAGTACTGCGATGACAACCCAGATGCTGCTGAGTGCAGAGTTTACGATGAATAGACATTGAGTGGGTAAACTTCTATTCATCCAACAGACAAGCAACCAACATCTGTTTACTGCGACCTTGTACTTTATCTGTTTGGGGTAAGTTTTGTAACTGAGCCTCAATATAAGTTGTCAGTTAGTACAAGCTACAAATGTAAAAGATATGCAAGTTGCTTGTTTTTTTTACCTGTAAAGAGATGAATTTCGCCCCAAAGAAATATTCACACGCCAATAATTAAATTAATATTAATTTAGATATTTAGAAATTTGACTATCAGTCCAATATCAGGCTAACCATAACTACAGCCTCTGTCTTATGCCTCATTTTGTTGCTCAACGGAGTAATTTATTTTGCATGACTATTTAAAGTATTTGCAGAAGTATCCGTTATATTAAATATCTGTTCTTCATGCAAACTTTTTATTTATCGTCTGGCAACAACAATGGAAGACGTTTGGTTTCGCCCATATATTTGGGCTGATTATCGACTAGCAGTATTATTTACGTTGATTATTCCTCTAATTCTGCTAATTTGGGCATTTGTACAAAAGGCCGAAGGTATACAACGCCTGTTAATGATTTACTGGCGAGTTGCTAGTCTTTTGGCAATTACAATTTACTTGATGATAGCTGAGTATCCAGTCAGCTTTATTTCCGGGTTGATAGCACGGATTTTGATCCCCATTTCTCTGTGGTTTTGGGTGGATCTCAATGATGAAATTGAGTATCAACCAAGTGGCCCGTTGAAGCTGATTTTTACCTCTTGGCGTTGGGCTGTGACAGTTTATAGCCTGCTGGGTGCGATCGCTTTTCTCCCGTTTATCGGTTGTGCTTTTTCCGAAACAGCCATAAAAACGCCCTATTGTCGAGTCTGGTTTGAAGCCCCCTTACTCTTTAAAGACTATTTCCATCACAACAGCAAGCCTGGATTTCTCGGTTTTCTGGGCATCATCTTTTTAGTCATTTATGTGCTTTACTTAAGCTACTTTGTTCTCATTAAGCTGGGTAAACAAGGACGTTCAGCTACACCTCAGTAATTAAATCAAAGCCAAAGTTCCAATTTGATGAATAATTCCATTGGCAAGCGCCTAGAACAGTACACCACCAAACGCCCCCAAGAAGTTTTATTGATCACGGTGGAAATAGCCGATGAACAAGACAAAATTGCGGTTTTTAAAGGTTTTTCAAGTTCTTTGATGCGCCCCACAGCTTTTGATCCTGATGTCCCAGTGCTATTAGATGCAGCCACAATTCTAAGTATCGATCGCATCGCTAGTCCCTATAATCCTGAAGCACCTCGCTACATCGAAAAAGGCATCTCTTGGGAAGCAATGCAAGCTTTATTAGTAGAAGTGGGAGTGTGAAGTTTAAAAGGGAACAGGGAACAGGGAACAGGGAACAGAAATCATGAGTTTATGGTGAAGGACTTAAACCCAAAGATTTAACTGATAACTGATAACTGTTCACTCGTGAAGTATCAAGTGTGAATTTTATCTTTTTGACCAATGACTATTGACCAATGACCAAAGCCGGATATACTTTACCTGTCTTTGCTTGTGCTGGGGCGATGGCGGCGTTACATTGGTTACGCCAAGGTAAGCCTTTGCCAAATGTGGCGGTTGATTTAATTACACCGCCGCAAATCGCTGAAATACCAATTGAACAAGTAGCTGGGCTATCAGAAAATATAGCGCTGGCAATTACACGGAGTGACCCTGGTGATAATCTTGACCTCACGCGCGATACACCAATTTGGGCAATGGTGGAATGGGGTGGAGAAACGGAGTCAGCAGTCACAATTAAAGGTGGGGAAGGAATTGGCAAAATTCTCAATGCAGATGACCAGCCAGCGATTTATAGTTATGCCCAAAGGTTATTGCAAGAGAACTTGCAGCGGATGCTCACACCGAGCGAGAAAATTACAGTCACAATTATTTTACCGTTCGGGCGATCGCTCGCTGTGCGGACTTCTAATGCGGCCTTTGGTGTAGTGGAAGGACTTTCGCTGTTAGGGACAACCGGGATTTCTCAACCTTTAAGTTCACCAGATCAGTTAGCGGCTTTTCGGACAGAATTACAACAAAAAGCCAGCCGTTTTACCAGTTTAGTTTTTTGTATTGGTGAGAACGGCTTAGATTTAGCGCAAAAACTTGGGATTAATCCCGAACAATTGGTGAAAACGGCTAACTGGTTAGGGCCAATGTTAGTTGAAGCGGATGCTTTAGGCGTTAAAGAAATCTTATTGTTTGGTTATCACGGCAAGTTGCTAAAACTCGCGGGAGGGATTTTTCACACCCATCATCATTTAGCTGATGGACGGCGGGAAATTTTAGCAGCCCACTGTGCTTTGGCGGGGATGCAGTCATCAGATATACAAGTAATATTTAATAGTGCCACGGCGGAAGCAGCACTGAAATATTTAAGAGAATTAGATGTTTCTAGTGGTAGTGATTGGGTGAATTTAGTTTATGGTGCGATCGCCCAAGCCATAGATACGCGTTCTCAAGAATACATGGAAAGCCATAATAACCGAGGTACAGCAGTAGCAAAATGTGGCTCAATTCTCTTTGACCGCGATCGCAAAATTATTGTAAAGAGTAAAACTGCTTGTTTCTTAACCGGAAAATTATGTTAACTTATTATGAATAATCATTAATAATCTACATAAATAGCTTTTTCAGTAACCACTCTAGGGTAAGTTATTCCTTCTAATACTATGTCAGACTGATTAGCCAAGCAAACGCTTTATAACCTGCGTTTGTAGGGGACTCCTTTACCATTTACCAGCCGCAGAAAGCAAATAGAGCCAAGTGCTGAGTATATAACCAGTTACTAGCTTTGTGCAATCAACATTGTTCTCATCTATTTGACCAAGGCTATAGATGGTATTTTTGTCAGATTACTGTGCAACTATCTACTACTTCATTCAAACATCCCCCATCATGAATACAGCGGTGACTCTACTAACCGAACAAGCGCCTCAACCAGTAGAAGAGTTGAGGCGGCTTGATCGTCAAATGATTGTTATTCTCGATTTTGGCTCTCAGTATTCCGAACTAATTGCCCGACGCATCCGGGAAACTCAAGTATATTCTGAAGTTCTCTCTTATCGCACTACAGCGGAACAATTACAGCAACTCAACCCCAAAGGTATCATTCTCTCTGGCGGGCCGAGTTCAGTTTATAACGAAAAAGCTCCCCATTGTGACCCAGCGATTTGGCATCTAGGCATTCCCATTCTGGGCGTATGTTATGGGATGCAGTTGATGGTCAATCAACTCGGTGGGGAAGTTGCCAAAGCCGATCGCGGTGAATACGGCAAAGCCTCATTATATATAGATGATCCCACCGATCTATTAACCAATGTGGAAGATGGCACAACCATGTGGATGAGTCACGGCGACTCCGTGGTCAAAATGCCACCGGGTTTTGAAGTCTTGGCACATACAGAAAATACCCCTTGTGCAGCCGTCGCCGACCACGAAAAGAAACTGTATGGTGTGCAGTTCCACCCCGAAGTTGTACATTCCATTGGTGGTTTAGCTCTAATTCGCAACTTTGTTTATCATATCTGCGAATGCGAACCTACCTGGACAACCGCCGCCTTTGTCGAAGAAGCAATCCGGGAAATTCGCGGTAAAGTTGGCGATAAACGCGTACTTTTGGCATTATCTGGGGGAGTTGATTCTTCTACCCTAGCCTTTTTATTGCATAAAGCGATCGGTGATCAGCTGACCTGTGTATTTATTGACCAAGGCTTCATGCGGAAATATGAGCCAGAACGGTTAGTGAAATTATTCCAAGAACAGTTTCATATCCCTGTAGAATATGTCAATGCCCGCGATCGCTTCTTAGATACTATCGCTGGTGTCACTGACCCCGAAGAAAAACGCCGCCGCATCGGTCACGAATTCATTAGTACATTTGAAGAAGCATCCAAGCACTTCGGCCCCTTTGATTATTTAGCCCAAGGCACACTTTATCCAGATGTCATCGAATCTGCCGATACCAATGTTGACCCCCAAACAGGTGAACGGGTAGCAGTCAAAATTAAAAGCCATCACAACGTTGGTGGTTTACCCAAAGATCTGCGATTTAAACTAGTTGAACCCCTGCGGAAACTATTTAAAGATGAAGTCCGCAAAGTTGGTCGTTCTATTGGTTTACCAGAAGAAATCGTCCAACGCCAACCCTTCCCCGGCCCAGGTTTAGCAATTCGCATCATCGGTGAAGTCACCGCCGAACGCCTGAACATTCTCCGCGATGCCGATTTAATTGTCCGCCAAGAAATCAATCAACGTGGATTATACAACGAAGTTTGGCAAGCCTTTGCTGTATTATTGCCAATTCGCAGCGTCGGCGTGATGGGTGACAAACGTACCTATGCTCATCCTGTAGTTTTGCGGATTATCACCAGTGAAGACGGTATGACCGCAGATTGGGCGCGTCTTCCTTATGACATTTTGGAAGTAATTTCTAACCGAATTGTCAATGAAGTTAAAGGTGTGAATCGCGTAGTTTACGACATCACATCTAAGCCACCTGGAACCATTGAATGGGAGTAATAGTTTTGACAAGTAAAGCAAAATTTAAATGAGAGATTGAGGTGGGTATTTCCCACCTTTTTTAGTATTACGTAAAGGAGCAAAACCCACAAATTAATTATCCAATTTGTTGACTCAAAAAACCTCTATCTCCCTTGTCCTTGGATAATATTATTTTTTACATAACTGGGCGTACTACACGAATTAGTTTCCCTTTTAATGATTCTTCTTTTGCCACAGACTCATTTATTCTTGTAGCAAACTGCTCCCAGTTACGATTATTGGTACAAACAATAATGCCCAAATGGTTATCATTACGGCGATGTAAACGGATAAAATCGTCTCTATTGATAGTCAATATCGAACGTTCTTGACTGACAGCAAATGCCAGCACTTCTTCATCAGATATGCCTTGATCTGCTTTTCCCGCTTCTTGTACTGTCAAAACATCATGTCCCAAATTGCGTAATAATTCTACAACCGGAAACGGAAACTGCTCATCTGCGTAAAATCTTGCCATTTACGCTACCTGATTACGCTCAATTACCAATTCAATTTCATCAGAATGAGCTTTTGCATATACCCAAGCATTAGCTAAATTTGTAGCTGAAATGCTGGGATAACTTGTCAAAAGGTCAGCATCACTATATCCAAGACGGCGAGCTTCCACAAGTACCCAAACTGGAATACGAGTGTTGGCAATTCGCGCCTCCCCACCACAAACTCCAGAGGTTTTCTCTATTCCTTGCCAACTGCTACCAAGACTTTGGGCAAGTAACTGTATTGCCTGCAATTTTTCACTAGGGCTAAGAGCAAGAAGTTGGTTTTCTAATTCTCTAAGTGTCACGAATTTAAATCTTTTGGTATTTTGTCAGACTATGACGCGATGTGCGATTTATTCTTGAAACCCCTCTCCAAACCTCTCCCCGACACGGAGAGAGGCTTTGAATTTTGCTCCCCTTCCCTCGTAGGGGAGCCAGTGCGTTGCGGTGAGCAGTCCGTTGGGCGGCTTTGCCGACTTGAAGGAACTGCGAACCCGAAGGGGGGTTCCCCCCGTTGTAGCAACTGGTGGCGTAAGGAGTTGGGGGTTAGGTTTGAGAGAAAGTTGCACACGGCGTTATATTTACAATTTTAGATTTCACATACAAATTTCAGCAGTCAAGTTTCTGATAAATGCTCTCATCCCCAGGTTTCACTTACGCTTTATCTAGGATTTTCTCTCCAGGATGATAAAGGTTCGCGCAGTGCTTCTTTAATTACTTCCTGGATATGGGGTACATCCAATTTGCCATGTGTTGGCCCTGCAAATATTGGATCGTACATAACAACATGGATAAGGCTAAGTGCAGGCTCCCAGTTGGCTTCTTTCAATATTTATCGAAAACCTTAAACATGGCTGCCATTATCTGGTGTTCTGGCTCCATTTACCCATGAAAATGTGCGTGTTTGCGATCGCTTACAAGACCATTTTGTCACCAATGAAAATCAATATAATTTGAAAACTCGATAATGCAACGTCCACGCTTAAAAGCTACAAACAACCATTCTTCTTCATCAAGTTCATTATAGTGTAGATAACCATCACAAAAGGGGTGAACATGATCAGGTTCAAGCAAGAGTAATCGCCAGAATGCCGTTGCAATACACTGATATACTTCAGTTAATGAAGTATCTGGAATAAACCGTAGCCCAACACGTAAATCATAATCTTCACAAATAAATGGATATGCTACCCAGTCACCATTTGTGGAAGATTGCTGACAAGCCATAAATGTTTGCTCTAGCAGCGCGTATTTGTAATCGGCAAATGGCAAACTTAACGGTGTAAAGCTAAATATGGCTGGAATTCTTGCACGTACCCACACAGCATCAGCGATGTTGCCACACTCCGTCCGGCAACATTCGATAATTCTTGGCAATTGATTATCTACATAGTTTGATAGAGGAAACGTTGGAGTATTTTCTTCTCTACAATAAGGTCTGATTTTTATGTCGTCGTATAGTTCTCCTAGAATTGGGACAAACACAAAGTTGTTAAGTTCAGCAGGTCGTCCAAGAACTCGCCATAAATATCCATGTTTGATAGTAATAGAAACCATTCATCCAAAAGGTAATGCTTGCTAATTATTATGATTGGCCTGCCACTGAAATAATTTAATCTTTGGAAGCGATCGCACCATCATCTCCATAACACTGTGGACTTCCGGTGATATTGGGTTAAAAAAGAAACATGAAAATTATCAAACCCATCACCAATTGGTTAGAAAATCGTGCCAGTACCCCGACGTATAGCGGTTGGGTACTTGCGGGAATTGCCATTTGTTTTTTTGGCGCTGCTGTGAATACGATGGCGGGCTGGCTTTACGCCATTAGCGGTGTGAGTGTGGCGCTGTTAGCAGTTGCAGCAGTTTTACCACCGCGATCGCTTGTTGGTTTAACTATCACCCGCCATTCGATTCAACCTGTCTCCGCTGGCGATGACCTGACTGTAGAATTAGAAATCCACAACCCTACAGCACAATCTGTCAGTTTGCTACAAGTCGAGGATATTTTGCCCTTTGTTTTGGGTAAGCCAATCAAACAAGCGATTGAAATTATTTCTAGTAAAAATAGTTACCGTTGGGTTTACTACCACCCTACTCAGCGTCGAGGTATTTATCGCTGGCACAATGTTGAATTAGCCACTGGCGCACCTTTAGGTTTATTTTGGTGTCGTCGTCAGCGAGATTGTGGGGCGACGGCGATTGTTTACCCGACTGTATTACCTTTAACTACTTGCCCGTTAGTCGATGAAATGGGGCAAGAAGAAAGCAAAAAAGGCGATTCGATCAATCGACCTTTGCAGACTGCGACATCGGGATTAGTGCGATCGCTCCGTCCCTACCGCATCGGCGACCCCACCAGACTGATTCATTGGCGAACTAGCGCCCGTTATGGGGAATTAAGAGTCCGAGAGTTAGAAGTTGTTACAGGTGGACAAGAGATAGTTATTGCCTTAGATAGTGCTGGTAAATGGCAAGAAGATGATTTTGAACAAGCAGTAATTGCCGCAGCGAGTTTGTACTTTTACACACAACGTATGGGGATGCCTGTTAAACTCTGGACAGCATCGACAAGTTTAGTTAAAGGCAATACCACTGTTTTAGAAACCTTAGCAGCTACCACATTTTCAGAAGATGCTAACACCACAGAAGTGCCAAACTATCCTTTAATTTGGTTAACTCAAAATTCTCTGACACTATCTTCTTTACCCCAAGGTAGTCGCTGGATTTTGTGGCAAAATAATAATTCCTCAGATCAAACATCAGTGCTAGTTAATCGTGATTGCCCTGGTGTTGTGGTGCAGAGCGAACAGGCCTTGCAAACTCAGCTACAAAAACCTATACAAGCATTGTAAATGAGTATTCTATGTATTCAATATTTCAATGAATGCTGATATATTCAGGTTTTTGTCAGACATCATCATTGAATCTGTTCAGGTTGGGGAGATATCCCCAGTAACAGCACCTTGAGGCTGAGGTACAATGCAAAGAAATATTTAAATTATGAGCGGCCGATCCACATGATCACATCAGAAGTTAACGCAAATTCCAGCGATAAAAGCCTAGAGGCAATGCGGCATTTTTCCGAACAATACGCCAAGCGTACTGGAACTTACTTCTGTAGTGAACCTTCGGTTACAGCAGTGGTAATTGAAGGGTTAGCCAAACATAAAGACGATTTAGGTGCGCCTTTGTGTCCCTGTCGCCACTACGAAGACAAAGAAGCTGAAGTCAAGGCTACATATTGGAACTGTCCTTGCGTGCCGATGAGAGAACGTAAAGAATGTCACTGTATGCTATTTCTAACACCAGATAATGAATTTGCTGGTGAAAGCCAAGAAATATCTCTCGAAACTATTAAAGAAGTACGAGATAGTATGGCATGAGCGAAACTATGCCCCAAGAGTTTTGGCAAGGTGTAGAACAGTTCAATTCTGGGCAGTTTTACGCCTGTCATGACACCTTAGAGGCTTTGTGGATCGAAGCCAATGAACCCGAAAAAACTCTTTATCAGGGTATTCTCCAAATTGCTGTAGCCTTGTATCATCTAAAAAATAATAATCTGCGCGGTGCGGTTATTTTACTGGGAGAGGGCAGCAACCGCCTACGCCGTTATCCAGATACTTATGGCGGTATTAATGTAGATGAGTTATTAAGCCAAAGTGCAGCATTATTGACGATATTACAGCAAACTAGCGTAAACAATATCTCCGCAGATGAATTGCTTCAAACTCAAGTTTTACCTATACCTATAATTGTACTATCTCAAGATTAGTCAAGTTTTATCAGGTGATTAGGAATGAGAAATTGGGGAATAGATTTTTCTACTCCCCAATTTTTTGATGAATTAATCAGGCTTGAAAGGTGTTCAACTATTCTAGGACTTACGCAAAATTAACGTAAATCCGTCATGACGAGCGATAGCGAGGTAATCTCCCCTGACGTTGGGATTGCTTCCCTACACTCCGTTCCGGTCGCAATGACAATATCAGCGTTGCGTAAGTCCTATATTCTTTACTTTTGTGTTTTTAGACGTTGACTATTTCTCTGGGTGGTGTTGCTTTGTAATAGTTACTAGGTGCTTCATTACCTACTTGTAGCGGTGATTTTTGTCCAGTAATCAATCTTGCGCCACGTTTGCGGGTGACATAATTCCATACCCACTGAATCATCACTACTAGTTTGTTATCAAACTCGATTAAGAAGTAGATATGAATCACAAGCCAAAATAGCCAAGCAAAGAATCCTTTGAGTTTGATAAAGCCTAAATCCACAACGGCTAGATTTTGTCCAATCATGGCTAAACTGCCGCGATCGCTATAGTTAAATGCAGGTAAGGTATTACCTTTGAGTTTTTGCTGAATTAATTTGGCAACATATTCTCCCTCTTGCATAGCTACTGGTGCAACACCAGGTAGCGGTTTGCCATTTTGATGGGAGAAGTTGGCTAAGTCGCCAACTACATGAATATTGGGATAGCCTTTGATGCTTAAGTCGGGTTCAACAATTACTCTTCCGGCGCGATCGCACTCTGCACCAGTAGATTCGGCTAAAACTTGACCCATCGGTGAAGCTTTGACACCCGCTGCCCATAATACCGTTTTTGCAGCGATTTCTTTAACTTCATCCCCTTGCTTGAGGGTGACAACATCGTTTTCAATGTTGGTGACTAAAGTTTTTGTTTTGACGCTGACACCCAATTGTTGTAATGATGCTTCTGCTTGTTGGGATAATTCTGGTGCAAAGGGTGGCAGAATCCGATCTAGTCCTTCTAAAAGTAAAATTCTCGCCTCTGAAGTATCGATGTTGCGGAAATCTTCTTTGAGGGTTTGATAAGCTAATTCGGCGATCGCACCTGCTAGTTCTACTCCGGTAGGGCCACCACCTACAATCACAAAAGTTAACCAAGCCCGACGTTTTTCTGGATCGGTTTCTTTTTCGGCTGCTTCAAAAGCCGAGAAAATCCGGCGACGCATTTCTATCGCATCTTCTACGGTTTTCAAACCTGGCGCAGAATCTTCCCAGTTATCTTTACCAAAATAGGAATGCTTGGCACCTGTAGCCACTATTAATGTATCGTATGGTATCGCTTGATCACCCAACAAAACTTGCTGTGCATTGGGATCAATATCATTAACTTCACCCAGCAATACTTTTGTATTTTTGCTCTTGCTGAGTACCGAACGCAACGGTGAGGAAATATCAGCGGGTGATAGTGTACCTGTGGCAACTTGGTACAGCAATGGTTGGAACAAATGAAAATTCCGTTTGTCAATCAGTGTAACGTTGACTTTAGCCTTAGCAAGTGCCTTTGCCGCGTACAGTCCACCAAAGCCGCCACCAATGATCACAACTTGATGGGGTGGGTTATTCTCAAGGGAGTCTACCATAAGAAGAAATATTTCCTAGTGTTACGGGTGCTGTAACTATTCTTAACAAATATGTATCAAACTTGTCATATATTTTTCTGTTCATCTTGCACAAATGAAGAAAAGATAAAGGTGAGCAAGACTACAGTGACAAGGTTATACACATTACATTCATATATTGCCCTCTTAGCTTTAGTGTTTATCGTCCTTTGTTTAGATACATTGCAAAGGACATTATTTTATAGCAGGAGATAGGTGATAGGTTACAGAAAAAAGGTTGGGGGCAGGCGCACAAGAGATATTGATAGCAACACGGCAAATATATATTGCGCCGTAACCCAAGACCAAATTATGATTTGAAAAAATATTGTTACAGGTAAAATAATTGCAGCGTCAACTTTACCGTTTGAATAGAAATATTTTTGTAGTTGAAAATTTTGCGGTTTTCTTCATGGTATTTGTGGGGTTCCACTTTCACCCAACCTAAGCAAGAGGTGATCATAACTAAACCAGTTTTCTCACCATGAATATACTGTTCGGGTCTTGGGCATAGTCGGCAAACGGGCCTTGATACTCGAACCCATAGCGTATGTACAAAGCTCGTGCTGGGGCGAACTCACCAAAAGAACCTGTTTCCAAATACAGACAATCATAACCACGCCGTTGGGCTTCTTTAATAATGTATTCCAGAATATTTGAGGCAACACCTTTGCGACGGTGAATCTTGACAGTACGCATTGATTTGACTTCACCACTTGTTGAAGAGAGTTCTTTCAATGCACCGCATCCAAGTAATTCTTCGCCTTCCCACGCTGAAAAGAAAGTTATATCAGGCGAACGCAATGCCTCTATATCAAGAGCATGAACGCTTTCAGGTGGGGTAATCTCATACATATTGTCGAGATGTTCTTGCAAGAGGTCAGAAATTTTTTTCCCTGTTAGATCATCTTCTCGAATTTGCATTCGACTCATCTCCTTGGATTTATGGGAAATTTACTGCTTAATTCTGAATTATGATGAAGCTACAAATGTAGGTTGGCTACAAGAACGGAACCCAACATTATCCAAACTTTGTTGGGTTTCGCCATCGCTACAAATATTTGATTGTGTGATTCATGATAGGTTTTCACCAGACACAAATTATTCCTGTGCGCCAGCTTGTTGCAAAATTGTAACTATATCTTGATACCCGTTAAATTCTGCCAGCATCAAAGCTGTATAACCACCACGATTTTTTAAATTGGGGTTTGCACCAGCTTGCAGTAATATCTGCACAGTCTCAGTATGACCTCCAGAGGCAGCCCACATTAATGCTGTTGCTCCGGCTATGTCTTGAAAATTGACATTTGCACCTTTGGCTAGTAACAGTTGAATAATTTCTGTCTGATTGCGTTTCGCAGCTTTGAGCAGAGCAGTCTGGCTGTCATTACCGAGAGTATTGGGATCAGCACCGTAGTCTAATAAGATTTTGACTGTTTGGGTATGTCCCAAGGATATTGCAGTTATTAAAGGAATCTCCGCGGCTCCATAAAGATTTGCCCCAGAACGCAGCAGTGCTTCGAGAATTTCGCTGTGTCCTTGCAATACGGCGACTATCATGGGTGTGTCGCCTAAATTATTTCTGATTTGGGCATTTGCACCCCGAATGAGTAACACTTGCACTACGTCAAGATGTCCTTCCACAACGGCAATATGTAATGCTGTTTCACCGTCTTTGTCTTGCAGATTAATTTCTGCACCTTTATCTAGTAAAGCAGATGCGATCGCACTATTACCTGATGCCGCTGCGGCCGATAACGCTGTACCACCATCACTGTTTTTTAGATTTACATCTGCGCCTGCCGCTAACAATGCTTGTACAATATCCAAATTTCCCAAATCCGCCGCAATCATCAAGAGTGTCTCACCATCTTCATCTTGAAGATTTACATCTGCACCATTTTGTGCTAATAGCTGCACAACTGCTACGTGTCCTTGTTTGATTGCTAATTTTAAAGCAGTGTCATCATCTTTATCGGCAATATTTACCTTCACACCAGCAGCGAGTAATATGCGCACTATCTCTACATAACCCTTGAGTGAAGCTGCCATTAGTGCGGTGCTGCCATCTTCATTGATAGCATCGACATCAGCACCTCTCGATACTAAAAGCTGCACAATATCTACTTGTTGATTACTAGCAGCATACATCAACGCCGTTAACCCATAGCGTTTTCTTGGCAAGTTGATATTTGCCCCTGCATCTAAAAGCGATCGCACAATTTCGGTGTAGCCTAAATTAGCAGCATACATTAACGCCGTCGTCCCATCGCGATCGCACCCATCCACCTTGACACCAGCAGCGAGAATTTCACTCAGCCGCTTGATATCACCATTTTTCGCAGCCTTCAGCAGCAAGACATCGTTGTTTTCAGTCATGAATTAAATCCTGCCTGGGCAGTTTTATCATCTATTCCCCAAATTTAGTTTGAAATTCTTTAAGTACTTTTGCAATAGGGGTGTCTGGATAAAGCGCTGAGTGCTGAGTAAACACACTCCAGTATGACTAATTAATTACAAATTACGAATTACGAACTACGAATTACCCTTGGACTTATGCTAATTTTTATTAAGATTTAAGAATTGGGCGAGAACACGATGACTCCGGAAATATCTCCCTCGGTAAAATACTGGCTTAACTTTTTCCACCCGCTAATGATGTGGGTACTTTTAGCGTTCTCACTTTATGCTGCTTATTTGGGATTGCAAGTACAGCGTACCAGAAACGCTCAAGGGGAAGAAAAGAAAGAACTGATTAAAGGTAAATTTAACGTCAAACACTACCAAATTGGGTCTATTCTCTTAGCTTTGATGGTAGCAGGCGCAGTTGGGGGGATGGCTGTTACCTATATTAATAACGGAAAGTTATTTGTAGGGCCGCACTTGCTTGCAGGGCTAGGCATGACTAGTTTAATCGCTTTTTCGGCTGCTCTATCTCCTTTTATGCAAAAAGGAGCCAATTGGGCAAGAGTAACACACATTTTGTTGAATTTCGTGATTTTAGGTCTATTTACTTGGCAGGCTATCACTGGCGTACAAATTGTACAAAGAATTCTGAGTAATGCTTAGTTATTAGTCAAGAGTCATTAGTCAATTGTCAAAAATCTTTGGACTAATGACTCTTGACTTTTGACCTACCGCTTCTTTTTAGAATTATCAGGAAAAGGTATGCCTATAGACTGATGAAAATCTTCTTGAACTTTGCGAGTTAAGCGGCGAGAAACTTGGCGGACAATTTGATTAAGTAAGCGATCGCCTGTAGATTGAATGAGAGACTTGGGCAATCGTTGAATAAATCTGGGAAAGTGAAGATAAACTTTTAAATCTAAATCCCATTCCACTCGCGTTACTCCAGTGGAAATCTCAGCATCATCATTGGCATACTCTTTTAGTTGCATTGATGCTCGATAATCTACGTCATAACCTGGTGCTTGGTAATCAGGAATGGGGATAGTCCGAATGCGATATATGCCTTCTTCCGGTGGTAAAAGTTCTAAACCAATTTTTGGCTCTACTTCATAACCAAACGAGCCAAAACGACCAATAGTCAAAGCATAGCCATTTTCTCCCAATGGCTTCACCTTCATTGGTTCAGCGCAACGTGTAAACCACGACGAATGAGCATTGAGATATTCAGCAACTTGATGTATTGGGGCATACATCGCCATATAATCGCTGTAGCAACCACAAAACTGTGTTTGTGCGGCTAAAGTCGCATCTGTAACTACATGATCAGTTTCTACTAAGTTGGATTCTACAGGTAAAACAGTTTCTTTTATATCCAAGGATTGATATTCGCCGTTTGTTGAAAGCATCAAAGCATTCCCCTCTGAGTTGGCGTTTGGCTATATTTATAATTCCCAGCTTACTTGGGTGATTTCGCAGGCAAGATCTTATTTTGGCTGAAATTTCAAGATTCTGTCATGAACTTTATGAAATCACTAAAATACGGATAAATCACATACTAGTTTTTTAGGATAGCGTTTGTTATGAAAGCATTTGTAGCAGGGGCCACAGGTGAGACAGGCCGCCGAATTGTCCAAGAGTTGGTAGCGCGTAACATTCCCGTACGTGCTTTGGTGAGGGATGTAGAAAAAGCTAGAGCGATTTTGCCCCCCGATGTGGAATTGCTTGCAGGTGATGTCTTGCAACCTGAAAACCTCGCTACAGCTTTAGGAGACAGTACTGTATTGCTGTGTGCGACAGGGGCAAAACCAAGTTTTGATCCGACTGGGCCATATAAAGTAGATTTTGAAGGTACTAAAAATTTAGTGGATGCAGCTAAAGCCAAAGGAATTGAGCATTTTGTGTTGGTTTCTTCGTTGTGTACATCACAGCTATTCCATCCTTTGAATCTGTTCTGGCTGATTTTAGTTTGGAAAAAACAAGCCGAGGAATATATTCAAAAAAGTGGTCTCACCTATACTATTGTGCGACCTGGTGGATTAAAAAATGAAGATAACTCTGATGCGATCGTCATGCAGAGTGCAGATACATTATTTGATGGTAGTATTCCTCGGCAAAAAGTTGCCCAAGTTTCTGTGGAAGCACTCTTTGAGCCAACCGCCCGCAATAAAATTGTTGAGATTGTTGCTAAACCAGAAGCTAGTACTAAAACCTTTGGAGAGTTATTTCAGCAATGCTGAGTCTAGAGTCTGTAGTTAATAGTCAAAGGAAATTACCATTGACTATTAACTATTGACCATTGACCATTGACTAAAAACAAAGGAGTCAAAATCTGAAACGTTTTGAACTTAAAGGCGTTGAAAAATTAATCGGCCCGATCGCAGCGCTGCTGGCTTTTGTATGCTTATTGCAGTGGTATCTCTTTGGAGATTTGCGATCGCCTTCCGATCCCGTCTTTAATGATAATCAACCACCCCTAGTCATGAAAGGCGGCGACCCTTATATTCGCGCCTTAATGCGAACTATTTCCGCCAGCGAAGCTAATGGGAACCGTCCTTACTCTCTGCTATATGGCGGACAACAAGTAACAGACCTCAGTCGCCACCCAGAAATCTGCGTCACCATTGTTACCGGGCCAAACACAGGTAATTGTTCCACTGCTGCGGGGAGATATCAAATTATCAACACTACTTGGCATAATATTGCACCGCGCTATCACCCCAATCCTATGAGGATGGTGTTTTGGACTGCTTATAGTTTTGAGCCTGAATTTCAAGATACGGTAGTTTATCGTTGGTTGAACGATACCCAAGTTTGGGGAGTGGATATTCCTAAACTGCTGCGTCAAGGCAAAATTATTGAAGTGTTACGGCGTTTATCTCCAACTTGGACAAGTTTAGGATATGGAATAGAAACTAATTCTATCAGTAGTTCTTTACCTCAGATTTATCAAAAAATGTTAAAGGAAGAGTTAACCGCAACCAATCAACCAGTATCTGCCATAACACCAAATCCAGCACTTACACCTCAGAAGAAGTAGAAGGTAAACACATTAATGTAATCATACGAATTTTCAAGTTTTCGGTGAAAAAGTGCAAAAGTCTTGAACGTTATGCACAAATTCGTTAGTACTTTCTAAGTGAATATTGTGAGCAGAATTACTAATTATTTTTACCTGAGCTAGTTTGTCTATTTTAGCTATATTTGTGTTAATAATTAAAAATTTTTCATCATTTTCACCTACTAGTAAAAGCAAAGGTACTGTATTATCTTTAAGTTTTTCCCATAAAGAAGGCTGACTTCCAGTTCCCATGAATCTTAGTGACGTAGCTAACTCAAGCGGTTGATTTTGTAACCGACTCTCTAACATGCTGAAAAATTCTGGATGATTTTTTATAGCACCAAAAATTGGCTGATTATACCAATTTAATAAAAATTCTCTAAACTCATTTTTGGAAACACATCTTGTTAGTTTTCTCGCTATTTGTTCATCTTTTATCACCCGTTCTAATCGTTCTTGTTCTGTAGCCAAACCAGGAGAAGCTGATTCTAATATAACTTTGTAAAAACGTTCAGGAAAATGCAATGTGAGATATAAAGCTAATCTTCCACCCATTGAGTAACCCACTAAAAAGCATTTAGGGATATTCAACTCATCTAATAAATTAATTAAAGCTTGAGCAGTTTGTTCAATTGTATAGTATTTATCTTCACCTAAAACTTGAGTTTTACCATGTCCGGGAAGGTCAAGTGTGAGATAAGAAAATTCTGTACCTAGCAATTGTATAACTTCATCAAACTCATCTAAATTGCCAATAAACCCGTGCAAGAAAAGAATGAATTGTTTGTTTTTTGAGTTAATTAACTTATAATTAAATTTATAATTTTTTTGCATATTTTAGTGATTATAAACTAACTATTCAAAAACAAAATTATGATTATTCGGTAAATTTATAATAAGCTATGTTAGGTGAAATGAAATGATTAACATCCGTTGCGAAACTTTGCCAGACTATCCAGCAATAGCTGAGGTAAATATATTAGCCTTTGGACAGGAAAATGAGGCTAAACTTGTAGATAAAATTCGCCATTCAGACTGCTATATTCCAGAACTTTCACTAGTTGCTGAAATTGAGGATGTCGTAGTCGGCCACATTTTATTTAGCTATATTAACCTAGTCAATGAAGAAAACCTACAGGTAATCGGTTTAGCGCCTTTGGCAGTTCGTCCAAAGTTTCAAAGACAAGGTATTGGCAGCGCACTGGTACAAGCAGGATTAAAAATAGCAGATGTAACAGGAGAAGCCATAGTAATTGTATTAGGTCATCCCCATTTCTATACTCGCTTTGGATTTCAGCCTTCTGTTTTTTATAAAATCGAGTCTCCCTTTCCAGTACCAGAGGATGTTTTCATGGTTAAACCACTGCAAAACTATCAGCAAAAGTATATGGGGAAGGTTGTTTATCCACCTGCTTTTGATGAAGTTTAAAGCGATCGCACACTGCCTTATTTTCTAGGCAAGAACGATATGACTAATGGGATTCCACCAATTACTACAAAAAGTGAACCCATTCCAGTATGCATAGCAGGTAAAAACCATAAAGCAAACCAAGAGTTTATCTTGGCAGATTCTGGCTCTTGAGGATTGTAAAGAATTTCTACCTTTTGACCTTGAGTATATGCTGGTGGGTTACTACCACTATTGGCTTCAAATTCTATTGGCTTACCAGAATTTGAAGTAAAGCTTATTACTGGATAATAAGCAGTAGAAGAACGACCATTACTATCTCTAGATGTATGTCTCACTAAATCAATTACAGTTCCTGAAGTGGAGATGGACTTGCCAATCAAACTGCGAGTATGTACTCCTATTATGATACCAGTGACGACAAAAATACTACCAATACCTGCAAATATAGAACCAAATAAACGAAAAAAGCTTACATCTTCATTCTGCATATAATTTTTAACAATTAGGTAGATATTTGCCTTTGAGTACTAAAATTTTGGTACATGATAATTGATATTTTTGATTTAGCAAAGGCAATTTTAGAAAAGAATATCTAATTTTGGCGATCGCGGCGATTATAAGGTAAGTCAAAATTAATGATAGGGCCTAGTGGTACAATCCCATTAGGATTCAATTCTGGTAAACCTACATAATAAAGCTGTTTAATATGACTGATATTACACCATTGTTTGATACCAGGAAATTGATATAACTCTCGGCAATAATTCCACAAATTAGGATGCTCAACTAATCGCTTGATATTACACTTAAATAAACCATAATATACTAGGTCAAATCGGAATAGAGTAGTAAATAAGCACCAATCTGCTAAGGTAATTTCTTCACCGCAGAGATATGGTTGTTTACCTAAAACTTTTTCCCAATATTCTAGTGCGAGAAATAATTCTTTGAGTGCTTGTTCGTAAGCAGTTTGTGATGTTGCAAAACCAGTACGATATACACCATTATTTATCGGTTGGTAAATAGCATCTATAGTTTTATCAATTAAAGTTTGCAACGATTTGGGATAAAAATCTACCGTCTTCTCAGCGAAGAAATTAAACTCTGTATTTAATATGTAAATAATTTGGCGAGATTCATTATTGATAATAGTTTGTGTATGTTTATCCCACAATACTGGGACGGTAACTCGCCCGGTATAATTTGGGTTCGCTTTGGTGTAAACTTGCCAAAGATAATCCGCTTGGTTGACTTTATCTCGAATACATCCTGGTTTATCAGAAAACTTCCATCCTTGGTCACTAATTACAGGGTCAACAATAGAAAGACCAATAACTTTTTCTAGCCCTTTCAAAGCGCGTAATAAAACAGTGCGATGCGCCCAAGGACAACCTAAAGAAACATATAGATGATATCGGCCTGCTTCTGCCCTAAATCCACTGGCTCCATCTGCTGTAATCTGATGATGAAACTGTGTTGGCATTCGCTGAAACTCGCCGTTTTCGTTGCGTTCTGTCCAGACGGTTGTCCATTGACCGTTAACTAATCTACCTAATGCCATATTTTTTCCTATATTAATTAATTTGTTATCTAATCAAAAGCGTTGCTGCCATAATAAACACGCCGTAAGTATAGCTGCTATGAACACCACTTGCGCTCACAGCCACAAATAACGGTACTAAGTGTCGTCTGTAGAATGGTCATCTAAAGCACAAGGAGCGAGTTGGCGATAGTTTAGCAGGCTTTTGACATCATTTTGCGCGATCGCCTGTGCCAATCATTCATCAAATTTTGTTACCCATAGTGGTGGCTTGACATTGTAACTGGCGTTTGGCTGAGGAATGAACTGCGGAAACTGGCGCAGAAAATTTTGTACAGCAGCAGATTTTACTGGTATATCCGATGCGCCATGAGAAATAAATACTGTTGGTAAATGAGTTATGAGTTAGCTTAATTATTTCTAATTAGTTTAATTTTAGTTAGAAATATTTAGGTCAAATAGCCTAAAAAGCCAAACACAAGCGACTGAGTAAAACTCGCAATAGTTCTAATTCAGACTTTTCTAACTGCTCAAAGCGTTCCTTGAGGTGAGCAATATGGAGAGGAAATATCACCTCAAACAAGGCTTCTCCTTCATGGGTGAGTTTGACAATAACGCTACGACGGTTGTCTGCGGGTACTTCTCGCAGTACTAAGTGTTTTTTCTCCAAGCGGTCTATCACTCCTGTCAGGGTTCCTTTGGAGATTAAAGTTTTCTCACCAATTTCTCCCATACACATACCAGATGTGTTACCCAGAGTTGTAATAACATCAAATTGTGCTGGTGTGAGGTCAAATTGTCGGATGTGAGCTTCTGAATAGGCGGAAAATGCTTGATAGGCTCGCACCAATTCACGCATAGTCGGAATAAACGGCTCTTGAGCAGCTGCTCTAGCTGAATAATCAGACATAGGGATATATAATTTAAATAGACTATTCTAGTTAGAACATTACGATAAAAATTAAGCATCAAGGCGAAGATTTCACCTTATGCTTGATCTAATTAACAAGTATTTTCTTGCTAGTGCATTTCGTCGTATTCTGGTGCTTCAACGCGTCTAGCTTCTTGACGGGAAGGCGGGAGAAACTCAGCCCGACGCACAGGAACCAAAGGTGCTGTAGAACCACCTTGATAAGGATGAATTACCTGCACCGTACGAGTCGGACGATTACGAGGGCCAAACAAAGCCAAGACACCAGCAACAACAATACCACCACCAACAGTCAGCGTCGCGCCTCCTACAGCCCAAACAATAGGTGATGTCCACCAAGCATTTTGAGATTGCAATGTTTCAGATGCTACAGTTTGTTTTTGCTGTGCTAATTGCAATTGTTGAGCGTTGAAACCATCGATTAGCCTTTGGTTCTGCACCCTTAGCTGTTCGTTATCGTTTTTTAAACGATCCATGTCAGCTTTTAACTGATTAAATTCTGCGCGTTGCTCAGGGTTGGGCGCAGTGGGTGGCTGAGTATTGGGATAAGGTTGTCCGTAGGCGGATGGATATTGCACGGGTGGCTGTAGCTGGGGTGCAACTACAGTGGGGATTTGGGGGGTAACAGCGAAGTTAGGTTGTAAGGGATTATTTGTTCCCTTGAGCAAAACAAGAGCCGCCAGCCCAGCCACAGCGACTCCACCGATAAATGCCATACTCTCACTCATCGCCTTTGCCCCTCAACTGCGACGTAATCATTTGTGACTGACACACTCTCACACTCATAATCTTTTACTTACTCAACTTCACCTAAACACTTCAAGTATAAGCGGCAGTATCAGCTAGTTTTTTTACAGCCTGCAATCTGCTGTTAATATTCAAGACCATAAACGTCAAATTGTCTACTAAACTAGGGTAAAAAAACTGCACTGTTATACATTCTTAATCTACTTTTTCTTAGGTGGCAAGAAAGTCATTAGTCATTGGTTAATAATTCTTCCTTACTCCCTATTCCTTAGTTCTGAGTGCAGATTTAAGACTTTGGCAAAATTGACCGATCGCCTGAAGCCCTTCTTCTGGTGTGCCTTCTGCCAAACGTTTGACAAAAGCACTACCAACAATTGCCGCATCTGCGCCCCAATCTCTTACCTGACGGGCTTGTTCAACTTGAGAAATGCCAAAACCTACTCCAATGGGTTTATCAGTAACATTACGAATTTGTTGCAACAAATCTGATACTCGTACTTCTATTTGCGATCGCATCCCAGTCACACCAGTCACACTAACTAAATAGATAAACCCTTGAGAAGCACGGGCGATCGCTTCAATTCTATCGCTAGAACTAGTAGGTGCTACCAATAAAGTTAAATCAATCCCCATCTCACCAGCCGGTTTAAGCAACCCAGCCGCTTCTTCTAAAGGTAAATCAGGTACTACCAACCCTGCGACACCAGCCGCTGCAATTTGCTGGAGAAACTTTTCAATACCGCGGTGCAGAATTGGGTTGTAGTAGGTAAACAAACTAATCGGCGCTTGCAAACTGGGAGTAATTCCTTGCAACATTTCTAGAACCCCTTCTAATTTCGTTCCCTTTTGTAAAGCGCGGGTAGCAGCCGCTTGAATGACTGGCCCATCGGCTAAAGGATCAGAATAGGGAACACCCAGTTCAATTATGTCAGCACCACTGCGATCGAGGATTTGCAAAGCAGAGGCGGTGGTGGCTAAATCTGGATCACCAGCAGTAATAAACGGAATCAGAGCGCACTCTTGATTCCGTTTTAAGATTTCAAAGCGATCGGAAATGGCGGTCATTAGTCAAAAATCAAAAGTCAAGGGTCAATAGTCAAAAGAATTCACAAGAAACTAGAAAACGGTTAATTCTTACAGAAGTTGATATCTCTTACTCCCAGAATTGATAACAGAAAATATTTCTCTGTTCCCTGTTTCCCCTTCGGGGTTCGTCAGTCGCTCATGGGGGAAACCCCCTTGGCGTTAGCCTCTCCCTTTGGGAGAAGACCGCGCTGACTTACCTGTTCCCTTCTTCCATGACTATTGACTATTGACTCATAAAATGATCACTTTACACCTGAGATTGCTTTTCTTGTTCAATCTCAGCTTGAATTTTCGCTAGTTCTTCCGGCGTAAGTTCATCCAAACGCTTTTGGAAAAACGCTTGTTCATAGTCTTCCCGTTGCTGATGGTAGGTCATATTGTTATTCACAGCGCGGTAAACATAAGTGCTTACCCAACCAATTAAGCCAATTACTACTAAGACAGCCTGGCTCCATATCCCAGCTTGTTGACTATCTACACCAACTAGCTGTAATCCCACATAAGCCAAGCCACCAGCAATAAAAATACCTAAACCAATTACAAGAGCGTCGATGCGTCGCATGAGAGTTATGACCTACCAATCTCGTTAGACTTCTATTTTGCGCGGTTGTGGTCGCAGATTGACAAACGGCGACAGAACCAATAAACCGGGAAAGAAGAAGAAAACCAAAAAGTACA
Source organism: Nostoc sp. HK-01 (assembly GCA_003990705.1). Lineage (GTDB taxonomy): Bacteria > Cyanobacteriota > Cyanobacteriia > Cyanobacteriales > Nostocaceae > Nostoc_B. The sequence goes on from AP018318.1 coordinate 3,305,693, forward strand.
TAATAGTACGCTCAATAGAGGTAGCCACATACCACCGCTGCTTGAGGTAAAACAGTACAGCCACAGGAATGACTAATAAATAGGCTCCAGCCAAAATCAGATACAGCAGGGCGACGATCATAGGTTTTTTCTCTTTGTAGACAAGGCCATTCGGTGCATCTGTTTCTCATCATAGGCTGAATGCGTAGCTTGAGGAAAGTCTGATTAATCATACCGTCCAACAATTCCGCAGTTTTACCTGGACAAAACTCAGGATAGTGCTACAATAGCAAAGCCAGTATCTAATCAGTGTACTTGTCACACCCAGATTAAGATGCTTGTCGAAAGTGAAAGATTGCCAAAAAATTCGGCGATCGCTCAAAATAGACAAATTTCTTAAATCTAGTTGCACAAAATACACATTAGTGGTGGAATAGATGAGGAGGTATTTACTGCCTCCACAAAATAAGTGGCTCCTAAGTAAACTTGGGGGTGTGGCGGAATGGCAGACGCTACGGACTTAGAAAACTGAGCCTTGAGGAAGAAATTCTTCAAGTGGAAGCTCTCAAACTCAGGGAAACCTAAATCTGTTTCCAGACAAGGCAATCCTGAGCCAAGCCCAAAAATTTTAGATTTTAAATTTTAGATTTTAGATTGCACTTCAGTCCAAAATTCAAAATCCAAAATCCAAAATTAAAGGGAAGGTGCAGAGACTCGACGGGAGCTACCCTAACGTCAAGGCGAGGGTAAAGGGAGAGTCCAATTCTCAAAACCGGAAGGTAGTAGTGAAAGCTGCAAGAGAATGAAAATCCGTTGACCTTAAACGGTCGTGAGGGTTCAAGTCCCTCCACCCCCACTGAAAAATCAAGTTAAATAAAGCCTGCTTAGATATGTCTAAGCAGGCTTAAATGTATGTATATATACAATTTTAAAATCAATTGCAGGATGGCGATCGCACTTAATTTAAACGAGCTATAAAATTAACTCCCCTCTCCTACACCCAAAAGCCCTATCTCCAGTTCTGGTATTTCACCTTTTCTTCGTAAAATTTCCGTCTAAACCCTTGATTCGTCATCTCGCTGCTTCAGCCTTGTTTCCGTAATTCTCCTGAAAAATTTAGTTTTTTAAATTGAATCTTGAAGAAGATTTAAGTAAATTCATCAAAACTCATTCAAAAAATTACTTTATCTTTGAAAACTTGATTGCTACTGGTGGCTGACAAAGTTAATCTAATAAATAATAGATTCATACACTTCATTGGTCTTGAGAACTTCCATGACCACTCATAGCTTATTTACGGATTTAGAAGATCCAAATTTTATCAAACCCCATCTTCAGCCATTAAATATCCAACTTGGGCAAGAAAAAGTATATGGCTTCTTCATGGAAATTGTTAATCAAAAGCCCCCAGAAGAGGTCTTGCGAGAATTTAAAAGACTATTTTTCGATTTTCTCGAATCAGGCAGTTTAAATACTGTACCCATCATTCGTAAACTCCTGTTAGCTAATCATGAGCAGGAATTTCGCAATACTATCAAACGCTGTTGCTATATCATCGTCAATAACTGGGCATCTAAAAGAGAATATGAATATATTCAAGAATTAATTAACTTATTGGTTAATTATGATATATGCTACAAAAAAGGCAGTTATACCAGTTTACATATTTATAAAAGCTGGCTAGAAAATTTTGTTAAAAGTGACGACTATCAAGAATTAAAACTCTTTGCTAATAGACACGATCATAAGAGCAAAGTTCATTGGGCTAATCGTTATGCTGCTTATTTATTAGTTGCTCAATCTCTTGATGCTAATAACCCCAAAGAGCAACAAGAAGCAGCCCAGCAGCTTTCTCAGCAAATGAAAGACAACTTCAAGTTTGAATTAGCAATGTATATTGCTCGTTCTCAGTCTGCTGCTTCCAGTAATAGCCGTTATGTAAATCCTAGCATTTTGGGCGATAACGTTTTGCGTTTAATCAAAATGATTATCGTGAAAAAAGGTGCATTTAGTTATGAAAATCTAGCCCATATATTTATTAAACAAACTCAGGGTCAAACCTTTAAAGAATTTAAAGAAAGCATCCGTAAGTACTTGTTTTTTTCGGTTAAAAATATAGGTTTGGTCAAAACTATAAATCGCCAGCTAACAGAAAATTTATCTAACTGGAAAACAGAGTGTGATGAAGAAATTTTGGATAAAAATTTGTTTCTGAGAAGCTGTAATCGTCTGATTGATTGTTTGACTACAGAAAATGGTCGAGAGCCTTCACAGCTATTTAATTTATTACTATCTCAAGGTCATCCATTAACCTTGGTGATTATATTACTCAAAATTATATTAATTTGTCAAAATTCCCGCAGTCATTTAGAAATTAGAATTGCCCATTTAATTCGCTATTACGAAAAATTACCACAAGATGAATGTAAATGGGTAATTAATTTTCTGGAAATATTTAATATTACTTTTGCCATCTACGCTGAAAACATTGAATATAACTTGATTAAAGTGCCAAAAAATCGGCAGAATTCCCAGGGAAAATCAAAGATAGAAACTTATCATGTTTTTTCACAATTAAGGGAAAACATCTATAAATAAACCAGTGAAAGTGCTTTTGATTCAGCACTTTGCTGTATTTAGTGGGAAAACATAGCGATCGCCGGGAAAAGCTGATACGATTCGCTTTTAATGAGAATCGAGCATCCCAAGTAGATTAATACTAAAGGAAAGACTTTGCGACCATAACGAGTCAGCATAGGAGCTAACAGAGGATTACGCGTTAAATTGTAAGATAGAAAACACCACATTCCCACAGTTAAATAGCAGACACACAGAATTACGCCTAAGCTTGGGAGATTGCTACTAGCAAACAGTGGTACGTAAATTCCAATGTTATTCCCTCCATTTGCAATGGTGACAGCAGAAACACGGTACGTTTGGCTATCGCGTAGAGTCGCCCATAAGGATTTTTTTTGGCGCTTGGTTGTAGAAGCCGAAAAATCAACCGATACAGCTTGTACTGCTTCTTCCGCTTGTTCTCGCGTTAATAGATGATTAATCCCAATCGCTATAGGTAAAAAACCTAGCAAGCCAATCCAAGCTGTTGGTAAAATCAAACCGCCTAAAAAGCCAGGAAGACTAGCAAATATTAATACAGTAAACCCTAAAAATTCACCAAGAATAATATTTTGCGGACGAAAATGACGATTAACTTTACCAAAAAAAGCTGTCAAATATAAATTGTCGTCAAAAGTAGTGGCAAAAGCAGCAGAGATGCCAATAATTATTGTACTGGTTAGCCAATTCATGATTGTTGCGTAAGGTAATGTAAATCTCCAAAATCTGGAGAATTGATTGTGTTGTTTTAGCTAGGTACCTTAGCCGCGTATGTCATAAATATTAGGGCTAACAACTAAATAGAAGCAAATATTCTTTTTTGTTAAATCGATAAAAAAAGCTTATGAACTTGAGGAAATTAACAGATGATATGGCAATTCATCTAAAACCTTGTCTGGTACTCAATTACAGCGCGACTGTCATCTTCTAAATTAGTAGAAGCACGCACCCGCAGTTCATCGTTAATGCGGTAATTTATCCCCCATTGAAAGGGGTCATTGGCAGTTAAAATTTTTATGCTGGAAATAGAAAACTTTGTGGAAATATCAACACCAGCTTCTGCGGCTAATTCTAATGTAGAACTGCTTCTACCAGCTTCAGGATTGTCAGAAATCACAGTTGGAAATATGCGAAACTCACTTAAACCAAAAGCATTAGCAATTTGATTAAACGTCGTCTGAAAATTATTAAATACGGCTGAACCAGCAATATTAATTAAGCCTAATGTACTATCAGCACGTCCTTGAGTATCGACAAATCCCCCCCCTAACAACGCGACAATTTCGGTTTGGCTGCGTGAGGGACTGCTGGTGAGTTCGAGATTCTCGTTGAGTTTACTAGCAGGCCCTTGGACTCTCGCTTCAACTCGCACACTTTCTAAAGAACCCAATCCACCTACGCTACTTGTTCTAGAGAACTCGGAAGTTTGGACTGCATCCAGTACCTTAGCAAATAGCTGCACATCTAGGATAGGATCACGCGGTTGATCAGATCTAAATGTCGCTGTATTTTTATAGCCGCGAGCCAAGTTAAATTGGGTGGTAAATAAATTCACTCCACCCTTCTGGAGACGGATTGTACCATCGGGTATAGGAGAAGATAAAGCACCATTAACTGTCAGATTACCTGTAGCGAGAAAACTGAGAATCGGGGGACGGGTAATTTGGATATTGTTACCTAATGTTAATTGCAGATTATTTAATCTGGCTGTATTGGGATTATTTCTCGCCTCAGTTTTATCTTGCTTGTTGGCTTTGACAGCATCGCTAGTTGTAGATTGATTAGTATTGGTTGATTCTGCTAATAAAACCTGACCATCATACAGACGAATTTGACCACCAATCAGTGGATTTAAGGCTGAACCAATAATTTGTAAATTTCCACTAGCGCCGCCTTTATACAATCCTTTGAGATTTAAATTTAATTGCTCAAGATTAACCGTGAGGGGATTATTTGACGCTTCTCCATTATTAAATACAGGGAGTTCACCAGCAGCCACTACTTGACCTCGACTAAATCGGCCTTGCAGACTTTCTACTACAATGCGGTCAAAATTGAAATTAATCTTACCTGTCACCCGTCTGATTTTACCGGGTAAAGCTTGGGCTGCAAAAGTTGCATCTTTGACAGAGGCAATTCCTGTTAACTCTGGGCGCTGTCTAGTTCCACTTACTCTTAGGTCAATTTCCCCTTCACCTTTCTCAAAAGCTATCTGATCAGTCAGTAAATTTAACAGTGCTAATCCTTCATTTCTGACTTTCACATCTAAGCTAATTTCATTACTGGCGGGTGCAGTAGTGGCGAAGGGTAATTGATAGGGTATGCTGCCAGTAATGTTAACTGGTTCTGGGCCAGCCACGGAAACATTACTACCAAAGTTCAAACGGCCATTGATATAGCTAAAGCTGGCGGTAGCTGATTCTACAGGCTTTTGATTGAGGGTTCCGTTGGTGATTTCTAATTCGCCTTGGGCTTGGGGATTGGTGATACCGCCTGCTAAAGCTGCTGAGGCGTTGAGATTACCTGTGATATCAACTGGGAGTTTGACAAAGTTATTAATTAAAGCGATGGGAAAATTAGTAACGCGCAACTGGCCTGATTGGTCTTTACCGCCGATGTTTCCGGTAAAAGCTAAGAGACCATTGTCTAACTCAACACGTAGCGGACGGAACTGCAACACACCATTTTCAAAGCTACCTTGGGCAATGATTTGTTTAGCATTGTAGAATCGCTCGCTTTCGCCTTCTTTCCCCCAGGTAAAATTCTGCCCGTTAATATCAAATTGTACTGATAGTCCGTTGGCTGTGGCTGTATCTAAAGCCACTTCCCCGTTAAATGTTCCTTGTAAGTCTGCCAGTTCTGGTAAGTAATTAGAGTCACGCCGTTGTTGTTGCTGTTGGGCTAATTCTGCGTCAATTTCGTACAAGCGTCGCAGTTGATCGAATAAAGGTTGATTGGGTAAACCCCGTGAATAAGTAGTTAAATCGGCGGCTGTACCATAAGCTGGTTCTGATATCCCCCGCTGAAAGTCTTGAATTTCAAATATCTGGGCTGCGGCTAAGACATCTTGGATTTTACCTTGGCTAACATTGAGTTTGCCTTGGAGTTGTGGCCCTCTGGGAGTTTGACCAAAACTCCCGGCAAAAGCATAAATGCTGCTACCCTTGACAAATTTACTACTGGTGAGAGTGGCTTTGCCATTGGCATAGTTGAATTGCGCGGTTAACTGGTCGCCTTGGATACGTCCGATTTTCGGTTGGGCGATCGCTAAATTACCATTGGCTAAGAATGTTTGGGGATTGACTTGCAAATCTCCACTAATTAGCCCTGCTACCTTCCCAGTTCCTAAACGTAGGGCTGGCGGTACAGAAACATTCAAAATTTGTAAAGGGAAATTCTGCACATTTAGGGCAATATTATTGCCTTGGAATTGACCTTTAGCTACAGCATCTTGCCACTGCACTAAAAAGGATTGGGGGCGATTATTCCCATCTAAATTTAGGGCAATGCGATCGCGGTTGCCAATTAAATCTAAATTCAACCCACGCCCTTGGGCTGAATCAATACTACCTGTTAACAATGGCTCAAAAGCGATGTTCTGCACTACTAAGTCACGTAAGGCAATTTTGCCGTTAACGTTGGGTAATGGTAACTTACCTGTAACTCTACCGTTAAAATCTACCTTGCCTTTCACAGCTACCTGATTGGGCAAATTAATCGGTAACTGTTGCAAATTATAGTCTTGGGCTTGGACATTCAAATTTAAAGCCGTAATTTCTGGTATCCCAGCTTTGTTAGCGTTGGCGGCGATGTCACCAGTCACATTTAAACCAGGGGCGGTGAGTTGATTAATCGCGAGTTTCTCACCATTCCACGCGATCGCCGCTGTTAATGGTCTTTCTAAACCCGGCAAGCCTTGGGATAACTGCACGTTACCAGAGGCATTCACATTCGCTAATGTGGCAGAACCCAACGCCCCAGCTACTTGTAATCTCCCGCCCAATTGCCCCCGCAATTGCTGATTTAACTTCGTTAACTGCACACCAGCGGCATCAACTACGGCTTGATAACGACCGTTATTTACTTGAATATTGGTGGCGGTAATTGTCCCCCCGGCAATATTCAACTTTCCTTGACCACTAGCTTGAATAGTTTGGGGTTGGAAGGATGCAATAGAACCAGCAACATTTAATTGACCTGTTAATGCACCTTGAAATTGTGGCGGGACGGCGACCAATTTTTGCAGCGGTACATTACTCGCTTGAATTTGCGTTTGATAACGACCGTTATTTACTTGGATATTTGCGGCGGTGATTGTGCCTCCGGCAATATTCAACTTTCCTTGACCACTAGCTTGGATGGTTTGCGGTTGAAAGGATGTCACCGAACCAGCAACATTGAGTTGACCTGTTAAATCTCCTTGAAATTGGGGCGGGACTTTGGTCAAACGTTGGATTGGCACGTTATTAGCCTGAATTTGCGCTTGATAACGACCGTTATTGACTTTGATATTTGTGGCGGTAATTGACCCACCTGCAACAGTTAACTTGGCTTGACCATTAGCTTGAATACTTTGCGGTTTGAAGGATTCCACCGAACCCGCTACATTAAACTGACCAGCTAATCTACCGCGCAGTTGTTGTGTATTGGATGTGAGTTGCTGTACATCCAGATTATTGGCGACCAACTGAGCTTGATAAATTCCCTTTGCCAGTTGAATGTTTGTGGCTGTAACTATACCATCTGCAACACTGAGGTTAGCTGTGCCAGTACCACGAATAGTTTTCAGGCTGAGGTTATCTCGATTGCCAGCGATTTGGAATGTTCCTCCCAAGCGCCCTTGCAAAGCCGGGGGAGCTTGTTTGAGAATACGTCCTAGCCGCACATTATTGGCGACTAATTGCGCCGCAAAGTTTTGGTTTTGGAGTTGGACACTAGCAATGGCGATCGCCCCACCCGCAATCTGCACGGCTGCGCCTTGAGTGCGAATTGAAGCGATTTGAAACGGCCCGCTAGTACCCGCTAAAATCAACCGCCCGTTAAATTCTGCCCCATCCAAGGAAATATTTTGCAGTTGATTTTTGTTAACAAAAGATTCTAACTGTACGCCATCACCTGTAACATCTGCTTGCCAACGTTCATTAGCATATCTGCCCACAGCCCGCACTACACCACGACCAACTCTCAGGGCAACATTTTGGAAATAGACGGTGCGATCGCTGGTGATGATAACTTCGCCTCTACCGGGGTATGTGGCTTGGGGTACTTGCCACTGTACCGCCGTTCTAACATTAGTGGGAGTACCTGTGACTTTGGCAGTGGCGGCGACTCTGCCGATTTGGAAGGTTGGGCTGGAGTTGTAGATTTTGGCGATCGCATCTCCACCAATATTCTTGGCGGTAAAATTCAAATTCAGTTGGGGCGTTTTCCCTAAAGCGATTTTACCTCCCCCGATGATTTCTCCACCAACAGTAGTCTCACCTTGAATATCTCTCAAAGTTAACAAGGCCGCATTCGGTGAAAATTCAAACTTACTCGTAATACTTTTAAAATTAACTTTATCAATCTGGGCAGTGTTTATTGTGGCCACAGCACCCGAAAGAATTGGGTTGGTAGCTTTACCTGTAATTTGTAAATCTGCTTTGAGTTGCCCAGCTACAGGTACAGGTAGTTTCAGCTTGAGTGTTGTTTGGGCATTGGCAACACTCACTGTTTTGATCCGCCCTGTGAGTTGATAGCCGGCTTTACTATCAATAATGCCGTTAGCAACTAAGGGAATTTTGCCGTAGTTAGTAGTCAGACCGTCCAGACGTATTTCTGTACCTTTAAAGTAAATATCGCCTTCAGTACTGCTTAACAATTGAGGTACGCGGGGAATTTGCAGTGTGACTTTTTGTAAATCTGCACTGCCATACAATAAAGGAGTTGTCTCTGGTGCGAGTTTAATTTGTAAATCCCCATTGACTCTGCCTGCTTGTAAGTTCAGCGGTAACTTCACCAAATTAGTCACAGTAGCAGCGAGTAAATCTTTTCCTTGCAACTGAAGATCAGCAACTAAAGTTTTCGTCCGCGCCTGTCCTTGAATTGCTACATTCCCACCAGTTTCGGCCTGTCCCGCCACATCAAACTTGACCAGTTGGTTATTTTCCACCAGTTGGGCAGAACCGTTAAGTTGGGCAAATGTTACAGGTGATGTGACTCTGCCAACACTTTTATGAGCGAGTAATATTACCTTGCCATTGCGTAGCCGCAGATTATCTAAATCAGTTTTAATTAATCCGCTTTTACCTGGTGGCGCAATGGTAGTGCTAACCCAACGTCCTTGCTCGTCTTGTTCAATGTAGACATCGGCATTAACTAAGGTGACATCCAGCTTGAGTTGACGATTAAAAACTAATTGCCACGGATTAAAACCTACTTCTACAGTTTCTACAGCTGCTTTATCTGGGTCTGTAGGCGTTGCGGGAATTTCCGAAGCCCCAAACTGCACACCTGTCAGAGAAAAATTGGTAACTTTCCCCAATTTCACCGGACGGTTAATGGTATTGGTAAGGCTTTGTTCAGCTAACGGCGCTAACTCTTTTTGGACAAAACTTTGTAACCGCCAAATGCCCAAAATAATTCCTACTAACAAGATTCCTAACAAGGGAATGCAACCACGACTTAAAATCAACAACCACATACGCACACGGGTGCGGGATTTGGATTGACGTTCTTGATGGCGAGAGTTAGTCATGTGGTTTCACTCTATACTTGCTGAACCTAGGGGGAACGTTACTGGCACTAACAGCATATTTTGTTCACTATGCCAAATCCCAGGAGCCAAACCAATTTTAGACCTGGAAATTTGCATGACCTTGGTCAACTCATGTTGTTCAGGGGAGTTGGGGGAATATTCAATTAAATTTTGTGCGATCTGGAAACTTTGATGAATAAATCAAGTTCAAGTGTGCGGGAATCTACATATAAAGGGAGTTGCAAAATGCCAGCCAATCAAAATTATCTGACCCACAACTAATGATTCTATCTCAAGCCTTATTCTTTTTAGGTAATATATAATTCATTGATTTAAGCAATTTTACGGTAACAAATTTAATTTTTTTACGGATAAACAGAAAAATCTCAAATAATACCTGATACTATTTATACTATATTTTTAGCAATTTATAAAGATGAAGTAAAGACTTGCAAAGTAATATCTAATAGACTAAGCCAAGTACATCTAGGGAAAACTTCGGTATCACAAGAAAGCTGACGCTGCTAAGGTCACTAACGCCAACAAGTCTAAACTCACCTGTAATCTTATACCTTCATAAAATACCTTCTGATTCCGCGAATTTTCGCAAGCGTGGCAGACATTGACGCTGATAAAAACTACTCAAAGTAGGGATAGGTAATTCAAATTCCTCTGATAGTTCTTTCCAGCTAACTTCTGGCGGTAAGCGTTTGAGAATCAAGACCTGACAAGTCACATCTGGGCGACCTTTAATGTGAATACTGCGTAATTCTCCATCTGCATCAGTCTTAGCCCATGTTTCCACATTTTCGAGAATTGGCGGGACTTGGGGTGTCGCCTGGAGGTTGTCGGTAAAATCAATAGTTTCTGTATTTCCACCTGACCAAGACTGGCGTACTTGTAGAGGAACCGTTAAAGCTTGTTCTCGATGATGGTTGAGGTAAAAGTCTTGGAGTCTGCGTTTGAGATAAGCATTTAACCAAGTGACCACAGTACCATAAGTAGGGTCATAGGTCTGACCAGTTAAACCATCACAAATATTTCGACAGAAATACAACCAAGTTTGTTGCAAGGCATCTTGATAATAGATAGTACTTTCCCGCCAAAGTCTGTCTGAAGTTAAACGGATGATTTGGGTCAGCAGCTTCTGACGCTGCGGATTTCCTGGAGGATAGCCGCAGGCTTGAGTAACTAAGTTGCGTAACTCTTCATCGAGTTCCATGATGGCAATTTTGACAAAAAAATAGCAAGAATATTTTAAGTATTGCTTACAATGACACCCCAAATATTAACCCTATGTTATGGATAGACAATCTTCTTGACTAGAAGATTCCAGATTTATTTAGCACTTCAAATCAATTGTGTGAGCAGGACTGCTTAAAAAAGTAATCATTTCGTCACACCAAGCTAACCAGGCGTTCTCAGACTGAATTCCACATCTGAGGGTGACATATTTAAATTTCCAATCATCTGGTAAATCTTGGGGTTGGAGAAAGAACTTTTGCTCAATTTCTTGATAAATAACTAGTCTTTGCTGATGTTCACGCCGATGGGTTTCTAGCTTTGTCAGGATAGTTTCACGCTTCACTAAATAACCAGCATATAGCTTGACAAGTAAATCATTTTTAAATGATGTTGCTGTTTCAGCTTCCGCAATCCAATCACATAATTCCTGTTTGCCTAAGTCTGTGACTGAGTAAATTTTTTTATCTGGGCGGTTTTCTTGTAAAACTTTTTCCGCTTGCAGCCAGCCTTTTTCTTCGAGGCGACTTAATTCGCGATAAATCTGCTGAAAGCTGGCTTCCCAAAAAAATCCTACTGAACCTTCTACAGATTGATCAAACCTTTTAGCCAAGTCATAGCCGCTACAAGGGCTATCTATCAATACTGACAAAATTGCATGGGCTAAAGCCATAGTTTTTTATTGACATATTCACAAAGTTGAATATATCATGCTAACTATATTCAACTTTACGAATAATCATTTAGTTGAATAAACAAGCTTATAAGGAGAATCTAGTTATGACAAAAGTAATGCCAGGACGCTTCACGGCTGAAATAGACACATCATTTGTGGTTTTCTTGATTGGGATGCGTGTTAACCAATTTTGGTCTTTTTCCAAGTGGCTACCTGTGGCTCAAGCAATGGCTCCAATGCTGAAAAGCTTACGTGAGCATCCCGAAAAAGGCTTTTTGGGTGGAGAACATTTCTTTAATTTGTCTCCAATATCGACGTTGATGCTGTCATACTGGCGATCGCTAGAAGATTTAGAACACTTTGCCCGCAATCCTTCTGATCTGCATTTACCTGCTTGGCAACGTTTTAACAAAGCTGTTGGCAATGATGGCACTGTCGGGATTTGGCACGAAACTTACATTATTGAACCAGGACATCACGAAGCAATTTATGGCAATATGCCAGCTTTTGGTTTAGCCGCAGCCACCAAACCCGTTCCTATCACCAAGCGGACTGATACAGCTAGGGCAAGAGTGCAAAGAGTAATCAATTAATTCCCGTGAAATATCCTGAAAAAGTTCTGAAAGCACAAAACTCTACTTTAATTTGCACAATGATGGCGAGAGATGGAACGCCAAAAAGAAATTCTTGGTAACTCTGTCATCATCCCTAATGGAATCTAGGAGCATAAATCTATGACTTCCTTTCGCCCAGAAGATGTGCAGCAGATTCTTCAGCGAGCAATGGCTGATAAACAACAAGAAAATTTTTCCGAACAGCAGTTACAAGAAATGGCCACAGAACTGGGTATTTCATTTGTCAGCCTGCAAACCGCACAACAACAATGGCAACAGGAGAAAGAAATTATGAAACGGCGGCAAGCATCTAACTCTCACCGCCTGCAAAAAATCAAGCCACATTTGATTAGCTTTCTTGTGGTTAATCTCTTTTTAATTGTGTTGAATTTGGTCGTTAGTCCTGGTTACTTCTGGGCAATTTACCCTCTACTAGGTTGGGGATTGGGTCTTGCTCTCCATGCTGCCAGTGTTTACCTACAACAATAGGACTTACGCAGTGCAACGATTAATTAATAGTTTTAGTCAGGGGTTTAGGGGTGTGAGGGTGTAGTGTTCAAAACCTTACACCCTGATAACTAGCCTTGCTTAACTACATTCCTAGCCAGGACATGAAATTTTCCCACCAAGAATAATTCAAATCACCCAGACTTAACTTCATTTTTTGGCGAATGTCTTGAATCTTCCAATTGGTGAGTTTTGCCAAAGTTTGGGCTTCTTGTTCAAACCGCTTGGGTAAAGACCGCTTGTATTCTCTACCAGCTTGACACTTGAGTTCACCTGTAAACGGATGCTGTAAAATGTATCGTCCTTGGAAAGACTCTTGGTTAGAGGTAGTTTGAAATATCGGGTCTTCTGGGAATTTGTCACGAGTGTAGCGGACGTGCAATCGGGTGATGAACACGCTACTACTGGGAAACGCACGACGGCGGAAGTTTGGCGGCGCTGTTACGTCATCATTGGCATTATTATCTAGCCAAAATACGCCTGCTTGCTTGAGTTCTTCTTGGTTAAGGGGTTCGGCTGAACAAGGATCGCAACTACTCATATCCCAAGCGTATTCTAAGAAAGCTACCTTTCTGTCTTCTTTGAGATATGCAGTTTGAAACATGGACTTGTAGAAATCACTAAATTCATTTTTAACAAACACAGGAATATTGGCATCAGAGGGAACTTTCACGGTGCGGTAGTTAGTGATTTCTGCTTGCCCTTTGGGTGAGAGGACATACACAATCAAATCCTGGGCTGCGTTGGCATTAATCATACCCAAACGAATGGGCAGCATGAACTTGGGTGATTGGTAAGAAATTTGTAGGGGACGCAGGAACTGATAGCCAGATTGCTCAAATTTATCGAGGTTGACTTTGGCAACAAAGAATTTCATGCCAGAGCGAATATATGGTTTAAGTAGCTGTTTCGCACCTCTGGGAATTTTGTAACCGTTGCGATTGAGCCAAGTTTCTAGTCCGCCCGATTCTTTAGCACTCAAAATCACAATGTCATATTCGCCGACGTTAAAACGTGCTTCGATGGTTACGCCTAAATCATTCGCACTACCTCTGGCTGCTCCTGCTGCTCTGGCTGCTGGTGAGGGTAAGGCTTCGTTAAGTACTCGGTCGTATTCAACACAAGGATCAGAGTCGAAGTATTCTACTAAGCGTGGTGCGCTAAAAGCATCTAAACGCTCGACAATTTTGGGTGGAGCAATGCGTACTTGCTCTTTTTTTATGACTGTTGGCACAGGTACAACCATTGCAAAATCTTTGACTGCGCCTTGGAAGTCATTTGCCATCGTTAAAACAGTGCGATCGCCATCCCTCGCCAAAATTACTTGAGATGCTTGGTTATATAATTTACTATCGGCTTTGGCGACATAAAATCCACAAAATGCCCAGGCTGTCGGGGCAAAACACAGCACAGCTAATACTGTGATTAATGACGAAATTATTAGTCGAAATCGCTTCATTTTATACCTCTTGTTAAAGTGCTGAGTCAAGAGTCATTTGTTCTTTGTTATTCCCCTTAGCCTCTCCTGACACCCATGAAAATCTGGGAGATGACCACAGCCAATCAATCACAATGGTCAACGGTGCAAGGGCAAACAATGACCAAAATACGGCGGTGGAGATGAAGAAATTATTTCGCAGAATAAAAGTTAAGCTGGCGATGCAGATAGCCCAAATCACACGCCCGATTTTGGCGTTGGGAATTGAGCGCGGATCTGTCACCATAAATAAGGCAAACAGCAGTAAAGACCCACTCATTAACCGATGCCAATATACATCCCAAGTCCAACCTAGATAGAGGTTGCGGATGGCTTCTAGCAGTGAGTAGGAACCTAAAAAAGCTGCCGTGGTATCCCAACGACCAATGCGTTGCAGAATCAATCCACCAGTCCCGGCAAATAATATGCCATACCACCACTCTTCACCCCATTGTCCTGGTGATACCCAAGCATCGGAAGTAAGAGTCAAGACAGTGATGATGCCAAAATTGGCCGGGTTGAAGAAATGTTTATCGCCAACTTTCAAGAAAAATTTACTGGCGATCGCACTAACTGCTGCTAACATCATTGTTGTCCAATGGTCAGCCCGCAAGAGCAAACTCAGTCCTAGCGAAGTAATCAAAGCACTACGCAGATTTATTTGTTTTTCCTCTTGACCCTTGACCATTGACCATTGACTATTGACCATTGACAATATCCACTGCGTTGATAAACAAGATGCGATCGCCACAGCAATCATCTCTGGTCGCAGTGTCCAGTCTCTTGTGCCAATTCCCAAGGCCAGAAATGAACCCAGAAATAGAATTTGATAGTCCCGTATATCTTTCAGCAACATTACCCCTATATTCAGGGATTACCCGGAGATTTTTTCCCAATCTAGTCGAGTAAAAGCTCAAATACCATTGCTGTTACAGATTTTGTTACAAACAAGCAGCTGTAGAGACTGGGTGTATGGGCAATACGGTTCGGTTAAGCTCTAAGCGGTATTAAGTATAGAAAAAGTGAGTGTTTCTAATTTTGCTGATGGACAATATCTGTCAAACTGGTAATCAGACAGTAAACTTGCGGTTGGTCATCAGTATCAATAGTCTATTCAAACAGACCACCAGATGTAAAGGCAAGGAAAGCCTCGTGTAACGGCAAGCCGTTAAGTTCGTTTAGCCAAATCGGCAACTATTGCACGCAGTTGAACCAGATCACAGGGTTTAGCTATGTGCATTTGAAACCCAGCCTCGATCGCCCGTTGCTCTTCTGCTTTACTGGCATGGCCCGTCAGCGCGATCGCCGGAATTTGTCCTCCGGCTGCCGCACTGAGCGATCGCACCTGTTGAATCAGGAAGTAGCCATCTTCCCCAGGCAAGCCGAGATCGGAAATCAGCACATCATAGCGGTTAGGGCTTTCGCTGAGAGCAGAGAGGGCTGCTCTGGCAGTCGTTACGGCCAGCACCTCTGCCCCGTAAGTTTCTAGCATCAACTGCAAGGGTAAAAGCACATCGACCTGATCATCAACCACCAGGATCTGCAAGCCTTCTAGAGAGGGGAGATTTTGCGAAGCGTCCAAAAATGTTTCTACCGTCGGTTCGACAATCGGCGGTGAGGTTGGGGGCGGGACGTATAACGGCAACCGCACGGTCAGTGTGGTACCTTGTCCTTCGCCTGGACTTTCGGCCTGCACAGTGCCACCATGCAGATCGATGAGATGCCGCACGATCGCCAAGCCCAGTCCTAGCCCTTGATTGGTTTTGGTTGTACTGGAATCAGCCTGATAGAACCGCTCGAAAATACGTGGCAATAAATCTGCTGGAATACCAATTCCGGTGTCACTGACTTGAATTTGCGCCTGGTTGTCAACCTGTGACAGCGTGATGTCTACTCGTCCACCCGCAGGCGTAAACTTGATCGCATTCGAGAGCAGGTTCCCCAGCACTTGCTGTAATCGTTCGGCATCCCCCAGCACGGTGATCGAACTCAACGATGACACTAACTGAATATTTTTTGCCACCGCCGATAAGTTAACGCTATCGAGAGCATCTTGAACCAATAAGCTCAAGTCGATTGGGTGGCTATTCAATTGCAACTTGCCACCCGTAATCCGAGAGGCATCCAGAATATCTTCAATTAGGTAATTGAGTAGCCTACCGTTCTGCTCAACGGCTTCTAAGGCTTGATCGACTGTTGCCTCGTCGCAGTTGCGGTTGCGGAGCAGTTGCACCCAGGCCAGCAGCGAGGTGAGCGGATTTCGCAGTTCATGGGACAGATTTGAGAGAAATTGATCTTTGGCACGACTGGCCGCTTCAGCCTGCTGGCGTGCCGTGCGCTCGGTAACATCTGAGATCGCTAACAGAATCATGTCTGTGTTGTCTTCTCGGTGCAGTTTGCACGCATTGAGCAGCATATTTTTCTGCCCAATCTGCTCGAAATCATGATTGACCTCAAAATCCTGCACCGCAAGCCCACCCGCCAGAATACCATTCAACATTGATCGCAGTTCGGGAATATCCCACTGCCCATTGCCTAATTCAAACAGCAACATCTGGATGGTTTCAGCTTCAGAAACCTGAAATGTCTCGTAAAACGCTCGATTCGCGGTATTCACCCGGAAATCAGCGTCTAGCACAACCAGTGGGATTTGCACCGTCTCAATGATGGTTTCTGCATAGTTGCGAGCGCTCTCTAGGCTGGCAGTGTAGCGTTTGAGGGCATTAATATCCTGTAGCAACAGTGTCACACCGTCAATTTGGTTTTCAGTGGTGCGATAGGGGCGAATGCGGATGTTATACCAGTATCCGGCTTCTGTTTGGATTTCCTGTTCTTTCGTATTGAGGGTCTCCAATACCTCCAAAATCATCGGTTCTAGCTGGGAAACGTCAAAATTGCCATGCAGGTCAGTGAAGGGTCGTCCGATATCGGTGGGGATGAAATTGAACAGTCGCTGGGCGGTTGGTGTAAAGCGGCGAATCCTTAAGTCATTCGTCAGCATCACAATCGGGATATTAATGCTGGCGATAAAGTTGTTGAGATCGCTATTGTCTCGATTTTGTTGCAGATTCCGACTCCGCAGTTCTTCATTGGTCGTCGAGAGTTCTTCATTGGTGGCTTGAATTTCTTCCTTCGCCGTTTGCAGTTCTTCATTCGTGCTTTGCAGTTCCTCATTGCTCGATAGGATCTCTTCATTCGCTATACGCAAATTTTGGTTGAGTTGGTTTTGCTCCTGCATCATCGCTTGCAGATGCGCTTGGGCCGAGAGTTCGCGTTGGGTGGCGGCAGACAGCGCCTGACGAAGCGTTACAAGCTCACGCGCTAAGTCTGCTGGCTCCAAGTTTTCTACCGTTGCGGCACTGGTGAACGTGTTAGAGGCAGGGGCAGAGGTCGAGATGGGATTAAAAAGCACCAAAAAATAGAGGGCGTTCATCAGGGCTGGGCGAAATGGCAGCACCTCCAGATTCAGCCGCGTTCGTGAAACGTCTCCAGCGGAGAATCGCTCACCCTGTTCCATTTGAATGTCTTCCTGCCGCACCAGCACGTTCTCTGTCTGAGCCTGATACAGGGCGCTGCGAAGGGGTGTTATCAGCCCTTCGCGTGCCATAGACAGCAGGTTTAGCTCCGTAGTACTAGGGGTCAACTTCAGGTAAAGATCGAGGTCTCCGCGCATCTGTAAGATCTGCATCTGTTCATCGACCACGACCGATAGCGGCATATAGCGATTGGCGATCAGTTGGTCAACTTCTCGGGCTAAATCAAAGAGAATGGAACGGTTTTCTGGGATGGGCTGCGGATTATGGAGACTGGCGACGCGCCCAGAAGTGGCTGTAAACGCAAATAAGGGATTAGATAAGCTCAATTTTCGGGCATAGATTTTGCAGGCTTCATCCACGGGCGCAAACAAATTTGAGGCAGTTTTGACGCTTTCTGCCGTACCCAACACCAGGCAGCCCGTTAAGTTGAGGCTGTAATGAAACAACGCCATGATGCGCTCTTGCAGGCGATCGGATAAATAAATCAGCAGGTTGCGACAGCTAATCAGATCGAGATTCGAGAATGGGGGATCGTCGCATAAGTTATGATGGGCAAACACACACAATTCGCGAATAGTACTGCTAATTTGATAGCCACCTTCCGCCTGGAGGACAAAGAACCGACTTTTACGCTCCGGTGAAACGCCTTCCATATGGCTTTCTAAATAGAAGCCTGTTCGGGCTTTGCTAATGGCTGTGTCGCTAATGTCGGTGGCAAAAATCTGAATCGGCGGGACGGTGGCGCGATCGCTGAAAAACTCTAACAAGCAGATGGCGAGTGAGTAGACTTCTTCCCCAGTTGAACAGCCAGCCACCCAAATGCGAAGCGGCACATCGCTGGCTTTATTTTGGCTAATTATGGGGAAAATCTGGGTCTTCAATTTCTCAAAGACGTGCGGATCGCGAAAGAAACTGGTCACATGGATGAGAATTTCTTCGTACAGAGCTTGAATTTCGTCCCCGTGCGTTTGCAAATATTCGGCGTATGCTGCCAGACTGTCCAGCTTATACAGCATTATCCGCCGCTGGATGCGGCGCTCCAGCGATGCCGGTTTGTATTGGGTAAAGTCAACGCCAGTTGTCGTGCGGAGGAGGGAAAAAATGCGGCTCAGGGGATCACCCGGTTTTGGGGGTAACTCCTGGATGATCGGCAATGGCTCTGATTGCCCCAAAAAGGGGTTGCGACTGAGATTGCTCAGTTCTCTAGCAATGGCTGGCGGCGGCAACACAAAATCCACATTGCCAGTTGCAACCGCCGTATTGGGCATACTGTTAAATTGCGCCGTGGCACCACATTCGGCAAAGGTGATACCCCCAGCAATCTTGACGGCTTTCACTCCCTCAGCACCGTCTCCATCCATCCCCGACAGCACAACGGCGATCGCTTTGTTGCCGCGATCGGTCGCTAACGACTCAAAAAAGATGTCGGCGGGCAAATATTTGCCCTTACTTTTCTGCCGGGGCGCGAGCCGCAGAATGCCATCGACCAAGGTCATTTGGGCATTGGGCGGAATCACATAGACCGCGTTTGGCTCAACCCGCATCTGGTCTTGCACCTGAAGCACAGGCATGGTAGTCACTCTGCCCAAAATTTCCGACAGCAGGCTTTCATGATCAGGAGACAAATGCTGAATTAGCACAAACGCCATGCCCGTATCCGTTGGCAAATAGCGGATCAGTTCCGTAAATGCCTCTAGCCCACCAGCAGAAGCGGCAATTCCCACCACTGGAAAAGGAGCATCGGTTTGGGATGGCTGATTTGCCTCCGAGTCTGGTTTGACGGGGAGTGAGTCGGATGGATCGTTGGGGACGGGTGACTCAGCAGACATAAATTTTATGGCAGTTCAATGCTCCTGTGAACAACACTGAACTAAGCAGTAGTTGAGCGATCATTTGAGCAGACTGTCTCAGTTCAACCAAGAAACTTTGCAGTTGCCAGATTCTAGGGGGAAAAACACCAGTTTACTTCAATGATACGACGTAAGTACACTTAGGTGACAACCCTCAGGCTACCTGTTTTTGAGCTTAACTGAACCATATTGGATGTATGGGTTGTTGCGCCCCCATATCTTGAACTTTTCCCAAACCCTTGATTGTTTGTATATTCTAATTAACGCTGTGTGCAACTTTCTCTTAAACCGGACGGGTAGCAAGAATCAAAGCCTCTCCCCGCAGCGCTACCGTGTACACACAAGTGGTAGCTGCAAGGATTTCAGGAGTTATAGACCCCTTAAATTGTCATTACGAGCGCAGTGATAACAGCCGAAGCCGCGAGCCGAAGGCGTGGCGGGAAGTAATCGCATAATTCCGTAATTCAAGCGATTGCTACCTTGCGGGAAGTCTTACGCCTACGTCGTTCCTCCTCGCTGCGGACAGGCTTCCAGAGCGATCGCAAAACCGAAAGCTAGACAACGAAACCAAACGTTATATTAGGTAGGATTTCAAGACTTGTGTGTACACCGTAGCCCCGCAGCGGGTAGAGGTTTGGAGAGGGGTCTGAACAACTCAGCAGCACATCACTTTACCTTTTTGGTCGTATATTTCCCCAAATATTCACTTTGCCGTCAAAACCGCCACTGGCTAACAGTCTGCCATCAGGACTAAAAGCGATCGCACTCACCCAATCACTATGTCCATAAAGTGTATTTAATAACTCGCCTGTAGTTAAATCCCACAA
Source organism: Nostoc sp. HK-01 (assembly GCA_003990705.1). GTDB lineage: Bacteria > Cyanobacteriota > Cyanobacteriia > Cyanobacteriales > Nostocaceae > Nostoc_B. Next base: position 3,325,753 of record AP018318.1, read on the forward strand.
TTTAATGCCATCTCTACCGGCACTGGCTAGGGTTTGGCCATTGGGGTTGATGGCGATCGCATTTACCCAGTTATTATGTCCTTTGAGGATACGGACTAAGCTTCTAGATTGGATATTCCATAGTTTAATGGTGCGATCGCGGCTGGCACTGATTAAGGTTGTGCCATCTGGTGTAAAAGCTACAGCATTCACAGCTTGGGAATGTGCTGAAAATGCCCGAATTAATTTTCCCGTCTGCAAGTCCCAAAGCTTGATTTTGCCTTTATTATCGCCACTAGCGACAGTCTGTCCATCTGGACTCATTGCCACTGTATAAATTGCGTCACTGACCTTAATTAGAGTTGTTAAGGGACGTTGTTGTAACAAATCCCACACTCTAATGCCGTCTAAAGCTCCACTGACAAGAACTTTACTATCAGGAGAGACAGCTAAAGATAAGACATTACTAGTGTGTCCGACAAAAGAGCGACGAAATTTATTATTTTTCAGATTCCAAAGATTAATTGTGTTGTCGGTACTACAACTAACTAGAGTTTGACCATCTGGGGCAATCACCAAAGATTCTACAGATGTTTTGTGTGCTTTACTATTCGCCAACCTTTTACCCGTTAAAGGGTTCCACAAGCGAATTGCACCATCATTTTCTGCGCCACCACTGGCGAGAATTTTCCCATCTGGACTAAAAGCTAGAGATTTAACAGTTCCGGCGTGTCCCACCAAGCTATAAATTAGCTGAGGATTGACAAAATTAGTGGGAGCTTGGGAATCTGGTATTTGTGCGATCGCCGCACGAGCAGTATGAATATCAAAACTTTGCCAAATAATTACTGGCAGAGTCAATGCTGCCATAAATGCCAAAACAATATGTGGGCGTAGCCCAGAGCCACTCCCCATTTTTCCCTCACTCCTCACAAGTTTTTCCTCACTGTTTAAAAAGTTAAGTCAATTTATTTCCCAATTGTGACTCAACATTTCAGACTCAGCACTTATTAACGGGGTGGTTTTTTCTTCGCCACAGTCAGTATCGGTAGTGTCGGACTAGATGAGCGCGAGGGTAAGTAATGTTGCACCACAGGTTCCTCTGGTATGGGGCGATGCTGCTGCATTCGCCACAACTTAAAGGCGAGACTAATACCTGCTGTTCCTAACCCAACGGCTAACAATGACCAACTATCATCAAATCCACCAATCACAGCATCTACAATGCCTATCGTTATCAAGATACTGATAATTGGCTCTTTTCTGTAGGCTGATTTCAAAAAACGAGGTAATGCAGCATTCATCACAGCTTGGTTTATCCAAATCACCTTTGTGTCAGTTTACCGAGAATACCTCACCACCAGATGTCTTTTATCAAAAACACATCTAAATATTATAATTTTGATCAGTAGGTGAGGAAGTGTAACAATTAGCTTTCCTGCATATTTGCCACCCTACAAAGTTATAGACAGCAAATCCTGCAAGATAGTTCTCTTGATAAAGTTTTAACCAGCTGACTATGCCAGCTGGTTAAACCTGTCTACTTACTAGCTTACAACTAGAAAGCTTTTGCTTTGTGATGGCACTACTTGAGACCGAGCCAAGATAGCACACCTTGATTGGTAACGTATTCAATTACCACCATCAAGCCGAAGCCAATCATCGCCGCCCGACCATTGAGACGTTCGGCATATTCATTAAAGCCAAATTTGGGGTCTTCGAGTTTAGGGGTAACTGTTGGTTGTGGTTGTGTCATGTTCAAAAAACCTCTGTTCGGCAAACGGGACTTGAGAGTAAAATCTTAAATCGTCACTTTTGTAAGATTTGAGCCAGAGAGCTTGAGGACTCTAGCAGCAGCTTCTCAAATGTAGCTGTGCTAAGGCTCGTTTAACAATTTGTAATTATTCTTTATATATTGTAGTCAACTATGACAATAGTCAAGGGTAAGAGTTTTCAGCTTTGCTACCGTGAAAGGGAAAACTAAGGTTGTAGATAGCTATATCTAATACGGAAGTGTCAGTCCGAGACTGGCAGGCTAAATTAAACCAAAAATTCATCAGAGGCGTTATATGGAAATTGGCGTTCCCAAAGAAACGAAAGACCAAGAGTTTCGAGTAGGTTTAAGTCCATCAAGTGTGCGAGTGCTGCATGAAAACGGGCATAAAATTTTTGTCCAGACACAAGCAGGTAATGGTGCTGGTTTTACGGATGCAGATTACATCAGTGCTGGTGCAGAAATTGTCTCTTCCGCAGAAACAGCTTGGAATCGAGAATTAGTAGTTAAAGTCAAAGAGCCGTTATCAAGCGAATATAAATTTTTGCAAAAAGGGCAAATATTGTTTACATATTTGCATTTGGCGGCCGATCGCAAATTAACCGAACATTTAATTGATTGTGGCACTTGTGCGATCGCCTACGAAACTGTAGAACAACCAGGCCCTAACAGACTACCTCTACTCACACCCATGAGTGTCATAGCAGGTCGCCTATCAGTGCAGTTCGGCGCGAGATTTTTAGAACGTCAGCAAGGCGGTAGAGGAGTACTTTTAGGTGGTGTTCCCGGTGTTAAGCCAGGCAAAGTTGTAATTTTAGGTGGCGGTGTAGTCGGCACAGAAGCAGCGAAAATTGCTGTGGGGATGGGTGCGACTGTGCAGATTTTAGATGTAAATGTAGAACGTTTATCTTATTTAGAAACTTTGTTCGGTTCGAGAGTTGAATTACTTTATAGTAACTCTGCCCACATAGAAGCGGCCGTTAAAGAAGCTGACCTACTTATCGGTGCTGTTTTAGTCTTGGGACGCAGAGCGCCAATTTTGGTACCCCGTGAATTGGTACAAACAATGCAGCCTGGTTCAGTAATTGTTGATGTTGCTGTTGACCAAGGCGGTTGTGTCGAAACCTTACACGCCACCTCTCACACCAATCCAGTCTACATTGAAGAAGGCGTAGTCCATTATGGCGTTCCCAATATGCCAGGAGCAGTACCTTGGACATCAGCCCAAGCACTCAACAACAGCACATTACCATTCGTTGTGCAGTTAGCAAATTTGGGAATCAAAGCACTAGATGTTAACCCATCCTTAGCCAAAGGTGTCAACGTCCAAAATCATCGCCTTGTGCATCCGGCAGTGCAAGAAGTCTTTCCTGATTTAGTGAGTTAATTTTTTCGTATTTATTAATACCAGTATTTGATGTTATTACATCAGTGAAGAGATAGACAAGCCATTGGCTGAAGCCAATGGCTCAACTCACTATTGCCTAATCAGTTACTTACAAAAACTAAAAATACCATGCTCAATCAGTGTGTATATGCAAACACGCCTCAAGTTGACCACTATACAAAAATTGAGTTAGAAGTGTTAAATGAGCATTTACGTCAGGCAAGACAAACATTTAACCTGTGCTTAATTGCTAGTTGTACTTTTCTTTGTATTAGTACAGTTGGTACTCTACTAATCTTATATGGGAAGACAAGCGAAGGGACTGTAATCACTGCAACAGGTGTTTTTTCTACCACTTTCATGATATACATGAATCGCCTGTCTAGTTATAAGATGAAAGAAATTATCCGGACATTAGAAAAGCTCAATCGCACCAGAAAATAGTTTAAGGTATGAGCCATTACACCGAGTGGTAATTACGCATAAATGTAAGAAAACAGGTGTATAAGCTGAAAAAGTTGTCAGTTGGTCTTGGTTTAATATATTATTTGGCTTATCCAAGACCTTTTTTGTCTGAAGTTTGACTAATTGTCTTTTGAGAAAAATTACTAATTGGCTCAAAATTTAAAATAAATTCCCTCTCTATAGATAGATGTTGATTCACGGAATAAGCTTGCATAAGTAAATAAAAGTCTAGTAATACTTTGATTATTTAAAGTATTAATTGTCTCTCAAAAAGCAGACTTAGTATTCATAATAAATTGCTACTACTAAAGTTTTGAGTTTTACTTATTTGTGAAAAATTATATTTGAGCAGTTAATGATACTTATGCTTAAATAAAGCTTACAAAAATCAATAACAAATTCTAGTTATCAACTCTTATACCTAGAATCATATTGAATATTTCATAAATAGGGAAATTCTGAGATGGAATTTTTATCCGATTCAGTGGTGCTATCACGAATGCAATTTGCGCTGACGGCGATTTTTCATATACTTTGGCCTGTTCTGACAACGGGAATGGGGATTTATCTTGTCATCGTTGAGGGGCTATGGCTGAAAACTCGTAATCCTGATTATTACCTTCATGCGCGGTTTTGGTCGAAGTTTTACGTCCTCAACTTTGGTATTGGGGTAGCCACGGGTATTCCAATGGAATTTCAGTTTGGGACTAACTGGGCCCCTTTCTCGGAAGCTGTGGGGAATTTTTTTGGTAGTGTGATTGGTTTTGAAGCTTCTTGGGCGTTCATGCTAGAAGCAGCTTTTTTAGGGATTATGTTATTTGGTTGGGAGCGCGTCAATCCTGCGGTTCACTATCTCTCGACAATTTTGGTGGCTGTGGGTGCGAACTTGTCAACTTTATGGATTTTGACAGCAAATTCTTGGATGCAAACACCAGCAGGCGGGGAGATGGTGAATGGCAAGTTTATTGTCCATGATTATTTTCAGGCAATGTTCAATCCTTTTATGGCTAACAGTGTGCTGCACATGTTTTTTGCCACCCTGGAGACTTCGCTGTTTGTCATTGGCGGAATTAGTGCTTGGTATATTTTGCAAAAACGCCATCCAGAGTTTTTTGCCAAGTCTTTAAAGATAGTTTTAGCAGCTGCGATCGCAGTTGCTCCATTACAAATATATATCGGTCACTTAAGCGGCGAACAAGTTTATCATTATCAACCCACAAAACTCGCCGCAATGGAAGCACAGTGGGAAAGCACACCCGCCGGACAAGCTGCTGACTGGAGTTTATTAGCGATACCCAATGAAAAAGTGCAGAAAAATGATTGGGAAATTACCATTCCCAACGCCTTGGGTTATATTCTGGAATTCAAGCAGAATCTTTCTGAACCATTACACGGTTTGAAGGAGTGGAAACCAGAAGATAGACCTCATTTGGTAGGTTTAATTTATTACGCCTTCCGAGTGATGATTGCCATTGGCTTTTTCTTTGCTGGATTAATGCTGTTGAGTACTGTGCAGTGGTTACGTGGGAAATTATCAGCCAAAAATATTACTCAGCAACGTTGGCTGATGTTAGCTTGGGTATTTGCTGCACCTTTAGGATACATTGCTGTAGAGTCAGGCTGGATTGTACGTTGTGTGGGACGACAGCCTTGGACACTATATGGACAAATTCGGACAGTTGATGCAGCCTCGCGTCTCCCTGCAAGTAACGTTTTAACTTCACTCACGGCTTTTGCAATAGTTTACAGTTTATTATTTATCGCTGCAATTTATTTTGGCAGTCGCATCATTCGCCGTGGGCCAAATCTTAATTTACCAATTCCTGGTACAGAAATTACTAAAGCTGCTGTCGATACAACTCCAGGAGAGTTTGTCCCAGATGAACGTCCTGTAGAAGCACAACAATAAAAAGTCTGAAGTGTGAAGTCTGAAATGGGGGGTTTAACGAAGTCCAGCAAGGAACTCAAGTTCCTTACTCATAGCAAAAGTCATCTGAAGATGACTAAACATAGGCAAGATTTTTTAGTCTACTTGAGTAGACTTCAGCTATTAGCATTGAACTTAAGTTCAATGCGGATGAATAAGTTAAACCCAACATTCTAAAAATTTTGTTGGGTTACTCTGTCACCTGTCATCTATCACCTATTAAACAAGAGATTATATGGAGACCCTCAAGTATTTTTTACCGCAAGTTTGGTTTGTCATTTTAGCTCTATTTTTATTCTTGTATGTGATGCTAGATGGCTTTGATTTGGGAGTAGGAATTTTATCTTTGACTTCTTCTGATGATGAACGTCGAGGAATTTTAATGACTAGCTTAAGCAACATTTGGGATGCGAATGAAACTTGGTTAGTGTTAATGGGAGGCGGATTATTTGGGGCATTTCCTCTGGCTTACGGCACAATTTTAAATGCTTTGTATATTCCAATTTTTGTCATGGTGTTTGGGTTTATTTTTCGTGGTGTAGCGTTTGAATTTCGGGAATTATCCAGACGCAAGTTATTTTGGAATTTTGCTTTTGGGACAGGAAGTTTTATCGCTGCACTTGGACAAGGATTCGCCCTTGGTGCTGTACTCAAGGGTATTAATGTTGATGAGACAGGACATTTTATTGGTAGCACCTGGGATTGGTTAAGCTTGCCATCTGTGCTAGTGGCATTAACTTTAATTCAAGGATATGTTTTGATTGGTTCAACATATCTTGTGTGGAAAACCACAGGAGATTTACAAGAAACTCATTATAAAACAGCTAAAATTGCCGCTTTGACAACGTTAATTGGTGCGATCGCCATTACAATTAGCACACCTATAATCTATGAAAGTGTCAGGTCTCGATTATTTCAACAGCCTTTAGTTTATATTTTCACTCTGATTCCAGTTCTAGGTGTCTGGTTAATTTGGCAACTTTGGCAGAGTCTCAACCGCAAAGAAGAAAGAGCGCCTTTTGTCTGGACAATTCTGTTATTTGTCTTGTCTTTTATTGGGTTAGGTTTGATTGTATTTCCCTACATCATCCCCACAGAAATCACTATTTACGAAGCATCAGCCGATCCGAGTTCTTTAGTAATCATGATTATTTTTATCGGCTTTTTGATTCCTGTGATGTTGTTTTATAACCTTTATCAATATATTGTTTTTCGCGGTAAGGTGACAGGCCATAACTACGGGGAATAGTATGGGGAGAAATATTTGATTGGAAACGCCAAATAATGCCACTATTTAAAAGCCTGCACTGGCGAACAATTTTTTCTCTGGCTATTATTCTCCCCGTTGGACTTCTCTACAGCCACTATCGCTATTCTGTTGGTTGGTTAAACCAAGAAGTAGGCGGGATTTTTTACCAGATATTTTGGTGTTTGTTCGCTTTTCTCTTTGTAGCCACTCGCGCTTCCGTTTGGCAAATTCCTTTATGGGTATTGGTCATTACTTCTTTGGTAGAGTTTATGCAATTGTGGCATCCACCATTTCTGGTTTGGGTACGTTCATTTTGGTGGGGCAGAATGTTAATTGGTAGTGCCTTCACCTGGGCAGATTTTCCCTATTATTTTATTGGCAGTGGATTAGGATGGCTGTGGTTGCGGTTAATAGTTCAGGGAACAAAACTAAAATAATTTAGCCTAATGGTGTGATGTGTCAGGACGCTCATCAGACTTTTTCGCACCTTTCACCGTTCGTCGATCCGATTTTTGTGATAAAGGTTGAGTATGAGAGCGATCGAGACGCTTTTTCCCTTTGGGTCTATGCTTGCGTTCATCTAAAATTGGTTCGGGCTTGATTTGTGAATTAGCACCAAAGCCAGTAACCACTTCAAAAGGCAATCGTTGTTTAATCAGCGTTTCGATATCTGCCAACAGATTATATTCATCGGCACACACCAGCGATACAGCTTTACCTGATGCACCCGCGCGACCAGTACGACCAATGCGATGAACATAATCCTCTGGAACATTGGGTAAATCGAAATTGACCACATGAGGCAATTCGCTGATGTCGAGACCGCGTGCAGCAATGTCCGTTGCTACCAATACCTGTAAGCTGTCGTTCTTGAATTTTGCCAAAGCGTGGGTACGTGCCGATTGGCTTTTATTCCCGTGGATAGCCAGTGCTTGAATACGTTCTTGGGTCAATTGCTTCACCAGACGGTCAGCACCATACTTTGTCCGCGTGAACACTAGCACTTGATACCAGTTATTTTGCCGAATCAGCTGAACCAGTAATTGGCACTTGCGATCGCGCTCTACCTTGTAGACTTTCTGTGTCACAGTATCAGCAGTAACGTTACGGCGTGCTACCTCAATCATCTCTGGGTTATCTAGCAACCCCGTAGCTAGTTCCTTAATTTTGTCTGAGAAAGTAGCGAAGAATAATAAGTTTTGTCTCTGTTTTGGTAGAAGCGAGAGAATACGACGGATATCACGAATAAAACCCATATCCAACATCCGGTCTGCTTCATCCAGGACTAAAAACTCAACATTTGACAGGTTCACTGTCCGCTGCTGTACATGGTCTAGCAGTCGCCCTGGAGTAGCGACCAGAATATCCACTCGACCCCTCAAAAGCTTTTTTTGCGGATTAATGCTGACCCCGCCAAACATCGCCATTGTGTTTAGTTTTAAGTACTTGCCATACTCACGCACACTTAACTCCACCTGGGCGGCTAATTCACGAGTCGGGGTGAGAATCAGCGCCCTGATGGGGGAGCCTTCATCAGATGTGCTTTTAAGGCTCTTTTCAGACGACAATTTTTGCAGCAGCGGCAGAGTGAAGCTGGCAGTTTTTCCAGTCCCCGTTTGCGCCCCAGCTAACAAATCACGCCCTGACAAAACCGCAGGAATTGCCTGCATCTGAATTGGCGTGGGTTTGGTGTATCCTAGCTCGGTGACGGCACGGATAATTTCATTAGACAAGCCGAGATGAGAAAAAGACATAGAACTCCGTAAATAACATCGGCCTGTCGCCACTGGCGGCATCAGTCTTAGGCGGACGCGCGTTTGAAGGGTGGTATGGGCGGTAGCGCAAAGACTGAGAGCGAATGCCGCAGTTCTGCATTCTAACAGAGTCGAGTCTATATTTTAATGCTCTTCAGATATTCTGACTGATGCTCCAGTCATCCTTGATAAGCCTAGTTTATGGATAGTATTTATTATTTATTGTCAAGTTCTATTGATTATTTGTAACAATAAAGTTAACTTTATTTACATAAAGTAACAAAAAACAAAAAAAATTATGTATACCACCATTAACGACAGCGGTCTTCTGAATAACTACGCAACTGAACCCCAAATTTACTACGCTGAATATCCCAACCAAGAGACGCAAAATCGTTACAAATTACAAGGTGCAGTTGCTACCCTACTAGTTACTGCTCTAGTTTTGGTTGCCTTGGGCGTTAGCTAAAATTTTTGAACTTCGGTTAGGTTATCTTTCTCATCGCCATTTGGACTTATCTTAATTTCCTCGGTACTTAAAGCCGAGGTTTTTTGTTGGAGTGAGCGCCTGTGAAGAGAATTGGCGCTCCCTTGGCTTTCACCGATACCAAGATATGTCATACTAGATTTAAATAATGCTCCTATTTACGGGATGCAGAAAATTCCCTTCTATGTCATCTTAGAAAACGAGAGTTAATTCGGTGAGTATTTTTGTTTTTAGTATTGACAGGCTTTTACCTTTTAGTATTTACAGAGTTTTCTCCGAAATTTACATCTCTACACACTAAAAATTTTGGAGACAATCAATGTCAATTTATGTAGGCAACCTCTCTTACGATGTTACAGAAAATGATATTACGGGCGTTTTTTCTGAATATGGTACGGTAAAGCGGGTACAAGTACCTACAGACCGGGAAACAGGCCGTCTGCGTGGCTTTGCTTTTGTGGAAATGGGAACAGAAGCTGAAGAAGCTGCTGCTATCGAAGCTCTTGATGGTGCTGAATGGATGGGTCGTGGACTCAAAGTTAACAAAGCCAAGCCCAAAGAAGACAGAGGTTCTTCTGGTGGTGGTCGCGGGGGATACGGTGGTGGTGGTGGACGTAATCGCTACTAAGCTTGATAGTGTTGCTCATTTTATGGGGTGACATTTTATTGAGGTCAGAGACTAGAGGCGCTTAGGTTAGGGAAGATATACCGCATTTGATTGGTAATTGCGATAAAACCAGAAATTTGAAGAGCGCATTTTTCGGTCAGGCAAAAAATTTATCTTTTTTTTACCCTGTTAGTGCCTACTCAGTCCATTGATGAATTTAATTTAATTAGGAGAGATAATGACCCAAATCATAGTGGGTGAAAATGAACACCTGGAGTCAGCATTACGCCGATTTAAACGAGAAGTTTCCAAGGCGGGAATTTTTCAAGATATGAGGAAGCACCGCCACTTTGAAACGCCTATTGAAAAATCTAAGCGTAAAAAACTTGCCTTACAAAAGCAGGGTAAGAGACGTTTCCGTACTTAAAAATTGACATAGATATAAAAAACAAAACCCTCATAGTATTTATGAGGGTTTTTTTTATAATATTTACCAGCAGTCAGCAGAAGTCCCCCATTTATCCCATCTATAAAATCAAGGAGTCGTATCCCAGCGATCGCTCCACCTAACACTACTCAACTACAATAGATATATAGACTTTGTTGCGAATTGTATAGTTAGGGATTGGCTGTCATGGCTCCCGCCGTTTTAATTCAAAATCTGCAAAAGCGCTACGGTACTGTTGAAGCCGTCAAAGACGTTTCTTTTGAAGTAGAACCAGGAGAAATCTTTGGTTTACTCGGCCCCAACGGTGCAGGTAAAACTACGACTCTGCGTGCTTTGTGTACTCTCACCACTCCAGATGCTGGCAAAATCGAAGTATCTGGAATTTCTGTGTTAGACAATCCCAGGGTAGCAAGGCAAAAACTCGGTTATGTAGCGCAGGAAGTCGCTATAGATAAAGTGTTGACTGGACGAGAACTGCTGCAATTACAAGCGGCGCTTTATCACCTCCCTGGCGCGGTAGCAAAACAGCGAATTCAGACGGTTTTAGATTTACTGAGTTTGCAAGAGTACGCTGATAAAAAGACAGGAACTTATTCTGGTGGTTTACGCAAACGGCTCGATTTAGCAGCTGGGTTACTCCATGCACCGGATGTATTGGTGTTGGACGAACCCTCGGTAGGACTTGATATCGAAAGCCGTTTTGTTGTGTGGGATTTCCTGCGGAAACTGCGGGTATCAGGAACTACAGTATTAATTACCAGCCATTATTTAGAAGAGATTGACGCACTAGCCGATCGCGTCGCTATTATTGACCGTGGGATTGTTATTGCCACAGGTACACCCTCACAATTAAAAGATAGGGTAGGAGGCGATCGCATTACCTTACGCATTCGGGAATTTTCCCCCCTTGAGGAAGCTGAAAAAGCCAAAGACCTCTTACAAGCTTTGCCTTTTGTCCAAGAAATCATCATCAACAGCGCTCAAGGTAATTCCCTCAATTTGGTAGTCACACCCCAAAATGATGCCTTAATTACCATCCAGCAAACCCTCAATCATGCCAGCTTACCAATATTCGGCATTGCTCAATCTCGCCCTAGCTTAGATGATGTCTACCTCGCCGCCACGGGACGTACCTTAATGGATGCAGAACTGGCCGCAGTGGCTAACCGTGATCCCAAAGCCGAAAAGAAGCAAAATATGAGATAGAACTGCTGGGCAGTGTCAAGGGTCAAAAGTCCATAGTCCAGAGTTTTTGATCCTTGACCATTGACTATTGACCATTGACTAATTACAAAATCATTATGAGTGTTACTCCTAAATCTGATGTAAATTGGCAGCAACTAGCCTCACCTGCTGATGCTGCACCTAATTTTTTCGGTGAATTAATCCAAGAGACCTTGGCTTTAACTCGTCGCTTGTTTATTCAATTACAACGCCGTCCTTCAACTTTATTGGCGGGAATTATTCAGCCTGTTATGTGGCTGGTGTTATTCGGCGCTTTATTCCAGAACGCACCCAAGGGCTTATTTGGTAGTACGACAAATTACGGTCAATTTTTGGCTGCTGGTGTAATTGTTTTTACAGCCTTTGCAGGCGCATTAAACGCCGGATTACCTGTGATGTTTGACCGTGAGTTTGGCTTTTTGAACCGTTTATTGGTAGCACCCCTCGCATCGCGGTTTTCGATTGTCTTTGCTTCCGCTATCTTTATTATTAGTCAAAGTTTGCTACAAGCGGCTGTAATTGTTGGTGCAGCAGCCTTTCTGGGGGCGGGGCTACCAGATGCTGTGGGTTTGAGTGCGATCGCCCTCATCGTCTTTCTCTTAGCTTTGGGCGTAACTGCTATTTCTCTTGGTTTAGCTTTTGCTCTACCTGGACACATCGAATTAATTGCAGTAATTTTTGTTACTAACCTGCCTTTACTATTTGCCAGCACTGCTTTAGCGCCTTTATCTTTTATGCCCAAGTGGTTACAAGTTGTGGCTACACTGAACCCACTTAGCTATGCAATTGAACCTATCCGCTATCTCTATCTCCACAACAATTGGGGTTTGGGTAGTATAGTCATGCAAGCACCTTGGGGCGATGTTACTTTTGGTGGTGCTTTATTAATTTTGTTTGGCTTTGCTGTTGTTGCCTTATTAAGCATTCAACCCCAATTACGGCGGACTCTTGCTTAAGATAAAAGCATGGTGTCGTTGGAGCGTATTAGAGAAGAATCTCATGCAAAAATCATTTTTATCAGTTAAAAGCTGCTGTGTGGCTACTTTAGCCGGAATTAGCTTTGCCTTTTTTCTCACAGCACAACCGAGTTTGGCTCAACTCAATACAGTCGATGCCAATCCTGGTGATAATTCCCTAGATAATACCAATCCATTTTCGACTAACTCAGGTGGACTAAACCCCCTTGACCTAATTCATCGCGCCCAACTTGGTAATCTCAACTGGAATACTCAACAAAAAGATGACGAATTAAACTCAGCGGTGGCTGAATTAAACCGAAAGCGGGCTGCACTCAAACAAAATCCCAATCAACCAACAAATAGTACTTCTGGACAAGCAGTTCCTGGTTTACCAGCCATCACATCTCCCAGTGTGATTTCTCCAGTGCAAATTGTCCCCCCACAAAACTGAATCATATTCAAAAACCTCACCCTGTCTGTAAATCCTTTACTGAAGCTAGGTTTTGCATTCAGTACAAGGAGATAAAGACAAAAGGTGAGGTGAATGAATTTTGGATTTTAGATTTTGCGGAAAGTTGAGCCAGTGCGTTGGACGGGTTCCCCGGCTTGTTCGCGTAGCGTCTCCGATTAGGAGAAGCAACTGGCGTTGCGTGCGGAGAGAACTTGCGTGCGCGGGTTCCCCGCGTTGAGCAAAGTTCGGGGGGTTCCCCCCGTTGAGCAAACTTTCCAAGACAGATTTTGGATTGAGCAATTACAGACCCAGTGCCGCTAAAATATCGCTGGCGTGGTTAGATGTATTCACGTTGGCATCAACATGAACAATTTTGCCATTAGCATCGATGACGTAGGTGACACGCTTGGCATAACCACCACCATCAACATCGTAAGCTTGAATGAGAGACTTATCGGTATCTGCCAGCAGTGGAAAGTTCAGATTGAATTTTTGAGTAAAAGCTTGATGAGACACTTCATCATCGGCACTCACACCCAAAACCACTATATCTTTACCTTGATATTGCTCTTGAGCATCACGGAAGCTACACGCTTGCTTGGTGCAACCTGGAGTGTCATCTTTGGGATAAAAATACAAAACAACTGTCTTACCTTTAAAATCAGACAATGAGACAGTGTTGCCATTAGTATCTTTGACGGTAAATGCAGGTGCATCCGTACCAACTGCTAGAGGCATAGTGAACCTTTCCTGTTTGGTGTTTGTTGATGACTTTGAAATTTTACAATAATTTACAATGATTAAATGAATTACTGATAAAACAGTGTAAATACCAATATCTAAATAATTTTTAGCGCAGTAAGTAACTGGTAATCTAAAATACTTAAATTTTCGTCCAATCACCACAATATACTTAAATGGCTACAATTGATTCTCCAACCTCAAAAATCTTCTATTACTCACGTACCACAGTAGAAAGAGCAGAGCGATCGCTGATTTGTTGTCCTTTCACTGTTGGTTTATTCACAGCCATGCGTAACCAGAGTGTACCATTAAATGCGATCGCCCTAGAAAATGGTATCCAGCAAGGTTATACTCAGCGTCCCTTATCAGAACTGACTTGTTACAACGCCTTAGACTGGTTAATCCAAGTCGGTGTACTGCGGCGCGAAGTTGATGGACAGGGAATTACTGATAGTTTTCGCCTTACGCCTTTAGGTTATCAACTAATAGAAAAATATCAGGGCAAAAATTGGCCTGCCCCTTCCTGGCAAGATTACCTGTACAATGCAGGCATCCGTTGGTTGAGACTACCTTTTTAGAATTGAAAATTTTAAAGTTAATATTTAGGTTACAAAAGGGAACAATATATCTACGGAAGCATCAAACCCAATATAAATTCTTCATCAACATCTGACCAATTTTTACAGATTTTGATAAGAGTTATGTAAGTAATATGGGGCATTAACGTGGGTGTGGATATTTTTCCTACCTGTAGTTCTGTTAGCTTCTTAGCGTATAACTATTGATGAACGGATGGCGATATCACCCGTTCATAACCTATTCCACCTCTTATAAAAAACCGACATTAAGTATGAAAGCAATTATGGTAGTGGGAACAACATCCCACGCAGGGAAATCACTGTTAACTACTGCTATTTGCCGTTTGTTGTCGCGGCGTGGTTGGCGAGTGGCTCCCTTTAAAGGTCAAAATATGGCTTTAAATGCTTATGTCACTGCTAATGGGGGCGAAATTGGTTATGCACAGGCGGTACAAGCTTGGGCTTCTGGAGTGGTTCCTTGGGTAGAAATGAATCCCATCTTACTCAAACCCCAAGGTGATATGACCTCCCAGGTAATTGTCAAAGGTAGATCTGTAGGGCGAGTCAAAGCCGCAGATTACTACGAGCAGTTTTTTGACCTAGGCTGGCGGGCGATAGAAGAATCTCTCCAACATCTATCCACCGAATTTGATATGTTAGTTTGCGAAGGTGCAGGGAGTCCAGCAGAAATTAACCTCAAGCACCGCGACCTGACAAATATGCGGATAGCAAAATATTTAAATGCACCGACAATTTTGGTAGTAGATATTGACCGTGGTGGTGCTTTTGCCCATGTAGTCGGAACTTTAGAGTTACTTGAGCCAGATGAACGGGATTTGATTAAAGGTATTGTAATTAACAAATTCCGTGGGCAGCGATCGCTCTTAGATTCAGGGATAAAATGGCTAGAAGAACGCACCAAAAAACCTGTAATTGGCGTTTTACCTTACTTTCAAGAACTATTTCCCGCTGAAGACTCCCTCGACTTACTAGATCGAAAATCATATAAAACTCAAGCTGACCTCAATATAGTTGTCATCCGCTTACCCAGAATTGCCAACTTTACCGACTTTGACCCCTTAGAATCAGAACCGACAGTTTCTGTGAGATATCTAAGTCCAAAACAAGACTTAGGACACCCAGATGCGGTAATTATTCCAGGGACAAAAACCACCATTGCCGACTTAATTTTATTGCAGAAAAGCGGTATGGCAGAAGCAATTCAAAATTATGCTGCTTCTGGTGGTACAGTTTTAGGGATTTGTGGCGGCTATCAAATGTTAGGACAAATTATTGCTGACCCCGAAGGTATAGAAGGACAAGCAGGGAGATTCCAGGGTTTAAATTTATTGCCCATTAGAACTGTCATTACCGGACAAAAAATTGCTCGTCAGCGCCAAGTTAGCTCAAACTTCCCGCAGATGGGCTTACCTGTCAATGGGTTTGAAATTCACCAAGGGCGATCGCGCATCGAACAACCACCAGATAGTCAAGCGTTTCAAGCGTTATTCGATGATGTTAACCTAGGGTTGGTGGATAGTTGTCAATCAGTTTGGGGTACTTATCTGCATGGATTGTTTGACAATGGCCCTTGGCGACGAGCTTGGTTAAATCGCCTGCGTCAACAGCGAGGTTTGAAATCCTTACCCACAGGTGTAGCCAACTACCGAGAACAGCGAGAGCAAATCTTAGACTCACTGGCTACGGAAGTAGAACGCCATTTAGACTTAACACCCTTTTTGTCGTAATTAGCCGAAAATTTCATGAGTGTTAGCGTGCGATTTTTACCAGATGATGTCACCATCAATGCCGAAGTGGGAGAAGCACTCTTAGATGTAGCCGAACGTGCTGGAGTGATGATTCCCACTGGCTGCCTTATGGGTTCATGTCACGCCTGTACTGTAGAACTGGAAGATGGCGATGTCATCCGTGCTTGTATTTCCGCCGTCCCGCCAACCGATGAGGAGTTGAGAATACATTTGTTTAGTGACCCAACTTGGTAGTTTTTTAAACTTCCAGATGAGTAAACTCAAATACCAAATGATAATTCAGTGGTCTGAATATGATGATTGCTTCTTAGTAGGATTCCCTGATTTTCCCGGACAACGTTGGCGGACTCATGGGGATACTTACGAGTCAGCTGTTGCCAATGGCATTGAAGCACTTGAATCTTTGATTCTTGCTTATTAAGCTGTGAGTGATCCACTTCCACCGCCAACAGTTTTTAACGCTGCCTAATTTAAACTTGTTAATAATACACTTGTATGAAATATTTGAGGAAAGGCTTACAAATCCTGCTTCTGCCTTCCCTTTGTACAAAGTAAGTTGTAGGCAATTCAGTTAGCTTTAACATTTAAAGCATATTGTCTAAATCTTTCCAAATCAGCTTGAATAGTTGATTCTACAACTCTTCCTAAAAACAAGTTATCCATAATTTTGCCAATGATGCCAGGGATGGCATAGGACACAGATAGTTTGACGATGCTACTATTGTGGCGATCGTAAAAACGAATTGCTCCTTGGTTGGGCAACCCATCAATTGATTTCCATTGGATAATTTGGTTGGGAATAACTTTAAGAATTTGAGATTTCCAAGTAAATTCCAAACCGCCAGTGTTGAGTTTCCAAATAGATATTTCTGGATCATCAGGCGGGATTTTCACCGAATCAATCCATTTCATCCAACGAGGCATTTGCTCTAAATCAGACCACAGACTCCACACTAAATCAATGGGAGCTTCTACTTCTACCTGTACGCTATGCTCTAGCCAATCTGACATTCTATGTAATTCCTCTAGGGTTCGCTACTGCTTGATCGTCTCTAAAATCGCTTTTGCCGCCTGTCTTCCCGAAATTGTCGCTCCTTCCATACTATCGATATAATCTTGCTGGGTGTAGCTACCTGCTAGGAAGAAGTTTGGTATGGGAGTTTTTTGGTTAGGGCGATATGCGTCCATCCCTGGCGCTTCTCGATAGAGAGATTGGGCAAGTTTGACGACACCATACCAAGTCATATTGAGTTCCCGCGATGAGGGGAAAAGTTCATGGACTTGCTTGAGGACATGCTGGGTGATCGCTTCGTTACTTTCTTTAATAAACGGATCTCCTGGTGTTAATACCAGTTGCAGCAACGAACCTTCTCCTGGGCGATAGTAATCGCTGGGACTAGTTAATGCCAAGTCGGCAAAACAAGAAAAGTCTGCGTCAGCAGTGTAGAGTAAGTTATCTATGCCTGCTGCATAGTTAAGTTGTTTACGTTTCTCTGCATCTTGCAGTTCTGTCACCCAACCATCAAACCGCAATTGGACTGTGGCAACGGGGACTGCATCTAATTTATAAATATTGTCAAATTCTGACCATTTCCGCCAATCTGATGGCAAAATACGCTGAATTCCGGGAATATCACAAGCACAGACATAGGCATCAGCAGTAATGGTTTCTGTAGTATCGCCCTGAGCTACTACAATGCCAGTAACGTGGGTTTGTCCATCATTCTCAGCGAATTGAATTTCTCGCACTTGGCGGCGAGTATAAATTTTAGTGCCTCTTGCGGCTAAATAATCCACAATAGGTTTATGTAAGAACCCATCAGGGGAACCTTCCAGCATCCGCAATACAGAAGCTTCACTTCTCACAGCGAAAAACTGGAAGATAGTCAACATACAACGGGCAGAAATATTTTCGCAGTCAATGAATCCCAAAGCATAAGCAATGGGATTCCACATCCGTTTGATGCTACCTTCACTACCACCATGACGACGAAACCAATCGGCAAAGCTAATTTTATCTAGGTTGCGGATGGTTTTCATCGCTCCGTCGAAGTCTACCAGTCCTCGAACTATGGGACTAGTTCCAAGGGCGATCGCATTTTGCAATTTATCTTGTAATGATAGTTGGGAAGTAGTAAAAAATGCTTTTAACCCATTGAAAGGCGCACCTGTGAAAAAGCGAAAATCTAAAGCACCTGTGCGTCCACCTTTATTAATAAAGGTATGGGAGTGTTCTTTCAGGCGTAAATGTGACAACGCCCCGACTTTTTCCATTAACTCAAACAGTTGGTAGTAGCAGCCGAAAAAGACGTGCAACCCCATTTCTACATGGTTGCCATCATTATCCACCCAACTGCCGACTTTACCACCAACAAACGGACGGGACTCAAAAATCTGGACTTCACAGCCAGCATCAGCTAAATCTACAGCGGTTGCTAGCCCAGCCAATCCCGCACCTACGATTGCAACGCGCATTCCGTCCTACCTCTTCAGTTTCTTTACAAATTGTAACTGGGTTGGTGTCGGAATTTGCTATTAATATCAAGCCTATTTGCGAGGTTTTACACTCGCTGAGTTAGAAGTTAATTGTCAGAGATTTATCAGGAGTCCACCAGTATGTAGATGCACGATGGGTTTTAACCCACTAGTAATAAAATTGCATTTATTACTTTATTTGATTCCTGATCACTAAATTTACTGCCTTCAAAATGCTTGTGTTGAGCTACACAAACTTTAGTAAAGGTGGACTGAAAAAAGTATGATAGAGATTTTTTAGGTATCCCAGCGACAATCTACGACGCTGTGGAAAAAATTCCTGATTTTCCCTATCTATTTTGCTTCTTTGTTGTCATCAGATGTTGGTAATCCGCGAATAAGTTCTCGAATTACATCTGTCGCAGGTCTACCTGTTTGCTGACAATATTTTTCTAGTTTCTCTGCTTCCTGTGTTGCTAAATTCACAGTGATACGTTTAACGGCCCATTTTTTATTAGTCATTATCATGCTATCTGCTGTATATTAACACCATCAAAACAACAAAAGACTCCAGACAAGGAGGAATAAGATTATCAGAGTTTGTGTCAAGAAACAAGCAATGCTATAGACACAAAAAATCGTCATTTTGTCAAATTATTCATCATTTTCCCAGAAGATAATCATAACGGGATTACTATTGTGGCAGGAAAAGTCCTTAGTGTACATTCATGTCTTGTAACAATTGCACTAGTGATGTTTTCAAGAAAACCAGACAATTGAATTCTCTAAATTAATTTGAGACACCTAAGTTTCACTCAATCGAGATTACCAAGATTTTTATTCACATAAAGTATTTCAACTTCTCTGCTTTATTAAGATCAGCGTACACTTCTTAAGAGACAATTTTTTGAATAACTTGAGACCTTAATAGGTCTACTGATTATCAGGTGTGTATATTTGGCTGGTAATTACCCAATAATACGCACCTATAAGCGATCGCTCTTATGTGAAAAAGTATTTACTTTGATCTAGCAACTGTTTTTTGGTACTCATTGGGTATAGATATCCACAAATTCATATTTAGTGTTTAAGTCATCATGAGTCGGCTCCTTTATATCAGTCGGTTAAATTTGAGGTTTTATTAGTAACTACTAAAAGTAGTAATACAGTGATGTTTGGCGTGTTTACGAATCTCCGCAAAGATTTTCGTAAATGTTTAAAGATATTTGTGTTGTCTGCACACATCACCATCTTTGTTTCAGAAGTTTATCAATTAAAATAAACATCTGCTTTCTATCCTAAATATTTAGCCAGATTTCACTACAAATTTAGAGATATTCCTAAATTTGTATATCTAAAAATCAAAGCAAATTAAAATTTGCCCTCCTGGAAATTTTCCATCATAAAATTATTTAGTAAGCACTTACCATATAAGGTAATATCTGCTTGATTTTTAGTGTTAAGGCTATTATAACCATGATTTTTAGGCTTTAAATAATCTTCATTTAATACTTAATTGCCATCTTTTCTCAACTTTATAAAGAAAATACAAAGAAAATTAATAGCAAATAAAGATTTAAGTAATTTCCTAGAAATATGATGCTAATGATTATCAAGAAAAAGAATATTCCTAAATTTTTAGGATAAAGATCAAAGCTTATTTGATTTCATAATTACTTTGAAAGAAAAATATCTCTGCGGCGAATAGCATAATGTAGTAAAAACATTACTAAAAAGCCAAATAATATCTATGCTTCATGAACTTTGTATAAAGTAATTAACTGCACAAAGTGATCGCATCGGAAATATGGGAACATCACCACGAATCTTGGTTAAAAGAATCGCACATACTCCTATTTCACTTGTCAGATAACTAAATCCTGATTTTTTTATATGTCCTAGACAAAAAAGCTGAAAAAGCTGGTTTGATGAGGTTTTTCTCCAGAGTAGACCAAGAAGAGCAGTGTTGAACTCAGGTGAATTAAGCACAGCGAAATATCCAACAACTCTGGTTTGGGGAGATTCTCAATTTAGTTATGGTGATTGCCGAGTATTTGTGGGAATTACAACTGCGGCATAAGTTGCAGCATTCCCAGACCTAAATCTTTTGGTGAAAGCGATCGCGCCTCAAACAAAGCCACCATATCACGCAGTTGAGGATTACCACGAGCCGACCCTGTTAGCCCTTTGGCTATGATTAAACCGCAATAACCTTTGGTATTTTTACACCGCTGATTCCATTTTTTACGAGCTTCGACATGGATGGGATCATCATCTAAAAATTCACCGAAGAGAAACAATTCACCATTTTGAGTTTGTAACAAACCCAAATCGTAGCGATCGCCATCAAAAGGATCTGCTCCAGGATTAAAGCAAATGGCTTGTAGTCCACCTGCCGCCTCTATATTTTCAATTACAGTTTTAGCTTTGGGGCGAGAAGTTTGAATCAAAATTACAGGTAATCCATCACCCACCTGCTTAATTTCGCCAGCGGGATGATAAGTCACCCCTTTACGCAGATACTCCAGCATCTCCCACGAAACCACACCCAAACTCAGAAAAGAATCTTCGGGAATTAAGTCATCGCGTAAAGACCGGAATATTGGTAAATCTGGTGTTTCCATTTCCGACTCCGACACACCAAACCCTGCCATTTCCTCTAACTCAGATGCCAACTGTGGCATTGAAGCAACCGTCACAGATACTGATTTCGTGCCAGTATCTGATTCTGGTAGAGAAATCCGATAGCGATGGCTGAGTTCAGGGAAAGTTTCATCACGTAACTGCCGACGGTGATCACGAATGAAGCGACACAGGCTTTCTAAGGCAACGTAAACGACTAGTGCCTCTTCATCATATAAAACAGACCGCAGCCCTTCTAAGGGGTGAATATTGCCGAATGTTGGGGCAATTTCAGCTAAAGGCATCTCTGCTAAATTGTCAATTTCATCCTCATCTTCGTCATCAGCATCTAAACTTTCAAAAGTGAGAAACAGACAATCTTGCTTGAGAAAAGCTTCTTCTAAACGTCCTTGCGACTCCTCACTTTGTAAAACGGCGGCACGAAATCGTTGGAGTGATTCTTCCGAACGATAAAACAAAATGCCATACTCCATCCCCAACATACCCATAACTGAGGCGTAAAGCGTCCCGACATCCCATTTATTAATTTCTATAGATAAGATTTGTTGCTCTTCCAAAAATTCCCAAGGAGCTGCTTGCCAAAGGGCAAATGCTTTTTCTTGCAAAGCTTCGGCATACTGTGGTGGTAAATCTGGGATTTGGCTATCAACAACTTCCGCAAAACCACGAAATAATTCATCAATTAACGGTAATTCTGGGGCGTAGTCAATGGCAATATCCAAATCTTGTAACACGCCGCGCAGGTAAAATTGAATTTCTCGGTCTCTGACCACAATTTTGTGAGGTCTAGCAGGTTTAGCAGGGCTGTGGGGATGTTCCATTGCCCGCATAAGGGTGCGAACAATTGCTTCCGGGCCTGTTTCAGGAGGTACTACGTCCATACCACGGACAAAACCTTGTGAGCCATCAACCCAAAGAATGCAATCACCATTGGCGGATGAATCAGGATGTGGGATGGGTGATGATAATGGACGGCGATCGCCCTCCCATACAGAAGGAATTTGAGGTAATTTATTCAACCGACGACTGGTAGAGCGATTAAAACTTGTCATAGAGTCAGTTAATCAAAGGAAGCAATTTGCATATCAATGGTTGGGGATGGCTGGCCTGGGAGGAGACTTTCCGGGTTGCACCTGAAGAGGGACTGCGACTCAGGCTGCCACAAGGCTGAAATTCTGAAAATACCGAATCTATAAATATACCGAGTCTCTCAATTCTAGAATAAAAAGCTTTGGCTGCTTTTGACGGAGTGTTTACAATTGGCAATTTCTGGCCTCAATGTCGCTAGAATATATACAAAAATTACCCATTAACCCAGCAGCAATCATCAGCTTCTATCAGGTTACTAGTTATAAGGAGTTAACAAAAGATGACACAAGCAACGCAGCCTCAACAACGCGGCATTTTGTTAAGCGAAACAGCCTTGCGCCAAGTCAAACTCCTGCAAGAAAAGCAAGGTCAAGATTTGTGCCTGCGGGTAGGCGTGAGACAAGGTGGATGCTCCGGGATGTCTTATATGATGGACTTTGAGGATACAAGCAAGATCACCCCGCAGGATGAAGTTTTTGACTATGACGGCTTCCAAATTGTTTGCGATCGCAAAAGCTTGCTTTACCTCTATGGCTTAATGCTTGATTATAGTGATGCGATGATTGGCGGTGGTTTTCAGTTCACCAATCCCAACGCTAACCAAACCTGTGGTTGTGGTAAGTCATTTGGTGTGTAGTAAGATTGTCAATTGTCAATTGTCCTTTGTATTTACTCATGACCATTGACCATTGACCATTGACTAATGACTAATGACTAATGACTAACACTGTTGAATCCCTGTTTGATACGGGTTTGGAACGCTATAAAGCTGGCGAAGCAGTGGATTCTTTGATCCCTGTGTTTAAGGAGGTATGCGATCGCGCTCCTAAAACTAGTGCAGCTTGGATTTGTTTAGCATGGTTGTATCTGTTAGATAACAAAGGCAACTCAGCTTATAAAGCCGCACAAAAAGCAGTCAAGTTAAGCCCACAAGACCCTCAAGCCAGAGTTAATCTAGCTTTAGCAATGCTAGAAACTGGTCAAAAAGGCTTGCGTCAACATATTGATGCTGTACAACAGTTATTCTTGGTGAACCCAGAATGGCGCGATGAAATCAAAAATAGTATTGAAGACGGTCTGAATAGAAAACCAGACTGGGATAGTTTACTAAAAGTCAAGAAGTGGTTATTTGAAGAATAGCGGTGAGGGGCTAGAGGTTAGAGTAAGATTCCTATGATCGTCAATATCTAATAGCTAATTTCTAGTTCTTGATTCTTATGTTCCTAGTCTCTAGTCTCTAATTCCTAGTCCTAGTCTCTATTCTCTAATTCTGATATGAAAGATAAATTGTTAAATTGGCTGAACTTGATTTTGGTAGCCGATGTATTCTTGGTTTTATTTGGCTTTGGTTGGTTTGCGATCGCGGTTTTTGGTGATGCTGCGGGGATAAATTTGGGTCTTGATTTATGGCATCAGCTTTGGCAGCCAGTATTTAACCCAGCAATTGGCATTTTGATGGGAGGCGCAATTCTCAGCGGAATTATCAGTTGGATATCTCGCAAATTTCAGGCTGATTAATTATTCGTCAATGGTCAATAGTTCAATTTTGCTACTATTAACCATTGACTTTTATCTTAAAATCTGATTCAAAGCTGGTTGTAAATTCGGATATTGATAAGCAAAACCGGATTCTAAAGTACGTTTCGGCAAAACTTGTTGACCTTCTAACACCACAATTGCGCCATCTCCCAACAGGGCTTCAATAGCAAAAGCTGGAACAGGTAGCCAAGAAGGACGATGCAATACTTGGCCTAGAGTTTGGCTAAGATCATTCATTCTGACTGGATTTGGAGCAGTGGCGTTATACACCCCTTGCATATTTGACTGATTTAAAGCTTGCAAAATTAAATTAACTAAATCGTCAAGATGAATCCAAGAAAACCATTGGCGACCACTGCCAATGGGGCCCCCAGCAAAGAGTTGAAAAGGTGGAATCATTTTGGCTAAGGCACCACCATTGCCGAGAACAATGCCAAACCGCAAAATTACGAGTCGCACCCCAGCTTCTTTCACTTTTGAGGCTTCTGCTTCCCAAGCTTGACAGACTTGAGCCAGAAAATCATTGCCAGAGACACTGGTTTCATCAAAGGTTGCGGTTTCACTTGTACCGTAGTAACCAATAGCTGAAGTATTAACTAATACTTTAGGTTTAGGGTTAGCTTTAGTTATGGCTTCAACTATTTTCTGAGTACCTAGCTGACGACTGTTGAGGATTTCTTGCTTGCGTTCTGTTGTCCAGCGTCCCTCACCAATAGGTTCACCAGCGAGATTAACTATAGCTTCGCAACCGGCAATTGCATCTTGCCAAGCACCCGATGTAGTTGGAGTATAAGTAACAATCTCAACACTTGGGAAATTTGTGGGGGGAAAAACCTTTTGAGCAAAGCCAGAGTTACGCGTTAACACCAATACTTGATGACCTTCTTTGTGGAGTCGTTCTACCAAACGACTACCGACTAATCCTGTTGCGCCAGTAATTGCTACCTTCATAATCTACTTCCACCAAAGCCTTATTTTAAAGTTTTTTATCAATTTTTCAACTTGTGTTTCTCTGGGATATTGATGAAAAGCACTTAGTTTTAGCTTATTTCCCAGTACCTTTATGTAATCAATCTGTAACGAATTACCGTTTGATGGCTTCGGTATTATACGATGGACGGAGTGTTGCAATACTTGGGGCTATTATGGCTCGCTATACCTGTTCATTTACGATTTCTCTTTCTATTGACCATCTTCAGCCGTTACTTTTAGATCTTCTCCAAGGCTGTGATTTGGAAATTCAGTATTACAACGCTGATTACATTCTGGCTCGTGAGATTCCGGGTAATGTTTCGTTCTCCAAATTGGTCAAGGTTGAAGTATTCATTG
This sequence comes from Nostoc sp. HK-01, assembly GCA_003990705.1. Classification (GTDB taxonomy): domain Bacteria; phylum Cyanobacteriota; class Cyanobacteriia; order Cyanobacteriales; family Nostocaceae; genus Nostoc_B. Next base: position 3,350,630 of record AP018318.1, read on the forward strand.
ACAGATCAAGCGCTACGGAAACAGAATCCCGGATGAATATCGTTATTAAAAATGAGGAATTGCCACTCCAACTGGATAATCACTGCCGACAAATGTTTGAATTTGTCAAGCAAGAGATTGAACACAGTCGCCATTGGCATTTAATTGAAAGTCTTGCCGGTTGACATCGCTGACTAGGCTGGCTTTGGGTAAAGCTATCTCTGACAAATTTGGGTATTGGAAAACGAGTCAGCTAATAGTCAACATCTATCTGAAAATTAGCTAGTTTTTAATCTTCCATGTCTTCTGGGTCGTCGGTCATACCGGGGTTGATGAGGGTAATATCATATTCGCTGGAATCTGTTTGTCCTGAGCGCTGAGTATTTCTCAAGAGATAATAGATGGCACGTACCTGGGGGCCAAAAACGATTTCGTCTTCATTTTTTAAATCGTGAGCCGGGATTTTGCGGCCGTTAATCATCAATCCATTGGCACTAGGTTTACCTTTAGCATCACCATCGACAATCCGATAGTAATAGCTATGAGTGTTTTGCCCTCTTGGCAATCGTACTAAGGTAGCATGACGGCGAGAGACAAACTGAGAGACTAAACGGATGTTGCAATCTCGGTCTCTACCAATAGAGTAAACGGAATTTTCTAGAGAAAATTCTTTGCGACCCTGATCATCTTCAAGAATCAGTAGATGGCTTTCATTAGTTTCTGGTGCCATTGATATATCGTTATGACTATCAGCGAAATTTTGATTGATTAGTGTTGGTCTATTATTGTTTCCTACCATTCTTACGTACTACAGTCTGTGGTAATAACTCTGACAAACTTGAAAGCTATTCTGACTGAGAAGAGTAGAACATTCCTGTTCTACTCTTAGAGATGTATAACATCTAACTATCGATTTAGTTTAACCTGAGTTGGTAAAAACCGACATTTAGTTTGCAGTTTTACATTCAACAGCAGTCTTGATCAACGGTGAGCTAGTCTTCGCAAGAATATAGAGTTAGTCACAACACTAACTGAGCTAAAGGCCATAAGTGCAGCGGCGTTGGATGGACTGAGAACAAAACCCATAGTGGGTAACAAAACACCAGCAGCTAGAGGAATGCCCAAGGTATTGTATGCAAAAGCCCAAAATAAATTCTGGCGGATTTTGTTGAATGTGGCACGACTCAGGCCAATTGATTCTACAACGTCACTTAAGCGATCGCGCATCAAGATAATTTCCGCGGTTTCCATTGCCACATCTGTGCCTGAGTGTAAGGCAATGCCGACATCTGCTTGGGATAAGGCGGGAGCATCATTAATGCCATCCCCCACCATTGCCACTTTAGCAGCAGATTTTGTCTGTAATTCTTGGATAAAGGCAGCTTTTTTACTGGGGGGAACTCCGGCGATGATATCACCACTATCTAATCCTAGTTGTTTACCGATCGCCTGGGCGGCTTCTGGGCGATCGCCACTGAGTAGCATAACTCTTAAACCCAGTTGACGCAATTTGTCTACTGTGGTTTGGGCATCTGGTCTGAGGGTATCTTGAATAGCTATAAGTCCTGCTAAACCACCGCCAACGGCTACGCAAACAACTGTTTTACCTGCTGTTGCTAGTCTTTGAATTTCTTGTTGGGCGGTTTCACTCACAGCAACTCCGTGCCAACTTAACCAATCTTGATTGCCTAACAGTACTGTTGTATTTTCTACAACCGCAGACACTCCTAATCCTGGTTCGGTATGGAAGTCTACCGCGTTAGGAATAGTTAACTGTTGGCGTTGTACTTCTTGCTGAATTGCTTTGGCTAAGGGGTGGTATGTGCCACTTTCAACGGCGGCGGCGAGTTGAATCAGGGAGTAGGATATGGGGAGTTGGGAGGAGGCAATTTCCAGGCAATCAGTCACAGTAGGATTACCTGTAGTGAGAGTACCAGTTTTATCAAAGACTACGGTATCTAGTTTGTGGACTTTTTCTAAAACATCACCGCCTTTGATTAATAAACCTTGTTCTGCGCCTACACCAGTACCGACGAGAATGGCTGTGGGTGTGGCTAATCCTAAAGCACAGGGACAGGCGACGACCATAACGGCGATCGCTAGTTTTAAGCTGGTTAAGAGTGCTGAGTGCTGAGTGCTGAGTACTGAGTACTGAGTACTGAGTACTGAGTACTGAGTGCTGAGTACTGAGTGTGTGTTGTGGGCGGCGTGACTCATCATTTCCATCCCACTGGAGGTGAGATCAGGCCAGAGGTAGGTGCCGTAAAAGTACCAAAATACAAAGGTTAATACAGAGACTGTCAACACGCCGTAGGTGAAATAACCCGCTACTTTATCGGCTAATTTTTGTACGGGTGCTTTGCGGGTTTGGGCTGCTTCGACTAAGGCGACAATTTGCGCCAAGGTGGTATCGTTGCCTGTACGAGTTGCCTGAAGTGCGATCGCTCCTGATTGGTTGATAGTGCCGGCGGTGACTATATCCCCTGGTTGCTTGCTTACAGGTACGGCTTCACCAGTTAACATCGATTCATCTATGGTTGTTTGCCCAAAGCGAACTTCACCATCTACAGGAATTTTATCTCCAGGCAATACTTGTAACCACTCACCAACCCGTACTTGTTCTGCGGGAATTTCGAGACTGTTAGCACCGACTCCCCATTTTTCTGGGTCTGGGTTGGGAATTAACCTTGCTACCTGTGGTTGGAGGGCGAGTAATTGTCTAAAAGCAGCAGCAGCTTTACCTCTGGCTTGTCGCTCTAATGTTCTACCCAATAAGATAAAGCCTAACATCATCACTGGTTCATCAAAGAAGCACTCCCAACCCATTTGCGGGAATAACAGGGCTACTAAACTGGCAGTGTAAGCGGTGAGTGTTCCCAAACCCACTAAGGTGTTCATATTGGGACTGTTGCGCCGCCAGCCTATCCAACCATCGACGATGATGGGACGGCCAGGAAATAACAAGGCAACTGTTGCCAATCCACAGTGAAACCAAATGTTGTCTAATATGGGCAAAGTTACGCCAATGATGCTGCTGAAATGCCCAATTCCTGACAACACCAGTAATATAGCAGCGATCGCCAATTGTCGGAATGCAGCACGCATTTCTTGGTGCTGTCTTTTTGCTGAATCGTTTAAAGCAATTTGGTTACTAGATTTGCGGGGTTGAGTTGGGAATCCAGCGGTGGTTAATCGCTGTGCTAGTGCATCTGGATTTACCACCCCAACTTCTGACTCTACGACTGCTACTTCTGTCGCCAAATTCACGCAGGCAGTCTTGACCCCTGGATATTGGGTTAGCTGACGTTCTACAGCACTTACACACCCAGCACACTTCATTCCTCCCACATCCAGAATAATTTTCTCGGATGTTAGGGCTAGTTCTGGGTCAAGGTTCGTTTTTGGCACAAGTTGCATGGCAAGTTTTTGGATTCGCTACGAACATTTCACGCCTGACTAAAAGCGTCTCTAATTCGAGGGTAGGCGAAATCTGGAACTATGACTGAATGTAAATAACATTAATTTTCTTTATTTGTCTTTTGGCTTTGGCCTCAACTGCGGTTCCAGCGTAGATAAGTCACATAAAAAATAGCTGCAAACTGCAATGGCAGCATGAAAACTACACTCTTTAAATAAGAATTAATTTCTAAATTAGACATAGCACTAAAATATCCACAGCTTAATAGCAGTAAGCAAAACCAGATGAGATGTTTACGTTTGATAGTTGGCATGGCATTAAAATCAGACTGTTTTCTCAAAAGGGTAGACTAAATAGCCATTTCATAAAGTACGTAGGGTGGGCATTTGCAGTAAAAATATCAATCAACCTAGAATAAATACTTACTGTAGAAGCAATTGACCTAAAAGAGATTTGCTAAAATTAATATATAGTTCGCCTATTTGTAATAAGTGAGATAGTCGGAAAATAATTACTTTATACATACGTATTTACACCAATAACAAGATCATTCATAATTCGTAATTACAATTAGTGGGTATTTATTCTCTCAAAATTACGAATTATGAATTAGTAATTATTTAGTAAACATATGACTCTTGGTTACTTTAGCTAACTAAACATTTAGTTTTCTCTTTTGGCTAAAGGAACACAAGAGCGAATTAGCTTGTGCAGTAGAAATTTTAGAACCAGCCCTGCTTATTCACAAAGTAAGTATCTACAAATTCTTCCGAGGACTTGTTTAAATAAATCATGCCTTCAATCAGCCCTACCAGTTGCATAACTATCAAGGCAATTCCATAAGTGAATGTGCCTGCAACTATAGATATAGCTAACATCATGAAGCCTTCTGCGGCGTATCCTAAAATAAATTTATGAACGCCAAACCCGCCAAAAAGAATCCCACAGTAACCAGCCAGAAGTTGCTTATTAGGATTACTAGTAGGGTTGAGATTTGCCATAGTATTGTGACTCCTCAAAGATTAGGTAAAAAATTGAATTTTTCTTTTGATTAAGAACCAGTAATATTCAGTGATATTTTGCAATTAAGGTTCTTTAAGCTCAACAAAGATATTGTGAAATAACTAAGAAAAAACCTAGTTTTTCTCAGTTGTGCATAAATAGTAAGCTAGGAAAAAATGTTTATGGGAACTGGGATTTTGTTAGTATACGCCTAACTTCTGTTCAAAGAAAGATTTCAACACTTTAAAAGAAACACTAAAGAATATGAGTAATCAAAGCAAGTACTTTGTAGCCGAGAACTAGAAAGCTATTTGATGTATATATTTAATTAGGATTATGACACCAAATACAGCAGTTTTGCAGATTCGTAAGTATGATTTCTCTGGATGAGTATCAAGACTCAAGAACAGCAAAAAACGGCGGTATCATACCATTTTCTACAAGCCCATTAATGTTATTTCCGGACTTTTTTGATGTGGCTACGATGATGAGATTCCAATTTAGCGAGAAATGTCTAATTAGCTACAGATGACATATATCTATTAACTAGAAAGTTATGCCATCTTGGTTTCAGTGAATTGAAGTTACACTGAATACTTTATTTAGTTGTCGTTCGTAACTCCTATTGTTAAGTACTATTATTCAATATTGCCTGTAACACACAATACATAGGCAATCAACATCTGAAAAATAGCTTTAACTATCTAGATAATACTAAATGTTTATCTAGAAATTTTGTCATCTATTTAACAGTAATCATGATATTTCCGTTGCCGTCAATATTGTTAAATTTGAGTCAAAATTCACTGAATACTTAATTTAATCATGACCAGCGAAAAATTATGACCTACGCAGATGAAATCAGATATTTTTTGTTACCGCAACCGTATAACTCATGTTTCATTAATTACTACCTAGTAAAAATAAACTAAGTAGTGTGCCACTATTCCAAAGGCTGTGGAGTAGCATAGGAGCAAGGAGATTGCGCGATCGCGTGTAGACTACTCCTAGGACGATCCCCAAGGCGGTGAGTGGTAAAACTTCTGACAAGCTAAGATGAGCGATCGCAAACAATAAACTACTAGCTAGAATTGCGCCCCACACTGGTAAGTAACGAGTTAGGGAAGGGAGCAAAAAGCCGCGAAATAAAATTTCTTCAAATAGTGGTGCGGCGATCGCAGCTGTAGAGAAAAATATACCTAGTGCTATCCCATCTTGGCTTTCTAGTGCCAATTGCAATAGCGGATTACTCCCGCCTTGCCCTTGCCAGAGTTTTTGATTAATCAATGACACCACCACAACTATAGGTAAAGCGGTGCAATAACCTCCTAATCCCCACACCCACCAATTATCTCGTAGCTGTAATTTAAACCACAATCTTGGTAGAGGGAAAAACCGTTTGATGGAAAAATACATAACTGAAAGCGCACCCACAGCCACAAACAGGTAACTAATTAACACAGATACAGCTTGTAGGCGCACACCCACAATCGGGCGGGGAATCGGCAGTAGAGACAACAACAGGGGAACAAATATCTGTCCCATAAAGAAAAATCCCACAACAAAAACTTGGAGTATGGTTTCCCCATCCCAAGGTGTTGTCCAAACTAAATCACCATTTTGTGCAAGTAACGCCTCTTTTCCTTTAAGCAAGCGTTGCGTCAATAAGAAAATTAGCAAGATTGTCCCTATCAATGCTGCCAATGCTGGTATCGTACCGATGAGGGTGAGTTTAAATACAGCTTGAGATGCTGCTGATTGCTGTGCGGCTGTAACTGCTGCTAAAGATTCTTGACGTTGCTGGAGTTGGTATAGCTGAATCAATGCAGTGTTACGAAACCAACCATCTAAATTTTTTTGAATCAACTGTTGAGCATTAGGTAAAATCCGGGGGGGATTACTCCAGATTCCACTTAAGACAGTAGCTGTATCTTGAAATTCAGTATTGAGTGTAGGCTGTTGTAATTCACCCCAAGTTTTCAAGGCTAAGTCTTGTTGTCCTTGTTGTACTTGTAAAATCCCCAGACGCAAATCTAATTCCCCTAGTAATTGTTGCTGTTGCTTAAGGGATTGCTGTAATTGTTGCCGCGTTACTTCAGGAGAGGCGTTAGTATCAACAGTTTCTTGTGGTAGGGGTTTAGCTGGAGTTGTAATTTTTGGCTGAGAACTTAGCTGTGCAAGTTGCTTTTCAACTTTATCTAGATTAGCTTGTACAGATATTTGTGCCTCTTGATATTGCTTTGTAGCATTTTCTAGAGGCTGGTCTTCGAGTATAGCTTGGCGAATCACCTGAAGATTATCACCATCTTCTGGTTGCCAAGCTTGGGCTTGCAGTGCAATATTTGTTTGATAAAGTTCCAGACGACTTTGGAACTGGGGTTTTTGCCAACTACTGACTAGAGATAAAGTTGCCAATCCAACCGCTATCACAGTCGAAATTATTAAAACCAATCGTTTGATCGTCATCTATCCCCCTTTAACAAACCAGAACATGCCCCTTGGGAATTATCGCAAGAAAAAGCAAGAGGTGGATAGATATCATCAATATTGTGAGTCTACTTTACAAGGACAGCGGCTCAGATCAACCCACCATGTTAAATGGCAACCTGCGGCATTGCTTCCCCTGTGCGAAAGATTTATCAATACAACCTACTAATTTTTTTGATTTCTTACCCAAGTACAAAGTAATTTAAGCAAAGCAATTTCTCCGATGTTTTGACTTTAACTACAAGATCCCCGACTTTTTTAAAAAGTCGGGGATCTGAGCCTCTCGATTTCTACAATCAAATAAGATTGCTATATAGTATATGGCTACAAAAGCTTTTGATAATTGAGAAGTTAGATTTTACTAAGGTAGACTCAGAAAATCTATTACCCTGATTATTTTCTAAATCTAAATAAAATTTTTAACCACAGGCTTACGAAGATTTGAGTTTTCCGCTGATATTCATTTTCTCATCAGCTTCGCCAGCTTTTTGGGTAACACTTGCATGGCGGTAATGTAGATTAGTAAACTAAATTACCTGTACCACGTAATTGTCTTAAAGAATTGATGCAATAAGGACAGTCGCACTTAAAGATTCTAATTGCCGCATCACTTTCTTCGTCTGTAAAATTCAGTTCTGCAACGTTGTTATCAGATGGCTTGGATGAAACCACCATAGATTTAGGTGCAGGCGCAGCCTTGGGATCTCTTTCAGAATCTCGAATACAGACAAAATCTTTTAGTCCGTGGGGATTAGTGATACAGGTACGACCATCATCTGTGTGAATTAATCTTTGGGTGAGGTTAACAGAGGCATGGGCTGGATTGATTGCTGCCAATGTAGACATCAGAGAAGTAAAAATTGCCGAACTAGAAAGCAAATTAAGTACTAATTTCTTGTTCATATATTTCCTGATAGAACATCTCTGATTGCCAAGCCTATCCTATTAGTTGTTCTCGGTCAAGATGATGTTAATCATAAATATAAGTTTTTTCTAACATATTGCATCTTTTTTGCCATTTTTGGCGAAAGATAGCAAAAAGTTGTTTTATTCATCTATCAAACTAAGTAAAATAATTCTCTATTAAAGGTCACGCCATGAAGCTGGTCGAGGATACAAACTAACTAAATAAAACTAATGAGTATTTCAAAATTTTTATGGTCTACCAAAAAACATAAAGATATAGAATTGCACGGTGGTAAAATATAATAACTTGTGTTATCTGCTTAATAATCGGTTTTACATAAATAACTGTCATTAGAGATTGTGAATAAACTTTAGTTCCAACCTCACAGATGAAAACTGTAAAGCGGTTAAAGCTACTCTTAGCTATAATCCTTACCGATGCGTTAAATTTTCTATACTCATCCGAGGTATTTGATGACTACTCAAACTCATCCTTCAGTTTTAAAAAAAACCGCAAGTGTGACTTTATCCACACCTGTACAAGCTACTCTTTATGTTTCTTTGTGTGCTTTGACACTGTGGACTGTTTACTTTACTACTAACCCAGCTATTCACGATCGCGTACACTCTGTACGTCACCATACTTTGCTAGTAGGTTGTCATTAGAGGTATTGATGATCTGAACCGATGGGGAAGTAGGGAGATAAGAAATTTAAACTATTCTCCCCATCACCACCGAAATATATCAAAATTATGGCGATCGCTACGGCTAGATAAGCTACACTAGCCTCTCTCAAGATATATGCTAAAAATCAAAAAGTTAAAGGTTTATCTACTCCTCAGTACTGTGGCTGGTTTGATGAGTGTGGGTGTTGAACACTCTGCTGTCTTTTCGCAGTCATCGCCTCAAGCAAATGTGCGATTAACTACTGAACCGCCAATTAGCCAAACAATACCTTTTGAGGCCGAAGCCAGCACACCCCAAAAGCCAGTAAAACTGACACTGCAAGCTGTAGATGCAACAGGTAAACCTGTAGAAAATGCCAAAATAAATTTAAAAATCTTTACTCCCCCGAAAAATCCTTGGTTTACCACAGATTTTCCCATCGTCGAGGGAACCAAGCTGTTAGATATACAAGCGATCGCTCCTCAAGGTCAACTGCAAGTCCAGCAAATCTTACCAATTCGGGGTAACTACCAACTACAAGTTAATGTTACTCCAATAACGCCCAATGCTTTTACTCCCATTCAGCAAAATCTCGATCTGTCAGTTCCCGAAAATCCAGTTAAGTATCGTAATTTTGCTATTCTCGCCGGAATTTTATTGATTGTCGGCTTAGGTGGTGGCTGGGTAATTGGGGGACGACAAGAAACCCAACCAGGAGAAATTGCGCCCCAAAGAGTAAGATTATTGTTGAGTAGTGCAACTGTTGTCGCCATTATTGCGTTATTAGCAATTAACCTCAGTTCAGAAATAGCACAATCGCAGACATCGCATGGAGAACATCACCACCATACATCTGCGGCTGAACCGGAAACTGATAACTACGATATTGTGAAACAGCAGGGTTTACAAGTGCAACTGTTGGGTGATGCTAGTGCAACAGTTGGCGAAACTGATAAATTACAAGTGCAAGTTGTAGATGAAAAAACTCAGCAACCTGTTTCTGATGTATTGTTAAACATCAAAACAAAGTCACTGGAAGATGGCTGGGTTCCTTTCGCTTACCAAGGTATCCCAGATGCTACCGGGAAACTTACTTGGGAACAGCAATTTTTTGATGGCGCACCTCACAATGTTTTGGTAGAAGTTTCGCCTCAACCAAACGCTTCACGACAATTTTCACCTCTGCGAGTGCAAAAAAATGTTGATGTGGAAGGGGTTGCGCCACCTGTATCAATTCGCTTAATTGTGCTGGCTTATCTCACCGGAATCATTATCATTGGGTTGTTAGTGGGATTGCAGCTACGTCGGCAACTTAGTCTACAACGCTAACGTTGCACCTGTTGAATTAGAGTTTGGGTTTGTTGATAGCTGGCGGTATCACCTTGTTGACGAAAAAGTGTGGCTGCTTGCTGGAGATCGGCGATCGCGTTACGTTGATCGCCTAAAGTATATTTAGCCAGTCCCCGATTACCATAAGCATCAGCTAACTGAGGATTTAAGCTAATTGCTTGGTTAAAATCAGAAATCGCCGCTTGGGGATTTTGCTGTTTAAAGTAAGCAAGTCCGCGATTATAGTAAGCATCTACAGACTGCGGATCAATTTTGAGTGTAGCGTTAAAATCGGCGATCGCCTTTTGCAGATTGCCCAGTTGAGCATAAATCGTTCCCCGACTATTATAAGCATCTACATGGTGAGGATTGAGTTGTAGCGCTTGGTTAAAGTCGCCAATTGCTGCTTGTAAGTCTCCTAGTTGTGATTTAGCTAAACCTCGCAGACAAAAACCTTCATAAAATTTAGGATTTTGCTGTACTACTTTGTCAAAATCTGTGACTGCTGCACTAAAGTTACCTTGTTCTAATTTTTGCACCCCTTGTTGAAAAGATTCCTGAAAATTTGTTTGACTACTTGGTGTTTTTGCATATACAACCGCAGGTGTTGCACCAAGCAATATTGTAATTCCCCAGACGGCAATTTTTTGCTGGATATGGTTCATAATTTCACCCCTTTACACTTGCAGTATTCTTTTATTTCTACATTTTAACCAAACAACCAATCATAAATAGTTTGCCATAGCAACCAAGCATTTAAAATAATTATGGCGATCGCTACTAACCATGATAATGTTTTTAACCACCAAGGATTGACAAACTCACCCATTAAGCGAGGATTACTGGTAAACATCACTAACGGCACTACTGCAAATGATAGCTGTAAACTTAAGATGACTTGGCTAAAAATTAATAAGCTACTTGTACTTTTTTCACCAAAATAAATAATAGAAATTAAAGCTGGCACAATTGCGATAATTCTGGTCAACAATCGGCGTAACCAAGGTTTTAAGCGTAAATTTAAAAAGCCTTCCATAACAATTTGTCCTGCTAAGGTGGCTGTGAGGGTGGAACTTTGTCCAGAAGCTAATAATGCTAAACCAAAAATTGCACTCGCTGCATTCACACCCAACAAAGGAGAAAGCAATTGATAAGCATCTTGAATTTCTGCAACATCTTGATGTCCAGAAAAATGAAAAGTTGCTGCTGATACAATTAATATTGCAGAATTAATTAACAATGCAAAACACAAAGCAAATGTAGAATCAATCGTACCAAATTTAATTGCTTCCCATCGCTTCTCATTAGTTGGTTGCCAATCCCGCGTCTGGACAATTGATGAGTGCAAATATAAATTATGTGGCATGACTGTAGCACCCAAAATGCCAATAGCAATGTACAAGATTCCGGGATTTTGCAATATTTCTATTTTGGGAGCATAGCCTAATAAAATTCCGCCCCAATCAGGACGGGAAAACATAATTTCTGCTGCAAAACAAATGCTCACAGTTCCTACTAACATCATTACCAAGGCTTCGGTGTAACGAAAGCCTTTATTTTGTAGTAATAACAAGACAAATACATCTAACGCCGTGATGCAAACACCCCAACTTAGGGGAATACCAAATAGTAATTGTAGCGCGATCGCACTTCCCAAAACTTCTGCTAAATCACAAGCAGCGATCGCAATTTCACACAGTAACCATAAACCAAAGCTCACACGCGGACTAAAATAATCCCGACAAGCTTGGGCTAAATCTCGTCCAGTAGCTACCCCTAACCGCACACACAGTGATTGCATTAAAATCGCCATCAAGTTAGAAAGCATAATCACCGTTAGCAATGTATAGCCAAATTTAGCCCCACCAGCTAAATCAGTCGCCCAGTTTCCCGGATCTATATATCCTACAGAAACGAGATATCCTGGCCCTGCATACGCCAATATCTTGCGCCAAACACTTTTCGTATGGGGGACTTTAATGCTGCGGTGAACTTCAGGTAGGCTAGGCTTTTTAGCATTATTCTCCGAAAAAGGCATTCGTTTAGGCTTAAATTTTCATAATTTCCTCATAATCTTACAAAATGCTGACGCAAATACATCTTTCTGGAGATAAATTCGCAAATATTCACATTGACTGAAAATTTCTCTGCAAATTCAACAACATCCTTAAATTATCACTTGATAAAGATTATCTTTCTTAAAATTTCAGCTTGCAAAAAATATTTATTTCTAATAAATTTGAATATACGCTCATATATTAAATAGACCAGACTTTTGACAAAATGCAGCATAAAACACATTCAGAATCTTCCAGTTGTTGCAGTCATGACCATCATGAAAATCATCACCATTCTCATGAACATAATCACGATGATAATCATAATCATGACCACGGTGGAGAATTTATCTTTAAAAACGAGATATATTCTCTAATTATGATTGGTATTTTATATATATCTGGAATAGTTTTTGAGCAACAATTACACAACACACCTTATGCTATTGGTGAATATCTAGTTTTTATTCCTGCTTATCTCCTCAGTGGATGGAGTGTTTTAAAAACAGCCGGACGAAATATTCTCCGAGGTAGAATTTTTGATGAAACATTTTTAATGACAATCGCCACACTGGGTGCTTTGGCAATTCATAAATTACCTGAAGCCGTTGGTGTAATGTTGTTTTACAAAATAGGAGAATTATTTCAAGATATCGCCATCAATCGTTCTCGCAACTCTATTAAAGCTTTATTAGAGGTACGCCCAGATTATGCCAATATTGAGATAGGTGGTGAAGTAAATAAAGTATCTCCAGAGATAGTAAAAATTGGAGATATTGTTATTGTTAAACCTGGAGAAAAGATTCCTTTAGATGGTGAAATTATCACCGGGAATTCTCAGATTGATACATCTGCTTTAACAGGAGAATCTGTACCACAAATGGTGAGAGTTGGAGACACAGTATTAGCAGGGACAATTAATCAAGTTGGCTTGCTGAAAATTAAAGTCACAAAATTATTTAATGAATCTTCCATCGCCAAGATTTTAGACTTGGTGCAAAATGCCAGAAGTAAAAAAGCAGAAACTGAAAAATTCATTACAAAATTTGCTCGTTATTATACACCAATAGTTGTTTTCATGTCTCTGGCAGTAGCAATATTACCACCTTTACTCATTCCTGGCGCTACATCTTCAGAATGGGTGTATCGAGCTTTAATATTATTAGTTATTTCTTGTCCTTGTGGACTAGTGATAAGTATACCTTTGGGCTATTTTGGTGGGATTGGCGGTGCAGCAAAACGTGGTATTTTGATTAAAGGCTCGATGTTTTTAGATACTTTAACTACAGTTAAAATAGTAGTTTTTGATAAAACAGGCACTTTAACAAAAGGCGTATTTAAAGTAGTAGAAATTGTTCCATTTAATGGGTATAGTGAACCAGAAATTCTAGAATTAGCGGCAAAAGTAGAAGCTCATTCTCATCATCCCATTGCCCAATCAATTAGAGAGGAATATGGTGATACTTTTGATATATCAGAAGTTACAGATTATGCAGAAATTGCAGGTCATGGAATTAAGGCAAAGGTAGGAAATAAAGTAGTGTTGGCGGGAAGCGATCGCCTATTACATCAAGAGCAAATCAACCATGATACATGCAATGTAGAAGGTACAGTTGTACATCTAGCAGTAGATAAGATTTACGCTGGATATATCATCATTGCTGATGAGTTAAAATCTGATGCAAGAGCAGCGATTCAAGCACTGAAAAAAGTAGGCGTAGAAAAAACAGTCATGTTAACAGGAGATAATCAGGCGATCGCGGCTCGAATATCTCAACAACTTGGCATAGATTCCTATATTGCCGAGTTATTACCCGAAGAAAAAGTCTCTGCAATTGAAAAGTTACTTAGTCCTAAAGGTCAAGATGGAAAAGTCGCCTTTATTGGTGATGGAATTAATGATGCACCTGTAATTGCTAGAGCCGACGTAGGTATGGCGATGGGTGGTTTAGGCTCAGATGCAGCCATCGAAACCGCCGATATAGTCATTATGACAGATGCGCCTTCTAAAGTAGCTACAGCAATCCAAATTGCTCGAAAAACCCGCACAATTGTTTGGCAGAATATTAGTTTCGCCTTAGCAATTAAAACTGCATTTATTGGCTTGGGAATTTTAGGTGTAGCCACAATGTGGGAAGCTGTATTTGCTGATGTTGGTGTAGCTTTGCTGGCAATTTTTAACGCTACTAGAGTAATGAAGTAACAGGGAACTGTCAGTAATAGGAGTCGTCAGTTTAACTCCTACTACTCACGCAAGAAATACAGTGTATCTACCAATTAAAAACATGACAACGGCTGCATTAGCTTTATTAATTAGCTACTCAGCACACCCAGCCGTTGCGCTACCGCAAAATAATTCTCATCACTTCAATGTTACCCAATCACAACGATTAACAGATACTTTAATCGTTCCCGGCGAACGAGTTGGGCCGATTACACCTACAACCACCAAAAAAGATTTAGTCAAACTATTTGGTGCGTCTCGGCTAGTCGATAAAACTATTTCTGGCGCAGAAGGAATCGGTAGTTTTGCCGCAACTCAGTTAAACTTAGGTCGAGAGCGATCGCTTTTAGTCGTTTGGAGTGATCACACCCGTACCAAACCGCTAGATGTGCGTAACTTAGGAACTGCTTGGAAAACCCGCGAAGGTATTGGTGTTGGGACTCCGTGGCGTGAGTTACGCCAAAAATTAGGCAATTTTAAACTGTATGGACTGGCTTGGGACTATGGCGGGACGATTTTGCTAGACAGCAGCAAACTATCCTCTTATCAAGGTAAACTCATCCTGCAAGTAGACGCTGCGCCTAATGCTGACCAAAAATATCCCCATCACTATCGTGCTGTATTAGGTGACAGCACCTTTTCTTCTAGCAACCCTCACTGGAAGCCTCTAGGAATGAGAGTTTCACAGATGATGGTCTTACTTAACCCAGAGCAGTAGCGATGCACATAAGTCGGAATTAAAATCTTAACGCTTGATCAGCCAGGAAAATTGGCATCTCAGATTAATCAGTGTCTATTTATACCATTTTCTATTTCTGAAATCGCTATACTTATCTCTAGGTTCTACCTGGGAATGATGAAGTGGCTTTGCCACTTCTTTTTATTTGAGCCATAGCCTAGAAAAAAGCAAAAATTTGACTTTAACTTTTCAGCATTACTTAATCATTAATTAAATCATCACGCCATTTATTAGGGTTTTCTTGAGCTTCAACCTCGCGCGATCGCGCTAACTGCCAAGTTCCCCATGTCAGAGGTTTTTGTTTTTCAACATGGTTGATCAGTTGCACAATAGACTGATCCGCTTTAATCGGAGTTTTAAAATTAAACTGCATTGTCTTAAAAATTTTGTTGTCACCCTTAACAAAATTTTGACCAAAAAGCTTGAGCATCCACAGCACAAATTGATTAAATAACTTTCCTAAAATTCTTTTACGTTTTTTCATCATTAAAATAGTTCGTCCTTCCGTTTTGCCACCTTCTATAAGCCGCAGGGCAAACATAATATGTAAACTAAAAAAATCAAACCCCAGTGTCACGATAGAAGTACTAGCATACCAATAACAAATATTGTAAGTAATCGACCTTTTGGATATCCTCCGAATAAGTTTTTTAAAGCTATAATCTCCCCGGACATCGGTGGTGTTACGGAAAATAATTGTATTTGGACTATATTCCTCTGTATCAAAAATAATTTCAAATGGCAGTTGGTGGATTGTATTAAAATGTTGAGCATCAATTGCATTAATCATCACTATATTAGGATGACAGTTTTTGAAAAAGTGAAAACCAAAGGTAACATCGAACTCATCTTGGTCTACATCTGGAATAAATGGTAGTGGTTGTTGTGTTGCTTCTCCTGTCCAAATCCAGATCATGCCGTACTTTTCCTCTGTCGGCCAAGTCTTTAATTTAAGAGGTAATGGCTCATATAAACAGGGAATTTCTACACATATTCCTTGACTATCAAATTTCCAATTATGGAAAAAACAGCGTAATTCATTACCTTCTACTTTGCCTTCAGCAAGATGAGCGCCCATGTGGGGACAGTAAGCATCACAAATAACTACCTGTTTATTTTGACCACGATAAATTACTAAATTCCTCCCTAAAATAGTAACAGGTTTAACTTCACCTATTCGCAGATTTTGAGATGGCATTACCCAATACCAGCCCTCAATAAAACGCTCTGAATTATTAAAAGTTTTAGGTTTACGCATCTAACTAAAATTCTGCGAGTTAACATTCATTTACACGTTTCACTAGTCGTGAAGCGGTTCTTCTAGGAATATCATGTTAATCTCATAAAAACGGTTATTTTTAGTACTAGCTAAAATTTGAATTTAATTAATTAAGTAATACTCTGTATATATAGGTAAAGACAATAGTAAAATTCTGGCTTAATCAGATAAAGTTGCATGATAAACAACCCCAGTATTATCAGTAATTGCAAAACTGAAACTGTGGAAAATACCAATCAATTTAAAAATATTTTGATTTAATAAATAATTAGAAAAGTTGGTTTTTCATAAAAATAAGGGTTCAAAGCAATTTATCCTTGAACCCTTACTCTAACTGCTACAATAAGTCTATTAGTTTCTCTTTAAGAATTAGGCTGCGGGATAGCCAGCATCGGCTAAAGCATCCTTAATTTTTTGCTCAGAAGCTTGAGTCTCCACACTAACAAGCTTAGTTGTCGGATCGGCTTGAACGATCGCACTACCATCAACTGCTTTCAAAGCATTGGTAATATTGTTTGCACAAGCAGAACAAGCCATGTTGGGAACTGTGAGTGTAAGTGTCATAAATTTAGGATTTGAACGATAAAATTATTTAGACCAAGCTTGATACCATTGCTGCATCTGTTGAATTTCCGCAGTTTGGGATTTGATGATAGCTTCAGCTAAGTTGCGAATTTCTGGATGAGTAGCATTATTTGCTACCATCTTGGCCATCATTACTGCTGACTCATGGTGTGGAATCATCTGGCGGATAAATTCCTTGTCAAAGTCAGAGGCATTTTTTAATGTCTCTAAATTCATCCCCATACCCATCATTCCTGAGTGCATGGACATTTCCGGCATATTTTGGCCTCTACCATGAACCATTCCCATACCAGTTTTGGGAGTAGCAGGAACTTCCGCGCCATACCATTGTTTGTACCAAGCTTTCATTTGGTCAATTTCTTGATTCTGGTCGGCTTTAATCGCAGTAGCCAGCTTTTTAAGCTCAGGATGTTGTGCCTTTTGCAAAGCTAGATCTGCCATCTCTACTGCTCCCTGATGGTGAGGTATCATCATTTCGATGAAGTGCTGATCTACTTGGTGTGTCCCAGCTATCTTGTGTGGCATGGAACTGCTTGTGCCACAAGGCGGAGATTGTAAAGGACGCTGTTGCGCGGCTCTGGTAGTGTAAGTAATGGATAAAGCTGTAATAGCACTACCTGCGAGTATACCTACCAGCCCATAAATTGTTGATTTACTTAACATACTGTTCTTCCTTTTTTTCAAAGGAACTATTTTTGTTCTAGTTGTTACATCCTGTTCACAGTCAATAACTAGACTCAAATTTATCCTATACTCTCCAGCCGCATGGAGAATCTAGCATAGTTTACAAGTTGTTACATTGAGCAAATTCTGATTGGGCGATCGCCATCACGCAAGTTAAGCCAAGACTATAAAGAATTGGGCGATCGCAGGTTTACATATCTTTATATTACAATTTTTCTATTTTTTTCCTAATATCGACATTTTATGTAATGATGAGGTGTGAGAGTTAATTCGGCGATAGCGTTTGTTTTTAGTATTGATAGGCTTTTTCCTCTTGGTATTTACAGACTTCTCCCCGAAATCTAAATCTCTGCAAACTTGCGATTTCGGATTAAATTTATGTCAATTTACGTAGGTAACCTCTCTTATGAAGTTACACAAGATGCTCTGAACAGTGTTTTTGCAGAATATGGTTCTGTAAAGCGCATTCAGATCCCTACCGACCGTGAAACAGGTCGTCTACGTGGCTTTGCCTTTGTAGAGATGAGTAGCGATGCAGAAGAAACCGCTGCTATTGATGCACTTGATGGTGCTGAGTGGATGGGTCGTGACCTTAAAGTTAACAAAGCCAAGCCTAGAGAAGATCGTGGCTCCTTTGGTGGTGGTGGTAACAGAGGAAACGGTGGTGGTGGCTATGGTGGCCGTAACCGCTACTAAGTTCAACCCTTTAAGAAAATAGTATTGAGATGAATAAATAATCTCAGTTAACTAAATTAGAAAAGGCTCAAGTTTTAGTACTTGAGCCTTTTGTTTTTGCTAATTTTATTTATTAAAAAATAATTAGTAAATTTTCTTTATTCTCTGCTGGAACTGAGCTTGTGAATTTTCAGTAAACATTGCAAAAATATCGCACTTTCAGTCCAGAAGTCTAGGACATATAAGCACCAATGATGTTTTAAATGTAGTTTTGGCAGAAAGTTTTTGTGATGTACGACCTCAATCAATTCACGCTCAGGAATATGTCTGAATGTGGTTTAGCATTACGCCATTTAGGGAAGAATACTGAGTATTGAACTACTATAAATAAAAGTTTTCTAAGCTATTAGTAGGCGTTTAATTCAAACTTAAACGCCTATTTAAGTTAAGCTCCTAATACTTTTTATCTAATAGTTTCGCTGTAATTCCATCATCTTTATTCTTTAGCAATCACAATATCGTTAGATTTAATCACAGCATAGGCTTCTTCTCCCGCCACTAGACCCAACTCTTCTACAGATGTTCTCGTAATCATTGAGGTTAGCTCAACTTTGTGAACAATTTCTAGTGTTACCTCACAATTAACAGCCCCAGTCACAACTTTTTTCACCACACCCTTGAGAATATTCCGGGAGCTAACTTTTAAAGCCTTCTTAGGACTACTAACTTCCGTAGTAGGTATTGCCAAATTTTCCTGATTTACCTGTGTAATAGTTTGTTTGGTTGGTATAGGGGCTTGTGATGCTTGGTGCTTATTAAGACCACGGACTAACTCCCGTAGAATCTCGGTTTTGGTGCGTTGTGAGTCCTGGCAAAACTCTTCGAGAATTTTCCGTTCCTCTTCCGATGTTTGAAATGTGATCCATCCTTGTTCTTTTCTTGGCATAATGTTACCAATTCAGTTGGTAAAGACTGGAATGACGCTCGGTATGATCCTACCAAGCGCCATCAAATTGCAGAAGAACCTATTGCTACACCATCTTTCTATGAAAAGAAAACAAGTTCTTTCCTTTTTTGGCACAGCACTAGCTAGTTTGTTACTTGCTGTTTGCTCAACATTCATTGTACCTTCTGTTG
This sequence comes from Nostoc sp. HK-01, assembly GCA_003990705.1. Lineage (GTDB taxonomy): Bacteria > Cyanobacteriota > Cyanobacteriia > Cyanobacteriales > Nostocaceae > Nostoc_B. The sequence continues at coordinate 3,369,798 of AP018318.1, forward strand.
TTACGGCACAGTCGAACGTCAATTTACTTGTTTCGGCGGCTGCTAGTTTAAAAGAAGCATTGGAAGAAATTAAACCGATTTATCAACAAAGTAAACCCAATGTCAATATAAATTATAACTTTGGGGCTTCTGGAGCATTACAACAACAAATTGAACAAGGCGCACCAGCTGATATTTTTATTTCCGCTGGGAAAAAGCAAGTAGATGCTTTAGAACAAAAAGGGCTGTTGCTTCCCGGTACACGCGCAATTTTGGCAAAAAACCGCCTTGTCTTAGTTGTACCCAAAAATATTACTGGCATTACCAGCCTTTACAATCTCAAAGAATCTAAAATCAAGCGCATCGCTATTGGTGAACCCAGAAGCGTTCCGGCTGGTCAATACGCGCAGCAAGTTTTACAAAAGTTAAAAATTTGGTCGCAAATAACTCCTAAACTGGTTTATGCCAACAACGTGCGTCAAGTTTTGGCGGCGGTAGAAAGCGGTAATGCTGATGCAGGTTTAGTTTATGCTACTGATGCCAAAATTTCTGACAAAGTAAAAGTAGTTGTGGCGGCTGACGAGAAATATCACTCCCCAATAGTTTATCCAATGGCTGTTGTCAAACGGAGTAAGAATGCCATTGCAGCTAAAGAGTTTAGTCAATTTTTATCGAGTAGTGCAGCTAAGGCGGTACTCAAAAAATATGGCTTTATACTGCCTTGAAAAAGGGTTGAGTAAATCTGAAGTGTTTCATCTGTAGGACTGACGCAAGCAAGGAAAAATTAAGGATTGAGTCAGGGTGTAGGTATTCAAAACCCTTACGCCCCTATACCCTGGCTAATGAGCCGACTTCTCTCGATTATCGCAGCCGTTCGCTAATGAACAATGACCAAAAACCAAGGTGAACGCCAGCCTCTAAATTCATCCGTAATAATAAAGGCAGGTGTTACTTCGGTTTGGTTATGTACTTAACTTGGTTAGACAACAATAGTTGGTTAATGGAAATTGGTGGTCAACGCATACTAGTTGACCCTTGGTTAGTTGGCGAGTTAAGTTTTGGCTTAGATTGGCTGTTTAAAGCTTCTCTCAAACAAGAAAGATTAATTTCAGAAGATATTGACTTGATATTGTTGTCTCAAGGTTTGCCAGACCATGCACATCTGCCAACATTGAAGCAACTTGACCACAAAATTCCTGTAGTGGCTTCTCCTAACGCTGCCAAAGTTGTTCAAGATTTGGGTTACATTTCTGTCACCTGTTTAGAGCATGGTGAAAGTTTCACTTTAAATAATCAAGTAGAAATTAGGGCTTTGCCTGGTTCTCCCATTGGCCCTACTCTGACAGAAAATAGTTATCTGCTGAAAGAATTAGCAACTAATTTCTCACTCTACTATGAGCCACATGGCTATCATTCACCACAACTAAAACAATTTGCACCTGTTGATGTCATCATTACGCCAACAGTTGATTTGGCATTGCCATTAGTCGGCGCAATTATTCGCGGGACAAACAGCGCCTTGGAAGTCTCTAAATGGTTGGAACCGCAATTTATCCTACCTACAGCTGCAAAAGCAGATGCAATCTATGAAGGGTTGATGGTGAACTTTTTAAAAGCTGTGGGTACGGCTGAAGATTTGCGTGCGTCGCTTGAGAAAAATAATCTGACTACTCAAGTGCTGGAACCTAAACCTGGCGATCGCTTGAAATTAGCTTTAAAAAAGCGTGCTGTAACCTGCTAAACTTTGTATAGGCGATCGCATGTTGTCACAGCAAGAATACAGCGATCGCAAATCATAGTAAATAGCAACGAAAAAACCTCACAGCCAGATTTTTCATCAATTTTAATATTCAGTATATTTTGATAAACTTTTTCCGGAATCAGGAAACCCCAACTGTAGTTATATTTCACAATTATCTTGCTCAGGCGAACTAAGTACAGTAAGTCTGAAGTCATAACAAATAAATAACAGTACTAGTGAGTATTTATGCTAACTTTTAAATCTAACGGAAGTATAAACTTATGAAACTTTCAACTTTAACAGCTTCCTTTCTTACCATTGCTTCCATGATGCTTACCGCAGGAATTGGGTCTGCTCAAACAGCTACGGATATCACATCCGCGAATATTGACGTAACTCCTATCACCACACATGGTCAAGTCATAACTACAGCCATTAACTCTTACATGTCTCCTAGTAATGTTACTACTTTCCGTGGAATTCAGCCTTTTAATCTTGTTTATCTTGCTTATCAAGGTAATCTTAAATCACAAGGCATTCCTAGTGGCAGCACACTGATATTTCAGCACCAAATAGGTACTCTGAACGCAAGAGATTTAGTTCAAGCTGCTATTAAAGCCAAAAAACTACCAGATCAATTTTTACACGATTCCACTTATCTCAGTGCGGTTGATGTACAACTGTCATCTTTACAAAAGACTTTTTTGCGTTAATTAATACATAGAAATTCTATCTCATCTGTGAAAATAACAGGTCTTTATAACCCCGATTTCTGGAAAAAGTCGGGGTTATTGTTGTTTATGAAGCATTAATAATCAAGCTTTTTATTCAGCCATACCTTAATTTTAAGGATGGAGATTTACTCATTCCTTTTCCTATAAATGCAGATGATATAATAAACAGAATATTCGGTTTTGATGGATATCAGCCACCAAAGGTAACGGGGAAAGTTCGGTGGAAATCCGGCACTGTCCCGCAACTGTGAAGGAAAAACTTTCCAAGTCAGGATGCCCGCCGAAGTATACTAATAAGTCCAACACATCTGCGAGGTACGGATGACTGCTGCTCATACTACTATTACGACTAATTCGCCTGCGATCGCTTCCCAGACTCATACTTTATTTGTTTGCCAAACCTGTGCCAGCATTTGGCAAGATGGTAAGCGTGTAGGTGAAAGCGGCGGTCAAAAATTACTGCACCAGATTCAGCAACTAGCACAAGATTGGGATTTGCAAGATGAATTTCCGATCCAAGCTGTTGAATGTATGAGTGCTTGTAACCGTTCTTGTGTTGTCGCCTTTGCTGCTAAAGGTAAGTTAACTTATCTGTTTGGTGATTTAAATGTTGATAGTAGTGCGGCGGCTATCCTAGAATGTGCTAGTCAATACTACGCTAAACCTAACGGATTATTGCCTTGGTCAGAACGACCAGAACCCTTGAAACGGGGTATTTTAGCGAAAATTCCCTCCTTGTAGTCAAGTGCTAAGTGCTGAGTATAAACGTGTTTTAATTTTGGGTGGCACTGGCGAAGCTGCGGAACTCGGTGCGAGAGTTGTAACTATCACTGGAATTGAAGCGATCGCATCTTTAGCTGGTCGCACCCGTGAACCATCAGTTCCATCTGGGAATGTGCGGATTGGTGGTTTTGGTGGTGTAGAGGGGCTGGTGGAATATCTGCGTCAAATGAAAATTGACTTACTAATTGATGCTACCCATCCCTTTGCTAATCAAATATCCTTTAATGCAGCTGCGGCTGTCAATGAAGTAGAAATACCCAGATTAATGTTAATTCGTCCGGCTTGGGAAAAAGTGACAGGCGATCGCTGGATTGAAGTAGAAAGTAATAGCGCCGCCGCAGAAGTTTTAAAAAATCAAGCAAAAAGAGTATTCTTAACTGTTGGTAGACAAGAACTAGGCACATTTGCACACCTCCAGGATATTTGGTTTTTGATGCGGATGATTGACCCTCCTGGACAAGATGCCTTAGTACCACCAGGAATGATATTGTGCGATCGCGGCCCTTTCGTCTTAGGAAATGAAAAGAAAATTCTGATTCAGCACAACATTGATACCATCGTTAGTAAAAATAGTGGTGGTGATGCAACCTACGCCAAAATTCTGGCTGCGCGAGAACTGGGTGTACAGGTTGTTATAGTCAAGCGTCCAAAAGTACCAGCAGGCGAACAAGTTGCAGATGTTGATAGTGCAGTGGCTTGGTTACTAAATAAATTACACTGTTAAAACTAGAGAAATTTTAGATTGTTTATCAAAAAAATTATAATATATCTTAGTTTAACAATTTATTTATGTTTAAGTTTTAAATTACAAAAATGATTCAGCCAAACTCAATATCAACTATCAGTAGTGAGATTTTATCTCCCCTCACAGAAGAATTTCTTAATATTGAAAAAGCCCAACGGATGGCAGAATTTTTTAGTTTTCTAGGAGATGCTAATCGTCTGCGAATTCTCTCTTTTTTAGCGCAAAAAGAATTGTGTGTGAGTGATTTAGCTACCTCATTAGAGATGAGTGAATCTGCGGTTTCACATCAGCTAAGAAACTTAAGGGCAATGCGTTTAGTCAACTACCGCAAGCAAGGACGTAATGTCTTTTATCGCCTCCACGATAATCATATTCTGCATCTTTATCAGGTAGTAGCTGAACACTTAGATGAACCTGAATAAAATAGGAATTTTAATTGTGATGATGGTGATAACGGCTAAAGCCAGGGCCATAAGTTGCTAAAAGGTTTTCTGGCGATAAAGCAAATTCTGGCTGACCAGTACAAACCACAGTTTGATTGAGACAAAGAACGCGATCGCAATGGCGGCTTACCATATCAATATCATGAGAAACTTGTAAAATAGTCCAGCCTTCTTCTTGTTTCAACTCATTTAATAAAACATAAAAATCGGCTGCACCTTGCATATCAACCCCAGCAAAAGCCTCATCTAATATCAACAGTTTTCGCGGCATAACTAAACAATAAGCGAGTAACACCCGCTTTAGTTGACCACCGCTGAGAGTTCCTATCGGTTGATGTCGCAAATGATAAACCCCAGTACGCCGTAAAGCTTCTGTGACTGCTACTGTTTTTTCCCGATTTTGTTTCCATATTCGAGAGAATAACAAATTTGTTGCTTTGGCTTTTTGCTGTTTAACTTCATTAGTCCATCCTAAACCAATCAATTCACCTACAGAAATAGGAAAACTGCGATCAAAAATGAAATTTTGTGGCATATAGCCCAAGCCGTGGCGTAAATTGCCTAGTTTTGTAATTGGATAACCAAAAATTTCGACTGTGCCAGCATTGCGAGGTAATAAATCTAAAATTGCTTTGACTAAAGTACTTTTACCAGCACCATTTGGCCCAACTATAGCAGTATCTGTTCCTGGTAATAATTCAAAGGAAACATCGCGCAGGGCTAAATAATTTCCTTGATATACAGTTAATCCGTCTACTTTTAAAATAGGTAAATTCATAATAAACAAAAATTATTGAAATTCAAAATAGTATTTTACTGACATGCTGTTTCGAGAGTTTGTAGATTTAATCTCATTGCTTTGAAATAGTATTGCGGGTCTTTTTCACCCTTTTCTAAAGAATCTAGAGTCCGCAAATTTAATTTTAAATCTTGCGCCAGCGTTTTAAGTAATTTATTATCTACACCTGGTTCACTAAACAAAGCTTTAACTTTGTATTTTTTGACTGTATTAACTACTGTTTGTATCTCTGTTGGTGATAATTGATCTTCGGGAATTTGCACTACAGCAACTTGTTTAAGATTATAGCGTTGTGCTAAATATGGATAAGCATCGTGAAAAGTCACAAAGGTACAATTAGGTTTTTTTTGTAAGGCTTGTTGAAATTCACTATTTAACTTGTCTAATTCCTGGATATAAGCCGCCGCATTAGTTGTGTAAAATGCTTTATTTTCTGGGTCAGCAGCAATTAATCCATCTCGAATATTCATTACCTGCTGTTTTGCTAAAACAGGATCTAACCAAACATGAGGATTCCCTATGGTGTGGTCATGGTCTTTTTCTGCTTTTGTGGTAGTTTCCACTAGGGAAATTTCATTTAAAGGTTTAATCCCTTTACTAGCATCGATTTCAACTAACTGAGCATTTTGGGCATTTTTGACTGTACTTTCCAAAAATTCTTCTAAGCCTAAACCATTTTTCACTAATATCTTAGCTGTGGCGATCGCCTTTACATTATCTGGTGTTGCTTGGTACTCATGCACCTCGGTACCAGGAGGAACTAAAATTTCCACATCAGCCGCATCACCAGCCACCGCCTTAGTCAACAAATACATCGGTAAAAATGTCGTTACGACCTTGGTTTTAGCTGATGGTTGGGAAGCCTCTTGCACCTGTGGTGAGTTCTCAACACTGGTTTTTTGATTTGTATTTGCTTGGTCACAGCCGCTAATACTCACTAGCAATGTGAGTAAAGAAATTAACGAAAATATACCTCTGGGTTGTCTTTTCTGATTCGTAATCATCCGATTCTTTTGAGAAAGGGACACTTGTTTGATGTTTATCACTATGATAATGATACTTATTTCTAATACTCAATTTTATAATAATTATCATTCTCATGCAATCAACTTGAGAATGATTTTGTGTCGGCAAATACAATTGATGTCTGTAAAACGTATTGTTTTTTACCTAAAAATTACTTAGAAAAATAAATATTTCTTGACCTTCTTTATTAAAAGAGTTACTCAATACTGATAATATTTTGAGAATACTTTTTAAAAGTGTTATTAAACAAAGCGCAGTTTCAAGCGCTACCGACGGTAAAAGAGTGTGAGAGTAAATGCACAAACAATTACATTATTGGATGGCTATTCCAGCAGCTTTCAGCAGCATAATATCAATTAGTAGTAATACTTTAGCTAGTGAAATATCAACCACATCAGATGAGAAAAATCAGCCCTTAGTTATTGTTAGTCCAGCTAAAACACTTGAGAATTTACATCAAGAATGGACAATGGCACAAGTTACCTCTGTGTCGCAATTGTCAGACGTACAACCTACAGATTGGGCATTCCAAGCGTTGCAATCACTAGTAGAGCGTTATGGTTGTATTGCTGGTTATCCAAATAGTACATATCGTGGTAATCGCGCACTCACACGTTATGAGTTTGCTGCGGGTTTAAATGCTTGTTTGGATAGAGTCAACGAACTACTGCTTACTGCTGTAGTCGATTTAGTCACCAAAGAAGATTTAGCCAAATTACAAAAACTCCAAGAAGAATTTACCGCAGAACTAGCCACATTGCGGGGTCGTGTCGATGCTTTAGAAGCCCGCACCAGTGAGTTAGAAGCTAATCAGTTTTCCACCACAACCAAACTTAGTGGTACTGCTATTTTTGCACCCATCAGCTTTTTTGCAGGCGATCGCGCCGATGGTAGTAATCTTGGTAGAGGAACTTCATTTGGCGATAGAATACGCCTTGACTTCAACACCAGTTTTACAGGTAAAGACCTGTTAAGAACTCGACTGCAAGCCACCAACCTGGATGCGTTGTCCGCTTCCACTCTCACACCAGAAGGAGATTTGCGGTTTGTAGATAATGAAAATTTCGGTTTTGGTAATAATAATGAGGTAGCTATAGATGCACTGTTGTATAGCTTTCCTCTGGGCGAAAAAACCACAGTCATCCTAGAAGCCAACGCGGGTGCAGCCGATGATTTTACCAATACTGTGAACCCATTTTTTGACGGTGATGGTGATTTTGGTGCATTGTCTAACTTTGGTACACGCAACCCAATTTATTATCCTGTTGCTGGTGCAGGAATTGGTCTGAGACACCAGTTCAACGACGCATTGGAATTAAGTTTAGGTTATCTAGCCAGCAGCCCTAACGACCCTACCTCTGGAAATGGTCTATTTAACGGCGCTTACGGTGCTATGGGACAGTTAACTGTCCAACCGACTAAAGGTTTGACTCTCGGTTTTACCTACGTTAATTCCTATAATGCTGACTTGACCGCTGGTAGTAACCGTGCTAACTTACGCACTGCCCTAGCTAGTAATACGGCTTTGACGGATGTTTTAGGAGAAGGACTAAATCTACCAATTTCTAGTAATTCCTACGGCTTCCAAGCATCCTTCCAACTTAGTCCGAAGTTTGCTATTGGTGGTTGGGTTGGTTATACCAACACGCGTACCTTAGCAGCAGTTGATACAAATAATGGTACTATTCCTCGTGGTGAACTGGACATTTGGAACTATGCAGTCACACTCGCTTTCCCCGATTTAGGTAAAGAAGGTAGTGTTGGTGGCATTATTGTGGGGATGGAACCAAAAGTCACAGGTGCCAGTAGTGGGTTAAGAAATACTATTGGTAGAGACTCTGATACTTCACTGCATATTGAAGGCTTCTACCAATACAAACTGAGCGATAACATCAGCATTACTCCAGGAGTCATCTGGTTAACTGCTCCAGACCATAACAATGACAATGATGATATTGTGATTGGGACAATCCGCACCACATTCACTTTCTAAATTTTGAAACTTTAATAGAAGACGTAACTTATAAGTTTGCGTCTTCTATGCTGTATTTTTATGCAAATAAAATTAGGTGGAACTCTCCAAAATTCTAATTGTTGGTATTAATGATTCTGCTTGAACAAATAGCATACTTTGCTCAGGAAAAGCCGTCCAATTTTGGTTAGATAAAGGTTCTGAAGCAACAATAATTTGATTTGGATGAGTTACATCATCGCAACACCAATAAAGACTGGGTGCTTGTTTACGCTAGGCATAGCGCGTTTCTGGCTGTCTGCGGTGCTTCTGAATATAGCCACTAAACCTATTGCCAGCGATCGCATGGTAGCAGAATTACCTGCGGCTCAAAAAATTACTCTTCAACCAGGTGGACACATGGCACTGATGGAACAAAATCGTCAGTTTTCGCAAGTTGTTGACGCTTTTTGTGCAACTGGTTCTGAGATTAGTGAGCTTCCTTAATTTATCAGTCTATTTAACTGAATTACTAGGCTAATAGTTATCTCATATTTATTTCTGGAAAAAGTAAAATATGCTTTTATATCACAGATGTATGAGTCATATTTGATGTGGGAAAAAATCAGTATATTTAAACCCGAATTGTTTGCGGTTTCCTATTTTCTGTTCTTCCTTATCTACCTACATAAATAACTTCAGTAATCAAACCCAAAGTCCTATAGCTATCTTACTAATGAAAGATAAATTAATTACGCGTATGCCGTATAGTGAATTCTCAGTGTTGTCAAGATGAAATAGTTGTGACTTTTTCATCTATATTGCGGCGCAAGAATCATATATTTGGAGCAAGAATGCACTTATTAATAGGGTAAGAGATCATCCTGTTGCCCACATTTAAAAAAAGTTAGATTCCGGCTTCAGAATAAATGGTTGGCAAACTCACATTTAATTAATTTTGCTGGGGCAGTTGTAGGGTGAGGTAATGGAAACTCCTAAATTTAGTAATGCCGCTTTGAGAAGGCTTTCAGGGCAGCAAGGTTTGTTAGTCGGTTTGGGGTTAGGTCTCGTTGTCGCTATTGGCGGAATGACTTTGTTTTCGCATTTTGGTACTCAACGTTCGGCTGCTCCCACTCAAAATGCTCCCGCAGCTAATGCGAAAAACTCGGCATTGCAGGTAAAAGTTCAGCAAGTTGGCAATAGCACAACCCAAGAAAGTTCTAATTTTGTAGGAGCTTTAGAAGCACAACAAAAAGTGACGCTACAGCCGCAAATTCAAGGACGAATTGAATCAATTCTGGTGTCTAGTGGTCAGAGGGTACAAAAAGGAACAGCGATCGCAACTTTGAGTTTAGATCAAACTCAAGCCAATGTTGCTAGTTCTATAGCAACCACCAATGCAGCCCAAGCTGGATTCAAAACGGCACAAGCACAACTACAACAAGCCGAGGCGCAACGGACAAAAGTCGCGGCGAATGTTCAACTGCAAAGAACCCAGTTTAATCGCACTCAACAGTTAGTTACGCAGGGAGCGCAAGCCAGACAAGAATTAGATATTGCTAGAAATAACTTACAAGCGGCGATCGCAGATTTACAAGCCGCAGAAAAAGAAGTTGCTGCGGCGGGTGCAGCCGTTCGCCAAGCCCAAGCTAATGTCCGCGCAGCTCAAGCCAGTACCGCAGCGGCTCAAGTTAATGTGAATCAGAAACGAGTAGTTTCACCCATTGCTGGCGTAATCAGTGAATTTCCTGTCAAAGTGGGAGATTTTGTCAATACCGGACAAACAATCACCACAATTATCCAAAATGATGCCCTGGATTTGAATCTTTCTGTGCCTTCCAATCGAATGCCGCAACTGCGAATTGGATTACCTGTGGAATTGCTCAATCCCAACACACAAAAGGTCATCGGTCAAGGTGCAATTAACTATATTTCCCCAACGGTAAGTTCTGATCAGCAGTCAGTATTAAGCAAAGCTCGCTTTCGTAATGCCCAAGGACAATTGCGTGATGGGCAATATGTACAGGCGCGAATCATTTGGAATCGACAACCAGGGATATTAATTCCCACTGTGGCGATTTCTCGCATTGGCGGACAAAGTTTTGTGTTTGTCACAGAAAACACCACCGTCAACGGTAAACCGCAGCAAGTTGTTCATCAGCGTTTAGTCCGTCTGGGTGAGATTCAAGGCACCAATTATCAAGTTCTTGACGGACTAAAAGCCGGCGAAACCATAGTTACTTCTGGCATTCTCAAACTCAGAGAAGGCACACCAATTCAACCCCAATCTTAACTCCAGGACATCCGATCATGTCGATCGCTAATACTTTTATCAAGCGTCCGGTTTTAACTACCGTTTGTTCTCTGTTGATTTTGATTTTGGGAGGCGTGTGTATTCCTCTACTCCCACTCAATTACTTGCCAGATATTGCCCCCATCCGCGTTCAAGTTTCAGCTAACTATACTGGGGCGGATGTTTCGACTGTGGAAAGTGCTGTTACAACCACAATTGAGCGTCAACTGAACGGGGTCGAGGGGATGCAGTACATGACCTCGAATAGTTCCGCAGGTAGTAGCCAAATCTCTGTATATTTTGGTTCGGAAACTGATAAAAATATTGACCAAGTAAACGTCCAGAATCGAATTGCTCGTGCTACACCCCGCTTACCAAGCAGTGTGCAACAACTGGGTGTGACAGCGCAGACAGCTTCTACAAGTATTTTGTTAGTGTATACATTTTATGCGGAAAATAATGAGTATGATCCGCTATTTATTAGTAATTATATTGACCTGAATTTACGCGATCAACTGCTACGAACCCCAGGAGTTGGCGATTTAACAATTTTTGGTGAAAAACGTTATGCGATGCGGCTGTGGCTCGATCCTAATGCCTTGGCAAGTCGACAATTAACTGTCGCAGATGTAGCGACAGCATTGCGATCGCAAAACATTCTCGCCGGTGCCGGAACTTTAGGTCAAGCACCGATACCTTCTGGTCAAAGTTATGAAATTCCGCTACGAGTGAATGGTCAGTTTAAAGATGCTACGGAGTTTGGCAATCTGGTGATTAAAGCCGGGAGTAACGGTAACTTAATTAAACTCCGGGATGTTGGTCGGGCGGAACTCGGTTCAGAAACTTACGCCAGCAATGCCAGAAATAATGGTAAACCTGCCATTGGACTGGCAATTTATCAGTCACCAGGAAGTAATGCGCTGGATGTGGCAAAAAACATTGAAGCGCAGATGGATGAATTGATTAAAGATTTTCCACCGGGATTAAAAACTCAGATTGTTTACGATACCGTTGGGTTTGTGCAAGCTTCTTTAGAAGAAGTAATCAAAACCTTAGTCGAAGCGATCGCTTTGGTGGTGTTGGTGATTTTTCTGTTTCTCCAAGACTGGCGAGCTACGATTATTCCCATTGTGGCGATTCCAGTTTCGCTGATTGGGGCATTAGCATTTGCTTACATATTTAAATTTTCCCTCAATAACTTGACCTTATTTGGCTTAATTTTAGCCACGGGATTAGTTGTTGATGATGCGATTATTGTTGTGGAAGCGATCGCCAGCAAAATTGAACAGGGAGTTAGACCGCTACAAGCTTCTTTTGAAGCAATGGAGGAATTGACGGGTGCAGTAGTTTCCACTTCCTTAGTGTTAATGGCGGTGTTTATTCCCGTGGCATTTTTCCCTGGTTCCACTGGGAAAATGTATCAACAGTTCGCCTTAGTAATTGCATTTTCGATTGCCATCTCCACATTTAACGCTCTTTCCTTCAGTCCGAGTATGGCGGCGATTTTACTGCGTCCACCCCAACCTAAACGCGGCCCTGTGGGTTGGTTTTTCAACAAATTTAATCAGATATTGCAATGGATTATTCAAAAGTTTATTGCGATCGTTAATTTTTTAATTCGCTTACGTTATGCGGTTGTGGCATTATTTGTGGTGGGTTTAGCTGCAACCTATTTTATGTTTACTCAAGTGCCAACAGGGTTTGTTCCTAATGAAGACCAAGGCATTGTGTTAGGAATTATTCAAGCTCCTGATGGCGTTTCTCTCGGTTATACAGATGAAGTAATTACAAAACTTGAGCAAATTCTGGAGAAGGAACCAGAGATTGATAACGTATTTGCAACGTCAGGATTTGGCTTTGCGGGTAGTGGTTCTAATCGCGGTGTATTTTTTGCCAAACTTAAACCTTGGGAAGAACGTACTCAACCAAATCAAAGCGCCACGGCAATTTTAGGGCGAATCAATGGCGCATTTCAATCAATCCCCGAAGCCATTATTACCGCAGTTAGTCCACCACCAATTCAAGGTTTTAGTACATTAGGTGGATTTGAGTTACAGCTAGAAGACCGCACCAACGGGCGATTGACAATTGATGACTTTTTCGCCAACGCTCAAGCGGTAATTGCCCAAGCTAATCAACAACCAGCTTTAGCAGGTGGCGTGTTTACGCAGTTTACCGCCAGCACACCCCAGTTTCAAATTAACTTTGATCGCGATCGCCTAGAAGCCCTGAACGTCGATTTTCAGCAAGCTGTCAACACCCTCTCATCTGCCGTTGGTTCTCAATATGTGAATGATTTTACCTTGGGACAGCAGAGTTATCGTGTTTATGTACAAGCAGATGGCGACTATCGACAATCACCAGACGATATTCGGCAATTGTATGTGCGATCGGCAAATAACCAAATGGTGCGATTAAGTGAGGTAGCAACACTCACACCCATTACCGGGCCAGCCGTCATCTCTCATTACAACGGCTTCCGCGCTATCAGCCTTCAAGGTAGAGAAGCGTCGGGTTACAGTAGTGGACAAGCTATCCAAGCAATGCAGCAAGCAGTCAATACAGCCGCCATTCCCGGAATTGGTAGCGACTGGATTGGCACAGCGCGAGAAGAATTATCTGCGGGTAGCTTGGGTATTCTGATTTTTGGTTTCGGAATCGTGATGGTGTTTCTCACCCTTTCGGCTCAGTATGAAAGTTATATTGACCCAGCAATTATTTTGTTGACTGTACCCTTAGCGTTGTTAGGTGCGTTGAGTGCTTTAGCATTACGCGGTTTAGTCAACGATGTCTATGCCAACGTTGCATTAGTCATGTTAATCGGACTTGCCTCAAAAAACGCAATTTTGATTGTCGAATTTGCTAACCAAGCCTTTAAACAAGGGATGACAATTCAAAAAGCAGCTTTAACAGCCGCCCAAGAGCGATTTCGACCAATTGTCATGACATCAAGTGCGTCATTGCTAGGGTTTTTCCCTCTAGTAGTCGCTTCAGGAGCCGGTTCTGCCTCACGCTGGTCGTTGGGAACGGCGTTATTTGGCGGGTTACTCGTTTCTACAATTTTGAGTTTGCTGATAGTACCAGTGCTGTACATCATCATCAAGAATTTGGAAGAACGCTTTTTAAAGCGCAAACCTTCTCATCGTTCTGGGTCTCCTGATTCTGAGAGACAAGCAACAGCAAATACACAACCTAAATCAGTTGTGACTGTAACGCAGAACCCTGATGATCACCAATCTCATGATTCAACCCACTGACAATTAGTTTTTTTCATCGGCAATGTTAATGTAACGCGTTACATTGCGAATGCGTTGCTTGATATTGTGAATGTTGAGCAACACATTATTAATGCGTCGCCTCACATAATTAATGTGTTGGCTGACATTGTGAATGCAGCGGCTAAATTAAGAAGATATTTAAAAAATTCTGCTGTGTGTAGCAAAAGTTTGTAGATCCCCCTAAATCCCCCTTAAAAAGGGGGACTTTGAGTCCAGTTTCCCCCTTTTTAAGGCTATCGTGTACACACAAATCATCTGATCCTTTTAAATCCCTATTTTTAAGGGGGACTTGAAGAAATTCCCCCCTTTTTAAGGGGGGTAGGGGGGATCGATAGGTGTTTACAATCACAACAAATCACGTTTAAAACAACCTCTAAGAATTTCATATTACAACAGGTAAAAATTTAGGTGCAAATTTGTTAAATCCACAGATAATCAAGCCATACCCGCAAGAACACCAATTTAGTAATCTGGAAAGAACCTCTCCCCCAACCCCTCTGTCTTGAAAAGTTTTGCGCCGGGAAACCCGGACGCGCAACGCCAGTTGCTTTATGCCGGGGAACCCGTCCAACGCACTGGCTCAACTTTTCGCTCCGACGCGGAGAGGGGAGTTGAGTTACCCCCTTCCCTGTGAGGGAAGGGGGCTGGGGGGTTAGGTCTTCGATTAGTAAATCGATGCTCTAATATGCGAGTAAATTGAGCATTGGAGCAAAGCAAATGAACGCCAAATTAATTACCTTCTCTGGCATTGTCACTGCATTTTTAGGCGCAGGTATAGGTTTTGTTGTGGCTCATTTACTTCCTTGCCCATACACAAGTCCAATTTATAAAGATTTAGCTCAAAAATACGCCATTATTGGTGGAGTTGCGGGTTTATTGATTGGTTCCAGCCAGGAAATGATTCGAGAACTTAAGCAAGAACGGGATGCAGAAGAAGACTTGTTTCAAGATTTGAACAAAGCCATTCGCTCAAATACGACAAACAAAATGACTGATGATGTGTAAACTGTTTGCTTGAGTTCACAAACATAGCGATTGAACAGTTAAATCTTTCAGGGTAATTGTGAAATTACGCTGTTGTGCTGTAGCAATGAATGAAACGATCGCCTCACAAGTCACAGCTACAGTTAACATCACCAAATTCCGCGCCAGTGGATAATCGCAGACATCATCATTCACATCAGAAGGAACGCGATAAACGTCATTCCAAATAATTTCTGCATAATCAGCAGCTAACCCAGCGTGAATACAAGGAATGCTAAATTGATCAGCGTAATCTTTCACCGCTTGACGTGACACACTGTTGTCAAAAACATCAACAATTAGCTGATTATCTTTGAGTAATTGATTGGTATTTTCTGATGTCAATTCTTTAGTTTTGGCATCAACTTTAGTACCAACTGCACGGTATAAATTATTAGCCAAAATTTTCGCTTTGAATGCACCGACATCAGCACGGTAGTAAGGCTGAGTCGAAAGGTTACGTTCCTCAATGCGATCGCGATCAATCACTGTCAGTTTATCAAAACCAGACCGCGCCAAGTTCTCAGCAATGTTAGCACCTAATACACCTGCGCCACAAATTGTTACAGGATAATTCTTCAACTTTGTCATCACAGCATTGCTGCGATAAAGCTGTTCGTGAAAAAATATGCTCATCGTCCTCAATACTCCCGTTGTTCCATGACAGCTACTAAAGATTGCAAATCAAAATCGCGATCGCGTCCACTCAAGCAAATACCAGAACTAATTACAGTCAAATCAGTTTTAGCGATCGCGCTACTGTGACGCACACCATCCGCAGTTGTCCAATCGACTGTCCAGTAATCACCGCGATCGTTGAATTGATTTAATTCACCACCACCCATCTGCAAAGCTTTTTTCAATCGCTTTTCATCTTGTTTGGTTTTATCAAAACCCTCAATCCGCTTAGTTGCTAATTCATACACAGTGCGAATTTCTGGAGTCAAATCCTTAAACTGCAATTCCTCCACGGGAATCAGTCGCTTCACAGCAGATTGCAGAGTTTCCACAATTATCGGATCTGTACGGCGATCAATATCCTCAAACCAGCACGATTGTCCATTCCACCGAGCGATAATTTGCTCAAATACTCCAGCCTCAGTTACTAAATGAACTGCGATCGGTTTTACTACCTGCAACCGTTGACGCATATCTGCTTCATTGATGGGATACCCCAACCAAGTTTGTCTTTGCAATTGATGTACTAACCGCAACCGAATTTGCGGAAAATGTTGCAAGTATTCTGCAATTTGGGGTAAGTCAGCTTCTTCAAAAACCTTTGCTGTCTTTGTATCCACAGGCTGAAAAATACCCCAACCTTCAAATTTACTCGGCTTGGGGATGAAGGTATAAACCATTCCCGCTACCCGCGTGCGAACTCGTCCACCTTTGACACATGGCGCGAGAAATTGGGTAGTAAATAACTCAGCTTCTGCACTAGCAATTTGGTTAATTAGCTTACGGATATTAGTCATAAGTAGGTTTCAGATCCCCGACTTCTTTTGAGAAGTCGGGGATCTTAGTAATAAACAATAATTTTAAGATGGCTATATAATCCCGCGTGCAAGTTGATAGAGCATTGCGTTTTCTCAGTTACTAGAGGGACTCCACTGGTGAGTTGTTACACACTCTTTAAAAGATAGCTACTTTCAAGCCAACTTCCCAGTTTCTTCGCACTCCCCTTTCACAAACGCCCACTGATTTGACAGTGTTACTTTTCCTCTCGTACTAGTATGTAGGCTCCAAGAGTCGGGTCACGCAAGAGATGAATTAAGGTTTTTAGCAAAGAGTAAACATTGATTTTTTGCGCCTTTACATCTACTCTTCGAGAAGCCGCTACCGCGTCTATGCGCGAAACAACACATATTCTACTAATCAGCAACACCAAAATTGCTTTAGGTTATCAGGTGCGTCAAGTATAAACATAACGCACCCATTTTCGATTCTACTTATCCTCACGCACAGGCAATGGCATATCTAAAATCTCCATTAGCAAGTCTAGGCGAGAGGGACGTGTTAGCAGTGGAACAAGATTAGGCAAGCTGTAGTAGTCGCCGGCAAAGGTGAAAGTTTCTACAGGTGCTTGCTGCTGCTTGAGTTGAGTTTCTACCCAGTTGTAATAAGTACCAAGACGGACAATTACAACATTAGGCATCACTGCAAACTCACGACAGTAAGTCTTATAGGCTTCACTGAAGTAAGGTGTCGCATTTTCACCTTCATCTGTCACCAGAATAATTTGGTCAACTACCTGCTTTTTCTTCCGCATTGCTTCCAATGCACAGCCTGTACTCGTACCACCGCCTGCATTGATGTGCTGAAAGGCACGCTCCCAATCTGTTAGCTCTTTGCCTTTAGCGGTGACAGGGTAGGGAATGGTATCGAAGGCGTAGACAAACAATTCTGCTTGGGTGATACCAGAGATCAGCGCAGCCAGTTGCTTACCAAGAGCGATCGCACTATCCATTGAACCAGATTTGTCAATCAGCAAAGCGGTTGGGCGGGCAATTGTCCCGCGTCGTTTCACCTGCTCGTTAGTGACTTTTTCTAGTCGCGCAACGGTATCTGCGTCGAAGTCTGCGGTGTCTGCGGCAATCTGCGCCTTGAATGCAGCCACACGCCCACTTTTAGATGCTTCTTCCAGCTTAGAATCAATCAGCTTTTTGACTTCTGGATGATCCATTGCACCCCGCGCCTGGAGTGACTTGAGGTTATTGATCACTTCTTGGGGAGTCATGCTGTTGATTAACGCTACCAACACAACTGGTGTGAGTTGTTTGATTGCACCGATCGCAATAGTATAGGGAATTTTAAATTCCACAATCAACCTTGCTTGTTCTGCGGTACTTTTTGCCTTAGCCAGTTGCTTTAACACATTTGCCAAAGAACCCTCTGGCGGAGTATCGCGGAACAAAATCGCATTTGCGCGTTCGTTTGGCTTGATGTGCAGAGACGCATACAAATGCTTCATTGCTTTACGTCCTCGCAGTGCCGCGCGATCGAATAAAGCTGGATTGCTTTCTCGTGTCTTAAGGTAACGTCGCACCGCAGTCCGCGCTGAACGTGGCATTTTATTTTGCTGCTGCTTCATAAAATCTACTACACGAGCCACCTGATAAGGCGGAAACTCTTGCAGCATCATAAATCCAGCATCTCTGTGTTCAGTTAAATTGCTGGTTAGCAAATGAGCCACAAACACTTCCTTGTGGTCGCGGACATCACCATGACGCTGATACCAAACTGCCAAATGTCCGTAAAATATAGGGTCAAGTTCAACAATTAACTGATGAATTTCTGCGACTTGCTCAAGTTTGCGGTGAGGCGTTGTCAGCAAACTGTTGAGCATTTCTAAACGCAAGTCGCGTTCTGTAGTATTCATAATACCTCCTCAAAAAATTTTAGATTTTGGATTTTAGATTGCAATCTAAAATCTCAAAATTGCAGGAGGCAGATGTTGCACGCGGGGTGATATTGTCACCGCGCAAGTTTTAGAAGCATTTTTGTAACTGATTTAGAGTTATGTAAGCTTCTGCGATCGGGGCGCGGCAACAACTGCCGATATTATGTTATTTGAGAGAAACAACAGCACCAGTTTCCTCTAGTTGCTGTTTGAGAGCTTCAGCCGCTTCTTGATCCAATCCCGACTGCACCACTTGAGGAAGGGAATCTACAAAGTCTTTTGCTTCTTTGAGTCCCATTCCAGTTAGCGTACGGATGACCTTGAGTAAGGTAATCTTTTTTTCCGCCGGAACCGATACCAATAAAACATCAAATTCGGTCTGAATTTGCGGTTGAATTTCATCTTCATCTCGTTTACCAATCCGAACTAATTTCGGTGTGGAACTATCAACATTGAAGGTTGCTTCAATCTGCTTGACTAATTGAGTAGTTTCGTTGGTAGTAAGAGACTTGAGTTGTTCTAAAATTTCTAAAGTTTTCACCGACATAGCAACCTCCAATGAGTTGCATTTAACTCATAGTTGATGATGAATAAAATCACTTCATGTAAGTTGAAAAAGCTGTTGATTCATACACAGGATTTGAACCTGTAAACTCTTGCTTTTAAGTCAAGTGCCTATTCCAATTCGGCTAGTATGTAGGCTTTTGCGGTTAGGACACGAAGTGAAAAATTTTAAGTTTGAGAAAGTTGTTTTAAAATCCATTGAAGTTGTTTTTTATTACACTGTTGTTTTTTTACAGCGTAAACTCCACCGGCTGAACAATACTCATTAAGTACACCTTTAAAAATATCCTTTGTATAATCTTTTGGGTCATAGGGAAAATCTTCAAAAGTAACGAGATACCATATATCGTTTATTTTTTGGTATTGATGATAATTATCAATGGGAATAACGTCATTATTTTTTGGAAAACTCCACTTATGAGCTACTCGCCTTGCTACACAAAGAATCCCAGTTTCTGGATGAACATAGAAGCAATCGCGGTTAATCCCATCTAATTTAATTCCATACCACCGATAAGACTTCCCATACAAGACACCATCAATTATTTCTACGTGGCGTTCAACGAAATCCCACAAGTGACCAATAACGTGTTGTCCTGTCATTGTGTTAGTCTTTAAACGTTGACAGAGTTTGCTATAAACATCATCCCAAGGTTGTCCAACATTAGAGCGCAAAAACCGACGCAAAGGGCCAATCTGATCTGAAGAATGCTTTGTTCTATGTCTGCGGTTAGTGTTAATTATGTAGGGATTGAATAACCCATCTTCAGTTGCTTCTTGGGTGAGTTTATACAGTTGCTTTTTATAGCCTGTCTGCTTTTTTAGACTAATTCTTCTGCCATAACGAGGACGTTCAATCACAACTTCGCTTAAACGATGTTCGCTCATAACTTATGTTATTTGAAGATAGTTTTACTGATGGGGTTTTGTTGCTACATAAGTTATGGGACATCATTGAAATCACCTCTCTATGATTGAATTAATGTTTTAGTTAAATACAATTTCAATTATTGGAATTCCGCACAAGTTAGCAAAGCTATTTCACAGTCGCCTTTACCAATTAGGCTACGCTCCCATTAGTGGAAGCGACAGGAATTGAACCTGTATATCCATTGCTGGATGGTGTGTAGGCTTTACAAGTTAGGGCGCGGAATAAAGTTTTAAATAAATCCGTGTAAGTTCAAAAAGCTTTTTACAACTACGGCCGTTCTTACCAAATATTGGCAGTGGACACGCACGCTAAATCTGCAAGAGACTTAGAAATCATGCTTCGCTTGTTCGATCGCTCGAATTTTACTACCTTAGAGCCGTTATCAATGTGTATGTATGCTTGATGTGTCAGGACACGGAAGATTAGGGTCTTCAACCGTACACAGCTTCAGGTCGAACTATCAAATCACCACTAGGACGACGATCTACAATGTATGCAGAAAGGCGATCGCTATTGACATCTAAATGTCGCGCTACCTGTTCTTTGACTGCTACATCATTCATCTGTGCAACAATTCCTAGTTGTCTTTCTGCAACATCAACAGAACGTCCTTCAAATCGAATATGAACCATGACAATCACCTCTTGTTTAATGACAAATTATTTAATGGATCTGATCGGAATTGAACCGATACCCTCCCTGTGAGAGTTGCACTCACTCCTCATGCAAGTTGAAAAAGCTGTGGTAACACACGCAGGAATCGCACCTGCAACTAATCGTTCTCAAGACGAGCGCTCTACTATTGAGCTAGTATGTAAGCTTTTTCGGTTAGGACACAAGTGGAATCCGGGAACTCTACCGTTAGAGCTACAGACCCATGTTTTGATGATTTGGAACTGGGTTGTTATCTTTATACTACAAATGTAGTATGTAATGTGTGTAATGTCAAGAGGGTAGTTGAATTAAAATTATGCCGTCTTATCTGTTCCCTGTTCTCTTTGTAAAAAGTCTGGTATCTGAGCTTTGAAGTGATTACATATTAGATTGATAATTTTTGATATGAATACCCAAAACTGGTCACAAGAAAGTTATATTAAAGCGTATAAATTCGCGGCGATCGCTCATCAAAATCAGAAGATGCCAGGTTCAGAATTGCCTTATATTATGCACCTGAGTTTTGTGAGTATGGAAATTATTGCAGCTTTGAGCGTGGAAACAGTAGCTGATGGTGATTTGGCAATTCAATGCGCAGTTTTGCATGACACCATCGAAGACACGGATACAACTTTTGAGCAAATTAAAGCTGAGTTTGGTGAAGCAGTCGCCCAAGGTATACTTGCATTAACTAAAGATAATAATCTGGCAAAACATCTTCAAATGGCGGATAGTTTAAGGCGGATAAAACAACAACCGCCAGAAGTCTGGATGGTAAAGTTGGCAGATAGAATCACTAACCTCCAAGCACCGCCACATTACTGGAATCAAGAAAAAATTGCCAAATACCGAGAAGAAGCTATGCAGATATACACAGCTTTGAAAGATGCAAGTCCATTTTTGGCTGCACGGTTGGCTAGTAAAATTGAAGGCTACAAGGCATTTATCAATTCAGAGGATGTTTAAACCAGTTGAAATCAGGTAAATTATGCACTGTTGATGTGAGTTTTCTAACTAGTAAGGGAAGACTACTATTAGTTGCGTGTCAATAGAACTAAAGGAAGGGATTTTGATATTTCATTAATTTTCCTTTAAAACATTGCTATTGAAGATTCTTCACTTTAGATATCCAGGGGAAAACTCCATTATGATTCAAACATCTTTACTGGACGATGAGATAAAATCATTAGAATTACCGATAGAACGTGATCAGTTTCTGCGGACTATCATTCGAGAATTAGCTGGAACTTTGCAAGATGTGGTTGGTATTGAAGAAGCAGCAGGTTTTTTGAATGTAGTTGGCTATCGAACTGGTCAGCACGTCAACCAGATATATCATAACGGATTGCAACTATCTAATCTCTCCCGTGAGCAGGTAACAGCAGTTCTTGTCGATTGGAAACGCCGGATTCAAGGCGACTTTTATGTAATTGAAGAAAGTGATGAGAAAATAGTTTTAGGCAATCGCAGATGTCCCTTTGCAGAACAGGTAGAAGGGCGCGAAGCTATGTGTGTGATGACATCGAATATATTTGGTGCGATCGCAGCGGATAATCTCGGTTATGCAAGAGTCGAGTTAAAAGACACAATCGCTAGAGGTGCAAAGGAATGCACAGTGATTATTCATCTCAAACCGAGTGAAGAAGTAGAGGATTTTGCTGGACAAGAATACTTTAAAGTTTAGTAGCAGCGTTAAGCTTATAACCCTGTGGCTGTAATATGTTCCGGCTGAAGTTGATTCCCTCAAAGATAGCGGAGTCTTTTCACTTTTACTCTGTTAGTGTTCCGTGCAACAGCAAAGATACTGCTGCTATACCTCAAGATCATGACACCTGATCAATTTTTAACCTTTGCCCAGGTTTTGCCAGAACCTATGCTGCTGATAACTAGCACAGGTGAAATTTTGGCAGTCAATCAAAGTGCAACTAAACTGTTTAGTAAAACTAGTAAAGCACTGATTGGTCAGTATTTGAGTGAGTTTGTCACTGATTCGCCAGAGAAGGTAACTGATTATCTTAAAGCTTGCGCCCAAAGTCGCCAAATGATTTTGGGTGCTTTTACTATTCACCAAGCCCAAGAAGAGGGGATTGCTTGTCGTAGTCAAGGGGGGGTAGTTCAACCGCGATCGCCTCAAAGCCCCGCAATCATTTTACTACGGTTAGAAAAGCGCAAGAAAAATGAATTTGTTGTGCTGAACCAAAAAATTCATGCACTGAGTAAGGAAATTCAACAGCGCCAACGCATTCAGGTTGAACTAGCACAATCGAATGAAACCTTAAAATACACTCTGATCAAACTGCAAAATGCTCTGGAGGCTGTGCAAACAGAAAAAATGTCTGGGTTAGGACAGTTAGTTGCGGGAATTGCCCATGAAATTAATAATCCTATTAGCTTTATTCATGGAAATCTTGCTTATGCCAGTGAATACTATGATGATTTACTCAAACTAATTCACCTCTATCAACAAGAGTATCCCCAGCCAACACCGAAGATTGAGCAAGCAATTGGCAACATAGAGCTTGATTTTCTGCAAGAAGATATCCAAAAATTACTCCAGTCTATGCAGATGGGTTCTCAGCGGATTGCTGAGATTGTCAAATCTTTGCGAAACTTTTCTCGATTAGACGAAGCAAAATTCAAGTTAGTTAAAATTCATGAGGGTTTAGAGGCGACATTGATGATTTTACAAAGTCGCCTCAAACCTAGCGCTGAGTACTCTGGCATTGAAGTGATTAAGGAATATGATGAATTGCCATTGATTTATTGTTCTCCTGGGCAACTCAATCAAGTATTTATGAATATTTTAAATAATGCGATTGATGCTTTAGAAGAAGCGGAAAGATTGCGATCGCTGGCAGCGTCACCAGAATTAAAGCAAAATTATCCTAGTCGCATCTGGATTTGTACTGAGAAACTCAACGATTGTTACATTGCCATTCGCATCAAGGATAACGGTAACGGTATACCCTCCCAGATTCATCATCAAATATTTAATCCTTTTTTTACTACTAAACCCGTCGGTCAAGGCACAGGATTAGGATTATCGATTAGTTACCAAATTATTGAGAGTCATAATGGTCGAATTAATATGATATCTGATCCATCCTGGGGAACTGAATTCAGCATTGAATTGCCGATTGTGGAAGAATCAGATCTAGAGTATTAAGCAACAACACAGACAGGTTATAAATTAACGCAGAATAGAGATATGGCTATAGTTC
Source organism: Nostoc sp. HK-01 (assembly GCA_003990705.1). Taxonomy (GTDB): domain Bacteria; phylum Cyanobacteriota; class Cyanobacteriia; order Cyanobacteriales; family Nostocaceae; genus Nostoc_B. The sequence continues at coordinate 3,393,363 of AP018318.1, forward strand.
TTATAACCTATTGTTTGTTTTACCTGAAATCCCCGTGCGTAACCGTAACCTGGAAGAAACTCATTTAAACCGCGCCCGTGCTAGTCTCCGACAAGCGTTATCTTGGTATGGATATCTTCGCAAGTCAGGACAGTTATCATTTAACCCAGAATTGGCGGGTTTGGTAAAGCCGGAATTAGAGGTTTTGAATGCCACACTCAGTAAACTAGATTCTAATTTAATTAAAATAGCTGTCTTTGGTTTGGTGAGTCGGGGAAAATCGGCAGTGTTGAATGCTTTGCTGGGAGAGAAGATTTTGCAAACAGGGCCGTTAAATGGGGTGACTCAATGGCCGCGTTCTGTGAGATGGCAACCAGCAGGAGGCAAGATAATTGTAGAGTTAATTGATACTCCGGGGTTAGATGAAATTGCTGGGGAGTCACGGGCGCAAATGGCGCGAGATGTGGCGCGTCAGGCAGATTTGATTTTATTTGTTGTGTCTGGTGATATTACGCGGACTGAATATCAAGCATTGCTAGATTTACGTCAGGCGCAAAAACCGCTGATTTTGGTATTTAACAAAATCGACCTTTACCCAGATACAGATAGAGGCGCAATTTATCAAAATTTACAACAACTTGGTGCAGGACATCCCCAAGGTAAGCCTTTGTTACCCGATGAAATTGTGATGGTGGCGGCGGAACCTGCACCGCTGGAAGTGCGGGTGGAATGGCCGGATGGGCGTGTAAGTTATGAATGGGAAACGCCACCACCGCAAATTGAAGAACTTCAGGAAACTCTATTGAAGATTCTTAATCGTGAAGGCCGATCGCTTTTGGCTTTAAATGCACTACTACAAGCACGGGAAGCAGAAGCGGCGATCGCCCAAAAAACTCTTGATTTACGCGAACAAGAAGCAGAAGCAATTATCTGGCAATTTACTAAATATAAAGCTTTAGCTGTAGCGCTCAACCCGATTGCTGTTTTAGATGTGCTTGGGGGAACTTTTGCCGATTTAGCTTTAATTCGGGCTTTGGCGCGGTTGTATGGTTTACCAATGACTAGCTATGAGGCGGGGAAAATTTTTAAAACTATTTTAATGAGTTCTGGCGGTTTATTAATTGGAGAATTAGGCAGTAGTTTTGTATTAGGATTAGGTAAAAGTACCGCAGCGATCGCTAGTGGTGATAACCCAGCTAATATTACTGGCTTTGCTGGTAGTGCGATCGCGCAAGCGGGAATTGCTGGTTATGGTGCTTATGCTGTTGGCAAAGCTGCTCAAGTTTATCTTGCAAAAGGCTGCACTTGGGGAGAATTAGGCGCTAGTACTGTGATTCAAGAAATTCTCTCGCAGGTTGACCAAAATACAATTCTGTATCGTTTGCAACAAGAATTAGGCTTGAAATATTGAGAATTTCAAAGAATTATTTCCCTAATTATTACTGTTTATCAGCCTTTATCAACTTGTATCAAATTCTGCTGATAATTGCCCTAGATGCCTAATTTACAATGCACTATAAAAGTGTAGAGATGGAACTTGCTATTTCAGGTTTCATTATTTCTTGGTCATAGCTTTTTGCATCAAAAATGACAAGGTGGATTTCCCAATTAATTTAGTTTATTAAAAGAGGGTATTCACCACAGCAATATTTTTTTAGCTTATCTAAACTGAAAGTATTGGCTTGTGAATTTCACAGCAGCACACATCTCTCTCTATCTCAGTAAACAAAGGTAGATTTATCATGACAGCAACTTACGACAGATTCGACACTGCAAACCAATCTGAGCAAAATGGTAACAAAACCATTGAACAAGCAATTTTTGAAGCGATCGCAGAAGCTCGTTCCACTTGTGAAGTAACCGGCGATGGATCTCCTAACTGTGCTGTAGCTTGGGATATCGTCGAAGAATTACAAGCTGAAAAATCTCATCAACAGCAAGCACAACACCGCAAAACCTCTCTAGAATCATTCTGCGACAGACACCCAGAAGCTTTAGAGTGTCTGATTTACGATGTTTAACAGTAAACAGTGAACAGTTAAGTAGTTCAACATAATTAATTACACAATGTCATTGCGAATGGAGCGAAGCGAAATAAAGCAATCGCAAGGGTTGGGATTGCTTCGCTTTGCTCGCAATGACTGTAATTAATTTTGCGTGGTTACTTATCAGTTATCAATAAATACTGATAACTGGTTTAATTCTCGCGTAAATCAGCCATTGCTGATTTCGTCAATTGTTTAATTACATCTAAATTTGGTGGTGGTGTTTCACTTTCCATCCCTAACCATAAAAGATATTCTACATTCCCGGCCGGGCCTGTAATTGGCGACCAAGTTAAGCCTTTGTATTTCCAGCCTAATTGATCAGCGGCTTGTAATACTTGAAAGATTGCATCAGCTTGGTCGTTAAAATCACGCACTACACCTTTTTTGCCAACACGGGATTTTCCTACCTCAAATTGTGGCTTTACTAACAATACGGCTTCACGGGGAGCTTGAGTTAATTGCCACAATGCAGGCAAAATCTTGGTTAAGGAAATAAACGATACATCCACCACCGCTAAATCGGGAATGCGATCGCCTTCACCATATAATTGTTGGGGTTGTAGTTGTCGCAGATTTGTCCGTTCTCGCAAAATTACCCGCGCATCATTTCGCAACCGCCAATCAACTTGGCCGTAACCAACATCAATACCATAAACTAAACTGGCTCCTGCTTGCAGTAAACAATCGGTAAAGCCGCCTGTAGAAATTCCACCATCTATACAAACTCGTTCAGCAGTAGGAATGGCGAATTCTTCTAATGCTTTTGCGAGTTTTTCGCCACCACGGGAAACAAAACGCGATCGCTCTTTAACTTTGATTTGCGCCGCAATATCTACTTCTGTTCCCGGTTTATCAACTATCTGCTGATTAACAGTCACTTCTCCTGCTTGAATTAGTCTTTGTGCTAAAGCGCGAGAAGTACATAAATTTAATTCTACTAATAATGTATCGAGTCTTTGTTTAACCAATTAATATTAGTTCTCCTTTATTAAAAATCGAGTAGTTCAGATACCCGACTTCTCAAAGAAGTCGGGTATCTTGTACTCCTGATAATATTAAGTCTAAAGCACGGTTAATAATTTCTTCGCTGTTAACTAGCTTTTCTAATTCTTCTGGTTCATAACGACCTTCTTCTACTTCTAAAGAAGCTTGATCAATGGCATTTAAATAAGCTTCTGCTAAAGTTTCTCTGAGTTCTTCTGGCGTGAGATAATAACCTTCTGCTTTACGGCGCTTATTTTCTCGTTGAATTTCTCGAACTGAATTGCGAATGGAGACATCCCAAGAACGAGTTGTGCGATTTTCAGCTTGTTGTTTAATTAGATGCAACAACAAAATTACTGCATAGCTACGAATCGTTTTGATGATGTCATTGCGGCTCATTTCTGCTAATTCTTCTACTATAATTAATGCTCCTGGGATATTACCTTGAAGCAGCAATTCTTTCAGAGTTAATAATTCTTCCATAATTAGCGCCTCATACCATTTTGCATTTTAGTACAAAAATAATAAGGTGCGTTAAGAGGTTGTTTTAAAAGTCATAAAAGATACTAAAAACCCCTCTCCAAACCTCTCCCCGACGCGGAGAGAGGCTTTAAAACCCCCATTCCCTTGTAGGGAAGGGGGCTGGGGGGTTAGGTTTTTAAGATTTTGATGTTCACAATAATACTTTCTCAACATCCTCTAAGAGTGTAGTCTTAACGCACCGAAAATCTTGGATAGTGTAGGGTTATGTATTTTAAACTTTATTAGATATTTCTTCTGTGCTTCCTTTCAAGCGAGTGATTGAACTTTTGCGGATGCGATCGCTTTTACGAACACCACCAGCCATTTCATATTCAGCACTGTCATTGCCATATTTAAAAGCAACCCCAATTAGCATTTTTTCATTAAGAGCGCCTAATTTTTTTTCTAACTCTTTCATTTCCATTTTGGAAGAGTCAATCACAGCTAAAGCAGTATTATAAGCATCTATTTTGCTACGATACTGCTCAATTAGTTGTGTCATATTTTGCAAATTACGCTCGTCCCCAAAATCCATATTTGGATCAATTGCTTTGAGTCCAGATACTCTTAATTCAGCTTTTTCTAAAACGCGGGGTGTACGTTTTTTCAGAGACATAGCTATTCTCCTAATAATACTTCTAGAGCTAGTTTGTCTTAATCTAACTGCATTCCGCGTCAGCAAAATTCACAAACATTAATATTTGTTATCTGATTTTTTTGGGTAAAAACTGGTGTTTTTGCTTAAATTTAAAAGACGTTGCATTGCAAAATTTCCAAATTTCTATAAAGCTTTAATTTGAAGATCCCCCCAACCCCCCTTAAAAAGGGGGGCTTAAGATTGTCCTTTACCCCCTTTTTAAGGGGGTCGCCGCAGGCGGGGGGATCTGAACTTTACTGCTCTAGATTTTGCTTATTGCATCAAAATTGACCTAGTTAAAATACTCATCACTTCGGCTGGATTGGCGGTTGGTAGCAGTGGACTCCAATCCCCAACACTGGCGTAGCCAATTACTTGCAAATAGTGAATTGTACTGGTGACGGCTTTGGGTGAACCAATCAATAAATGTTTAATAGGTTCTCGGTGGGAAAATGGCTGTTGAGAAATTTGATTGAGGATGAAGGAATTGCTATCTTCGCCTAAGAACTGCGCTAATTTTGATTGGGCGGATTTTGGTAATTGTGCCATCATGATATTTATACTCCGTTGTTGGGGTTTGTATAAAGGCGATCGCTTTCTTCTTCGCGGGATTGGGCGATCGCTTTTATCGATGTTAGGGTTTTGATTAGGGCGATCGCTTTCTTCTTCGCGGGATTGGGCGATCGCCTTTATCATGTCTTTTAATATAATGTATAAATTTATACTTGTTAATCACTAAAGCAAAGATTTTTGTTAAGAATTTGCTAGTTTTTACAGAGACAAATTATGTTGCGTCAGAGTAATTTTAGTAAGACTACTTAACAGAATTACTGCAATTGTGAACAGTTATTTAATTTAGATAAAATTGATAATTTGCCTAAGTGCAATTACTAAGTGAATATAGGATTTTGTATTGATTACTAACGACAAGGTTTTGTGTCGTGACGACAGGGTTGTGATTACTAACGACAGAGTTCTGTGTCGTGACGACAAGGTTCTGATTACTAACGACAGGGTTTTGTGTCGTGACGACAGGGTTCTGATTACTAACGACAGAGTTCTGTGTAGTGACGACAGGGTTCTGATTACTAACGACAGGGTTTTGTGTTGTGGAAAAATTTAGCTTTGCAACTTATCTAATAATTTAAGGAGCTTTTTGTGTAAGAGCGATCGCACTTTATAGTAGGATGTGTTACGGCTACGTCAAAATTTGAGTGTTTGAGAAAATCAAAATTAGCCGTAACGCACCGCCTTTACAAACTTACTGCTATAAAATCTAAATTATTGGCTTGGCTCTAAACAATTTTTGATTATGGACTGGCGACAATATATTCATTCTGACTCCAAAGTATTATTAGGCAAACCAACAGTAAAAGGTACGCGGTTATCTGTAGAATTTATACTTGGTTTATTTGCTAATGGTTGGACAGTACAGCAAATTTTAGAGAACTATCCAACTTTGACACCACAAGCTGTGCAAGCTGTATTTGTATTTGTTGCTGAGTGTATGCAAGAAGAATCTTTGTATATGCTACCTTTTGTATCTGAGTCAGCATAATGCGATTTTTAGCAAATGAAAACTTCCCGATGATGAGTGTGGTACGTTTGCGGGATGCTGGCTATGATGTAGCTTATGGTAGCGAAGATGCTCCTGGTGCGGAAGACTCGTTAGTTCTAGAACGGGCTGTACGAGAAGAAAGAATTATCTTAACCTTTGATCGAGATTATGGCGAATTAATTTATAGGCTGCGGATGCCTGTACCAATGGGTGTGGTTTATTTTCGCTATTTTCCTGCATCACCAGAAGAACCAGCACAAAATTTATTAGATTTGTTGAATGTTGAAGGATTAGTTTTAGAAGGGTATTTTACAGTTTTTGAGCGTACACAATTACGTCAGCGTCCTTTGCCTTAATAATGAAATGAGTTATTCTCTGTATGCTGTAGGTTACTTGGTCAAAATCTAAATTATTTCAGTTAAATTGCGTAATTTAAGGCTAAAGCCGTGTGTTAATAAGTAAATAGGATGCACCTAAACAAAGTAGCACATGGAACCTTCAACTACTGCTGCAATATCTGACGACAAGCTGCTTCCCGTCTACGCACTTAGCGCTGTAGTCAGCACTAAAGCCTTAAAAAAAACGGGCAAGAGAACAGTTAAGAGATTATTAGCTGTAGGTGCAGTTTCTTTCTCTTGCCTATGGTTGTCTGTAGTGCCGATGGGTGAGGGATGGGCGCAAACTAGCCAAAATGCAAAAATTTCTACCTATATTCAACAGTTAAAAGACAAAGACACAGATGTTCGCTCCCGTGCTGTTGTTACCCTGGGAGCTATGGGAGCAGAAGCAAAGGTGGCGGTTCCCGCTTTGATTAAGGCTTTGCAGTCTGACAAAGATGCAAGTGTTCGCTTCTCTGCTGCTTTCGTTCTGGGGAGGATGGGAGCAGAAGCAAAGGCGGCGATTCCCGCTTTGATTATGGCTTTGCAGTTTGACAAAGATGTAGGTGTTCGCTCCAATGCTGCTGCTGCCTTAGGGAGGATTGGAGGGGAAGCAAAGGCGACGATTCCCGCTTTAATTACAGCTTTGCAGTCCGACAAAGATGCAAGTGTTCGCTCCAATGCTGCTAGTGCCCTGGGGAGCATGGGAGGGGAAGCAAAGGCAGCGATTCCCGCTTTGATTACGGCTTTGCAGTCTGACAAAAATTTAAATGTTCGCTACTCTGCTGCTTATACCCTGGGGAGCATGGGAGGGGAAGCAAAGGCGGCGATTCCTGCTTTAATTACAGCTTTGCAGTCCGACAAAGATGCAAGTGTTCGCTCCAATGCTGCTAGTGCCCTGGGGAGCATGGGAGGGGAAGCAAAGGCGGCGATTCCTGCTTTAATTACAGCTTTGCAGTCCGACAAAGATGCAAGTGTTCGCTCCAATGCTGCTAGTGCCCTAGGGAGTATGGCAGGGGAAGCAAAGGCGGCGATTCCTGCTTTGATTACCGCTTTGCAGCCTGACAAAGATGCAAGTGTTCGCTCCCGTGCTGCTAGTGCCTTAGCAAAAATAGGTGAAAGCTTTCAAGACAAAGCAGGTACTATGCCTTTTGTAGAGTTAGACAGAGCCATAGCAGATTTAGAAAAAGCACTCAAAGCTTTAAAAGATAGTAAAGATAAACATTTAGATGATCGCATAGCCTCTGTCGCTCGTTCGCTTGATGCCTTAAAAACCAAAAGACAATCACGCCTCCTCGACAGAACTCTAGAATGGATGGCAAAACACCCTTGGGTAACAGGCGGATTAATTTACATTATCTTCTTCCCTTCCCTCTGGCTCATCTTATTACGAGTGCGTCCTTTGTGGATATTACACGTTAATAACGCCCTGAAACCCTTAGCTAGTTTTAAATTACCCGATGCCCTTGGCGGTTTAACTTTTCCTATCCGCACATTATTATTTATCGAATTCTTTAACTATCATCCCAGAGTGCTTGATGCTTGGGTAGAAAAACGCCTCGACTCTGGCAAGCAAGGATTTAACAAAAAGAAAACCGTCACAGAACGTTCTGTTTACGTCCCCATTCCCGTAGTTTTAGATAATCATAATCTTGCACAACTCACAGCCACAGATTTACAACCAATATTTAACCAAAAACGCGCAACATTATTAATTTGGGGAGAAGGTGGCGCAGGTAAAACTAGTCTAGCTTGTACTTTGGCGCAATGGGCAATGAATGACAATGAAACTCAGCGCCTTGCTAAACACCGGATGTTACCAGTGTTAATCGAACAAGAATTAGATCATCCCTTAAAAGAAACCATTGGCGGACAACTGCAAGCACTAATTAGCGAAGCCCAAGCAATTGATGATGAATTATTAACGAATTTACTCCGCCAACGCCGGATTTTAGTCATAATAGATCACTTTTCGGAAATGGGTGAAGCGACACGCAACAAAATTCATCCAGCAGAAACAGATTTCCCAGTAAACGCTCTTATTGTTACTTCTCGCTTAGAAGAAAAACTAGACGAAGTACCAAAAACCACAATTCAACCGTTGCGCGTTGCAGGTGATAAACTCTCATCTTTTATGGAAGCTTATTTAACCCAACGTCACAAACGTGATTTGTTTACCGATGTGGAATATTTTGATGCTTGTCGCCGTCTTTCATTGATGGTAGGACAACGCAATATTACTGTATTGCTGGCAAAACTTTACGCCGAACAAATGATTGCTACAAAAGAAGGAACAGCAATTGATTTACCAGAAAATATTCCTGATTTAATGCTGGCATATCTCAATGAACTAAATCGAGATAGATTAGCAACTGAACCAAATAATCGCACCGTCCAAAGAGACGCTCAGGTAATTGCTTGGCAATGTTTAAAAACAACTTTTCGTCCTACATCTGCCAAACTAGAAGATATCTTAGCTGCTCTTGATGACAGCGACACAGCACCAGAACGTTTACAACATTTAGAAAAACGTCTGCGTTTAATTCAAACTATCGGCGCAGCACAAGATAAAATCCGCTTGGCATTAGATCCATTAGCTGAGTATCTCGCTGGTTTATATTTAATAGATACCTACGCTTCAGATACAACATCTTGGCAAGATTTTCTCACTCAAGTTAACGCAATATCAGATGTAGAATTAATTAAAGGTTTTCTGTTAGCTGTGCGAGATTGCTGTTTAGCCAAGGGTAAAGAAGCCGGAGTTCCAGATTTTGTAGCGGATGAATTAGCATTGAAGACTGGTTTAACTACGCCAGCACCTGCTGTATTAATTAATTCTTAATTTTTACTTTGTAATTATGTGATGTTTACAACGCGAGAAATTCATATCCCCGACTTCTTAAAGAAGTCGGGGATCTAATTTTATCAATAATCAAGATGTAATGGTTTTGCGGTAGGCGAATCGCAATGCTAACCTAGTTCATATCATGACAAAATCAAAACAAAATTTTATGAACTTTCCTCCCCAAATACAAGAAAAGATTGAAAAATGGGCAAGCAGTCAGGGAATATCGACTGAGCAATTTATTTTGCAAGCTATTACAGAAAAAATTGCGGCTTTGAGTCAGCAAAAACTTGAAGAAGAGACTCAAATAAACCTTAACCAAGCAACCCTCTATCGCAAAGATGGAATCTTAGTTGTAGACGCAGAATTACCAGCCAACTTTGATATTAATACTTTTATAGATGAGTTGAGAGAAGAACGCATTCAGGAACAAATAGTTTAATGAAAGTTTTGTTTGATACTTCAGCTTTAGTTCCTGCAATAATTGTCAATCACCCACAACATTTGGTTTGTTTTACCAAGATTCAATCTGCAAAGTCTGGGCAAATTCAAGGGTTTATTTCAACGCACAGTTTAGCTGAAACATATTCTGTCATCACACGCTTACCCGTTCAGCCACGTATCAGTCCTCAACAAGCTCAAAGCATAGTTGTAGATATACTACAGTATTTAGAAGGAGTTCCACTAGTTGTTGATGACTATCAAGCTGCAATTGCTCAAATGGCAACTTTAAACCTTCCCGGTGGCGCTATTTTCGATGCTTTAATTGCTCAAGCTGCATTAAAAGCCCAAGTAGATATTTTACTAACATTAAATCCAAACCATTTTACTCGCTTGGGAAATGCGATCGCCCATATTGTACAAGTCCCTGCATAAATGCGTAGACAAGTAGCCTTTTGTCTTCAAGCATCGCTTTATAACTGTAGTATGCTTACATGATGCGTGTAAATCATACTAATGAGTTTGGTAAACCTAACTACTGCTAAAGTTTCAATTATTATTCCCACTCTCAACGAAGCCGGGAATATTAAAGGAGCGATCGCCAGCACTCAATCTAGTACAAATATAGAAGTGATTGTGGTTGATGGTGGCTCTAGTGATGACACAATAGCAATTGCTCAATCATTAGGTGCTAAAGTTATTTCATCATCTCCCGGTCGTGCAGTGCAAATGAATGCAGGTGCGGTGGTGGCGAGTGGTGAGGTGTTGCTGTTTCTCCATGCAGATACTCGTTTACCTGTGGGGTTTGATGCAATGATTCGCACAGCACTGCAACAGCCTGGAATTGTAGCTGGTGCCTTTAATTTGCAAATTGATCACCCAGGTTTAGGTTTAAGGTTGGTGGAATTGGGGGTAAAATGGCGATCGCATTTAATGCAAATGCCTTATGGTGATCAAGCAATCTTTTTAACTCAACAAGTATTTCAACAAATTGGTGGTTTTCCTAAGTTACCCATCATGGAAGACTTTGAATTAATCCAGCGATTAAAGTCTACAGGAAGCATTGTCATTATCAACACGCCAGTTATGACTTCAGCGCGTAGATGGGTAAAAAAAGGCATTATTCAAACTACCTTACTCAATCAAATTATTATTATTGCTTATTTGTTTGGCGTTTCCCCAGTACGAATTCATAGCTGGTATCGCCGGGAAAAGTTTAAGAGAATTTAAGGTATTTCTCATTTAAATAGCTTATCTTAATTAAAGACTATATAACGAACCACAGAGACCCAGAGAAGCCAGTGCGTTGGGCGGGTTTCCCGACTTGAAGCAACTGGCGCGACACAGAGAGATGTTTGCACAAATGATTTAGGCTAGACAAATCATGGTGACACAATCACAGCCAAAACTCAAGGGCAAACTTAAAATTTTACTATTAACGATACTTGTAGCGGTAGTGATAATTGCTGCGAAAATTTTTAACCTTCCAGCAATTTTTACTACTTTAGTTGCTCAGGTCAACAACCTGGGAATTTGGGGTGTGGTTGCTTATATAGGCATTTACAACTTAGCAACATTATTATTAATTCCCGGTTCAGTTTTAACTTTAAAAGCAGGTTGCTTATTTGGTTTGTTTTGGGGTTCTGTGTATGCCTTAATTGCCGCAATTATTGGTGCAGTTTTAGCATTTATGATTGGACGTTATGTATCCAGAGGTTGGGTGTCACGCCAAATTGAGCAACATCCTAAATTAAAAGCCATCGATGTAGCAGTTGCTAAAGAAGGATGGAAAATTGTTTTATTAACGCGGTTATGTCCTTTATTTCCCTTTAACTTATTAAATTATTTTTTTGGTGTAACGCAAGTTTCTCTTAAACATTATGTATTAGGTTCTTTCGGCATTATTCCCGGAACAGTTATGTATGTCTATATTGGGACATTAGCGGGCAATTTAGCCATGAATAATATGCCAAATCCAGCCCTTACTCCAGAGGCAAAAACTTATCAATTAATTATGCAAATTATTGGTTTACTGGCTACGGTGGCTGTAACTATTTATATTACTAAAATTGCCCATAAAGCTTTAAACCAAAGTATGAACGAAATAGAAACAGTGCAAAAGCAAAATGAGAAATATGGAAAATAAATTTTTCATGATTAATTGGCGAAACTCAAGCAAACTTTTTCTAGCGATATTAGCAATCATAACTGTAGCGATCGCAATTTTATTTCACCCAGAATCAGCCCTTGCTCAAACAGCAGCACCAACAACCTCATTCAACCCCCAAGTTATTTTACGCAATGCTTTGCAATGGATTGAGAATTTAGGAACAGTTGGTGCGATCGCTTTTATTGGGCTGTATATTATTGCTACCGTGGCTTTTTTACCTGGTTCAATTATTACCTTGGGCGCGGGTGTGGTTTTTGGTGTAGTTTGGGGTTCATTATATGTGTTTGTGGGTGCAACTCTGGGCGCAACAGCCGCATTTTTAGTAGGACGTTATTTAGCTAGAGGTTGGGTTGCAAATAAAATTGCCAATAATCAAAATTTTGCCGCAATAGACCGCGCAGTTAGTCGAGAAGGATTAAAAATTGTTTTATTAACTAGACTTTCTCCCATATTTCCCTTCAACTTATTAAACTACGCCTTTGGTGTTACAGGAGTTTCCCTCAAAGATTATTTTATTGGCTCCGTCGGTATGATTCCTGGCACAATTATGTATGTTTATATTGGTTCCTTGGCGGGAAATTTAGCCCTAATTGGCACAGACAGTCAACCAAGTAACTCCACAATACAATGGGCTATTCGGATAATTGGCTTTATCGCCACAGTTACAGTAACAGTTTATGTCACCCGCATCGCCCGGAAAGCTTTAGCAGAAGAAGTAAAGATAAAGGATGAAGTATGAAGTCTAAAATTTAGTACTTAATATTCTATAATTCACGCGATGTGCGACTTATTCTTGAAACCCCTCTCCAAACCTCTCCCCTGCAAGGAGGAGCCACTGCGTTGCGCGGGTTTACCGCGTTGTAGCAAGTGGCGTTAGAGGCTTTGAATCTTGCCCCCCTTCCCTACGAGGGAAGGGGTTGGGGGTTAGGTTTGAGAGAAAGTTGCACACCACGTTAATTCATAATTTACATTTCATAATTCCCACTTTTCACATCTTGCACCAAACGACTGAAGTCGCGGCTACACAAACAAAACCCCTCCGAGTTTGCCAGTTGCCTGCGGAGGGAAACCCTCCCGCAGCGCGGGTTCAAAAGCCTTGATTTTCTGTTAGTCCGTGTGGTGCGCCAAGCGCAGCGCAAGCGTGATAGGCGGACTTCGTTTTTATAGCCGCGAATTCCATTCGTCGGGGCTAGGTGCAAGATATGTGACTTAACACTTCATACTTCATACTTCATAATTCACACTTCATACTTCATTATGGAATTAGCAAGAGTCATTGTTCGCCCAGTAGATGAGTACAACCAAAAATTAGTGTCTCACGTACATCCTGCTAACTGGGTAAATCCCCAACCTGCTGATTGCTACGACTTGGTAGTTATTGGCGCAGGAACAGCGGGATTAGTTGTAGCCGCAGGTGCAGCAGGTTTAGATTTAGGTTTAAAAGTCGCATTAATCGAAAAGCATCTCATGGGTGGAGATTGCTTAAATGTGGGTTGTATACCATCAAAATGTATTATCCGTTCTGCGCGAGTGATTGGTGAAATTTGGGACGCAAAGAATTTAGGAATTAATATTGCCAAACAACAAATTGAAATTGATTTTCCCGCAGTTATGGAACGGATGCGGCGAGTAAGGGCTGGTATTAGTCATCATGATTCGGCGGAACGCTTTAAAAATATTGGTGTTGATGTTTTTTTAGGTAATGGTCGATTTGCCAGCAATAATACTGTGGAAGTAGGCGGTAAAACCCTGCAGTTTAAAAAAGCGGTAATTGCTACAGGTGCAAGGGCGATAAAACCCTCTATTCCCGGAATTGAAAATGTTGGTTATTTAACTAACGAAACAGTTTTTTCCTTGATTCAACGTCCAGATAAATTAGCTGTAATTGGTGGCGGGCCAATTGGTTGTGAATTAGCGCAAACCTTTCAACGTTTAGGTTGTGAAGTCACACTGTTTCATCACGGTTCTCATCTATTAAATAAAGAAGATGCTGATGCAGCAGAAATTGTGCAGAATGTCTTAATTCAAGAAGGCATTCGCGTGGTGTTAAATTGTCAATTAGAAGAAGTGGTGGCTGTGACCGAAGGAAAAAGACTTTACTTTTCAACTAATGGTTACAGAGATTCGGTGACAGTGGATGAAATTTTAGTAGGTGCGGGACGCGCGCCTAATGTCGAAGGTTTGAATTTAGAAGGTGTGGGTGTAGAATACGACACGCGGCGCGGTGTCAAGGTAAATGATTATCTGCAAACCACAAATCCCAAGATATATGCGGCTGGCGATATCTGCATGGATTGGAAATTTACCCATGCTGCTGATGCAGCGGCGCGAATTGTCATTAAGAATACTTTGTTTTCGCCCTTTGGGTTAGGGCGTTCCAAACTCAGCAGTTTAATTATGCCGTGGGTAACGTATACATCCCCAGAAATTGCCCATGTGGGAATGTATGAACATGAAGCGAAAAAACAAGGTATTGATGTAGCGACAATTAAGATTCCTTTTAGTAGTGTAGACCGCGCGATCGCAGATAATGAAGAAGCAGGCTTTCTTAAAATTCTCCACAAAAAAGGCTCAGACGAAATACTTGGTGCAACCATTGTTGCCAGTCATGCAGGTGAGATGATTTCGGAAGTTACCACCGCAATTGTCAATAAAATCGGTTTGAGTAAATTAAGCAGCGTCATTCATCCCTACCCCACCCAAGCCGAAGCCATTAAAAAAGCCGCCGATGCTTACCGTCGCACTCTCTTAACTGCGAATACCAAACGCCTCCTCGGATTTTTGACCAAGCTTTCATAAAAATCCTGAGTGTTTAAGAAACATTGTCTTGAGAATATTGCTGAGTCAAATCAGCAAAATGAGACTCTACATCACAGTTGCAACCATTAATTAACAGTGAATTTGCCACATTAACAGCGGAAATTAGATAGAAGTTAACTAAAGGTAAAAAAAGTTACAACCTTTAAGGTTTCATCTTCCCGCATTGTCTCATAGACTAGGGGCAGGAACCTTATTAAAACTGGCTGAGGAAAGTGGAAATTGACTGAGACGAACAACCTAAACTCTTCCTTTCAGGATGTGACCCGCAGAGAATTGCGCGATTTAGTGAGAAATCAACTGCAAATGCTGTTAGAAGCAGCAGATTTACAAGCAGCAAAAGCAATTCTTGTACCTGTACAGCCTGCGGATATTGCGGAAGCGATTGAAGGTTTACCAGAAGCAATGCACGCTTTAGCTTTTAGGTTGCTTTCTAAAGATGAAGCGATCGCAGTTTATGAATATCTTGACTATAGCGTGCAAGAACGGCTAATTGAAGAATTAAAAAGTCAAGAAGTCCGTGATATTGTTGATCAAATGTCCTCAGATGACAGAGCTAGGCTATTTGATGAATTACCTGCAAAAGTTGTCAACCGCCTACTAGAACAATTAAGTACTACAGAACGTCAGGCTACAGCTTTGCTATTGGGTTATGAACCTAATACAGCCGGGCGAATTATGACTTTAGAGTTTATTTCTCTAAAAGAAAATATTACAGTTACGCAAGCTCTAGAGCGAATTCGCCGCTTGGCTAGTGCCAGTGAAATTATTTACTATCTTTATGTCACCGATGCAGAAAGACGGTTAACAGGGATTGTATCTTTACGAGATTTGGTCACATCTCAGCCAGAACAAATCATTGGTGAAACTATGACCCGTGATGTTATATTTGTTCGCACAGATACAGACCAAGAAGAAGTAGCAAGAATAATTCAGAGATATGACTTTCTAGCTGTGCCTGTAGTAGATAAACAACAGCTTTTAGTCGGAATTGTCACAGTTGATGATGTCATTGATATTTTAGAAGAAGAAACCACCAAAGATATTTACGCTTTAGGTGGTGGTGTGCAGTCGAGTGGCGATAATTATTTCCAGATGAATTTAATGGAAGTAGCGCGTAAACGAGTGCTATGGTTATTTGTTTTATTAATCACTAATACAGTTACAGGCACAATTATTAAATCTCAAGAAGATATTTTAACTAAAGTAGTCACCCTAACAGCTTTTATTCCTTTATTAACAGGAACTGGTGGTAACGTTGGCGCACAATCTTCTACAGTAGTGATTCGTGGGATGAACACAGACGAAATTCGTTCCCTTGGGCCATTACAAGTAATTGGTAGAGAAGCGATCGCTGGTTTATTGTTAGGTGGTATGTTGGGGATAGTCGCTACAGTCTGGGCTTACTTTTTGCAAGGACGAATTGAAGTTGCGATCGCAGTTGGTAGTAGTTTAATTGCAATTTCCATCTTAGCTTCCGTGTCTGGTTCCGCACTGCCATTCTTATTTCGCTTGTTGCGTTTAGACCCAGCTTTAATGTCAGCACCATTTATTACCACAGCCGTCGATGTCTTAGGAGTTTTAATTTATTTCAATCTGGCACGAGTAATATTACAGTTATAAACAAGATAAAATCTCAAACTCTTGATTCTCTCTACGTCTGTGCGCCTCTGCGTGAGCAAATTTCTCCCACATTGATCAATTCCCCCAACTACTTAACTTCAAACCCCCGCAACCCTTCTGGTTTCTCATACTCAGTCACCACCTCTTGCACTATCGCCGCAGGTGGGCCAGAGTGACACCAGCGAAGCATTTCCTCTACAACCTCCCGCGCCCCTTCAAATACCGCTTCTACCCGACTATCAGGAAGATTTCGTACCCAACCAGTTAAACCCAACTGGCTGGCGGTATCAACTGTTGCATAGCGATAGCCCACTCCTTGAACTCTGCCAGAAATTAAGACATGGGCGCGAATTATTTTTGGTAGTTGTGTGGAATCTTGCATAAACTGGTCAATTCTTTACGATTTCCAGTCTACCTGTTATGTGAATCTAGTACAAAATTTTAATTGCCCACTCAATTGTTTGGCATATCAGTTGTTTAGCAAAAATAACCGCTGTAATAGTAGCTAAAGATAATGATAAATTATTGTTTGTACATCGTCATAATCAGCGGATGCCTGCATCCCTAATTACAGATTACCATCTATCAATCTGCTAATTTTAAAATTTGAATTCTGCCTTGCTTATGTCTAATTTACCACCTTTAAATCCCGATACAATTTGGGGAATCCTCAAAGATCAAATTGATGATGTTACAGTCAATCAGTTAGTTTGGTACTACTTAGGATATCGCTATAACTCCACAACAGATCAATGGGAAAATAACGAAGTTATCCCCGAATGGCGAGATGAATACCCAGAACCGCCTAACTTTCTCGAAAGTCGCCCTGCAACCATGAAGTTAACTCGTTCTATCCCCAAAGAATATAAACAGATTGTCAAAGAGAAATTGGGTTTTAAAGGTTACAAAATTGGGGAATTTACGCCTAGAGAAACACGCAGAGCCACAGCCGCTAATTGGTTGTTAAGTTATTGGCAGCAACAAAATCCTGAATTATAGTTATTTGGGAGGTTGAAGATATTCAATAAATCTTGAGTAGTTAGACTGAAGTTATAACTCATCGCCATATAACTGCTATAGTAATATTCAGTTGATATCAGAATATGCAACTGAATATTATTGTTTAAATACCATATATAAAATTAATTTCATTTATTTGATAAAATCTATCGCCTGATGGTAGATAGTGAATAATTGACAGATATTCCACATTTTTCCTGATTATCTCGCAAAAAACACCCATTTAGATATTCTCTAGTATCTCTCCAGATAGAGGAAGTGATTGTTTAATTATTTCTGTAGACCGATTTGCAAATTGATTAATAATTACGAAAATACTAATATTCGCCTTATATACTTGAAAATTTTTTATGGCTAATTCCATTGAATTTACTTTATTTGCCCCTTATAACAAAGGTGCTGCATTAATAGGTTCTTTTTCTGATTGGCAAGAAATTCCAATGGAAAAAGGAGAAGATGGTTATTTTCGCACAACTGTAGAATTAGAAGATGGTGTTTATCAATATAAATTCCGTGTGCAGTCAAAATCATGGTTTTTTGAAGCAGATCAATGGGTAGAGGTAACAGATCCCTATGCAACTGATATTGACGAATTAGGCGGTAAAGATAATAGTGTAATCCGCATTAAAGATGGACAGAAAATTGTTGATACTTATGTCTGGCATCATGATGATAAATCCTTACCAGCAGACCATGAATTAGTTATTTATGAATTACATGTTGGGGATTTTTCTGGTGGTGAAGATGACCCTTATGCCAGAGGTAAATATAAACATGTTATTGAAAAGTTAGATTATTTGTCTGATTTAGGAATTAATGCTATTGAGTTACTACCAGTTAAAGAATATCCTGGTGATTATAGTTGGGGTTATAACCCACGATATTTTTTTGCAACTGAATCTAGTTATGGTTCTACAGAGGGATTAAAGCAACTCATAGACGAATGCCATAGCCGGGGTATTCGAGTAATTATGGATGGGATTTATAATCACTCAGAATCTTCTAGTCCCTTAACTCAAATAGACCATGATTATTGGTATCACCATGCGCCCCGTGACCCTGATAATAGCTGGGGGCCAGAATTTAATTATGAGTTCTACGACGAAAATTTAGAGACTTATCCCGCCCGTAAATTTATTGGTGATACAGTCCGTTTTTGGGTGCAAGAATATCATATAGATGGCATTCGCTACGATGCAGCTAGACAAATAGCTAATTATGATTTTATGCACTGGATAGTTCAAGAAGCGAAAAAAACTGCTGGTGCTAAACCTTTTTATAATGTTGCTGAACACATCCCAGAAACTACTAGTATTACCAACATTGATGGCCCGATGGATGGCTGTTGGCATGATAGTTTTATGCACACAGTCACAGCACATATTTGCGGTGATAGGTTTGATTTAGAAAACCTTAAGGATGTGATTGATCCGAAACGTCAAGGTTTTATGGGTGCGACTAATGTCGTTAATTATCTCACCAACCATGACCATAATCGCGTGATGGTTGAGTTAGGTAATCGGAATATTTTCGATGAAGAAGCTTTTAGGCGGATTAAATTAGGTGTCGCTATTTTGATGACGGCTGTTGGTGTACCTTTGGTATGGATGGGACAAGAGTTTGGCGAGTATAAACCTAAAACTCAAGAATCATCAAAAATTGATTGGACACTACTAGGTAATGATTTAAATCGGAGTTTATTTGATTACTACAAAGGCTTGATTCATTTACGGAAAAATAGTCATGCCTTATACACCGAAAATATTGATTTCATCCACGAAAACGCCGAAGCTAAGGTAGTGGCTTATAGCCGTTGGAATGATGAAGGTTCCCGTGTAGTTGTGGTAACAAATTTTTCCGAAAACTTTTTAGGCGGCTATCATGTGCCTAACTTTCCTTGTAGCGGTACTTGGCACGAGTGGACTGCCAATTATGATGTCGAGGCTGGCGATGATGGGATTATAACTGATCTTGGCCCTTATGAAGCTAAAGTATTCGTTTGGCAATAACAGGATTCTCTGACATTGAGTTAGGCAGATTATAACGAAGTTAAGGGGGTGATATTTGCCCCCTTTTTATTCATGATTAGACAATGGGCGATCGCTCCAATTCTCCCCGTAACCAATTACAGTTAAACTATCAATACACTCAGGAATAAAGTCTGTTTAAATAAAAATCCATGAATTGATTGTTGTGCTTTTGACCTAAAATGTGTATATTACTTTTCACTCCAGCAACGAGATCATCAAAATCTCCAGAGTCTCTCCATGCACAACAAATTATCTAATACTAACATTAAAAGTTCACACATCTTATTAACGCCTCACGACGTTAAGACAAGATTGCCACTCACTAAATCGGCAGAACATACAGTTTTAAAATATAGAGAAGAACTAGAACATATTTTAGATTTTCAGGATAGCAGAAAATTTATTGTAGTTGGGCCTTGTTCTATCCACGACACAAAAGCAGCGATAGAATATGCTGAGAAATTAAAAATATTAGCCGATAAAGTCAAAGATAAACTCTTATTAATTATGCGAGTTTACTTTGAAAAACCTAGAACAACAGTAGGCTGGAAAGGTCTAATTAACGACCCTGATATGGATGATTCTTTCCATGTAGAGAAAGGCTTATTAACTGCCAGAAGCTTACTATTAAAAATTACAGAATTAGAATTACCCGCTGGTACAGAAGCCTTAGATCCCATCATTCCACAATATATTAGTGAGTTAATTACATGGTCAGCCATTGGGGCGAGAACCACAGAATCACAAACTCACAGAGAAATGTCTAGTGGACTTTCCATGCCTGTAGGTTTTAAAAATGGCACTGATGGTAATATTCAAGTAGCTTTAAATGCGCTCCACTCAGCTAAAAGTCCCCATAATTTTTTAGGGATTAATCACAAAGGACAAGTCAGCGTTTTTCAAACTAGAGGTAATCCCTACGGTCATGTGATTTTACGGGGTGGAAATCAGCCCAACTACGATGTAGCTAATGTCAAACTAGTAGAAGAAAAATTAAAAGAGTCTAACTTACCACCAAGAATTGTGATTGACTGTAGTCATGGCAATACAAATAAAGACTACAAATTGCAGTCTCAGGTATTTGAAGATGTGATTCAACAAATCGTTAATGGTAATACATCAATAGTGGGGATGATGTTGGAATCGCATTTATATGAAGGTAATCAACCATTAAATTGCCAGCCAGAAGAATTAAAGTATGGGGTTTCTGTAACCGATAAATGTATTGGCTGGGAAGAAACAGAAAGAATTATTTTAGCAGCCCATGAAAAATTGAGGTAGTAGTAGAGACGTTGCATTGCAACGTCTCTAAATTAGATTCACAAAATAGTGCTAACTTCTTTCAAATAAACTCTGGTAAATGGTTCATCTTCTCCCAAGGTGTAGTCTTCAATTAACCCTTTACGTTTAATGGAAACATCATTGCCTTTTTTAATTACTACTGTGGAACCATCAACCAAATCACGCACTAACATCATTTCGGTTTCAGTGGGGTTATCTAAGATGACAATGTTGCTACCTTGATAGAACATCCCCTCTGTATTCAAAGTCTCTGATTTATACTCAGCAATTAACAAATCTAGTTTGGGATTCCGCAGTAAACTTTGGAGATTACTGTTGTAATCTGGGCGGAGAACTTTTTGTGAGCGATTAACAAAAACAGCTTCACGACAAACAGCGCCTATTGTCCATTCAGGATGTTGTAATAAAATATGGTCAATGGTTGTTTGTAGTTCCTGAACGGAGATTTTGTTAAAGGTAATAGTGGGAATTCTGGCATCAATTCCAGATGCAAAAAAAGTTTCTAAGATGCGGGATGGAACATCAACACTTTCGCCCACAGCTGGGTTGAGGTGCATCAAAATACCAGGGGCGGCGTTAATTTCTAAGATGGCAAAGTTACCCTGTTTCCAAGATTCGCCCAAATCTTCGGTAATCACATCAATGCCAAGACAAGTTAGGCGAAAATGTTGGGCAATGTCTTGAGCCAGGATAATATTATCATCATGAATTGTATGGGTGGCATTGATACTCACGCCACCAGCAGAAAGATTGGCAACTTTCCGCAGGTAGACAGTTCTACCTTTTTCTAGAATACTCTTCAAAGACAAACGCTGTTCTTCTAGATACAATTCCATCGCCTCATCAATTTGAATTTTGCTCATTGCTGAGGTGGGTGAATCTAAACGTTCAGGTTTGCGATTTTCTTGACGGATTAATTCGTTAATGCTGGAGTAACCATCACCTGTCACCGATGCGGGACGGCGTTCTGTGGCGGCGACAAATTTGCCGTTAACACACAGTAAACGAAAATCCTTACCCGCAATGCTTTTTTCCACAATTATGCGTGCGGGTTGATTGTCGGGAATTGCTGCAAAGGCGCGACTATAAGCTGATTCCAACTCATAAGAATCTTGTACTTCGGCGGTGACACCAATTCCTTTGTGACCAACTACAGGTTTTACCGCTACTGGGTAGCCAATTTCTCTAGCTACTATTAAGGCTTCTTTTTCACTAGCGACAATTTCACCTTTGGGAACTGGAAAGCCTAAGTTACCCAAAAAGTCTTTACAGTCATCTTTGCGGGTGGTGAAGTCGGAATCTATATGGCTATCACAGTCAAAGGTGGTAGCGACACCTCGAACGTGTTTTTTTCCCCAGCCGTATTGCATCAGTCCTTCATCCCAGAGATAAAAGGCGGGAATACCTTTTTCGTCGGCGGTGCGTAATAAGGCGTAGACTGTGGGGCCACCATAGACAGATTCGCGGAATCTGGTTTGTAATTGGACTAGTTGGTCATCAAAGAGAAAATCTTCGTCTTGACTGATGGCTTCAAACCAATCCCACACACAATAAATTACGGCTCTAGTTGTGCGGGGATGCAGGGATTGAATGCTAATGCGGGTAAACTTGTCCTCTGGCTTGACATTGAAGTGGCTTAGGTGCAAATCCATTTCCAGCTTTCCCACTTCTGAGGCGGTGCGTGCAAACAAATGGGCGTAAGATTCATAAGTTTGATTGCCGAGATGAGGATAGCGATCGCTAATTCTGGCAACATAATCTTCTATGGGCAAAGGTTCTCTATACCCAGTCAGCGCCACATCAAATACTAATGCGCCTCTATCTAGATAGGGGTTCGGCCCGGCATAATGCTGGAAGTTGAAAACATCAAACACATCTGTTCTTCTGGCATTTACACGGACTAAATTGGTGCTTTTTTCTTGAATCATTGATTCTCAACCTTTGCTAAACACCCTGAAATTTCAACTTTAATTTGTGGTTGCTTAGACTCAATCAATTATTGTAGATTGATTCAAATTAACTTGGGTAAGCTGTAACTTTGTCTTTGACTTTGTTAACCTCACCCTAATTGTAGTCATTAGGTATTTTCAACTATCTCAGGGCATAATAAAATTCATACAAGATTGCAGAAAAACAAGAGCATTCTACACGTAATCGGCAACGATAAAAATATAACCTTTGAAGGGTGATTTTTTCTTTATAAAAATATATAAGTAGAAAAATAGGGTTTTGAGGAGACAGCCAAACATGAATAGCACAAAAGCTGATCTCAGAGATGAAGTTAGAGAACTTGCCGAGGAAGCTTTTCACTGTAAGCTGATTTCGGGCTATGGAGATGGCCCCGATATCAACGAATTTCAAATTGTCTACCAAGGTAAACCAAGACATTTACCTCTGGTACAAGCACGTTTATTCTTAGTAAACTTGCTTTACAAAATTCGTCCGCAGTAGGAATCTTTTTTTAAATGTGTAGATGACTATACTCAAATTCATGGAGCTAAGACAATAACACAAGCCAGTTATAACACTTCTCTGTCCAGCTTGATCAGCATTGATCGAGCAAGAAAATAGTTCCTAAAAACTATGAGATTTTAGTGCTATTACTTGAGAAGAGTTATACATAAGTTATTACTGTATAAGTAATTGGTAATTCTGCTAAATGAATTACCAATTATTAAAAATGCTAAATTTGGCAAGAGTTTATATATACATAAAGTTATATATAATTTAACTTTTGCCATTAAAAATTAATCTATCAAATGGATGATTTGATTGTGATAATTGTCATGTTTTATTGAAATTAATCTAAATTAAATTCTAATCCGGTTATCCGGGGGGCATTATGACAGAAACTGCACATAAACGCCAGTTGGTAATTATTGGTGGCGCAGAAGATAAAGAAGGAGATTGTGTGATTCTGCGAGAATTTGTCCGTCGGGCTGGGGGTACAAAAGCCAATATTGTAATTATGACGGCCGCCACAGAACTGCCTAGAGAAGTGGGGGAAAATTATATTAGAGTTTTTGAACGGCTAGGTGCAGAACACGTTCGCATTATTGATACAGAAACTCGTGAAGATGCTAGGTCTTCTACGGCTTTAGAAGCTATTGCTAAGGCGACTGGGATATTTTTTACTGGAGGAGACCAAGCGCGAATTACTAGTATCCTCAAGGATACCGAAATCGATGCGGCTATTCACCAACGCTACGCTGAAGGTGCAGTAATTGCAGGTACTAGTGCGGGTGCGGCTGTGATGCCCGATAAAATGATTGTTGAGGGTGATTCTCAAAGTACACCACGGATGGAAATTGTGGAAATGGGGCCTGGTATGGGTTTTCTCCCAGGGGTTGTGATTGACCAACATTTCTTACAACGGGGACGCTTAGGGCGTTTAATTACAGCTTTAATTCATGAACCTGCGGTGTTAGGATTTGGGATTGATGAGAATACAGCGATCGCCGTGACTGATGACCAAATCGAAATTATTGGTGAAGGTTCAGTCACCATTGTGGATGAGTCTGAATCTACATATAACAACGCAGATACAATTCTCCGGGATGAACCTTTGGCAATTTGTGGTGCGAAGCTGCATATTTTGCCACATGGTTATAAATTTAACCTGAAAACTCGGCAAGCGATTTTGACTAATGGTGTTGCGGCTAGTGAAACTGTGAATGAATCTGTAGTAGGGGTTTAAGGAAAGTAGGTTGGGTGAAGCGACAGCGAAACCCAACAAACAGAATCTAATACGGTTTTTAACGAACTACAGAGACGCAGAGGTCGCTGAGAGAAGATTGCACTACAATTTAGGCTCAAACCACCAAGGGTCTTGATTTGAGTTGGTTTTAATCAAAAACGCTTTTTTCCGCAAAAATCGTTTGATGGCGGCTGCACCCATACGTGAACCGCCTAAACCGGATAATTTGAAAGCGTTTTTTTCACCTTCGTGCATAATGGCGGTGAGGGCGGCATCATTAATACTGATAGCACCTGCATCTATTTGCTGGGCAACTGTTAACGCTTCAGTTTCGGTTTCCGCAAACACTGCCGCACTCAGTCCATAAATTGAATCGTTGGCTAAGTTAACAGCTTCCTCTACTGTGGCAAAAGGCATGATTGGCATGAGCGGGCCAAAAGTCTCTTCGGTCATGACTTTCATTGTATGGTTAACATGAGTCAGCACTGTGGGATGACACCACCAACCACCGCCTAACTCTTCAACTTTACCGCCACAATGAATTACTGCACCTTTTTGCACTGCATCGGCGAGATGCTCGTTAATTATGCCAGCTTGTCTTTCAGCAATAATGGGGCCGATTTCGCCACTTTCAATCGCCGGATGGGCTAGTTGTAGGCGATGCGCTTTGGCTACTAACTGATGATAAAACTTTTCAAAGATAGATTCGGCAACGTAAATACGCTCAATTGATAAACAAGACTGTCCGGTGTTAACGACGGAACCCCATAAAATCGCTGATGTGGCTAATTCTAAATCGGCAGATTCCAACACGATCGCCGGATCTTTCCCGCCCAATTCCAAAAAAGCGGGGATAAATCTTTGTGCGGCGACTTCTGCTACTTTGCGTCCAGTGGCGACACTACCTGTAAAACAAACTAAATCTACATTCTCAATCAAAGCCGCGCCAGTTTCTCCCGCACCTTCCACAAAACTGAAAACATCGCGCAAGGCGGGTACTTGATTAATTGCAGCTATCAGTGGGGCGATGAAACGCGGTGCAATTTCACTGGGTTTAACAACTACAGCACAACCCGCCAACAGTGCGGGAATGGTATCTATCGTAGACAGCAACAGAGGGAAATTCCAAGGACTAATTACCCCAACTACAGGGTAAGGCGTTGATGTTTGTTGTAAGGCGATGAACGGAATTGATGTATTTTTGGCCGAATCTTGTAATAAATCTGGCGCTAATCCACACCAGCGATCGATGCTAGAAAGGAATGAGTCGATTTCCATCACTGATATAGATAATCTACCCGTATCATTGACCAAAGCATCTGTGAGCTTTTCGCGTCCAGCCAAAATTGCTTGCTTCCATTCTTTTAAAGCTGCAACTCTCCCTTCTACGCCCAGTTTTTGCCAACGCACTTGCGCCCTTCGCGCTCGGTTACATTGCTGCGCCAGCAGTTTCGGCGGCGGTGGGATAATTACATAATCATATTTTCCCGTTCGCGGGTTACGGACTTCGATTGGTTTTGTCATTTGTCATTTGTCAATAGTCAATGGTCAAAAGAATCTAATTTCAGACTTCAGACTTTTAAATCACTCCTAACTGAGATAGACGTTCTATGGTTTGTTGCTGTGTTTGGATGAAGTGTTGGCGATCGCATTCTTGATTTAGCATAGTGTTTGCTGGATAAAATTGTGACTGGCTGTAGCTTTGGGCGTAGAGTTCAAATCGCTGGCGAGACAGTAAATTATTTAACCCTGGACGACGGCGATCGCGTCTTAAAGCAGTTAAATCTATCTCTGCAAAAGCTGCCATACTTTCGCCTGCACCTGTTTCTGCTAATACGATACCGCGATAGTCCACTATTTTTGAGCCACCATCAACAGAAGCGCTGGGTATAGAACTATTAGCTAGACCTGCGGTATTCGCAGACACAACGTAAGCCATATTTTCCACAGCGCGAGAAATTTTCGCCGCATCTTTAGGTGTGAGGTTTTTGCTATAAACTTCAGAGGTGGAATGCAGAAAAATTTCTGCACCACGCATTGCTAAACACCGCGCTACTTCTGGATACAAAATTTCTTCGGAAGCTAAAGCGGCTAAATTGCCAATTGCAGTTTTCGCTACAGGAAACACCCCTTCTAGGCCGTAACAATCAAGATATTTATCCCAAACATCATGAGGTGTGGGTGCAAATAACGAATTTAGCCGCCGATACCGCAAGACAATAGTACCAGCCGGGTCAATCACAAAGCAAGTTTGAAAGTATAAGCCAGGAAAATTGGGGTCGAGTTCGTAGGCGTTACCAGCTAAAAATATCTGATGTTTTTGAGCAATTTTACTGAGGGCTTCATACTCAGCACCGTGCATTTCTATACAAGCTTTTTCTCCCCAAACAGCCAAAGGTTCACCCATCGGGAAACCTGTCAGAAAATATTCTGGTAAAACAATTAAACGACAGTCAAAACCAATAAAAGCAATACTGGCGGCGATTTGTTGCGCCAAGCGGTTGATAGTATGATGAATGATTTCTTGGACAGCGTGGCGATCGCTCGCTTGATTCACAGCATGACAGGTAACTTGCAGTGCTAAGGCACGGTATGATGCGATGGAATTTGGAATATCTGCCATGCTGTTTGCTGCTCAAAAACGCCTCACTATCAATATATAGCAGTCAGGTAATAGGAAAATATCGGTTCTCCAATGCTAATTTTTGATGCTTTGTCATGCCTAAGTGCGATCGCACTTAGGCACAACTGTTAATCTTTGCATTAAGCATTTGACAGTTTTTGACATTTCCCAAACTCCTTCCCCTCAAGGGGATGAAACTCTAGGAAATGACAATTGATCAAATAGCCGACTGTCAGCAATTGCTTACATATTAAAAATTCCGTATTGAACACAAAATAGTTAAGAATAAACGCATATTTAGCACCTACACCGAAAACCTGCGATGATAGTTTTCGCAGTTCTGGCAACTGGCCCGAGAGTAAAGTAGTTTGAGTGGCTTGATCTGGTGTTGCCGATTTAACTATAAACTGACTATTAATTCTGCAACTTTTATTCTGCCAACTTGGCTATTTATCGGGACTGTACCCGGAAGCCAATGGGAAGGCGGGAATAAGTACTAGTAAATGACCAACAATTTTGCTGATGAGAATTTGGACTGCAATAGTTGTACTAACTTCTTCTTGGCTAGTTTCCGGGTTGGTAGCGTCTCAGCCAATCAATGCTACAGTAGCGATCGCCGACGAAAAAATAGCATCATCAGGGTCAATTTCTCAAGCAAACAATACTAAAAAGTCGGTAGCGATCGACAAAGCTGAGTTTGGCATAGCGAGAGTCGATGCTAGAGGTAAAGTTAACTTCATCCCCACATTCAGAGTCCCACTACAAGAAGGTAGTAAATATGGGTGGCGAATTCAACTCAAAGACTACCAAGGCGAAGTTACATGGCGAGAAGTCCTACGCTTACCAAAACCCCCAGAAACTTGGGCTACAGATGATGGTGAAAACTTCACAGTCTCCGCTGACGGTACAGAGTCGGTAATGAGGCGCAAAACTATAGCTAATGATGGTGTAATTGAAAACTATTGGACGATCGCCGCAGGTGATCCACCTGGTAAGCATAAAATACAGGTATACGTTGATGAGCGTCTAATTGCAACTTTCGATTTTGACGTTTTTCCCGTAGACAGACAACAATCAACAGGCAGAAATCGCAGCTTATAGCAATTTTAAATCATTAGTAAACAACAAAATACCCGACCTCTTAAAGAAGTCGGGTATTTTAGCGCTAATCCAAAATTGATATTAGCCAATAGATTCAAGATTCAGCTTGACAACCTTTTTCTTTTCTTCTTCGGCTTTAGGCAAAGTCAGAGTCAAAATACCATCTTTATAATCAGCAGTAACATTGGTATTTTGAATGCGAGTTGGTAAAGGAATCAAACGTTGGAATTTTCCATAATGGAATTCACTCTTGGTCACACCTTTCCCTTCTGTTTTAGTTTCAGATTTCCGTTCACCGCTGATATACACAGCTTTTTCTGTAACTTGCACATCTAGGTCTTTGGCTTCAATTCCTGGTAATTCTAGCTTGAGATGAATAGCTTCTTCAGATTCATGTAATTCAGCCGCCGGAACTTTTGTAAGGCTTCTTTCAAGTAAAGTAGATGGGAGCATTTCGTCTGCAAATAAATTGTTGATTTGTCTTTGGAGAGTGTTCATTTCTTGCCAAGAATTCCAACGTACTAATGTCATATCTCCACCTCGTTTAATTTCTAATTTTGTGTAGTTGATTTAGGTTTAAATCATTTGCGTTGTTTTTATAGTATTCACAATCCAGTACAGTGTAAATTCGGTTTTTATCACCAATTACATCATGATTTCCGAACCTTAGTATTAGTACGGTAAACCCCCATAATATTGGTGTGGTAAACTGAACTTTAGAGATTACCAACTTCTTTACTAATTCGGAAATATGAATATTTTGATTTTTGCCTACCTCATCAGCTAACTATAAATGTTGTCAAAATAGCAGAATTAGTTAATAGATTAAATATAGAATTTTGACTCATTATGCTTGTCGAAAAATCATATTTCCATCATCACCTTATAATCAATCAATAAACATGGTAAATAGTTGGCTTTATCTCATTGCAGCAATCTTATTTGAAGTCGCTGGTACAACTTCCATGAAATTGTCTGAGGGGTTTACAAGAACTATTCCCTCGGTTTTAATTTTTATCTGTTATGGAATTTGTTTTAGTTTTTTAACTTTAGCTCTTAAAAAAATTGAAGTCAGCATTGCGTATGCTGTTTGGTCAGGTTTAGGCACAACTGTAATCGCTACTATTGGGGTAATTTGGTTTCGTGAATCAATGTCTCTTACCAAACTTTTCTCGATAGCTTTAATTATCATTGGCGTAATAGGGGTAAATTCTGCCAAATAAAAAAAGCCCTCGTACATTTTGCGATGAACGAGGTGAGGATAGGAGTAATCAATGAGGACTTCCTGTTATATTTGTCCTTTTAGAGATAAAGAAGTTTGATGTCGATCGCTACAATAAAAACAGCAGCAATCTCTCAAAAGAGTGAGCAAAATAAGCAACTAACCTAAATCCGTCCGTTGTTAATGCTTTAGCATGTTTAGTGTAGTAAAAGTTGGTTTATCAAGCCCGCAAGTTATTTCCCATTCATAATTTAGCAGTGCGGCTTAGGTATATGTAGCCAACTTGGCAGGAATACAGTCAATATCCTTCAAAGCCAATATGAATTAGAATGTGTTACGGCTATGCAAGAATTTGTTAGTTTAAGAGAATAAGGATTAGCCGTAACGCACCGAGAGATAGGGTGCGTTAAGCACTGCTATAAATAGATATGCAAAAACCCCTAGATATTAATGAATATCAGGGGCTTACGTCAATTAAAATTTTTCTTTTTTACATCAGGAGTATTAAGGCTTGCTGGCGACTCTTGGTTGGTCTAAATAGCCGTAAACAATTCGAGAAACTTGATTGATAAAATCTCGCGCTTTTAAATCATTAAAAGGTCTTCTGACAAAAATTCCGGCTAAGTAGCGCTTACCAGATGGCATTTGAATAATCCCGGCATCACCTAGTACAATGCCTAGAGTTCCGGTTTTGTGAGCAATTACCGCACCTTTACCCAAACCAGCAGGTAATAACTTGGTGTTGTGAACACGCTGCATAATATCCAAAACTTTGCTACGGCTGGAATCAGTCAATAATTGATTTTTTGCAACCAACGCAGACAGCCTGACTAAATCTTTGGCGCTAGTTGTATTCGTTCCCTTAAAGTCGCCGAGTAAATTCCGCACAACGGTGTTTTGCAGACCCCAACCACGAAAACGCTGATTTAACTTAGCTTTACCACCTAATCGGTCAATTACCATATTGGTAGCTGTGTTGTCGCTGATAGTAATCATTTTAGTCACGGTTTCTATTAGACTAAAACGACTTCCTGCACGCTTGTATTGAAATTCTCCAGAACCTCCAGTTATTAAGTCGCGCCGCATAACTAAGGTTTCATTCAGTTTGACTCTACCTGCATCTACTTCTTGAAATAATGCTACTAAAATGGGAAACTTAATTGTACTAGCAGCAGGAAAGACTTTCTCACCATTTAAATCTAGATAGTTACCAGTATCTAAATCTAAAAAGAACATTCCTGCATCCAGGGAACGATAACGAGCAGCTAAGGCTTGTACCTGCGATCGCAATTGTGGTATTTCCTTACCTAACGGTACAACTCCCGCAAACAAAGAAACATCACTCACGGAAACCGGAATTTGCTCTTCACTAGATGAAGAAACATTATTATCAACAGGATTTTGAACCCGTTCTACCGATGGAAATTTCACTATCCAATGAGTGGAAGAATCACCTTGCAGCAGTAACTTGTTAGGGTCTACAGTGTATCCAGGTGCTAATTCAACTACTAATCTTGTTGTGTTATCGTCAACCTTACCAACACGGATTTCACGTACTGTAGAACCAAAGTTTTTCCGAACTGTATTTGTGTTCAGTTGTGTACCAGGAAGATCGATAACTAACCGCGTGGGATTTTGAATTAAAAATGCTCTTGGTTTAACACCAGATACAGTAGTAATATTCAGTTGATTTTGTGCGGTGTCAAAACTCCAAGATTCTAAGCGAGATGCTCTTACTGGAGAAGAAAGCAGGACAATACTGACAACGCTAAACAGAAATAAGCGTAATCTCATGCGTGTGATTATGTAGAGCGAAAGTTGAATTTACTTGCACCAATTTTCGAGGATGTCTCGGTTGATCCGGACTAAACTCGAATCATAATTCGTTGCAAATCATTACGTCAAGACACGGAAACCGCATAATAGTTCCTTTACACCAAATTTAATTAGGAATAGAGGCAGAAAATAGAACTGATATGTATCGATTTTTGACGCTATGTTTTATAAACTTAGTTATAGAGTGTCAGCAAGGATAAATTTTCTCTATAAAGGTTATTTTTGTCAAAAGCCTACAATCTATGGTCAAAAATCAAGCTTCTTTGGACTAGAGACTATTGACAAAAAATTTGAGATTTTTTGGTTCAGATTAACTAAAAATATATGAAACGCCGCTTTAACCGTCAGATAATTGGCCTAATGGTGTCGGTAAACCATCAATGCTGATGCTGTTTTTTTGTTGTTGATATTCTCGGACTCCCTGTTCGCCTTTTTTAGCAGCCCAATTTACTAGTGTTTGGCGTTGACCTTGGTATTCGTAAAGAGGAACGCCGAAACCACAGGAACTTTGCACAATCTCAATATCAGCTACGATAATTTGACGAGTTCCTGGTAGCGGCGGAAACACTGAATATACAGAATCCCAATCAGGATAGCTAGGTAAAATTACGTGTCCTTGACCGTAAAGTCGCAAGATGCGCGCTGGTTCAGTGAAGGCGCAAAACATGAAGGTAATGCGACCATTTTCTTGCAGATGGGCTGAAGTTTCGTTACCGCTACCTGTGAGATCGAGATAGGCGACTTTGTGGGGTGATAAAATCCGCAAGCAATCGAGACGAGACCTTTGGGAGATAAATTAACGTGACCTGTAGCACTCAGAGGCGCGGTTCCTACAAAGAAAAGGTTTTGGGCTGCAATAAACTCTTGCAGTTCTTCTGTGATTGAGTCAAATAGTTTAGCCATAGATGATTAAGAGTACAAATTGACGATATTCAAATGATGTAATTTTTTGGGCGTTGGGTAAGTTAGTACGCAAAATATACTTTAACTCTCAACGTCGGGCGATCGCTTCTCAAGCAAAGCTACAAACTACGGTTCTGTTTAAATTTATTGCAAGTTCTTATTAGTAATTACTCTGTTCAAAACCATCTCTCGCAAAAGTCAAGCAATAAAGCAAAAAATTCCTGAGTTAGCTTTCATCAACTGTATACTTACACAAATACTTTCATCATCAGGATTGTAGCGAATCAAGCCTTGAACAAGAATGAATAATTATGTCATCAAAACTCAACCGAATTTGACATAGCTTTTTATTTTGTCTACTCCTTATTGATAAGATATATCATTTAGTACCGTAAACTGCTAGTCTAACTGTAACGTTGTCCATTTAGTTCCTAGAGATATTGCCCATGTATCAGTTGTTTGTAGCAGGTGGCGTAGTCATGTGGCCCCTGCTGGCGTTTAGTGTGGTGGGAATTGCTTTAATTATCGAGCGAGTCCGCTTTTGGTATCGCATCAATACTCGGCAAAACCGCATAGTCAGAGAAGTGTTGAATCTCTACCGCCTTGATAATGTTGTTGGCGCGTTGGATAAATTGCAAAAGAATGCAGATTTGCCCATGACACGCATTTTTTTAGCGGCGTTGCAATTAGAAGAACCAACCCCAGAAGAATTTCGGCTTGCACTAGAAAGTGAAGCGCAAGCCGAAATCCCAGTTCTCAAACGTTTTCAAAATATGTTTGACACAATTATTGGTCTTGCACCACTGTTAGGTCTACTTGGTACTGTATTGGGTTTGATTGCTTCTTTTGCATCATTAAACTTGGGTGATGTAGGCGGGACAAAAACCGCAGGAGTTACCGCAGGTATTAGTGAAGCGCTGGTATCTACAGCTTCAGGTTTAATTGTGGCTATTTTTATACTTTTATTTGCTAATACCTTTCGAGGGTTATATCAACGTCAGATTGCCGCAATACAAGAATATGGTGGACAATTAGAACTGCTCTATCGCCGCCGCTATGAACGAGGAGACAGAACCTATGCGTCTACAAGATGAGCCAGATTTACCACCGCAAATCAACATCGTGCCAATGATTGATGTGATATTTGCGATTTTGACATTTTTTATCATGTCAACGTTATTTTTAACTCGCTCAGAAGGTTTACCCGTCAACTTACCCAAAGCGGCGACAGCCAAACAGCAGCAAGTTCCAGCCAAAATTACCGTCACAGTAGATAAAGATGGAATAGTAAGTGTCAACCGTCAACCAAGCACTGTTGAAGGTTTAGCCGGACAATTGCGTACCTTGGTAGGCGATAACCAAGAAGCATTAGTAATTGTGAATGCTGATGCAACAGTCACCCACGGTAAAGTAGTGGCAGTGATGGATCAAGTCAGACAAGTCCAGGGGGCAAAATTAGCGATCGCCACCCAAAAGCCTTAGTTATTAGTCATGAGTCATTAGTCATGAGTTATTTGTCTTGACTAATGACACTCTTAACCTGTCTGCTACTTTTGCCTGCTGCTATAATCGATAAAATTCAGCTGATGACTCTCGTAGTTTTCCTGCATTGAAGAAAACTTATGAGCATTTACCAAAATTGACTATATAATTGATTCCCCACTCCCCATTACCAGCGGGATCTACCATCAATACGTGAGAGTCAATCATCATCTAGGGAAATATCGGGGTTAACTTAGTAAAAATTTTTATGCAGTTGCGCCTGTCAGATAATGATCTGCTGCTTAAATCCCGATTGTCCAAATCCCCTAAATCCCAAAGGAAAGCAGTCATGCCAAACTTGTAGCACCCCCTTGGTGCCACTATTAAGAAATCGCTTTCGAGTGATTCGGGTGCTTTCCGATGAGGGGGGATTTGGCAGAACTTATTTATCTGAAGATACCGATAAACTCAATGAACTGTGTGTAATTAAGCAATTAGCACCGAAATTTCAAGGAACTTGGTCGCAGAAAAAAGCAATGGAGTTATTTGCAGAAGAAGCCAAGCGACTGCAAGAACTCGGCGAACATCCGCAAATTCCTACACTGATTGCTTACTTTGAACAAGATAACTGCCTTTATTTGGTACAACAGTTTATTAATGGGCAGAACTTGTTAAAAGAATTACAACAGCGCAAAGTCTATAAAGCGAATGAAATTCAAGCAATTTTACTTGATTTACTGCCTGTACTCAAATTCATTCACGATCGCGGTGTGATTCACCGAGACATTAAACCAGAAAATTTAATTCGCTGTCGTTATGATGGGCGACTTAGCTTGATTGATTTTGGTTCTTCTAAGCAATTAACCGAAAAAGTCAAGAATAAAAATGGTACATCCATTGGTTCGCATGGTTATTCTCCACTGGAACAAATCAGAGACGGTAAAGCTTACCCAGCTAGTGATTTGTTCAGTTTGGGGGCTACCTGTTTTCATCTCTTAACAGGAACATCCCCTTTTCAATTGTGGATGGAACATGGCTATGGCTGGGCGAACAGTTGGCGGGAATATTTGCGTAGTCCTTTGTCGCCAGAATTGGAAGGGGTGATGACGAAGCTGTTGCAAAAAGACTTAAGTCAACGCTACCAGTCAGCCGATGAAGTGATTAAAGATTTGATTCCATCACTCCCACGCGCCTTACCAGCCGCCGGACAGTCATCAGGAAAATTTTCTGTAACTCAACCGAGTTCAAAGTTCTCCTTTAAATATGCTTTTGTCAAAAGTTTAGTTTTAGGCGCTGCTTTCATTTTGTTATTTGGTTTTAGTGATACTTGGTATCAAAAATATCACCAAATTCAAACCAGTTTGTTATCGAGACTAAAGCCAGGAAATTACAGTCCTACTCAGGGTGAAGTTGTTTTTGGTCAGTCACCCAATGTTCCAGTTAAAAATATTTCCTTAGCTAACACCCTCAAAGGAACAGCAAAATCTGTTGTCTCTGTCGCCATTAGTCCCGATGGGCGGACAATTGCTAGTAGTGGCGAAGGGGAACGCATAATTAAAATGTGGAATCTGACCACAGGAAAAGAAATACTAACCCTGAGTGGACATTCGCAAAAAGTTAATGCTGTGGCTATCAGTCCCAATGGCAAAACTTTGGTTAGCGGGAGTGATGATCAAACTATTAAAGCCTGGAATTTGGCAACAGGTAAAATAGTCTACACATTAACAGGACATACTGACTCCATTCAAGCATTAACAATTAGTCCTAATGGGAAAATTTTGGTGAGTGGTAGCGATGACAACACTCTCAAAGTTTGGAATTTAGGCACAGGAAAGCTAATTCGCACACTTAAAGGACATAAATATTGGGTGCGGTCAGTTGCTATTAGCCCAGATGGACGTAACTTAGCCAGTGGTAGTTTTGATAAAACTATTAAACTTTGGCATCTTTATCAAAATGACCCAGCCCGCACACTGACGGGAAATCCCAATACAATCACATCAGTAGCATTTAGTCCTGATAGTACTACCTTAGCTAGTGCCAGCCGCGATCGCACCATTAAACTTTGGGATGTCGCATCTGGCGAAGTTATTCGCACCTTAACAGGTCATGCAAACACCGTTACCTGTGTGGCTTTTAGCCCAGATGGTATGACCTTAGCCAGTGCCAGCCGCGATCGTACCATCAAACTTTGGAATTTAGCCACAGGGGAAGTCTTAAATACATTAACAGGTCATGCAGATACGGTGACATCTGTCGCTTTTAGTGTTGATGGTAAGACTATTATCAGCGGCAGCGAGGATAATACCATCAAGGTTTGGCGAATAGCACAGTAAAGATGGCTTTTGGGTGATTGTATTTTAGTTTGTAGTGAGAGCGATCGCGCTTTATCCTTAAAGCTTCGGGTTTAGAACGTGACAGTTCAGGCTTAAAGCGAAAATGTTCGTGTTCAAAACAAGAACGTTTTAGTTTGAAACGAGAATATTCCTGTTTCAAATGAGAATGTTTGGGTATGAAACGAGAATGTTTTTATTTCAAACGAGAACGTTTTAGTTTGAAACGAGAATATTTCTGTTTCAAATGAGAATGTTCGAGTTCAAAAGCTGAAATTTGGTGTTCATAACTCGAAATGACACTATCAAAACACCTCTGTTGTTTTTCTTTGCGCCTTTGCGCCTTTGCGTGAGACAAAAATAGAGGACACAGAGAACACAGAGGGAGAGGAAAGAGGTAGTGATTTATCTACCAAAGATTTCATTGACTGTAATTGTGACATCAGAAAACCCTGGAATTGATAAAGTTTCACCACCAGCAAACTTTTGTATATGCTGATATCCTGTAGCTGTTGGTTGTTGATAAACTTCAACAATTTGCTCGTTAATATCTACTAACCAAACAGCAATTATATTAGCTTCTGCATATAAAGGAATCTTTTCTTCTCGGTCATAAATAATTGTTGAATCAGCAACTTCAATTAATAAGAAAATATCTTGAGGTTGGGGGTGTGCGGCTGCATAAAAATCATCACGGGGTTTGAGTAAAGCCACATCTGGCTGTGGTTGCGAATTATCATTCAGTTCCACAGGGTCTTGAATAGCAATGAGAACTCTATCCCTTAACTTACTAGACAATAGTTTATTTAAGCACTTTACACAAGCAGCGTGTTTTGTCCCAATAGGAGACATCTCAATAATTTCTCCCCGGATTAATTCCACTCGCTCATCTTCTTTAAGAATCCCCAACTCAAACATTTTGTGATATTGCTGCACTGTGAATTTATGTCTTAATAACTGCACAGTCATCACCACCTCCACTGTCACTTGTCTCTTAATTATGGAATATCACTGCTCAAAGCAAGCTGAAATACTCCAGAGTTTTTTTGGTTAAAACTCGATACTTACAGTTATTTTAAGAATAGATAGACAATGCTTCTCGGATAAAGGTTGATTCATCCTAGATGCAGATCCCTCCGCCTACGGCGACCCCCTTAAAAAGGGGGTAAACAGAAAAATAGCCCCCCTTTTTTAAGGGGGGTTGGGGGGATCTGCAAGAACTCATAACGCTAAACCGAAAAGTATTGGGATAAGTGAGTTTTTTCTGTTGCCTTTGACGCTATGACAGCCATTACATTAAACCTCAATTCTATAATTCAACTCACAAGAGAACAATTTTATCAACTCTGTGAAGAAAATCCCGATTTAAAATTAGAACGCAATGCCCAAGGAGAATTAATTATCATGCCACCCACAGGAGGAGAGACAGGCAAAAGCAATTCTCATGCTAATGGTCAAATATGGTTCTGGAATGATCAAAATCAGTTAGGCGAAGTATTTGATTCATCAACTGGATTTACTTTACCAAATGGTGCTGACCGTTCGCCCGATGTTTCTTGGGTAGCAAAATCTCGTTGGGAAGCCTTAACTCAAGAACAAAAAGAGAAATTTATTCCTCTGTGTCCTGATTTTGTCATTGAGATACTATCACCTAATGACAGCTTAAAGAAAACTCAAAATAAAATGCAAGAATATATGGAAAATGGCTGTCGTTTAGGTTGGTTGATTAATCGCAAAAACCAAGAAGTAGAAATTTATCGTCCGGGAAAAGATGTGGAAACTCTCAAATCACCTCAGACTCTTTCCGGTGAAGATGTTCTACCTGGATTTGTACTCACTATGCAGAAAATTTGGGTGTGATGTCAGCAGGAATTTATGAGATTGAAATGAGAGAACAATGCTACATTCCTTAATTACAAATTTCAAATTAATATAACTTTCTCCCCATCCTCTGCGTCTCTGTGTCTCTACGTGAACCTTAACAGTTTCATTTTTAAATATTGCGCTAACGATATGCTTCTTTTAAAAACCTTGCATAATTTCCCCGTACAGTCATAGTATTGGGATGACCTACACCCAAACTACGCTCACAAATTGCCAAAGCTTGCTGATACAGGGGTTCGGCTTCACTGTACCTTCCTGTCGCACGGTAGAGTAATGCCAGATTATTCAGGCTAGTGGCGACATCGGGATGTTCTTTTCCTAACAGGCGTTGAAAAAGTTCTAAAGCTTGCAGAAACAGAGGTTCGGCTTCACTGTACCTTCCTGTCGCACGGTAGAGTAATGCCAGATTATTCAGGCTAGTGGCGACATCGGGATGTTCTTTTCCTAACAGGCGTTGTCTGAGTGCTAAAGCTTGCAGATACAGGGGTTCGGCTTCACTGTACCTTCCTGCCGATTCGTAGAGTCCTGCCAGATTATTCAGGCTAGTGGCGACATCGGGATGTTCTTTTCCTAACAGGCGTTGTCTGAGTGCTAAAGCTTGCAGAAACAGAGGTTCGGCTTCACTATACCTTCCTGTCGATTCGTAGAGTCCTGCCAGATTATTCAGGCTAGAGGCGACATCGGGATGTTCTTTTCCTAACAGGCGTTGTCTGAGTGCTAAAGCTTGCAGAAACAGAGGTTCGGCTTCACTGTACCTTCCTGCCGATTCGTAGAGTAATGCCAGATTATTCAGGCTAGTGGCGACATCGGGATGTTCTTTTCCTAACAGGCGTTGAAAAAGTTCTAAAGCTTGCAGAAACAGAGGTTCGGCTTCACTGTACCTTCCTGCCGATTCGTAGAGTAATGCCAGATTATTCAGGCTAGTGGCGACATCGGGATGTTCTTTTCCTAACAGGCGTTGAAAAAGTTCTAAAGCTTGCTGATACAGGGGTTCGGCTTCACTGTACCTTCCTGTCGCACGGTAGAGTAATGCCAGATTATTCAGGCTAGTGGCGACATCGGGATGTTCTTTTCCTAACAGGCGTTGTCTGAGTGCTAAAGCTTGCAGATACAGGGGTTCGGCTTCACTGTACCTTCCTGTCGATTCGTAGAGTCCTGCCAGATTATTCAGGCTAGAGGCGACATGGGGATGTTCTTTTCCTAACAGGCGTTGACACAGTTCTAAAGCTTGCTGATACAGGGGTTCGGCTTCACTGTACCTTCCTGTCGATTCGTAGAGTAATGCCAGATTATTCAGGCTAGAGGCGACATGGGGATGTTCTTTTCCGAACAGGCGTTGTCTGAGTGCTAAAGCTTGCTGATGCAGGGGTTCGGCTTCACTGTACCTTCCTGTCGATTCGTAGAGTCCTGCCAGATTATTCAGGCTAGTGGCGACATCGGGATGTTCTGCTCCCAGGCGATGTTTAATTAATTCTAGACATTGACTCAACCAAGGTTCTGCTTCCTTATATAATCCTTGCCCTTGATAAAACCAGCCTAGTCCGGTGAAAGCCCAGTATAAATCTTCATCTTTAATCAATGCTGTTAGATGGTTAGTGACTTCTGCTAAATGGGGAATCTGCGGAGTGAGTTGTTGAATTAGATCAAGAGTAAGGTCTTGCGGAATTAGCTTTGCGATTTCTACTACCTGCGTGGCAAAAACTGTCTTCACCTCATCCGCCTTGCCTGACTCATCCAATTTCATCTGAAAATATTGCCGAATTAGAGGATGTAAACGATAAATTCCTTGACTTTGGCGCTGTAACAAATGCAATTTTAGTAAATCAGCAATAGCTGTTTCTAAAATTTCTTGCTGTTCATCATCTGCTATTCTTGCCACATCAAAAAGAAGATCAGCCAAAGCATATAAACTTAGTACACAACCGAATCCTTTTGCCTTCTCATCTAACTGTTCCCAACTCAAATCAAAAGCTTCAGCCACACCGTACTCATAACGCATCAACGGGTTAGCCTTAGCCATTGCTTCATGTTCCAGCCGTTTTCTCTCTAACCGCTTCAACAGTGTTTGCAGTGATAAATCTGGCATTGTATCCAGATATCGTCCCACCAACTCCAAAGCTAAAGGCAAATATCCCAAGAATTTACAGATTTTCCTCGCTACCAAAGGCTCATTTTTGAGTCGTTCTCTCCCCATCAGCGACTTTAATAATTGCATCGCCGCCAATGGTTTGAGAACACCCAGGCTTAATTGTGGCAGAGTTCTATCAAACCCCAAGCGAGTTGTGAGCAAGGTTTTAAACTTTGATGAGTTCGCAGGGAGATAAGGCTTAACTTGGGTTTTGTAGTCGGTGACATCATCAAACACCAGCAAAACATCCCCAGCATCCCACCTATCCCAGCAAAGTTTTACCCGATCAACTAATTCCCTATCATCTGGTGCGATAAATTTAAACTTCGCTTCTGCAAATCTGAGAATTTGAATCCCCATATCAATACCCGGTGCTGATAACCAGCAAACCCCACCAGGATATTTTTGC
This sequence comes from Nostoc sp. HK-01, assembly GCA_003990705.1. GTDB lineage: Bacteria > Cyanobacteriota > Cyanobacteriia > Cyanobacteriales > Nostocaceae > Nostoc_B. Next base: position 3,433,334 of record AP018318.1, read on the forward strand.
AAGTTTTGTTGAGCATACTGGGTTGCAAGTTCAGTTTTTCCCACGCCGCCCATACCCGCCACCGCGACAATAGCAACTTGCTGCGATTGTTGTATCATCTCGTGCAGTTGTTGTAATTCCGCCTCCCTTCCCACAAACCTTTCCCAAGGTACAGCCGGGGGGATGTTGTGATGAATTTCTTTTTTTGGCTGGGTATCGCTGACACCACTATATTTTGCTGTTAGGTAAGCCTTTAATGTTTCCAGCTTTCCGCGTTTAGAGGTAGCTAACTCAGGACAACTCTTGGCAAACTTGTCATAAACCTCAGTCATACGCTTTTTGAACGCCGCCGCACTAATATCAATCTCGTTTGCTAGTTTCGCTTCACCTTTACCAGAGTTTTCATCTTTCAACCTGGCTAAAAATGCCGCCGTTTGCTCTGGGGATAACTCATGTGTAGCCGCTTCTTGTCTTAAAAACTCATCCCATTGCATAGACAGCCTAAAAAAATCTACTTGATTCTACTTATCTTCTATTTTGCTTCTACTTTATCTCTATTTCCCAGGAATCTCCGGCTTTGAAGGCAGAAATAAGATTTACACAGTCGAGTTTTTCACAAAGTTCACTATGAATAACACTTCTAACAACACCCAAACTTCACAGTTAATTCCCGCAACTTCCCCAGTAATTGAAAAACCTTCTGCTTGGATGCGCGACGGGTACAGTCCAACAGAAATCATTCTTGCAGCAGCAATTTTAAGTTCTTTATTAATGGGCGGAACGGCTACTGTAATTATGGCAATAGTTGAGTTAGTCAAAACTTTAGTCCAATCCCAAAAAAGAAAGTAGTCGCTTGTTAACTAACAGCACTATCAGCCAGCGATTAAACTCACTGGCTGATGGATATACTTTATGTCATCGAGAATTGATATAACCATTGGGGCGATCGCACAACCTTAGAAAATCTACCTGTATTAGTCCGATATAATATTGTGTCATTCTTTGTTTTCCTAACTGGAGAAACCAATGGGTCGCGCCAAAAAGGTTGTCTTAGCTTATTCAGGTGGTGTAGATACTTCTGTGTGCATTCCTTACCTCAAGCAAGAATGGGGTGTGGAGGAGGTGATTACTCTCGCAGCAGATTTAGGCCAGGGAGATGAATTAGAGCCAATTAAAGAAAAGGCTCTCAAGTCGGGTGCTAGTGAGTCTCTGGTAATTGATGTCAAAGACAGCTTTGTTAAAGATTACGCTTTCCCGGCGATTCAAGCCAATGCACTTTACGAAAATCGCTATCCTCTAGGAACGGCGCTGGCTCGTCCTTTAATTGCCAAGATATTAGTAGAAGCAGCAGAGAAATATGGTGCTGATGCGATCGCACATGGTTGTACTGGTAAGGGTAATGATCAGGTACGTTTTGACGTTTCCTGTGCAGCCTTAAATCCCAGTCTGAAAATTTTAGCACCAGCGCGGGAATGGGGAATGAGCCGGGAAGAAACCATTGCATACGGGGAAAAGTTTGGCATTCCTGCACCTGTGAAAAAATCTTCACCTTTCAGTATTGATAAAAACTTGCTCGGTCGCAGTATTGAAGCGGGTGTGTTGGAAGATCCAGCCGCCGAACCCCCGGAAGAAATTTATCAAATGACGAAAGCGATCGCAGATACTCCCCATGAGCCAGAATATATTGAAATTGGCTTTACTAAAGGTATCCCCACAACTGTCAACGGTACAGCCAAAAACCCCGTTGAATTAATTGAAACACTCAACGAGTTAGCAGGCAATCATGGCATCGGTCGCATTGACATGATTGAAAACCGCTTGGTAGGAATCAAATCACGGGAAATCTATGAATCACCAGCCATGATCGTCCTAATTCAAGCCCACCGTGATTTAGAAAGCCTCACCTTAACCGCAGATGTCACCCACTACAAGCGCGGTATAGAAGACACTTATACCAAATTGGTCTACAACGGTTTGTGGTACAGTCCCCTAAAAGCCGCCCTAGATGCTTTCATTCACCAAACACAAGAGCGCGTCTCAGGAACCGTGCGGGTGAAACTGTTCAAAGGTAACGCCACCATAGTCGGTCGCTGGAGTGACAACACACTTTACACCCCCGACTTAGCCACCTACGGCGCAGAAGACCAATTTGACCACAAAGCCGCCGAAGGCTTTATCTACGTTTGGGGTCTTCCCACCCGTATATGGGCGCAACAAGATAGATAATTATTTTTCTCACAGGATTTCGATCCCCTCTAACCCCCCTTAAAAAGCTACGGTGTACACACAAGTCTGATAAAGTTGCCTAGTAGCGTTTCGATCCCCCCTAACCCCCCTTAAAAAGGGGGGAACTAGAATCAAAGTCCCCCTTGAAAAGGGGATTTAGGGGGATCTAATGACAGGATGATATTTCAAACATCCTGTCATTAAGTCTTTCACTTTACATCTTGCACCCAGCGCTATTCATGTATACATATAAATACTTGGCTGTATTCGGAAAAATAGCTATTTAGCAACATTGCCAAAGAAACTTCGCCCCTTGTTGGCATACTGAACACACAAAGCCATATCCAGAACCAGAATCACCAAAATCGAATGCGGTACTGGGTTCCAACTGAACTACAAACTTCATCCTAGCTCCACAACTACAAATCGGAGTTTCATCATCTTGAATCCACAGAGGTTCACCACCAATTTTGCCGCATATTTGATATTGAAATTGGTTCAAAATATCACAATAAGTGTCTGCCGAATCGTCGCACTCATCCAGTGTTAACAAAATTTCTTCTGAAAGAAACTCTTCTTGATCACAAGGTGGTTCAAGACTTGTCAGGTTAGTTTTAGAAACTAGTATTGCTGCATTACCTCCCAAATCAGCATCCCATTCATCACACATTCCAGGGTTATTACTACACATAAATAGAAGGAGTAGCTGTTTGCGATCGCAAATCCCTTTTATGATCGTTGCTTCTAAGTCAATCTGACCAAGAAACTGCATCCACGCACCACATACACGACAACTCACCCATTCAGTATTTAAAGGCGCAAAGGGTTTCCCACTGATCTTTGTCAACTGATGAAGGGGAGCTTGATTAGATTCCCGCATTAACAAAGCCATTATTTTCTCTGTCTCAAAGTTAGCTAGAAATTAAATATTAACAACCGAGAGTAAGTAGATGTTTTAAAAGTAAATCCGAAATTATCAGTACAGCATACTCTGATTTTAAACACATCGGTGTTGAAATCTATGCTTTTTGTTACGGAAATCTGGTCAAAAAAATAAGTTATGTATGATATGTTAGGGATTTTAAATTATGCCAATAAATATTAACATTTAAAACGTGATACCCTTGCTGTGAGAGATTTACAAAGAATATTCTGAGTTAAAAATAATGCTGGAAAATAGCAATAATTGATACAACTGCTAATTTTTGAAAACTAGTCTTCATTACAACTTTAAAAATGATTTAGTCGCACAATGGGGGCAGAGAAAGATTACTAAATATTTGCGCTCGGAGACGAATAATGGTAGCGATCGCAGAAAATGTTCAGCATCGGCTTACTGTCCAAACTGTAGAAATTGCCCCAAACACCACGGCGATTCGCTGTCTTGACTGGGATCGCGATCGCTTCGATATCGAATTCGGATTGCAAAACGGTACGACTTACAATTCTTATTTAATTCGGGGCGAACAAACAGTTTTAATTGACACTTCCCACCAGAAATTTCGCCAACTGTATTTAGACACGCTCAAAAGTATCGTCAACCCCAAGACTATTGATTACATTATTGTCAGCCACACAGAGCCAGACCATAGTGGCTTGGTAGAAGATGTATTGCAATTAGCACCGCGAGCCACTGTTTTAGCTTCTAAAATTGCCCTACAATTTTTGGAAGGTTTGGTACATGACCCCTTTTCCAAGCGGATTGTCAAAAGTGGCGATCGCATTGATATTGGCAAAGGTCACGAAATAGAATTTGTGAGTGCGCCTAATTTGCACTGGCCTGACACCATCTTTAGTTTTGATCGCAAAACCCAAACCATCTATACTTGCGATGCTTTTGGGATGCACTTTTGTGACGATCGCACTTTTGATGAAGATTTAGAAGCGATCGAAGCTGACTTTAGGTTTTATTATGACTGTCTCATGGGGCCGAACGCGCGATCGCTGCTAAATGCAATGAAGCGGATGGGCGAACTCGGCAAGATTAAAATCATCGCAAACGGTCACGGGCCTTTACTTTATCATCATCTAGATATCCTCACCGAGTGTTACCAAAACTGGAGCCAAAGACAAGCCACAGCCCTTACCACCGTTGGCTTATTCTACGCTTCTGATTATGGTTATAGCGATCGCCTCGGTCAAGCCATTTCTGAAGGGATTCAAAAAACTGGCGTTGGTGTAGAAATGCTCGACATCAGCACCGCCGAAGCCCAAGAAATTCAAGAACTCGCAGGTAGAGCCGCAGGTATTATCATTGGGATGCCTCCTTCTACCTCCGTTGCTGCTCAAGCTGGGATCAGTTCTTTAATTTCCGTTGCTAAAGACAAACAATTCTTTGGCTTGTTTGAATGCTTTGGTGGCGATGATGAACCAGTCGATACCCTCCGCCGGAAATTTCTCGACTCCGGTGTCAAAGAAGCTTTCCCAGCCATTCGGATTAAAGAAGCTCCTTCTGCATCTACATATCAATTATGTACTGAAGCCGGCACAGACTTAGGGCAAGCCGTCACCCGTGAACGTAACATCAAGCAAATCAAAGCCCTTGATGTGAACATGGAAAAAGCCCTAGGACGGATTAGCAACGGCTTGTATATTGTCACTACCAAAAAAGGTGATGTCAGTAGTGCAATGTTGGCTTCTTGGGTGAGCCAAGCCAGCTTACAACCGTTAGGATTTACAATTGCCGTTGCCAAAGACCGCGCCATTGATGCTTTGATGCAAATAGGCGATCGCTTTGTGCTGAACGTCTTAGAAGAAGGTAACTATCAAGAACTGAAAAAGCAATTCCTCAAGCGTCTACATCCCGGTGCTGATAGATTCGCAGGTGTAAAAACCCAAACCGCTAAAAACGGTTCACCCATTTTGACAGATGCTCTCGCATACATGGAATGTGAAGTGCAAAGCAGTATGGAGTGCAGCGACCACTGGATTTTATACTGCACAGTCCAAGACGGTCGTGTTTCCAAACCCGATGGTTTAACCGCAGTTCGCCATCGCAAAGTAGGTAATTACTACTAAAGAAGGTAGGAGGTGAAGCAGTGCGGTCTTGGGGGTTTCCCCCATGAGCAACTGCTGAACCCGAAGGGCAGGAGGCAGAAGGCAGAAGGTAAAAGATAGTTCTGTCACTACTGCATCCTATACTCCTGCACTCCATCTTCCCTGCTGCCAATATTTAACAAATCTATGCAATCTTCCAATTCATTCACTCGCTTTATTCAATCCGTTAAAGCTCGGTTTTTCCCCTTTTTATCTCCACATCACCCAACACCTATGAGCAATTCCAAACCCCGTGACGTACAGGTTTTTCCCATTGCGACAAACACTAGAGTTCTCAGAGCGCGTAGTCAGTCACGTTTGCGGTTTGAAATTGAATACGCATTAGAAAGAGGTACAACCTCTAATTGCTATGTCCTGGAAGGTGATAAAACTGCGATTATTGACCCACCTGCTGATACCTTCACTACAATTTTTTTGGAAGCGTTACAGCAAACCATCCATTTGAAAAAATTAGATTACGTTATTCTGGGACATTTTAGCCCCAACCGAGTGGGAACCCTCAAAGCATTGCTGGAAGCGGCTCCCCAAATTACCTTTGTTTGTTCGCTACCTGGTTCGGCTAATTTAAAGGCGGCTTTCCCAGATGACAATTTAAATATTTTGGTGATGCGGGGGAAAGAAACCCTAGATTTAGGGAAAGGTCATGTATTAAAATTCTTCCCCACTCCCAACCCCCGCTGGCCAGAAAGTCTTTGCACCTACGACCAGCAAACGCAAATTTTGTTCACTGATAAACTTTTCGGCGCACATGTCTGCGGTGATGAAGTCTTTGATGATAATTGGGAACAAATCAAAGAAGACCAACGCTACTACTACAACTGTTTGATGGCTCCCCAGGCGCAGCACGTCGAAGCCGCTTTAGAAAAAATTTCCGATTTCCAAGTGAGAATGTATGCGGTTGGTCACGGGCCGATAGTTCGCACTAGCTTAATTGAACTGACCCAAGCTTACGCAGACTGGAGCCGTTCTCAAAGAGATCGAGAAATTTCTGTTGCACTACTATACGCCTCAGCGTACGGTAATACCGCCACATTAGCACGAGCGATCGCCCTGGGATTAACTAAGGGTGGCGTTGAAGTTCAATCCATCAACTGCGAATTTGCCAGTTCTGAAGAAATCCAAGCAGCGGTAGAAAAATCAGACGGTTTCATTATCGGTTCGCCTACCATCGGCGGTCATGCACCTACACCGATTCACAGTGCTTTGGGAATTGTCTTAAAAGTTGGTGATAATAACAAAGTTGCGGGTGTCTTCGGTTCCTACGGCTGGAGTGGTGAAGCCGTGGAAATGATTGAAGGTAAATTGCGGGATGCTGGCTATCGCCTGGGTTTTGAAACTTTGAAAGTTAAATTCAAACCCGACGATGTTACCCTCAAATTCTGCGAAGAACTCGGTACAGACTTCGCCCAAAACTTGAAAAAAGCCAGAAAAGTCCGCGTTCCTCAACAAGCTGCAACCCCGGTAGAACAAGCTGTAGGTCGCATTGTAGGTTCAGTTTGTGTAATCACCGCCAAGCAAGGCGACGTTTCTACCGGAATGCTGGGCGCTTGGGTATCACAAGCCACTTTCAATCCGCCTGGTTTAACTGTAGCGATCGCCAAAGAACGCGCCATAGAATCTTTGATGTATCCTGGCGGTAAGTTTGCCTTAAATATCCTAGCGGAAGGCAATCAACAAGAATACATGAAGCATTTTCGCAAGAATTTCGCACCTGGCGAAGACAGATTTGCCATTTTCGGCACTACTCCTGCTGATAATGGCTCTCCAGTTCTGACCGATGCTCTCGCCTACGTCGAATGCTCAGTTGAACAACGTATGGAATGTGGCGACCATTGGGTAGTTTACGCCACTGTTGACAACGGTAAATTAATTAAACCGGATGCGGTGACAGCAATTAATCATCGCAAAACAGGTACTCATTACTAACAAATTTCCCTTTTCCCTACCGCCCTGCGGACATTTACAATAAAAGCCAGTGCTGAATTTTCTAGGCAGCACTGGCTCTTTTTTGTTCTGTCACTAGATGTGATTTTTCCTAAATTTTGATGCGTATTTGTAGGGTAGACATTCTCTCGTAAAACCTCAATAAATCCAGAATATAGTATTTAATGCCTACCTTACAAAAAACCAGGGATTAGTCAAAATTTCCTCTAAAGTTCTCAACTTCACGTCTAACTCTTCTGGGTGCGTCATCGTAGGGAACTTCCTGACATCCCCTTCTGCCTCGGAACCAGTAATAACCATCAGCATTGGTGACATATCTGTCTCTGGGACAGGCATAAAAAACTCTAGGACGACGTTGACCGCCACTGATAAATTCAGATGCTTCAGTGTCTAATTCTTGGAGTAAAGTAGAGTTTTCACTCATGATTATTTACCTCCGGTTTAAATACTGTGTTTAATTTTGCAATTAAGAACAAAACAAATTTTTGTTCTGTACAAACTTAATATTTGCTGACCGTAGTTTAAATAGTTCACTACTAATATATCGTCCTACTATATGTATAATAAATTTAGTTAAAGTTAGTTCTCTAGATAGACGTAAACCAAAAATTAACTATACGTATCTCTATTACTTTGGCTCATCGGCTGCTTTCAATCCTTGCTCAAATTCATCAATAGCTTGAATTGAATCTGAAATTGTCAAACATTGTTCTAACAAAGAAATATCTAATTCTGGCAGTATCTCACTTTGAGAGATAGGTTCATACCCATAAGTATCAGGGTAAACAGTGGCTTGCTCTTGCTGAGAATTGTCTCGTAAATGGTATAACTTAAACTGGTTTCTCTCCCAAAACCAGACTTCTGCAACTCCTAATCTTCGGTAAATTTCTAGTTTGCTCACACTACCACTGGTCAAAACTACTTCTATCGCTAAATCTGGTACTTTGTTCTCTTCGCCTATGCAATAACACTCGTCTGGTTCTACACCAGCTTTTCTTACTTTATTTTTAAAAGTAGAACTTCCCATCGGTACAAACCGAATGCGCTTGCTATAGAAAAAACGCTCTAACAGCATACCTAAATTCGTTTTGATTTTTTCATGTCTGATTGAGGGTGACACGATTTCTAATATTCCATCTAAATAATTAACACGGTAATGAGAGTTATTTTCTAGTTTCGTCAATAGCGATTCATAGCTGTCCCAACTCACACCACTACTGATAAACCTTTCTTCCGGGTCGTTACTATGACCCAATTCTGGCTCATCAATTAGTTCTTTCAGGCTGCTGACCATTGTCATCTCTCCTGTTAATTTTTATATGGTAGATTGATTGGAGCGATCGCACAACTCAACTTTGATAATATTGGCATTGTTAAGTTACACTGAGTTTCATCCAACCTACATTTATTTATTTTACTAAGTGTAGAAAAGATGGAATTTCTAGCTGATATCGAAGTTGAAGTGGAGTTTGTTATTCAGCATTCTCGTAATTTGCGGAATATCGTAGTCAAGCACTTTGAGTTACCAGGGGTGAGTTTTAGGGTAACTCCAGATTCGACAATTGGCGGTTGTTCAATCGAAGCACTCGATATCCCACCAAGAGCTAATCATCCAGATGGTAAACCTCGCTATGATTTGTTAAACTTCCGACTGACGACAAAGTTAGACTGTTCTAATTTTAAAAGTGGGCAGAAAGTTTTGGTTGAAAAGCTGCAATTTTATTAATTTTGGTACGGTTGGCAGCGATCGCACAACTCAACTTTGGTAATCTTGGCATTGTTGGGTTACACTTAGTTTCACCCAATCTACATTTATTTTACTAATAATTGGCTGCTACTTAACTTTCATAAACAACAGTTGGCTGTCCTGTGATGTTTGCTAAACGATGACTGATTGATGTCACAATCGCAAAAGCTTTTTCTTCTGTTATGATACCCGACTCAAAAACAACATGAATGCCGTGCATTTCATAAGAAAATGATATTTCACAGCCACAAACTTCTATATAGCAAACATCTCTTCCCTCAATGATTTTTGATGGATAGTCAAGTGGTTGATATCTTTCGTAACCAACATTTTCAGGGAAAGTAAACCATCCACCTGCCTGTGGCTGAATATTAAATTCAAGCATATAGGAGTCTGATTTGATTTTTGAAAAAATCTCAGTAAGGGCGAAGGCTACGCCCTTACCTGTAGGGAATAGGAGGCTAGTACATTAGCTGGAGAGATAGCGATAAAATCCATTGTAATTATTAACTACGCTGCCAGATTTTAATGGTCTTATCTAAGCTGGCGCTGACTAACATATCACCGGAAGTGGTGAAGGCTAAGGCTGTAACTATATTGCTATGTCCGGTAAATGTGCCAAGTAATTCTCCTGTGTTGAAATGCCATAGTTTAATGGTTTTATCTGCACTCCCGCTGGCGATGATTTGTTCGTCTGGACTGAGGGCGATCGCATATACTCGATCAGTATGTCCTTTAAGGGTACGAATTAATCTGCCTGTCTCTAAATGCCAGATTTTAATTGTCTGATCCCAGCTACCACTAATTAGCCACTCGCCATCCGCACTGATGGTTAAGGAACGCACAATGTGAGAATGTCCGGTTAAGCTGTGCAGTGGTTCGATTTCTTGTAGGGTTTTACATTCTGAGAGTTGGGCTGTTTTCCAGACTTTAATTTTGCGGTAACTACCAGTTACCAGGGTTTTGCCATCTGGACTCAAAGCTAGAGAGTGGGCAGCTGTATCATCTAAAGATAAAGCGATCGCTACCTGACGATACATTAAATCCCAAAACAGCACTTTTCGATCATCTCCACCAGTAGCAACCATCCGGCCATCGGGGGTAAAAGCCGTACAGCGCACCACGCCATTATGTTTGTGCAAAATATCGATTAATTCTGGTGCGCCGACGTGCCAAATTTTTACTGTAGAGTCTGCGCCTACACTGACTAATGTATGACCATCGGGGCTGAAAGATATAGAATTTACGTCATCCACTAACCCTGATGCTATCCAAGGATATTCGGATAATGTATCAATTAATTCGCCTTTGCTTAAATCCCATAATCTTGTTTCACCGCGACTCCCACTAGCTAAAATTGGCATGACATTGCCATTGTGACAGCGAGAAGTAAAATCAAGGCAATGAATACCTTTTGTATGACCTTTTAATGTCTGCCAAAATTCCCAATCACCAATGATTTCTTTTTGGGGATGATCTGATGAAACAATTTGAATGTTTTCCGCGATCGCTTGCTCTTCAACTGTCGGCAATATATCTTTTTTAGTAGTCTTTTTCGCTGTTAATGACTCTAAATACCAACTTAATCCCCCCGCATATAACAAGTTACTAGGAGTAACAGATAATTTAGTTTCTGTGAATTCCAGTTGATAACTAGGCAAAAAGCCAGCAATTACAGCGTGCTTTTCATAGCCTAATTTGCCATTAGATGGATAAAACAGACACAAGAAAATTAATACTTGGTGGTTGAGTAAATCATCTTGCGTGACTGACCACCTAATTTTATCTTTCTTGATACCGTTAAAACTTTCTCCATCGGCAGCATAAACTAACACACTCTGTTTGGGATTATCAGCCAGGAAGTATGTAAATTTACTTTCACCACGTAAATTGCCTTCATCATCTAACACCATATTTTGGATAGTGTCTTGGGGCAACTTTTTCACTAATTTACCTAACCGTTCCGCCATCACTTGTTCAACAATTTGCTCTCGCAAAAGATAATCTTCTGCTTGTTGTTGAAAGTGTTTAGGGTAAGGAATCACCCTATCAGGCGGTTCGGGATATTCTGGCGGTATAGGCGGCGGATTCTTGGCGAGAATTTCGGCTTGGTGGCGCGAAAATTCTTGAATTTTTGCCAATGAATCACCCCAAAATGCCATAATTTCGCTGTGACAACCTTTAACTTGACTGTCTAATAAAGATAAGTCGTAAGTTTTAGGTTTTTTCACACGTTGAAGGAAATCAGCTTGCTGGGCTTTGAGTAAGCTAATCCAATCCATTTGCATTCCAACGGCACAATGTTGCATACCTACGGTAAGCTATACCAACGCAATGACTCAAGTTTATAACTTCTAGTAAAATAAAAATTCGGTAATCTTCGCAGTCTAACAGAACACATTTATGGATATGTATCTGTAAAATTCAGTGTGAGAACATCATTTAAATCTAGTCACAATGATCTAATTGATACCAATCTGGGATCAGCAAGCTGCTTAGAGATTGTTGAGAGAAACTTTTAGTTCAAACTTTTTTCCGACAATCTCAAATCAGCACTTGGTATGAGTTAGATAGAATTAAATGATGTCAAATAATTCTATCGAAACTAGAGAATAAGATACTGTTTCTAGGAAACAGTAATATTAGTTCAGACGAGGATGATTTAAACAGAATTTGGCAGTTATTAGCATAGTTCCTCAAATTCAGGCTGATGATAACTATATTTTGCTAAATTATTGAGATTATGCTCTCAAAGTTGCAGAAATATTTTCCATAATTGTGTATACTAAAAAGCTGCAAAAATGCTTGATGTAATAGAGATTTAGGAAATAGAATGATGATTGCGATCGCTTGATTCTAGCTGTTTAATTTTTTTCTGTAAATCAAATTCTTCATTACTCACTATCGTTTCTAAATTAGCGATTCTTTGCTCTAATAGTTTCAATTGCTGTGGTTGTAAAGAAGCAGCTTTTGATTTCTTATCATCAGCACGCCATATAGCGATTGTCCCGGCTGTAGCACCACCAATAGCAGCTAAAGGAAGTAGCGCACCACTTCTAGTCACAGCAGAAAGGGGAATACAAACTGCTAAAATACCCACTGTGATTCCCCAAATTCGTGTGGTAGATATTACTCTTACATCTTGAGATTTTTTAGTCATCAGTCTTGCTCTATATAGAGTTACTGACTAGATTCGCATGATCATCAGCAAAAATACCTCCTACGATGGGATTAATTAGTTGAGACTGGGTGTGTGGAGGTAAGGTTATGGGGGTGTAAGGGTTTTAAATACCTACGCCCTGGTTACTGAACGCAGTCGAAGTAAACTCTCATACCCCTCAACACTGCGCTAAAATTTGAACTTTTCGTTTTTTTGCGTAAGTCCTAACTTTGATAAAATCCCTGGAGCGAAAGTAATTACTAATTCAGCAATTAATCATGACAAGTGAATCATACATTTTTCTGGCTGGGGCAAGTCGTGGCGTTGGTAGAGAAATTGCCAACTGTTTAACAGCACAGCAACTCCCAGTCAAAGCACTTTTGAGAAATGAATCGGCTGCGGCTGAATTAACAGCAACAGGTGTTGAGGTAGTTATCGGTGATGCGTTGCATGTTAATGATGTGGAAGCAGCCATGATTACCAATGAACCAATCCATACCGTAATTAGTACGATTGGCGGTTTACCCACAGACAAAGAAAAACCAGATTACCTGGCTAATAAAAATCTCATCGATGCTGCAATCAAAGCCAGAGTCCAAAAATTTATTCTAGTGACTTCCATTGGTACTGGTAATAGTATTGGTGCATTATCTCCACAAGCATTAGCTGCACTGCAATCAGTTTTAGTCGAAAAAGACAAAGCCGAACAATATTTAATTGCCAGTGGACTCACCTATACTATTATTCGTCCAGGTGGGCTGAAAACAGAACCCGCCACAGGCAATGGCATTTTAACCGAAGACACACGCGTTGTTGGCAGTATCCATCGTGCCGATGTGGCGCAATTAGTTTGTCGTTGTTTAAATAGCGATGCCTACGGCGGGCTGCGCCAACGCTCTAATCATAAAATTTTGTCAGCAGTAGACAAAAATATGCTATTTGGACAAATAGAATTCACTCCATTTAGTTTAGATTAGCGAGTAGGCAAGATAGCGCCAGAAATTGATATGCTAAAAACCGAGACCAGTCAAGCAGAGCAGAAATAATTTTAAAAAATCTTACCTCCTGCCTCCTGCCCTTCGGGTTCGGCAGTCCCCCATCGACGGGAACCGCCAAGACGGGGGCTGCCTCACCTCCTGCCTTCATCATCATTTTTGTAAACAATGCCTGCGCCTACTATCACTCCAAGCGTCGCCTCCTTTCCCTTGACTGCCGTAGTCGGTCAAGAAGCGATAAAATTAGCCTTGCTGTTAGCAGCGGTCGATCCTGGTTTGGGGGGAGTGGCGATCGCAGGTCGTCGCGGTACGGCAAAATCTGTCATGGCGCGTGCTATCCACGCCCTCATCCCCCCAATTGAAGTTGTTCCAGGTTCAATTAGCAACTGCGATCCCACCCGCCCCGATGAATGGGATAATTTATTGTTGGCAGAGTACGCCGAAAAAGAGATTCAGGATGTCCCTACACAAATCATTCCTGCGCCGTTTGTGCAGATTCCTCTCGGAGTCACGGAAGACCGACTGTTAGGTTCTGTGGATGTGGAACAGTCGGTTAAACAAGGAGATACCATTTTTCAGCCTGGGTTACTCGCCTCTGCTCACCGCGGTGTACTGTACGTAGATGAAATCAATTTATTAGATGACCAGATATCAAATCAACTTTTAACAGTATTATCCGAAGGTCGCAACCAAATTGAGCGCGAAGGTATTAGTTTTCAGCACCCTTGCAGAGCGTTATTTATTGCTACCTACAACCCCGAAGAAGGCGCACTGAGAGAACATTTACTGGATAGAATTGCGATCGCCCTTTCTGCTGATGGTGTACTCGGTCTAGATCAACGAGTTCAAGCAGTTGAACAAGCGATCGCCTTTTCCCAATCTCCCCAAGAATTTCTCCAGCAATACGACGAAGACCTCGACGGTCTAAAAACCCAAATTATCCTGGCGCGGGAATGGTTAAAAGAAGTCGTCATCACCCACGACCAAATTGCTTACTTAGTCAATGAAGCCATTCGTGGTGCTGTCCAAGGACACCGCGCTGAGTTATTTGCTGTGCGCGTTGCCAAAGCCGCCGCCGCCTTAGAAGGGCGCACCACCGTCAACGCCGAAGATTTACGTCGGGCTGTAGAACTAGTAATTGTACCACGGGCAACTGTAGTTCAAACACCACCACCCGACCAACCACCACCACCACCTCCCCCACCACCACAAAGTCAAGACGAGTCGGAACAAGACCAACAAGAGGAAGAGGAAAACGACAAAGAAGAAGAGCAACCAGAAGAACCAGAAAACCAAGAACCACCAAGCATCCCCGAAGAATTTATCTTTGATCCGGAAGGCGTGATTCTAGATGAAAGTGTGCTGTACTTTGCTCAAATGTCCCAGCGTCAAGGCAAATCTGGGAGTCGCAGCATCATCTTCTCCGAAGACCGGGGACGTTACGTTAAGCCAATGTTACCCAAAGGAAAAGTCCGGCGCATTGCCGTAGATGCGACTCTGAGAGCCTCCGCACCCTACCAAAAAGCTCGGCGTGAAAGACAGCCAAACAAAAAGGTAATTGTTGAGCAAGGTGATATTCGCTCGAAACGCTTGGTACGTAAAGCGGGAGCGTTGGTAGTATTTGTGGTAGATGCTTCTGGCTCGATGGCTTTGAACCGGATGCAGTCAGCTAAGGGTGCGGTAATGCAACTGCTAACAGAAGCTTATCAAAACCGCGACCAAGTAGCGTTGATTCCCTTCCGAGGAGAACAGGCGGAAGTTTTATTACCACCAACACGTTCTATTGCTTTAGCAAAAAACCGTCTAGAAAGATTACCCTGTGGCGGTGGTTCACCCTTAGCGCATGGTTTAACCCAAGCTGTGCGCGTTGGTTTAAATGCTCGGATGAGTGGCGATATTGGGCAAGTTGTCGTCGTCGCAATTACTGATGGCCGGGGGAATATTCCCTTAGCGCGTTCTTTAGGTGAACCTCAAGAAGCAGGAGAAAAACCGGATATCAAAGGCGAGTTATTAGAAATTGCTGGCAGATTTCGGGCTTTGGGAATGCAACTATTGGTAATTGATACCGAAAGTAAATTTGTTTCCACTGGTTTTGCCAAAGAACTAGCCCAAACAGCCGGAGGTAAGTATTATCATTTGCCAAAAGCAACAGATAAAGCCATTGCTGCCATGACCAGAGGTGCGATCGCTGATCTAAAATCACGGTAGTTAGTCTATTCTAGACATTTCATCACTATGGTTCAGTCTTCTAATCAACGTTTAACTGTGGAAGAGTTTCTTGCACTGCCTGTAGGAGATATCAAATACGAACTTATTGATGGTCAAGCTGTTCCGAAATATAAAAATGATGAAATGTCACCAAAATTTTTTCATGGTGCGACGACTGGCGCTTTATTTATAATATTGTCTATATGGGCAGAGAAAAAAGGCCGGGTTGTAGTTGAGTGGGCAATCAAATTAACCCGAAATCAACAAGATTGGATGCCTATACCTGATTTAACTTATGTTTCTTATAACTGTCTTGCGGCTGATTGGTTGCAAGATGAAGCTTGTCCGGTTGCACCAGAATTAGTGATTGAAATTATCTCACCCGGACAAACTTTTGGAGATATGGCCGAAAAAGCCACAGATTATCTCAAAGCAGGTGTTTTGCGTGTTTGGGTAGTCGATACAAAAGCTAGAACTATTACTGTCTTTGCCCCAGCTTCCTTACCTATAACGTATCGCCATCATCAAGTAATGACTGATGATTTGTTACCAGAATTAGAAATTACCCCTAATGCTATCTTTCAACGTGCAGGCTTAAATTCCTAAAATTTATTTGAATAGTGAAGCTTTTTCGGAGACGGCACCCTGAATATCAAGCCCATTATTACCAATATGAAGCATTCAATATAATAAGTGGTTGGGCAAGATTAAATTCATTAACTGAGCAAGAGAACTATTAACAGGAAAACAATGTGTTTAATTAATCTTGTCTAAATACTTAAATCCAGAACTTGGTTTATTTGTTAGAAGCGATTTGAGTTATGGAGTTTTCCTGTCAAAAATTTTGTAGTATCGAACATCAAGACCCTGATGCCACTACTTGTGGTTGCAAATAATTGATCAAATCATTAATGCCCTTTTGCAAATACCGTGTTACGGTCATTGGACTAGTACCAATATTTTTAGCAGCATCCTTGCGTGAAAGTTCTTTTAAGAAGACCATTTCTACTGCCATCCGGGGTTTGTCTTCTAGCATATTGATTGCCCCTTGGAGTTGTTGGCGTTCTTCTTCTTGTTGTTGCATCACAGCAGAACGAGGACAAGGAAGAGCTTCACCTAAAGTTATTTGACAATCAACATAGTGAACTGCTGTAGCATCCAAACTCAAAGGCATCCGATTTTGTGCAGCTAACTTAGTTTCTTGCCATTCTTGCACAGATACCTTCAGTACCTTAGCAATTTCTGAATCTTTGGGAGGACGACCCAAAGCCAAAGCTAATTCTTTGCGGATCTTTTGTCCTTCATTGTAAAGTTCTTGCCAACGACGAGGGATTTTTAATAGCGTACTGCGATCGCGCAAGAAATGCAGCATCTCACCGCGAATATATGGCACAGCAAAGGAACTAAACGCATATCCTTGACTAGGATCAAAACGCTCAATGGCCCTAATTAAACCAAAATAACCGATTTGTTCTAAATCTTCATAAGGTTCATTACATTGATGGCTGAATTTATGAGCCATCTTCCGCACTAAGCCAGTATGTAACTGTACAAGTTGATTACGAAGTTTAATTGAGGGATTCTGGTGGTATAAGTGTAATAACTCTATCCCATCAATTCGCATAGAAGACTCAATTGCTGCCATATCAATTCCTTTGTATTAACTCCTTTTCCTGAAAAAACGGAGTTGCGTATATGTTCTTCAAAGCTGTAATTATTTTCCTTAGACCACGCTGATTAAACCATCGTCGTTCCACTGAACTTAATTCGCCGCTATCTCGGGCATTCAGTGTTTTTACGCACGATTTTACAGACTCTGTTGTTGCCGCTGATTTTTGTTTTATCTATAAACTTGCTGAGTTAATTAATGTTTATTTTTTGCGAATAACTCTAGCTATTTTCGTGGTTAAATGCTTGGCTTATACCCAAGGATTTAGCCCTAGATAAGCAATAGAGAAAAACTCCACAGCCTTAATTTTTGGCTTAACTTAAATATCTCTCTAGAAATAAAAATCGTAGCAGAACATTAATTTTAATATTTGCTTAATAAATCGTTGATTATAAAAATTAATAAAATACCTAAACCAGAAGCATATATAAATTCGCAAAAGTTCAGCCCAAAAGCTAAAACCAACATTCTCAAGACTTTGTTGGCTTGAGCAACATCAAAACAGCATCTAATATTCTCTTAATAGAAGGGTGTATTGTGTGGTGAAAATGTATTTCTCGAAATGGTTTTTTAGTATTGCTGAATTTGAGTAATTCACTTCTACCATTCAAGACCCATAGTGGCGCATATCTCAGACAAAATGTATTGATCAACAATTAACGCCGATTTTTCTAACAAAATACCCTAGCTGCTCAATGAAAATCTTGGTAACAATAGGAATATACAGCATTTTTTCCAGCGAAAAACTCAAGTATGAGCAATACAAGTAACTTTCGTGAAGCTATCCGAGACGCTAAAACACAAGCCCTCATTGGCCCTAATGTCATTGCCAACGCCCTACCTTACGTTGGTGGTGGTCTGGTTTTAACTGCATTAGGCACCTATGGTGGTTTAGGCGTTATCCGTACAAACCCTGGAATTTTCTTCCCTACCTTTATTGGTGCGGTAATTCTAGAGTTAATTCTCTTCTTTGTTGCCCAAAATGTTGCTGAAAAAGGCAAAAAAGCTATTGCCCTGCCTTTATTAGCAACCTATAGCCTCTTATCTGGGTATACTCTCAGTGGTTTAGTATTTGTCGCCTTAAGAACCCAAGGTGTTGGTATTCAAGGCATTGGTATAGCCGCCCTCGGTTGTGGTGTCACCTTTATTGTTGCCCGTCAAATTGGTTCAAATCTGTCTGAACAAGACGGAATGGCTTTGAGCAAAACCATCAGTCTCGGTGTTATTGCCTTGCTGGTGGTTTGTGCAGTCCAATTTCTCTTTGCTTTGTTTGGTGTTTATACCCCAACTTGGCTAGAAATTGGCATTTCTGGTTTAGGCGTATTTCTGTTTGTGGGCGTATCCGTTGTAGACTTTTACATCCTGCCCCGTACTTACCGCAACGATCAATACCTACCTGCGGCTTTGTCGATGTACCTGACATACATCAACTTGTTTATCTTTATCTTACGGTTGCTGATTGCCCTCAATGGCCGCGATTAAGCAACGATAAATAGCAAAATTTAATAAATTTTTAACCGTGGTGCAAAGTCAGTAGCCACGGTTTTTTCATTGCCGTGAGATATGGTAAGTTATTTCTCCAATACAATTATGTAGTCAAAGCACAAGAACTGACTCAACAGCCGCTAAAATCAAAAAAACAAATAAAATCTAAAGAGCAAACTTAGAAAATCTATCCAAGTAGCTCTAAATTTAGCAAGCACTATGGAAGTCTTAGAACTCAAACGCGAAATCGAAACGTTGTCTAGCCGCCTGGGTAAAACCCAGGACTATCTTTGACGTACCTGCACTGACAGCGAAAATTCACGACTTAGAACAAATATCCGCACAGCCAGAGTTTTGGGAAAATCAACCCGAAGCCCAAAAAACCCTGCAAGAACTTAACGATCTCAAATCCCACTTGGATACTTACAACCAGTGGCGAGCTAGTTTAGAAGATACTAAAGCAGTGGTGGAACTGTTGGAGTTAGAAACCGACGAGTCCCTACTGCAAGAAGCAGAATCTACTATCACTAAACTCAACCGTGATCTTGACCAGTGGGAGTTACAACAGCTACTCTCTGGCCCCTACGATGCGGAAGGGGCAGTGTTGACAATTAATGCTGGTGCGGGTGGTACAGATGCTCAAGATTGGGCATTTATGCTGCTGCGGATGTATACCCGTTGGGCAGAAGCTCATGGCTATAAAGTAGCACTCAGTGAAGAATCTGAGGGTGATGAAGCGGGCATCAAATCAGCAACTCTAGAAATTACTGGGCGCTACGCCTATGGCTATCTGCGGTCAGAAACAGGCACACATCGCTTAGTGCGGATTTCACCTTTTAATGCCAATGGCAAGCGGCAAACTAGTTTTGCTGGGGTGGAAGTCATGCCACAAATCGATAATTCTGTGCAGTTGGATATTCCAGAGAAGGATTTGGAAGTTACAACATCCAGGGCTGGTGGTAAAGGTGGACAAAACGTCAACAAAGTAGAAACAGCCGTGCGAATTGTGCATTTACCCACTGGTCTGGCTGTGCGCTGTACAGAAGAGCGATCGCAGCTGCAAAATAAAGAAAAAGCCCTCGCCCGTCTCAAAGCTAAACTGCTGGTTATCGCCCGTGAACAAAAGGCGCAAGAAATTGCTCAAATTCGCGGTGATATGGTGGAAGCTTCCTGGGGTAATCAAATTCGCAACTACGTATTCCATCCTTATCAGATGGTAAAAGATTTGCGTACCAATTCCGAAACAACTGCGATCGCTGATGTGATGAACGGCGACCTCGATATGTTCATCCAAGCCTATCTCCGGCAAGAAAATCAGCTAGTAGACAGTAATTCTGCTTAAAGTCAATCAACAATGGGTAACAGAGTCATCTATAACCCATTGCCTGACTTTCAAACCGAAAATAGACAAAATGGCAAGAGAACTCCCAGGAAACTGTTACATTTATATGTAAAAGAGTTTGTTACGAAATAATTATGAGTGACTCTCCTTCAACGGAACCTCAACCAAGCTACGTCAAACTTGCTATGCGGAATATGGTGCGTAAAGGCGGTACTTCCATCAAACATTTTTTGTTAAGTGCTGTAGGACTTTTAGCTGTTCTAATTGGTCTTGCTTACTTAACCCGTTAAACACCCATCAAAATTCAAAGTGCTGAGGAGCGTTTGTACTTGGTGCAAGTTGAACTAAATTTGCAAGATATTTTTTCCGAGTCTTCCCCACAATTAGCCGTAAATGTTGGGGATGAAACCTGGGAGAACTGGTTTAATCGCTGGTTAGAAAATCTTCAACCTCATCTACCGCCAGCGCCAAGCTATGAAATAGGGCTGCGTTTAACAGATGATGCAGAAATTCAATCATTAAATGCTCAATATAGACATCAAAATAAACCCACAGATGTTTTAGCCTTTGCTGCTTTAGAGACTGATTTGCCTTATTATGCGGAAATGCAGGATGAACCTGTGTATTTAGGTGATATCGTGATTTCGGTAAATACAGCCCAACGGCAAGCCCAACAACAAGGGCATAGTTTAGTAACTGAGTTAGCTTGGTTAGCATCTCATGGGCTTTTACACCTTTTGGGTTGGGATCATCCAGATGATGAGAGTTTAATGCAAATGCTCAAGCAGCAAGTAATAATACTGGAGACAGTTGGTATTGATATTGACATAGAATATTAAAGATTTTTATGCCTATCAGTGTTAATTTTTAAGCATCCTCTTATAATACTCCTGTAGAAAATTGCCTGAAGTTGACCTGATAACTTCAAACAGCGAAAATTCCCAGTTTACCTAACTTTATTGTTCTATTTTTTAGCTTATGTCCCAACAAGTTTCTCCTCCACCACCAAACCAGTTACCAAAACTGATAACGAAGGAAAGGGAATTTTCGTGGCAAGTTGCCGCCAATTTACTTGTTAGTTTTAAGTATGCTTGGGCTGGCATCACCTACAGTTTTCAAACTCAACGCAATTTTCGCATTCATGTGAGTTTTTGTGCTTTGGCGATCGCCCTCAGCGTATTCTTGCATTTATCACCGGTGGAAATCGCCGTCATTGGCATTACAAGCGGCCTAGTTCTCGCACTTGAACTACTCAACACAGCAATAGAATCTTTGGTAGACTTGACAGTCAAGCAGACTTACCACGAATTGGCCAAAGTCGCCAAAGACTGCGCTGCGGGTGCTGTACTAGTTTCAGCGTTAGTGGCAATCTTAGTTGCTTGTACCCTGATACTGCCGCGATTAATAGTATTAATTATGTCAAACTTCTAAGTTGAGACATTAATTACTACACTCATACATAAAAATTTCTCAACTATAAATTAAATAATTACTGACGCTGACGGCTAGAATCTGGTAATGATCGCCAGGAGTGTAGGCCGTGATTGTAGTCATCGATAACTACGACAGTTTTACATACAATTTGGTGCAGTACCTCGGAGAACTAGCAGCAGAGTTCCCCATCGCATCAGATATTCAAGTTTTTCGCAACGATAAAATCACCATCGAAGAAATTCAAGGTTTGCATCCCGACCTTGTAGTCATATCTCCTGGGCCAGGTCGTCCAGAAGATGCAGGTATATCTTTGGATTTGATTCAACAACTTGGCCCTAGTTTGCCAATTTTAGGCGTATGCTTGGGGCATCAAAGTATTGGTCAAGTATTTGGTGGTAAAATCGTCTCTGCTCCAGAGTTAATGCACGGCAAAACTTCCCAAGTGACTCACACTAATGTGGGTGTTTTTCAAGGATTAGAAAATCCGATGACCGCCACCAGATATCATAGTTTGGTGATTGAGCGCGAAACTTGCCCCGAAGTGTTAGAAATCACCGCGTGGGTTGAAGATGGCACAATTATGGGAGTGCGACATCGGAACTATCCTCATATCCAAGGAGTCCAGTTTCACCCAGAAAGTGTGCTAACTTCTTCAGGAAAACAGTTATTGCGAAACTTTCTGGAACAATTACAGACGAGAGAGTAATTAATGAAACGACGACAGTTGATGGGCTATGCTGGGGCGGGGTTAGTCACAGCTTTAGTTACTACAATAGGTTCTCACACTGAAGCTAACGCACAATCTGGCGGTTTATCAGTTCAGTGGTTGGGTCATACTTGTTTTCTAATTAGTGGTGGCGGAGTAAAAATTCTTGCCAATCCCTTCCGCACAGTTGGCTGTACTGCTCGTTATCGTGCGCCAAAAGTTAGTGCAAACTTGGTTTTGATTAGCAGCCAATTACTAGACGAAGGTGCAGTAGAAGATTTGCCAGGAAATCCCAAGCTAGTCTACGAAGCTGGAGTTTATGAGTTCCAGGGGATTAAATTTCAGGGAATTTCGACAGATCACGATCGCAAAGGTGGGAGACAATTCGGCAAAAACACTGCCTGGAGTTGGCAACAAGGTGGAATTAACATTCTGCACTTAGGTGGTATTGCTGCACCCATTTCTCTAGAACAAAAAATCTTGATGGGTCGCCCTGATGTCCTGTTCATCCCCGTAGGCGGTAGTGCTAAAGCCTATAATGCCCAAGAGGCTAAACAAGCAATAGATGTATTAAATCCTAAACTGGTGATTCCGACCCACTACCGCACCCAAGCTGCTGATGCAAATGCTTGTGATATTTCGCCCTTAGATGATTTTCTCAACTTTGTGCAAGGTATCACGGTACGTCGTAGTAATAGTGACACTATCAGCATCACTGCTAATAAGTTACCAGAAGATAAGGTGATTCAAGTTTTAAGCTACAAATTTTAAGCTAAGTCTAATTCCTTATCATTATTAATAAACGTAGGATTGGGCAATGTCCACAATGTAAAAATTAGGTTTTGACCGACTTTTTCGCATTGCCCGCCTAACTTCAAAGACATAACTTATCGGCTCAATGGATTTATATTCTGCACTGCCGAATTTACTGTTTGCTCAATTCTTTTTAACCTAGTTTCTGGGCGTTTTGCACTTGCAATCCAAGAGAGAATGTTCTTCTTCAAAGAATTACTAAAAGCTGCAAAATTCTTGTTAGCTAAAGAGTTGACTGCTAACGCTTGCTGCAAATCTATGGGAATGGTTAATGCTTCGATCGCATCTAAGGAAGTCCATGAGCCATCTTGTTTTGCATCAGCAATTTTAGCTAGACCAAATTCTGTCATTAAATCTACTGCAATTAGCTCCTCAATATATTGCTTATTTAATTTTGACCAACCACTTTTCGGTTTTCGCGGAGTGAAAATTTGTTTATAGCAATTTCCATCTAATGATTTAACTTTACTGTCAATCCAGCCAAAACATAAAGCTTCTTTGACTGCTTCGCTGTATCTGACACTTGGTTTACCGCTTTTGACCTTGTAGTAAATTAACCAGACACCAAGGGAAGTGCGATGATTTTTGATCAACCACTCCCGCCATTGATAGCGATCGCTGGCATAAACAAATTCTAATTGTTCCTCAAATTTTGGCATAACCAAAAATAGATGATTAGCTGAATTAATATTCTCCTAACATTAATAGCGAATGCGTGGGTCAACATAAGCATTAATAATGTCAATCAAAATGCTTGCGCCAACCACAATCGCCCCAAAGAATACCAATACACCTTGGACTGTGGGATAATCGCGATCGCTGATGGCTTGATACAAACGATTGGCTAACCCAGGCCAAGAAAATGTCACTTCCGTTAAAATCGCTCCACCCAACAAAGAGGCAAAGGTTAACCCTAATACCGTAATTACTGGAATTAAGGCATTTTTTAAGGCGTGAGAGACTAAAATCTTATTTTCTGCAATTCCTCTCGCTCTAGCCGCTTCTACATAGTCAGCACGCAAAGTTTGTTTTAAATTCACCCGCACAATACGCTCAAAAATCCCACTGAGTAAAATTCCTAAAGTGAGGCTGGGGAGCGCAAGATGGTGCAAAGAAGCAAAAAACTGTGTCAAGTTACCACTAAGTAAGCTATCAAAGGTATATAGCCCAGTAATTGGCGATGGCGGCGGTAACGTCGGCGGAAAACGGTTAGAGTTGGGAAACCAACCCAGTTGTACAGAGAAAATTAACTGTAACAGCATTCCCGCCCAAAACATCGGTAAAGCATAAGTAATAATCCCAAATAACCGCCCGCCCACATCAAAATAAGTTCCAGGGCGAGAAGCAGAAAGTGTACCTACCAAAATACCAACAATCAGCGCCACAGCCATACTAAATACGGCTAACTCCACTGTCGCAGGAAAATACTGTCCGATAATGTCCCAAACATTTTGCCCGCGACTTGTTAAAGAAGTACCTAAGTCAAAGCGTAGTATGTTTGCTAAATAATTTAAATACTGTAGCCAAATAGGTAAATTTAATCCTAATTGCTTGCGTAATTCTTCTTTGGCTGCTTCTGGCGCACGTCCACCCAAAATCGCATCGGCGGGATCTCCTGGTGTCGCTCGCAATAATAAAAATACGATAGTAATGATAGTTAATAGTTGCAGCGGTGCTAGGAGCAACCGCGAGACAATGTAATACTGTAGGGCTTTTGAGCGAGACATATTTTAAGTTATGAGTCAAGAGTCAATGGTCAAGAGTCAATGGTGAGCCAGTGCGTTGGGGAGACAGCGCTGTGGGCGGCTTTGCCGACTTGAAGCGACTGTCGTCGGGTTTCCCGACTTGTTCGCGTAGCGTCTCCGATTAGGAGAAGCAACTGGCGTTAGCGACGCAGGAGCGTCACCCGAAGGGTCAAGAGTCAATGGTCAATAGATAGTAATTATGCTAATTGAATGAATCAAACTTTTATAATTACTAACTTTTGACTATGGACTTTTGACACTTGACTCTTGACTATTTTTTGATGGTTTTATAAATCAAATTTTGGGTAGGGTCAAGTTGCACATTAGCTACACCTTTTTGGGCAAATACATAGTCTTTGTTTTGCCAAAGCGGGACGTAAGGTACATCATTAGCTACTTGGGTTTGAATTTGAGCGAAAATCTTCTCTCGTGCTGCGGGGTTTTGTTCTTTGCGTTGTTGGTCGATGAGTTTATTCATGGTTTCGCTATAGTAAAACGAACCTTGAGTTTGACTACCGCCATCTTCGCAGCCTTTTGCATCAGAACCTTTTTGACAAGCTAAGAAGGGTTGGACGTAATTATCAGGATCTAAAAAGTCTGGATACCAATCAAGCAAAGCTGCGGGATATAAACCTTTAGAAATGTCTTTAAAGAAAGTCGGCCCTTCTACTGTGTTGACTTCTAATTGGACAATGCCATCCATTTTAGTATCAGCAAGGGATTTGAGCGTCTGGGCTGCTAAACTCCGAGTTGGTGAACTTGAAGGATACCAAACTGGAATTTTGACAGGATTTTCTTTTGAGTAGCCAGCTTTAGTTAATAATTCTTTAGCTTGATCAAATTTACCATCACCATATTTATCTTTAAATAATGGTTGGGAAACGTTGAATGTAGTAGGAATCATACTGTAAAGCGCATCAGCTTGACCGTATAAAACTCGCTCATTTAATAATGGACGATCAATAATTGCGGCGATCGCTTGTCTAACTTCTGGTTTATCTAAGGGTTTTTGATTGCGATTTAATACCAGATAACTTACCACACTACCTTGGGCTGTAATCGCTTGCCAATCTCCTTTTTTACTGCCATCTTCCAAACTGCGAATTTGATCAGGTTGTAATGATAAATAAGCTACATCTACTGCACCTGTCCGAAAGGCGTTAAACAAGTTAACTGGACTTGTTTGAATTTGGACGTTAACGCCTTGATTGGCTGGTTTGTCTCCCCAATATTTATCAAAGACATCCATCCGCAATGAGTCTGTACCATACTGGGCTAATTTGTAAGGGCCAGTACCTACAAATGTATTAGGTTTAAATTTACCAGCACCAATTTCGTAAGCTTTGGGTGAAACTGCACACACTCCAGAAAACGCGAGTAAGGAGGGAAATGCAGCAAAGGGTTTTTTGAGCTTGATTGTTAGCTCGTTTTCACCTGTAGCGGTTACTGAGTTTACTGTATCAGCTAACAAAAAAGAAGGTTTACCTTTATTTTCAATAAATCGCTGAATACTAAACTCCATTGCTTTAGCATTGAAGGGTGTGCCATCGTGGAACACTACTCCTTGGCGTAGGGGTATAGTGTAAGTTAAACCATCTGGGCTGACTTTTGGTAAACTTGTCGCCAGTTGGGGCTTAATTTCTGTACTACCTGGTTCGTAAGTGTACAGGCGATCGCTCATATTAAACACTAAACCCAACGATGCCAACTCATAAGCATCCGCCGGATCTAAAGTTCTCGGCTTTGCAGTTGTACCAATAGTAATGCGACCATCACCCCCAGGAGTATTTGCATTACCTGACGGCGTGGTATTTGCTTGTTGTCGCGTACCACAACTGATGACTAAAAATAAACACAGACAAAATAGAGATAGGAATTGTGTCAGCCGCCCCCACCTTCGCAGGGACAAAGGAAATAACGTCATACCTTTCAAATTTTTCAAATCAGCGGTCAGTAATCATACTATATGTCTGGCAATAATACCCAATTTTTCCCATTGATGCAGGTTTAAGATAGGCGATCGCTATTTATTTGTTATCCAAACCATTGATGTAATTTGATATTACAGAAGCTAAAATCACAATTATTGAATTTTATTTAACTATTGAGTTATATCAAAAAATGTTACAAAAACTAATTTTGCTCACTAAGTATTTTAATGTGACATTTTAAACTCACTAGTTTAAAAATTCTGCCGACTTTATCAGACAATCTCTGCGTTTAAAAATCCGTAGAACTTGATTATTTAATTTGAATTTTGCCAACAAAATGAAATTATCTTAAATTAATAAGATTTTGTGAAAGACAATTTGTTAAGCTTCTCAATTAGCTTTAGTTGTTAACATTTAAAGTTAGCCTATTAACTAACAAGGATAGGTTTTAAAGAGAATTATCAGGAACATTGCCATCATAGCTTCAGTGGCAAGGCAGCTTTACTTACAACATCTACCGAGAAAGTTTAGAGGGTGTAGATATCAAAATTTATAGTCAAAATAGCGAGATAAAACCGTGAAATATTTTTTTCTTTCTGAAGGATGGAATATAGGTAGAGTATGGTCATCTGATGGATTGTGGCAAATCACCGCATGGCGACGACAACCAGATATTCAGCGGATGAATATTTGTATAGTAGAAAACAATGAATTGCTCTGGCTTTATCGTACAGAAGAAGCTGTTTTAACAATAGAAGTTAAACCATCAACCTCAGAAATTGCCAGCCAAACAATTGGTCAAGTAGTGCTAAAGCGTCTCATGAGTTCCGAACAGGTAATTGAACGTCTGAATACGGCGGAAGCTAAGTGTCAGCT
Source organism: Nostoc sp. HK-01 (assembly GCA_003990705.1). GTDB lineage: Bacteria > Cyanobacteriota > Cyanobacteriia > Cyanobacteriales > Nostocaceae > Nostoc_B. The sequence goes on from AP018318.1 coordinate 3,460,651, forward strand.
ACAAAATATCCATTTGGTGACTCAGTAATTTAGCTGAGTCAGGAATTACGTACAAAAATTGCCTGTTGAAACTGGGTGTAGGTGAGGATCTTTAAACTTATAAGTAACGCGATGTGGCACTTCTACTCCCTTACGCCCTTATCTTCTCATATCCCTACACCCTTTCCTCTTCCCATTACCAGAACATACGTAAATGAAATTGTGACGGAGATTTGTGAGAAAATAACACAGATGGGATATTGATCGCATCTATTTACACGCTTGCAAACAGTTCCATCAATAGTTACACTTTTTAAAACATTCTCATTTTTGTATGGCGATTGCGTAGACGACCAAAAGGCAGCTGCCACAAAGGTGGCTCGCTCTATTACCCAAATACTCGCAAGGTATTTGCCAAGTTCTCTCAGAATAAGGGTTGGTGAAAAAAAGCGATCGCTACCCCACAAGGTACAGCTACCACAACGTCTAAGTGTTGCCAAATAAGCCACACAGTCTGAATCATCAAGACTGAGCCGTGGTTAAACTCAGAACCCTGGCAATAAAAAAACTCAGAGATTTCTTTGAGAAGCGGTCTTCGCCTATCTGAGAAATTCAGTAAAAAAATTGCTTTGTAAACATAACTCTTCGAGGAGGAGCGTAGTCGATGGGACTACCTTGGTACCGAGTACATACAGTTGTTCTGAACGATCCAGGGCGGCTGATTTCTGTACACTTGATGCACACAGCCCTAGTGGCAGGCTGGGCTGGTTCAATGGCGTTGTATGAACTAGCCATTTACGACCCCAGCGATCCAGTTCTTAACCCCATGTGGCGACAAGGGATGTTCGTGCTGCCCTTCATGGCACGTCTAGGCGTTACCCAATCTTGGGGTGGCTGGAGCGTCACAGGTGGCCCGGCGAGTGACCCTGGTTTCTGGTCTTTTGAAGGTGTAGCTGCTGCTCACATCGTACTTTCTGGTTTATTATTCCTAGCCGCAGTTTGGCACTGGGTTTATTGGGATTTGGAACTCTTTAGAGATCCTCGCACTGGTGAACCAGCCTTAGACTTGCCCAAGATGTTCGGGATTCACCTGTTCTTATCTGGGTTACTCTGTTTTGGTTTTGGCGCATTCCACCTCACCGGACTTTACGGCCCAGGTATGTGGATTTCTGATGCTTACGGAGTTACCGGAAGCGTGCAAGCGGTAGCACCAGAATGGGGACCAGATGGCTTTAACCCCTTTAATCCCGGTGGTATTGTGGCTCACCACATAGCTGCTGGTGTTGTTGGCATTATTGCTGGTTTATTCCACCTCACAGTTAGACCCCCCGAAAGGCTATACAAAGCTCTACGGATGGGGAACATCGAAACCGTACTTTCTAGCAGTATTGCTGCGGTATTCTTTGCAGCTTTCGTCGTTGCCGGCACTATGTGGTACGGTAGCGCTACAACCCCAATTGAACTTTTTGGCCCTACCCGCTACCAATGGGATCAAGGCTACTTCCGTCAAGAAATTGACCGTCGTGTTCAAGCTAGTGTTGCTAACGGTGCAAGCTTGTCTGAAGCTTGGTCACAAATTCCTGAAAAGCTGGCATTCTACGATTACGTTGGTAATAGCCCCGCCAAAGGTGGTCTGTTCCGTACAGGGCCTATGGTTAAGGGTGATGGTATTGCTCAGTCTTGGCAAGGTCACGCCGTCTTCACAGATGCTGAAGGTAGAGAATTGACTGTACGTCGTCTACCTAACTTCTTTGAAACTTTCCCCGTAATTTTGACCGACAGCGATGGTGTTGTCCGCGCTGACATTCCTTTCCGTCGGGCAGAATCCAAGTATAGCTTTGAACAAACTGGTGTCACTGTTAGCTTCTACGGTGGCGACTTAAATGGTAAGACCTTCACAGATCCTGCTGATGTGAAGAAATATGCCCGTAAAGCTCAAGGCGGCGAAATATTTGAATTTGACCGCGAAACCTTGAACTCTGACGGTGTATTCCGTACCAGTCCTAGAGGTTGGTTTACCTTTGGACACGCAGTATTCGCTTTATTGTTCTTCTTCGGACACTTATGGCACGGCGCTCGGACAATCTACCGAGACGTATTTGCTGGTGTAGAAGCCGACCTAGAAGAACAAGTCGAATGGGGTTTGTTCCAGAAAGTGGGTGATAAATCAACCCGCCGGAAGGAAGCCCTCTAAACAAGTCTGAAGGATGAAGTCTGAAGTATGAAATTCAGAACTTCGTCCTTTAGGTTTCATTTATTACTGGCTGGATAAGCAGGAGCTTTTGATATGGAAAGCGTTGCATACATTTTAATTTTTACTTTGTGCATAGGCGTTCTGTTTTTTGCGATCGCCTTCCGCGAACCTCCCCGCATTGAGAAAAAAGACGAGTAGTAGATTGCTATTCCTCAGCTTTGCAAAATATCCGCTGTTATCGCTAAATAACAGCGGATATTTTGCTTATTCATATATGTATAAAATCGCCTTCTATCATTCGGCAGATTGCAAAAGGCAATTTGTTATGTGATATAATCTTCTATCTGGAAGTCGATATGTGTTAACACTAGCTTTCTACGCTAGGATTAATAAGGATGTAAGTGTACACTGGTCTTCAGTGACTTACACAGGCATTACGATTATGTCACAAAAATTTACGGAGACTAGAACCAGGAACAAATCAGCATGGTCAATCAGAACATAACCGCTACAGAAATTGGATTTACTCACGAAGATTTCGCTGCTCTACTTGACAAATACGACTATCACTTTAGCCCTGGAGATATTGTACCAGGAACGGTTTTCAGTATAGAGCCGCGCGGCGCTCTGATTGACATCGGTGCTAAAACAGCAGCATATATACCTATACAAGAAATGTCTATCAACCGGGTAGACAGCCCGGAAGAAGTATTACAGTCAAACGAAACACGGGAATTTTTCATCCTTACCGATGAAAACGAAGATGGTCAGCTGACCCTTTCAATCCGCCGTATTGAATACATGCGGGCTTGGGAGCGTGTACGTCAGTTGCAAGCAGAAGATGCAACTGTGCGTTCTGGTGTATTTGCGACAAACCGTGGTGGTGCATTGGTACGCATTGAGGGATTGCGTGGATTTATCCCTGGTTCCCACATTAGCACCCGCAAGCCTAAAGAAGAATTAGTGGGTGAAGAACTACCATTGAAGTTCTTGGAAGTAGATGAAGAACGTAACCGCTTAGTTCTATCTCATCGTCGGGCGCTGGTTGAGCGTAAGATGAACCGCCTGGAAGTTGGCGAAGTAGTAATTGGGACAGTTCGTGGTATCAAGCCTTACGGTGCTTTCATCGATATTGGTGGTGTTAGCGGCTTGTTGCACATCTCAGAAATTTCTCACGAACATATCGATACACCTCATAGCGTGTTCAATGTCAATGATGAAGTGAAAGTGATGATCATTGATTTGGATGCAGAAAGAGGCCGGATTTCCTTGTCTACCAAGCAGTTAGAACCAGAACCCGGTGATATGATTAAAAACCGTGATTTGGTCTACGATAAAGCTGAAGAAATGGCAGCTAAATATCGTGAGCAACTGTTAGCTAAACAACAAGGTATAACTTTAACACCAACTGCTGAAGAAGTTGTTGCTGAAGAAGATATTCCAGCAGCTACCGAAACTGAAGAAGAAATCCCAGCAGCTATTGAAGAAGAAATTCCCGTAGCTATTGAAGAGTAAAATCAGTAGATAATTGCATTAAAACCTGAAAAAAGAGGGATAATCCCTCTTTTTTTGTTGTTTATTCATAATTTGCATCTTTTTTAGCGGGGTGAAAGATTTTGGTAACTATTCAATGTCAGAATGTAAGTTTTTCTAATATTCAGGCAATTTTTTTTGACAAAAACGGTACATTAGAAGACTCAGAAGATTATTTGCGATCGCTGGGACAAAAAGCAGCACGAATTATTGATGCTCAATTTCCCGGAATTGGCGAACCATTATTAATGGCTTTTGGTATCAATGGCAATTCTATCGATCCGGCGGGTTTATTGACAGTCGCCAGTCGCCGAGAAACCGAAATTGCTACCGCAGCTTATATTGCTGAAACTGGTAGAGGATGGTTTGAATCGCTCAGAATCGCCCGTCAAAGTTTAAACGAAGCCGAGAAATATCTCGAAGCCTCTCCCGCACCTCTTTATCCTGGTAGTTTGGAATTGTTACAATCTCTCTCAAACGCAGGACTCAAACTCGGTATAATCTCAGCAGCCGCAACAGCGGAAGTTCAAGCTTTTGTTGCTCGGTATGATTTAGGTGATTATCTCCAAGCTCAAATCGGTGTGGATGATGGCCCTGGTAAACCAGATCCAGCTTTGTTTTTGCAAGCTTGTGAAGTTGTGGGAGTAGAACCAAACACTGCACTTATGGTAGGTGATGCGGTTGGCGATATGCAAATGGCAAAAAACGCCAAAGCCGCAGGCTGTATTGGGATAACCTGGATTGGTAAATCAGATCATGTCCAAGGTGCAGATGTAGTGATTCATCAACTAAATGAAATTCAAGTATTAGGTGTCTGATTTTAGTTGGATTCCAGCCTGAACTAAATCAAAATCTGGGGGAAAATGAGTACTGCGATCGCAATCTGCTTTTTCTAACTTTGCACCTTGGAGATCAGCTTGGCGGAGATCAGCTGACATCAATAATGCTCCCCGCAAATCTGCATTTCTCAAATTAGCTTGCGAGAGGTCACAAAAGCTGAGGTCAGTTCCTCGGAGATTAGCATCTGCAAGATTCGCACTGTTTAAGTCAGCATAACTCAGGTCTGAACCTTTAAGGTTAACCCCTGCCAAATCAGCATCACCGAGTTCGGCTTTACTAAAATCCCGTTCTCCCTCAGCATATTTTTCTAAAAGAGTAGCCACCGTATTAATCGGCTGTTGATAATTTATTTCAGACATAAAACAGCCTCAAATATTTTTGTTTCAAATTCATCATAAAACTGCTGATGCACAAAATTACAAGAGAAATTGCATCAATTTATCAAATTATAGTAATAGTAATTTACAGGAATTTTCTCATTCCTCACAAGTTCCTCAAATTCTTTTTATAGGTTCAAAAATAGACCACCAATACTAATTACATTTTAAATTTGCAGATTTAAAACTAATTTTTAGTGCATGAAAGCAAGCGAAAAACATGAATGCAACCGTTATGGTAATTGGTTACGGTAATGACTTGCGTAGTGATGATGGCATTGGTCAAAGAATAGCTGATGAAATTGCCTCTTGGGATTTATCGGCGGTGAAATCTTTAGCAGTTCACCAACTAACACCCGAATTAGCTGATGCTTTGGCAAATGCAGAATTGGCAATTTTTGTTGATGCTTATGTGCCTTCAGAATCTTTTGATGTGCAGGTGCGATCGCTTTCACCTTCTGGGGAAAATGCGATCGCTGGTCATACTGCCGATCCCCAAGCACTTCTAGCTTTAACCCAAACACTCTACGGCCACTGTCCGCCTGCTGTGTGGGTGACAGTACCCGGAGTTAACTTTGAATTTGGCGATCGCATTTCACAGATCACTGAAACAGGTAAAGCGATCGCTCTCGGAAAAATTATGCAGATTCTCGACAAGTTTAAAAATTTCTGGATGAAATCAAACCTGTGCTGAACTCAAGCATAGACTGAAAACAAAATATGACTTACACACAAAGATTGTCTATTGAGACCGGGTATAGCGGGTAAGGGTTTTAAACCTTAATTGTTCGTTTTCTGGCGAAAAATTCATTCATTACTCAGCACTATTACTAAGGAGGATTGATGCAAAAATCTCTCAAGCCCACAAGCGATCGCGCCTTTGATATCTTGCAGGCAGAGAAGCTTAATCCTCTTGATGCTATCTTTGCACCAAAGACTGTAGCTGTAATTGGTGCTAGTGAAACACCTGGTAGCGTAGGACGCACTCTCCTCTGGAACTTAATCACGAATCCGTTTGGGGGGACTGTTTTTCCCGTTAATCCCAAGCGCCACAGTGTTTTGGGTATTAAAGCTTATCCCAAAATTGCCGATATCCCCGAAGCCATTGATTTGGCTGTAATTGCCACACCAGCACCCACAGTTCCAGGAATAATTGCGGAGTGTGTCGATGCAGGGGTGAAAAGTGCGATCGTCATCTCTGCGGGTTTTAAAGAAGCTGGTGCAGCCGGCATCGCCTTAGAACAAGAAATTTTGACACAAGCCCGTCGCGGGAATATTCGCATCATTGGCCCGAACTGCTTGGGGGTAATGAGTCCCCTAAGTGTCTTAAATGCGACCTTTGCCAGTGCAATGGCGCGTCCGGGAAATGTCGGCTTTATTAGTCAAAGTGGGGCGCTGTGTACGGCGATTCTAGATTGGAGTTTTCAGGAAAACGTCGGTTTTAGTGCCTTTGTTTCCATCGGTTCGATGTTAGATGTGGGTTGGGGTGATTTGATTTACTATCTCGGTGATGACCCCCACACCAAAAGTATTGTGATTTACATGGAATCTATTGGTGATGCACGGTCTTTCATCTCCGCCGCGCGAGAAGTTGCCCTCACCAAGCCAATTATTGTGATTAAAGCGGGGCGTACAGAAGCAGCTGCCAAAGCCGCAGCTTCCCATACAGGCGCGTTGGCGGAGAGTGATGCGGTGTTAGATGCAGCTTTCCGGCGTTGTGGGGTGTTGCGGGTTAATAGTATTTCTGACCTATTTGATGTGGCGGAGGTATTAGCAAAACAGCCACGTCCCAAGGGGCCGCGCTTGACCATTTTAACCAACGCAGGCGGGCCAGGAGTTTTGGCGACCGATGCTTTGATTGAGGCTGGCGGTGAACTAACAGCAATTTCCGAAGAGGCGATCGCATCTTTTGACAAAATCCTCCCCACTCACTGGAGCCACAACAACCCAATTGATATTTTGGGAGATGCTGATCCCCAACGTTATACCCAAGCTTTAGAAATTGCGGCGAACGATCCCAATAGTGATGGCTTGTTGGTAATTCTCACACCCCAAGCCATGACAGACCCCACCCAAACCGCCGAACAATTGAAACCCTATGCCCAAATTCCAGGTAAACCAATTCTTGCCAGTTGGATGGGGGGAGCAGAAGTTACGGCTGGAGAAACGATTCTCAATCGTCAACGTATCCCCACTTATCGCTATCCAGATACGGCGGCGCGGGTATTTAGTTATATGTGGCAGTCTAGCTATAACCTACGCGGTATCTACGAAACTCCGGTTTTATCCGCAGTTGATCCCAACTCAGGTATACCAGACCGCAACTCAGTCACCAAAATTATTTCCGCTGCTCGTCAAGACGGGCGAACAATCCTGACAGAGTTTGAATCTAAGCAAATATTAGCAGCCTATGGCATTCCAGTTGTACCAACTTGTGTAGCTAAAAGTGAGGATGAGGCGCTTAAATGCGCTGATAGTATTGGCTATCCGGTAGTTGTCAAACTATATTCACACGTAATTACTCATAAAACCGATGTCGGCGGTGTGCAGTTAAATCTTCGGGATGCGGAAGCAGTCAGACAAGCCTATCGCACCATCAAATCCTCCATTGAAGAGAAAATAGCAAAAGACCCTCACTACTCAGCACTAAAAACGCAAAACTCAGCACTCTTCCTCGGCGTAACAGTACAGCCAATGGTGAAAACCGACGGCTACGAACTGATTATTGGTAGTAGTCTTGATCCCCAATTTGGGCCAGTGCTGTTATTTGGTACAGGGGGACAACTAGTAGAAGTATTTCAGGATCGAGCGATCGCTCTGCCTCCACTAAACACAACTTTAGCGCGGCGGATGATGGAACACACCAAAATTTACAAAGCCCTCAAAGGTGTACGGGGACGGCAAAGTATTGATATGGCAGCCCTGGAACAATTGATGGTGGCATTTAGCCAGCTGGTAGTAGAACAACCGTGGATTAAAGAAATAGATATCAACCCGTTGCTGGCAATTCCTCCAACTGCTTTAAACTCTGGAGGATTGATTGCTTTGGATGGGCGCATTGTTCTGCACACCCCAGATATTCAAGAACAGCAACTACCAAAATTAGCCATTCGTCCTTATCCCAGCCAATACATTAGCGAGTGGGCGATGAAAAATGGTACGTCAGTTACCATTCGTCCCATTCGCCCAGAAGATGAACCATTGATGGTGCAATTTCACCAGACGCTATCAGAAGAAAGCGTTTATTTTCGTTACTTCCACTTGATTAAGCTGAGTCAGCGCATTACTCACGAACGACTCACGCGCATTTGCTTTATTGATTATGACCGCGAAATGGCGCTGGTAGCAGAACACCAAAATCCACAAACAAAAACAAAGCAGATTTTGGCAGTTGGGCGATTAAGTAAACTGCACGGTACCGATGCAGCGGAATTCGCTATGATTGTGAGCGATCGCTATCAATGTCAAGGTTTAGGCACAGAACTAGTCCGGCGGTTACTACAAGTTGGTCGTCAAGAAAACATTGGCCGGGTTACAGCCAACATCCTGAGTGATAATAACGGAATGCAACGAGTTTGTGAGAAACTCGGTTTTCATCTTCAACCTACGAGTGACTCAACTGTGATGCAAGCTGAAATTGCTTTGTAATAAATTGAAAAAGCGTCGCTTGAAATACTAGCGACGCTTTTTTTAGGATGATTAACTAAAGTAAGTGCAGTTTACTCCGAGCTTTTATGCAGTTGATATGTCAGGGGTTGCTGATTATTGGGTACATCATTGGATGAATAATGAGCGATGACAAATAGAGGTAGCGTTAAAGTTAACAGAGCGATCGCGGTTCCCACAAGGTCTGCCAAACGATGGGAATATGTAGCGGTAGGGTTAGCAGACTGACTATTTGAATCCATACAAATTTGAACTTCTTCAACTCACTTGATAAGTTTTATCTCTCGGAGAGATTCTTGATGCCATTTTAGCGATTTTTTACTGACTACTGTGTAGCAGTCAAAAAAGTGAATCAGTTTGGCAGGTGTCATAACAATAATTTTATCTCCGACAAGATTGATACAAAGTTCAAGAAAAACATTTCGGAATTATCTAAGTGAATATTATGTTACAGTCTCTTGCTATGATTTGCCATCTTTTGGTTAAGCAGAGGTTAATAAATTGCATCAAAAACTACATTTTTTCTTTTGTGCTGATATAAATTATTAACTTATATTAGAGCAATTGCTTTCATTATAACATCTGCAAATACTCGATCCAGGCTGGTTTTAGAGTTTAGATAATTTTACTCACAAGCAAAGTCTACCGAAATATTACTGAAGACTTTGATGATTTTTACTATGCCACTCAGCATAACAAGCAACCAATTAAAATTGGCTAATCATGATTAAATGAGCAGATAAAAATATACTCTCAATCAGCATAGACATATTCACTGACTAGTAATTACAAATTCAGTAATCACACGAAAAATAAATTTGTTAATTTACTATACTAGTGTTATGTAACATTACTTTGGGTTTGTCAATCTATACATAGGTAGAGTACAAATACCTTAAGAATTAGAGCAGGCGATCGCCAAATATTTCTGATTTACGACTATTAAATAAATCAAAGTTTGATGACAAATTCATTACATAAAAAACCGCCACTAAATTATGGCGGTTGTCTGGTTAAGCAATCGGAGGGTAATTAAAGATTACTCTGGGAATTTTAGAGTTGCTGTAGCCGAATTTGCACTTACTGATTCTCTAAAATTGCCCATTTAAACTAACCTCTGCTATATGTATTCATCGGTTCCTTGATAAATCGAATGTAAAGGTGTTTAAACGTAGATTTGATCACGCGGGGCATAGCAAAATCAATTGGCATTAACTTATCTGGTAAGCGCCAATCTGAGATTTGTAATAAATCAGGATGTAACAGCGGAAACTCAATTGCATCTAGTTCAGGACAAACCCCAAGTCTTTGGGAAGCAGCAACAGTTGGAACTTTCTGAGGCGAAACATTGAGAATTTCTAATATCGCCCTATCTAAAGCAAATACATTTGATGCTGCGGCTAAAATGCCTAAATTCCGAGGTTCTCCACCACTAGGGCCATTGCCTTCATGACCAATAATGCCATCTAAAATTGTTAAATCTGGGTTGATTGTTTTAGCCGTTTCTACTAACATCTCTCCAAAACGGTTAGCATCTTTCCCGGCTTCCATGTGCCACCAAGCTTTCATCTTACCGGGAACGCAACCAAACAAATTTTTCACGCCCATTGTTAAAGTCAATTGCAGATGTGATTTAACTTTGGGCAAATTAATAATTACATCAGCTTCCATCGCCTCTTTGCACAGTAGCAAATGGTTGAAATTTTCGCTGACTGTTTGGTAACGCTGACCATGAAATTCGACGATGGGAAGATTGAGTTCTTGAATTAAAGGTAGATAACCATTCGCAATGGCGACTCCCTTCGCACTCCCAAAAGCGGGACTATCGCCTAAAAACGGTTTACCACCAGCTTCGATAACCATTTTGGCAACTTCGTAAACCAGTTCAGCGCGGGTAGTACATTCCTTGGTAGGACGTGCGCCTGTGAGAAGATTCGGCTTGAGTAATACCTTTTGTCCTGGTTTGACAAAAGCGGTTATTCCTCCCAGGGGTTCTAGCAAAGTGGTTAAAGATTCCCGTAAAGCTGCGCTTTCGTAAGACGTAGCCCTAATTAAGCTGACAGATGGTTTGTATGTCTGCATAGGTAAATAATTGCGTGTAGTGAAGATAGGAGAAAGATAAATTTCTTTCTTGTTCTATCTTCCTACGTTGTTTGAATCGATAGATTAAGATTCTGTCTTGAGGGGTACAATACTACTCATCTGTTCTAGATTTAACACTTCAGCTAATTCCGCCTCAGTCATCAACCCTTTTTCTAAAACAATCTGTCGTAAAGATTTACCACTAGCTAAGGATTCTTTGGCGACTTCCGCAGCATTGAGATAGCCAATGTGAGTATTGAGTGCAGTGACTAAAGCTAAACTACCTTCGGCGTAGGCTAAACACCGTTCTTTGTTGGCAGTAATATTTTGAATACAGCGTTCTGTCAGCACGGCGATGGTATTGCCCAGAATTTCAATGCTGTGAATCAGATCATAAGCAATCAACGGCATCATCACGTTCAATTCTAATTGTCCCGCTTGGGCGGCAAGTGCGATCGCACTATCGTATCCCATCACCTGGAAACACACCATCGATGTCATCTCTGCCATAACTGGATTATATTTTCCTGGCATAATCGAGGAACCTGGTTGCACTGGCGGAAGTTGAATTTCTTTCAAACCAGTTTTCGGCCCAGAGTCCATCAAGCGCAAATCGTGAGATATTTTGACTAAATCCTGCGCCAAGTTGCGTAAAGCCCCAGAAACATTGACAAACGGTGCCATACTCTGCATAGCTGCCATTAGCTGAGGTGCAGGCTCTAAAGGCATATTCAGCAATTCTGAGAGAACTTCCACCACACGGGCGCGATACAAAGGATGGGTATTCATCCCTGTACCAGATGCACTACCACCCAAACCCAGCACCATCAAATCTCCAGATGCAGTATAAATGCGGTTTTGGTGGTCTGAGAGGATTTGCGCCCAAGCCGCAAAAGTATCACCCAAACGCACAGGTACAGCGTCTTGCATGTGGGTTCTGCCAGATTTAACGATATCTTGAAATTCTACCGCTTTGCTTTCTAAGGCAGCGATCGCTTTTTCTAAAGCTGGGTGTAATGTATGAGTCAATGCTAATAAACCACCAATCCGAATCGCTGTTGGGATAACATCATTGGTAGACTGGCCGTAGTTAACATGGTCGTTAGGATTAACTCGTTTGTAATTACCTTTTTCATCACCGAGAATTTCTAACGCCAGATTCGCCAGCACTTCGTTAACATTCATGTGGTGCGAAGTCCCAGCACCAGCTTGATAAACATCGACAACAAACTGGTCCCGTAATTGTCCTGCAAGGATTTCATCAGATGCTTTGACAATTGCTTGACTAATATCTTGGGAAATACAACCTAATTCACCGTTAACAATTGCGGTAGCTTTTTTAATTATTAAGCAAGAATCTACGTAAGTAGGCAAGGGCTTGATGCCGCTGATAGGGAAGTTTTCTGTAGCGCGTAAAGTTTGAATGCCGTAATAAACGTTACTAGAAATTTGGCGATCGCCCATTGAGTCGCGCTCAATGCGAAAATTTATATTGTCAGTCATACTATTGTTTTGGATGATCTCAAAATACAGATCATGCCATGTAAATGACCCTCACGCCCTGTTTACTATCTGCAATCTTTCAGCAACAAATCAATTGATTTACGCTAAACTCCAGTTTAAATACGTGCAGGTAAATATTATGATTAAAACACCAACTCGCCGGATATCTTTAGAAGAATTTTTACAATTACCAGAAACTAAACCAGCAAGTGAATTTATTGATGGCGAAATAATTCAAAAACCTATGCCTCAAGGTAAACATAGTAGAATTCAAGGTGAATTGGCAACTACAATTAATAGTGTAGTCAAACCTGAAAAAATCGCCTTAGCTTTTCCAGAATTACGCTGTACCTTTGGTGGAAGTTCAACTGTTCCAGATGTGGCGGTATTGCTTGGAAACGCATTCCTGTAGATGAAAAAGGTAATATTGCTAATGTTTTTAATATACACCCAGATTGGACAATTGAAATTCTCTCTCCTGAACAAAGTACAACCAAAGTTACTAAAAACATTTTACATTGTTTAAATCATGGTACTAGCTTAGGTTGGTTAATTGATCCAGAAGAATATTGTGTTTTAGTTTATCCGCCTCACCAGCAAATAATATATTTAGATAACGAACAAGATATATTGCCAGTTACCGATTTAGTTAGTGATTTACATTTGACATTGGGGCAATTATTTGGTTGGTTAAAGTTATAAATAATTCCTCAAACCTAAATGATGACTTTACCCAACTGGATTACTTTTTCTCGCCTTCTCGGTGTCCCATTTCTGCTTTATGGTTTGTATAATCCTACTTCTCAGGCTAGATGGATATGTTTAGCGATTTTTCTTGTGGCGGCGTTAACTGACTGGTTAGATGGATATTTAGCGCGGAAACTCAACCAAGTTAGTGATTTAGGCAAATTTTTAGATCCTTTAGTCGATAAATTTTTGGTGCTTGCGCCGTTGATGGTATTGATTGAGTTAGGGAAAGTTCCAGCTTGGGGAGTGTTTTTAATTTTAGCGAGAGAATTAGCGATCGCTGGTTGGCGAGTAAATCAAACGACGATTACAGGGGCGAATATTTGGGGTAAGCTGAAAACGGTGAGTCAAATAGTGGCGATCGCATTTTTGATTGCACCTTTATCATCAGAATGGCACACTCTATCATTAATTGCCTTTTGGATTTCGGTTGTTTTAACTTTAATATCAGGGTTGATTTATCTTTTACCGCCAAAGGTGAGTACTGTTGACTAAAATTTAAACGCAGAGGTGCGCTAAGTTTACGCGGAGGTACACGGAGTTTTTAATGAGAATTAATGAAACATTGTGGTCTTTTTCTAGCAATGAGATAATCGTCTTCTAAAATTGAGATTAAATATTGACCATAGCTACTTTTAGCCATTGGTTTAATTAATTCTTTGAGTTGATTAGCATCTATATAGCCTTGATTGTAGGCAATTTCTTCAATACAAGCTATTTTTAATCCTTGCCGTTCTTCTAAGGTTTGGATAAAATTAGCGGCTTGATGTAAAGATTCATGAGTTCCTGCATCTAACCAAGCATATCCTCTACCTAAAAGCTCAACTCTTAATTTTCCTTGCTTTAAATAAGCCATATTCACATCAGTTATTTCTAGTTCATTCCGCGCCGAAGGTTGGAGATTAGCTGCTATTTCTGCAATTTGAGCATCATAAAAATAAATCCCAGGAATGACATATTTAGATTTAGGTAATGCAGGTTTTTCTTCTATTCCTGTTACCCAACCATCCGCATCAAATTCAATCACGCCATAAGGCCGCGGATCTTTTACCTGATAGCCAAAAATAAGTCCACCTTCTTTTAGTTGTGCGGCTCTCAGTAACACTTCTCTTAAACCGTTACCATAAAATAAATTGTCACCCAAAATTAAGCAGACTGGTTGATTATCTATAAACTCCTTTCCTAAAATAAAAGCATGAGCCAAACCTTCGGGATAAGGCTGCTCAATGTAACTAAACTGCAAACCCCATTGACTACCATCTTTTAAAAGTTCTTGTAATAATGGCAAATCATTTGGTGTAGAAATAATTAAAATTTCGCGGATTCCTGCCAACATTAATACAGACAAGGGATAATAAATCATCGGCTTGTCATAAATTGGCATTAGTTGTTTACTTACAACATTAGTAATCGGATAAAGACGAGTACCAAAGCCACCCGCTAAAATAATTCCTTTCATTTGCGATTTTCGTAGTTTTGTTTCAACCAGTTTTGGTAAGTTGCTGAACGTACTTGATTGACCCAATCTGAATTATCAAGATACCATTGCACTGTTTTTCTTAAAGCACTATCAAAGTTTTCTTGAGGTTGCCAACCTAAATCACGCCTGATTTTACTACAATCAATTGCATATCTTCGGTCATGTCCTGGGCGGTCTGGAACAAAATTTATCAAAGAAGAATAGGAAAAATTAGGTTTTGGTACTAATTCATCAAGTATGGCACAGATTTTGTTTACAACTGTTAAATTTGTTTGTTCATTCAGTCCACCAATATTATATGTTTCCCCAATTTTTCCCTGTTGGAGAACTGAATATATAGCCTCACAATGGTCGATAACATAAAGCCAATCTCGAATATTCTGCCCATCACCATATATTGGTAATGACTTACCATCTAAAGCATTCAAGATAGTTAGAGGAATAAGTTTTTCTGGAGACTGGCGCATTCCATAGTTATTTGAGCAATTTGTAGTTAAAGTAGGCAATTTATATGTGTGATAGTATGCCCGCACAAAATGATCCGCTGCGGCTTTAGACGCTGCGTAAGGACTATTAGGCGCGTAGGGTGTATCTTCTCGAAAAGCAGGTTCATCAGGCTGAAGTGAACCGTATACTTCATCTGTTGATATATGCAAAAACCGAAATTGTTGCTGTTTTGGCGGTGATAGTTTTTGCCAATAAAGCCGACTCGCTTCTAGTACATTAAATGTACCAACTACATTAGTTTGAATAAATACTTGCGGACTAAAAATAGAACGATCAACGTGACTTTCGGCAGCAAAGTTGATAATTAAATCAGGTTGATATTGATTTAATAAGTAACTAATTAGTTCAATATTACAAATATCACCTTGCACAAAATGATAGTTGCGATCGCCTCGTAATTCTGCTAAGTTTTCAATATTACTAGCATAGGTTAGTTTGTCTAAATTAATAATGTTAAACCAATTATTTTTTCGGGCTAAAAGAATAAAGTTTGCACCGATAAATCCAGCACCACCAGTTACTAATGCTGTGAGCATACATCTTTAAGATTTGATTTATTATTTAACTTATATATAATTGAACTTATATTAAGTATGTTTCTATAAACAAAACTAACACTAGACGAAATCTCTATTTATTTTTGCTCCTCCGAATAATAATATGTATCAAACAGACCCTCCGCGTCCCGCAAAAGAATTCTTACCTACAATGTATGATCTTCCTAGTGAAGATCCAAAGGAACCTGGCTTGCCCGACTAATTTCATATCTGGCAACCCCGCCTGTTAGAAGACACTTTCTCTCCAACAGGCTACCGTGGAGATGAAATATTTATTGCTAGTGATTTAAATCTCTACTATGACCCTCACCATCCACTATGGTACAAACGCCCAGACTGGTTTGCGATTGTAGGTGGTTCTCGTCTTTATGAACAAAAAGATTTACGTTTAAGTTATGTGATTTGGCAAGAAGGTATTGCACCTTTTGTGGTTGTAGAGTTACTGTCTCCTGGTACTGAGAAAGAAGATTTGGGACAAACTCTAAGAGAGGTTAACCAACCACCGACGAAGTGGGAAGTTTATGAGCGAGTTTTGCGGGTTCCCTACTATATTGTCTTTGACCGTTACTCTGACAAATTACAAGCATTCCAACTGGTTGCAGACCGCTACAGTGAAATAGATTTAAATATACCAAGAATTTGGATGCCGAGTTTGCAACTGGGATTAGGACTTTGGCAAGGTTCTTACCAAGGAATTGAGCGATTGTGGTTACGTTGGTATGATGCAGATGGAAATTGGATTCCTACTCCCGTGGAGCAGGAAAGCCAGAGGGCTGAACGATTAGCCGCTAAGTTACGAGAGTTTGGAATTGACCCCAACCAAATATAAATCGCTACACGGCTTGTAAAATTTCTTCATCTACAGAGAAATCTACTTCTTTCTTATCCCGTCCATTGGCGAGATAATCATTGTTCAAGGAATCTGTTAGCCCAGAAATTAAATCATACTTCGGCTGCCAATTTAATTGGGTTTGCGCTTTTTGTACCGATGCGAAGAAATGCTGAACGCGCATCGGGAAGGCTTTGCGCTTGCCAAAATCAAACTTTTTCGGGTCGTAGTGAACTATTTTAATTGCATCGGGTGATTTGCCAGCCGCTACAACACAAGCACGGGCTAAACCATCGAATGTAACAAAGCGATCGCCTGAAATATTATAAATCTGCCCCACAGCTTTTTGATTGCCAATCACCAAAGACATAGCAGTTGCTAAATCTTGCACATGACCCAACTGGGTAATATGCAAGCCGTTACCGGGAATAGCAATTGGGCGATCGCGCACAATTCTATCAAAAAACCAGCTTTCTAATTCGTTGTAATTACTCGGCCCGTAAATATACGTTGGGCGAATTGAGGTAAAGGGTAAGCCTTTTTCCGCTAAATGAGCTTCTGTTTCATGTTTACCCTTATGACGACTTTTAGGATCTACTGCATCCCCTTCAACATGGGGTAACTGGTCAGATTTGAGATATACTCCCGCCGAACTCATGTAAATAAACTGCTGCACTCTACCTTGGAAAATTTCTGCCAATGGCTGAGTATCACTGAGTTCCCGACCATTATTATCAAAAATGATGTCAAAATTTTCTTGTGATAATTTTTCTTTTAGCTGTGCTGCATCCGTGCGATCGCCTATAATTTGTCCTACTCCTGACGGTACAGAACGATTACCACGATTGAACAGTACCACCTCATGGCCTTGTTTTAAAAGTATTTGAGTTAGGTAAACACCAATGAACCTAGTGCCACCCATAATCAAAATTCGCATAAATTCCCCTTTTATATCTAATGGAGAGGCTAAAGGTTAGAGGTTAGAGGCTAGAGCTTAGAAGTTAGATATATAAAATTATCTATCGGTTTTTGATACTCATCCCTAGTCCCTAGCCCCTCATCCCTACGCCCCATGTTCTACTACCCCATTTGAGGTTATCAGGTTGTTGCATCCCTCTGGAACCACTTGTGCTTGAATTCCGTCGGAAGTTCAATCTGGGGCGCTTCCTTACAATTTGTCTGACTATATTTTCCACCTACTCAAGTTAACTGTGTCCTTGAAATATGCTCTGGTTCATGAGTGGTTAACACCTAAAGCCACCGGTGGTTCAGAACTAGTTGTACAAGAGATTCTGAATCACGTTGATGCTGATTTATATGCCCTAATTGACTTTGAATCCAGCAATTCTGAAAGTTACTTGTACAAACGTCAAATTGGTACGACCTTTTTACAACACTTTCCTTATGCGAGGAATGGAGTGCAAAAATATTTGCCTTTGTTACCCTTGGCAATTGAACAACTGGATTTGCGTCAATATGACGTAATTTTGTCTTCTTCTCATGCTGTAGCTAAAGGAGTTCTAACTACCCCTGACCAGCTGCATATTTGCTACTGTCACAGTCCTATGCGTTATGCCTGGGACTTGACTTTTGATTATCTCCAGCAAAGTAAACTAGGTAGTGGTTTACCAGGGTGGTTAACAAAGCATCTACTACATCAGTTGCGCCAGTGGGATGTCTTAAGTGCCAATCGCGTTGATTACTTTATTGCCAATTCCCAGCACACAGCGAGAAGAATTTGGCGTTGCTATCGACGAGAAGCCGCAGTTATTTATCCACCAGTTAATGTAGAAGCTTTTCCGCTTTTTCTCCAAAAAGAAAATTTTTACTTGACTGTTTCCCGTTTAGTTAGCTATAAGCAAGTATCTTTAATTGTCCAAGCTTTCAATAAATTGCAGTTACCATTGGTCATAATTGGTACAGGTTCAGAAATGGAAAAAATTCGCCAAATCGCCAACTCTAACATTAAAATACTGGGTTGGCAGCCTGATGATGTAGTAAAAAAATATATGGCTCAAGCCAGGGCATTTGTGTATGCAGCTTGTGAAGATTTTGGCATTGCCTTAGTAGAAGCACAAGCTTGTGGTACTCCAGTAATTGCTTATGGGGCTGGGGGTGCTTTAGAAACAGTGCAGGATGTGCGATCGCACAAAGAACAAGGAACTGGTATATTTTTTCCAGAACAAACAGTAGCAGCCTTGACAGAGGCAGTGGAAAAATTTGAAATGTATCGCAATGCCATCAATCCTGAGTATTTGCGATCGCACGCTACCCAGTTTTCACCGCAAGTTTTTGCACAGCGTTATCTAGATTTTCTCAACAAGTGCCACAAAAACAGACCCTACTTAGAATAATGGTCGAAATTTGTGTACGGAAATTGTGTATGCTTTTGGAACTTCCCTCCAGAAGCACCTCATTTTGGCTTTAAGATTGGGACTATGTGTGGTGTGGATTATTAAGGAGTATGATGACTGCCCAGAGCTCACTCCTCTCCGGCAAGCGAAGCCTACGGCAAGACGCTAGCTCGTCTACGCGTACTTTCTTAAAACGTAGTAAAAAAACCAAGACACCCAAGGTAAAACCCAAGGGTTTGTCCGTTCAGGCTTTAAACGGAGAGTTTGTTAAGCGACTATTCGACATCGGGTTTTCGCTATCAGTACTGATTTTGTTTTTTCCCCTTTACTTAATTTTGGCCTTACTTATTGCATTAAGCTCAGAAGGCCCGATTTTTTATGTCCAAGAACGGGTAGGTAAAAACTACAAACGCTTCAATTGTATTAAATTCCGCACAATGGTGAGCAATGCAGACGAAATACTCGTGCAAATGATGGAAACATCGCCCCAATTGCGGCAAGAATTTGAAAGCAGTTTTAAGCTGAAACATGACCCGCGAATTACCACAATTGGTAGATTTCTGCGTATTACTAGCTTGGACGAATTTCCTCAATTTTGGAATGTTTTAAAAGGAGACATGAGCGTCGTTGGGCCGCGCCCCCTAGTAACAGAAGAATTACCAAAATACGGTAATCACATAGGTCAGATATTAACAATCAGACCAGGAATTACTGGCTTGTGGCAGGTTTCAGGACGTAATGACATCCCTTACCCCAGAAGAGTTCAAATAGACCTACACTATGTGAAATTTCGGAATTTCTGGCTTGATTTGTGGATAATACTGAAAACGATTGATGTGGTCATCATGCCTAAAAATAACGGAGCTTACTGAGCAAGACTCAACATTGATCATAGGGGCAATAAATGCCCCTATTTAACTATCTATTTAGTCTTCTAGTTTCAATTTTTACCAGTCTTTAAGCCAACAACCTAATAAATAAATCCCTCAAATTTTCAATTGATCTAGGCTTAACAAAAATCTAGATTGTATAAAGTTTTGGTAAAATTTACGCAATAAATTAAAAATTTACTCCAATCATTGAGTTAATCTACTCAGAATTGACTTGTTAAATAATTCTTAATTAAGTATATTTGTTTACGGCAAAATTCTGCTATCAATTAAGACCCGTAAGTTTCCCATTAGGCAATTTAGCCATTAGCTGCTAGGTTGTATCAGTTGGAATGGAACTATACAGATCAAAAATCACAAGGGATAATTGAGCATGGTGCAAACTAAGCGAGCGTTGATTACTGGTATTACAGGTCAAGATGGTTCATATCTAAGTGAGTTTTTGTTAGAGCAAGGTTACGAAGTTCATGGAATTATTCGTCGGACTTCCACCTTCAATACAGACCGCATTGATCATATTTACGAAGACCCCCACAAAGATGGTGTGCGGTTATTGCTTCACTATGGTGATTTGACGGATGGTACAACGCTGCGACGAATTTTAGAAGAAGTTCAACCAACCGAAATATACAATTTGGGAGCGCAATCCCATGTGAGGGTGAGCTTTGATTCACCAGAGTATACAGTTGATGCAGTGGGTATGGGTACACTGCGTCTATTAGAAGCGATTCGAGATTATCAGCAACGCACTGGTACTGAAGTCCGTTTCTATCAAGCTGGTTCTTCGGAAATGTATGGTTTAGTCCAAGCAGTACCGCAAAGCGAGACAACACCATTTTATCCCCGCAGTCCCTACGCTTGTGCAAAAGTTTACGCTCACTGGCAAACAGTAAATTACCGCGAATCTTACAATTTGTTTGCTTGTAACGGTATTTTGTTTAACCACGAGTCTCCACGGCGTGGAGAAACTTTTGTTACCCGTAAAATTACTAGAGCAGTAGCGAGAATTGTAGCTGGCAAGCAGAAAAAGCTGTATATGGGTAATCTTGATGCTAAACGAGATTGGGGTTACGCAAAAGATTACGTCCGAGCTATGTGGTTGATGTTACAAAAAGAACAGCCAGATGATTATGTAATTGCAACTGGTGAAACCCACTCAGTAAAAGAATTTTTAGAGTTAGCTTTTGGTTACGTCAATCTCAATTGGCAAGATTACATAGAGTTTGACGATCGCTACCTGCGTCCCGCCGAAGTAGACTTATTGATCGGTGATCCTACTAAGGCAAAACAAAAGTTAGGTTGGGAACCGTCAGTTACCTTTGAAGGATTAGTCTCCCTCATGGTGGAAGCAGATTTACAAGCATTGGGTCACACTTCACCCAATGGCAATGGTTCATCAATGCCTGTAGATATTGCTACTATTCGTCAAGAATTGGGCGCTCTCCACTTCTGATTCACACCTCTGAGGATAAAAATATGACCGCCTTAGAACTGAAAAACAAAAGGATTCTCGTCACAGGTGGGGCGGGATTCCTCGGTCGTCAGGTAATAGATCAGCTGTGTAAGGCTGGGGCTGATAATGCGAAAATTACAGTACCGCGATCGCGTGAATGTGACATCCGTGTTTGGGAAAACTGTCAACGCGCAGTTGACCAACAAGATATCATTATCCATCTAGCGGCTCACGTCGGTGGCATTGGTCTCAACCGCGAAAAGCCAGCAGAGTTATTCTACGACAACTTAATTATGGGAACCCAGCTAATTCATGCTGCCCATCAAGCTGGAGTAGAAAAATTCGTTTGTGTTGGTACAATCTGTGCCTACCCTAAATTTACACCAGTGCCATTTAAAGAAGATGACCTTTGGAATGGCTACCCAGAAGAAACTAACGCACCTTACGGTGTGGCGAAGAAAGCATTGTTAGTTCAGCTGCAATCTTACCGCCAGCAATATGGATTCAATGGAATTTACCTATTACCTGTGAATTTATACGGGCCAGAAGATAACTTTGACCCCAGAAGTTCTCACGTAATTCCCGCATTAATTCGCAAAGTTCACGAAGCCCAAATTAACGGAGATAAACAACTTCCGGTTTGGGGTGATGGTAGTCCTACCCGCGAGTTTCTTTATTCTGAAGATGCAGCACGGGGTATTGTTATGGGGACGCAACACTACCATGAATCGGAACCAGTGAACCTAGGTACTGGTTATGAAATCATCATTCGTGATTTGATTACCCTGATTTGCGAATTGATGGAGTTTGACGGTGAAATTGTTTGGGAAACCGACAAACCCAATGGTCAACCCCGCAGATGTTTAGATACAGAACGCGCCAAGCAAGCTTTTGGCTTTACCGCACAAGTTGGCTTTAGAGAAGGGCTAAAAAATACCATTGATTGGTATCGTCAAAACGCTGCTTAAATACAATACAAATGCTCTAGGCTAGGTTTGTAGAGACGCTGCTACGCAGCGTCTCTACAATTTTTATGAATAGATTTTTATATGGATACAGTTAATATACAGCTAGATAAAGTTAAACTACGCCGCACATTACTAAAAAAACGGCAATTGATGTCTGTTGAAGAATGGAGAGAAAAAAGCGATCGCATTTGCACTCAAATACAAACTTTTATTTTTTATAGTGACGCAAAAACAATACTCGCATATTTCAGCTTTCGCCAAGAACCTGATTTAAGTCTTTTATTTGCAGATACTAAATATCAATGGGGATTTCCGCGCTGCGTTGGTAATTCCTTATCTTGGTATGTTTGGCAATCTGGAGACTCGCTGCAAATTAACAGCTATGGTATTAGCGAACCTCATCCCGATGCGCCAACCATAGACCCTAGTGAAGTCGATTTAATTCTTGTGCCTAGTATAGCTTGCGATCGCCAAGGATATCGCTTGGGTTACGGTGGCGGATATTATGACCGCTTACTCAGTTCTCCAGAATGGGCAAATAAACCAACTGTAGGTATAGTATTTGATTTTGCTTACTTGCAGCGAATACCGATCGCACCTTGGGATAAACCTCTAAAAATTGTTGTGAGTGAAACTGGCTTGACTGGAAAAGATTAAAGCTTCAGGATAATGAAGACACATAATCAAATATTTTCTATGAATAATCCAGTATCATCTACCACTGAGCAGGAAGCACTGCTCGACGAGATTATAGCAACTAGTCTTCAAGCTCAACAGCAAACAGGCCCAGACCTCCGCCAAATTCATAGCAAAAGTCATGGACTCCTTTGGGGAGAGTTGATTATTGAACCACATCTTTCTGAGGACTTGAGAGTAGGTTTGTTTAAAACCCCTCAAACTTATCCTGTGTGGATTCGTTTTTCTAATGGTGGTTCGCCTCAAAAACGTGGTACGTTCAACTCCGATAGCCAGCCTGATGTTCGCGGTATCGCCATCAAGGTGATCAATGTAGATGGACAAAAAGTGCTAGATGACGAAGAAAAAACACAAGATTTTATCCTCAACAACTATCCTATTTTCTTGACTAAAGATGTTCGTGATTATGCCGATTTAGCCAAAGCAGGTAGTGGACAACTTACACCAGAGCGAATGGAAGAACTGACTTACGCCTTTGCTATTTTGCAAAAAATTGGTAGTAAGAAGATAGGTAATCCACTTTTAATTCAATATTGGAGTATGGCTCCATTTAAGTTTGGCGATAAATTTGTCAAATTTTCCGTCAAACCACAACAGCCGGAACAACCTCCCGAAACAATTCCAGAATCGGAAAACTACCTACGGGAAGCAATAGTCAAATATTTGACACTAGAAGGTAAAGAAGCCTCTTTTGACTTCCTGATTCAGTTTTATGTAGATGATGAAAAGACACCAATTGAAAACCATGTTCAGGAATGGCAAGAGGCAGATTCACCATTTATTAAAGTTGCAACTGTGCGTATTCCTAGTCAAAAATTTGATTTTGAAGAACGCAAGCGTTTAGATGAAGGTATGTTATTCTCACCTTGGCATACACTCTTAGAACATGAGCCTGTTGGTAGTGTGAATCTCTCACGCAAGCGGCTTTACAGCGAACTTGCAAAATATCGACGAGAGCAAATTGCCCAACGCTTGCGGGAACCACAACCTCATACAGTAGTTCAAGATGAACCACTGTAAATCAGATTGAAACTGCTTAAGTTTAGGGGTTATATTATGTTCGATAGCTTGCGTTAGAGACAATTGTTTCTGACGCAGAAAATACAAATTTATGTAGATGAAGATATGCAATTATCGAGGATCTTTGCATTGCAAATTTTAGTAGACAGCACAATAATTTTAGACATCTTTGACAGCAGAATTACGTTTTAATTATTTGAATAATTCCAGGTTGATAATTAGATTCCCAATTATAAAAATTAGGTTAATTATGAAATTTATCCAGCACAATCCCAAATTAAATATTTTATTAATTTATATAGTTTTAGGAGCGATCGCACTATTAACACTATTTCCGCTGCTGTGGTTAATTAGTACAGCGTTGAAATCACCCACCGAAAATATATTACAGTCGCCACCACAATTACTTCCCAGTCAACCGACCCTGGGCAATTTTGTGAGTGTTTGGCAATCTTTACCATTTGCCCAATATTTATATAACAGTACTTTGGTTTCTGTACTGACTGTTGGCTTGAATTTATTATTTTGTGCTTTGGCTGCTTACCCTTTAGCCAGATTATCATTTCCAGGGAGAGACTGGATTTTTGTGGCGATCGTCTCGACAATCATGATTCCCTTTCAGATTGTCATGATTCCCTTATACATCCTGACAGTCCAGCTAGGTTTAGTAAACACCTATTGGGGAATGATGTTTCCTAGTTTAGCCTCGGCTTTTGGCATTTTTTTACTGCGACAAGCTTTTATAGGTGTTCCTAAAGAAATAGAAGAAGCTGCGCGGATGGATGGTAGTTCAGAGTTAGGCTTGTGGTGGCACATAATGTTACCAGCCATTCGTCCTGCATTAGTTACTCTGGCAATTTTCGTTTTTATCGGCTCTTGGAGTGATTTTCTCTGGCCGTTAATTGTTATTCAAGACGAAAAACTCTACACCTTACCTTTAGGCGTGGCAAAATTAGCGGGGACTTTTTCTTTAGACTGGCGCTTAGTAGCCGCTGGCTCGATAATTTCCATCGCCCCAGTACTAATATTATTTCTGTTTTTACAACGCTACATCGTACCGACAGAAACTGGTAGTGGTGTTAAGGGTTAATTTTAACTAACAAGCTCCACTCTTGTTCAATACAACCCAGATGGTTTTAAATATCAGCATCAGGTCATAAGCTATAGACCATTTACGTTGATAATCAACATCCATTTTTACAATAATTTCAAAATCTTTGATGCTGGAACGTCCATTAACTTGCCATTCTCCCGTCATACCTGGCTTAACTTTTAATCTTTCCCAGTGATGCGGTGCATAGTGTATGACTTCATCAGGCGTAGGGGGGCGTGTTCCAACTAAGCTCATTTCTCCCTTGAGAACATTCCAAAACTGGGGAAATTCATCTAAGCTAGTGCGACGCAAGAATTTACCGACTGGGGTAATGCGGGGGTCATCAACAGCTTTAAATATGTGACCTTGAGCTTGATTTTTGACCAAATTCTTGATTTGATCCGCATTTACCACCATTGAACGGAACTTCCAAATACGGAACGGCTTACCGTTGATACCACAGCGAATTTGGGAGTAAAATATGGGGCCGGGATTAGTGATTTTAATGATAATTCCTATAGGAATTGCCACGATGGTTGTGATGATTAGTCCAACAATAGCCCCTAGAATGTCTATTAATCTTTTTGCGATGCTTGAGGTTGATTTGTGTAAGGGCTGTTTGACAAAATTAGCTGCTGGACGTTGATTAGCAAGAGCTAATACATCTACAGCATAACCTCCTGTATGAGGATTAACAGTAGGTCTTGACATCATAAGAAGTTACAGTTAAAGAGGGTATCGTGATCTGCCTACATCTGTACTGAGTGATAATATAAACAAAAATTGCAGCAGTAATAAACTTCGCACTCAAAATTTATCCAATCTTTGAATTCAATGGCGGATTTTAAATTTATGGTATTGAATGTATAAAGTGATTCTAGTTAAAAGACTATTAATACCCTCATACTAGCTGCTAACCCAATAGTTGCTAAATGTTGCCAAAAAAGCGATCGCAGCGGCTGGCGGGCTATTTTTTGTGTTAATACTATGGTTAACAGCACGGAGAAAATTAAAGTAGCGTCTTGCAAAAAGCTGATAACTGCTGGATGTGCTATCAATACAGGCAAATGTTCGCTATTTAAGCCAAAAGTAGCCAAAGTCACGGGTAAAATTCGCCCACCTTCTGCCAAGCCTAAATGTAGGTAGTGAGCTAAATTTCCGCCTAACACCAATGGTAAGTAGCTATATGCAAGTTCGGTGAATGATTTTGGCTTGCGTTGAAAATTAAATAGCTTGATCAAACCATATCCTACCCAAGCCACAGCAGCGGGGATAAGTAAAACTAAGAGTGATAACCCTAAATGCTGCCAAAAATCATTTAAATCCAGTTGCAGACCCAAATATGACTGCAATTGTGGTAAACGATGCAGATATACACCACCCCAGAGTAAAAATAACAATGCAACCTCATATTTGCGTGGTACATGAGTTGTCCACAGTTCAATTCCGGGGGGACGCAAGTTAAACTCAACGGAACGATGAGGACAGGCTTTTAAACAAGTCATGCACAAAACGCAATCTCTGTTATCTTCTAACTGGGCTGGATGAGAATATAACGGACAGCCATTGGTTTCCATACCTTCGCCTTTTTGCGGCCCACCTTTATAACATTGATAGGTGGTGCAGGTAGCAGAACAAATACCTTGTTGGGCGCGTAGTTCGGTCATGGAGAGTTTGGCAAATAAACCATTCATTCCGCCGATGGGGCAAAGATAGCGACACCAAAACCGCCGTTCAAATATGGCGGAGAAAATCATGGCTCCGGCGGTAATTAATAACAGCAAACAAGCCGATAAGTAAGCTGTATTTTCTAAGTGCCAGAGTTCTTCCCAGAGGAAAATTAAAGTAAATAAGCCAAATAAAAACCATCCGCCCCATTTCTCGGCTTTTTCTCGCGGCCAGCGTTTGAGTTGGCGGGGAAATAACCACAGAGATAGCTTTTGGGTAATTTCGCCGTAAATCATGAAAGGACAGACGCTACACCAGACGCGACCTAAAAAGGGAAAGATCAATAAAAAGAAAGGCCACCACCAAGCCCAAAATAAATTTAAAGCAAAATTGCGATCGCGTGTTTGCGGCCCCACAAATAACACTGCAATGAGGATGGGAAAAACTACCACAGTAAAGCCATAGTTAATCCGGTCTGGCCACCAGTCACTGCGTAAGAACTTCCGCAACCCAGGATAGGAATTCAACAAGTTGACGCGAAATTCTTTTTTCTTGGTTTGGGCTGACCAGAAGATTTCTTCGGTTAATTCTTGTCTTACTCCAGCTTGAACAATTGCTCGTTCTACTAAATTTTTTAACTCCTTGAGATTGCCAGGAAAGTCATAAGACTGCAAGCGGCGTAAGGCTTCTGGGGTGACATGAGGTTTAGGCAGTCCGCGCGATCGCACATAAAGACTGATGTAATATTCTACCTGTGCTTTAATATCCGTTTTTCGCACGCGCACTGGCGGGACTTTAATTACCCGACCGACGCAACGTTCAATTTTCGATTGAGTTTTTTCGGAAATTATCAAAATCCGGGCTTGACTGGAACGAGGTGCGGCGGTTGGTTCGCCAGTACGAGTTACGGGGTTATAAGTGCCTGTTTTGATTAACTGCACCATTGCTGGTAATAATTCTGGGGGCAATTCTTGGATGTTGTTGAGTACTAAAGTGCCTTCTCCCAACCATTCCAACAGGCCTGGTTTGCCACCTGCACGACCAAATAAGTCTATACCGCTAGTTTGGAGAATGCCACAATTGATTTTAATAATCGGTTCCCGACGTTTTGGTGAACCGTAGTGAATGAGTGCGGCTATATTATCCTTTTCTAAGCCTGGTTCGCCGAAGATTTCTACAGATTTGCGGTCAGCGGCGGCTTCTCGTATTTGTTCGCGTAAGCGTACTGCATAGCGACTTGTACCCACAATACCTCGTTGAGCTTTGGTAACTAAATAGGGACGCAACGCAACAGAACGTTCTTGTTCGTAAGTTAAGGCTGATGTGACTTGGGCTAATTCTTGGGCTAAAGAGCGAGATAATGCTTGTGTTATTTCTGGGTATTGGCTGGCTAAGGTACGAAATTCACTAGCTGGAATTACCCATATTTGGCATTCTGTGAGCGCAATAATTGTAGATGGAGTTAGTTCATCTAACAGCAGTTCTTTAAGGTTAATTACTGCCCCTGGAAGAAAACCACAAGCGAGGGCAAAGTTACTTTTATTGCTGGTATCGCTTTCAATTTGACCATCTTTGAGGATGTAAAGCGCTTCTGGAGGAATACCTGCGCTAACTAAATTACTGCCTTGTGGTAAAGTCCGTTCTTCTAAAACTTGGGCGATCGCATTCAACGCCGCAGATGAGAGAATTCCTAAAGTTGTATGTTCTTGTAGCCAAATGACTATTTCTTGTGATGTCATTGTGGGTTATCCGTGCAGGCTGCTTGCTGTATAAATGGAATTATCCCTGATCGGAATGGTAAAAGTACTGTGTGATGAGTTTGTCTGATGTGCCTAATCTTTGGGTTCCCTTGGCGCTTTTAGGTTTAATTGTCTTGGCGGCGCTATTTTTTACCCGTAGCTAGAATTATCTGCGATCGCATAATTTTCATATAAATGTGATAACACTGTCACATTCGCTTGCTATCTTATATTTCAGTAAACAAATAGTTTGCTTCTCACATCATACCGTCTGCCCTTTTGCTTTTGAAAAGCAGTAGGGCTTTTTCAATACATCATTATCTTATCTGATAATTTATTTTAAGCTAATTTTTAGGCATTACTATAAACTAACTTTTAGGTTTCAATTCTAAATTGATTATGTAATTTTTAGCAGTATTAGTATATACATACATCAGCCATTAGCTAGGTTATTTCTCTATCTAATGGAGGAATAAATATACCTCAAATAAGTACTAAATAAGATACTATTCCGATCACCTGACGAACTATAAATTTGAATCTTCTCGTTGCTATTTAGCAGCGGGAGATTTTTTTATAGGAGGTTATAAGTTCCAGAGTTAGCAAAATTATACTCTTTTCTACTCCCTACTCAAAATCAAACCAGATTACTAAGGATTACAATACATACATTGGGCTGGGTCAGCAAATTCTCTACCATTAGGAAATAATTTTTCTTGCTTAAAACCACATTTTTGACAATGATAAATAACTGAAAGTGTCAAACTAGTGGGCATAGAACACATTTCACATGGCAGACCTGCTATTTTTTCAGTTATGGCAAAACCAGGTGCAGAACATTGTGGACATAAGCTTTTAATTTTATTTAATAAATCTAAGGTGGCTTTGGCAATATTTTTCATACGGGTTGGATTATAAAGCGCCCGCATATCTGTTTCTAAGCTAACTTTGCCATCCACAGAATTATTCAATGCTGTTTGGATAGTTTCTTGGAGTTTTGCTGCTGTTGTAATTCCTTTGATTATTTCCATACTATTTTTAGCAGAATCGTTCCAGGAAACAACAATACCATGTTCAGGAAATCCTACTTTTTTAGCAAAATCGTAAGCTTCTAGGAGATTTTCAACGACCTGATGATTAAAGTTAGTTTCTATAGAAAATTCCTCGCCAATAATTTCTATTTCGTTTTGTTTATCTAATAAAATAACAATTTCTCGATTGGAGTAAATGTATGGTACAAGTGGATGAGGTACAAAACTACCTTCACTAGCGATCGCTAAACTTTCACCTGTCATCTTTAACGCTTTTTCCGCTTTTAATTTTGCGGCTGTAATTTGATTTCCAGGGCGTTTTATTTCTCTAGTAAATGTGCCAAAAACATCAGTATTAAAATTAGGCGGTACTATAGTTTTAATATCTAATTCTTGTTGTAATAATGGCGCAATTACCTTTTCTTTTTGGTGCATTGTCGCAATTACACCAACTCTTTTGCTAAATAATTGCTGAATTTGCATTGTGCCATTACCTCTTAATATAAATTAAAATAAAGCATAGGTGCGCTAACAAAGTTAAACGCACCCGAAAAAATTAAGTTTCTCAATTCATATCAGATGAAAGAGGAATTATCTTACACAAATTTTTCGTAAAAGGGCTACTTCTCTAACTTTGTTCTTGAGGAACTTGGTTTATCTGCGCCATTAATTGTTCTTTATCACGCTTGCGTTTCTTAGCGTATAGCTGAATAGTAACCGCCATGAAAATAATCAAGCCAAAAATTCCCCAAGCGGTGATATCTGTAGGCAGATTATTTTTGAATACAGCCAATAGTACAATCACCACCAGCATAACGGTAGGCGCTTCGTTTAAAGCACGTAATTGTTGACCACTCCAACGACATTCATCCTTCGCTAACTTCTTCATCAAACGACCGCAGTAATGATGATAAGCCAATAGAATGGCAACAAATAGCAGTTTGAAGTGTAGCCAACCCTGTTTTAAAACCTCTGGTTCGGTACTCAGCAAACCTATCGCCATCGCTACTGTAACTAACATTCCGGGAGTAGTGATGATGCGATAAAGACGTAGTTCCATGATTTGATACTGATTTTTCAGTATTGTGCGTGCTGGTTCTGGTTCTTGTTCGGCTTCAACATGGTAGATAAACAGACGCACGAGATAAAATAACCCAGCGAACCAAACAACAATGCCAATAATATGAAATGCTTTAAACCAAGAATAAGCCATGAATTCTCTTCTCCATTAAGGTGGCTTTAATACATCGTAAGTTATGAAGTAGAAGGCAGGAGGAACAACCTTTGATATGAGCGAATATCTTTGATTTGCATTTTACATTTGATTATGTCTACCTACTTAGTTAACTTTCTACATTCGCTTAAGTTCGCATTAAATGCTGTGCCAAATCATCTAATTAGCTATTGGTTAAATACAGATAAATTATCTATATTTATCTATGGGTTCGTTTTTTATAATATCGATTTTTGCCAAATTTATTTCTGACTAATTATTTACACGTCTGACAAAAGGTAATAAGTCTTCTAAAATTGTTTTATGGTAATGTTCTTGAGGGTAATGCCCAACATTATTAAGCTTTACTAATTCTGCATTGGGGACAGAATCACTAAATTTTTGTGCTATGTCTATGGATAACCAAGGGTCAATCATACCCCATTGAAGCAGAATTGGTTGTTCCCATTTTTGAAAGCCAGATTCAATTTCTGTCATTGCTTCTGGTAGTTGTAAATTACGAATGGTTGATAACAAACCTCTACCAGCCGCAGATGTTTTCAAAAAAGGTCGGCGGTAAATGTCTAAATCTTTATCTTCGATGCGATAACGACTACCACCTTCTAGGGTGCGATCAACTAATAATGGGTCTTGAGTCATCATTTCTCCTGCTAAAGGTAAACCCATTTGTTTGATTTTCCAAGGTAATTTAGCAGTAGTTGAAATCGGTGCATTTAAAATAGCAATGTTGGCAATTTGTTCAGGATGTCTCAAGGCATATTGTAAGCCAACAGAACCTAAAAAACCTTGCACAACTAAAGAAAATTTTTCGATTTTTAGTGCTTGAATAAATCTTTCTAAAGCTGTAATAAATGCTTCAGGTGTATAGGCGAAATCACGTTTTTCTGGCATTGAAGAAAAGCCATAACCAATCCAATCAGGTGCGATCGCTCTTGTTCCTTGACTGGCTAAAGCTGGTAGAATATTACGCCAACTATAACTTTGGGATACTATTCCGTGCAGTAAGATTACAGGTACTAAATCACTTTGTCCAATCGGTTCAGCTTCCCGATAAAACCACTCTAATGAATCAATTTTTACTTTATTTTCGGTTACAGACACGCTACTTTCCTAATAAAAACTGAGAATTCAGAATACAGAAAGAATATTAATTCTGAATTCTGACTTCTAAATTCTCAAATAATCATCTCACGAATCGCAGATGCTGTTGCAGGTGCTAGTAACACACCGTTACGATAATGTCCGGTGGCGAGGAGGATGTTGTTAAATCCTGGCAGTTTTTCAATGATGGGTGCTGGGCGACCTTCCGGGCGGGGGCGTAACCCTGACCAAGTGCGGGTAATTGTGGCTGAGGCGAGTTCTGGACAAAAGGCGATCGCTTGTTGTCTAACATCCTCTAATAGTTGATGATTAGGTGGGATTTCATCGCTATCAGTAAGAAATTCCACCGTTGCGCCTATCCAATAATTTCCGCCGCCTATAGGAACGATATGCACATCATTGCAGGTAATCATCGGCTGAAACTCAGGATTACCGATGGGATTGTCTAGATGTACTTGTAATGCTTGTCCTAGAACAGGGCGGATATCAACTTTTTGGTTTAACTGGGCTGTTAGTTGTGTGGAACCCAGTCCAGCAGCCACCACAATCCAATCAGCAGCAATATTACCTTCTGTAGTTTCGATTGATTTTGGTGAAATATTTAAAACATTCACACCAAATTTAAAAGTTACGCCTTTGTGCTGGGCGGCTTCCACTAAAGCTAAGGTTAAGGCTGTGGGGTCGAGTTGACGATCTTGGGAGGAGTAGACAGCGCCAGTAATTTTGTCATTATGGACTTGGGGACACATACTCTTGAGTTTCGCCCTGTCCCAGATTTCCAACTCCCAACCTTGGGAATGACGAATTTCTACTAGTTTTTCCCAATTCTCAAAATTTTCTTCTTCCCAACAAAGGTGAAGTATACCTTGACGATTGAATGGGATTTTACGCCCAGTTAATGCTTCTAATTCGGGAATTAAAGTTTCGTAGCGTTCAATGCTAGTTTGTCTTAGCCGCCAAGCTTTGCCCTTGATTTTTTGACTAATAGCGCCCATCAAAACCCCAAGGGCTGCACCTGTAGAAGCTTGTGCGGGTTGTTGTTGGTCAATAACAGTAATTTGCAACTCTGTTACTTGACTCAGTTCATAGGCGATCGCGGCTCCAATGACACCACAACCGATAATAATTACATGACTCATTGTTGGGATATTTAAAAATTATGAGCTAGGAGTTAAGACTAGCTAATTCCTAACTTCTAACTCATAACTTATCACTCAGGAATCACTACTTAGGACTCAACTTGCTTACTACCTTCAGGCAGCAGTTGGAGGAATTTGTCAACATCTGTAAAGACGGCTTGGTAGTTACTAGAGGCAACTAAACTATTCCCTCTAGCAGCCGCTTGATCAATTTTAACCAAGTGATTTAGTAAATCTTTGGTGATTTGACGGGCTGCGGTTTGGTCTTTGGGTAAAAGATGGGGTGTAATGTAAGTCATGGTCAGTCTAGCTTCTGCCATTGGGCCATGAATAAAGTTACCCACCTTAATCCACTCATTTTTTTGGATGAGGCTTTTCAGTTCGTCTGCGCGATCGCGCACAGTCTGAATTTCAGGCACATATTCCTGAATTTGGGCAATTTGATCTGCTGTATAAGTTGGAGGTGCAACGGCGACCCCAGGGCCACCACAACTAATGAGGAATGTAGCTAATAATACCAGGATGATTGAGAAAATCGAGCGTTGACGCGCCATAAACTGAACTTAACTTTTTTTAACGTTTGCCAGCTAACAGTGTAATTTTAGATCGCCAGGGTAATTTATCGTTCTAGCCAGTAGATGATTTTGCGGAAAATTCTCAAATTTTTCTTAGACCATGATTGAACGAGGGTAAAGTCTCAGACACTTTCCTAAAATTTTAAGTATAATTACTCATAATATCTATATCTAAAGTTTCATACTTCATATTTCACACTTCATACCTGAGTAATTGTTAAGGAAAGGTAATCTTTTAGTTGCGAAATTTAAAACGTCTTGATAAGCTGAAACACTAATAAGATAAGCTTTCTGGCGGTTTTCTGTCGTCGCATTGCCCTTAGCTGACTAACTATTTAGGAGTGTTTTTTAGTGAACGCATCTGAACAGGCAACTAACCTTGAACTAGCCAGCAAGATTGCCACGGTAGTTAATTTGTTCAAATTCCAGTTTCCTGATGCGAAATCGGATTTGAAACCTTGGAAAAATGACCCCGAAACCAGAGAATTAGTTGATCCAGATTCGATAGACATTGGCTTTCACTTTCCTGGAATCAGCAAATCCTGGCGTAGTCGTAGTGTATTAATTCAAATTCGCTTTCATCAAGATCCAATCACAAACTTACGTCGGGCAATTGGCATAGAAGTAGCTGGATTTGATCATCGTGGTGAAGCGTGGCGACTTTCGACAGTGGAAAACTGGAACATTGTGGGTGAGTCTGTACCGTCTCTACAAATCGGCGACAAGCTAAAACAATTTTGTCGGCAGATTTTAGAACTGTTTAATGAGAAGTCTGAAGTCTGAATTCTGAAATTTCCGAGACTGATGATTAAATATCAGGGTCTTCGCCTAATTCCCTTAACCGGGCGGCTAAACGTTCAGCGCGTGCTTGGGCGGCTTGGGCTTGTGCCTGTGCAGCTTCAGCTTGTGCCTGTGCAGCTTCAGCTTGTGCCTGTGCAGCTTCAGCTTGTGCCTGTGCAGCTTCAGCTTGTGCCTGTGCAGCTTCAGCTTGGGCTTGGGCGGCTTCTTCTGGTAGAGGGACAAGATTACCATCAGAGTCATAAAACCGTAGCCAGATTGCTGTTTCTCGGTCTATTGTGCCTTCCCAAGTTCCTAACCAAAAACCTAAACGCTGACACCACAGCCAACCACGTTCATTCGGAGTCAAAGGTTGGTAAGTCTGATTTGCATCTAAATGCCAGCCTTGCAATGAGTTGGGTTCAAACGGATCATAGACAAAATAATCTGGTGTGCGGAAGGTTTGTTGATAAATCTCCTTTTTCGTCACCTTATCAACCCGCGCCGTAGATGGTGACATCAATTCCACAATGACATCTGGGTAACGGCCGTTTTCTTCCCAAACGACCCAACCTTGTCTGGGGATAGTACCATCAACGTTGAGTACAGCGAAAAAATCCGGGCCGCGGAAATCATTGTTACGTGCTTGGGTACTGCTGTAGTAGATGAACATATTGCCACCTGTGTAAAAGTCGTTTCGGTCAGCCCAAGCTTGTTGCAATGACCGAATTAAGACATTCATGGCAATACGGTGGCGATTTGATTCCAATGGTTCTCCATCATCAAATATTAAATCTGTGGGTGGCATTGGGGGTTGCCAGTCCACAATATCAGTCGTTTGGGATGTTATTTCTAAATCTGGCTTACTTACTGTCATACCAACCCCCTAAAGTAGACTGTCAAGAACTGTGCATACACTAATCATGACCAATTTTGCAGCCACCATCCACACAGTAGGCTGATTGATAAGTAGTATCACGCTTGCCAAACAGAGTATAACGATGATCGCGGATTTGTTCGTAGAAGCGATCGCCTGCCCATTTCATTCCCGGTAAAGCACGGTAAGCATCGACAAATAGACTTCCCATTGGCAGTAACTTGCCAATTTCTTCAGCAGCATCGCTACCTTGCCAACGTCGTTCAGGGGCATTAGCGTCAATTAATATCATTCCTTGTTGACAATCTTGGGATGTTATTCCCCACTGCGTAAGTTGTTGCTCGTTTTGCATAGAAGTATAAAGAAACAGCTTGCCTTTGTCTAATGTTTCTAAAAATTGCACTAAAGTAACGCAGAGATTGCAATTTCCGTCATATATTACGTAATAACTCATTGAAATAGCACCTCTTTTCGTATTACGGTTTAAGTATAGTGTTACACATAAATTAATTATCTCTGCGGTGAGAATGATGCAGGAAGAGACTATCTTAAAAGTTGATTTTACTCAAGAAGATGCTTGTGCAGAAGTTCTGCCGCGATCGCACATCAATTCTAGTTACCATGCTAAATGGGATAGTATTCGTTTAGATATTTACCAACAGCCTGCCCACGAAACCCCCGAACATTCGCCCCAACAACATATTATCTCATCAACACAGCCCATCGTTTAACCAAAGCAGAACGCGTAATAGATGGACGCTTTCAGCAGGAATACATCTTTAATGGTGATGTAGCGATTGTTCCTGCCAACACCCATCATATTTCCCGTTGGACATCACAAACTGAATTTTTGCTTCTTAGTTTAGAACCTGCATTTTTCAATCGCATTATCTTAGAGTCGGTTGATTTACAAGGTGTGGAGTTAAGACCTTACTTTGCTGCACCGGAACCATTAATTCAGCAAATTGCTTTAGCACTCAAGTCAGAATTAGAATCAGGTGGTATGGGTAGCCAACTTTATATTGAGTCTCTCAAAACGACACTCTGCATTCACCTGCTGAAACACCACTCAATAGCCAGCGATAAAATTCCCCAATTTTCAAATCACAAAGGACTTTCGCCCAGAAAATTACGTCAAGCTATTTCATATATTCATGAAAACCTAGAAAGAGATTTGACTTTGGCGGAAATTGCTGCGGTTGTAGGAATGAGTATGTATCATTTTTCTCGCCTATTTAAACAGTCTACAGGTTTTGCACCTCATCAATATGTGCTTAACAGCCGAATTGCTAAGGCAAAAAAACTCTTGAGTGCAACTGAAAAAAGTATTGAACAAATCTCTGAACAAGTTGGTTTTCAAAGCCAGAGTCATTTTACTAATGTGTTTCGTAAATTTATGGGCATAACACCCAAAACATACAGAGAACAGGTGAAAATTTGATGAGATGCGAGTACAAAGATTGTCTGTTGAAACTGGGTGTAGGAAGGTAAATTTATAGGGATATAAAGGTTTTGAACACCTACACCCTTACGCCCTTATACCCCCCTGCACTCTTCCCTAAAAATTTACTGCCAGACATCAGTAATTGGGGTCAATGAAGCGGCATTATTCAAGCCTGATAATCCATAGCTGGCTTCAATAGTACGTAAAACATTGTAGTGATTAATCCTCTCACTATATGTTCCCTGTTTAACATGAGCGCCAACAAAAATGGTTGCAATCCGTCCGGTTGCACCATTATCTTCATCAAAAGTTATAATAAGCAAGCTATTATGAGTTTTAGCCCACTGTGCATAAGCATCTAGATTGGTTTTCAGCCAAGTATCTCCTTGTTGAATCGTGCCATTGTGCATATCATTTAGTTGGTTGGGAACAACAACGGAGACAGTAGGCAGATTGGCAAAATTCGCAGACGAAGGAAAACTTGTAAACGGTTGATTTGCAGCAGCAGCAACATTAGTGAAATCAACCCAAGGGTTGTGCTTACGATAGTAACCATTAGACCCGCCGTAGTTACAACCTGTATAACCAACACTGGGCATAGTCTCCGAAAAACCTGTAAAAGTCCGGCCGATTCCCACTAACTGGGTAGCTAGGTTAGCACCACTGAATGTCAATGGGCAATTATCATTCGTAACACCTTGTGTCGAGCCACTAAACAAGGCTAAGTAGTTAGGTTGGCTTGGGTGTGTTACACCGTAAGAACCTGTGAAAAGAGCGCCTTGCGATGCTAATGAATTGATATATGGTGCGCTACTTGAACTGATGATTTGTGTGTATCCGTGGTTTTCTTCAATAACAACGACGATGTGATCGAAAGTCGGGACTGTAGCTGCTAATGCTACATGACTACCCGTAACAAAGCTGGCTAAAACGGCTAGTCCGTTGGTAACTCCGCCAATCCATTGACAAGAATATTGGATTTTTCTCAACATAATACGATCCTTTTCTAAACTCTCGGTAGATAATTAATGCTTTTGTTATGGGTATCTAAATTAATATCAACCAGTTTTTAGTTGTCATTAATTTCGCTTCTAGGAAAAGAAGCAACTTATGTAAGTTACATCCTTAAACTTAAGTGCTAATTAAGGTGTCATTAATTCTACTTATTTAGATCAGGAAATATGTTTCTGAAGGCAAATATTCTCCAATAAATTAGCGCAATTTACCAAAAAATTCTCAAAACATAAGCTACGTTTGACTCCTGAATTTTAAATTTTGGCGCTAGTTAATTAGCTTACCGCTAACAATTCCTGACCATTGGACTTTTTTTTGTTGTTCACGACGGTAAGAAAAGAAATGTTCAGGAGTTTGGTATGTACAATAAGGAGCGATCGCTACCTGTTCTGCACTAATCCCCAAATTTTCTAACTGCAAAGTATTTACCTGCCGCACATCAACTCTCACCTTTCCTGGTTCCGGGTCAGCTAATAATGGAGAATTGGGTAGTTCGTGTAACACCTGAACAATTTTTTGGGTGTCGTTATGTGATATAATACTGGCTCCAATTTCCGCAGCTACCTCAACCGAGACTTGGTAAACTTCACCAGCGATCGCTGGGCCAAGGGCAACTCTTAAGTTCTCTAATTTACTGCCTTGGGCTTGTAATCGAGCGATCGCTTGGGGGACAATCTTCGCCGCTGTACCCCGCCAGCCTGCGTGTAATGCAGCTACCTGTCCAGTTCGCACATCTCCAATTAACACAGGTGTACAATCTGCACTGGCTACCCACACCGCTTGTAAAGGTGCTTCGGTGATTAAACCATCAGCCGAGGCAAAAGCCGATTCTTCGTCTTCGGCAATTTCCCTCACTTGCGAGTCAACTTCTTGGGGAGTGAGAACTGTATTGCCATGCACCTGTTTTAAGCGATACGTTGATGCTTCTGGGTGCAGAACTGGAGTTAAATCTTGGGGCGATCGTGGCCAGAACTGGTGAGTAAAAAAGCCGTGTTGCCAATTTTCTAAAAGACTACAGGTAAGGTATGGCAGTCCTTCCCAATTGCGCCAATGCCAAGTGTGCATCTTGAACCTAACCAAAATATGGGGTATTGAGCATAAGGTTTTGGTGATACGGGATGAAAAAATAATTTTTTCTCCCAACTCCCAACTCCCTATTCCCTTTTATCAAAATCAGCCAATTAATGTTAACTTGAACAACGGGATTTCGGTTCATGCCTGTGGAATTTGATCGGCAAAAGTTGGAATTAGCGTTAAAAGCAGCAAGAAACTGGGAGAATTCACCATTCTCGCTGCACATTTTTGATAGTGTCACTTCCACTAACCAAACATTGTGGAATTTGTTAACACAAGGGGAAAAAACTCGGTCTGTGGTAATTGCCACACAACAAACTGCGGGTAGAGGACAATGGGGGAGACAATGGATTTCTCATACTGGCGGGTTATACCTTTCGATGGCGATCGCGCCTAAACTAGAAGCTAGTGCCAGTTATCAATTAACTCTTGCTAGTGCTTGGGGCATTGCTTCCCAACTGCGTTGTTGTGGCGTAGATGTGGGAATTAAATGGCCGAATGATCTAGTTTTAAATGGTCGCAAATTAGGCGGCATTTTAACAGAAACTAAAATAAATAACGGGTATATTACCCAAGCAGTAATTGGAGTTGGCATTAACTGGACAAACCCAGTACCCGAAACCGGAATTAACCTCGAAATGTGGCAAGCCTCCTACGCTACCAAACCAATTTCTTGTCTGGAAATTCTCACTTCCGCCGTTTTACGGGGGATAGAATCCGGTATGGAGTGCCTTGTTCAAGAAGGAATAAATATACTCTTGTCTCGCTATTTAGAATTACTAACTAATGTGGGTGACAAGGTATATATTAATGATTTGGCAGGCACTGTAGTTGGTGTTACTTCTCAGGGTAAATTACGTGTTTCTTTGGAAACTTATGATACAACAGACATAAAAACAACAGAACTTTATATTGAACCAGGTACAATCAGTCTGGGGTACCGTAAATCTTCTGTCCCATTATAGGTTTGTTATGAATTTCGCTCTTTGGGCAAGACAAACCACTGGCATCATCTCTTTAGGCAAATTTAAAACAACTGAGAGAACCAATGACGCAGCGCAATACATCTGCCCATAATCCTTCCCACGGCTTGAATCAGCAAGGTATGACGAAAAAACGTTTTGTATCTACCCTGCCAGCCCAGAGTCTCTGTTTACTAAGTAGCTTCAGCCTGCTTAGTAGTGGCTTCGTATTTGCCCAAACAGAAACATCCATAGATAACATTGTTCCTGTAGAAAATTCCCAGTCAACAGGTAAAACAAATTTCATAAAAAAAGATATTGTTATCCCAGAAGCCCCCGCCCCCAAAGTACAAGGGGAATTTTCGCAAAGACGAGCTAACCTCAGCCAAAGACTCCGCAAACCAGAGGTTGTACAATCCAAAGAGCCTGTTAGACAGTCAAAACCTCAAACTGAAACAGCCGTTGAGCCAGTTTTTACAACTCGCCGCCGCACCCCAGCCGTAACTGCACAGCCAAAACCAGTTAACGTCCGCACAGCTAAAACCAAGCCGGAAGTTGCTCAACCAAGTATTGGCGTAAGAGAAGAGATAGTCAAACCAGTTGCGCCTCGCACCATCCCAGAAAAACTTCCAGAAGTTGCCCAACCAGTTAATAACTCGAACAGCACGGCTGAAGCGACCACTGGAAAAATCAAAGACTCAAACAACGCCTACATTGACCCCAACAATTACGGCACTTCCGCTACAAATACTTATCAAGCACCTAATTCTGTAATCATTACAGAACGTTCTAGTGGTTGTCGCACAATTTTGCCATCGGGACAAGCTATATCACTGGGTTTTTGTAACCAAACTCAACCTGCTGCTAATCAGCGTGTGGCTAATTCTGAGAGTAAACCAGCCCCCACTTGGCTCAAAAAAAGTCAAAACGCTCAGTTAGCTAGTGTTCCACCAGTACGGACTGGGATAACGGCTGGTAATAACTCTAAAGGCATTGCTTATAGTGGGGAAGTCAAGACGGCTTTTCGTCCGAATCGGTTTATCCCTAATCCCAACGAATTCGGTGCTACCAGAGTCAGTAGTACTCCTGTTGCGCCCAGCGCTGGTGCTTTACCCGCACCCATGATAGAAGGGAATTTAGCACCCCGTGTAAGTACTGTGGCTTACGATATTCCCTTAGCATCAGTTCTGCCGCAAATTCCCTATACCAATACAATTGCCTATCGTGGCGGTAGTGGCATCAACTATCCTCTTTCGGTTCCAGCCACAATTACTTCACTGTTTGGTTGGCGCGTTCATCCGATAACAGGCGATCGCCGTTTCCACGCTGGTACAGATTTGGGTGCGCCGATGGGTACACCAATTCTCGCCGCCGCTAAAGGTCAGGTGGATACAGCCGGCTGGGTTGGTGGTTATGGTTTAACTGTCATCCTGACTCACAGTTCTGCCCAACAAACCCTTTATGGTCACATGTCCGAAATCTTTGTTCAACCCGGTCAAGTGGTAGAACCAGGTATGGTAATTGGACGAGTTGGTAGTACTGGCAACTCCACAGGGCCTCACCTACACTTTGAAGTACGTCACCTCACACAAGACGGATGGGTTGCTGTTGACCCCAATGGGGAATTACAAGCAGGTCTCAGTCAGTTGATACAAACCATGCGTACAGCCCAGGTAATTGGCAAACCAGGAAGTTAAAAGTCAAAAGTAAAAAGGCAAAAGTAAAAAGAAAAATCTTTTGCCTTTCTATTTTTACTTTTTACAAATATCCGTGTTCTGCTAAAAATGCGGGGCTAATTTCATTAAATTCAGTCTCATCTGTCGATGCTGACTGTTTTTTGCCAGGGTAAAGAAATTTTTCCACATATTTGCCGAGAATATCCCCTTCTAAATTCACCCAACTGCCAGGGGCAAGATAGCGAAGATTAGTGTCAGAGTATGTGAGGGGGATAACAGCTACAGTGAAGTGCGAAAGTTCTGGTTCGTAGGCGGCTACCGTAAGACTAATGCCATTCACTGCTATGCTACCTTTAGGGACAATGTACCGCGCGATCGCTTCAGGTGCAGTGAATGTCATTTCCCAAGAAGTCGCGGTCTGTTCTGCTATGAGTAATCTACCTACACCGTCTACATGACCCATCACAAAATGTCCGCCAACTTTGCTACCCACTCGCAGCGAAGCTTCTAAATTCACATATTTTTGTTGTGTTTCCTCCAGCCCTAGCGTAGTGCGGCGCAGCGTTTCTGGGGAAGCCGTGGCAATAAACCCGTCTTTCAAAATTTCTTCAACAGTTAAGCAAACCCCATCTACGGCAACGCTGTCACCATAAGCTAAATCCTGCATAATTACATTAGATGGCTGATTCACACAAGTAATTTGCCAAGAATCGCCCCCTAAGGGTTTTATGGTTCCTAAAGTTTGGACTAATCCTGTAAACACGGCTGTTCTTTGAAACTAACTCTATTTATTGCCTAATTTTGCCGAAAATCAACTGGTATTTCTTACAAGAATGCAAGACATTTTAAGTATAATTTCTGACTGTTTTTATTATAAGGTTGATAACACATTCACATCTTTCTCAAGGCATACTTGGTTAAGAAGGTTATTGTCTATGTAGACTCCTTTAACTTACTCTGGTGTTCACACCAACTTCGGAGTTTAATAGAAGCAATTATAGAGAACCTGCCTATGTTTATTCCTTCTCGATACAGCCCAAAAAAAGAGTATAAATTGTTACAATGTCTCAAACTCTCCCAGGATTGTAGAGGCTTCGCCAATGATTGAAATGAAAGTCGCTGGCATAGCATTAGATGCCATAACTCGCAGCCCCATTGTACTGTTAAAAGATGCCTCAGATCGGCGTGCTTTGCCAATTTATATTGGTCAAGAACAAGCTAGGGCAATTATGGGGGCGCTGGAGAATCAAAAGCCGCCCAGACCATTAACCCATGACTTAATTGTGAATATTCTAGAGACGTGGAACATGACTCTAGAAAAGGTCATTATTCATTCCTTGCAGAAGGATACATTTTACGCGGCTTTAATTGTGCAGCAAGGCGAAGTCAAAAAAGAAATTGATGCCCGTCCCAGTGATGCGATCGCTGTTGCCCTCCGTACAAATACGCCAATTTGGGTAATGGAAGAAGTAGTTGCTGATGCCTCAATTCCGGTAGATCGTGATGCTGATGAAGCAGAACAAGAAGCCTTTCGCGAATTTATCTCCAATCTCCGTCCTGAAGATTTGATTAAGCGCTTCGGTAATGGCGATAGCTAAAGAAAGTGCTAATTAATGAGTGCGGAGTGCTGAGAAAGAAAGATTTCAAGAATTAAAGAAGTAAAATAATTTTTCCTTCTTTCTTTTTCGCACTTCATTCTCGTACCATTGTGAATTTTAGATTTGGAACTTGGGATTGTAAAACAGTTATTTTATAAGCCTTTAGGCAATCCATCTGTCCTCATAATTTTTCCAATGGTTAT
This sequence comes from Nostoc sp. HK-01, assembly GCA_003990705.1. Lineage (GTDB taxonomy): Bacteria > Cyanobacteriota > Cyanobacteriia > Cyanobacteriales > Nostocaceae > Nostoc_B. The sequence continues at coordinate 3,503,531 of AP018318.1, forward strand.
CACTTCTGGTAACTTGAAGTAATGCAATACCGACGCTTTGGCAAAACAAATATCCACCTCTCGGTTTTTTCTTTAGGGACAATGCGTTATTTGGCTGATGCTGAAAATGCTCAAAAAACTATCGCTCAAGCCTTAGCGCTAGGAATTAATCATATCGAAACAGCCAGGGGTTACGGTAAAAGTGAGGAGTTTCTTGGCCAAGCACTTCAAAGCGGGTTGTCTGTACCTCGTTCTCAACTGCATATTACTACTAAAGTTCCGCCAACAGCCGACGCTGATAGTATGCGTCGGTACATTGATGAATCCCTACAACGATTGCATCTAGATTATTTAGATTGTTTGGGAATTCATGGTTTAAACACTTGGGAGCATTTACAGTGGGTACAAGCCAAAACTGGCTGTATGCAGGCCGTGCAAGAAGCGGTTGGAGATGGTCGAGTGCGACACGTTGGCTTTTCCACCCACGGAACTTTAGAAGTGATAGAGGCAGCAATAAATACAGATTTATTTGAATTTGTCAATCTGCATTACTACTATTTCTTTCAACGTCACGCCCCAGCAATTCAGTTAGCAGCTGGAAAAGACATGGGTGTATTTATCATTTCCCCAGCTGACAAAGGTGGAAAACTCTACACCCCACCTCAAACCCTTAAAAACTTATGCCAACCCTATTCACCTTTAGAATTAAATTATCGATTTTTACTGAGTGACAACCGCATTACTACTTTGAGTATCGGAGCAGCCCAGCCAGAAGAATTAATCGAACCTTTACAAGTTGCTGATAGTAATAGTGAATTAACATCAACAGAAATTTCTATTTTTCAGCGTTTAGAAAATCATCAAAAAACTGTTTTAAACACTGATGAGTGTAGCCAGTGCTATGCTTGTTTACCTTGCCCTGAAAATATCAATATTCCAGAGGTATTGCGGTTACGTAATTTAGCTGTGGCATACAAGATGACAGACTACGGGCAATATCGTTATGGGATGTTTGAAAATGCTGGTCATTGGTTTCCCGGAATGAAAGCTAATCGCTGTACAGAATGCGGTGATTGTTTACCGAGATGTCCACAAGAGTTAGATATTCCAGCTTTATTAAATGATGCTCACGCAAGATTAAAAGGTAAAACTGGTAGAAGATTGTGGGGATAAGTTAGCAAGTAAAGCACGGTAGAAAGCGTCAGATACCCGTCTTTTCCAAGAAGTCGGGTATCCTGTTGTTTACAAATGATTTAGGACTTCTATATACACGAGATTACTCCTGTAAAGTTAGCCTAAAATTTTCAAGACTTAACAGACAAACTTAGATTCATTGACTCTTCAAATTTACAAGTGTAATTACCCGCAGTGGCAAAAGCTTTGGCTATATGTAACACTTTTTCTTGTAAGATATCTAGCAATTCTTCACCTTCATAATCAGCAATATGTGCCATTTTTAACATATTGTAATTAATGGTATCGTGAGGTAATTTTAGCTGCTCGAAATCTGGAGTTAAATCATACTCGCCATCCTGTAATATATGCTGATCTCCAGCATGATAATGGACATCAAACCAATCTCTTGGTATTCCTCTTCCACTTGGTGAAAAAAGTATTTGAGAATCTGGAGAATCAATGACACATTCTGAAATACCTACAGCGATAAACTCAATAGCTAACATGGCAATTAACGCGTTTCGCATATCGGTTTCTTTATTAATTAAAGTATCCATTGCGATAATTGGTTCTGCTTGTTCAAGCTGCGCTATGAGTTTAGCTCCTTCTGGAGAAAGTTTACCTGTATGGGAATCAGCCATTATTCCGACAGAAGCCATTAACTTCTTCCAATAATCTAAATGACTACCTTCTTCAAAACCATAATCTTTGGCGATACCAGAGATTCCATATTGTAGGGAAGCTAAGATTGTTTCTCGTTCTTTACCTGTATAGTTAAAGACTAAAAGCAAATTACGACTAGAATTTTTGTCGGAAAAACGATTCAAAAACTTTTTGACATTTTTGATCACAGTTCGAGGAAAAGTTTTGACTATTCCCCAGTAAATTGCTGAATATGTTACCAGAGAAAAATAATCGCCTGCACACATCCCTTGTACTACATTAGAACCAGCCATAATTTGTTTAACTCTATGAGAGAGTTGGATTAACTCATCAGGCATTTCTGTTAGCAATCCCAACTCATCAACAAGAATTTTACCTTGTTGTAATTCTTCCAATTTAATCAAGGGTGTATTCATGATCGTTCTATTTTTACAACTGTGTGGATTCAGACTAAAGTGAACAATTATGAACCAAATTAGAGGGTGTTTTAAAAGTTGTTGCTTGTGATTATAAGTATTGGTTGAAACCCATATTTCAAGCCAGTTACTACCCTGATTTTCAGGTGTTACTGTGGAGTAAGGGAAGTTTGCAGAGTGTGTCTACAAGTTGGTATGACAAAGTTTGCGTCAGGTCGGCACAGCCGTCCACAGCGCTTTGTCCCCAACATAATAACTCCTCTTTTGCTAGGGGTATCTAATACTTTTTGTTAATAACAACAAGGCTTTTAAAGCATTCTCTAAAGAGGATATTTGAGAAGTATTACGTATTTATCCTAGCCATCCAAAAATGCTTTAAAGTCTCACTTTTAAGCGTTATTTAGGAGCTTATACAAATCTTAGCTACAACTTCAAAAAGTTTTCAAACATCCTTTAAGAGTAAGGTTAATTACATCCAAACTAATAAGTAGTATAACGTAGGTTTTTTTGATGCTCAATAAATTCTTGACAATAAGTGTCACACATATTTCTCACAAATAATAAAAAATAAATTTAAATAACCTGATATAATGCTTGCTCTTTTTAATACACATTATCTTCAAGATCTGCTTAAATAAATTAAGTAATAACACGTAAATCAAAAAATAGAAATGTAGATTTGTATTAACTGATTTTAAGATAAATTCTCTGTTCAGGAATTCATATTTATCTCGCAAAACTCTTTTGTGGTAAGCAAAATACACTCTATATAGTATCTAAATAATCGGGTTAGATAGTAGGAATATTAAAAACAAATTTTTGATTACACTATAATTTAAGTCTTTATACTGTTTAAAGTTTTAGTATAAAAAATAAATAAATTTTACGTATATTCTTTGGGTAAATTTTAAGTTTTTGCATAAATCTTTAACTAAACTACATTGATTTTCTAGCTAGATATTTATAATTTTCTAAATCTGAAATAAAGGAAGCGAAGAAGTTGTCGCTACTAGTAGTAACCCAGTTTTGATGAACAAATAAATTTTGGCATTGCTGAATGAAAAGATGAATTGATTTAGTTGGGTACAATTTTAGGACTTACGCAAAAAACCTCTCAAAATCTAATTTCACAGTTGGAGCTTGTGGAGTCGCCAGAAGAAATCGTGGGTGCTGAAGAATTGAGGTAGGGAAGCGATCGCCTATTTTTTGTAAAATATTTATTGTTGGCTATAGCTGTTTTATTTAATCTGTATTTCTTCCTAGTTACGCTGCCAGTATAAAAAGTTAATTAATTAAAATTCTTGGGTAAAAAGTTTCAAACCTTGAGGAGTTGTGAAATTCTTTGAGGATTACTAGAGTGAACTGCGGAAGATATGTAGTTTTGGGACAATATAATGCAAACTAATTGGAAAATTGGGACTTTATTCGGCATCCCGTTGTTTTTAGACCCTCTGTGGTTCGTGATTTTAGGACTAGCAACGCTAAATTTTGGCGTAGCTTACCAAGAGTGGGGGTCTACCATAGCTTGGAGTGCGGGGATAGTAATGGCATTGCTGCTATTTGGTTCGGTATTGTTACACGAACTAGGTCACAGTTTGGCAGCGCGATCGCAAGGCATTAAAGTTAATTCCATCACTCTATTTTTGTTTGGTGGGATTGCAGCTATTGAAGAAGAATCCAAAACTCCGGGTAAAGCCTTTCAGGTAGCCATAGCTGGGCCGTTGGTAAGTATTGGGCTATTTTTCCTACTACGGCTAGTAGCAATCTTCATACCTGAGACTAATCCCCTCAACGTGATGGTGGGAGACTTAGCAAGAATTAACTTAGTTGTCGCCTTATTTAACTTGATTCCTGGTTTACCGTTAGATGGTGGTCAGGTGTTAAAAGCAGCACTGTGGAAAGTGACAGGCGATCGCTTTCAAGCGGTACACTGGGCAGCAAGATCAGGGCAGATTTTGGGTTATGCGGCGATCGCTTTAGGATTTGCGGTAGATTTCTTTACAAAAGAATTAGCCCTTGGTTTGTGGATTGCGATGATCGGTTGGTTTGGGATTCGTAACGCCAATACCTACGACCGCGTAACTACATTACAAGAAACTTTGTTGAAAATCGTAGCTAGTGAGGCGATGAAGCGGGACTTTCGCGTAGTCGACGCTGATCAAAGTTTACGCGCCTTTGCCGATTCATATCTATTAGATACTGCTACATCGCAAGTTTATTTTGCTGCTTCTGATGGACGTTATCGCGGTATGGTTGCCATTGACGATTTACGCTTAGTAGAAAGAAGTGAATGGGAAACCCGCACTCTTCAAAGTATTGTTCATCCTCTCACAGAAATAGCGACTGTTACTGAATCAACTGCGATCGCGGAAGTGATTAACAAACTAGAAAATGAACAGTTACCACGTATTACTGTACTTTCTCCGGCTGGTGCGGTAGCTGGCGTAATTGACCGGGGTGATATTGTTAGTGCAGTAGCGCAAAAGTTAAATATTCCATTTACCGCTGTCGAGATTAAGCGGATTAAAGAAGAAGGTAGTTATCCGCCAGGGTTGCAGTTGGGAGTAATTGCCAAATCAACTGTTAATTAAATTTTTAACCGCTGATATACGCGGATGAACGCTGATAGTTAAGGAAGATTATCTGTGTTGATTCGTGAGTGTTGGCGGTTATTGTTTGATATCAGAATTTACTAGATTGATAAGACCTGACTTTTTGCTTTGCTGCTTTCTTTCTGATACCTTTAGTTTCGGCTCTATTGGGTACATGAGGTCTTTCACTTAATACTTGTTTTAACTCTTCGTAGGTAATCTTAATTCCAGAGCCTTGAGGAAAATCACCATTGTTATAGATAACATAACCACCGCGATGGAAGAACCACTCATAACAATCATTTTTAATGTTGAGAATTTGCTTTGTATGCAATGTTCTTAACCAATCTATTCCGTTCATTCATCTCTCCAGAACAATAATCAACTGCAATCAAATTTTAAATTTACTCTCCCATTCTTCTTTGCGCCTCCGCGCACGCCAGTCACCTCGACGGGGGGAGCCTCCGCACAGCGCTGACTTCTCTGCGTGAGATAAATGTTTTTTAGTGTATGGCACACTACCTTTAGTTATTAAAAATAATATAACCCACGAAAGAGTTAGAGATTAGATGTATTTTCTAACATCAGGGAAGATAGCTGAATTTTCAAGTGGCATTCATGAGAGCGTATGACCGAGTTATTAGTTCTGGCTACTTACTCAAAGCTGGTTACAGCGTCTTGCTGCTAAAAAAGCGATCGCTTCCTGTAATTGTGCGCGGGTATTTCTGCACAATGAAAAGCTAATTTCTTAGACCTTCAAACAAGCGGAAAATTCTATTAAATCAAAAATGACATTTATTTTTAGAGATTCATAACTCTATATAGATGCACTAACAAAATTGCAATAAGGAAAATATGGTAACAAAAAACAGTATCCGTGCATTAGGCGTATTTGCTAACTCTCAACAATTAGAGCAAGCTATTAACAATTTGAAGGCTTCTGGCTTTTCGATGGACAGCGTTTCTGTGATTGCGAAAGATGTAGAGCAGGGAGAAAATATAGGTGAAGCGCAACTGAGCGATCGCATTGGTAATCAAGATGTAAATACAACCGGAGCAGTAGGAAATACGCTCACAGCAACTAGTTGGGGTAGTGTGTTAGTCGGTTTGAGCAGTCTGGCGCTTCCGGGTTTAGGTGCTGTGCTGGCAGCAGGTTCTGTAGGTGTAGCATTAGTTAGTAGCGTTGCAGGAGTGGCTGTAGGCGCAGCAGCAAATCAAAATTTGGTCAAAGCCTTAACTGATTTGGGTGTTCCAGAAGAGAGAGCGAGAATTTATAGCGATCGCCTGCAACAAAGTTATTATTTGCTCATCCTAGAAGGCGCAGAAGCCGAAATTCATCGCGCCGCAGCAATATTGCGCGAACAAGATATTCAAAATTGGGGTGTTTATGAGTCTAAAAAGGCTGAAGTCTGAAGTCTGAAATGAAAAAACTCCTGTAGAGTTTTTTCTCAGCACTCTCAAGTCAAATGAGAAGTTACGCGATTTTTGAAACCTCTCTCCAAACCTCTCACGCCAGTTGCTACAACGGGGGGAACCTCCCTTCGGGTTCGCAGTTCCTTCCAGTCGGCAAAGCCGCCCAACGGACTGCTCACCGCAACGCACTGGCTCCCCGCAACGGAGAGAGGCTTTGATTCTTGCTCCCCTTCCCTTGTAGGGAAGGGGTTGGGGGTTAGGTTTGAGAAAAAGTTGTACACGGCGTGAAGTTTATCTTTTTAAGAGTATCTATGCAGTTAAAGCCAATCAATCAGCAAGTCGTTGCAGTCGTTGGTGCTTCCAGCGGTATTGGACGCAAAGCCGCCTTGGAATTTGCTCAACGTGGTGCAAAGGTAGTTGTTTCTGCTCGCGGAGAGTTAAAGCTAAAGTCTTTGGTGGAAGAAATTCGCGGTTTTGGTGGAGAAGCAACTTATATTGTTGCTGATGTGCAAGCATTCGACCAAGTGAAAGCGATCGCCGATAAAACTGTCGAGATATATGGACGACTTGATACTTGGGTTCATGCTGCGGCGATCGGGATGTTTGCGACGTTTGAACAAACAACCCCAGAGGAGTTTAAGCATGTTATTGATGTGAGTTTAATGGGTCAAGTACATGGTGCAATGGCCGCATTACCTCATCTCAAGCGTGAAGGACGGGGCGCACTAATTCATGTATCTTCAATGGAAGGTAGGCGATCGCTTCCTTATCAAAGTGCTTATTCCTGCGCCAAACACGGGGTTGAGGGCTTTTTAGAAGCTATGCGCGTCGAATTAATCCATGAAAAATGGCCTATCAATGTCACAAGTATTAAGCCAGCCGTAATTAACACTCCATTTTGGAATAATGGCTTAACTAAATTAGGTGTGAAACCAGCAGGAATACCACCTTACTATGATCCAAAAATTGTAGCTGATGCCATCCTCTACGCAGCAGAACACCCCATTCGTGATTTGTTAGTTGGAGACATAGCTAAATTACTAGATTTAGCTCAAAAAATCTCACCTTCTTTGGTAGATTCTTTGTTATTGCTGTTTGGCTTTAATCTACAACGTAGTAGTGGCGAACTAAAATCTGAAGATGCACCCAACAATTTTTATTACCCTGTTCCAGACGAGAGCAGAGTTGATGGAGATTATCAAAACTTAGTCGTACCTAGTATTACTGATGCCTTGGGTAAATTACCGCTTTTTCAATTAGGAACAGGAGCATTATTAGCTTTAATAGCAGCACAAGTATTCAAACAAATTGAGTAATTTGCAGTTACATAGACTGAAAGTAAATTTAATGCTCATACATACCTTTTGATAGAGTGTAAATTTGAGATTTCCAGTTGAATAAAAAGTATGATGTTTTGCCAAATAATCAGATTAATATATAAGACGTTAGTTGGCAATCATCCCAATTCTCTAAACTTATATTTGCAACAGCTTCAAATCTACAAACATTGATGCTGTCAAACTGTAGAGATTGTGAATTGAAAGTACTATTCTCAAAAATTGAACCATAACAAGAGTAACAAAGAACATGGAAAATATCCAAACCGCAAAAATGGTAGAACGTTACTGCGCTTTAACCATTGGAATTCTCTTTTTATTATTAGGTTTGGCAGGATTTACACCTGCTTTGGTATCTTTACCAGGAACTAGTGAATCCTTCGTCCCTTTAGATGCTTCTCCTAACGCTTACGCTGCGGGATTTGGTTATATATTTGGTTTATTTCCTACCAATTTTCTGCACAATTTAGTGCGTTGTGCTGTCGGACTATTAGGTATGCTTTACGATTTTTCAAACCTCCTCCATCCCCTTGTAAACCTCTGGTAATCTCCACCAAGGAACATTAGGATATTCGTGATGTTCTTTGTGATAACCAAAATGGTAGCAGCTGATAAATGACCAAAAAATAGGTAGTGCAATACTTCTTGTTTGATGCACACTTGTATATCCTGATTCGAGCCTTCTATGAGGTAGGAATGTACCAAAATAAAATAATTGTATTGAACTACAAATAGATGGTATTACCCAAAATAAAATTAGATTAATTTGCAATATATTTAAGACATATCTCAAAATAATAAATACAACTATAAATCCAAGATGTTGCTTCCAACTCCAATAAGATTTTATGAAGTTAAAATACCAAGCAAAAAAGTTTTGGTATTGGTTATCGTAAAAATCTGGATCGTCTTTAGTACTTGGATAACGGTGATGTAAGCAATGCTTTTTTAATAACTCTTGATAAGGAAATAGCCCATACAATAATACAAATATCTTACCTATCCAATTATTGACTTTAGGATTCTGGGGAAACACTACGCCGTGCATAGCATCATGAGCAGTAATAAATAATCCTGTATATATAAATGTCTGCCAAAACATGCCTAAAAATATTAATATAATAGGGATTTTAGAAATATTTAATGACAAAAATAAAGTGATATTTATTGTCCACAATACTAAAATAATGCAAGCGATAAAAATACCTTTGTTATTGTTTTTTTCAGTATTGATAATAAAATCTGCCTTTTTTGATTGTGAAGATACTAAATTAATCTGACTCATGCCGTAAACTCTTGATTTATGTGTTATGGGTTATCTATAAAAGCAATTATTAATTGTTGATTAATATATTAATTAATTGACCATAAGTAAGAAAAGTTTTCCAAATTAAACAGATATATGATGAGCTTAGAAAGTGACACTTATATAATTGAACAACATTAAATTACTATCTGCTTTTTAGTAACTTTTTAGTAATTTAATAATAGCTATGAACTCTAACTAAACTTTCTATCTATAGTTTCAATAGATATACTGTACCAAAGCAATATGTTGGTAATACATTTTATGTATCGCCAAATACCTAATTAACTATTTAAATATAAATTGATCAAGAGATAGGAATTAATTAACTACTATATAAATGGTATTTATTAGTTTACTATATTTTTGGTATATATATTTTTCGTTTTAGTATAAAATATTTACAGCGTTGTTTATACACCACACAGATTTATCCTGATTAATTTGGATTTCTCATCAGACTTAGGTACTATACCCATCCTAAATTAATTGTGAAATTACTCGTGGAGATAGGGAAGAGTGAAAAGAAAAGACGGATTTGCAAACTTACTTCACTTTTTCACGCATGATTTAGGAATGCTATAGCAAAATTCAGAATAAGATTAGGATCTAAACTTAGCTCTAAGACTTGAATGATATACTTCACTTACTAGAAATTTGCTATATATATATGTTCCATATAATGACTTTAGTGATGGTACCAAATAATATTCTTAAACCTCATAAATCTCTAGAGGCAAGTTATCAGGGTCTTGAAAAAAAGTAAACTTTTTGCCTGTAATTTCATCAATTCTAATATTTTCTATCTCTATATTATGCAATTTTAAGTAAACAACAGTCTCTTCTATATTCTCAACACAAAAAGCTAAATGTCTTAAGCCACAAGCTTCGGGATTACTTAATCGTTTGGGGGTATTGGGAAAAGAAAATAACTCAATTTGAGTATGATCATTAATACGTAAATCTAATTTATAAGAATTTCTTTCGGCTCGAAATGTTTCTTTGATAATCGCAAAACCTAAAACGTTTACATAAAATTTTTTCGATTGTTCGTAGTTAGAACAAATAATCGCTATATGATGAATGCCACTCGTCTTCATAAAAACGTCTAAAAGTGTAGTAACATTCTAGCAAGGCATCATCTATGAAGAAGCGATCGCGTTTTAATCTTTGATAGGAATTAATAGAAATTGCAATAGCGATCGCGCCCTTACTTCATTCAATATCGGCTAACTAAAGATTAGACAATTAAATTAATATGTAAGAATACCTGCTTCTATCCATCTTTCCCATTTTTGGGGGTTGGCATTACGTAGTCGCAACGACTCAGCAATTTGTTGATGCTGCAACTGAATTTGACAAGCGTTATCCAGTGTTTCTTTGACACGAAAATCTGTTGCGTAGGAAGCTTCAAGTTCTCCTAGCATAATGAGGATCTCTACTACAGCAGGTATCTTAGTTGGGCGAAATTTTCCAGAATTGGGATAGATACCTACAGCTTTCAACTGATTAAATGCCTGTTGAAGTTCTTTATCTTTGGGAGGTTGCCATTGCCGATCAACTCGATTGTGAGCTTTGATGTCTAGCCTCCATGTTGTGCAACGTTTTGGATTTATCCAGTTTTTAGTCTTAAGAACCAGCAAACACCACAAAACTACTTCTGCTTCACCTGGAGTGGAGTCGGCGTTGTGTAGCCTATCATCTAATAGGTCATCAATATCATCATTCAGTGGGTCATCGGATTCATCATCCAAAAGGTCATAATTCCAATGCTCCTGCATCCATTTGTCATAGGATGAATCAAACCAGTTTAGTGAAGGAACTCCTCGCTCTTTTTTGTTGTGTTTTTGCCTTCAAGGGGCGACAAGCCAGTTAAAGAGCTTGCTGTATAAGCTTCATAGCCCTTAAACCTCGCTGATAATATGCTTGCTTATTGCGACTGAAACCGGCCAGTTCCTCGACCCATGCTTGACACTCATGCCAAGCAACTATCCAATTTTGACCATATAAACCTATCCAGAAATTACTGTGACGTTTCTCATTTCTATTTTTTTCTTGGCTACGACAAATATATGATTCTTGTTTTTGAAATTTAGTCCTTTGTCCATGTAACCAAGCACTGGTCATAGCTAAAGCAATTAAGAATATTAAACGTACAAGTCTATCAGGATTAGCTTGAGAACTTTCCAAATTGTAACCGCCAGTTTTACAATCTTTGAACATGGCTTCAATCCCAAAGCGTTGAGTATATATTTTGAGGGCAGTATTTAAATCAGGCAAATTAGTTAATAAATACCAAGCTTCCTTTTCTTGTTTACTTCTATACTTTCTTTTCCAGTAGACTGCTAAATTAAACCGACCAAAACCTTTTTTCTGAGTCAACTTAACATTGGGATAAAATTGACGAATACCAGGGTAAATCTCAATGCTACTTAAAGACTGAAATTTTTGTCTTTTTTCTTGAAAAGTCGTATCCTTTTTTTGACGAAATACAAAACTCTGGTTCTGCTTGTGGAGCCAATGCGCCAGTTCTACGCTATGAAATTCTCTATCCCCGATAATCACTAATTTATACTTTTTTAATAAACGGATTACTGGGCGTAATACTTTTTGCTGTTCTTCTAAGTTACTGCTACCATCTTTTTCTAATAAGCACCAATATATTGGCCATGCTCTTTTTTGGTAAATCACACTTACCATCAATATATTATTTTCTTTCCACTGTGTTCTATCCATCGCAATTGTTAACTGTGACCCTACTTTAAAATTTTGGTTAATTATTGCTTCAATGATAGGGAACCACAACAAGACTACACTCAAAGCATTTAGTGTTAAAAACCTTTGTAAATGCCGCCTACGACTATTTTGTTGTATAGGTAAAGGTAGTGTTGCTGCTAATCTTTCTATCCTGACCTGTTTCTGATTTTGTAACAACCACACCAACATCTTCAGAGTGATTAGCTGTGCTTTATTTAGGTATTTTTCTAAGAAGTTTTGGTAGAATGATGCCAGCATTATGACGACGGTCTTGGTCAAATTACGAGACCGTTCTTTTTTACCACGAAACTGATCTCCACAGAAGAGTCTACTACCCCTATACAGTTCATTCTCAATAAGCATCTAATTTTTTCAAGGAGTCTGTGCCTCCCAAACCTTTATCTGTCCTGATTTAGAGGCGATTGTCGCCCCTTGAAGTTTTTGCCACAGTTGAATATAGGCATCACTTTTTACAGCATAGTGTCCTATTTCATGTAGCACATTCCACCATTCTTCATAACCATCAAAGATTGGGATATTCTCAATCCCAATTTCCTTTCCGAATAATTTCACTTCGGCAACTGTAGGTGTAAGTTTCATAGGTTTTCTTTTATCCATAGGTATTGAGAAAGTTGAATGAAATAGCGTGACACTACATCGAGACTTTTAAATCTACAAATGCACAGAAGCAAATTTCACAAAACATTCGTCAATTCGCTATGGGACTTATATTTAATGTTTGAAAAACCTAGGAGTTACGTAAAAATTGCCAATAAGTTTCAAAAAATCATCAAATTATTAATATAAAAGCAAAATAAAAAATTATCTTGATGGAATCCAGCCATTTTCAGAACAAACTCCGATTTCTTTCTGTGGCGGGATACACCAATAATTCTGTCCATCAAATACCAAACCTTCTTTGATGGAATTTAACTCAGAAATTGGGTTCCATTCTTTATTTCCTTCTTCGTCATAATATCGATACTGTTTTCCTCTGACTTCCAGACCTTGATCTGTTCCTCCGAGGATATAAAATCCGTCTTTAATAGGAGTGGATGATAATTCGAGCAAAGATGACTCACAAACTGTTCCTTCGCCTTTACAACCTTTTGCTATTTGTCCATTAGATAATAGGCTGTAAATTTTTCCGTCTTTTAAAAGTAATCCTAAGCCACTGCCATCTTGCAAGATAATAGGATTAGAGAACTTACCATTATATTGAATTGAACTTTCAAATGTACCGTTCAGCTTAACTATAGTGGTTCCGTCAGGTGCGATCGCAATCGATTGACCTGTGCCACTTCCACCTAAAAAATTAAACAAGCGAGTGCCGATAAATGGTGGTTTCTCTGGATCAGCAGACATCACAGTTTGTTGATTATTATTTGTCTTTTTCTCAATTGACCAACGCCAAACTAGTCGTTCTGTATTACTGCGGTCAGCGATCGTTGCCGAAATCGACAAAAGTTCTCCAGCTTGGTTGGTAAATTCAAATAGACAAGCCCCGATTCCTGTCCCCGCACAGTCTTTCACCTCTTTATATCCAAAATCATATAATTCTTTTACAGAGGCATCCCGAAGATTAGGTGCATCACCTTGTAAATTAGGTCGCCAACCTGCTTGAATCACAAGTTCTCGTGCTTGTTGATATGGCATACCTTCTTTGAGAGCAGGCTTGTTGACGGGATTGTCAGAATTTTTAGGCTGGGTTGGATTGGCAGCTGTTGAGGAGTTTTTGTCTCCTTTGTCTGCAACAGTTTGACTGAGAGCATTAATATTTATACTGTTGCTTTGCTGCACATTGGGAGTTGCAAAACTGGTACATCCACTGGCGATCGCACCTAGTAAACTTGTCACAATAGCTCCAGCAAGCATAAACCCACAGAATTTCATATTTTTCAATATCAGTTATATACCTTGATAAAAACGCCAAACTTTCAATCTAAGAAATCAATAATTTACGTAGAGTTCAAACTACAGTTGTAAATTGCGTGATTCCTAAAGTACCACTTAATCCTGTCACTTCAATCACTGTATCCGTATTAGCATTAAACCCAGCTATATTATCATTGATAGCTACAAAAGTACGGCTACCAAAAGTAAATCGAGCAGCAAAGTTAGAACCAAAATTAGACATAGTTAATCTAGCTTGAATTCCACTTATATCAAGACTTGTAACCGAGCCAGCATTTAAAAATCCAGCGCGTGTACTTGCCACTAGAAATAGATCATTACCTGTATTAGCATTAAAATCGGTAATTTTATCAAATTTATTGAGGAGAGAATCAGTTAACAGGCGGTAGTCAAACCTATCTACGCCTACACCTCCAGCTAAAGTATCAATCCCAACACCACCAACTAGTCTGTCATTACCAGCACCACCATTGAGGATATTGTTACCAGAGTTGCCTGTAATAATGTTATTAGCTGCATTACCAGTACCATTAATGGCTGCTGTGCCTGTCAAAGTCAAATTTTCGATATTTGGTAAAGCAGCGAGACTAAAAGTGACACTAGAAGAAACTGTATCTACACCTGCTCCTGGATTTTCGATAATGGTGTCAGTCGTAGTATCAACAATATAAGTATCATTGCCTAAACCTCCCGATAAAGTATCAATCCCACCAACACCATTTAGTCTGTCATTACCCGCACCAGCACTTAGGGTATTGTTACCAGAGTTACCTGTAATAATGTTATTAGCTGCATTACCAGTACCATTAATTGCAGATGTGCCTGTCAAAGTCAGATTTTCGATATTTGGTAAAGCAGCGAGACTGAAAGTGACACTAGAAGAAACCGTATCTACACCTGCTCCTGGATTTTCGATAATGGTGTCAGTCGTAGTATCAACAATATAACTATCATCGCCTAAACCTCCAGATAAAGTATCAATCCCAGCACCACCATTTAGTCGGTCATTGCCAGTACCACCATTGATAATGTTGTTATTGAGCGTTCCATACAGAACATAATTTGTTGGATTTCCATAGCTAGACAGAATAAAGTCTGTCGTGTTAACTGCATAATTACCAAAGTCATTAAAATACCTAAAAATTGATGTATTAATTTCATCAAAAAGATAGGTTTTGTAATAACTGAGGTCAAATTGACTTGTCGTGAAATTTATTAAACTCTTTTGATTTAACTGTGCTAGTATCTCTGCCGCAGCAATACCGCCTCGTAAATGCGCCCCGCCTAAAATACCAGATAAAGAAATAGTAGTTTGCTCTGTATATATGATTCGGTTTCCGTTCACATCTCTCTCGAAGTCAGTGCGAGCAGCATTTAATCTGTAATATCTAACTGTTTTAACTCCTTGATTAGCAGAGTTAGATAAATAAGTCTCAATATTGCTGATGCCTCTTGCACTTAATCTAGAATTGATATAGCCATAATTTACAAAAAATTCTTCCCGAATTGCTGTTTCTTGGGCAAATGGATTTGTCTTCCAAGACTCAAAGCTAGTTACTCCATTCTTGCCTGTCCAAGTTCCATTGAAAATTCCATCATAATTATTACCATCACTATTGTAGTAATCTAAGTCTACAAATAAAACTTCGGAAAACTGGTACTTACCTACAGCATTTGTGTTTAAGTTTTGTGCGCTGTACTGGAGTGGATCTCCTGATGGTCTTCCCGATTCTAATGCTCCTAAAGCTTCTAAAAATTGCTCAAAATTTCCCTTCAACATTATAAAACTCCTAATAAATTAACTCAAAAACATATTTAGCGGTTCTGGCAAGTAGGTATAAACAAAGATGTATTAGGTGTGGCTGTGGAATTATGAGCCACCAGTGTCACTTGGCCTTGATTATTAAATATCCAGCCAGTAGCAGGAATGAGATGTGGGATATCAACAACTTTTGGTAATTGTGTATGTGTAGCTCTAGATTGATTTATTGGCGCTATCCTATTTCTTAAGCGTGTATCTGACCAAATAACTTCACTACTTAGAGGTTCATTAGGAGTAACAGGTAGTCCACCGCGCCCAGTGACTGTAAGTTGACTACCTTGAGAACTATTAACAGCAGCACAGCTTTGCTCAATTAGTTGAGAGGGATCGATAATATTTGTTGATAAAACTAAAACACCACGCGCAAGATCAACATCAGGGGTATTAATATTTACTACTCCATTAATCCCAAATTGGGAACTTGCTGTAATATCACTTGTTGGAGTATTAAAAGGTCGGCTCTGAATTCCAAATAAGTTTTGCGCTGTAATATCAATTCTTCCTCCACTGCCTGTAAAAGCATTAGCCGTAATGTCAGTATTTTCTGAAGGGATAGCGACAACAAAACCATTTGGAATATTAATTTTGATATTTCCACCATTACCACCGGATGCGTTTGTACCTGCTGTGGTAGAAATTGTACTGCGACGACGTAAGAATAATAAATTAGCAATACTTAAGCTGATATCACCACCATTGCCAGATAAAGTCTGGGCTGTAATTTTCCCGCCATCTAACCGCACTAAATCGGCTGTGACATCTATATTTCCTGCCTCTGCTACATTTCCAGTACTACTCACGGAAATTTGCGACCCATTTTGAACACGTAAAGTATCAGATGCCTTGATAATTAAATTTCCACCCTTGCCAGTTTCTAAAGTAGCTGCGGATATTTCTGCACCATCCAAAATACGTAATTCAGGAGTTGTAATTCTTATTGCTCCGGCATCGCCTGTACCTTGAGTTTGACTAAACAAACCACTGGCAAATCTTTGATCTGATGACCTTCCAATCAACTCTACTGTTTCAGTAGCATTTACAGTCAAGTTACCACCTTGACCTGTACCCAAAGTACCCGCTGAGACTTGTGCGCCATCAAACACCTGAAGTATGGGAGTGTTAATTGTTAAGTCTCCTGAACTGCCTGTAGCTTGGCGTTCAGCTTGAGCAAACAAACCACTGGCAAATTGACCATCTTGAGAACGACCGATGAGTTGGGTTGATTCGGTGGCGTTCACTGTCAAATTACCACCTTTACCTGCACCTAAAGTACCTGCGGAGACTTGTGCGCCATCCAATATCCGCAGTATGGGAGTGGTAATGATGATGTTGCCAGCGTTTCCTGCGCCTTGGGTTTGAGCAAACAACCCACTGGCAAATTGACCATCTTGAGAACGACCGATGAGTTGGGTTGATTCGGTGGCGTTCACTGTCAAATTACCACCTTTACCTGCACCTAAAGTACCTGCGGAGACTTGTGCGCCATCCAATATCCGCAGTATGGGAGTGGTAATGATGATGTTGCCAGCATTTCCTGAGCCTTGGGTTTGAGCAAACAATCCACTGGCAAATTGACCATCTTGAGAACGACCGATGAGTTGGGTTGATTCGGCGGTATTCACTGTCAAATTACCACCTTTACCTGCACCCAAAGTACTTACAGAAATTTGTCCGCCATCCAATATCCGCAGTAGGGGAGTAATGATAGTTAAATTACCTGTGTCGCCTGAACCTTGAGATTCAGTCAGTACGCGACTATCTCTGCCTACCAATTCTACTGATTTAATCGCATTAACTGATAAATTTCCACCGTCACCTGCGCCTAAAGTATTTACTGTTATCCGTCCTCTATTTTGAATCAATAAATTACCAGTATGAATTGTCAAATTTCCACTATCACCTGCATTTGCGGCGGTACTTTCTGTTTGTGTAAACAAACGGCTCCCACTACCAGTTACTTGCAATAATTCAGAAGTATGAATATTTAAATTCCCGCTTTTGCGAACTCCTGTTGTGGAAGACACAACCTCTGCCCCATCTTGGAGAAGTAATCTAGGGCTGGTGATGGTTAAATCTCCAGATATAGCGGTACCTTCATTGAGAGTAAATAAGCGATTATTGTTTCCAATTAATTGCACTGATTCTGAAGCATTGACTGTCAAACCTTCACCAATACCACTGCCAAAAATCCCGACTTGAACCAACGAACCATCAGTTAGTGAAATGTTAGCGCCTTGTAGGTGAATACTGCCGCCTAGACTGCCTATTGTTGTGACAGTAGCTTGCCGCAGATTAATATTCTGAAAGTCGTTTACATCTTTGTAATTAAGGATGTAACCTATGGATGTTGGTGTCAGATTCACTACACTATTACTACCAACACTTCCTAGTTCAATTCGTCCATTAGGTGCTGTTACAACACCTCCTGTTAGGGTTAAATCACCACCTACTAGTGCCAAAGTTGTATTTGCCTGCGCTTGTAAACCTATCAACTGATTGAGGCTATCGGTAGTTCTAGACTGATTCTCAATTCTTCCTGGATTTGTACCAAACTGTAAACCAATAGGCTGATTGATAGTTAATAAAGCATTAGCATCAGGATTTGTCGCACTAAATTCTATTCCATCTGCAAATGTCACACTACTAGCAGTACTGGCAATGAAAGAGCCACCAATATTTAATCTGGCATTCGGCCCAAAAATAATCCCTTGAGGATTAATCAGAAAGAGGTTTGCTGTACCATTAGCGCGAATTGTGCCTTGAATATTAGATGGTATGGAACCTGTCACCCGACTGATGATATTCTGCACTGTTGTAGCGTTGTTGAAAAAAGCTTCACTGCCTACTGGGACAGAAAACTCACTAAAACTATGAAATAAATTTGCGCCTTGTGTGGCTCCACCATCAATCTGAAAATTAGGGCTGTTGTTAGTTACTTGGGTTCTTTGATTTAAGGGTAAGTAGATATCAGCTTTGATTTGTTGAGCTAGTGCGTAGGGTGTATACGTATAAGCAACAGCGGCCAATAGACTTAAGTTACTTGTCAGCTTTAGCCACATTATGTACCCCCACCTCAAAAAATTGAGCTACTGTTGAGTATCGGCTTTTTTGCCTTAAACTTTGACAATCATACTATTTTTTGCCTGATCAAGTTACTTGCTTTTACTGTTAGTGGCAAAGTTGAGTCACCTAACTCTTACATTCAGTAGATCGAAAAATTCTGCGATCGCTCTTTTGTGAATACCTGCACAAGATAAAATCCATCAAGTTATTTCGCGGCATTTGCTGGTTATCACCGTACAGTATCAATTTACGCCATTATAATTCCGACTAGGCTGAAAATGAGTGTAGCAATACTCCTTAAATGTGGAGTGAGTTAGTTATAGACTGAGTTGTCCAAGTAGGGCCTTGGCAGCGTGGCCCTTGTGGTGTCCAGATGAGCTTGTCTAAACAAATTTGTCGCATATCCATGTTGTTTGTCCAAGCATGGTAGACGATATATTCAGTCTCACCATCTGGCCCCACAACAATAGAGTTATGTCCTGGCCCTCTCACAAAATTAGGCACAGACTTGAGTACTCGTGGCCCTGTTTCGTTACCTGCATCAGAGTAAACACCCATAACGTTCTCAGCAACGCCATAATCTACACCATAGTTTTCGGTTTCCCAGCGTCCACCACTATAAAAGCAGTAGTATTTACCTTCATGCTTACGAACACAGGGGCCTTCTAAAGTATGCCAATCATAGATTGCACCATACATTAAACGGTTGGCTAAAAATCGTTGCCAATGCGATCGCGCCCGCAAAACAACTTTTTCTTCACCAGCCAGTTTTGTCATGCTTTGTAGTCTATCTACGACTAGGGCTGTACCTGCATGTACACCATCTTCTGTGTCTAAAAAGTCACGCGCGTAAAATAGATACCACTGTCCATCATCATCGCAGAATGGGTGTGGATCAATGGCAAAGGGGCAGAAATTGGGATCTACAAGGGTCTCGCCAACATCTTGATAAGGCCCCAAGAGGTTATCGCTTGTAGCTACACGCAATTGATGATTCTTATCTTCATGGCCTACAGAATAGTAGAGATAAAATTGCCCATTAGCGTAAGCAACTTCAGGAGCCCAAAAATTATTACCCAAGGCTGGGTCTGGTCGCAACAATGCGTGACCCACAAAATCCCAATTTACAAAATCAAAAGAACGTAACAGAGGAAAGACAAGGGATTTATTGATATCAATATTGTCTACAGTTCCTTGTGCCTCTGCTGCACCAGTGCCGATCGCATAATATACACCTTCATGTTGCCAAACAAAAGGATCGGCAAAATAACCTTGATAGACCGGATTAATATAGTCCATAGTTAATAGTCAAATGACTAATACTTGAAATTGATATAAGTTTCGACTTTTTCGTGAGGTAATTGCTCGACGACTTCGCACCGTAACATCTGCCTTAATTCTGCGGAAAGATTATCATAATAATCTTGTGGCAGAGTCAAATCTACCTTTGGTGTGTGTAACCAGTGCATAGCGTAACCCATGACTACCATTGGTCTGGGCTGATTAGTTTGATTTGGTGAACCTCTGTGCAGTGCTAAAGGCGATCGCACAATTACATCTCCCGGCTGCATATAAAATGATTCCATTGGAATTTCACCAGAGGCTATCTTTTGTAGTCCTACTTCTCGTGGTAATAGATGAGTTCCCCGCGCCATTTGAAACGGGCCGTTATCTGGGGTGACTTCTACAAGAGGAAAATTAACTGCTAAGGCGTAAAGTGGTGTAACGATGCGATCGCAAAACAATGGACGAAAGTCTCGATGAGTTTCCTGATAATCTGAACCTGGGAACGGTACATCAACCCCTAACTGCACCATCACATATTCTTGGTAAAATACGCGCTGCAAAATCTCCATAATTACTGGGTTGGCAAAATCCCATTCATTCGCAAATGGGGAAATCCAAGGTAAGGTTAAATAGTAGCGAGACACTTCACGAGGTGCTAAACCACCTGGTTGATTTTGGCGAGTGTAAAATAAATTTTTAAAAGCTTCTAACCACTCTTCAATTAAATTTTGCTCAAAAAGATGAGGAATTACACAAATTCCATCTCTATTCAGTTCTTGCGCAAAGTTATCTATGTCTGTAGCTGAATATTTAGTGATATTGTCTATACTTTGCACAATGTTTGTTAACCTTTCCAATTTAATGGCTCATACCATTTTAGATTTTAGATTTTGGATTGTGGATTGATAATTGCTATCTAATAATAGATTTCTCTCAACTTGCACTGAATTATTAACTCTCTCTGCCTTGACGCTTTTAGCGGTTCGTTGACAAAATTAAATGTATCTTCATTGAGAGTTTGTATAAGTCTAAATTCTGTCAATCTATCTCAATTATTTTGTACATTTTTATGCGACTTTTTTTAAATTGAAAAAGAAAAATATTTAGCATATTTTATCCACAAATTTGGGATAAATTCTGGCTGATATTATGCTATGAAAGCATAAAAAATAGTGTGATGCGTTATAGCTTCAGCCTAACGCACCACACTAGCGATTTACTAAAAAAAACTAGATTAAGTCTAAAAACAATGCAAATCAGTGTTAATCATACA
This sequence comes from Nostoc sp. HK-01, assembly GCA_003990705.1. GTDB lineage: Bacteria > Cyanobacteriota > Cyanobacteriia > Cyanobacteriales > Nostocaceae > Nostoc_B. Next base: position 3,524,528 of record AP018318.1, read on the forward strand.
ACCAAGTATTAGCAGCGAAATCATCTTTAGTTTCTGCTGGCATATCGGGGAGTATGTCTGGTGAGCGATGAGATTTTCTATAATCAACTGGATTGTAATATTCCTTCTTCTGGGGGACAATACTTGCCTTTGGTTGTTGTAGAGCTTTATTTTCTTCGATTAACTTAGAATTAGCTTCGGCAAGTTGCAGTGCTGTTTTTTTCGTTTCATCAAGCTCTTGTGTGAGGTGTTCTATTGATAGTTTTTGTTCAGATAAAGCTGATTGTAATTCTTTAATTTGCTTTTGCAGAGCTTTTTCTGTGGCCTGATTTTTTTCTAAAGTTGTTTGTAAATCTTTAATAGTAGCTTCTAAATCTGCTTTTGTAGAAGTATTACGTTTAGCAGTTGTTGATTCAGCTATTTCTACATCTGCGGCGGCTGTTTGTTCTTCTGTAACTTGCACAGCCGGGACTTCGATTGCACCTTCATCGACTGCACTATTAGGTGTTAATTTTTGTGCTTCTGCTTGAATTAAGTCAGAGAGATTTTGTTTCCTAGCCATTATTTTCTCCAATCACGCTGTAGTTCATCAGCCACGCGGCGGTAGTCTGATTCCGCCTCCCAAGCATTTTTGCCTCGCCATTGATTGATTGCGACACCCTCTAATGCGGCTCGTTCGTGGGCTTTATAGGTACGGATGAAGCCTTTACAAACAGGGATACCTAGCTTTACGAGAGTGTTTTGCGCTTCCATAGCTTCACCAATACTCCGCGCATCGACTTTAGTTAAGAGTACACGATGGGGAACTCCTGTGGGGACGACAGCTGATTTTACTGTTTCAATGAGAACAGCTAAATCCATTGCTGCTGGGGGTGTAGGTAAAACTATATAATCTGCGATCGCTACTACTGTTGCCAATGCTTCAGAGTGCAGCGCCGGAGGCGTATCCACTACTACTAAATCGTAACCTTTTATTTTACGTAAATTTCCTAAAAGTTGAGGATCTGTCTCTTGAGATAAATCAAAGCCCATTCCTTGCTCATTGCGCCCAAACCACCAACTGGCAGAACCTTGAATATCTGCATCTACTACTAGCACTTTTCTTTGCTTGGCAAATTGTGCAGCTAAATTGATTGAGGTAGTCGTTTTGCCGACTCCTCCTTTACCGTTGAGGATAGCGACGATTTTTGGCACTGCTTATGCTTACTTCCGATCCTGCCATACAAGAATATACCGCTTTGTGTGTCCCGCAGTAGCAGAAAAACTCGCCAAAATAAAAATAGTCTTGATAAATGCAAATGCTGGCAAAATATTATGACAGTAACTAACAGTTTGCCTGATGGGCCAAGAATCCCGTACTGGCTACGAATCATTAAGTTTATTTTTCGGCCGATAGAGTATGTTGAAGATTTTGCCAAAGTTTATGGTGACAACTTTACGGTTTGGCGCAGCCGTGGTAGTCATTTGGTATATTTCAGTCATCCCCAAGCATTAGAGCAGATTTTTACTGCTGATGCTAGTCACTTTGCGACTGGTGGCGGAGGCGGCGTTTTAAAATATTTGCTTGGTGATAATTCCTTGATTTTACTGGATGGCGATCGCCACCAACGCCAACGCCAATTACTCACACCGCCTTTTCATGGTGAGAGAATGCGGGCATACGGTCAAGCTATCCAGGAAATTACTCAACAAGTTAGCAATGAGTGGGTGATAGGTAAACCCTTTAACATCCGCGCTTCTATGCAGGAAATTACCTTGCGTGTGATTTTGCGCGTGGTGTTTGGTGTGGATGAAGGAAGCAAGTTTCAACAACTGCGCCAATTACTTAGTTCTGTCTTAGACCTCATCAGTTCTTCCCGAATGTCCGCCGCCTTATTTTTTCAGGTTATGCAACGCGATTGGGGTAAATGGAGTCCTTGGGGAAAATTTTTAAGCCAACTGCAACAAATTAATCAACTAATTGATTCGTTGATTCAAGAACGTCGTGCCGAATCTGGGCAGAATCGTCAAGATATCCTCAGTTTATTGATTTCGGCTCGTTATGATGATGGCAAGCCTATGTCAGATGCAGAATTACGCGATGAATTAATGACAATGTTAGTTGCGGGACATGAAACCACTGCTTCTGCATTGACTTGGGCTTTGTACTGGATTGACCGTTTACCAGAAGTCCGCGAAAAATTACTCCAAGAATTGCATAGCTTGGGAGTTAACCCTGAACCCAGCATTGTTGCCAAATTGCCTTATTTAACAGCAGTTTGCCAAGAAACCTTGCGAATTTACCCAATTGTGATCAATGGCTTCTTTAGAATCGTCAAGTCGCCAATTGAAATTATGGGTTACAAGTTACCCAAAGGAACAGCAGTTGTCCCCAGTATTTATTTAGCGCATCATCGAGAAGCTGTTTACCCACAACCTAACTTATTTAAACCAGAACGCTTTTTAGAGAGACAATTTTCTCCCTACGAATATTTACCCTTTGGTGGCGGAAACCGTCGTTGTATCGGTTTGGCTTTTGCTCAGTATGAAATGAAAATTGCCCTGGCAACAATTTTGTCTCAGTTTCAAGTATCTTCTGTCAACAAACGCCCTGTGCATCCCGTACGTCGTGGTTTAACTTTAGCCACACCAGCCGGGATGCAGATGGTAGCGACACCGCAAGTCAAGCAGGTGAATACACCTGTGGAAGTGTAAATTTACTAAGCAACTAGGCATATTGATTTCTCATTTTGCCTAATTGCTTGCTCAAATTTTAAGTTGTTGAATTTCAGCTTGCAGATTAGCTCTAGCAGATTGTTCTCCTACCTCAAACATCAAAGGAGTAAAATATATATGCTGTCGTTGCAAAAATTTTTCTAGTACTTGTTTGCGACCTTGAATATATTCAACTTCTGCTACCCAAGCATATTCTTGACGGATAGCGTGAGCATATTTTTGATAATCAACTGGGTCAGCAGCTAAAATTGCTAAATCAGCATCTAATAAAATGTGGCTATCAATATCATCAATAGCCGCTTGGTGGTGTTTTGTGTTGAGAATGAGACGCTGAACAATTGTGATTTGACTGATAGGAATTGCCAAATTATTTAATAACTGACAAGCATATTCCGCACTTTTGGCTTCGTTATCGTTAGCTTGAGTATCATAAACCACATCATGAAACCAAGCTGCAAGTTGTACAGCAGGTAAATTTTGGGTATAGGCTTGCAAGGTCTGAATGTTATTCAGAACATGATGAATATGTTGCAGTGTATGGTAATAACGGCCAACAGTACAATATGCCGCAACTAATTGAGTAAAAGTTGCGGCAATTTTGCATTGGTCAACGCCAAAAAATTGTAGTGTGTACTGCCAGTGATTAAATAAGATATCTATTTTCTTATTCCCCACTACCTACTTCCTATTTTTGACTGTTAGTTAACTGAGAAGATAGCGCCTCCCAGTTAATTACAGCAGGTTTTGTTCCTTGGCGATCGCACCTGAGTTTAAGTTTGTTAATATGGCGGTTGAGCCTCAGTTGCTGGCGGAGTTTGATTATCAGCTTCTGGCGCAGGGTTTGGGTTAGGATTGGCCTGCGGCGGCTGATTATTACTTGTCCCCGCAACTCTAAATTTCGGCATCTTATATATTTTCGCTAAAGCTTCAATCAGCGAAAAATCATAGACACTCAGAGCTTTATCATCATAGCAATTGGGAGCATCTGGAGATTTTGTCATCATCTCCGGTACAAGATTTGAGAGTGCTTCAGGAACATTTGTAATATTTTCTGTATATCTCATCTGCTCAGTTGTGATGTGTGCAAAACACAAAGCTCTAATCTGAAGCGCATCTTTGACAGGAATTTTCAGGTAATTCAATTCATCCAAATTTGATTTAAAAATACCAGCTACACCTTCAGTCCAATAGCGCTGACGAAATTCTTCATCCTGCAAAGCACTATCTTTTGGAGATACTAATAAATCTTTAACTGCGCTAATAAGTGCGCCATTTGTGCGAGCTAATTGAGTTAAATTCAATAACTCTTTGTTGAGTTTTTCGGGAGTTTGCTCATTTTTAGCCAACAATTTTGAGATTTTCAGCCAAGCACGCTGATTAAAAAGATGAGCTTGTCTGAGGTTTTCATCAGTTATTGAAGGTTGAATTCTGGAATCTGGTGGATTTTTGAGGAAGAAATCAACCATGCTGAGTCGAGCATAGCGAGTCATACCTTCGATATTGTCTAGAGATGCAGCTTTTTTGTAATATTCTTTAGCTTTGACTAAATCTCCTAAATGTTCCGAAGACTCCCCTAAACCAATTTCTACTTTGGCTTTGTCTTCATCACTACTAATGAATTTTTTGGCCTGAAGAAAACTATCTTGAGCTTTCAGCCAGTTAGTATTTTGTAAATATCCTTGTCCTTGAGTAATGTAAACTTTTCCCCAGGCTGGTAATGATGTCGCCACAGAACCTGTAATAGCTGTCATTCCTGCGGCGATCGCTAAGGCTGTGGGTGCTTGTTTGGTAGGCGGTAACTGTAAGTTTGTAAATAGTTTTTCGAGGGTTTTTCTACCACCGCTGGTTAAGGCTGCTGCACCACCTGCACCCAAACCGATGACTTGTAATACCGCCGCCATGTTTTGTGACAAGTCGGCTTGTTGAACTTCTTGTCCTTCGACTTTCTGGAAAAATACTTGGCTGCTATAAGCTGTAAACGCAGCACCAACACCCAGACAAAGTACAGCCAACGTATTGAGTAACCAGTCACGACGCGTACCCGGTTCTTCTTCCGAACCAACGATCGCCGGTTTGAGTTCCCACCACCAGCGATTTTGCCGTTTTAAGCTATCTTTCCATTGTCTGATTTGGTTATCTTTGTTCAAATCAAGTCGGTATTGTTTTAATTTGTTGTCTAAAGTAATAAGTTGTCTAGCCAGTTTTTCGGGAACGGGTTTATTGCGATAAGCTTGTTCTAATGCTTCTTCTACTCCATCACGAGCCAAAAGTGCTTCTAAAAGTTGATCGGAGGAAGGCGGTTTGCTACTTTCAATTACATCAATTGTTTTTTCGTAACGAGCGATCGCTTCATTCGGTAAAGGAACAGAACGAGTAAAAGACCACCACCAATTCATCTCTGGTGGCTTCAGGTTATTTTTCCATTCATCAACAATATCATCGTTAGCAAAAGACCAAGATTGCGCTTTTAATCGCTTGTCTAATGCAATAATTTTTTCAGTGAGATGACGCGGTGGTTGTTGTTGCTTAGTCCAAGCTTTCTCCACAGCGTCCCGTGCTAACAATACTTCTAATAGTTCTTCTGAAGCCGCTTTTGGTGGAGCTTCCATTTCATCCAGAGCTTCTTGATAACGCTTAATTGCTTGTGCTGGTAGTGGTTCAATGTTACTTAATTCCCACCACCAAGTATTAGATGTAGTTTTACTTAAACTCTTTTTCCAATACTCCAACTTACCATCTCTAGTAATCACATCCGAGAGCGATCGCAACTTTTCATCCAGGTCGATGACAATTTTAGCGACATGTTCTGGTAAAGGTTGATTATCACGAGAAGTTTCAATGGCATCGCGTGCTAGTAATACTTCTAAAATTTGTTCTTGAGTAGGATGGGGAAGCGCTGCTGATAATGCAGAGATAGCTTGTTGATAGCGTTTTGCTACCTGGGTAGGTGACATAGCTAACGGATATTTTAAATGCCACCACCACATATTTGGAGGAGCATTGAGACTATCTTTCCATTGTGCTAGTTCATCATCCTCACTGAGAACTTTTACTTGTGCTTTGAGGCGCTCATCTAAACTTAATAATCTGGCATAAGTAATACCAGTGGGGTTTTGATCCATTTGCCTTTTCTTCTCTACCCCATCACGCGCTACTAACACAGCCACTTTTTGGTCAAATGTTGCTTGTATCGGTGATTCTTCTAAGGCAATTAGAGCGTCTTCATAAACATCAATTGCTATATCTAATTGTGATTTTGAAGATACAGCAGGCTGTCCATTTGTATGAACCATTCTTTGAAAATTCCTTGGCTAATCTATATTTGTATGAGCGATTTTATGTTTTTATATACTTTGCATTTTTTAGCATTTATCTGCTTACTCAAAAGCATCCGTCTTCAAAAAAAATCATAAATATTAGTGCCAACGCAATGATGACACTAATATCTATATCTGCCACAGTAAATGCTTGACCTTTTATGTTTTATAACGCTGCCAAAATCAGAATCGAGAGGACTCACCTCTCAAGTTATCTGCCACAGAATACTAGTTATTTAACAGCCTTGAGACATTAACGCATACCAAGTATTAGGGCCAACAATCCCATCAGGGTTCAAACCCTGTGTCATTTGAAAGTGTCGAACAGCATTTTCTGTTATCGGGCCAAATGCACCATCAGCACTTAGAGAATATCCCAATGCTTGCAAAGTTTGCTGCACCATATATACATCTTGGGTTTCACAGCCTTGTTGCAACAAATAACCTGGATAAGACATTTTCTCTCCTATGTTTAAAATGTTAATTTTTGTCAATTTTTTATGATTGATAATGTTGTTTAAATCCCTTTGTTTGAGATTTTAAAAGCTTTTGTCAATCATAATTATCTGACTGATTACCACTTCCAAATAACTCTATCAAAGGCTATCAAATTGAATTGATATAAATTTGATATTGTGAATTAATTTGGAATTGCATTTTGAGAAATTAAGTATATTTTTGTTCGCAAACCAGCGAATGTCATCAGTTGAATTACTTAAGAAATCTAGGTAAGATATATTGCATTTGATGAAGCTAGACGATGATTTTAGGACTTATACACAAATATATGCAGTAGGTGAGAGTAAAAAATTTTGGGGAGGATGGGTAACAATTCAACAGCAGTGATTAGCATTAATCGTCCCAACAAACTTGAACCCTGACCCCCACAATGGGCAACTTTGCTGATGATTAATGGTTTTTAAGCTTTGTTAGTATTCTAAAATGACCAAATACCTTGTTAATGTATAGCCTTCGAGAGGATACTCCATGACTATTTGGGTAAATGAGCAAATTGATCCATCGGGTATGATTTATGCCTGCATTGCCTGTTGTAATGAGTCTCAAGCCAAAGATTGTCATGAGTCGTTTGCAAACAATTTGACTGAGAAACAAAAAGCCGACGGTTGGACAGCAATATTACGGATAGTCGATTCTTGGGATGAAGTACCAGTTAATGCCTTAAAACTCGATTGATGAGTTGAGATGAGGTGTGAGAGGCTGGTGAGAGTACCTGATGCAATTAATAACTGCGATATTTTAAGGTTAAAATAATCAGGCTTCTGAGATATCCCACTCTCAGCAGCCGTATTTTGCCTGTCACAGATAACATTTATATATGAATGCTACACAAGAACAATTAAAAATCAAATTTGAGCAGGCAATGGTGGCTGCTTTTGGTGATGAATACGCCACAGTAGACCCTATTTTAGTGCCTGCGGGGAATCCGAAATTTGGTGATTATCAAGCAAATGTGGCTTTATCGCTGAGTAAAAAATTAGGACAGCAACCCAGAGCGATCGCCTCTGCTATAGTCGAAAAGTTAGATGTCTCGCAAATCTGCGAACCACCAGAAATTGCTGGCCCCGGTTTTATCAACCTCAGACTCAAAACAGCCTACCTACAAGCACAACTCCAGGCTATTTACCCAGACTCTAGATTAGGCGTTCCCCAAGCGAAAACACCCCAGCAAGAAATTGTCGATTTTTCCAGTCCGAATATTGCTAAAGAAATGCACGTCGGACATTTGCGTTCCACAATTATTGGTGATTCAATCGCCAGAATTCTAGAATTTCGCGGACATGATGTTTTACGGTTAAACCATGTGGGTGATTGGGGTACGCAATTTGGTATGCTCATTGCTTACCTGCGCGAAGTTTACCCCCAAGCTTTAACTACCGCCAACGCCTTAGATATCGGTGATTTAGTCAGCTTTTATCGCCAAGCTAAACAGCGGTTTGATGCTGATGAAACTTTCCAAGAAACAGCACGCCAAGAAGTTGTGCAATTACAAGCAGGCGCAGCAGATACCCTTCATGCTTGGAAACTGCTGTGTGAACAATCCCGCAAAGAATTTCAAGTTATTTATGATTTGCTAGATATCCATTTAAATGAGCGAGGAGAATCTTTTTATAACCCATTGCTACCCGCCATTGTGGAAGATTTAGCCAACTCTGGCTTACTTGTCGAAGACCAAGGTGCAAAAGTTGTTTTCTTAGAAGGCTATACCAATAGAGAAGGTGAACCTTTACCTTTAATTGTGCAGAAAACTGATGGTGGTTACAACTATGCCACAACAGATTTAGCCGCCTTACGCTACCGCATTCAACAAGATGCAGCCAAACGCATCATTTATGTAACCGATGCAGGACAAAGCAATCACTTTGCTCAATTTTTCCAAGTCGCACGCAAAGCCGGCTGGATTCCTGATGATGTGGAACTAGTGCATGTTCCCTTTGGCTTGGTGTTAGGGGAAGATGGGAAAAGAATCAAAACTCGTGCTGGGGAAAGTGTAAGATTACGAGATTTGCTCGATGAAGCAATTATCCGCGCTCGTACTGATTTAGAACAGAGATTACAAGAAGATAATCGTACTGAAACAGCAGAATTTATTGCTAATGTTGCCCAAATAATTGGTATTAGCGCGGTTAAATATGCTGACTTGAGCCAAAACCGCACTAGTAACTACATCTTTAGCTATAACAAAATGCTGGATCTCAAAGGCAATACCGCGCCTTATATGCTTTATGCTTATGCACGGATTCAAGGTATTAGCCGTAAGGGTGGCATTAACTTTGAAGAATTGGGCAATAACGCTCAAGTCATATTAGAGCATGAAACAGAATTTGCCCTAGCAAAGTATTTACTACAATTGGGTGAAGTTGTGAGTAATGTGGAACAAGATTTATTGCCCAATCGTTTATGTGAATATCTGTATGAATTGAGTAAAAAGTTTAATGTCTTCTACGATCGCACTCATGGAGTTAGGGTATTGGATGCAGAAGAACCACAGCGCACATCTCGCTTGGTTTTGTGTGATTTAACCGCCAGAACCTTAAAACTGGGATTATCACTGTTGGGAATTCAAGTCTTAGAAAGAATGTAGGTTAAAAAGGGAGTAGGGAGTAGAAAATAAACCCTGTGAATGTTTGGCAGAAAAATGACGTTTTCAAAGCGTAAATGTCCGCAGTCGTAAAATTTTCACCTTCTGCCTCTCCGCAGTCGCTACAACGGGGGGAACCCGCGCAACGCGCTGCTCTCTGCCTTCTGCCTTCTTCTTCACCTTCACCCAATTTTCAAGATGCAATGTGTAAGCCTACTGTATCATGAAAAAGACCAAGCTGTAGCTATGATGGGGAGGCTGTTTAACATCGGGAGCCATTTATCTGCTCATTCAGGATTCAGGACTCAAAACGCAAAATATCTATGTTAGCAGGCAAAATTTTGCAGGGTGGAAAATATACCCTCACCCAAGAAATCGGACACGGTGGCTTTGGTATTACGTTTAAGGCTACGCATCACTACTTAGGTCAAGATGTAGTGATGAAAACTATTAACGAACGCTTGCGGCAACATCCAGATTTTGCCAAGTTCGAGCGCCAATTCCAAGATGAAGCCAGACGACTAGCTACCTGCATCCATCCCAACATTGTACGGGTCAGCGACTTTTTTATCGAAGAAGGGCTACCTTATATGGTGATGGAATATATTCCTGGTGACACTTTAGGTAATGCTTTTGTCCTACCAGGGATACCCTTACCCGAAGCCACAGCTATTCATTACATCCGCCAAATTGGCGCAGCTTTACAGGTAGTTCACAATAATGGTTTGCTGCACCGCGATATCAAACCAGATAATATTATCCTCCGCCAAGGAACTCAAGAGGTAATATTAATTGATTTTGGCATTGCGCGGGAATTTAATAGTGGTGTCAAACAAACTCACACAGGAATAGTTTCTGAAGGCTACGCACCCATTGAACAATACCTAACACAAGCACCGCGCACCCCAGCTACAGATGTTTATGGTTTAGCCGCAACCTTGTATGCTTTGTTAACAGCACAGGTTCCTATGCCAGCATTATTGCGCGATCGCGAAAAAATGGCTTCCCCAAAAGAATTACAACCCCACCTAAGTGCAGCAGTCAATCAAGCTGTGATGCGGGGTATGGCGGTTGATTCGCGCTTTCGTCCATCGACTGTGGCAGAATGGTTACAACTATTGCCTGGTAGCGAAAGCAATGGCATAGTTCCAGGCGTAGCAACTAATATAGTCGCCACCGTTGATTTATCATCCCAGCCAAGACGAGGTGTTTTCGGTAAGAAACACAAGCAAGCGCGTCTAAATCCGATTACAGTATTTACCAAACAACTAGCTGGTTTTCAAGCCTTAATTGGTGTGGGTGTAGCCTTAGTTGCAGCTACCGCAGGTTTTGGCATAACTCATCTATTCTCCTCAAATACACAGCCAGAGTCATCTTCCAAACCACTGTTTACTAACCCAATCACCAAAACAGGGGAAAACAATACTAATCCCCAAGGTTCACAGTCATCTGTGGAGGAAGCAACTAACACTAACAAAAATACTCAAAATACGGCTGTTACTGAATCAGCCTATGTTCCAAAACGCCGCAGAAATAATCGTCCTGCACCCACGCCAACAGCAGCAACTAGTAGAGAAAATCCTTCCACAACTAAATCAGAAACCTCATCTCGGCAAAATGCTGAACAAGCTGCTGTTGCGCCTAACACCTCACCTACACCATCATTAGTAGATAAACTGAGAGCTTACCGTTCTTATCGGGAAATTAATCGGGAAGGTTCAGCCAAGCGATCGCCTGATAATACTTCACCAGCTACTAGTAATCAAGCTACCCCAAATCCATCAGGCAAGCGATCAAATCCTGTAGTGATACCAGTACCACCACCAACCACAGAATCAAAAAGCTCAGATTCTTCGGCTGTAGTTGTCCCAACTATCGAACGTAAGCAAAATTCTTCTAGTGACAATCCATCTTCCAAAGATGAAAAGCCACCAACAGATAGTAATGTTAGTAACTAAGTAGCTTAGGGTCTTAACGTAAAAATGCTATCGTCTGGTGATGATGTAGGTGCAGGGATCATGAATGGTAACATCTCTGGTTCAGCCGTAGTAGCAGCGTTGGATGGTTGCAACTGTCCAAAGCGAATGAAAATACCAATCCCCAGACCAAAACAAAAGCAAAAACTAATAAAACCAAAGGAAAGTAATTGCATCAATTTTTGGTTTACCATCATGCACTCCTCAAAAGATGGTATTAGTTTACTGCAACAAAACTGAAACGAGGAGATTTTTGGCTAATAGATTAAGGTGGTGAAGAAATCAGTCAATGATTCACCTGGACAACAAAATACTTTTAACACTGTAAGCCATAACCTATCACCTATTACCTGTCCACTTTTTCCTATTATATATGGGTGTAAGGTTGTAAAAAATTAATTAGATTGATGGTGGATAGATATGTTAAAAGGTGATGGTTTTGTATTTCTCACCAAACAAGAGTATGTCTTTAATGTTCTGATGTTAAATGCTGCTCTTAATTCAATGGCTGAAATTTCGGGAACGCCAGTTGAACAAATATTTAACTACATTCGAGAAATGACAAGTGAACAGTATCAACAACTCACTGTCGAACAAATTGAGCAAATAATTGCTGTGAATGAAGAAAAACGAGAATAATTTAATAAATTATCTGGGTAAATATTAATTAGGGTATGTTATGGCTACGTCTAGCTTTGAGCATTCGGAAGCATCATCAATAGCCGTAACGCGCCATATTTTTGGGTGCATTGCAGCAGCAAACGCTACTTGAGAGTAATCAACGGAGAGGGGGGGATTTGAACCCCCGAAGAACTTACATCCTTAACGCATTTCGAGTGCGCCGCATTCAACCACTCTGCCACCTCTCCAGGTATTGAGAAATGCGAATATGTTCCTAAGTCATGATAACATCCCGATACAAAGAGCGATCGCTTGTGTTAGAAATCAGCATCAGACGATGATGATTTAAAATTTACGTGAAACTTCAGCGTTAAGCAAAACGTCAGTGTTTCAGCCATCACTTATCCCAAGCTATTCCAGATTGTAGAGGTTATCGCTGGAGAAAGTACTTGAGATAATGAGTAGACAATCGAAAATCCTGAACCCCAAATTTCTATGAAGCTCTGCAATCAACTGCTAACATCACAAATACGTCGCTTTAGTCTAGCCTTGGTACTACCAACCGCACTCTTGAGCGCGTTGACATTTCCTAGCCAAACGCAAACAGCAACGGCTCAATCTGCTGCGGGTAATCGCCCTTTAACCATCCGTTCTGATATCCAAGAATATGACGCTAAAAGTCAAATTATCACAGCGCGTGGTAATGTCCAAATGTTGTATCCAGCGCGGCAAATCCAAGCAACTTCGGCTCAAGCACAATATTTTAGCAAAGAACGCCGCATAGATTTCAGTGGCAATGTCTATATTTTGCAACAAGGCGGCAATAGTATTCGCGCCGAGAAAGTGACATATTTAATTGATGAAGGAAGGTTTGTGGCTTTACCCCAAGGCAATCGTCAAGTAGAGTCGATTTATATGGTGGAAGACTCAGAACTAGGCGGACAAAACACTACACCAGCCCCCAAAACACCAAATCTCAAGCCTGCCAATTAATATTTAAGTAGAACTGCTGAGAATAATCTTCTAGCTTATCCTCACAATCATAATTATGCAGGTCAACTTACTTAGTATCAATAAACGCAGATAGTGAAAATTGTTTTAGAGAATATTCACAAATCTTACGGCAAGCGAGCCATTGTCAATCGCGTCAATCTTTCCGTTGTCCAAGGTGAGGTCGTTGGTTTATTAGGCCCAAATGGCGCTGGTAAAACCACGACCTTTTACATTGCGACAGGTTTAGAAAGACCAAATCAAGGGCGCGTTTGGCTAGACACTCAGGATATTACTGGTATAGCAATGCACAAAAGGGCGCGTTTGGGTATTGGCTATCTAGCGCAGGAAGCCAGTATATTTCGCCAACTGAGTGTGCAAGACAATATCCTCTTGGTCTTAGAGCAAACAAATGTCCCCAAACGAGAGTGGTCGAAGCGATTAAATACTTTGCTGCGAGAATTTCGTTTAGAAAAAGTGGCTTACAGCAAAGGAATTCAACTTTCTGGTGGTGAACGACGACGGACGGAATTAGCCAGAGCTTTAGCGGCTGGACAAGAAGGCCCAAAATTCTTACTGTTAGATGAACCATTTGCAGGGGTTGATCCTATCGCTGTGGCGGAAATTCAAGAAATTGTGGCAAAACTACGCGATCGCGGTATGGGAATCTTAATTACAGATCATAATGTGCGTGAAACTCTCGCCATTACTGACCGCGCCTATATTATGCGTGAAGGACAAATTCTCGCGGCTGGCACATCAGACGAACTTTACAGCAATCCTCTAGTAAGGCAATACTATTTAGGTGATAATTTTCACATTTAAATATTTAAATTCATAAATTACGAATTAACCAGGGTTGACCAATCAAATTTTGTTTGCTTATGATTGCTACAAATCAAAAGTCTTTTTATAGTATTAATTCACTGCTGCCATTTACGATTATGGATCGTTATTTGCTCAGTGAATTGCTCCCACCATTTTTGTTTGGCGTTGGGGCATTTTCTTCAATTGGCGTGACAATTGATGCGGTATTTGATCTAATTAGAAAAATTGTTGAATCTGGTCTACCTGTAGGCATCGCTATTCAAGTTTTCTTGTTAAAGATGCCATATTTTATTGTGTTAGCTTTTCCTATGTCTACGCTGTTGGCTACTTTAATGACCTACAGCCGTCTTTCTAGCGAAAGTGAACTAATTGCCCTACGCGGCTGTGGGGTGAGTGTCTATCGGATGGTGCTACCTGCGGTGATGTTAAGCTTGATAGTTACAGGTATGACATTTGTCTTTAACGAACAAGTTACACCAACGGCAAATTATCAAGCCAATCGAATTCTAGACAGCGCCCTAAAATCAGACAAACCTATTTTAAAACAGCAAAATATTTTCTATCCAGAATACCGCGATGTTCAAGAGGCCGATGGAAGTAAAATCAAGCGACTGGCACGGCTTTTTTATGCTGACCAATTTGATGGTAAACAGATGAAAGGTTTGACAATTATTGATAGATCTACAGAAGGGCTAAATCAGGTAGTTGTGGCAGAATCGGCGCAATGGAATGGTTCGCAAAGTGTCTGGGATTTTTATAATGGAACTATTTATTTAGTTGCTCCCAATGGTTCATATCGGAACATTTTACGTTTTGAACAGCAACAACTCAAACTACCCCGCACACCACTGAGTCTGGTAGAAAAAAGCCGCGACTATGGTGAGATGAATATTTCGGAATCATTAGAACAGTTAACAGTGGAGAAATTAGGCGGCGATCGCCAAAAAATCCGCAAGCTGCAAGTGAGAATTCAACAAAAAATTGCTTTACCGTTTGTCTGTTTAGTTTTTGGCTTAGTAGGCGCAGCAATGGGAACTGTACCTCAGCGTACTGGTAGAGGTACCAGTTTTGGCGTATGTGTGATTGTGATTTTTACTTACTATTTAATGTTTTTTATTAGTGGGGCGATCGGACAAGCAGGTATTATCTCTCCCTTTTTGGGTGCTTGGTTGCCTAATTTGATTTTCTTAGTTATAGGTTTATTTTTATTGATGCGAGTAGCTAGGCGTTAACCTTGAATTTCATCAAAGTGCTTAACGCACCGTTTTATCCGGTGGTGCGTTTGGCTAAAGCCGTAACACACCCTACGGAAGATTTACTACTCCAAAATAAAGACAATGAGGGGAAAATGGAAAATGAGCGACAACTTGGTAGAATCCTACTAGCCGATCATAAAGAGATAGAGAAAAGGGTAAAGAAACATTGCAACTTAAAGACGCTTTTGCTGCTTTTTTGGCTGCGGTGTTTCTCCCTTCACCAAAGTTTGCATTTGCAAGTTTCTAGTTATACCCTCTGAATTTTAAATTTTTGCGACAATTTTTCTGATGACAACAGCAATTTCTGATCAAAATACTGCCGATTTAGCCGCTGATGATTATGTCGTTATTGGCTTGGCAACCTGCTTTATTAAAGAAGATGGGGAAGTTCATCAAGTTGAAGTAATTGAACCAATTCCCTCTGCGTCTTTAGAAGCATTAATGAAAGATATTCCGACTTCTTACAAACTGGCTTATGCTACAACCTTGGGGGCAGTATTAGATGGTGAGACACCATTATTACCCCCAGGCTTCCCCACATCGGCACAGTTTGGGGAAGAATTTGCTCAACGGGTGTTTGCAGCGGTGCGGACTTATAAACGCAGCGAAAACAGCAAAAATTTGATTCCATTAGGTACAACTTACTCTGATTTTAAGTATTCCATTGAACGCAAACGCGTATTAAATGCTGCCAGAGTTGTGAATAAAGAAGACAATGTGAAACAGCATTCACATACACATAAAGTTCTTTAAATACAAGGAATTATGCTAAAACTTTACGGCGGTGCTTTTAGTCGGGCGGCGATCGCAAAATGGTATCTCGAAGAACTCGAAATTCCCTATGAGTTTG
The DNA here is from genome assembly GCA_003990705.1 of Nostoc sp. HK-01. Classification (GTDB taxonomy): domain Bacteria; phylum Cyanobacteriota; class Cyanobacteriia; order Cyanobacteriales; family Nostocaceae; genus Nostoc_B. The sequence goes on from AP018318.1 coordinate 3,540,160, forward strand.
TCCAGCTAGATATGCAAGCAGGCGAACATCATCAGCCGGAATTTTTACAGATTAACCCAATGGGTAAAGTCCCCGCAATAGTTGATGAAGACTTTCAGCTTTGGGAATCTGGCGCAATTTTGCTGTATTTGAATGAAAAGTATGGCAAATCTTCAGCTTCCCCAGAAGAACGGGCAAAAATATACCAATGGGTGTTGTTTGCTAACTCTACCCTGGCATCAGGAATTTTTACAGAATCAACCAGAGAGCGAGAAGTACCCCGGTTGTTAACTCCACTGAATGAGATTTTCCAAAAACAACCTTTCGTATTGGGTGATGAATTTAGCGTTGCTGATGTGGCTGTGGGATCAATTCTTTCTTACATCCCCATGATGCTGAAACTAGATCTCAGCGCGTACCCAGCAGTTCTGGAATATATCAACCGCATATCTGAACGCCCAGCGTTTAAAAAAGGAATTGGTGGAAAGCCTTAAAAGTTAAAAGTAAAAGGTAAAAAGTAAAAAGATAATCCCCATAAATAAATTAAAAATTTAGGGGATTTAGAGGATGTTTTCAAAGTTCTCTTGTCAGTAAGCTAACATTTTAGATCCCTCTAAATCCCCCTTTTTAAGGGGGACTTTAATTCAGTTCCCCCCTTTTTTAAGGGGGGTTAGGGGGGATCAATAAGTGCTTAAAATCACAGCTAACTACTTTTAAAACAATCTCTAAGGCAATTTTCTTTACTTTTGCCTTTTAACTTTTTACTTTTACCTTTTCCCTTGTTAACCGGTGATTTTCGCTAGTGCTGTATCCAAAGCTTGCAAAGCTTGGTCAACTTCAGCCTTACTCACAATTAGCGGTGGGACAAAGCGGACAACCTTTGGCCCAGCGGGGACAAGTAATAAACCTTCTGCAATGGCGGCGTTGACAACTTCACCAGCAGTTAGCTCAATGTCTGCTGCTAATTCCATACCATTGATTAAGCCCCAACCCCGCACCTCAGAAATGTAATTAGGGTATTTGGTGGCGATCGCTCTTAATCCAGAACGCATCTGTTCTCCCCTCTCTTGAACATTTTGCAAAATATTCTCTTTTTCCAAGGTTTGGCAAACACTCAGCGCCACACCACAAACAAAGGGATTCCCACCAAAAGTGCTGGCGTGTTCTCCTGGTTGAAAAACAGCACAGAATTTTTTACTCATCATTGCACCAATGGGAATTCCACCGCCTAAACCTTTGGCGCTGGTGAAGATATCTGGTTCAACACCCAGATGTTCATAACCCCATAAATGACCACTGCGCCCCATCCCGACTTGCACTTCATCAAAAATCAATAAAATGCCGGTTTCATCACAAATCCGCCGCAGTTTTTGGAAGTAAGCCACATCACCAGGACGCACGCCGCCTTCGCCTTGTAATGGTTCGATTAAAATTGCCGCAACCTGATAATCTCCTTCATCCAACTCACTAATGGCTGTTTCGACAGCGGTAATATCGTTGTAAGGTACGTAATGGAAACCAGGAACCAAGGGATCAAAATATTTTTGATACTTGGGTTGTCCGGTAGCGGTAATCGTTGCCAAAGTCCGCCCGTGGAAGCTGGCGTTAGCCGTTAAAATAATTGGCTTGTCTATTTCTAGAACTGTATGGGCATATTTACGTGCTAATTTAATCGCCGCTTCATTAGCTTCTGCACCAGAGTTGCAGAAAAATACGCGATCGGCACAAGAATGTTGGATAATCCATTTGGCTAATTCCCCTTGTTCAGGAATGTAGTACAAATTAGAAACATGATGCAGCTTTTGAATTTGGCGTGTCACAGCTTCAACCATTGCTGGGTGGGCGTGTCCTAGTGTGCAAGTGGCAATTCCTGCCACAAAATCTAGATATTCCTGCCCCTGTGTATCCCAAACCCGGCATCCTGCACCCTTGTCCAGGGCTAAAGGAAACCGACCATAAGTTGACATCACGGCTTCGTTAAAGCTATCCGTATCAAAAGGAATAGATGACACTGAACCTGATGCTGGGGGGATGCTGGCTTCTTCAACTAGAGTTTGAAAGCTCACTACCGCTCCTCCTGAAAATATTTCATCTTAGACTTACTTACTAGTTTCCTCGAAATTGTTAAAAATTTCTTGGGATTGATCGCAAATTATGATTTCTTTTAGGCTAACGCTTAAATATCCTTAAACGAAGAACACTGGTGAAAAATAACTTTGTATTCTACTCTTGAGATAAAATATCAACGCATTCAAAAAGAGTTAATGGCAGGAGCGATCGCCCTTGGGGGTGTGTTCCTGATTGGCACTTTATGGTATAGATTCGTTGAGGCGTGGTCATGGGAAGATGCCGCGTACATGACAGTCATTACCTTGGCGACTGTGGGATACGGAGAAACACACCCTCTGGGCAGCCGTGGACGCTTATTTACCATTGCCTTGATTTTATTGGGCGTAGTTAATATTGGTTATATTGTCAATAGATTTACAGAAGCCATCATTGAAGGCTACTTTCAAGAAGGAATTCGGCTACGACAACAGAGGCGGGTAATGGAATCCTTGACAGGACATTATATTATTTGTGGATTTAGTCGTACTGGTCGGCAAATTGCCAGAGAATTTCGGGCAGAAAGTGTACCCTTTGTAATCATAGATTCGGAGATTGAATCTGTACAACGGGCGCAGATGGAAGGTTATATAGTATATCAGGGTGATGCCACACTAGATGATACATTGTTCCATGTGGGGATTGAGCGAGCCATTTGTATAGTTGCGGCACTACCTTCTGACGCAGAAAATTTATACACAGTCTTATCGGCAAAAACATTAAATCCAGAGATTCGGGCGATCGCCCGCGCCAGTACAGAAGAAGCGTTACAAAAATTACAACGCGGTGGTGCAGATGCCGTAATTTCACCCTATATTACTGGGGGAAAACGGATGGCCGCAGCTGCCCTCAGACCGCAAGTATTAGATTTTGTCGATGGGATTCTTTCGGGTGCAGACAGACAACTGTATATGGAAGAATTTTTACTTGATCCTGCCTTCTCTCCCTTTGTGGGACAAACACTGCAAAAAGCCAAACTGCGATCGCAAACTGGCGCATTAGTCCTAGCGATTCGCCGTAGCGATGGTAATCTCATCGGTGGCCCCACTGGTGACACAATATTAATGTCAGGAGATACCCTGATTTGTATGGGTACAGCCGAACAGTTGCGGAGTCTGAATCAAGTTCTCGTTCCCATTGGTTCGCAAAAATTACGCAAGCCGAAAAATCAGTGATAGGGGACAGGTTATAGGTGACAGGTGACAGAGGTGCAATTTGAGAGAGCGATCGCAATTTTTCCCTCTAAACTGCTATCTTTGCAACAATAATAGTAGTCAATAGTAGTCATATAAATTTACTCCTGCCTCCTGCCTCCTGCCTTCTACAGAGTCATCTACCCGAAACCTTATGCTTACCCAAGATAAACAACAACGCAATTGGCAACCTATTATCAAAGCATTTGAGGCTGTCCTTGGTAAAAATGGGGTAATTAAACGCCGCGAAGAATTGATTACCTATGAGTGCGATGGTTTGACTAGTTATCGTCAACGTCCCGCTGTGGCTGTATTACCAAGAACCACAGAACAAGTCGCCGCAGTGGTGAAAATATGTAATCAGTATTCTGTCCCCTTCATTGCTCGCGGTTCCGGTACGGGATTATCTGGTGGTGCTTTACCATTAGAAGACTCTGTATTGATTGTCACCTCATTAATGCGACAAATCCTTAGCGTTGATTTAGACAACCAGCGCATAGTTGTACAGCCAGGAGTAATTAATAGTTGGGTAACGCAAACTGTTAGCGGTGCAGGTTTTTATTATGCACCAGATCCTTCCAGTCAAATTATCTGCTCAATTGGCGGCAATGTTGCCGAGAACTCCGGTGGAGTGCATTGTTTAAAATATGGTGTCACAACTAATCACGTTTTTGGGCTAAAAATCGTCACTCCCGAAGGCGAAATTGTCGATTTAGGTGGACAAATTCCCGAAACACCGGGATATGATTTAACAGGTATATTTGTTGGTTCGGAAGGGACTTTAGGAATCGCCACAGAAATTACCCTGAGAATTCTCAAAAGTGCCGAATCAATTTGTGTATTATTAGCAGACTTTACAAGTGTAGAAGCTGCCGGAGCTAGTGTTTCTGATATCATCAGTGCCGGGATAATTCCTGGTGGCATGGAAATGATGGATAACATTAGCATCAATGCTGTAGAAGATGTTGTGGCAACTAATTGTTATCCGCGAGATGCTACCGCTATTTTATTGGTAGAAATTGATGGTTTAGAAGTAGAAGTTGCAGTAATTAAACAACGCATTACCGAAATTTGTCAACAAAATGGAGCGCGGAATGTAACCTCAGCAAGTGACCCAGAAACCCGCTTAAAATTATGGAAAGGACGCAAAGCTGCTTTTGCTGCGGCTGGACATTTAAGCCCAGATTATTATGTCCAAGATGGTGTAATTCCGCGAACTCAATTGCCTTACGTGCTGCAAGAAATTGAAAACTTAAGTCAACAGTATGGTTATAAAATTGCTAACGTCTTTCATGCTGGCGATGGGAATCTTCACCCTCTAGTTCTTTATGATAATTCTGTACCTGGTGCATTAGAAAAAGTTGAAGAGTTAGGCGGAGAAATTCTTAAACTCTGCGTAAAAGTTGGTGGTAGTCTTTCTGGTGAACATGGTATTGGCTCAGATAAAAAATGCTATATGCCAGAAATGTTTAATAGCGTTGATTTAGAATCTATGCAATGGGTACGACAAGTATTTAATCCCCAAGGTTTAGCCAACCCAGAGAAGATATTCCCCACACCCCGCACCTGTGGCGAAGCTGCAAATGCTATGAATCACAAGCAGTTTGAAGGTGTCGAAAGATATTAACAAATGTATTTTTACACGTAGATTTAAACCTAACAGCTTGTCAAACTGACTGGTCAAATTTGTTTTGCATAAAATATTTGCACAAGTTTGATCAAGTCACTTTTGGCAGGTTCACCATTATGCAACCATTTTATTAAATCATGAGGATATAACCAAACGCTCTCAACAAAATCATTTTTATTGTAATTAGGTTCATAATCTAATTCAATTTCATAAACTTTCATAAAAGCAGATACTTTATGTTGATGTGGCGTTAAATATCCTAATAAACGAAATTTAACCTTGTTTAAATCTAAGTTCAATTCTTCATTAAGTTCACGTTGCAAAGCATCTTCATAATTTTCTCCACTTTCAACATGACCTCCCATACTCACATCAAGGCAAAGAGGAAAAATCCGTTTTTCTGCTGAACGTCGAGGTATCCATAGCTGACCTAATGAGTTAGTAACAAAAGCATTAACAACTCTAAAATTGCATAGTCCTTGACAATATATCTCTGAACGTCTTTTCTTTCCAATAATGCAATCTTTCTCATCTACAATATCTAGTAACTCATCATCTTGGAGCATAATAAAATTCCTCTATTGAATTTTGCGTGCAACAACCTTCAAATTAAATCGCCTAAATAGAAGTATTATTATCCGGAAGATGCTAAATTATCTTGTATTTATAAGTGTCCTTCTCAAACGCAGTCAAACCTACTAATGAATCGGTTGACTAAACATTGGATTATTTACTTAATATCTTTAGAATTTATACTTTGCATCACAGTATTTTCTCTCCCTTCTTTTTCATTTTATTCTCAACCAAAAAATCAGCAAATCGTTACAGAAATTCGTGGTGTTTGGTTAACTAATGTCGCTAGTGGTGTTTTATTTGTGCCTTGGGGAATTGACCGCGCTATTAATCAACTATCTGCATTGCATTTTAATACGATTTATCCTGTGGTGTGGAACCGAGGCAATACTTTTTACAAAAGTAATGTGGCAAAAAATATTATTGGTGAAGAAGCTGAACCTGTGCTGAATTTTATGCACGGTGGACAGGATGTTTTAACAAAGATAATTAAACTTGCTAAACCAAAAGGTATAACGGTTATTCCGTGGTTTGAATATGGTTTTATGACACCGCCAAATTCTCAGTTAGCCAAACTTTATCCTAGTTGGTTAACTATTGGGCAAGAAGGTGTAAATTCTGTGAAAGAATTTTTGCCGGAAGATGTGAACAATGGGGCTGTAAGTAAGCAGGCTTGGTTAAATCCTCTACATCCAGAAGTTCAAGAGTTTATTTTAGGGATGATTTTGGAAGTTGTGAGTAATTACAATATAGATGGTATTCAACTTGATGACCATTTTGGGATGCCTGTACAGTTTGGTTACGATCGCTTCACAGTCCAACTCTACAAGCAAGAACATCAAGGTAAAAATCCACCTAATGACCCTTTTAACCAAGAATGGATGCGTTGGCGGGCTGACAAAATTACCGCTTTTATGGGTAGAATCTATCGCAGCATCAAAGAAATTGAACCGAATGCTAAATTATCGCTGTCTCCGAATGCACAAGCTTTTGCTTATAAATACTATCTGCAAGACTGGGAAACTTGGGTAAAAAATGGCTGGGTGGATGAGTTGGTGTTGCAAGTATACCGCCATAACCAAAATAGTTTTAGAACAGAACTGCAACAATCAGCCGTGAAATTAGCCCAAACTAAAATTCCGGTAGTTATTGGTATCTCTACGGGAACTTTGCGAAATCCGGTAAGAATTTCTCAAATTAAAGAACAAATTGATATGGTGCGCGATCGCTCTTTTTCTGGTATCTCTTTTTTTTATTGGGAAAGTTTATGGGGCTACATCGCACCCGAAACACCCCACAAACGGCGCAAAGTTTTCCAAGAACTGTTTAATACCAAGGCTATTAGACCTTTACCCGTAGACGAAACAGGTAGCAGACTCAGACTTTGATCAAGGAGGGGCGCTAAGTATAGCAGGAGACAGAAGGAAAAGTCTCACTATTTCTGGCATTCAAGCTTTCAAGTTGTCCTAACATATCTGACTACCGCTATAACTAATGACTAATGACCATTAACCATTGACTCTTGACCACATTTGAACTTTTTTGATTTTTCTCGCGCTGTATAGTAATCTCTACCGTGCTTTACTAGCGAGAATTTCATGTTCTTCACATCTACTAAAACTCAATTTAGTTTTACATTACAGTGGGCGATCGCTACTGTGGGCGGTTTTCTGGTAAGTTTGTGCTGGATTGAAGTCGGTGAAAAGTCAGATGTGGGGGTAGCGCAAGCTTCTTTGGGGGGTTTGGCGATCGCATTTCCCCAAAGTTTGATCATTCGCGATCATATTTTGTCTGGGCGCTGGGTGTTAGTTACTTTGTTAGCTTGGGCGACAATCACCGCTATTGGTGTGGGTACTGTGGGTTGGATTGTTCCTAATACACAAACTTTTCCCCTCAGAGTATTTTGGGGGACAACTTTAGGTGCTGTTGGCGGCTTTGTGATTGGCTTGGCGCAATGGACAGCCATCCGCAAGTCTGTGGCTTTGTCATGGCGCTGGATATTTATCAGTGCGATTAGTTGGGCGATCGCTGTACCCACCGGTTCAATTGTGGGAATAGTTTTATTCCGCTTCACACGGTTATTTTTAGGTGAAGTTGTCGGTTTAGCAATTACTTGGATTGTGGTGGCAATCTTAACAGGGATCAATGCTTACCGACTATTGCGATAGTTTCTCATCACTGATGAAGTTCAAATAATTCTGCAATATTTTGTTATTATGATGTTAATTGCTTTGTATATTAAAATAATATTAAGAAATGTAAGTTTTGGCAAATATTGCTTTTGAGTATACTTAGATATGTGCAACAATCTTAAATCATTCTTCATAAACAATGTTCAATAAGTTTGCATCCAATTGCAAATGTACTCTTACCTTCAAGGAGCTATATTTGTTGAGTTTACTGCTATTAAATTTCTGCTATTTCTGATAAGAAATAAAAGAAGAGCCAAATATCAGTCAAGCAAAGACTGACAATGCTTTGCTGTAGCGCTAAAAAGCATTTTTCATGACTTAGCATCATCAGGGGTAGCGCTTAAAGGAGTCATTAATAGCAGACAGGGACGCTCCGATGAATATAAATCCGGGTGAATCAACCATTGAGTTGAAACAACAATTGCATTCTCAGATTCTCTTTGACACAGAATTAGACAAACACAGTAGCAGTAGTGAACAGTTTTTACTGAGCATCTATAATTCTGTGCAGACATCTATATTTATTGTGGATGTTCTCGAAGATGGAGATTTTCGCTACGTAGCTTTAAATCCAACCCATGAGCGATGGCTAGGAATTAGTTCCGAAAATCTGAAGGGGAAACAACCCGAAGATATTCTCTCACCAGTTGATGCGGCAAAAGTGCGTCAGCATTATGCTGACTGTGTGCGTTTTGGTAAAACTATTTCCTACGAACAATGCTTGCAATTTCAGGGAGTGGCGACTTGGTGGAGTACCACACTCACACCATTGCGGGATGCGAACTCTAGAATTTACAGACTGATTGGCACAAGTAGTAATATCACTCCCGTGAAGCAAGTAGCCCAAGCGAAAGAAATACAGACAGCACAAGAGCAACTTTTAGAAGCGATCGCCCAATGGATTCGAGAATCGCTAGACTTAGATACACTGTTGCATCAACTTGTGAAAGAAGTGCGGCATTGTTTGAGTGGCGATCGCATTTTGGTTTACTCTATTCAACCAGACGAAACTGGTGTAGTCATTGCCGAATCGACAGTCACAGCCAATTCATGTATAGGGCAGAAATTCCCCGATTCTAGCTTGATTGGCAAATATCAAGAACGTCATGGACGTGGTTGTATTCAAATTATCGAAGATATTTATACAGCCGGCTTACATCCTAGCCAAGTCAAGTTGCTAGAATCTTGGCCAGTCAGGGCTAATTTAGTCGTACCGATTTGGTCACAGCAGCAGTTGTGGGGGCTGATAACTGCCCAGCATTGCCATCAACCCCATCAATGGCAAGAAATTGAAATTGACTTACTCAAACAACTCGCAACCCAAATTGGTATAGCAGTCCACCAAGCCAAACTGCATGAGCAAGTACAACATCTGCAAACCCAGCTAGAATTACAAAAACAGCTGCATCAAGTCCAAATACAGCAAGCCCAAAACTTTCAACTACTAGTGCGCCGCATTACCGAACAAATCCGCGATCATCAACCAGCAACTCTGGTAATGCAGACAGCCACTCAAGAACTAACTCAGTTATTGCAACTCCAGTCTTGTTACATTGAGATTTACAGTGCTTGCGAAACGCAAACAACTGTGACTTATGAACACACAACTACCTCACCCGAATATCAAGGACTGACCAGAAAAATTGCAGACTTGCCAGCAGTTTATCAACCATTGTTAGCAAAACAACATTGGCAATCTTTAGAAATAGTTCCCGGATGGCACCCGCAATTACAGGTTCTCACCCAGTTAGCTTGTGCAATTTTTGACGACCAAGGCATTTTGGGTAACTTGTGGCTAAATCGAGCTACTCAAGATATGTTTGATGAATGGGAAATTAGTTTAGTGCAGCAGGTCGCCAACGAATGTGCGATCGCCCTTCGCCAAGCTAAAATTGACTCTACCAATCAAGTACAAAGGCAAGTATTAGCACAGCAAGAACGCCTGAAAAATGAATTTTTAAGAACCCTTTCCCACGAACTACGCACACCCATAACCAGCATTAGCCTCGCCGCCCAAACCCTCGAAAGTGTGCTTACCCCAGAAGGCATCCTAGATATCGAAATCGTACCCCAACTATTGCAGATTTTGCAGAACGAGTGTGGGCGAGAAAGTAAGTTAATCAGCGATTTAATGCAACTCTCATATATCGAAGCCGAACCGCAGACTCCCACATTCATCGCCATTGATTTACAAACATGGCTACCTCCCATTGTGGAGTCTTTTCGAGACCTTTCCCATTGCCAAAGACAAAAATTGTACCTCAATATTAATCAGCAACTCCCACCTCTAGAAACAGACATCACCGATTTAGAACGGATTATTACCGAACTTTTAAACTATGCGTGCAAATATACCCCATCAGGCGAAGCAATTAGCGTGTTCGCTGATTTCACAGCCGATGCGGTACAACTGAAGATTAGCAACTCCGGCTTAGAAATTCCCGCCAGTGAAATGCCGCGAATTTTTGAACCATTCCATCGTCTGATGAAAAATGATCCTTGGACATATAGTGGTACAGGATTAGAAATGGCTTTAGTACAGAAAATGGTGAAGCATTTAGGTGGCTCAATCAATGTAGAGAGTGTAAATAATCAAACTACCTTCATGATCAAATTTCCGAGATAAAGCAAAATTCAGAAGTCAGAATGAATCGTGACGACTGACTTCTGAATTTTGTTTGATCAACGACACTGTAATCCGCTGCCTGATTAACTTTACGTTGGCAAAACCCGAAAAAATCTGCTATAATCGTAATCTATGCGGGTGACTAGCTCAACGGTAGAGCAGTAGACTCTTAATCTATTGGTTGCGGGTTCAAATCCCTCGTCACCCACTGCTTTCAGCATTTTAGAGGCAACGGCGATCGCGTTCCAAATCGTAAATTACTTTTTCGAGATACCAGTTATCAGACTTACCTTTATGTAACTGCCTTTGACGCTTCAGCAATCGTTTGGCTGTTGCACTGTCGCCACGAAGCATTTCTATTAACTTATGTTGTAGTTCTCTGTTTTTTGGGTCGGCTATGTATGAACGGGAATACTTCTGGTTTCGCCGTGGCTGATGTTGAGTCTTTGACGTTGGATATCTAAATGGTACTCTTGGTTGGAAGAGATGTTTGAGCAATTCCCATAAATAGCTGATTTGGTAAATCAGATGGATTACTAAACGCAAGAAATAAAGCAGTTGTGCTAAAACGTCCATAGATTAAGTTGCATTACCACCTCAATCCACCATGCGAGATTTTCTCAGGCTTAAGCATCAGAATTTTCGCCCATTTGTTTTTAAAATTGCTGGGTTGCTTCATAGCCATACTGAGAAATAGCAATATTTGATTTGGCGATCGCGCGTCAAATTGTAGAAGAAACCCACAGTGGGAAATTAACCTGTAACTCTGTTCTCGGTGAGGGTACAGAATTTCTGCTGCAACTTCCTCTGTAACCATCAATAATATGAAGGCTCAGTCTGGACTTAAGAATCGTTAATATTGTATTGCACTTAAGTAGCTGAAATTGTTATTTCATGAATGTTCGAGCATTTTTCCACGCTGCGACAGTTGAAGATATTTCTTCACCCTACAACAGCATTCACTTGAAGGTTTTCTACCCAGCCCAAATATCAGGTAGTGAACCAGAAGGGAATTTGGGTTTTATTCCTGCTAATTCTCAAGAATCTAAGTTTCCAGTTGTGATTCTTTTCAACGGAATTAACTGTGGCCCTGAAATTTATCAATGGTTGGCGATTAAATTAGCACAGCGTGGGCTTGTTGTCGTTACATTTTCCTGGATTGCCGAAAATTTGCCTGGGGTGGTGGCTCTCACTCCAGGTGTTGATCTGAAAATGTTACCTCCTATTATGTATGGCAAAGGCCCGACAGCTTCCGCGTTCCCAACACTGTTAAGGGTGTTAGAGAGTTTACAACAGGAAGGGATTTTGGCTGGCTTACTTGACTTAGACAAGATCGTTCTAGGTGGACATTCTGCTGGTGGTAGAGTGGCGATTGAAAGTGCAGAGCCAAGATTTTGCTCACAAGTAGTAGCCGCCTTTGCTTATGGCGCACATACAGCAGCAAATGTAAACCTAGGATATGAAGCCGGCACAATCTTACCTTTACCGGACTCCTTACCTTTACTAATGATTGGCGGAACCTGTGATGGAGTGATTGCGAAGAGTAGCCATAGTTATGGAGTGACTTGGGAACAACCTACAACTCCGATTATTCGGACGTTCCAAGAAGCGATCGCAGGTGGTAGAGAAGATAGTTATTTACTTCTTTTGGAAGGAGCTAACCATTTTTCTATTACCCATCCATTTGATTCCACAACTAGTAGACCATTTCTAGACTTTCCAGCTACACAGCCAGAAGAACAACTCCGAAATTTAATCGCTGAAACGATTGGTTTATTCATTGATGCTCACGTTCGTTACCAAACAATTGCCCTGGAAGCTCTCAATCAAATGTTAGTATCTAAAAATGATTTAATTGCATTATTTGACCGTAAATGACGATGTTTTCATCTTCAATAATGCTTTTTTATTCAACAAAGTTAATAGGAAGAATAATCTCAAATTCTGTTTCTTTAGTTGGGTGCGATCGCACAGTCAAAGTGCCGTGATGTTGTTGGATAATCGAATAGCTGACAAATAACCCCAAGCCTGTACCACGACCAATGGGTTTTGTCGTAAAGAACGGTTCAAAGATGCGGTTTTGAATATCTACGGGAATTGTACTATCTGTATTGGTGATCGCAATGCGTAAGCGTTGATTGTTTATTAATTCAGTGCGAATCCGAATTTGTGGTTTTTCACCGCATTGGAAATTATCTCGTATAGCATCAATGGCATTGTTGATAATATTCAGGAAAACTTGATTTAAGTGGCTAGGATAGCAATTCACCAGAGGTAAGTTACTATATTCCTTGACTATCTGGATTTCGGGTTGATTTGCCGCATATTGGAAGCGATGTTGCAAAATTAACAGTGTGCTTTCAATGCCACTGTGTAAATCTACCAGTTTAATTCCCGCTTCATCCACGCGCGAAAAATTGCGTAAACTTAACACAATCTGGCTGATGCGATCGCTCCCTACATCCATTGATTCGAGAACTTTATTCACATCCTGAAACAGAAAATCAATTTCAATAGCTTGACTTTTGGTTTTAATAGCTGGACTAGGTTCTGGATATTCTTGCTGATAAAGTGTCAGCAAACTCATCATGTCTTGGAAGTAACCTTTTGTATAAGTGATATTTCCTTTGATAAAACTAACTGGATTATTAATTTCGTGAGCAATTCCTGCTACTAACTGCCCCAAAGATGACATTTTTTCTGTATGAATTAATTGGGCTTGAGTTTGTTGTAACTTTGTTAAAGTTTGCTCTAAATCTTGGGCTTTTTGGTTGAGAGCTTGGGTTTTTTGCTCTACCTCTGCTTCTAAAATACAAGAATAATTTTCGATTTGTTGGTACAAGCGAGCATTTTCTAAAGAAATAGCAGCTTGAATACAAAGAAAGTTGAGAATTAGGATGCGATCGCTGGTAAACACACCGCTGGTGTTGTGATTCTTCAAATATAAAATCCCCATTAAATGTCCTTGATTAATAATGGGTAAACACAACAAACTTTTTGGTTGTTGTTGCCGTAAATATTCATCAATTACAGGTAAATTGGTTTTGAGTTCATCAATCACTACAATTTCTTGAGTATTTTTCACATATTGGATTAACTTGACAGGTAAATTGGGATGACCTTCTAAAGGTTCGGCAAAAAGTTCTGTGTTCTCAGGTGTAGCAATGGCTCTCAACAGCCATTCTCCTTGATTATTCAGCAGAATTAAGGCACAGCGATCGCCACCAGAATTTTGCAAAATTATCTGAGTTAGTTGGTGCAGTAGTTCATTAAGTTGAATCTTGCCAGAGATTGTTTGAGAGGCTTTGAGAATGGCGGCAAAATCTAGAGTTGTATTAATTGATGAACTAGAAGAAAGGGAAGTTGTCAAGGAAGAATGAATGACAACATTGGGGTTAGCCATACTCGCCAGTGTGTCTAATGGATTCCAGTTCTGTGTGGTTTTTTGCAGAATTGGACGCAATAAATGGGGATAGCGTTTTTCTAAATCATCAGTTTTGGCTTTTGCACCCCAATGAGCATAGCAGTAGTAAGCTTCCTGCATATAACCTGCGGCGACTTTCTCTTTGTGCCAATTGAGGTAGAATTTGGCAGCGAGTTCGTTTGCTAATGCTTCTTCTTGGATATAATTATTTGCCTTAGCTTTGGCGATCGCCTGATCATATAATTCCATTGCAACGTAAGGTTTGCCCAAAACACGGCAGCGTTCGGCTTCTACTAAGTTAAATTTGTGCAAATGATTTTGGGGAACTAGATCTGCCCATTGCTGAAGTTTTGCTTGATGAAGTTGAACGCGCTCTAAACTAGCTGATGCTTCACCTTCAAATCCTTGATTCAACATAGCTAACTGAGCTAAAGCATCGTAAAAAGGCAGCAAAACGCTGACAAATAACCCCGGAACGCCATCTAAATATTGTGCAGCTATAGCAGCCTCAGCGATCGCCTGCTCATACTCACCAAATAAGTAGCAGAGAATCAGTTTGTTAATTTTGGCGTGATACACAGCCGGACGATCATTAACTTCCTGATGTCGGGGTAACATTAAGTCTTCGTTGTAAACATCCCCTATTAACAGATAAGGAGTTTCACTACAACCTAGTAAGTTTAAAGTAGCTTGGTGATAGGTTTTTTGATAATTAAGTGCTGTGGTTTGCTTGAGTTGGGCGATCGCCTTACTATATGTAGCTAACTCTTGTTCTAATACCGTTAATTCTTTGCCAGCGCAATAAGAATGGAAACTATAGCCAAATATGCACCACACAGCCCATTCCAAATCTCCTGTTTCCCATCCACTTTGGTAGCCTTGTAATAAAGACGTGAGCGTAGCCGTAAGAGGATCTTGCCAATGTCTAATGCAATTATTAAATACTGCTTCTATCTTGGCACGCAGTTGTTGGGCGCATAACTTATCCATTAAATTTAAAGCTAATTGCCCAAATTCATAGCTTGTTTCCACTGCACTGGTAAAAGCACAAAGAATTAAACCATAACTTGCATAGGCAAAAGCAGATAAAGCTGTATTACCGTGTTGAATAGATAAATTAACTTGCTCACAAATGATTAAGGGCAACATTTCCGGACAGCCATTATAAGCAGCCCCAAACGTACTCGACAAAATCCGCATTGCAGCATGGGCGCGAGTATCTGTCATTAAAGACAAATCGAGTAATTCTGCGGTGGTTTTTCCCACCAATACTGAGTGAGTTTTCTCTAATGCTTGATTAATATCTTGGTAAGTTGGTTGAGTAGGTAAATTTATCCCTAACTGATGCAGAACCGCCACAGATATATCTAGTCCTAACCGCAGTTGATTTTGGGCAATACAAGCTTGAATTTTTATTTCATAAATAGGTACGCTATCCCAAATATTATTAACTTTACTTAGTACTATTTTCGATAGCTGTTCCATCTGCTCAAAATCAGTATTTAGATAAGCAGCTTCCGTCGCTTCAGTGTAGATTGCCAGCATTAGGTTATATGATTCTTGCCAATGATCATTGGCTAACAATTTTCTAGCTGCTGCATAATACTGGACAGATGTGGCGTAAGCCGTGGCCATCTTAGCTCTGCGTCCGGCAATTAAGTTCAATTCAGCTAAATATTTCTGCTCTTGAGTGTTAACTAAATCGATTCCTAGTTTAAATTGATTGACCAAATCAAAGATTTTTTCTTCAAGTTCTGCTTTGTCGGTATGCTGGAGTAGCAGTTGTCCAATTTGATAATGAGTAGCTGCTTTTTGGTCTTTTGGAATTAAATAGTAAGCAGCTTGTTGAATGCGATCGTGCAGAAATCTATAGGTGACATTTTTGATATGGCTATTATTGCCGTTGGCTTGCGTGTTGCTCAAATAAAATTTATATAGTTCACTTTGGGGCAAAATCAAACCTTCTTGCAAAGCTTTCCATAATGCGGTTGCAGTAGCCGTGACAGACTGCTGAGAAACTATAGCTAAAGTGTTTAAATCAAAAGCATTACCAATACAAGCAGCTAACTGCAAAACATTTTGCGTTGCTTCAGGTAACTTCTGCAACTGTTTGGCGACAAATTTCACGACATCATCAGTTAGCGATAGCGCCCGAATTTGGGTAATATCACATTCCCAATAACCTTGCTGATGATTAAATGTAATTTCCCCATCTTCATATAACGCCTTGAGAAACTGGGTAATAAAAAACGGATTACCTTGAGTTTTACGCTCAATTAATTTTGTCAGAGGTTGCGCTCGCTCGGTTTTACAACGTAAAGTATCAGCTACTAACTGATTGGTATCCTGCTCAGTCAGGGGTGCTAGAGTAATAGTATTAATCGTCGTCCCAGCCTTCTTCATCTCCTCCACCATCAACATTAACGGATGTGAGGGCGACACTTCATTATTCCGATAAGCACCCAACAACAACAGATAGTTTTTCTCCTCCATCAACAGTTTAATTAACCCAAAAGAAGCCAAATCTGCCCACTGTAAATCATCCAAAAATATCACCAGTGGATGTTCCACTGTCGTCAACACCGCAATAAACTTTTGAAACAGCAAATTAAACCGATTTTGTGCCGCAGTTCCCGATAGTGACGGTGCTGGGGGTTGTTTACCAATCACTCGTTCTAGTTCGGGAATTACCTCAATCAAAACTTGTCCATTTTCTCCTATCACTTCTAAAATTTGACTGCGCCACTGTACCAATTTTGCATCCGATTCTGATAACAATTGCCCCATTAAATCTCGCAAAGCCTGGACAAAGGCACTGAAGGGAATATTCCGATTAAATTGGTCAAATTTACCTTTGATAAAATAGCCTTGCTGACGGGTAATTGGTTTGTGAACTTCATTAATGACAGCGGTTTTACCAATCCCGGAAAATCCCGCTACTAACATCATTTCTGATATGCCATTGGCGACGCGCTCAAAGGCTTGTAATAAGCGATTAACTTCGGTTTCTCTACCATATAGTTTTTCGGGAATTAAGAAGCGATCGCAAACATCCCGTTCAGCGATGAGAAAATCTGTAATTACTCCTGTATCTTGGAGTTGCGCTAAACAAAGTTCTAAATCATGCTTTAATCCCAAAGCACTTTGATATCTATCCTCGGCATTTTTCGCCATTAATTTCAACACAATATCTGAAAGCACTTGGGGAATTTCTTTCCTGTTCCCGATTACTGTTGGCATTTTCGCTAAATGACAATGCACCAACTCCATTGGGTCAGTGCTATTAAATGGTAATTCTCCGGTTAACAATTCATAGAATGTCACTCCCAAAGAATAATAATCACTCCGGTAGTCAATGGCACGGTTCATTCTCCCGGTTTGTTCTGGAGAGATATAAGCTAAAGTTCCTTCCAAAACATTGGGATTTTTGATTTCTTGGGTTTCTTTTGGTAGTAATGAAGCGATGCTAAAGTCTATCAGTTGGATTTGTTTTGTTTGGGGATGAATTAAGATATTTGCGGGTTTAATATCTTTATGAATCACTCGATTTTGATGTAATTCATGGAGACTGGTGGTTAGTTGAAGGGCAATACTCAAAAATTCTGTCAGGGAGAGGGGATGAGTTTGCATATATTCGCGTAATGCGATTCCCCCTGTATCTGCCATCACCAGAATATAACTGTTGTGATATGTTTCTAATGATAATGGCTGAATAATGCCGACAATGTTGAGATTTTTGCTAATGGTGTATTGATTGCGGAGTTGCAGTAGTTCTTGAAAGGTAGGGTATTCTGAGGTTAATAGCTTGATGACGACTGGAAGTTGATCTGATTCGCGGATAGCCCGATATACTTGGGTTCTGGAGCCTGCGTACAGCTGCGAGCTTATTTTATATCCGGGAATGATGGGGGTAGTGTTTACTGTCACCATCTATACATACCTCATGTCATCAAAAAGTAGTGCAGAGCTTGTCTACACTCCGTTAGTATTCCCATTAACGAGATGTTGACTAACAATATATGGACAGAGGCATAGGCTTTTTACTAACTAGCGTTGCATCCATACAGGATGAATTCAGATGTTTAACTAAAATAAAAGATTTATTCTTAACGCCTTTGCGCCGACTCTGCGAGTTCCGCCTCAGCAGTGAACGAAATAAAATTCATTAAGGCATGTTTGGTTTTTGTTGACATCTGTGAATAAAAAAGTGAAGCAGGGAACACTAAAACTAAGTATTTCATTTTCAAAAACTTTATGGCAACAAACGATTATGATGTATCAAAATCAGTACAAGAATGTCATAAACAGTTGGGGCTTGCTGTTCAATACCAAAAAATCTTGGCCAGGATTTTAGCTAAGATTCGGGCATCTATAAATTTAGAATCTCTGTGTTCAACTTCTTGTCAAGACATTTGTCGGCAGTTGCAGATTGAGCGTGTGGCAATCTATCAATTCAATTCTGACTGGAGTGGTAGTTTCATCAATTGTTTGGGCTTTGCTGAACCACCTTGGGATGCAATGACAGCCTTTGGACAGGATTTAGTATGGCAAGATTCCTATTTGCAAGAAACTCAGGGAGGACGATATCGTAAAAATGAGCCGTTTGCTGTGGCTGACATGTACGACGCGGGTCATGCGCGTTGTCATATTGAAGTATTAGAACAGTTTCAGATTCGGGCTTATGCGATCGCACCTATTTTTATTGGTGCCAAACTGTGGGGTTTACTAGCTGCTTATCAACACTCTGCTCCACGACAATGGGATCGTAACGAAGTTGAATTTTTAGCCCAAGCTGCCAGCCATATTGGTGTGGCTATGCAGCAAGCAGAAATCATTGAACAAACCAAACAACGTACCGCAGAACTGCAAGATGCGATCGCTCGTCAACGTGCATTGACGGAAGTGGTCGGGAATATTCGCTCATCAGTAAATCCTGAAATTATTCTCAACACTGCTTGTCAAGAAGTCTGTAAGCTTTTAAAGCTAGAGAGGGCAGCAGTTTTTCGCTTTGATGAAGACTGGAGTGGAGAATTTGTCAGCCAATTCGGTATGGTCGAGGCGCAGTGGAATAGAACCAGCCCCTTTGGCAAAAACTTAGTTTGGGAAGATACTCACCTGCAAGAAACCAAAGGTGGGCGCTACCGCAACAACGAAAGTTTTGCCGTCAATGACATTTATCAAGCCGGACATAGCCGATGCCACATTGACATTCTTGAGCAATTCAAGATTCGGGCTTATGCCTTAGCGCCTATCTTCACCGGGACAAAACTATGGGGACTGATTGCAGCCTATCAACACTCCGGGACGCGCCAATGGGCAAATTACGAAGTTGAATTTCTAGCACAAGTTGGAGCGCAATTGGGTGTGGCGATTCAACAAGCTGAGAACTTGACCCAATCAAAACAACAAGCCATTGCCCTACAAGATGCGATCGCTCGCCAACGTGCATTAACAGAAGTCGTCGGCAAAATTCGCTCCTCCCTAGATATTGATTTGATTTTGAAAACTACATGCCAAGAAGTCTGTAAACTGCTGCGAGTGGAGCGAGTCGGAGTTTACCGTTTTCATGAAGATTGGAGTGGCGAATTCGTCAGTCATTTTGGCATGGTAGAAGCCCAATGGGACAGCATCAATCCTTTTGGCAAAAATCTCGTTTGGGAAGATACCTATCTCCAAGAAACCAAAGGTGGGCGCTATCGCAACAATGAAAATTTTGCTGTCAACGACATCTACCAAGCTGGACACTCGCGCTGTCACCTGGATATTTTAGAGCAATTCAAAATTCGCGCCTATGTATTAACCCCAATTTTTGTCGGACGGAATCTGTGGGGATTGCTGGCAGCTTATCAACATTCTGCACCACGCCATTGGGATACTGTAGAAGTAGAATTTTTGGGACAAGTAGCCAGCCAACTAGGAGTAGCACTTCAAGGTTCGCAAATGGTCAGCCAAATTCAAACTCGCGCTGACGAAATGCACCAATCGGCAGAACAGCGGCGGATTTTATTTGATTTAGTTGTCAAAATTCGAGAATCATTAGATTTAGAGACCATCCTGAAGACTACAGTACAAGAAGTGCGGCGATCGCTAACAGCAGATCGAGTCGGCATATTTCGCTTTGACCCTAATGTTGGTTTTTGCAGTGGTGAATTTATCGTTGAAGATGTGCTACCCAAATTCGATTCTACCTTGTCTATAAAGGTGCAAGATTATTGCTTCGGCGACCAGTTCGCACCGCAATATCGTCAAGGGCAATTGCAAGTCATTTCTGATGTCAACAGCATTGGTTCCAAAGTACCTCATTTGGATGTAATTGAACGCTTCCAAGTCAAAGCGCAGATTGTTGTGCCATTGATGGAAGGTGATGAATTATGGGGATTGTTGTGTATTCACCAATGCACCCATGCACGTCATTGGGAAGAAGAAGAACTAGAATTTGTCACCCAAGTAGCAGCGCAAATCAGTGTCGCTTTACATCAAGCCAACTTATTTCAACAATCTAGTTTGCTGGGTCAAACCCGTGAAGAAGCTAATCAACTCGCCCAAGCATTGAATGAGCTACGTACTGCCCAAATGCAAATTATCCACGCAGAAAAAATGGCTAGTTTAGGGCAATTAGTCGCGGGAGTTGCCCACGAAATTAACAACCCAATTAATTTCATTTACGGTAACTTAGAACACGCTCACCAATATACCCAAGATTTACTGCACTGTGTGAAACTTTATCGGCAATATCATCCTCATCCTGCGCCTGAAATCCAAGAGTTTTTCAAGAAGACTGAAATCGACTTCTTATTTGACGATTTACCAAAAATATTTCAGTCTATGCAAGTCGGTAGTGAAAGAATTTGCGAAATTGTGACATCGTTGCGAAATTTTTCCCGTCTAGATGAAGCTGATTTTAAAGTCGCAAATATTCACGAAGGCATTGATAGTACATTAATGATTTTGCAACACCGCTTGAAGCCTTCAGGTGATGCTGCTCCTATTCATGTTATCAAAGAATATGATTCCTTACCTTTAATAGAATGCTATCCCGGTCAGTTGAATCAGGTATTTATGAATTTGCTATCCAATGCGATTGATGTGTTAGAAGAGCGAAACTTGAAATCTGCTCCCGAAGTAATAGCCGCAAAACCTAGCGAAATTCGCATTTCTACTTCCATACTCAATAAAGATTGGATTGTTATTCGGATTGCTGATAATGGACTCGGTATGCAGGAAAATATCCTGTCTCGACTATTTGATCCCTTTTTTACTACTAAAGTTGTCGGTAAAGGCACAGGACTAGGACTTTCTATCAGCTATCAAATTGTCACAGATAAACACAACGGTAAAATATATTGCCACTCTGAAATCGGCCAAGGCTCAGAGTTTGTAGTTGAACTACCGATTCGTCAGGTGACGAATAGTAAATCGTTAGCTAAAGTCAATTTATCAGAGCAAAAATAATAAGTTTTGCCACATAAATATCAAGACAATGATATTTAAGAGAATTGGCTAACCTTAAATTAAATTTAAATGTTTGACCTTTTCTATTGATAAAGTATCGATTCAGTAATCAAAAAACACCAGTCTCTATTCTTATATTATGAGAGATTCGTCTATGATTACTGATTTTTTTATATAGCAGAAGGCAGGAGGGAAAGTCTTATTATTCCTGGCATTCAAGCTTGCAAATTTTCCTAACATATCTGACTACACTCACAAACAGCTAATGCTTGCTTATCGGATAATTTTGTCAAATTCCCAAGGAAATGCTATGAATAATTTTTAATCCCCTATTGTTAGAACTAATTCGATGACTATCTACTTTTATAGCACCCGTGAACAATATGGCTGCTTTTCTAACTTTTCAGACCACGGCTTTGTTTTGGATGATTTATACTGGTATACTAGTGAACATTATTTTCAAGCGCAAAAGTTTGTTGGCACATTCCATTTAGAACAAATTCGTTTGGTAAAAACTCCCAAAGAAGCAGCAAAAATGGGCAGAGAAAGAAGTCGTCCTCTGCGTCAAGATTGGGAGCAAGTTAAAGACGATATCATGAAGAAAGCCGTGTTATGTAAGTTTGAGACTCATTTAGATATTCAGGAAATATTATTAAATACAGGTAATACCGAAATTGTCGAAAATTCTCCCATTGATTATTATTGGGGTTGTGGAGCCGATGGTAGCGGTAAAAATATGTTAGGGATAATTTTAATGGAAGTGCGCGATATCCTACGCTCAAATGGTGGCACAAAACTGGGAAATGTTACGGTAAAATAAACTAATTGCTGTGAATATTAGCCCTTGCAGTTATCAGAAGTTCAGCAATCGAGGAGATATATTTACCAGTAATTATGACTAACAATATTTGTTAGAGAAATTTATTAATCAATGTTTACTTATAATTTCTAAAAGTAGATTGTTTATAAATTTAAGTTAAGCCTAACAGAATTGGCCAGGAGGAAACAAAGGAGGCAAAAAGATGCTCTTATCAAAAACTAAAGTCAAGCAATATTGTAAATGGTTTTGGGAGGAAAGCTTGGGAGGTGAATATGATGTTTGGGGTACGAGTACTTATTTTATCGAAATTGGTGATGATCGATATCCCATAAGACAAATAGAAGTTTACGAAAATGGCAACGTGTTATTTTATGACAGTAGCCACTGTGCAGATAATTACGGTATGTTATGTGATAAAGCAATACAGGAAGAGGATATTCAAGAATTTGGGATTATTGAAGCTGAATTTGAACAAGTATGGAATACAAAAATCCCCATAAATCGATAAGCTGGGGTAGCAGAGATAAAGTATTGCTGACTTGATTAAATAGACACATGACAACTTCGTTCCATAGTCCAATGGCGATCGCTTGATTGATATACTTTCACACCAACCAAACCCACACTAGTAACCAACTGATTCACTTCATTTAGTGTGAGTGCAGCGTGGAGAGAATCACGAAACAATTTTTGCTGACGGTGATCAAATTCATTACCAATGCTGTCTACTAAAGCATTCATGGTGGTTTCGTCCGCTGGACGTAATAAATCACGAATGAGCAAACCGCCGTTAGGTTTGGTGACTCGTTTAATTTCTTGAAAAAATGGCACAGGATCAGGTAAATGGTGAATCAAGCTATTGGAAATCACCAAATCAAACATTCCATCTGCGTAGGGTAACTGTTTGGCATCCACTAATGCCAAACTAATTTGCTCATACAATCCAGCTTGCTGAATATGTTGCGCGGCAATTTTGAGCATATTTTGAGCTAAATCAATCGCCATCAATTGCCATTGGGGACGCATTTGACCGAGCAGAACAGGAATGCGACCAGTACCAGTCCCCGCATCCAGCACTAAACATTGTTCTGTCGGACAAAGAGCGATCGCTTCCTTGGCAAACGCTGTATTAACCTCGGTAAAATCCATTGCATCATAATCAATGGCTTCTTCCCAAGTGTCCATTACTTCTGGTTCCAACACTCTTTCCATAATCAATCCTGGCGTGAAATCAACAATACTAAAGTAATCTTTCTGAATGAAAGATAAACATTGATTTTGGGAACACTTGATTTACCAGCTTAGTTTAATGGTAATTGGTCAATGTCAGACGGTGAATGGAAAAATAACAAAAATACCTCTCCTACGTCAGTGCCTACAACCCGCCTTACGCCAATCAAGCGTAATACCATTACCCATGAATTTGCTCCAAGTGCGGCTGACGCAATGTTTGCTGAAGACAGTGACACTCAGTTATGGGAAGCATCTGAACTATTGCGCCAAGGAATGCAACAACAACAAGCTGGAGAACTGATTGCGGCGTTGAAGTCGTTGCAAAAATCTCTAGAGTTGTTTGAGGTAATTGGAGATATACAACAACAAGAGCAGGCACTTTCTTTTTTAGCCGTAGTCACTTATGCTTCTGGAGATTATAAAAGTACTATTTCTTATGCCCAACAGTGTCTAACCTTGAAAAAAGAGACACCTGATCCATCTATACAGATGCAGGCGTTTTCTCATTTAGGTAATGCTTACAGACACTTAAATGACCATAACAAAGCGATTAAATATTTAGAAGAGTGTTTAAAAATTACCCGCAACTTGCAAGACAAACGTAGTCAAGTTGCAGCATTAAATAACTTAGGATTAGTTTATAAAGCAGCAGGCAACTAGGGTGTTGATTTTGTTGGAGAAACCCTCAAAATTTATCATGCAATTTCTGTGTCGCCAGTTGAGACAGAAAACAAAATTCTTCTTTTCGAGAGCATGGATTGACCAAAAACTTGAGCCGCCCAGTCTTCAACATCTAAAAAACGGACTGTTTCTAATGCTTCTTTCACAAGAGTAGTTGTTAAATTCATAGTTGATAAACAAATACTCAAAAACATTTGACCTATTTGTTTAAAAGGAGAACGAGAAGAAAATTGCTTGTATTTTCCAAATAGCGATTCCAAGACATCCGTTGTAGCTAATAATGTTTGTCCTGGTTGAATAAAAGAAAGTTCCTGTGTTAAATAGCTCAGAATTTTTTGTGCAAACTCTTCTGAATAATTCACAAGCGTTGTTAAGTGTTGTTGTATTATGCTGAAAGTTTCTTGATTTAGCCCACACAATTTAATTTGAGTTTCTACAAAGCGTGTTATTTGAACCATTTGCTTCCAATTTATTAGTGAGTCTTGGTAAGCAGCCAACCATGTAAATTTCTCTTTCAATTTACTATATAAAATATCTGGTTCTGTATTTGGTACTAAATCTCTTAAAATATCTAATGGTGAATTTAGCAGATATAAAGCCCAATTTACGAGTTTTTCTAAGTTAAAGTAACGGCATTGTGAGCGTTGAGAGGGCGGAGATAAGAAAGATAGTTCAGTTTGTTGCAGTTGTTTTCGACATTGACTACATTGCTGTATAAAAGACTGGTATTTATCCGACCTATGTAATTCATGCTTGAGTAATAAAGCCATTGCATGAGTTACATCATAGGTATAAATTACATCAGGATGATTTTGTTGATATAGTTTAATTCCTTTTTGAATATCACTTCCGTGGTCAGCAATTATTTGTCGAGGACAACCACATTTGAGGCTAACTTCCGTCAATTTCTCTTGGATGAGTTCACCTCTGGTTGAATGCATAATTTCTAATGCCAGAATTTGAACATCCTGATGCTGTAATCCTCTTCTTAGCGGCAAGATTTCTTCTTCTAGCTTTTGTTGTGAAACTCCTAAAATTACCAGTCCTTTTTCAGTTCCTAATTCTACAGTTAAATCAACAATAAAAATCCAGTCATCTCTTATTTCTTTCTTTCTGGTTAGTTCAAAAAAACCAATTCTCCCTAACCATTTCCTAATACTACTAAAGCTGGGAGTCTCCTGTGTAAACAATTCTTTGTACAAATCAAAGGTCTTCTCGACTCCTCTATAACTATTGCCACACTCTATAACCTGTTGCACTGAAATCTGAATAGTTTCGACTGAATAATGATGCCCCTTGGCGACTAATTCTTCTTTTGAGTCAATCTCTTTTTTTTTCCTGGACTGTTTCTATGTTTGCTTTTTGTAGTTTTTCTTCAGCAATTTTGGCTCGATTCTTCCAATAATCTCTTGATGCGGATAAATCTCTCACTTTTATTTCTAATGCTCTCAGTTTTTTTTGCTTTTCCAAGGCTCTCTGTTTCCAATTGTCTCGACCCTTGTGAAATAGCCTTGCCAACCGACTACTTGGGCTTTTAAACTCTTGCATTGACTTTGAGTTCGTTACATAGTTCTTGCATGAGAAGCTACCATCATCAAGCTCTCAAAGTCAACACCCTAGCAGGCAACTTAAAACAAGCGATTGAGTATCAAGAGCAAAGTTTAAAACTCGTGCAAGAACTCCAAGATAACTGGGGTATAGAACAGGTACTAAAAAATCTGGGTAATGCTTGGTATGCTTTGGACAATTATCCTAAAGCGATCGCCCACTACGAACAGTGTGTCAAAGTAGCACGCATTCTCAACAATCCGCGTAGTGCCATTCAGGTACTCAAGAACTTAGGCAATGCTTGTTATGCTACCAATGATTATGGCAAAGCCATGACTTATTACGAAGAACGTTTGCAACTAGCCAGAGAATTAAAAGACAAGCGTAGTGAAGAACAATCTCTTGGGAGTTTAGGCGTTACCTGTGAAGCTCTGGGAGATTACAGCCAAGCAATCAAATATTATGAACAACGCTTACTCTTAGCTAGAAGTATTAAAGACCGTCGCATCGAAGAACAAGCTCTCGCTAGTTTAAAAGTTGCTTGCTATGCTTTGGGTGATTACGCTAAGGCTATGCAATATCAGGAATAGTCACACAATTTTGGATTCTAGATTTTAGATTGACCCAATGCCTAAAGTCAGGAAAACCTATCGCCTTTTTAAATTTTGAATTTTGAATCTTCAATCCAAAATTTGAAATTTAAAATCTAAAATTCGGTCAAGGTTCATTAGTTGTTCTATACCCCTTTCTCTCTTACTTATTTGCTGCTTGGAGATAAACTAGGGCTTCCTCCGTTTCCACTTGAGGAAATTCTGTATAAAAATTACTGACACTACGGAAAAACTCTGGTGTTTCTAAGAAAATCAGGCGATCGCACCACTGCTGTAACCAAGGTACCAACTCTAGTGGTGCAACTGGCGCACATAGCCAAACTGCCGCTGGAGCCAGCTTTTTTATAGTAATTGCTGCTACTGCCATAGTCATCCCAGTAGCAATCCCATCATCAACTAAAATCAGTGTCGCTCCTGCTGGATGCACTGATGGACAAGCGGAACTAAAATATGCTTCTAACTCTTGAGCTTGATTCATCGCTTGATTGAGTGCAGTTTCTTGCCAGCGCGATGTATATTTCCAGCGACAAACCTTTGGTTGATTCCACAACACATCACCAGCCGCAGTTACTGCACCAATTGCTAACTCTGGGTTATCTGGATGACTAATTTTTTTAGCTACAACTATTGTCAAAGGACAATCTAAAAGTTGGGCAATTGGTGCTGCTACTGGTATACCCCCTCTTGGCAAAGCATAGACAATTGGTACAGGTTTAATACCAAAGTCAGTTGTTTGTTGAGTCAGCACATTCTGAATCACTCGCGCTAACTCTGCACCCGCCTGGGTACGATTCTCAAAAAGAGGGGTGTGTAACATACTTTTCTTGAGGGCATTGTTTTTATCATGACTTAAATTCGCTGCTACAATAAAACTCATACCAATTTCAGTATTGAGCAACAGATAAATCTAGCGAGATTTTACTGAAATTAAACATCAGGTGCTGATCCCAACAAGCGTAGTTTCATGAGCAGCGATATTCAACTCAGTCTCTTTGGTGAATCTAACTTCTCTCAAAAAGAACTGATTCCTACAGATGCCAAAATTCCCATTCTGACGGGAACCTACAACAATATGACCGAGTTGGCACAACACTGCAATCAGTGCCAGCGTTGCGAATTAGGACAAACTCGCACTCATGCGGTGGTAGGGCGTGGTCATCTCAAAGCCCCAATCATGATTGTGGGAGAAGCACCAGGGCAGAACGAAGATGAAACAGGTTTACCATTTGTCGGTAGATCTGGGCAGTTGCTAGAGAAAATCTTGGAATCTGTAAATTTAACTACTGAGCATGATGTATACATTGGTAACATCAATAAATGCAGACCACCCAATAATCGTGTTCCTACTCCTCAGGAAATGGCCGCTTGCATTCCATATTTGTTAGAACAAATTCGCTTAGTTGATCCAAAAATCATTTTGTTAACAGGTGCAACGGCAGTTAAAGGATTAACTGGCGAAAAACAGGGAATCACCAAAATTCGTGGTCAGTGGATAGAGTGGCAAGGCCGTTTATGTATGCCAATTTTTCATCCCTCCTACTTATTGCGTAACCCATCTAAGGAAAAAGGCAGCCCAAAATGGTTGATGTGGCAAGATATCCAAGCAGTACGCGCTAAGTATGATGAACTTAAACAAAATCTTTGAGAATGAAAGCAACAAAGTTTAAATCAATCTTAATTTTTGCAATTTATCTGAGAAATTTGGTAAGAGAATACGGCTGATAATGAAAAATTTTGTATTCTGAAATTATTAACAATAATATGCAGAAATCTAATTTGATATCAAGTGGATTGTGATTCTTGAATTATTCTTTAAGCTGGTGTTTTTTCCGTAGATGTTTGATAAATTACTAAAGAAATTCTCTAAATTTGCCCTAACTCGTAATTAGTGTAACTGTGCAAATTCATTCTCACCAAGAATTTGACCCCAGATCAAACAAACCTGTTGAACAGGGGTTGCGAAGAGTTTTAGATCGCTTGGTTAGCACAATGCAGCGTGATGCCTTGATTAGACAAACAACTAATCAATTGAGAGAATCGCTTCAGGCCGATCGCGTAATTTTATATTATTTTTATTGGCAGTGGCAGGGACAGGTCACTTTTGAATCCTTAAGTTCAGATAAATATTCAATCTTAGGTTCCACAGGGCAAGATAATTGTTTTACTGATGAATATGCAGCTTTGTATTTAGCTGGCAGAATTAGAGCGATCGCTAATATTGATCAAGAATCATTAGAAAGCTGTCACCGAGAATTTCTCCAAAGCATCCAGGTACGTGCTAACTTAGTTGTGCCTATTTTAGTCCCCAAAGGATTGTGGGGTTTACTCGTGGCGCATCAATGTCAAGCACCCCGTATTTGGTCGCAAGCAGATATCGACTTAATGCAAACAGCAGCCAAAACCCTAGCCACAGACTACAACATTTTAGGAAGTTAAGTTATCCAAACGGCGAATCTGTAATCATTTCGCCGATAGGAGCATCTACAATAAAGTTAAGTGAATTAAGTTTCGAGGCAAACTCCTTCAGGGCAGACACTTAACTAATTGCTGATAAAACTGTACTTGATTCAGAGTTTAAGCCGTAATTCCACCATCAATCTTCAGACTCGCACCAGTTACAAAGGCGGCTCCGGGGCTTGCAAGATAGGCAACCATATCGGCAATCTCGTCGGCTTGACCGTAACGACCGATGGCGATCGCTTTTTTTAACTGCTCGGCAAAAGCTCCATCGGCTGGGTTCATATCAGTATCAATGGGGCCAGGCTGAATATTGTTGACCGTGATGCCACGTTCCCCCAGATCGCGGGCAAGCCCACGGGTAAAACTTGCGATCGCACCCTTAGTCAACGCATAGACAGAGCCACCCACAAAGGGAACAACATCGCTATTAATGCTACCAATCATGATAATTCGTCCCCCTTTGCCCATGTGGCGTAATGCCTCCTGAGTCGCTACAAAGACTCCCTTAATGTTCACTGCAATCAATCTATCAAACTCATCGAGCGAGAACTGATCAATTGGGGCTAAGGCAGCAACTCCAGCATTATTCACTAAGATATCGAGGCGACCAAAAGTCTTTACGGTTTGGGCGATCGCGTTTTTCACTGCTTCAACATCTGCACTATCAGCACGAATTGCCAACGCCTGACCGCCTGCCGCTTGAATGGCTTGCGCTAAATCCTCGGCTTTCTGTGATGAACTAGTGTATGTAAAAGCGACAGCAGCACCCTCCTGGGCAAGACGTTTGGCGATCGCAGCACCAATGCCACGCGAACCTCCAGTAACCAATGCAACTTTATCTATGAGTGGTTGATTCATTTTGGTAGACTTTTATACTATTAACATCTGTGAAGACTGGATGTAGAAGATTAAGGCTATCTCATAAGTGTAGGTTGACTCTAAAAATCATGATTTAATCAGAGTTCCATTACCCCTCACACCCTTCTCTAAAACCCTAATTTTTCGTTCTCTTGCGTAAGTCCTATGGTTGATACTAATTGAGATTTCCAGTTAACTAAGTCTGCTAAAGAGCGATCACGGTAACGTCCATAACGCTCTTGTTTACTTTTAATTTTTGTACCTAAATCCGGCAAAATACCGAAGTTGGGCGGCATTGGTTGAAAATGTTTGGGAGAAGCCGAACTAATAAAATCTAATAACGCCCCTAGCATTGTTGTTGGCGGTACAATCAACGGTTCTTTACCCAAAGCCAGTCGGGCTGCATTGGTTCCCGCCAGCCAACCACCAGCAGCGGCGGCGGTGTAACCTTCCGTGCCAATTAACTGTCCCGCCGCTAATAACGTAGGACGTTGTTTAAATTGTAATGTCGGCTGCATCAGTTGGGGTGCATTGATAAAAGTATTACGGTGCATAACTCCCAGCCGTACAAACTCAGCCTTTTCTAAACCAGGGATCAGTTGAAATACGCGTTTTTGTTCACCCCAACGCAGATTAGTTTGAAAGCCTACCATATTCCACAGTTGTCCAGCTTTATCTTCTTGGCGTAACTGCACAACAGCGTAGGGACGCTCCCCGGTGCGGCTATCAGATAAACCTACTGGCTTTAAGGGGCCATAACGCATCGTATCTTCGCCCCGTTGCGCCAATTCTTCAATTGGTAAACAAGCTTCAAAAAACTTCGCTGTTTCCCGTTCAAAATCTTTCAGTTCTGTTTGTTCGGCTTGACACAGGGCTTGCCAAAACTGCAAATACTGTTCTTTATTCATCGGACAGTTGAGATAGGCGGCTTCACCTTTGTCATACCGCGATGCCATAAAGGCAATGTCACGATTAATTGACTCACCAACAATAATGGGACTAGCCGCGTCAAAAAAGCTCATGTACTCCATCCCGGTGAAGCGGTGCAAGTCTGCGGCTAAGTCAGGACTAGTTAACGGCCCGGTTGCTAACACCACAATGCCTTCGGGGATAGCATTGACTTCACCGCGCCGAAATTCTACTAAAGGATGGTTTGATACTGCTGCTGTTAAATCTTGACTAAATTGGCCTCTGTCTACTGCCAGCGCCCCACCAGCCGGAACCGCGTGTTCATCAGCTTTAGATATAACAATAGAACCTAATTGTCGCAGTTCTTCGTGGAGTAATCCAGCAGCGCGATCGCTGGCCATCGCCCCAAAAGAATTACTACAAACTAACTCGGCCAAATGTTCTGTATGATGGGCAGGGCTAAAGCGTTTGGGACGCATTTCATGAAAAATTACAGGTACTCCCGCCTGGGCAATTTGCCACGCTGCTTCTGTCCCAGCTAGTCCACCTCCAATTACTTGTATCGGTTGTTGTTCCATAATCATCTGCGTTTATCTGCGGTTAATTACCACTGTAATGTATTAGTTCATCACATATAATTCAGGATGGGTGATTGGTAATTCCCACGATGCAGGGATAGTGTAAGTTCCAGCCGGATAAGGTGAAACCCAGGAGTTAGGATGATGTCCTGGCAAGACAATTTTGACTCTACTTTCTGATACCCACAGAACATTGTATATGTAACCACGAAAGTAGATTTGCTTTCCGCTGGTTAAATCATTCTTGCTTGCTTGCTTCATCACCATCTTGTTCGTACTGCTCCCACTGCTGAATGGTTTCGTCAATTTCCTCTGGTGTTGCTTCTCTAGTTTCTCCTGAGTCTTCCTCAGTTACCCAGTCATTATCCGCTGGATCAATGTAGGTGCGTGGCGACATTCACTAACCTCAAACAGAGCTAGTCAATAAATTACCACGACTCACAAAAGCTCTCAAAGTCAACATAAACAAAACTCATCTATGACGCAACAACCAATGCCATCCTGAACCATTGCGACTCAGCCAGGAATCATTAAAGTTAGTATGATGCTCGTCTAAATAAGGGTTATAGGCTGGATAAACATCAAAAATTGCGTCATTTTCGACGCGAATTTTGAGATGACGACAACTGCCTGCAATTTCAATAGTAACAGTATCGGCAGTGGAATTACTCTCATAGGGCTTTAAAAGATACTCTCTGATGGCTGCTTGTTTTAGGCGAGAAAGACAACGCACCCGCACCGTTGAATTTTGAACAGGACTATCTAATAAATATGGTAGAAGTTGAGAGTTTTGCGGAGTATGTTTGGGAATTTCGGCATTTGCTAAAGCTGGCACTAATAGCACCATAATTGCACTAGTAAACATGATTTTGTTCATAAATATTTTCAAAAGCTAAAAATTGCCAAGGCGCTAACCTTGGCGTTTTCAAGTTAATTATTTTTGTATTTTTTGTAGGATGAACATTCTGCCCATCCTCATATTGAAAGTTGAATTATTTATCTTCAAGTAATTGGTTAACTTGTTGTCCGCGACGACCAGTTTTAATTTCATAACGGCGAGTCAGGTTGTCTTGGTAGTTCATGTCTCTAGCCGCAGCAGCGTTAACGAAAGCATCGCAATTTTTACCTTGAACAACAGTTGAAGAACTACTACTATTTTCTTCTGTGCGGTTATTGTTGTTATCACGAGATTCGCTATTATTTTGGCTACCTTGACTAGCACCACTACCGCTAACACCAATCCCAAAAATACTGACACCACCACCACCGCCATCATTGTGGCTGCGAGAAGCACTAGAACGAGTGCTGGTAGAGGTTGCTAAGGCTATTTTGCTGGAACTATTGCGAGTATTGTTACCTAAACCAACATCGCTACACAAGGCGCGGGGATCGTTGGCGAGAGTTTTGGGATCAACCCAAGATTGATGGTCGCCTAAACCTTGAATTTCACTATTACCGACTGGGTTACTGGGTGCGCTGGGTGTAGAATTATTCACATTTGCATTACCGACAGCGCCAGGAATCACATTACCTGGTCTGAAGATACCCGCAGGTCTAACATCAAAGGGGCCTGCAAAAGCAGGGAATGTAGTGGTCAAAAGTGCAGTAGCAGTCAACAAAGAACTGGTGATATGGCAGAATTTCATGGTTGGTCTCCTAAAATTTAAGTGTTTTTCGCTTGGGTTTCACCCCTACACTCACTCAATAGGTTGACCTTGATTTTTTTATGCAGCCCCTTGGCAGATTTGTGAAAAAATTCTTTGATGTCGCCATGATGAGCAACTGTCATCACAGGAATGATCAGAGAAATAGGCGATCGCACTTTTCACAATCTATTTTCGTTGAAGAAGGCAGAAGGTTCTATTTAGAAGGGGATTCAACACCATGCTTAATTGGGGCTACCAAATTTTCAATTTGCTGGGGGTCTTAAACCCTTGCTTTCTTGGGTCACGGACAGAGAGCAGAAAACGGTATTCCTTCTGCCTTGTGCCTCCTGCCTTCTGCCTTTCTAGATAAAGTAATATATCAATATGTATATATTATTTACATAATTGTAGGTAATTTACTGGTTTTGGGATTAATAGAGCAATCAACCTTGTTGCTTCTACTGAATTATGCAGTATCCTCTGGAACTTACCTTCAAATTTTGGGCATTAGCACCGCAAATCTCTATTGTTAACGCTCAGGGTAATTTGGTTTTCTACGTTAAACAGAAACTTTTTAAGCTCAAAGAAGCAATTACAATTTTTGCTGATGCTGAACAAACTAACCCTTTATACTACATCAAAGCCGATCGCATTATTGACTTCTCGGCTCGTTATGAATTTGCCGACACTAATGGGACAAATATCGGTGCAGTGAAACGTCGGGGCTTAAAATCTATTTGGCGTGCGCGTTATGACATCTTTGATGGCGACAGTACTTATTTAACTATTCAAGAGAAAAATCCTTGGGTGAAAGTTGCAGATGCTTTATTTGCAGAAATCCCTGTTTTGGGTATGTTTACTGGTTATGTATTCAACCCCGTCTATTTGGTGAGTCGGGCGGATGGTACGGTGGTGATGCGTTTGGAGAAAATTCCCACTTTTTTGTCGCGGAAATTTATTATCAAAGCTGTTGATCAAATGAGCGATCGCGAAGAGCAGCAGGTTTTGTTAAGTTTAATTATGATGCTGCTACTAGAGAAAAATCGTGGCTAAGTCAACAGGCAAAATAAAATTAATATTAATTTTATTTTGCCTAACTACACCACTGAATAATTAGCCAATTAGTTTTTGCCAAGAATTTGGCCCAACAATTCCATCAGCAGTTAAACCATTTTGCTGTTGGTATTTCTTGATGGCTGCTTCTGTTTGCGGGCCGTAAACACCATCAGTTTCCACACCAACGCGGTATTGTAGATATCGTACCACTGTTCCCCCAGCGTGGTTGGGTCGGATAATGCGTTTTGCCAAAATCAGATTTATCGCATTCCATGTAGATGTGTTGGCAACTCCCGATGGGGCTATTCCTACAATTTTTTGAAAGTTCTCTACAGCAGAACTAGTTATTTCTCCCAAGACATTATCTTCTACTAAGGGCTTACCATTTTTATCGGTAATTTTTAACCGATTTAAAGCTTTTTGTAATCTGAGCGTTGTGGTATCAACATTCTGTTCTTCATCGGGGACAGGAGGAACAGGAGTGGTAGGAACTTTACCCGTTAAGCCTTTGACAATAGCATTAGCCATTGCTTCCGAGTTAAAAAGATTCACATCTTTTTGGGAATCAATAAAGCAACCCTCTACTAAAATTGCAGGCATATTAGTATTGCGGATCACAAATAAGTGAGAACCACTTTTAACACCCCGATTAAAAAAGCCTAATTTGACAATTTCATCTAATACAGGCTTCGCTATTTTTCTACTTGTCTCACTACCTGCAAACACTTCTGTACCGTTGGCTTGGCCGTTAAAAGAGTTAAAATGTATAGAGACAAATACTTCCACTCGATTAGCATTGGCTTTATTGACTCTTTGTGAAAGTGAATCTTTCACCGAAGAGCTAGGGCGGTCTGGTCTACATGAAATGACTTCATGCCCCAAAGCCTTTAATTTTTCTATAACTTTATTGCCGACTTCTAATGTTAAATTATCTTCTATTTTTATCCCTCTAGCCCCAGTATCTGGAGGAGAATTATGTCCGATATCAATGCCAAATTTCATGTCCTAGTCCTTGTTTTTATTTGATACTAATTTAACGCTTGAAAGCATAAGCTTTCACTCTCAAGCACTCCATATTTGCCTACTAAATTTACTATTTATAATAAACTTCCACTTAATTCATTTTTATTTTAACAAATGCTAATTGTTATTTACTTTATTTATTAACATAAACGAAATTATAATAATTTGTTAATTTTCTGGTCAGAAAAAAATATCAACTCTCTTACTGCGTTAACTACATAGCGCAGTGAGGCTACTGCGTCTGATTTCAGAACTATTGGGAATTAACCCTCCGCATAGGTTTTAAGCAAAACAAAATAAGAATAGCATGTGATCCAGGCTTGTTTCCCAGATGCTTAAGTTCACTTCATAACTCCAGTTATGGCGTATGAAGTGGTAATCAAGGTGCGATCGCCGCTAAAATGCCCACTAACAGTTGTAATATGAACGCTTGTTAGAGAAATAACATCGCCATATCTCTAATTGGTGTAGTGGATTTTCCTGAAATTGAGCCGAATGAAATATTTTGCCCTAATATTGCTCCTCATACTCTCCAGTTTCTACATATTTCCAGCCTATGCTTCTGTATGCCGTAATTACGACGGTCGTCAGATTTGCATTATCAGTATTAATCGCAGCGCCAAAAATTATTGGGAATATCGGGCTATTGTGAGTGTGGATGGTGAAAAAAGACCCCTTGAGCTATACAACTGTCGTCAAAAAGTGAGAATTCAGTTAGATGGGACTGTTATACCCTTTGAAAATAAAGACCCTGGCCAGTTCATCTGTAGCTTTTTCAAGAAACCCTGACTAATAGACAAGGGTGTAGAGAAGAGCTTGACGTTTGTCTCCTCAGTTAAAAATATGCAAATTAAATGTGACTTCTAGGCTATTTATTTTCTCTGTGTGGCAAACACACAACCAATGATAAACACAGTGAATCCCACGTAACCCAATACAGTTACCCATTCTTGCCAGTCAAATGCGTTATTCATCTGTAATCACAACCATACTCTCCTTTAAAATCCTAAAGGTTGGCGTTGCCACTTATTCCTGGGTGTTGTCCAAACATAGTCAGATAAATTCCCAAAAAATTTTTCTCGCTTTCCGGAATTAGTCTCGGTGCAGTGGTATTACCTATCAGTACAGCGATTTATACAGAAACTCTATATTTAAATTTGGGCAATATAGCCCCACTGCCTTTCTTAAAAGCCCGGCCATTATGGCTGGGCTTTTGAGTATAAGCAATAAGCTGGTGTACTTCCTATGACTGATACCATTTCACGAAAAAAATGATGCAAATTTATGGGTTTTTCATTCTTTCCCCCTGCTCTCTGCTCCCTGCCCCCTTCTCCTCTGCTTCTTCGGTCAGCGTTTCATGATGACCGCTGTTTGGTGTAGTCTGGATATTTATGATTGCGTTGTAGTGCTGAATACCTTGACGAATCAAATTTAGTGCTGGTCTTTTTCATACTGAGTTAGATACCATATTGCAACTGTTAAGTGTGCTGAATGATTCGATTCAGAATCAGCTAAAGCGCATTGGTTAAATCTTGTGAGCAGTTCTCAATCTCGTAAATTGTTGGATATTACTGGTTTCTCTGACTGATTGTGCATAATTAGTTTAATTTTAGTTTTATAAATAAAATTAGATTATGAGACTCAGATATGAAGGCGATGCCGTCAAAGAGCAAATCCCTATTCTGAGTTTTTTACTGTTAATAGCTGAGAAATAATATTGAAGAAAGTTAAGTAGAAAATGTACTAAATATTCTCAGGCTGACACGGAAAGGCTCAAGAGAAGAGTGCATTTTTTGTAGCGGATGAATGGCGATCGCCCATAGACTTACCAAGCAACTATACTTATGAGTTTGTATCTTTAACTTGATTGGCGATCGCCCAAGAATAGAGCATAATCTAAATTAGATTTTTTTATATCAAATTATGATAAATTTTTGCCGAAAAATTATGTAATTTTGCTTATAATCAAAAAGTGTCTGCTCAAACTATAAGCGTTAAATTTTTTCTATTGACACTCAACTGTCAGAAATTAAAATAAAAACTAATTCTCAATCCACTCCATCCTATCCCTTGTGGGATGGTTCGTCTAGCATATCAAAAAAGACGAGAAATCCCCATTGATTTTTCTGGAGAAAAGATGTATCTAGCACATTCATTCATCAGTGATGGCAAGCAACAGAACTCTCAGAAGCCTTTAATTTTGGCAGTGGAAGATAATGATGATAATCTCCTGCTAATTAGTTATGCTCTTGAGTCGCTAGGCTGTCAATTCATCTGTCAATCAGACAGTTCCTCAACGTTTGTGGTAGCTAAAGAGTATCAGCCAGACTTAATCATGCTAGATATTTTGTTACCTAGTCTCAGTGGGATTGAAGTTGTCCGTTATCTTAAGAACGATTCGCTAACTTACAAAATTCCCGTACTTGCGGTTACAGCTTTAGCCACCAGAGAAGATCGACAACGCATCCTCCAGGCTGGATTTGATGAATACATCAGCAAACCATTCTTAATTGAGGATTTAGAAACGGTTGTGCGTCGTCTGCTCAGGGGAAAATTAGAGCCACATTCCAGTTATGAACTGTGTCAGGATTAAGGCAAATTTGCTACTCTTTGTTTTCTTCAATACTTTTTGGTAGTCGTACTGTAAACACACTGCCTTTACCCAGTTCAGAGGCAACTGTAATATTACCACCGTGCGCTTCGGCAATTCTATAGGAGAGATGTAGCCCTAAACCACTACCAGATCGCTTATTTCTGCCTTGACGAAATCGCTCGAAAATTCCTGCTTGGTCTTCTGGGGCGATACCATAACCTGTATCTTCAATTGTGATGATGACCCAAGTTTTACCTTGAAGGTTGTTTGTTTCTTCTGAGAAGCAAATTGTGATCCCGCCTGTATCGGTAAATTTGATGGCGTTACCCAGGAGGTTATTGAACACCCGACGTAGTTCTAAAGCATCACCCATGACAATACCAGGATCTGTTGTATTTTGCGCTAAACCACTGGTGTCTACTTCTACATATAAATTTTTCTCATTAGTTAGGGGTGATAATTCGCTGACTACTTCTTGAACTATTTCTGGTAAGTTACAAACTTCATCGTTAAAGGTCTTTTTCCCTGCCTCTAGACGATAAACTTCTAGCAAGGTATTGACCATTTGCATTAAGTTTTGGTTGCTGCGAATCATGACGGAAATCGCTTGTTTCATTTCTGGCGAAATTTTGCAGAATGTTTCGTCTTGAAACAAACCCAGCATTCGATCAGCCGCTACTAAGGGGGTACGCAAATCATGGGTGAGGCGTGATACAAAGTCTTCTCGTTGGCGAGACATTTTTTGCTGTTCGTCTAAACTGTGCTTGAGTCGCAATAGCGATCGCACTCTCGCTAAGAGTTCATCTGTATCAAAAGGTTTGCGAATAAAATCATCAGCACCATTGTCAAGTCCTTCCACAACACTCGATTCATGAAAGGCGGTGATTAGCAGAATCGGAACATAACTTTTAATTTCTGGGTTCTGACGAATGCGACGAGTAACTTCATAACCGTCCATCCCTGGCATCATCACATCAAGCAGAATTAAATCAGGCGGAGATTGTTCCACATATTTTAAAGCTGATTTACCGTCGGAAACTAAATCAATTTGATAACCTTCACTTTCTAAAATTGTTTGAACTAAAATCAGGTTATCTTTAGTGTCATCAACAGCAAGAATCCGATCAATTTTAGGCTTTTCCACTACAGACATGATTAATCTACTTTTGTGCTAGGGATTTATAGTTTTAGGTGAGGATACCTCATCGATGAACGACGGGATTGAGGAGAAGATTGGTGAGGATTATGAGCCGAGAAAAAAATATTTTCACCATCAACATTTAAAGCCGGGATGTTTCCGGCTCCATTTTGGGATAATATTTGTCGTGGTAGTTCAACTTTAAACATCGAACCAACTCCTAATTCGCTCTCGATAAAGATAGTGCCACGCATCATCCTGACTAAGGAATCGACAATGGCTAAACCCAATCCTGTACCCGGATATTTCCGCGTCAGACTTTGATCGACTTGGCGGAAGGCTTCAAAAATGTGTTGAAAATCTTTGGGTGCTATCCCAATACCTGTATCACGAACTGCGATCGCTATCCGATTCTCAGGAAGTTCTTTAACTTCTACCCAAATAGAACCTGTTTCGGTAAACTTAATCGCATTTGATAGCAAATTGATTAATATTTGGCGTACACGTACCGAATCATTAAATACCCAAGGGTTTTCTAAAATTATCTGTATTTGCAAAGCTATTTTTTTAGCTTCCGCTAGGGATTGCATCTCGGTAACAGTTGCATTAACTACTTTTGTTAAATCAAATAATTCAGATTTTAATTCTAATCTTCCGGCTTCCAATTTAGAAAAGTCTAGAACTTCATTTAATAACATCAATAAATGCTTGCCGTTATTCAGAATCCTCTCAACCATATCAGTTTGTTGAGGTGTTAATTGACCAAATTTTGGCCGCAATAATATTTGCGAAAACCCAATAATCGCATTCATTGGTGTTCGCAATTCGTGAGACATCGTAGCTAAAAATTGCGTTTTTAGTCTTGATGCTTCGATTAACTTGAAGTTTTGCAGTTGAATTTGTTGCCGTTGTCTTTCGAGTTCTTGATTTTTACGGATGAGTTGTTCGTGACTTTCTTTTAACTGTTGGAGTGCTAAATTTGCTTGCATTTCGGCGCGATATACTCGCATAGCATTGCGTAAAACTTGTGCCAATGTTTCTGAAGATACGCGTGATTTAGAAAGATAGTCTGTAGCACCAGCTTTCATCAATTCGACAGCAATTTGTTCATCTCCTTGTGCTGTCAGAACAACTAAAGGAACTTTGATTTCTGATGCATGTATCCTGTGAATCAGTGTTAAGCCATCTTGATCTGGTAAGCGATAATCTAGGAAAACACAGTTAAATGTGGTATTTGTCAAAGCGAGTAGTGCTTCATGTCCATTACCAGCCTCCGACAGTTCCATTTTGACACCTGCTTGCATCAAGGCGCGGCGTACTGCCATCCGGTCTACTTCATCATCATCTACAACCAAAATTCTCAGCGTTTCTTCCATTTGCTTTTTTTTTCGCTGTCCAATGCGATTTGAGGTATATCATTTTTATTTTCAAGCTATCCAAATAAAAAGTGTGAGAGTTGAGTTAAATGTTTGGATATAAGAATTTTAAAAAAATTATATTTTGGGGACATTTGTCTATTCATTAATAATATCCCGATTTGGGAATTATCTTGCGGAATGTTCTCAATCTTAAATGATTATTTTAGTTGGCTTTGTATTTATTACCTCCTCTGGTGTACATATTTCCTATCAACTTTTAGTAAATTAAGGTAGTTCACACAATATCCAGTATTTGTTTAGGGCGGACATTGTATCGACAAATTTATTGAATGTGAGAGGTTTGAGGATATAACCAGCAACATTTAAGTTATAGGCTTGTACCCTATCTTGATCCTGGTTTGAGGTCGTCATCACAACTACAGGCGTTGTGCATAAATTGGGATCGGAACGCAATTCTTGGAGAAATTCAATGCCGTTCATTTTTGGCATATTTAAATCTAGTAAAACTAATCTTCTCTCAGTTGGTAAGCAGGGAGATTGATCTTCATTACTCCGCAACATAGCGAGGGCTTCTAAACCATTACTTGCTAGATAAATGGGATTGGTAATATTAACTTTCTTAAATGCCCGCTTGACATTCATGACATCAACTTCATCATCCTCCACTAGTAGTATATTAATAACTCTTTCTATCATCTTTTTAGGAACTAATTAGAAATTTTGTTTTTGTCAAATAAATCACTAATTAATATAAATTTGATTATTAGCATTTAATTACTTAATGATATTTTTAAAGTTAGTAATTAATAACTGCATAATCATTAACGAGAAAAGCCTGATTAAGCTCACTATTATTGTAAATGAGCCTGTTAATGCCTGTCCTCAGTCATTGGTGAGAGTTGTAAACAAATATTTTGCACCCTCGGCTTGAGCAGTTTTACTCTTGTGATTGTTTCTTCCAGGTGAAGTGAAAACTGCTGCCGATACCAGAGTTTGAATCTAAATTGATCGTACCGCCTTCTGTTTCCACAATTTTTTTGACGATCGCCAATCCAATGCCTGTGTTTTCCTGGCGATCGCGGGCTGTTAAAGTTTGAAAAATGCTAAACACTTTCTGCTGATATTCTGGGGCAATACCAGGCCCGTCATCGGCAATAGTAAATTTGTAGTGGCTACCTTGGTCTGTTACAGAAATCTTGACCTGACCATCAAGGCGCGAGTGATGCTTAATCGCATTTTCGATCAAATTGGTAAATACTTGTTGTAGTAGCATCCGCTTCGTCATCAAAATAGGCATATTTGATGCAGTTTCAATTTTAAAAGTTGCTGGTGGTGAAACAAAATCAATTACTTCTTGGAGTAATTCGCCGACATTTACCCAACACAAATCGGTATGAATACGCCCAATCCGCGAGTATTCCAACAAACCATTAATCAATCCTTCCATGCGCTGGACTCGACCACGCAACAAATTTAACTGTTGCTGGTTTTCTTGGGGGAGTTGACCATTCAGGTCTTCTTCTAACCATTGTGAGAGATTAGCGATCGCCCTTAGTGGTGCTTTTAAATCATGAGAGGCGACATAAGCAAACTGATCTAATTCCTGATTCCGCTTTTGTAAAATAGCCGTAGTTTGGTTCAGGACTGTATTTAAGTCAGTCAGTTCTTTTGTACGTTCTTGGAGTGATAGTTCGATTTGTTTGCGATCGCTAATATCAATACATGAACCAATAAACCCGACAAACACACCATTCCGAGAAAACCTTGGTGTACCTGTATCTAAAACCCAGCGATATTCCCCATCAAATCGGCGCAGGCGATACTCCATCACAAATGAGTTGCGGGCATCAAATGCCGTTGTATAAATATTGATACACCGTGCCAAATCTTCTGGATGAACGCTTTCCGCCCAACCGTTACCTAACTCTTGCACTATTGTGCGGCCCGTAAATTCTAACCAGCCTTGATTAAAAAATGTACAGCTTTGATCCAGACCAGACATCCAAATCATTACAGGTGCGGTATCTGCCATGATACGAAATCTGGCTTCGCTTTCTTCTAAAGCTTGCTGGGTGGGTTGCTGTTCATTTAGATCAATGACTGTGCCGATATAGCTAATCACTGCGCCGTTAGCTTGAGTTTCCGCCACGGCTTGACAAAACACCCATACAATCTTGTCTGGAGA
Organism: Nostoc sp. HK-01; assembly: GCA_003990705.1. Taxonomy (GTDB): domain Bacteria; phylum Cyanobacteriota; class Cyanobacteriia; order Cyanobacteriales; family Nostocaceae; genus Nostoc_B. Next base: position 3,582,053 of record AP018318.1, read on the forward strand.
ATGGCGAAAGCGAAATTCACATCGCAAAGGCTGTAAATCTGGGACACTGCGTCGCCAGGCCTGATCTACCAGTGCCAAATCATCGGGGTGAATCGCCCTACGCCAACCTTGACCAAAGGAGAATTCTGCCGCACAACCAGCTAATTCACACCATCGCTCATTCACATAAAGGTAGTTACCTGACAAATCTGTGCGAAAAATGGCGACTGGTGACATTTGTGCTAAGGAAGCGTAACGATGCTCATTGTGTCGTAATTTTTGTTCATTTAGCTGGCGTTGCCTTAAATTACTCTCAGCAATTTCTGGGGAGTGATGCGGTAATGAGACCGCAGATTGATCATCAGCAGTGGGTGAGTCAGGCAGATTTTGACCTTGTAAAATTAAAAAAATAATTTGTCCTTGTTGATTAGTGATCGGCTTAATGGAAAAATTAAAAGTTAATAAGCGATCGCCTGCTCCTAATATCTCAACTTCGTAATGTACAGATTCACCTGTGGCGGCACAAGCAACGGCTATTTTTATCGCTTCTTGGGTAAGCGACGAGTTATGCCACCAGCGAGCTTCCCATAAAGGTCTACCCAGTACGTCGCTACTAGTCAATCCACAAAAATTTAACGCTGACTGATTAATTTCTAGGAGGTTGCCCTCTGGTTGCATTAATCCGATGAATTTGATAGTGTCAGACAAAATATGTTTGAGAAATTGCGAGTGTTGACTATTAGCTAAAGCAATTTTAAGTTTTTCTAATTTATCCATTTTGTTCAGCTTTTCAGCTACTAATTATGATTAAATATTCGGGGTATTGACTATTTTGTGAATCATCATTAAAGGTTGTTAAAAGCGATAAATTGCCACAAATATTTCATATTTGGTTGTACAATATCCATATATCTCAGGCTAGATATTTAAATCTATCTATTTGAAAAAATTCAAAAATCCTACTTCTATCGGTGGATGCAAGCCGTTTGCAAGATCATCTATCTTTGGCTTGGGAAAACATAAATAAAGTGGCTGACAAAAGCGGTACTTATTAAAAGACGCAATCAATGAAGAGTGAGTGTAGCAATGAACGAAATCAGCATTATTTTAATTGAGGATCACGATCTCACAAGAATGGGTCTGAAGGCTGCATTGCAGTCTCACAGCGGATTAAAAGTAATTGGGGAAGCAGCAAATGCCACTCAAGGGATGAAACTATTAGAAACAGCCAAGCCAGATGTAGCAGTGGTAGATATTGGCTTACCTGACATGGATGGGATTGAACTCACCCGCAAATATAGACGTTATCAAGCCGAGACAGGACAAACAGCTACCAAAATCCTGATCTTGACAATGGATCACACAGAGGATGCGGTATTAGCGGCGTTTGCGGCTGGTGCAGACTCTTATTACATGAAAGAAACCAGCATTAGCAAGCTAACAGAGGCCATCCAAGCAACTCACGGTGGTAACTCCTGGATTGATCCGGCGATCGCCAATGTGGTATTACGCAAAATGCGCCAAGGTATACCAGGGGAAAACCAAAAAGGTGATCAGCCCAAGACCGTGAAAATCGAAGCATTAGCCACAGAATACGAGCAAGTTCTAGAAACCTATCCTCTCACCCAACGAGAATTAGAAATTTTAGAATTAATCGTCGCTGGATGCAGCAACGGTCAAATCGCCGAGAAACTCTATATCACCGTTGGGACAGTGAAAACCCACGTCCGCAACATCTTAAATAAACTCTGTGCTGATGACCGTACCCAAGCCGCCGTACGTGCTTTACGTTCTGGATTAGTCGCATAGAGAAGTTAAAAGTTAAAAGGCAAAAGGCAAAAGTTATAGCTGTAGTTACTGGATTGATGCTCAAAAATTAGCACTTTACTCTCAAACAAAAGAATCTTTTACCTTTTTACTTTTTGCTTTTTAAAACTAATCTTTCGGCTAAACAATCAGCAATTCGCCGTGCAGCACCCGGTTGACCCATTCGCCGCAAACCATTCTCAGCGATAACTTGTAAGCTGTCAGGGTTTTGTAGCAGCGATCTCATCACCTTCGCTGCTTGGGCTGGCTGTTCAATTAAAATCAAAGACTCTCCTAAAAGACGACTTTGGGCTTCAGCAAAAGCATAGTTGTATTGTGGCCCTTGACCGGGAATGGCGATCGCAGGCTTGCCTAAACCAACAAATTGTTCTGTAGCAGTTCCCGCCATTGCGATCGCCACATCGCCCAAATGCAAACAATCGTTATAAGCTTGTTGGGAGATGAGTAAATAGGCATTGCGTTGCTTAAAGATTAAAGTATTGGCATCAGGTAGAGAAATCGGGGATTCCGTGTGGGGTCGCCAGCCTTGAACCTGTAAGCTAGAAGTTAATTGTCTGGTATCGAGACTGGGTGCGATCGCCGCTAAAAACACCACACTACCAGAAGTATGCCCAACTGCATCTCGTTCTTGAAAACTTGCCAGCAACGCAGAGACAACCTCCAGAATCACTTGCCAATTATTATAAGCTTCTGGTGGGCGAGAACCAGGAAGCAGGGTCACAACTAAGGGTCGTGCGAGTTCTTTTTGTTGGGTATCAACAGTATAAAATCGTTGCATCCCAAAGCTTGGCGCTAAACCATCCATCATTGGATTTCCCACATCCACAGCCGGAATCGGCCATTGTTTTAATATCTGTGTAGTCAAAGCATCTCTGGGAAACACCGCCCGACAACGGCGACGACTCATCAACCAACGTTCCCAAGGATGGTAAATTGAACCAGAAAAATTTTCCCAACGGGCAGATTTTGATTTACGTGGTAACAATCCTGTTTCATCCTGCACATAATACTCAGATTTTGCCGTACCGACAAAAGCATAATTCGCACCACTAAAATAGGCAAACAACAGCGGTACGATATCACCCACCGCTAAAATCCCCGCTGGCTTACCTGATTTTTTTTGCGAACTCACCCACCGTCGCATTGCTTGAATTTGGCTGAGAGTCAACTGTACTAAACCACCGCGCACATCTCGCATCAGTTGACGGTTATCCATATATATAAAACCACCAGAAGGCATCGTCCGCACCGAACCAATCAAAGGAATACCCAAATTTTGATAGGCGTGTCCTTCTCCCACCAACGGTAAAGCAAAAATTTCTGGTGGGTTTGCTTGTTCCTGAAAAGCTTGCAAAATTCGGACTGCTATTATATCTTCGCCATGACCGTTACTTAAAACCAGTAAGCGTAACCGAGAACTTGTAGATGGTGACTGACTCATAAGAAACAAAACATCAAGATTTACTGTCAAAATAATTTGTAATTGATAATTCGTAATTAACCCATAGAAGTTAGCTAAGGGCTTAAAGCTTATTACTTCCGTCAATAAATTGAGGGAACCACGGCTGTTTTTACTCAGCCAGTGGCGTAGGCTTGCATCCTTTAATTACGAATTACGAATTAGTAATTATTTGTTATGCAAATTTCTAAAACAGCAATTTTAACTTTAGCTACTTTAGCGGCTAGTAATGTCACTCAACAAGCCCTAGCTGCACCAACTACCCCAGCCAACGAGACGAAAAAAGACGTAGTAGTTCCGGTAATTGAAGAAACTCCCACACGCATACAAGCAATTGCATCACCAGAAACTGTCATAGTGCCGCAGTTTTCTTCAAATACCAAAGGTACTAACAAAAATTCGCCAGTCGTACTAACTCCAGTTAATCAAAACAAGACTACTTTACCGACAGATAATAACTTAGTCGTCACAGCGACAGATGTCCAGATAGTAGGCGCAACTCCCGAATTGCAAGAAATTGTCCGCCAAGTCATCAAAACCCAGCCTGGGGGAGACACCAGCCAAAACCAGTTACAACAAGATGTCGCCGCAATTTTAGAAACTGGTTTATTTACCACTGCCAACGTCAACAGCCGCAGCACCGCCACAGGGTTGAGTGTAACCTATCAGGTGCAACCAGTCATAGTGCGATCGCTACAACTTTCCGGTGCCAAGGTACTAACTTATCAAACTGTTCTCGAACGGTTCCAACCCCAATTCAATAGCGCCATCAGTCCCGCGGGATTGCAAAAAGCTGTAGAACAGGTCAACAAATGGTACACCGACAACGGTTATAACTTGGCGCGGGTGCTATCCATTAAACCCAGTCGTGAGGGAATTCTTAACATTAACGTCGCTGAAGGTTTGGTAAGTGAGATTAAATTTCGTTTTGTCAACGACGAAGGTAAAACCGTTGATAGCAAAGGTAATCCTGTTAGCGGACGCACCAAACCAGACTTTTTACGGCAGCAAATTCAACTCAAATCAGGGCAAATATTTCAAGAAAAATTAGTCCAACAAGATATTCAGCAACTATATCGCACAGGCTTATTTTCTAGTGTAAATGTTGCTTTAGAAGGTGATGCCACCAAGTTAGATTTAGTTTATGAACTCAAAGAAAATGGCGCACGGGCGATTAACTTAGGTGGTAGTTATAACGCCGATCAAGGAATCATTGGTACTGTTAATTATCAAGACCAGAATGTTGCCGGAAAGAACAATATTTTAAATTTGAATGTGGGTTTAAGTAGCCGTGACTTACAATTTGATGGGAAATTAATCAACCCTTATCGCCCCAACAATCCCGATCGCCTAGGATACACCGTCAACGGCTTCCGTCGCCAAGAACTTTCTGAAACCTTTGACGACACCATCAAATTAGCCAACGGCGATAAAGTGCGAGAAGGGCAAATTGGCGGGAGTGTCAGCTTGCAAAGACCAATTGACGGTTGGGATGCTTCTCTCGGATTGAATTATACCAGAACCACAATCCGCGATCGCCAAGGTAATGTTACCGCCACCGATGCCCAAAATAACCCCCTATCTGCCAGCGGTACAGGTATTGATGACTTAACTACCGTATCTTTTACCGCCGCCAAAGACAACAGAAATAACCCACTCAACCCAACTCAAGGTTCCTTACTCAAATTAAGTACAGAACAATCTATCCCCATCGGCCAAGGTAATATTTCCCTCAACCGCGTCACCGCCAATTTTAGCCAATATGTACCTGTCAAGGTATTCGATAGTAAGCAACCGCAAGTATTTGCTTTAAATGTCCAAGCGGGTACTGTCATTGGCGATTTACCACCTTACGAAGCCTTTAACTTAGGTGGTTCCAATTCTGTGCGCGGCTACGATGCTGGCAAAGTTGGGAGTGGACGCAGTTATGTTTTAGCTTCCGCAGAATACCGCTTTCCCATCCTACCCATAGTTGGCGGTGTGTTATTTGCCGACTTCGGCTCAGATTTAGGTTCTGGTAGCACCGTTTTAGGAGACCCTGCGGGTGCGCGTGATAAACCAGGCTACGGCTTTGGTTATGGTGCAGGTGTGCGTTTAGATTCCCCACTAGGGCTAATTCGGGCTGACTACGGCGTTAACGACCAAGGAGAAAGTAAAGTCCATCTAGGTATAGGTCAGCGATTTTAATAGTGTTTAAGCTTGACTATAGATAAATCTAAGGGTATTTAAATGCTTAATATCCTGTCAGTCCTCCAACCATGTCTACCGCACAAAACAAAGCCATTGCCCTGGAATTCTACCAAGCCTTTGACAATGGCAGTGTTGAACAAGCAAAAAAAATCATTGCCGCAAATTTTACAGCCCATACAACAGGCGCATCCGAACCTCTCGATTTAGATGGCTTTATAGAGTATGGGCTGATGATGCGTACTGCGTTCCCCGATGGGAAGCATACATTTGCAGATGTGATTGTTGAGAATGATAAAGTTGTCACCCGTGGCACATTCAGCGGAACTCATCAGGGAGAATTACTAGGTTTTCCGCCCACAGGTCAGCAAGTTAAATTTGCCGTGATGCACATAGACCAGATTGTTGATGGCAAAATCGCCGAACATTGGGGACAGGCAGATATCATGGCTTTGATGCAACAACTAGGTATTCTTCCCCCATCAATGTAAGTCACGTCAACTCTCTTAAAAAAAACTCAGCGATACTTTGCGCTGACTTCGCGTTACTCTGCGTTTGATAAATTCTGAGATTAATTTAGCTGGTTCATATAACCGCAGATCAAAAAAGTTAGGTGATTAAAAAAATTGACTGTCTTCTGTCTTTAGATATAAATTTAACAAATTTCATATTTCTTAATTTTATAACCAATAACTATAAGTATAATTTATAGAATTGGTTATGATCTTATATGTTTAAACTACTGAGATATATAAGTATTTTTACGATTACTGCCTGTTTGCTATTTACTTGTCATGGTTCAGTACCGACTGAATTAAAACGCCCTCCCTTAAAAGTACAATTCGGCTCTTTTGTTGGGGAATATCCAGGCATAATTGCTCAAGAAAAAGGATTCTTCAAAGCCCAAGGGGTAGATGTAGAAGTAATTTATAAAGGATACACCCAATTGGAACAAGCAAATTTCAGTGCGGGTAAGTATCATGGTATTTCCTTATCTTTAGGAAGTTTTATCGTCCTGAGTACCACAAATCCCGATATACAAGGCGTTGTTGTGATAGATGAATCAATAGGTGCAGATGTGGTAGTCGCTCAACCACAAATTAAAACCGTTGCTGACTTAAGAGGGAAAAAACTAGGCGCAAATCTCGGCGGTTTTAGCGAAGTTTTCGTGATTGAGATGTTGAAAACTGCTCAATTAACTACCGATGATGTGAACTTAGTTAAATTAGAGGCTTCAGAAATTCCTCAATCCCTGAAAAATAATTTTATTCAAGCCGGACATACTTGGGAACCCCATCTTTCTGAAGCGATTAAATTAGGAGAAGATATTTTATTTACCAGCAAACAAACCCCTGGCTTGATTTTAGATATGATTGTTTTTCGCGGTGATATAATCCGCGATCGCCCTAATGACATTCGTGCATTTGTGCGAGGATGGTTGCAAGCATCAAACTACTGGAAAGCAAATGTTCAGGAAGGAAATGCTATCATCAGCAGGGTGTTAAAAATTCCTAATAACACAATCTCTTTAGAGGGAATAAACCTAACTGATTTAGGTGCAAATCAAAAATTATTTCAATCTAGTAATCCTAACTCTATATACAAAACTGCCAAAATATATGCAGATTTTTTTATTCGTGCTGGAAGCGTGACGCGCCTTCCTGAGCTACAAAGTTTGTTTAATTCTTCCTTCTTAAATCCTGCTTCCTAGTTTAGAGCCATGCAGCACTTTCTTTTGGGTAGCATCCGCACAAAGTTGATCGCCTCATTTCTCATTGTTGCGTTGATTCCGTTGCTGTTATTGGCATTTATTAACAAAGAAACAACTGAAAAAGCCCTAACTGAAAACGTTCAACAAGCCCTATCTGCGGCGGCTAACCAAACCAGTAACAGAATAGATGCGTTTATTGATAGAAATCTGAATGCTGTGCGTGTAGAAGCACTTTTACCAGGCTTGGCAAGCTACCTCAGCTTAACTCCAAAAGAGCGAGATAATAGCCCTGAAAAGCAATTGGCAACAGAAACATTAAGCCGCCTCAGTCGCAAAGATATGCTCAATATTCTCTCATACTCTTTGCTCGACTTAAACGGAAAAAATGTGTTAAATACAACAAATATACTGGACATAAGTAAAGATGAATCAGATCAAGATTATTTTAAAGAACCACTGCAAACTAAATTACCTTTTGTTTCTAGCATGAAGCGATCGCCAAAAATTCATGACCTTTTTACCATCTTTTTTAGTAGTCCAGTTCGTAATGCCAAGGGAGACATATTGGGTGTATTGCGTGTTTCATACAATGCTACAGTCATTCAGCAGTTGGTAACTAGAGAAATTAAGCAGACTGGGGATAAAACTTTTGCGATACTTTTAGATGAAAATAAGATTTACTTAGCACATAGTACTGCGCCAGAGCTAGTTTTTCAATCAATTGAACCACTGCCTTTTGATGTTTTTAATCAACTGCAAATTGAAGGGAATTTTATACCCAAATTGGCAACTAATGAGTTAAAACTAAAGCAAGCTTTGGATAACAAACAGGTATATTTAACTGCTACTCTGTCAGCAACAGGGAATCAGGTTAATATGATTGCGATCACGCATTTAAAATATAAACCTTGGTCTGTATTATTTGCACAGCCTCTTGCTGTTGCCTTAGCACCTGTAGAAAAGCAAATTCGTGACACAATGTTTTTATTTGCATTGATTGCTTCAATAGTGACAATTATTGCCTTTGCTATTGGGCAGTTGCTAACAAAGCCAATCATTTATCTGACCAATATCGTTTTACAGTTTAGTGCAGGTAACTTAGAGATCCGCGCCAAAATAAACTCAAAAGACGAAATCGGTCAACTGGCGAAATCTTTTAATAATATGGCACTTCAGTTGCAAACATCTTTGACAACTTTGGAACAACGCGTACAAGAGAGAACCGCAGAGTTAGTCATTGCTAAAGAAACAGCCGAAAATGCCAATCAGAAACTAGAACAATTGGTAAATCTCGATGGTTTGACTCAGATAGCGAACCGTCGCTGCTTAGATGGACGACTACAAGCAGAATGGAAACGCCTCGCACGAGACGAACAACCCTTGTCACTCATTTTATTTGATGTTGATAAATTCAAACTTTACAACGATTACTATGGGCATCTTGCAGGCGATGATTGTCTCATCAGAGTAGCGCAAACTGTTCAACAGACTGTTCATCGTCCGGCTGATCTTGTAGTGCGTTACGGTGGAGAAGAATTTTTGGTATTACTACCCAATACTGACTTAGCAGGAGCGAGCAAGGTAGCGCAAATAATTCAGCAAACAATTCATGATCTGGCGATTCCTCATGTACAGTCTGATGTCAAGAATATCGTCACTGTGAGTTTGGGTATTACTTGTGTTATTCCCACCTTAGACATCAAGCCAAATACACTCATCGCCTTAGCTGATCAAGCACTGTACAATGCCAAAGTACAGGGACGCGATCGCTATTGCATAGCAGTATCAGAGGATATCTCACAGTTACATTAACCCGGCTGATTCGTATAACCGTTGCAGCATAGCGGTAATTTTCGCCCCATAGTCTAAATCTGCTGACCAACGACCAGAAAGTTGACTAATTAACGGCGCAATTCCGCGAGTCACAAAGCGAAATCTGGGGTCAACAACTTCATTCACCAAAGGTTCTAAACTAGCGTAAGCTTTTAAATGTTGAATATGCGCCCTCACTCCAATTCTGGCACTTTCAAAGGAAGCTGCGGCTGCGCCACCACCAATACTACCAAGTCCAGCAAAATTATTTTGTTCTGCTCTAATATCACCACCAAACCGTAAAAATCCGGTTTCTAAACACATTTGACAAAAAGCAATATCGTAGTTGACACCTTCAATTGTGGCTTCTTCTCGATAGAGTTTTGGTAAATCAGGAAACTTGGCTAAAGCATTTTCATTGTTATTTCGCAAAAATAGTTGTAGCTGCACTTCTGAAGTATTTCCACGGGAAATAATTTGATCCATTTGACCTTTGCAAATCACTAAAATTGAACGTAAGTTAACAGTGCGCGTTCCGCCATCCCACGCAACAGAAATATTAAAATCTCGTAATTCTACAGCTTTCACATACACTACTCTGCGGTAAGTAACCCGGTTGACATTCTGTGCTGTTGTTAAGTCAATTCGCAACCGATCTACTAAATCAATAGGAATATAAGCATTGCCATTGACCAATATTCCTTGTTCTGAGTAGTTCTGACCGTTGATGTTGATATTAATAGATGGATAAGTTGGTTCTGTTGGGGTTCCTGGGGTGGGGTCAATTACCCGACTCCAAGAAGCCAGCCCATCAGCAATACCTAACGCAAAATCACGGCGACGATTTTGCAGCAAGGCGCGGTCATCAGGACTGCTGAGAAATCCGACTTGCATTAATAATGAAGGCAGTGTAGTTTGACGACAAAAGGCTAAACGTCCCAGTCCGCTATCTGTATCTGGCTTAACTCCACGATTCGGTAATTGAGGAATGCGGCGTAACAAACCGACTAACAGCAGTTCACCATTACTTTTACGCTCATTATTATTGGCAATATAAAATACACTAGCCCCACGTACAGTTGGGCTACTGGCTGCATCCGCATGAATTTCTAGGGCGACATCACCCCGACGACCACGAGAATTTATCCAAGCGATGGAGTCAGCCGCACTTAAATCATCAGGAACTGCTAAAACTTCAAAAGTCCGCGCCCGCAGTTCTGTGACAATTAAATCCCGCAGCAGAATCATTTCTCTAGCTTCGGTGGTTCCCCCAGCGATCGAACCTGGATCGATTCCTCCTGCTTCTTTGCCTCCGTGAGCCGCCGAAATAAATATACGCCCCATCTTCAGTATTTCCTCTTAAAAAATTAAGCGTAAGCAATTTTATACATAATTCTTCGCCTAGCCACAAGAATATAATAGTTATTAAGAGTCAATGGTCATTAGTCAATAGTCCATTGTGTTGACCATTGACTAATGACCATTGACAAATGACTAATATGCACATTCCCCGCTTGCACCCAGACACAATTGAGGAAATTAAACAACGTGCTGACATTGTGGATGTTGTCTCAGAACACGTAGTTTTACGCAAGCGTGGTAAAGATTTTGTCGGGTTGTGTCCGTTCCATAATGAGAAAAGTCCTAGCTTTACAGTCAGCCAGGGTAAGCAAATGTATTATTGCTTCGGCTGTCAAGCTAGTGGTAATGCCTTTAAGTTTTTGATGGATTTGGGGAAACAGTCCTTCATAGAAGTAGTGCTGGACTTGGCGCGGCGCTACCAAGTGAGTGTGCAAACTCTAGAACCTGAACAAAGACAAGAATTACAGCGTCAAATGTCATTGCGTGAACAGTTATATGAAGTTCTCGCAGCGACAGCAAATTTTTATCAACACGCTTTGCGCCAAACTCAGGCGCAAAAGGCGTTGCAGTATTTACTTTCTCAGCGTCAACTCAAGGAAGAAACAATTGGGCAGTTTGGCTTGGGTTACGCCCCCGCAGGTTGGGAAACGCTATATCGCTATTTGGTGGAGAATAAACATTACCCGGTGCAGTTGGTAGAAAAGGCGGGATTGATTAAGCCGCGCAAGGAAGGAGGCGGTTATTATGATGTATTCCGCGATCGCCTGATGATTCCCATTCGTGATATTCAAGGGCGCGTGATTGCGTTTGGTGGACGCACATTGACTGAGGAACAGCCAAAATATCTCAATTCCCCAGAAACGGAACTATTTAATAAAGGTAAAACCTTATTCGCCATCGACTTAGCCAAAGCCGGGATTGCTCAACTCGACCAAGCTGTGGTAGTAGAAGGATATTTTGATGCGATCGCTCTCCACGCAGCGGGGATTAATAACGCTGTCGCTTCTCTGGGTACAGCTTTGAGTTTAGAACAAGTCCGCTTGGTACTACGTTACACTGACTCTAAACAGTTGGTTCTCAACTTTGATGCTGATAAAGCCGGGACAAATGCAGCGGAACGGGCGATCGGCGAAATTGCAGATTTAGCATATAAAGGTGAAGTCCAACTTAAGATTCTCAATATCCCAGATGGTAAAGATGCTGATGAATATTTGCACAGCCACAGTACAGCAGAATACCAAGAATTGTTGAAAAATGCGCCACTTTGGTTAGATTGGCAAATTCAGCAAGTTACTCAAGATAGAGACTTAAAACAGGCTACAGATTTTCAGCAGGTAACTCAGCAGATAGTAAAATTACTGAAGAATATCACTAATAATGATACGCGCAACTATTATGTGGGTCGTTGTGCCGAAATTCTCAGTTTGGGCGATACAAACTTGATATCGTTAAGAGCAGAAAATCTATTAACTCAAATTGCGCCGACTGCTGCTTATTCTCAGCCAGTATCCACACAGAGACAATGGGGTAGTAAAAAAATCTCCCCATCTCCCATACCCAACATAGAACGCAGTCTTTTAGAACATGCTGAAGCTTTATTACTGAGGATATACCTGCATTGTCCCGAACAGCGCCCAGCAATTATTCACGAACTTGAAGAACGAAATTTAGATTTTAGCCTGTCTCACCATCGTTCTTTGTGGCGGCAGATTGTCGAATTAACAAACGGGCAAGTTAATTTAATCTCCAGTTTACAAGACAGATACTTAGAATTAGCTGAAGAAATAGAATTAATCTCCCATCTGTTTCATTTGAATGAGACAGGTAAAAAAGAAATCTTACGTACCCCGCAAGTTGTGCAAGCTGCAACGGCTTGTATGGAGAGAGTATTGCGCGAAAAGCGCTATCGTTACTTTTTAGAACTGTGGCAAGAAACTGATCCAGAAACAGAACCAGAAAAATGGCGATCGTATTATCAGGCATTCTACACCGAAAAAATCAAACTTCAAGAACTCGATCGCCAGCGACAATTTTCCATCACTGATTTGCTGTAGTGGGCTGACTAAATCTCATACTTTATTTTAAGTTCGTAGTTAATTTTTTCTAAATAATTTTGCGAAAAACCTTAACCTAAATTTGTACTAATTTTAACTCATCCTTTGCTCATACTGTCTGTCTTCATCAGAAGATTATGGGGTAGCAACCATAAAATATACTAAGTCTATCAAGTTTTAGATGTAGCCGTGGAATTAATTTTAGACAGAAGTCAAATGGGAGTTATTCATGCGGTTGAATAAATTCAAAATCGCACATTCATAAAACTTTCAAATACTGAAGTCTAGACCTAAAAAAGATGAGATGCTGCCCAGCATCAACCATCATCTTGGGATTTTTTGTGTGGATTTTTTGATTGAACGTGAGGAGTACAAATGCTTGAGGCTATCGTTGTTGCTTGGCTATTATTGTTTTTTGGGGATTTTTTATCTACATTTGTTTACCACATACCTGAGCATGTTTTTGGTAGCCTCCACTTAAGAACACATCATTCTTGGAAGAAAGATTTTCGCCACTATGCCATATTAACGTTAAATCTTCAGGTACTGTTAGATGGTATTTTGGGAGCTTTGCCTTATTTAATTATGGCAGTTATGCTTTGGTCTTTCTCTCCCATTGGTGTAATTTCTGGACTGCTATTAGGGCAGTTTCATGTATGGTGGAGACACGTTAGTATTTTAGGTTGGCAAACTCCAAATATTGTGAATATTGTGTGCCAATTTCTCTTCATTACAACTCCCGAAAGACACTGGCTACACCATCATAAAACTAACCTGGGCTTTGGGGATATTTTTACTTTCTTTGAGCAACCTGCACAAGTTTGGCTGCGATGGTTGCGTCTTGTGAGAGTACGTCTGCGTTATAGCAATTTTGGATTTTAGACTTTGCGGAAAGTTGAGCCAGTGCGTTGCGGAGGTTCCCTCCGTTGTAGCAACTGGCGTTGCGTGGGCGGGTTCCCCGACTTGAGCAAACTTTTCAAGACGATTTTGGATTGTAAACTGATAAAAAAGCCTCCCATATTGGGAGGCTGAAACTTTAGCGGAGACAACTTGTTAGCCTATGGGAGTAACAGCGATCGCTCCACCAAATGCGGCGAAAATAGCAGAAACGACGGCTGTAGCAAATAACCACCAAGCGGCTGAGGCTGCGGCTTTGCGGGTTTCTTCGGCTTGCTTTTGGGCTTGATGCTTGACTTCTTCTAGGCGGCGTTGGGCTTCGTGTTGCAGGCGTTCAGCACGTTGTAATACTGTGTTGCGGGCGCGTTCAACTTGATCAATAATCCTGTTGGCATCTTCCTCAGAGATATCCTCACGGGAACTCATGATGGCAACTAAAGTATCACGGTTGAATGCAGATAAGCGATCGCGTAAGGCATCAAATCCCGCTTGGGGATCTTCAAATAACTGCCTAACATCGCGCTTAACGCCATCGTAGTTGAGTTCTGGGCGATCTAAGGAGTTGAGATAGTTACGGATGCGGCCAAAAATGCCGTCAATCACATCTTGTATCCGCCGTTGAATACCCCGGACTTGCTCGACAAATTGCTCACGTACCGAGACAATGTTATCGGCAATTCTGGCGGCTTCTTCATCGCTCATATCTTCCCGAATCTTCAGCAAGGCGATGATGGTAGAACGGTCAAAATGAGCCAAGCGATCGCTCAAACTTTCCACTCCTACCCGTGGATCATGCAACAATAATTGCAAGTCACGCTTAATGCCTTCGGGGTTGAGTTCTTCTTTACCAGTTTGCCGCAGATATTCTTCCAAATAAGCTTTGAATGTGTCCATTTTCTGCTGTGTGCGAGTCGCCAGACGGCGCGGCGCACGCACAAAATTGCGGATGGATGTTTGCACAGAGTCAATCACTTGGTTGACTTGTTCTTCACTCAAATCTTGACGTTGACTCAACAATTTGACTAAGGTATCTCGGTCTACCTGGGATAACCGCTGACGCAGTGCAACTGCACCTTCTTTGGGATTTTCAAACAGGCGATTTAAATCTCGTTGAATTCCTTCGGGGTTGAGTTCTGCTTTCCCCGTGTTCCGCAAGTAATCTGTAATTACCGTAGTCACAGAATCATATTGCTCTTTGGCTTTATCGGCTACAGCTTGGGGTGCATGGCGAATACTATGCCAAGAATCTTCTACTGTATTAATAATGTTATTAACTTGGTCTTCGCTCAAGTCTTGGCGCTGACTCAACAACTGCACTAAGGTATCACGGTCAAAGCGAGACAATCTCGTTTGAATTGCACTCATCCCGGCTTGGGGATCTTCTAATAATCGCTTGAGATCGGCACGAATCGCATCAGGATTTAATTCAGCTTTGCCTGTGTTACGCAGATATGATTCCACATTCAACCACAGGGTTTCTGCTTGATATTTTGCCTGTTCTGCTATACCTTGCGCTTCAATCAAAACGCGATCGCGCTGTTTTTCCAATTCATCTAGAATTGGTTCAACTTCATATACCTGAACATCATTGCGTTCTAGCAAGATTTTCCGTAGTTCCTCACGGTCAAGCACTGCTAGGCGACGAGAAAAAGTTTCAAAATCTGCATCGGAGTCTGACAATAAAGGATGGAAATTTTTTTCAATTCCTTCCGCATTCAACTCCGATTTTGGTGTCACCAGCAAATAGCTTTCAACTCGCCGTTGCAAATCTTGAGTAATTTCTCTTTCTTCTTCGGCTGTAACTGTGACTAAGACTGATTGACGCACAGCTTCTAGGCGATCGGCAATTCGCCCAATTTCGGCTTGAGTGAGTAATCCTCGCTGTTGCAGGATATTCACAAAATCATTGCGGGAAAAACGGTCTAATTCTCTTTTAATGATGCCAGGATCGGCGGCTGGGTCATAGATAACATCGCGGAATTCTTGGGCGATTTTTTCTTGACTTAATTGCCAAGCATAGGTGTTATGCAGATAGTTCTCAACATCAGCGCGAATTGGGCTGTATGGTTGGGATGGTGTAGGAAGACCTAGTTTATCTGCTTGTTCTGTGACTTTATCTTTAGCGGTAGAGAGAGATTGCCAGATTTTTTCTACATCGATATCTGACAAATCAGTACGTCCCAAAACAATCCCCGTCAAGGCGGTGAATCCTTGTTGCAATGTCTGCTGAATGAGTCCGGGGGTGGTTTCTTGGGTTGTGTCTTTAGAGGAACGGGTTTCGGCGATTAACTGTTCTAGTTTGGCGTTGAGTTCGTCTGTTTTAGTTTGTCCTGGGGGTAAGGATTTGAGATAGTTTACTAATTCGCCGAGGCGATCTGGAGTCGGTTGATGTTCTCCTACTGTTTGTTGCCAAACGCTATATAGTGTATCTGCGATGCGCTTAACGTCTCGTTTAGAAAGGTCAGTGCGACTGCTGACTAAATCAATAAATTTTTGGCGGTCGATGTTGCGTAAATCAGGACTCCCGGCGATCGCTTTTAATTGGGGATCGTTGAGTAATTTTTCAAATTCACCGCGAATTTTTGATATATCCAGTTCGGGGGGACGCAGCTTTTCTAAATAATCTTCAACATTTTCCCGAATGCTGATGGGGTCAATAGCACTGCCTAATTCGCGCCGTACAGCAGCTGCGGCAGCTTCTGCGGTGGCGACTACTTGCTGATTGACGGCTTTAGCACCAAGGGCGGCGGTTGCAGTTCCCATAATCGCTTGAAAACCGGAGGTAGCAGTGTTAACCACTGAACCAATTAAGGAACCTACGGTAGTGGAACTTACCCATACTAGTAATAAGAAGTATGCGCCCCAAATTACTAAACCAAGAATGGCTCCTAGTCTGGGATCGAAAATAACTAAGCTTAATTTTACTGCTAAGAAACTGGCAATTAATAAGGCGATGGTGACGGTAACTAGTGTCCAAATTCCCACCGCCGTACCAATTTTGCGAATTGTTCCACCAAAACTGCCAGTTTCCCCATGATTTGCATCCGAATCGGATGAATGTCCGAGGTAGGAAATACCCGCTGCAACGGAGAGATTTGTTAGCACTAGTTGAAAAGCAAAAGCGAGAATCACGCCGGAGATTAAGGCGACAAAAAAGCGTGGCCCGGATGTCAGCACCGATGCCTGCGCTGGCGTGACGCTTGAGGGATCTACAGAAATTTGTGCTACCCATAATAATGGTTTGTAGAGTCCCAACATAATTCCCGTACTTTGAATCATTGTATTTCCTTCTTTTAAAGTTTAACTTTGGAGGGATTTAAGAATGGTGTGAGCAGCAACTATGAAATTTATGTCTGTAACTATCGCCATACCTAACTCTCGTAAATCTCAGAATCCTGGAATTTAGGCGATTTCAGCATCCATCTGAAGTTTGAACAATATATCTAGCGTCGGGTAGAAGTTTGTTTATCCATAAGATTTAATTTTTAGGATATTTGTTGAATTAATAAAGCAAAACGCCCATTTATTACCAAATTTAGGCGTTTAATTCCTATTTATTAAAACTAGATAAATTACTATGTTTTAATCTTAGCCTAAGCAAAATTTAGTTAATAGTAATTTACATTTATTTACAAATATGATTTTTATCACCCTCTGAAGGCGGAGATGTTGAGACTTTCAGGCTTTTTTTAATCGTCCACAAGAAGTGCTTGGAGTTTGTACCTACAGACGGAAAGCAATCTATCAATAAATAGCTAACGTTAAGTTAAGTAACAAATAAGTTTGGAATCAAACAATGGAAACTCGCTCCTCCACGAATTTGCCAACAGTTGCTACTGAATATAACGGTATTGATCGTAATGCTTTCGTCTACGGTTGGACTCCTCAAGCTGAACTATGGAATGGTCGTTTAGCGGCGATTGGTTTTGTGGCTTATTTATTGTGGGATTTAGCAGGTTATAGTGTCCTGCGCGATGTATTACACCTAATTGGTTACTAAAACAAAAAATTGAAAATATTAGCTAATTTTTGGAGGAAAAAATGCAATCTCGAACTACAGAAACTCGTTCTTCTACCGACTTACCAGGTGTTGCTCAAGCTTATAACGGCATAGACCGCAATGCGTTTATTTTTGGTTGGAATCCCCAAGCTGAATTGTGGAATGGTCGTTTAGCGGCGATTGGTTTTGTGGCTTATTTATTGTGGGATTTAGCCGGTTATAGCGTCCTGCGGGACGTATTTCACCTCATTGGTTACTAAAGAAAAAAGTCGAAAAAACTAGTTTATTTTTGGAGAAAAATCATGGAAACTCGTGAAACTCGTTCCTCTACTGATTTACCAGTGATTGCTAATGCTTATAACGGCCGCGATCGCAATGAATTTCTGTTTGGCTGGACTCCCCAAGCGGAATTATGGAATGGTCGTTTAGCAGCAATTGGTTTTGTCGCTTATTTGCTGTGGGATTTAGCCGGTTATAGTGTTCTACGTGATGTATTACATCTGATTGGTTATTAAGTTTAGGGAACAGGTTACAGGAAGTGGGGAACAGTAAATGAGGGTAATAGTTTTACTTACCTACACCCTTACACCCCTATATCCCTATACCCCCAGCCTTGGGAAGGCGGAACCAAAATCTGGAACCGCCTTCTTGACGTGCTGAATAACCTATACTTCCGCCCCAATGCTCAATCGTCATACGGCAAAAATAAAGACCAATACCGCCTCTACCTGAACGATTTTGACCTTGGGAAAATTTTTGAAATAAATTATCTACCATTTCTGGTGGTACACCTTCACCTTCATCATCGATAGTGAACAGAATATATTCTGCTTCTGCTTGCAAACCTATAGTGACAGTAGAATTTTCTGGACTGTGGCGATAAGCATTTTCCATTAGATTTGTAATGACCCGATCTAAACGCGATTGTTCACCAACAACTTTCCAATCTGCTGTGATATCAACGTCAGCAGCAAGATTTAACCGCTGATTAGTCAGAGCAAAAGTAGCTTGGAATAGCTCTATGACTTCTTGTATAGCCACTAAAATATCTGGAGAAGTATGAGTATCTACAATAAAACTTTCTAGCGATCGCACCTCAGCCGAAAAAGCATCTAAAATATTTCTAATTAACATTTCTTGCTTAATAGATTGCTTGCGGGCAATTTCTAAATGTTCTTTGCCTCTATCTGTTAAATTTTCAAATTCTAGCAATGCTAAACAGCAGTTAATTGCATTTAGTTGCCCTGCTATATCATGGATAATGCAATTAATTAATACTTCTTTTTTTTGATTCTCTTTTAATAATTGCTGATAATTTAATTGTTGTTCTCTCCCTGCTTGGATTAAGTGTTGCTTGTATTTAAATTTATCTTGGGCTAATTCAATTAACAAAATTTTACTTTTATTTACACACAAAGCATAAGCTTCTAGTTGTTCTTCATAACCGTTTAAATTTTTTTGACTCCAGATACCAGAACTTAGCTTGCCAATGCTATTGCTATCCCAAAAATCTTCGGCATCAAACAAAAAATTTTCTAAAAAAGCAAATTCCTCTTGGGGAATTAACATATTCATACCAAATTTTAATTCCTGGCTACAAAAACGCCTCAACCAATTAGGTGGTTGAGCCGTAACTCTAAATAATCCAATATCAATTTTTTCTAAAACTAAAATATTTAAAGCTAAAAATAAGTCAGATAATATAGTTTTATTCATAACATAAATATATAGAATTTAATTATTTATTCTTTAGGTAGTTGATTGAGTAATTTATCAGATTTTTCTTGTAATAAGTTGGAAAGATTTGCTTCTTGTTGCATAGCAGAGAGATGTTTTTCATCTAAAATACTATTTAATAATAATATCCAATCACCTTCCTCTGAGGGAAAAATATGGATGTCTGCACAGATACCAACATCCATTTTAACCAAGGGTAAAAAGATAGGAGTATCATCTAAAGGTAGTAAACCTTCTAGGAAAAAAACTTGCTGGCATATAGATATTCCTGGACTAAGATTCATAATGCCATACTCAGATAGTTTTCCACCCCAGGCTACTAGACAACCATCTTTTTTGACTAATAAATAGGCAAGAGATCGCTCTTCTATAATAAAGTTGAGCAGATATAAAATCACAGCATGGGGAATATCTACCATTTATCCATTTAAGATTTTATTAGTAAGAGTTTGAAAAACTTCTTCTACACCCTGCCCAGTTTTAGCACTAGTATTAATCACAGTCCAACCTTGTTGGATAATGACATCTAGTTCATGAGCTTCGATTTCCCATTCATTGGTCATATCCCACTTGTTAAATACCAAAATAAAAGGGACTTTACCAATACTTTCTTCTACTTTAGTTTGTAGCTCAAAAGCTTTATCCAGAGTATTGCGCCGAGTGCCATCTACAACTAATATATAACCAGATGAACCTCTGAGATATGACATCCTAACTTTTTGAAACTCGTCTTCACCATAAAGATCCCAAAGGATTAAATTGACATTATTCCCCTGAAAATCCAGAGTCTTTTTGTCAATTTTGACACCTACGGTAGTATAGTATTTTTCCGAAAAAATACTGTAGATAAACCTGGAGACTAAACTTGTTTTACCTGTAGCAAATGCACCTACCATACAAACTTTTTTCTGAATCATATTTATTTAGTTTTGTCAATTATTAAGACTTGAAAAGATACTCGGCGATTTAGCCGTTTAGCATCTAAATTAACTTCGCTCTGGTAAGGTAGTTTAGAACCTACAGCCACAAGTTTAAATTTATTGATGTTAATTCCTGGAGAATTGAAATAAGCTAAGATTTTATTCGCACGGGCTTGACTGAGAAACAAATTTTGTCGTTCTGTTCCCGTAGTATCAGTGTGTCCTCTAATTTGAATCTGCACATCTTTGTCTATAGAGTTGGCTGTATTGAAAAGCTTTTGTATAACGTTGCGTAAATCTGGTAGCTTGTTAGTTTCTCCGGGAATAAAATTATCTTTTCCTTCTTCAAATAAAAGTACTGTTGCGTCAATTTTCTTTTTAGCTGACTCTAATTCTCTCAGTTCAGTGGATATAAGATTTTTAGTTTGAAATTGTGTCACTCCTGGTACAAAACGCCATAGTTTCTGAGATTCCAAAATCCAGTTGTGTGGTGCATAGCCAGTGGCAGAAAGAATGCCATTATGATCAACTTCTAGCACTACAGTTTTTGGTGGTTGTAGTAGTTTGGCTGTTCTTTTAGCTATTAGTTGTGGTTCCAAAGATAGGTAAGATTGCCACTTACTAATTACTTTGTCAGGATTGAGATTTGTAGGTTGTATTAATGTGTTGGGATCTACAGCCAACGGATCACGCATTCCTGAAATAAAATGCTTCCCGTTGTAATAGCGCGTATTCACCACTACAATTCCTGGCTGAGAGTTGAGTTTATGGAGATAAGTTTGCCAACGGATATTTTCTCTGAGAGTAAAAAACCCCCAAGTTCCAGATGCGATCGCCATTAAACCTAAAAAAGCCCAGGCATAAGTATAATTTTGCTTTGAAGCAGTTTTATACTGAATGGCTAAACAACTTTCTAAATAAGGTTCACTAGCTTGAAATGGTTCTGTTTCTCCCGCAAAGCTATGTAGTTCTGTACCTAGTTTGAGATGAATTTTTTCAATAGCTGCTTGAAAAACTGCGCGTAATTCTTGCGGTGGTTTACCACGAACAATCCCGGCGACGATTGCTTGTGGCCCTGCTTCAATCCAAATTGTCAGTTCGCCAAATCGCAAACTACGTAATGTATCTTCTTGCTGGACACCAAAAGAATCTTTGACAAAATCTTGAATTGCTGTCAACATCGCCGCTACTAAATCAGGATCTTGAACAGCTAATTGCTGGAACATTACATGGTGCAGCAATAATCCTGTTTGTTTGTGAATCAGAAATATTTGTTCAACGCGGTAAATTAAAGTTCGCAGCAGGACAATTTCCGCAAATGATTTCCCTGTACGTTGTGCTTCTAACCTCCACTTTACACTTTGTAGGGACAAACTATGTTCTAGAGCTTGATTGAGCGATTGCATCATCTCATCTAAAGATGTGGCGATCGCTTTTCGCGCCGCTGGGCCGATTATGGGAAAAAATGCTTCTGAAAGTACATTTTCATCTTGGGTGACAGAAGCTTGAATTGCTTCTTCCACAGTTGAAACCATTGCTTCTACTAGTTGTTTATCTTGCTTGGAACGCAAAACTACAGCTTCGGGAAGCAAATGACTGATATCTTCTGGTAGAATTTGGGGATTATTTAATCGTTCGTAGAGTTTATTCAGTTGACTTGGTTCAACACCAAGAAGGACACTACGAAGTACATTCAGTTCATCTTGATTGAGCGAATCTAAGTTAGAAGATTCCCCATTACGGCTTGTAGCTTCTAGAGGTACTCGATTCGGGGGATAGTTATTCATTACCCAAATCCCTTAATTTACAATTAACATGCAGTTGCATTTTATTAAATCAACTAACAAGACAATTAACTTACAATGTCTCTAGCGTAGTTGTTCTACTAAATTAATAATCTTTGATAGGGAACCGAATAAAGCACTATTATTCAGGAATAATGCGAGAATATGAGCTTGATGCTCTATACACTTAAAAATATGTGGAATTCAGAATTTATTGTCTGTATTCAACCGAATTGCTAATTCTGTGAATAACGCTGCCAGCTTAGAACGGTCTGTTTTCTCTTTTTGGAGTTCTTGGGTTTCTCGTGTCAGCACCGTTATAATTTCTTCATACTTTTGTTGAAGGTCATCTTGTAAATTTTTCGATTGGGTCAATATCTGTTCACGCAATTCTCGTTGACGGTTAGAGGTTTGTTCGTCAACTTGAGCAATTTTATTTTCTAAAGATAGGTTAATATTTTTTTGCTCTTCAGAGTGCGATCGCATCATCGCATCACGTTCTAGCTGCTCTTTTTTCAACTGTTGTGTTAAAGAATCAACCTCTTGTCTCACATAACTTTCTAACGCATCTAAACGTTTACGCGTTTCATCTCGCATATTCACCAGTTCAGAAACTAAACGGTCTTCCAAACGGGCAAATCTTTTGTCAACGTCGCGTATCTGGCTGCCAAAAAGAATATCTCTGACTTTATCTAAGCTGTTAGTTTCACCAATCCCATTAGTACTAAATTGCAGCTTATTGTTGACTGAATTTGACCCCCCTTGCCCTGGTTCTACAGTATTTTGATTGATATATTCTTCAGGCGGGTTCATAAGTTTGATCCTTCTTGAAGCTGAATTTGGTTTTGTTCTTATACTTATGATGCTACATTTAGAGCCTATGCAAAACCATACACTTAAGTATACTTAAGCACATTTTATAAAAAACATCCTCCTTTAGGAGGAAATATTATGGATTTATGTTAATTTTAAATAAGAAACCGCACTAACACGTATAACCCCGATGTTACCAATTGCAGAAACATTACAGGAATACCGTAATGCAGAAAAGTTTTAAATGAAATGCGACGACCATGCTGTTCAGAAATCCCAGCGGCAACTATATTAGAAGAAGCTCCGACAAGTGTACCGTTACCTCCCAAGGTTGCCCCAAACATCATGGCGTAAAACAAAGGTAAAACTTCAGCCGGAAACTGCCCTTGATAGTCTTGTGCTAAAACTTCTGCTGGTGCTAATTCTACAGTCACAAGATATTGTTTAATTAAAGGAACCATCGCCACCACTAAGGGAATATTCGGCACGACACTAGATAATATCCCCACAAAAAATAATAAAAAGAGGGAACCGAGAACAATATTTTTCCCTAAAAAAATTGCCAAAAACCCTGATAAGCTATTAATTACTCCTGTTTTTTCTAACCCTCCAATCAATACAAAAATACTCATAAAAAATATTAATGTACTCCAATCTACATCCCGCAAAATGTTATTAACGGTATCAATGCGAGTATGATGAGATAGTAACAAAGCCAAAGCCGCACCTAATAAAGCCACAGCCGCAGGGGAAATTGGAACTGGTAAAGATTCACCAATCACAAAAAATACTAATACGGACGCAATGATAACTGCCCCCACAGCGACAACGCGTGGATGATTAATTTGGGTATGAGGCAATTCTTCAAGGTTATCAAGTTTGCTATGCCAAATTTTCCGAAATAGAAATGGTAGTGTGGCGACGACTGTAATAACTGCAAGGACTCCGCCTAAACTTAATTGCCATAAATATTCTGTAAAACTAATATTAATGGCATCCCCAACAATAAAAGTAGCAGGATCACCCACTAAAGTTAAGAGACCAGCACTATTAGCTATAAAAACCATTAATATTAATAATGGTACAAAATTAATACCTATTTCTTGCGCCATTGGGGGAATAAGCGGCGCTAATAACATAACTGTTGTGGCATTCGGTAACACTGCACAAATAGGGGTAACAATCCCCACAATACTTAGTAACAGTCGTTTGCCATCGCCTTTAGCTAAAATGACAATTTGAGTGGCTAAATAATCAAATATTTTTGTCGGTTCAAATGCCCGCACAAGCACCATAACACCAAAGAATAAGCCTAATGTTCCATGACTATTGCCGATGTAACCCACGGCTTCTTTTAATGTCATAACGTTGGTGAAAACTAGTAACAATGCTCCCAATAAAGCCGCAATAGTCAGATGTATCCATTCCGTCATAACTAGGATAATTACACCCAAAAATGTTAAAATGCTCAGGAGAGCTTGCAAGTTTTCCACGTTGTCCCTCTTGATTTGTGCTTAATTGCATACTACATAAAAAGCCACCTAAAGTATAGGTGACTTTTTATAAGCCTTATTTAACTAAAAGGATATCTAGAAAATTTTTGGTTTTGTAATTAAGATTTGGCTATCCCTCTTCTTTTAGGAGGGATAGGGGGATCAGGTGAAATATTTAATACTTCTCAGACATCCTCTAAAAAATAACTGCTATTTGCGACAGCAGTTATTCATCAATGCCATTGGGTATGCCTAAAATAGCACAAGGAAAATTAAAACCTAGGGTCTGAATAATTGCATGATTAATGGATCTACACCCTAGAAATAGAACATTAGCTGCTTCTAATTCCACAACTTTTGTCAGTTCTGTAGCAACATCACCAAACCGCAAATGCGATTTAAAAGAACCTTGCCATTCTTCAGCTAAACTTCGGGCTTGCCAAAGAATTCTGTCTGCTTCTTCGA
This sequence comes from Nostoc sp. HK-01, assembly GCA_003990705.1. Lineage (GTDB taxonomy): Bacteria > Cyanobacteriota > Cyanobacteriia > Cyanobacteriales > Nostocaceae > Nostoc_B. The sequence goes on from AP018318.1 coordinate 3,606,553, forward strand.
GAGGAGCTACAATTTGTGCTTGTAGATGTTGGGTGATGCCTTTAAGTTTTGGTTGAGTTAATACGGATGTTGTCGATTGGTATACATCACTTACTCCACATTCGCATGGTGTTAAATAATTTGCCCAATTTCCTTTATCCAAATACTTATCATTTTGGTTTTCTTCTACTACATAAACTGCTTGGACTGTAACTTGCTGATTTGTAGCTAAACGCGTTTGATGAGCAATCCAAAAAGCGATATCTAGTGCGGTATGACTATTAGGTGAAGCGTTGTAAGCAACAATTAAGTTGACTGATGGTGCTGTTTGATAATTTGTAAAAGAACGTCTTTTTGGCTCTGGTATTAATACCATTTGCTCAACTAAATCATTTCTACCTATGGCGCTTTGGAGGCGTACTAACATTGGCTTAATGTTCACAGTTTCACTTCTCCTAAAGAAAATAAATGATGAATGAGAAGCAGGGTAAATGAACTATAAAGTATGAAGTGTGAAGTATGAAATTTATAGTAAAAATTTCATCCTTGAGACTTGATCCTTCAAGATTCATTTTTGATCCTTTCTTTAAAGAAACCCCAATAACAACTGCTATTACAGCCAAATTTTTGGGAGTTCCTTCCATTACCGACGGAGTTAGCTGACGGGCTAAGACTGGAAGGTGTCTTTCTGAAAGATTAGCCCCATATATTTGGTTCCTCCGTTTCAAATCATGATTGTTGATGGATTTGAATTAGGCGACCCGCTAAAAGAAATAATAAACTAATTTACTCATTTTGGGTGAAATATCTATCAAGGAAATTCAAGGCATAATTACGCAATTCAAAATATTCTTGGGAATTACGCATAGCGGCTCTATCGCGTGGATGATCGAAAGGTACTTCTAAGATTTCCCCGATATTAGCGGCTGGGCCATTAGTCATTAAGACGATGCGATCGCTCATATAAATAGCCTCATCAACATCGTGAGTAATCATCATTACGGCTTGGCGATTGTTTTCCCAAATATCTAATACTTGTCGTTGTAATTTACCTCTAGTTAAGGCATCTAAGGCTCCAAAAGGTTCATCCATCAGCAACATTTTTGGACGAATTGCTAAAGCTCTTGCAATGCCTACTCGTTGTTTCATACCTCCAGAGATTTCATCAGGATACTTATCTGCTGCCGGGGTTAAGTTTACCATTGCCAAGTGTTCGTTAACAATGCTAATTTTTTCGGCACGATTTGCATTTTTTAACACTTCATCTACGGCTAAACGGATGTTTTCTCTGACGGTTAACCAAGGTAATAAAGAATAATTTTGAAAGACCATCATCCTTTCTGCGCCTGGCTTGCGGATTTCCTTTCCATCTAGTCGCACTGACCCAGAAGTTGCTGTTTCTAAGCCAGCAACAATTTTTAATAAAGTTGATTTACCACAACCAGAATGACCAATTACGGAAATAAATTCATCTTCACCAATGCTGAGATTGACACCATCCAGAACCACAAAATTACTTTTATCTGGTGTCGGATAAGACTTGACTAAATTTTCAATTTCTAAGAAGTTATTATGAGACATAACTTGCTGTTCAGTATTGATTGAAGTGGGTGTATATTTCATCATCAAAGGCTCCGCTAAAATTTGAACTATTTGTTAGTCAATGTTGAGAATTAATACCTAAGACATAAAAAAACGCACCGGAGATTTAGCCCGAATTTCAAAACTGTTGAGATAGCCTACCGGGTCACTAGGGTCGAAGCGTTTTTTGTCAATAAATACTTCTGCTGCTTCAACTTTGTAATCGTCTTTAGGGCATTCAATACCCATTTCTGAGGCTATTTCTCGATATAAATCTGTTCTCCAACCTTTTTCGGCTAATTCCTCGGCATCTTTAGGAAATTCCTTGATTTGTCCCCACCGGGCGGCTTGAGTCATTAACCAAATACTTCTCGACTGCCACATAAATGTTGAGTGTTCATTTGGCTGTTTGGGCAAGTTATCGGGAATATCGTAAAAGATGGTAGTATCAGCAGCTTGGATGGTGCGGTCTTTGCCATCAAACCCGCCATAGTTGTAACTTCCCAAAATGCCTGGGGCTGTAAATTTGGTAATTGGGGCATTCTTGTTTTTTGGTCTAGCACCAGTAAAGGAACGGTTGGTAAGTAGTTCGGCGACTTCTTGGCGATTTTCTGGTTTACTACAATATTGACAAGCTTCAATCATCGCCTTTACCAAAGAACGATAGGTTTTAGGATATTTATCGATGAAGAATTCCATCACGCCTAATAATCTATCGGGATGTCCTAGCCAGACTTCCTTACCTTGGGCGAAGGTAAAACCAACACCTTCGTTACCTGCAATTGCTCTGGTGTTCCAAGGTTCGGCTACCATATAAGCTTGCATTGCCCCAATTCGCACGTTTGTCACCATCTGGGGAGGTGGGACGATGATGACGCGAAACTCTTTGAGAGGGTCAACACCAGCCGCCGCAGATATATAACGCACGAAGTATTCGTAAATCGCGGAACTCAGAACTACTGCCCAAACTCGATTTTCTGGTGGTTGCTTATCAAAGTAGGCGCGAAAATCTTTGCCAAAGGCCTCTAATGCACCATCACCATATTGTTGTTGATATTCGTACCAAGGACGCAAGCCAAAATCCCACATAGCTTTATTCATGGTCATAGCATTACCGTGGCGGTGAATGGTCATAGCTGCACACAAGGGTGCGTGGCGTGCGCCTTCCGCCCCAATTCTGGCGTTAGTGACAGCCCCAGATACAACGGGCGCAGCATCTAAACGACCAAAAATTAGACCGTCGCGAGAAGTTGCCCAACTTGCTTCGCGGTTGAGTTTGACGTTTAAACCATACTTGCGAAAGAAACCTTTTTTCCAGGCGATCGCAAATGGCGCACAATCATTAACAGGAACGTAACCAACAGTAATATCCGGTTTTTCTAGGTCTTGAGGCCTGACTACGGGTTTGACGGCTAAAGCTTCTTCTGTCAGTCCTGATGCAGATCTATCTCCTGAAATTCCACAGGAAGATAGGGCAATTCCGGCTGTTGTTGTGCCAATTCCTAATAAAAAATCTCTTCTAGTCCAATTATTGTCAGTCATTGTTGTTGTTTTATATTGGCTCACGCAGAGGTAAATTAACGTCAGTTGGATAAACCTCTCCCCAACCCCTCTCCGATGCGGAGAGGGGCAAAAAATATTTGTAGTTTATAGAAAGAATCAGGTTTTCAAAGCCTCTCCCACCGTGGGGGAGAGGTTTGGAGAGGGGTTTTGAACATCCTTACTTTATGTAGTGATTGCTGCTGAGGTATGTTATTTAACTGTTGTTGGGCGATGAGTTACAAATTCTTGGAGTTTACCAACAGCGAAATCGAGAATTAGTCCAGTTAAACCAATAACAAATACTGCAAGGAACACTGAACTCAGATTCAACCGACTCCATTCATCCCAAACAAAGAAGCCGATACCGATACCGCCTGTCAGCATTTCTACAGCGACAATAACTAACCAAGCAATGCCTAAACTAATTCGCAAGCCTGTGAAGATATAAGGTAAACTGGCAGGCCAAATAATTTTGGTAATTCTCCGCCAGCGCGGCATTTCTAACACCCGTGCTACATCTAAATAATCTTTAGGGACGCTGGCAACTCCCAGGGCTGTGTTGATAATTGTCGGCCATAGGGAGGTAATGAAAATTACAAAAATGGCTGAGGGATCTGCCAAGTTAAAGATAGCTAAGGCAATTGGCAGCCAAGCCAAGGGTGAAACAGGTTTAAATATCTGAATAATAGGATTAAGGGCTAACATTGCAGGCCTAGACATCCCAATCAGAAATCCCAAAGGAATGGCCACGACTGCACCTAACAAAAAACCAATCAACACGCGGCGCAGACTGGCAATTAATAACCAGCCAATGCCTAAGTTACCTGGCCCACGTTGATAAAAGGGATTTAAAATATAGTCTAAATTGGCAATTAAAGCCTCTGGTGGTGTGGGCATCAATTCATGGTTAGCCAAGGCAACCGCCCACCACAATAAGATAATTCCTAAAAAACCTAGGATGGGTAGAAAGACGACATCCTTAATGATTACAGGCTTTGTTTTCTGCCATACAGCTTTTCCCGCGATCGCTAAAATCGCTGCGAAATTTAATTGCAATATCATCTCTAACCTCAGCAGGTTTAAGTACAGGTACAAAAATCTGAGCAGTACCAGCCTTGGACACTGATGAGATCAACACATTATAAAAATGCTATCTCTTCAGTCTCCTCTCAATGCCTACGAAGTTAGCTGACGGGCTAGGGCTGAGAGATGCCCCTCTCTTACAAGTGCTGAGTAATTAGTGCTGAGTTGAATTATTAATCACTCTGTACTTTTTACTTAACCTTTCTATGAGATACGCCCCAAAATTTGGTTCCTCCGCTTCAGCGTTTGCGTAATTTGACGCGCTGAATTAGGCTGACTTACTCGAATTGTCAACAACATAGCGAAATATAACATTGCTGTCCAGTAAAAACAACTTCTGGGGATAGACTCTATTTGTTGATTTAGCCTAATTTGATGAATCTTTGGGTGAGTAATGATGTGTGACGCATCTACACCTTTGGCTCATTAGGACTGATTATCCGATTTATCAAAAACTCAAGACAAATAGGTAAAATCTATCTCTATAATTACGTAATATCTTCCCTGATGTAGTTGAATTATTCCGTTAATTTTGACCAAAAAAACACTGTTCTCGATAAACTAGTTGTAGATCAAAATTACTTAACTAAATCTATACAAAATTTAACGTAATGGATTTTAGTGTCATACTGGCTGAAAATACTCACAGTATCATCGAGAAATGGATAGCAGCAGTCCGTCAAGATAGGCAGATTGAAAGTGCTGATGACTTGTCTTACACAGCGATTAAGAATCATATTCCTGATATTTTTCAAGCAATGATTAGTGTACTTGCAGAATCTCAGGTTAGTGACATCAAGTCTATACTTACAGCCAGTTGGCAGCACGGATTACTCCGGGCGGAACAGGGGTTTGATCCGACAGAAATTGCGAGAGAATATCGTCTGTTACGAATAGTAATATTTGATACTTTAGAGGCAGATTTATTACAAGGAACACCTGCGGAAATTGTGCGCTATATGCGTTTAATTGATGCTGTAATAGATGAAGCGATCGCTCGATGTTTTAAAAGTTATGTTGATGAGCGTTTGCGAGAATTAAGGCATCTGTATTTATCATTAACTCTGCATAATGAAGAACTTACACGGTTAATTAATGCCAATCAAGATACTTTTTCGCAACTCGCCCACGAACTAAAACATCCTTTAACATCCATTATTGGCTACTCAGATTTATTTTTACGACAACAAAAACGCAATTCTGATATTAAAGATACTTATACTAATTTAGAACATATTGAGCGTGTATTACGTAATGGTAGACACTTACTCCGCTTAATTAATGATGTATTAGAATTATCAAGATATGATGCGGGTAAGGTACAATTGCAAGTCGCACCCACCAATGTACAAGAATTGGTGATTAACGTGTGTGAAATGTTAGAACCTTTAGCCGAAGAGAAAGATTTACAAATTATTGTAGACTGCGATCGCTGTCCCCAAAAAGTTCTAACTGATGAGTTTCAATTGCAACAAATTATTACCAATCTTGTCAGTAATGGGATTCGCTATACAGAGTCAGGCTTTGTGAGAATAGTGTGTCAAATTTTAGACGAAAACAACTGGTCATTTATGGTTGCTGACACAGGAATTGGGATTGCGCCAGAAAACCAAGCGCGGATATTTGAACCTTATTATCGTGTAAACAAAAGCGATCGCACTTACTTACCTGATAGTACAGGATTAGGACTGGCGATCGTTTCTCGGTTAGTCAAATTACTCCAAGGAGAAATTAACTTAGAATCTCAGCTAGGCGTTGGTTCTACATTTACTGTAACTTTCCCCTTAAAAATCAATAGCTGACAGAACTAATTACATCCTTCACAAGTTCCTCAGATTTTTTGCCTAAATTAAAAACTGGGCGATTATAAATCGAGAAGATTTCATCATGCTGAATTATAGAGAAAGAATTATTACTATATGGACAGCATTTCTCCTAGGATTATTGTTTCATACACAACTAGGTTTAATGCCGTTATTTCATGGTTTGTCTGTAGCCGAATCGCAACACGCCTCACAAATGAGTGATATTTCTGTAATTCTGTGGCTAATGTTGGGATTTTTCACACTACCCATATTGGCGATAATTGCTACTTCTTTTACGGAATCTAAACGCTACCGCGTCTTACATTTTGCATTGACTGTATTTTATAGCGTGATGAACTTGCTTCATCTTGTAGCAGATTTATTTGTGCAGCCAATTTTGTGGTATCAGATAACCTTGATGGTGATTTTGTTACTCATCGGTTTGTTATTAAACTTAGTTTCTTTTGAATGGATGAAAATACAACCTAAAAGTAATAAACCACAACCAAGGCTAATCTCTCCACACTCTTAGAAGTTAGATAAATCTCTACAACATACCTTCTTGTTTCAACTTAGCCAGTGCATTTTCAGCAGCAGCTTTTTCCGCATCTTTTTTGTTACGTCCCTTTCCTTCTCCATACTCTTTACCATCAACAAATACTTTTGCGGTGAATATTGGTGCGTGAGACAAACCACCTACCTGCTTTGTAATGTATTCAGGCGGGTTTATTGTTATATTGCGTTGTACCCATTCTTGAAAACGGTTTTTTGAGTCTACATTTGAGCGAACTAGAACAATTTGTTCAGGTACAGAATCAAACAATGGTTCAACAATAGCCCGTACTGCTTCAACATCACAATTACTGTCTAAATAATAAGCACCCACAACAGCTTCAAAAGTGCTACTCAGCAAATTAGGATTTTGAAAACCACCATCTAAAATCGCTCCTCTTCCTAACCGCATTCTCAAATCTATACCAACTTCTTCAGCAAATTTGGCTAATTGCTTTTCATCTACTAATGCAGAACGTCGGCGTGTTAATTCATCTTCTCCTTTTTCTGGGTTGTGGCGATAAAGATATTCACCACTTAAAAAATTGAGTATAGCGTCACCGAGAAATTCCAAGCGTTCATTATGTTCTCCTTCTCCTGGGTTTTCATGAACATAAGAACGGTGAGTCAGCGCCCGACGTAAAAGTTTATCATTCCGAAATGTTAGAAGTTTGTGCATTGTTTTTTATGTGGCGTTAATTAACTATTTCATTAAATATTAAATTCAATATTGGTTGTTTACTAAATTAGGTAACTCATCCACAAAATGAAAGTTATTATCACCAACTAGTCCCATCAATTTAGGACTGGCACTACCTCTTTGAGCAAAAACTATCACCTTTATTTTCATAGCTTGTAGCAAAGCAATCAAACCAGCATAGTCCCAATCTCCTAATATTAGGATAATGATATTAGGGATAGTTGTTCGGTTTGGTGCAAATAGTTTGACACAGTCTGCCATCAATCGATTATCCGCGCTATTCTTTGATAAATCAGTAACATTTATACAGTCAATTTCCAAAGACTCTAAATTTTTTATACTAGTTAATTGTCCTGGATAATGTGAATTGTAGTAAAGTTTTTTGTAATCTATTCGCCCTTGGAATTGAGCAAAATTTAGTAAAAGCTGGGCTTTATCCTTACTTAAATAGACATTCTGAATATCACAAAAAATCGCAACAGAATTTTTTCGCTTGCTTGTTTTTCCGTTATAGGGTAGATGAGCAACCATGTTAATTTATCCAGTGTTTTTCTTGACTGGACAGCTTCAACACTTAGATACATCTAAAATAAATTTATACTAATAAATTGCTTTATTAGTACACGCTTACTTACAGGTTGCAAGATTAACTAGTTTCAGTCTCAGTAGTAGCATTCCTATTTTACCTACGGTATTTTGCGTTGACTTTCGCTTGAACATTTAGACATAAGTCCTATTTCTTCTTCTAATCTACGATTTTAGAAGACTTTATTTAACATTAGGCTGAATATTCAACCGAAGGTAAACGCAAAATACCGCAGGTAACATAGGAATGCTACTACTGAGACAAGAACCAATTTTTGCACCTTAGAGTTTTGCTTTTTACTTTAGAGCGCAGTTGTTTTTCTGTCTAAATCTAGAGTTTCATAATTGAATATGTATGTCAAGATAGTTTTTCATGAAGAATTTTAAATATTTTTCAAACACGTCCATAAGTCAGGTTTCAAGTTCAATCTGACTTCTGAATTTCTGTAACCGTTATTCTAAAAATAATTTTAAACACCCACCCTCTAAAATTTGTTTTGAGCGATCGCACTACAATAAAATCTGCAATATCTGTTTAAAGCCTTGATTTCATTCGCCGGAAATTTGCACAGATACAGTTCGTTGACGTGGCCCATCTAATTCAAAAAATAATACAGATTGCCAAGTTCCTAAAGCTAATTTTCCATCCACAATAGGAATTACTTCACTGGTACTTAACATCATTGCTAGTAGATGAGAATGGGCATTCATCGGTTCATCTTCGGGAACATCTCGTAAATGCAAATCATTGTGTAAGTAACGGTCTGACTCTGGTGCTAATTTAGCAAAGAATACTTTGATATCTTCTAATAATCTGACTTCATATTCATTGATAGCTAAAGCTGTTGTTGTGTGGCGGGAGAAGACTAAAACTTGTCCGTTTTGAATTGAGGTTTTAGCAATTAAATCTTGGATTTGTCGGGTGATGTTGTGAATATTAATTCCTGGTTCGGTGGCTATTTCGATTAACTGATGAATTATTGGCATTTCTGGAAATTTAGATACTGTTCAAACACCCAACGACTGGAAGTCGCAGCTATAACAACCCAGTCTATCTATGCAGACTATCAGAAATCCTACTCAAAAATGGAGCGATCGCCCCATAATTAAGAAAGATTAAGCCTGAGTTAAAAAACTGACAATGAGCCAAACAGCCCTCAATTTAGTAGCCATATCAGTCTTTCTGATGACTTTTTCGGTACTGCTGGGGCCATTAATCAACTTATCGCCGACAGTACCAGCACTCGCCACGTTCACCATTTTGGGAATCGCTACTTTAGACAGTTTTAGCTTGCAAGGTAAGGGTGGAACTATCTTGCTAGATTGGATTGCCGGATTTTCTAGTGAACACCGCGATCGCATTATCCACCATGAAGCGGGACATTTTTTGGTGGCTTCTTTGCTGGGTATTCCCGTAACTGGTTACACCCTCAGCGCCTGGGAAGCTTGGCGAAAAGGACAACCAGGACAAGGCGGTGTGGCGTTTAATGATGCTGAGTTAGCTGCACAATTAGAAAAAGGTTCTATCAGCGCCCAAATGCTAGACCGTTACTGCACAATGTGGATGGCTGGTTTGGCGGCGGAAGCTTTGGTATTTGAACGCGCTGAAGGTGGCGGTGATGATAAAGCTAAGTTGGCGGAAGTCTTAAAAGTTGTAGGTTTTTCCGAGTCAGCCTTTCAGCAAAAACAAAGATTTCATGTTTTGCAAGCAAAAACTCTGTTAGAAGAAAATTGGTCAAGTTATGAAGCCTTAGTTCAAGCTATGCAACAACGTGCTTCTATTGAAGAATGCCAAAGTGCGATCGCTAGTACAAAATAAAAATACAACGAAGGGGTATAAGGGTATATGTATCTAAAACCCTTACACCCAGTCTCCACAGAAAATCTTTGTGCGTAAGGAACTATTAATTGAATCCCAACAGATAACCAATAGCTTTCATTACACCCAAATAAAAATTACCTTCTCTTTCTCGGAACAGTTGAAAGGGTTGCATAGGGGAACCAAAAAATGGTCTGAGAGTCCAACCTAATTGGCTACCTACAAAAGCATAAAGAAATAGCCAAGATTGTAAGATTCGCCTGCGAGTTTTACTACCATCATCCTCTTGTTCTATCACTATATTTGCTGCTTGGTACAAAGCGGAAATACCGATAAATCCTGTGATGGCAAAGATTAATACATTTAATACCAGTATAAATTGATAGTTATTAGTGGTGAGCAAGAAAAAGAGAGTGATTGGTGCAAAACTAAATAACAAAACACTCGTAACAGCAACGGCTGTGAGTACTAAAATAAAGTGCTGCCCAAAACTCCGCTTAGAACCAAAGATAATATTAGAAAAAAACAGTGTGGGCAGACAAATTAGCAAGGTAATTAAATAAAGTGCGGGTAGTTTCACCGCCGAAGAAACAGCCTGCATCCAACTATGAGAAGAGCCAATAATTGCCCCATAAATGGCAATAAAAATAGAACTACAAACCAGCAAAGAAATTATCTTACTGGGGATTCTAATTCCTTGACGGACTTCATCTAAAAAACCTTGGCGATCGCGCAGTAAGCCAATTAACACCGCAAAGTATTTAATACTGCCTGCTTTCCGTTCCATTATGTTATCCTCACACACATATTATTTAACTTTCATCACAGTAATCAGCACCAGAACCATACTTCCAAGCATCTACCAAACGATGCCAATAATATTGTTGTTGAGTGGGTAGGCTCTTAATCCATGTTTCTAACACTGGACTCAGAGTAAACAAGGCAGTGTAAACACCTAAATTACCGTAATGCACCAGCCAATCAAGTAAGTTGACTAAACCAACTTGGGGAATTATCTTGGCAATTAATTTTGGATGAGATAATCCAGTTTTAATTAATGTTTGTGTTAATGCCGAAAACTGCACCACATCTTGCAAAAATGGCTTGAGGACGGGATTCCCTAGATTTTGCATTTCTAGAAATACCGCCGACAGCAGCTGATTAATTTGCTCTGGGGGGATATTTTGATTTATACCCACACTCATAGCTTTTTGAAATAACCAAGTTACGCTCAAATTTGGTTGATATGGTTGCAGTAGTGACAATGCCTGTGCAGATAATTGGTTTGTTTGTAATGCTGCTTCTACCCCAAAAGTTAAACGCTGCAAATGACGCACCATTGCGCCAAAACCACCAAAACTTAAAGGCGATTGGCTACCACTGCTATCTCCCACTGGTAAAATCCGATGCCAAGGAGTTTTGAGTGGACTATTGCGGTAAGTTGGGAAAAAACCAAATAACGCCCGTTGAAATTTTAAATGTTGTAATTCCACACCCTGATATTTTGGCAACAGGTGTAGATATTCTGCAAATAAAGTTTCTAAACTCAAGCGTTGTGGATGTGCATCCATGTAGGTAAATAAGTAGGTGGTTCGGCCATCTCTAGCGGGAAAAGCTTCCCAGAAGTATTGGCACTGATTCTGCAAGGATGTAAAGGATAACAACAAATCGCCAGATTGATTTTCCGGAAATCCTTGAGTGCAACTTCCCACAACTAAACATAAAGCATCTGGTTTTTTGCCTTGGCGTGCTTGTTGGGTGATGGGAGAAAGGTGTCCCATTGCGTCGATGAGCAATTTCGCTGAAAATTGCTGGTTGACTATTACGCCATTGGGATGAACAACCGCCTCAATAAATGGTGTATTTTCAAATAACTGTCCGCCGGCTGCGAGGAATTTATTTTTTAATGTTGCGAGTAGATATACAGGATCTACTCCGATATTGAGGACATTTTCGACCCAAACTTCTGTACCGCCATGAAAACTTACCCTGGCTGGATTATATTGAGTAGCGATCGCTCTTTCTAATTCTTCATCAGTCAGCAGGTTTAATTGCAAAAATACTTCTAATTCTGAGCGCGAAATATTCCATTCTTGTTCTCTCCCTTTTAATATCCCGCGCTCAATTAACGCCACCCGTAACCCGCGTACTGCTAAGGCGCAACCAATTAAAATACCTAAAGTCCCGCCACAAATAATTGCATCCAATTCTACATTATCTAAATCTTGCTGACTTTCCTTAACTACTGTTGGTATTGGCGCAGTATTTTCTCGAATTGCTGTCAGGATTTCATCAGTGCGACGTAACCCGCGCAACGCATCACCAGGAAGTTGAGACAGAATTTCTTCAGTTAGTGAACTAGACATAATCGTGAATTCCCGCAGAGTTCCTACTTATGATCGTATCTTTGCGGAATTTCACCAAATTAGTACATTTGTATTAAAATGCTGCTACAATGCCTAACAAGCTCAGTAGTATTAGCAGAGGAACTATGAAAAAAATCGAACACAGTGGTAAAAGTTCCATCTTCCGCCCTTCATCACAGCCTGCAATTATCCCCCTACAGCCACAACAAGAAAAGATAATTAGTGGTTGGGAGCGTTTAGTGGCGCAAGCCCAAACTATTAATCAAATGGCCGCAGAATTAGAAGCTGAGATTCTAGAGTTAAAAGCAATAGCTAGTGCTATCAACAGTCAAACAAATTATTTGTCAGGAAATGTTAAATCGCGTAAAAGCGTTTGTAAGTATTTCACAGTTAGCATTCCTTGGGTGAAACAAAAATCAGATGAGTGCTTAATTTTGACGACGCGAAAAGTTGATTTATTCCGAGCCGAAAGAGAAGCGGCATCACTAGCGCAGAAACTTAGACAGCAAAATAAAAATAGAAGATTAGCCGCACAGCGACACAAAAAAAACCAAGAAAAGGCTGATACTGAGACAAAAGTTTTTTTCTTGGGGGCGCTAATCAATAAATCTTAAAGTTATGAAAATTGAATTGTAGTACGCCTTATCGGTTGTAACAGTTATGCTGATTGAAGTGGCATTGGTACTTTTTTGCTAAGTACTAGAACACCAATTCATTAATTAAAAACCTAACCCCCAGCCCCCTTCCCTGCAAGGAAAGGGGGTTGCTTAACTCCCTTCTCCGATGCGGAGAGGGGTTGGGGGAGAGGTTATTTCATGATTACTGAATTGATACTCTAGATGCCACACTACTACAATCCAGCAACACGCCCTAATATTTGCATTCTGGCAACAACTAGAATGTAATATTTGGGAAGATCAATCAGCGCATAAAAGGGGTAAAAAGAAGGTGTTAAATATCAAGACACTTTTGGTGATTGCCGTTGGTTTTTTACCATCCCTGTTTTCCTTATGGTTAATCCGTAAAACCCAATTACGGACAAGGGCGCAGCTGAGACAAGCAGCCATGAATTTTTCTGGGACAAGGGGTAGACAAAATATCAGACCGATGGATGGCGATCGCTACTACTTGGAAGGAGTAGGCTATCTTATTGGTGACATTAGCTGCAAATTTAACGCCCGTTCTGGTTACATCCGTTGTGCTGTTAACCCCTGTGGCCCTTGTCAAGGTTGTCGTTACTACGAGCAAAAAGAATTAACTAGTAGCGAACAAGCCTAAAGATTAAATATTTAAACTACTTTGCCCTTCAGTAACAAGCCAGGTTATTCTTCCTGTTGTGTTTATTCATTAATCAGGAACAACCGGACTCAAAGGACTAAGGGGAGCAGTAAACACGTAATAAATTACTCCAGAGCCGAGAATCATAATCGCCAAACTGAATAAAATTACCCAGCGGTCTGTAGGTTCATAATTATCATCTTCAATATCACGACGCACTGCAAAATAGTGTGCCGTTGACAGCCATACCGTAACTAACCCAACTAGCGAAAAGACTAAACCCAACTTCCAACCATTACCAGGTGTGGGTAACAGCGGGACTTGAAAGGCTCGCAAACGAACGATAACGACTCCAAAACCCAACAGTGCGATCGCAGTTCGCATCCAAGCAAGATAAGTGCGTTCATTAGCTAAATGATCCCTGATTCGTGATGGATTTAGCCTTCCTGGCTTTTTCTTTTCTTCTGTTGGCTTAGACTCTAATTGCATCAATAACACCCTTAAACCCCAAGAGGCTCCCCTCCAAAAAATTCCCAAGTAATAGCAAATTTCTTTCCAGATAATTTGCCACTTGTGCGGCGATCGCACTTGCAAAAAATATTTAATTTGTTTGTACATTTTTGCCAAAATTTATTTTAATGCAGATATCTTAAGAACACAAGCCTGAATAATATTATGACTGCCAAAAATTAGCCAAAATACGGTTAATTTTTAGCATTATGCCTTATTCTGCTCATTTTTAACGCTAGATAATTATCTAGCTAATAGCGATCGCTCAACTAACTTTTTGCATATTTGAGTAGGCACATTAACAATGTGTGTATTTATTATTGTTATTTTCTACTGTATTTAATCTCATCAATAGAATCAAATGTTTTTATTTGTCAAAATTATAAATATAAGTGATTAAATTTGGAAATCCAGGTTTTTAGGAATAGTTTAGTATGGCAGGGATGACACTGGAGCAGCTAAGAATCTTTCTCGCTGTAGCAGAGCATCTACACTTTACGCGTGCAGCTGAAGAGCTTTATATTACTCAGCCAGCCGTTAGTGCAGCAATTCACAACTTAGAGCAAGAATACGGAGTCAAACTGTTTCATCGGATTGGTCGCCATATTGAGATTGCCGAAGCTGGTAAGTTATTACAAGTGGAAGCACAGAAAATTCTCGACCAAGTGACGTTAACAGAACGGGGATTGCGGGAATTGAACAACCTGCAACGCGGCGAATTAAAATTAGGCTCAAGTTTAACCATTGGTAACTATTGGTTGCCAAGTAAAATTAGTGAATTTAAAAGTAAGTATCCGCAAATTTCTGTTGATTGTTGTTTGGCAAATGCCGAAACAATTTGTGAAGGAACGGCAATGGGTCAGTTTGATTTAGGTTTAGTTGAAGGTGATGTTAAACCATCCTTACAGAATACTTTAGAACGAGAAATAATTGGGAGCGATCGCTTACAAATAGTTGTCGGTCAAACTCACCCTTGGTTTGAACTTGGAGAAATTACTGTTGCCGAACTAACTCAAACTTCTTGGGTGATGCGAGAGCCTGGTTCTGGAACCCAGCAAAGATTTGAAGAAGCCCTAAAAAATTGGGGTATTAATATTAGTGAATTGAATATAATTTTGGTTTTCAATAGTGGCGAAATGGCCAAAGCCGCTGTCGAAAGTGGTGTAGGTGCAACCGGGATTTCTGAGTTAATGGTCAAAAAAGAAATTCAGCTAGGAACTTTACGCGCAATTCGAGTTTGCCATCACCAAGCAGATTGCAGTAAAGATTTAGAAATAGTCCGACCATTTTTTAAACTCAAGCATCGTCAACGCTTTCAAACTGCTCTGGCTAAAGTCTTTGAACAAACCTTGATTGCATCATACACCACCATTAATTTTCCCGAACAATCTCTAAATAAGACAAAAATAAAATCTTAATTCTCTATTTTCTTTCAGTCCCCACAGCAACACAGTAAAGCGCCGCATGACGTTTACCATCAATACCTAACATAGTGTTCAAACTCATATCATAAAATCCGCCTATGCAAAGACTAGCCAAATCTAATTGCACAGCCATCAGACAGATATTTTCGGCTTGATGACCAGCTTCTAAAAGTGCAAAGCGGTAGCCACGCGCACCGTATTTGCATAGCGATCGCATAAAAACCGATGTAAACATAAACAAAGCATTGGCATTCACTATATAATCCTGTTGCAATAAAGGTTTGACAAAATCGTTTGGTACTGCATCATTCACCCGATGCAAGCCATGACCGCGTGGCTCATAGTGATATAGCCCATTAGCTAAATTTTCTACCGCTTGCGTTGCGACAAAAACCTCCAAAGGATAAAGCCCTCCCGCAGATGGTGAGTTTCGCGCTTCATAGGTGTAACCATCCATTTGACGCAACCCATTCAGTCCGCATCCAGCATCAAGCAACTGCACTAATTGAATCAGCGGCATAGTTGTATTAGCAAACGATCGCACCGAAGACCGTCGCGCTAAAATTTGACTCAGCGAGTTATCGTGTGGTGCTTTTGGCAGTTCCAAAAAAGGAGCTTCCGGCATATAGCGCATTTCCGTCGCCGCAACACGCTTGACATAACTTTTCGGCACTGGCGAGTTCAAATGATAAAGCAACGCTAACTCTAGTGGCTCGTTGGCTGTATACATAGTTCTGATTTCCTGACATTAAACGGAAAATGGGTATAGGGGTGTAAGGGTGTAATAAAATCCAAAATCCAAAATTGTTTTAAGCCATAGGATGTGGACAAGGATTGAGGTCGTTTGCGGTACGTTGTCCACCGTAACCTAACCTTTTTGGTACCTCGAATAACCGCCGAGTACCCAACGGTTCTAGCCCATGACCAAAATATATCGGGACTAATTCACTGGCTAAAGTCCGCACAACACGAAAACCAAGCGATGCAACATCAGGGGTGGTAATTTCCACTAAATATGGTTCAGCGCCAACGGAATGCAACCTTGTAATGACAGTTCGCAATTTTTCTGCCTCGGCTGAAGACGGGTAAGTTGGTAAATCTTCAACTGTGAGGTAATTTTCATGCTCAAATAAAAATTCCAACTCGCATAACCGAGCCGTTTTATAGAAAAAAGCGCTGTGATCGTCTAAATTCTGCACATCTTCATATTGATTGAGATTAGCCCCAGCGCCATTAGCTTTGCGTTCTATGTCACCAAAGCGGGCTTGACAAACTTCAAAAATCGCCTTACGCAGTGCTATTGACCCATCAAGATGGCATCCTAAACCAGTCGCCACAGCCGGACTTCTGCCAGAACGGTCAATTAACATTGCCATAACAACGGGGATGTTAATATCAGTTGTCAAATAGAAGGTAACTAATTCAATGCCAAATCGGGCATAGTTGCGTAAAATTTCGGTTTCAATTCCGGGACGATGAGCAAAATAAATGCGGGGAGCAGGTAGGCGATTTAACCATGTAATGATAAAAGCATCACGCTCAATCAACTCGCATAAGCCACTGTAAGCCGCAAATTCAAGAGTAGGGCCACTAGCCATACCATTAGAGGTGACAGGTAAAACATAATCTCCTGGTTGATTACTATCCCAGTCAAAATAAACCATGAAGGCGGGGACTAACACCTGTTGGTTACTTGTCAGAGATATGGCAGTTATCCATGAAGTCTGCGTTAATTGATCAAAAGCCGGAAAGGGAAAATTTGGATCAGAATATTGGTTATCAGAAAACGAGAAAAAAGCTGGCGGATGAACGGCGGGATGACTTAAATCTGCGTAACTACTCACAATTAGTTGCCGATAATCAACAATGCTGCCACAGTAGCGCTCTACAGCTTCGCCAACTGCCCCAAAAATTGCTTGTTCATCAGTCATCCCCCTGCCTACACCGTAGCGTAAATCATCCGATTGTTTGCGAAGCTGGAAATTTGCTAATTCAGCTTGCCACAAAACAGGAAAATCAAACTCTGTATAAGGCTTAGTAAATCTATCAATGGCGCGGATGATTCCCGTATGGGGACTAACTAAATCGCGCCAACGAGGACTAGCGATCGCAACATTCACTCTATTCTCTCCTGTCATGAACAATGGGGGCAGCCAGGTTTTTTCAGCACAACGTTGTGAGTTAGTTTTGTACCCAGTAAGTCTAAATGCACTAATTTGCCATCTGTAGCAATAGGTAAACCGAGAAACATCTTAATAGTATCCAGCGCCAAGTAACTTCCAACTAACATCTGAGCGATGGGCAAATTTTCTTGCAACCTTGGTTGAGAACGGCGTTCTCGGTCGAGAAATCGCTCAATTGCCAATTCCGCTTCTGGTAGTTTGGCACAAGCTATCGACCGCATCCGATAGCAGAGATAACAAGGGCCATCTTGAGCAAAGACTAGTGGGCCAAAAGTTCCTTCCACACCAGCCGCCCCACCCGGTAGCAATGGGCGCTGCATTTTCAGGCATAATCTGTTGAGGCGATAGGCGAGATTAACAGAAACAGCATCGGTGGCGACAATTACAAGGTCAACATCTTCCAGCAAAGCATTGACTGTGGCATCGTCCATCAAATTATCTATCACAATCTCAGTGTCTGTGATTTCTGCGATCGCCTCAATTTGTCTTGCTGCTTCCACACCCCGCAAAGCACCGATTTGATTAAATACTAAGCCTGACATCATCATTGCATCGGAGGGAATTGTGCAGACATCATCACAAAGTCGCAGATAACCAATACCAGCACTAGCCAAGTTAATTGCAGCTATCAACCCTGAACCACCGAGTCCGAAAACAGCAATCCTTGCGTTGGCTAAGTGTTTTTGGGCATCTTGTTGCTGAAATCCTAACTCATGATAAAGACTAATTTGCGGCAGTAAATAAGCACGACTATCTAAATCGATAGTTTCTTCTAAAAGCTCCTCAACTAAGCGATTTTCCATCAAAAACTCTAAACATTGATTGAGTGAAGCATCTGTCAATTTTTCGCCAATTTCCGCCCGAATTTCTCCTATCGTTCGGGAGCCATCTAGTAAAGGCAATACCATACTTTCTACATCGTGCAGTGCTTGGCCTTTAACTGTTAGGGTTCGCCGCGTCGTATTGAAGATCATTGTTTCTTCGCCATGACAATCTGGCGGCATAACATGAACGACAACGTGTTCTAGTAGACGCAGATGCTGATTATCATTTAATTTCATAGGCATTATTTTATTGTTAAAGCTCCATAAAAAAAGATAGAAAAGCAATTTTGTTTAGCAAAATGTAGAGAATAAAATTCTATGTTTTCGTAGCTAGAGCAATCTTAATTTATGAATATTTAGTTGGATTCAGATTCCAGAATTATTTGAGAATTCGGGAATCTATGTATTCACCAATGATTAAGATTGCTCTATAATTGTTATTCTCTCTCCAGCTAATTTAATATCCAAATCCAAAATCATCACTATCATCTGGCACACTTGATATTGAGCCAGTTTCACTAACTCTACATCCTCCACATCCACGACATCCGCATCCACGGCATCCGCAGCCTCGACATCCGCAGCCTCGACATCCACAGCCTCGACATCCAATGCAGCCTCGACATCCAACGCAGCCTCCACATCCGCCACATCCGCCGCAATTAGCAAACCATCTTTGCTGAGTCTCAGATTCCAACATTCCTGGCATTGCCAATTTTTCTAAAGCTGCGATTTCTTCATCAGATAATAAAAGTTGTTCTAATTTGTCTGCTTTGTCTTCCAAACGCATATCTATTGTTTGTTGGGTCAGTGTTTTTTCTGCAAGCATCGTCACTTACTCCTGTTAACTTCAATTTATGAGCCTATTGGCAAATCTGCATTCAAGTTTATGAAAGCTTTGATGATGTTTGTACATCAACTAGCCTTCATCTAAGAATGGATATTAGAACGGGTAGATGTGAAGGATGACTAGAAAATAAAACAATGGTTAATGCTTAACTATATATACCCACACAGGTATAGTTAAACAAAAACACTCAGCTTTTAATTCAGAGTTTTACTAATCCACAAATGGTCAAAATCACTGTAAAATAAGTGATGGGAACTCATGGATAAAATTGAGGTTCCCTAAAACCTTGTCTTTGATAAAACGTTTGCTACTTTTAGCAAAATACTTGTCTTGTTTTGATCATCTGACTTCTCTAACATTATCTTTTTCTAGAGTTTTTTATTCTTTCTTAAGTAGTATAGTTTTTACCCGGAATCTTAATCTTGCTCTTTCTTAAGTAGGATGGTTTTTTGTTGAGATAGACTCTAATATAACTTGCTGCATTAGGGTACTGATGTAGAACCTAGCTTGAACACGGCTATGTAGACTAATACACAACAGAGATAAGGTGGGTTTCACTTAATACCAAATAAATAATTAGGTTTAATTGATGAGCGACTTAAGAGTTTGGTTTGCAGACTACACTAAAGCTTTATTTCGTTCTCTACCTTTGCTATGGACAGCAGCACCGAGAGAAATGATATTTTTGATTGCTGTCACTTTATTGCAAGGGTTTCTTCCGGCTATTAGTGTTTGGATTACCAAATTAGTAGTAGATACTGTAGCAGCAGCCTTAACATCTGGGAGAGAATTAGGGTATGCAATGCTTGTACCTTTGGTAGCAGGATGGGTGGGAGCTTTGTTACTAGAGACATTGCTGTATCCTTGGGTATTTGCACTTCAAGGAGATCTCAATGACAAGTTAACGGCTCACATTAGCTTATTATTAATGAGTAAAGCTGATAGTTTTGCAGATTTGAGTCGTTTTGAAGATTCTGTGTTTTATGATGAGTTACAACTTCTGCAACAACAAATCGGCTATAAACCGCTGAGTTTATTAGAAAATTTAGTGGAATTAAGTCGTTCTTTTGTGACTTTGATAGTGATAGTTGGGTTATTAGTTCCCCTAGCTTTTTGGATACCATTAGTGATTGCGATCGCAACTATACCCCAAATAGTGGTTTCTTCTCAGTATGGCAAAACTATTTGGCTAACTTTATTTGAACATAGCCCTGAAGCGCGGAGAATGCAATATTACACTTCGGTGATGCTGACTGATACCTATGCGAAAGAAATTAGGTTGTTTCAGCTAGGTTCATTTTTTATCGCACGTTACCTAGAAGCATTTCAGTCTTTACATCAAACAATGCGCCATCTGCGAGGAAAACAAGCATTTTGGTCATCTACTTTAGCTATTCTTAGTACGTTGGGAAATGGTTTTGCTTTTTACTGGGTAGTACAGAAAGCTTTTCGCGGTGATTTCAGTCCTGGTAGTGTACTTTTATTTGTACAATCATTGACTTACTTTCAAAATAATCTCGAAAGATTTGTCGCTAATTGGGTAGATTTGTTAGAAAATGTTCTTTATATGCAGCAGTTTTTCAATTTTCTCGACAGTCCCATCCCAATGCAAATAAGTATACCTGGTGAGAAAGTGCCAACTCCTATTCGGTCAGGTATTACTTTCGAGAAAGTTGACTTTTACTACCCAGATAATCGTTTAGCTCTGCAAGATATTTCTTTTACTATTTATCCGGGAGAAACAGTTGCTATTGTCGGAGAGAATGGCGCAGGTAAAACTACTTTAGTGAAACTGTTGACTAGGTTATATGACCCAACACAAGGATGTATTTTAGTTGATGGAATAGATTTAAGAAACTTAAATTTAGAACATTGGCGGCAGCAAATAGCTGGTGTTTTTCAAGATTTTGGGCATTATGCGCTGACTCTGGGAGAAAATATTGCTTTGGGAAATTTAGCTGCTTTAGAAAATCCAAATATTCTCAGATATGCAATCGAAAAAGCTGATATAGCTAAACTAGTTGATGATTTTACTACTAGAGAGGATACACCACTAGGAAAGCAATTTGGCGGTACGGAACTTTCTGGTGGTCAGTGGCAAAAGTTAGCTTTAGCTCGTGCTTTTGTGCGTCAATCAGCCCAACTATTACTATTAGATGAACCAACTGCCGCACTC
This sequence comes from Nostoc sp. HK-01, assembly GCA_003990705.1. Taxonomy (GTDB): domain Bacteria; phylum Cyanobacteriota; class Cyanobacteriia; order Cyanobacteriales; family Nostocaceae; genus Nostoc_B. Next base: position 3,627,810 of record AP018318.1, read on the forward strand.
GACCCTCGCAGCGAATATAATCTCTACCGACGCTTTATTGAATTAGCCGAGGGTAAAACTACAATTTTGATTACTCATAGACTCGCTTCTGTACGGATGGCTGACCGAATTTTAGTTCTCAAAGCTGGTCATTTAATTGAAGATGGCACTCATCTGGAACTTTTACAACGTGGCGGTGAATATACAAATTTGTGGAATATGCAGGCACAACATTACGGGGTATCTGAAGAAAATTTGTAATTCGTAATTAATACTATAGTTTGGGTAGAACATAGCTGAATCCAACATAATTATAAGTCCCCAATGATACCAACAAAAAATTGTGTGTCTCAATTATCCCTGTCGCTGATTCTTGATGTCAAAGTATTTTTCCGAGATACTTTATTAAGTAAAGCTTAAGTTTTAATACCGAGAAATATATTGCGTTATACCAATTCTCTAACATGAGGCAACACATTCAAACCCCGAAAACTATGCCATGTCTGACTTGATTAATTACGAATTACGAATTACAAATTGGTATTACGGCTAATCCTAGCTTGCAAATTATCACATAGTTGTAACAGACAATACTTGATAAATAGGATACAAATCGATTATTTTAGCAAGACTCAAAGATGCTCTACAATAACTAACAAGACAGTTCAAAAAGGTATCACATTCTCAATTTTTATCATTAACCTTTTGATAGATTAGACCTGATCAAAAAAAGCTGTATATTGGGACGAGCTAAGATATAGTTTATTATTGCTCTTCATGCTGTATCAGTAAATTGCATCTCAACAGACCAAAAATTATTTACTGTATTTTTAGTAACCTGATAAGTCATGACATCCCCTGAGCCTCAAATTGATTTTGAAAAAGAACTTCCAGAAACATCAGAACAACAACCTCAAAATAAATGGCGCTGGTGGCGATTATTGTTAGCTTTAATACTCATAGTCGGGGGTGGAGTAGCGATCGCTTGGCGTTTACTTACTCCTGTACCTCAAACACCGTCAACTCATGCTCAAACACCAGGGGTAAGAGCCAAAATTTCACCTGTGCAATTAGGCACAATTGAGGAAAGTGCAGACTATATTGCAACTTTAGAATCTCGGCGTTCCATCAACCTCCAGTCGAGAATTCCCGGACAAATTACCCAGATATTTGTCAAGCCGGGACAGACTATCACCGCAGGTACACCCATTATCCAAATAGATTATAAAGCCCAACAACCAACAGCCCTAGGCAACAATGGTTCAACCCAAGCAACCGCAGCACTACTAGAAAGCGCTCGCGCCACACTCCGCGCTTTGGAAGTAGAACGGATATCAAAGTTGGCTGAGGTGCAATCAAATCAATTAGATTACGATAGATCTGCCAACCTAGCAGACCAAGGTGCAATATCACGACAGTCTAAGGACTTATCTGCTAACAGACTGGCGACGGCGAGAGCTAATCTTGATGCGGTGAATTCTCGAATTCAAGCTCAAAAAGCTAGTATCTTGCAGGCGGAAAATGCTATCCAGCAAGCCGATATTAATAGTAGACAACCACCAGCATCGCTTCAGTATGACAAAATTACTGCACCCTTTGGTGGTACGGTGGGCGATATCTCGGTAAAAGTTGGTGATTTTGTCACGACTTCTTCACGACTCATGACTGTTGCTGAAAACCGACCTTTAGAAGTTGCTTTAACTCTACCACTAGAGCGCGGCCCCAAATTACGCAAGGGAATGCCTGTGGAAATTATGAATTCTCAAGGGCAAGTTTTGGGTACAAGTCGAGTATTTTTAATTGTTCCCAATGTGAGCAATCAACCGCCATCAATCTTAATTAAAGCACTGTTTAATAATCCCCAAGGGCAGTTAAGGGCAGGTCAATTAGTGCGAACAAGAGTGATTTGGAGTCAGCGTTCAGGGGTGTTAATTCCGACTACAGCCGTAACTCGTGTGGCGGGTGAAACTTTTGTTTATGTGGCGAAACAACAAACAACCCCTCAAGGAGTTTCGCAGTTAGTTGCTCAACAAAGGCGCGTGAAGTTAGGCAATATCAAAAATAACTATTACCAAGTTTTGGCAGGATTACAGCCGGAAGATGAAATTATTATCTCAGGATTGCTGAATATTCGGGATGGTGTGGCTATTGTGCCTGAGTCTTAGTGTGGGTAAATTTAACCTTGGTGCGTTAGTTTAAGAGCAAATTATCGCTAGTTAAGCAGGATTAATATATGGCAGCTTTAACAGGGAAAGTTGCAATTGTGACTGGTGCATCGCGGGGAATTGGTAGAGCGATCGCTTTAAAATTAGCTCATCAAGGTGCATCTGTTGTAGTTAATTATGCTGGGAATGCAGCCAAAGCCCAGGAAGTTGTTGCAGAAATCGCACAACTGGGAGTGCAAGCAATTTCTATCCAAGCTGATGTGGGGAGTGTGGCTGATATTGAAGCACTGTTTCAAAAAACAATTGCTCATTTTGGCAAAGTTGATATCTTGGTCAACAATGCTGGCACAATTATTTACAAGCCAATTACAGAAATTACGGAAGCAGAGTTTGACAAACTTTTTGCTGTCAATGTCAAAGGTACTTTTTTTGCCTGTCAACAAGCTGCACAGCATTTAGCAGTAGGTGGCAGAATTATTAATTTTTCTTCATCTACCACAGGGATGATGTTACCAACCTACAGTGCTTATGTAGGAACTAAAGGCGCAGTGGAACAGATAACGCGAGTGTTGTCTAAAGAGTTAGGTGCTAAGGAAATCACGGTGAATGTTGTTTCTCCTGGCCCGACTGATACAGAATTGTTCCGTGAAGGCAAAACTACAGAACAAATCAATCGTTTAGCCCAAATGTCAGCTTTTAACAAGCTGGGTGATGTCCAAGAAATTGCCGACGTGGTAGCTTTTTTAGCTAGTGAGGAAGCACGTTGGATAACTGGGCAAAATATTCGCGTCAATGGCGGGGCTATTTGAGAAATTTGTCAATCAAAAATTTTTCAAATTTCTGTAGGATGGGTATCTTGTCCGGCCAGAATTGAGGACGGGTGAGGATACCAATCCCACAAAAAGGGTAATTTATTTCTCGAAAATCCTAATTAGTAGTAATTTCAAGTTTTTAACTTCAAATTTCAGGCTTTTTACTCGAAGCGTCAGGCTTTGAACTCGAAGCGTCAGGCTTTTTACTCGAAGCGTCAGGCTTTTTACTTGAAGCGTCAGGCTTTGAACTCGAAGCGTCAGGCTTTTTACTTGAAGCGTCAGGCTTTTTACTCGAAGCGTCAGGCTTTTTACTTGAAGCGTCAGGCTTTGAACTCGAAGCGTCAGGCTTTTTACTTGAAGCGTCAGGCTTTTTACTGGAAATCTTGAGGAAAAAGCAGGAAATTCCGTGCTTCATCGGAAAATGTTCTATTCTTTTTCTTAATTTCTGACTTTTAACTACGGAAATGTCAGTATGAATTCTCAAATCAATCTATTCACACCTGTTAAACTCGGCGCTTACACACTCTCCAATCGCATTGTCATGGCTCCCATGACTCGTTTACGGGCTGTTGACAATCTTCCTAACTCACTGATGGCGACTTATTACGCCCAACGTGCAAGCGCTGGGTTAATTGTGAGTGAATGTGTAGCCATCTCACCTTTGAGTTTGGGATATATCAACTGTCCGGGAATTTATACAGACGCACAAGTAGCGGGATGGCGATTAGTAACTGATGCTGTCCACAAACAAGGAGGACGGATTTTTCTGCAACTTTGGCATTCAGGAAGAATTGCACATCCGTTTTTGCTGAATGGAGAATTACCAGTTGCACCGAGTGCGATCGCTGGTGTTGGTTCGCTGCACACTCCTAATGGTAAAGTCTCTTTAGAAACACCCCGCGCCCTAGAAACTTCAGAGATTGCTGGTATTGTCAAGGAATTTGGCAAAGCTGCTGAAAATGCCTTGGCTGCTGGGTTTGATGGTGTGGAACTGCACGGTGCATTTGGCTATTTAATCGACCAATTTTTACAAGATGGCTCAAATCAGCGCACTGATGAGTATGGTGGTTCCATTGAAAATCGCAGTCGATTTCTCTTAGAAGTTGTGTCAGCTGTCGCTTCTGTTTGGGGTAGAAATCGCGTAGGAGTTAAGCTTTCACCAAGTAACACATTTTATGGTATTTTTGATTCCCACCCAAAAGAGACATTTGGCTATGCCATTAATGAACTAAATCACTTTGGACTAGCATATATACATCTAATGGAGCCAAATGAAACCGATTTGACAACCCGTGCAGTAATAAATCCTGTGACACCTCTGTTTCGGCAAATCTATCAAGGGACATTGATTACCAATGGCGGCTACAACCGCCAAACAGGAGACAATATCTTAGCTAACAACAATGCCGATTTAGTGTCTTTTGGGCGGCTGTTTATCTCTAACCCAGATTTACCAAAACGTTTGCAGTTGAACGCCGAGTTAAATACACCAGACCAAAAGACATTTTACGCTCCCGATGCTACTGGCTATACAGACTATCCATTTTTAGAACTTCAGGCAAGTTAAGTTGTGATTTCCACAACTTTTTTAGTTTTATAATCTTCCTGGAACAGCAGGCAAATCAGGTAAAGAAAGATGAGTGAACAGAAATTTGGCTCAAACGTTTTCTGGTATACAAAATTTGCTCATTAACCTGATTTAAAGTCTGTTTTTTTTGCTAGGCAATATTAGCTGATAGGTATCTCAACACTATGGATTTATCCAACATTACTACTCTGCATAACTTAGAAGCAGCCTTCGGTGGTGAATCGATGGCTAACCGTAAGTATTTGTTTTTTGCTAAAGTTGCTAGTAAATTAGGATTTGCGGATTTAGCAAAACTTTTTCGTGAAACCGCAGAACAAGAAACCGAACACGCTTTTGCTCATTTTCAGTTGCTGCATCCAGAACTAGTGGTTGAAGATCCTGCTGCTTTAACTGATGAACAAAAAAAGCAAATTGTCTCTCGTTGCTTATCTTTAGCCATTGAAGGTGAGACTTACGAATACACTACAATGTATCCTGAATTTGCCGCTGCGGCACAAAGCGATCGCGACAATCCAGCCGCCGCCGAATTTCTCAAACAAGCACAAGAATCTGGCGAACACGCCGATACATTTCGAGAGGCCGCACACCGTTTTGGCTTGCTTAAATTTATCGAAAATTACCACGCCGATCGCTACACTGAAGCATTAGAAGTCTTAAATGGCGGACAAGCAGTCACCAGAGTAGCGAGTGATGATCCTCAAACTCGCAAATGGATTTGTCGTCAATGCAGTATGATTTACGATCCGGTGGCTGGTGATCCCGATTCGGGAATTGCACCGGGTACACCGTTTGAAGATATTCCAGATGATTGGCAATGTCCAATTTGCGGCGCTACCAAAAAGACTTTTAAACCACTAGAAGAAAAAGTCGCGGCTTAAGATATAAAGATTAGAGACTAGAGGCTAGGAACAAGGATTTTTCTCTGATTAAGATTGGCTGAGTAGAAATTACTAGTCCCTAGTCTTTAATCCTTCGTCTCTTTTTCATCTGCACATTTAGTTAATAGAAAATTACAGTAAAATACTCAGCAACTGTAAAATTCTTGTTTATCTACACTAGCTATTACACTATTTTTCAACTAACTCAGAATAAATGTAATATTCTGTATGATCACACCCTTCAGCCATTGAGCGATCTCTGAACATTTGGCAACAAGCATGTTCATCTTCTCTAGTTATTTTTTGGTTTATGTCTGCGGGACGGTGCGAATATTCTTCTATTACTTTCAATGGTGTATTAATCACTTCTTGAGTATTTGTATATTTTCCTAGTTCGCTGCGAAATTTATGTAGTTGCTCATCTTCAGGCGTTACCAAAATATTCATTGGTTGAGTACCTCTGTTATCTGTTCTAAAATTCTACTGTGTTTTGCTATGAATAACCTTTTGGGTAACTATAGAAAACATAAATAAGTTGTTAACAAATCTATTTATTGCTTGTGCCGTTTTATATCTGTTTACGAGTCAGTTCATAAATCAAACGGATTGTTATTTTACAACACAATAAAAAGACAAATATTAAAATACTTATACTGATTTTGGGCATGAGTCTGATTTTACACGTATTTCTGCTGCATCGTAGTCGCTGCTAGTTTATATTTACAACGGCAATTGTGAAAATCCGCTGAAGTCAATTGATACAAAACAGCACCCCATCCTAAAATTAGGGGACGGGAGTTTCACAGCCCATTAAACTTAGATGAATGCTGACGACTTTTTTAACCAAGGGTTTAACAAAAATTTGCAAGGAGACTTTCAAGGAGCGATCGCAGATTACACAGAGGCGATTCAGCTAAAACCTAACTTTGCTGAAGCCTACTATAATCGCGGCAATATTTTTTATAGCTCACTCCGAGATTATCGTGCAGCAATTGCCGATTTCGACAAGGCAATTCAACTTAAACCTAATTTTGCTGAAGCTTATCATAACCGAGGCAATACCCTTTACTCTCTAGCAGATTACGAAGAAGCGATCGCTGATTATGAGTGGGCATTAGCCATCAATCCCAACTTAGCAGAATCCCATCACGGTCGCGGAAATGTTTACTGTGCCTTAGGAGAGTATGATCGAGCGATCGCTGATTATCACCAAGCGATCGAGATTAATCCTGAATTAGTCACACATATAGATTTTGATATAGCACGAGCTTTTCATTATCGGGGTGTAGCTCGCAGCGAAAATGGCGATTACCAAGGTGCATTGGCAGATTTTCAGCAAGCATTACAGTGGTACCCTCAATATGCTGCCGTTTACAGCAGTCGAGGTAATATTTTCCATATTTTAGAAGAATACGAGCAAGCGATCGCCGATCATGAACGAGCATTACAGCTAGATCCTCATTTGGTGGAAGCTTATCATTATCGAGGTAATACTTGCTATGTTTTAGGCGACTATCCAGGTGCAATTGCTGATTATAATCGCGCCTTACAAATTAACCCATATTTTGCCCAGGCGTACTACAATCGCGGACTTGTTCGTTCTTACCTCAAAGATTATCCAGCGGCGATCGCAGATTTTAACCAAGCTCTGCAATTAAATCCTGATGATGTGCAAGCATACTACGAACGGGGATTAGTCCGGGCAACTTTAGGCGATTATCCAGGTGCGATCGCCGATTATGAACAAGCACTAGCTAAAAATCCGACTTTAGCTTTAGTCTACGGTTTTTTGGCTCATGCCCGTTGTCAGTTGGGTGACTATCAAGGCACAATCGCCGATAGCGATTGCATCTTGCAAATTCACCCCGAATATGCTGAAGGATACTGCGATCGCGCTACGGCTCGTCGTTGTTTAGGCGATTATCAAGGAGCTATTTTAGATTACAATCGCGCCTTGCAACTCAAACCTAATTTAGCTACAGCATACTATGGTCGTGGTTTAGCCCGCGAAGCGCTGCAAGATTATCTCGCAGCAGTAGAAGAATACACCCAAGCAATCAAAATTGATCCTGATTTTTCTCAAGCTTACTGTAACCGGGGTAATGCCCTCCGCCTTTTAGCCGCTGAACAAAGAGCTTTAGCCGATTACAATCAAGCCATCAAAATCAACCCCAGTTTAGTAGAGGCTTATTACAATCGGGGTTCCCTGCGCTATGCTTTGCAAGACTATCATGGTGCAATTGCCGATTACACCACAGCTTTGCAGATTAACCCCAACTCAGCAGCATTTTACAGCGATCGCGCCAGTGCCTACTATGCTCTGCAAGATTATCATGGTGCAATTGCCGATTACAATCAAGCCATTGTCCTTGACCCCAGTTTTGCCGAAGACTGGTATCATCGCGGACGCAGTCGTTTGCTGTTGGGCGACTTACAAGGCGCATTAACTGACTTAAACCAAGCCTTACAACGTCAACCTCATTGGGCTTCAGCTTATATGTTACGCGCTGATGTCTATCGCCAACTAGAAGATTTTCAAGGTGCGATCGCTGATTTTCAACAATCTGCCAACATCTATTATCAAGAAGGAAATATTGAGTATTATCAACAAATGTTAACAGCGATCGCTCAACTAAAATCTAACGTCTAAGCGAGGAAATTTTTTGCTTAATTAGCTAGATTAAGACAATTTTTGCATAAAGTCTATGTTTATTTTGTAAATTAGTGGTTTGACATAGATTTCTCAGCTATTATGATTGATTAGCGTATAGTTTTGTTGTTTTTTGGGAAAGGCGGAGAGCAGATATAAATCAAGCATCCGCCATTTATTTTGCCATAAAATTTAAAGTATAAATACTCACTTTGATGGTTCTAAGCACAGCAATATCACAACATCAAATATCCAGCTAGAGACTTAGCAAAAAATTAGCTATCTTTGATACAAAATACTCATAAAAGCATTGGTAAGATAATACGACTACATACAGATTTCTCTGTAGTATTATCTTTCATCTCAATTAAGTATTTTCCCTGTTGCCTCAATATCTCATCCCCAAATAGTATTTACGACATTGTTTTAATCCTCTAAATTATTGTGAAATCAATTCTCCAAAGTTACTTAGAGCAAGAAATTTGGCTATTAATACGAGACAAGTGGTATTTCGCAACAATTATCAATGTTTGTGATGATTTGTTATGCTTTAAACACAGAACGCATAACAAAGATACAGAAGAAGATACTTTGTGGGAAATGGTTGTGAAAACCAGTGAAGTAGTTGCCATTGATAAAGTTATATCTGTGATTAGTAGAAAGCCAGATGTGTTTATTTCCCGTCTGTTAGAAACTAATAGACCAACAGATAATCAGCAACAAGAATATGAAAATTAAAAATAATTAGTGTAGTGTAATTCTTAATGTGAAGGGTGGCGCGATCGCTTTACCCTTCTCTTGCTATTATTCCTCATCATTGCCAAAAGTCACACACGGACTATCAATTTCCTCCCTGGGTTGAAAGGAACTGCAAAAACTCACAACTGCACAATTAACATCCAATTCATCAGGATGAATGCACTCTATTACTAATTCTGTTTTGACATGAAACGCACAGTCATTACATATAGTCTGACAATTTAACTGAGGCTGCTGCGAAATGGCATCGCAATTATCTCTTAATTTTTCTAAAGCTTGAAATATAGATTGAAGTTGTGGGGTTTGAAATACCTGCTTGGTAGATGTAAAAAACTCCGAGAGATTAGCTAATTTTTGATGTTCATATACACTGGCTTGGCAAACCATTTCTAATTGATCAATTTGCCGCAGAAATTGAGACTCAGGTGAATTACCTTGCTCATATTCTTCCCACAAATCAATCCAGTATGAGCAATTAGGGAGTTTTTCTAGTATCAGAATCAAAGAATTTCTTTCTAACTGATATTTTTCTGATTGATCAACTTTGTCCCTAGGAGTTATATCACCAGCATACACTTCTCCTAAGTCATGAATTAAAGCCATCTGGACTAATTTAGTTTTATCCACTTTAATTGCATAAATATCAACTAAAAATAATCCTAGTAGAGCAACACCAAACGAGTGTTCAGCAACGCTTTCACAATACTTAGGCTCAATACCGTGTTGTAACCAGCCCTGACGATATAATTGTTTGAGATGATTAAATTCAAAATAAGCTTGAATAATTGGCAAAGTATTCTTGCCAGCTAACAACGTCATTGGTAAAGCAGCTTTTGTTTGCATTTTAAGTAGATAAATGAGGCTGAAATTCCCGACTTATCAAAGAATTCGGGAATCTTATGATTTCGCATGAATAACTGAAGCGATCGCCCTAACTAATTCTTCTGGAACCACAGGTTTAGCAAGATGTAATTGAAAGCCAGCCGCGAGTGCTTGGCGTTGATCATATTCAGCCGCATAGGCCGTCAAAGCAATAGCTGGAATTTGTCTGTATTTTTCTGGAAATTGAGTTTTGATTTGCTGCATCAAGGTATAACCATCGACATCTGGCATACCAATATCACTAATTAGAACATCTGGTAAGTATTCTGCCAATAAAATTAATGCTTCTGCGGCCGATGCTGCAACTTTCACTTCTGCGTCATACATTTTGAGAATAGCAACTAATAAATCTCGCATATCAGCATCATCATCTATCGTCAATATTTTAATTTGGTTGAGATTGATGTCCTGCACTGATGTTTTATCGTCTTGGCTATATGCCAAATTATCGGCAATTACAGGCAATCTGATTGTAAATGTTGCTCCTAAACCTTCGCCCAGACTCTCGACTTTGACTGTACCACCATGCAGTTCTGTGATGTGACGAGCGATCGCCAGTCCCAAGCCTAAGCCACCAAATTTGCGTGTTATTGTACTATCCTCTTGACGAAAATAGTCAAATACGAATGGTAAAAACTCAGGATTAATACCTTTACCTGTATCTTTGACTTGAATTTGTACCTGTTTGCCAACTTGCTCTAAACGAATTTCTACTTGTCCATTATCAGGTGTAAATTTAATTGCATTGGAGAGCAAATTCCACATCACCTGTTGCAGCCGTCCCGCATCCCCTGAAACCTTTCCCACATCAGGACTAAATAAAGTTTGGATGTGAATATTTTTGGCTTCTGCTGCCAAGCGTACCGTTTCTAAGGCTGCTTCAATGGTAGTAGTTAAGTTGACAGTTGCTACATTTAAAATTATCTTGCCGCGTAAAATCCGCGAAATATCTAACAAATCTTCAATTAGTTGCGTTTGTAATCTAGCATTACGCTCGATTGTTACCAAAGCTCTTTCTGTTGCTTCCCCATCTAACTTTCGGGAACGTAGCAGTTGTGTCCATCCCAATATCGGATTTAGAGGTGTTCGCAGTTCATGGGATAAGACGGCTAAAAACTCATCTTTAATCCGGTTGGCGGTTTCCGCTGCTTCTCGTGCAGACTGTTCTTGTTTTAATAGTTTTTCCCGTTCTGCTTCTGCGAGTTTGCGTTCTGTGATATCTCGACAAATTGCTTGGACAGTTGGCAAACCGTTGAGTGTGAATAGCGTTGCACTCACTTCCACGGGAAGCCGTTGTCCGTCTTTTGTGGTGTGAACTGATTCCACAACAATATGCTGTTCGACTAACAGCCTCTCGATACCTGCTTTAGCATTGATAGAGGATGAATCGATAATTTTAGCAACCGACATTGTGAGTAGTTCATCTCGGTCATAACCCAGCTTTTTACAAGCTTGTTCGTTGACTTCAATAAATTGTCCTGGTTGAAAATCGCTGGTCAAATGATAGACTAACACCCAGTCTTCCATACCGTTGAACAGCGTAGAGAAGCGTTCTTCTCTTAGCCGCAGTGCAGTTTCTACTTGTTTACGTTGCATAGCTTGCCGATAGGCATCGCTCACATTAAACAATGCGCCTTTGACACCAATCAAGTTTCCCGCCTGATCAAAATTCACCTTTCCTCGGTCTTCCACCCAGATAATTTCGCCATTGTCTGGACGCAAAAAGCGAAACTCTGAGATGTAACTACCTTGAGAGGCGATCGCTTCTTGGACTTTGGCTTGGTGCTGTTGTAGATCATCAGGATGAACTAAGTTCCAACCCTCTTCTCCTGATGCAGTCAGCATTTCTGGGAGTAAACCTAAAACATCACAGGCGTTAGCAGAACGATGAATTATGCCTGTATGAGCATCCCAAGACCAAGCCACCATCCGAGCAGCTTGTAATGCTAAACGTAAGTTTTCTTCACTTTCATTCAGTGCTGCTTCTGCTTGAATGCGATCGCGTAGCGCAGCTTGCTGTTCGCTAATATCAATCGACATCCCAGCAACTAATTGACGACCCCCAGCATCTTGGAAGGGAAATTTAAAGGTCATAAAATGATATTCCCTATCCTCTAATTGCACTGTTTCTAGAAACTGAATCATCTGCCCATAATGTAATACTTCTAAATCATGACTACGCACTTGTTGAGCCGTTTCCCAGGGAAATAAATCAAAATCTGTCTTGCCAATTAAATCTGCTGGCTCCCAGTTAAAAAGTCTTTTTACAAGTGCGTTTACATAAACATATCTTCCATCTGCATCTTTGATAAAACCCGTAATTGGGCTATGCTGCATAAAACTCTGAAATAATTCTTGGCTCTCTCGCAGTGCTACTTCTGTGCGTTTGCGCTCCATAAATTGCCCAATCTGACTACCAATTGTTGCCATCATTTGCAACAAATCTTCGTCTGGTGCTTGAATGTGGCTGCTAAAGCATTCAATTACACCTAACATCTCATCCCCTAAAAGGATGGGAAAGCCAAAAACTGTATTTAAACCACTGTTAATTGCTGTTGCACCTCTAGTAAAATTTTTTTCTTCACTAATTTGGGCAATCCACGTAGGTTGATGACTTTCCCAAATCCGACCAGGAAGTCCCATCCCAGGTGCAAAAGTTATTTGCTGATTTTCTGCAATGAAGGCTTGTAAATTACTACTTGGCGATTGCCAACTATTAACGTGACATAAAATATTCTGGTGAGAATCTACTTGCCAAATCACCCCTAATTGCCATCCCAGACTTTCACACAAAGATTGCAAAATTGCGGGTACAGCATCAACTAAAGTGGTCGCCTCAGCTAAAACGCGAGTGACAGCATACTGTGCAGCTTTGCGCTGTTCTTCCCCTTGGCGATCGCTAATACATTGCGCCTGTTCGCTAATCACAGCTTGCTTTTCGGTAATATCAAAAGTTAAGACATATATCCCGTTAACCGATGGATAGGCGCGATGTTCTAACCAACGTTGCGACTTGATATGAAAATATTCAAAATTAACCGAGATTTGTGCGGCTACGGCTTGATGTAATTGCCTGTAAAGTATGCTGTCAACTGTCTCCGGCAATAATTCCCAAAAATTTTTACCTAAAATATTCTCTTGGTCAATACTAAATAACTTTATCTGGCAATGATTCATGTAGATACAACGCCATTCCCGATCCAGAAACCAACAACCATCAGTAATACTTTCCAGGAGACTTTCACCCAACGTAATCATAAATTCAGGCAAATTGAAATCTCTCTGACCAACTACCGCCTCCGTTACCTCACTGATTTCGCTTTCCCGTGATTTCTTGTCTTCAGTCAAAGCGTCTCCTCATTCTCTACAAAATTCTTATACAGTTATTAGCTTCCTGTTTTACAGTCGATAAAATGTTGTGGTACCAAAAATACATCAATTAATATTGAATAATTAATATTTTTATTTTGTTATCTATTAAAAGCAGGATTTTAACTAATATTTTGCACCATACTGAATAAATCTAGGGTAGGCAATGTCCACAACGTCAAAATCAGGCTTTGACCGAATTTTTTATATTACCAACCTGACTTTAATTGCAATACAGCAGTTGCGGCAAGATGTAATTTCATTATTCAAAGTTGCTCACAAACCAAATACAGCAGAGAACAGAGTAAAAAGTCTTGTGAACTGTGGGTTTTTGCTGACTTGATGTCCTCAACTAACTAACCGCAATTATTATGGCAAATTGTCAACTTATGTGCGTTAAATTACTAAACAATAGTAATAGTCGTCGTTGAGCAGTTTGTTTATGACTCAAAATGATAACAACGAACAATCCACGAGCCATGAGTTATCTTCACATTCCGGTGCGAGATACTGGGGTAACGTGGAGGTTATAGAAGAAGGTGATAGCTATAGAATTAGTCGCGTGGAAATTAAACCTAGGCATGGTATTAAACCACAAATTCATTACCATCGCAATGAACATTGGGTTGTAGTATCTGGTGTGGCCAAGGTAACTTGTGGAGAGACAGAAGTATTGCTGAACCGCAATGAATCTACTTACGTTCCAGCTGCAACATTACATAAAGTGGAAAATCCTGGCTTAATTCCCTTAGTAATTTTAGAAATTCAAAACGGTGAATATTTGGGTGAGGATGACATCGAACGTCCTTATGACCTCAACTTAATCAAACCACCATCGGAAAATAAGTGAAGATAGTCAAGAGTCAATGGTCAATAGTCAAGAGTCAATAGTTATAACCAAGTGCTGAGTTTAAAAGCAGTTGCATGAAAGCTTTGAATAATCAGCAATTTTCTAATTTATTTAACTACAGCTATAAAAGCAACTTTTGACTTTTGACTTTTGACTTACTCAAAACCATCCTTCTTGTTCCAAAGTTTCGATTAGCTGTAAGCCACGAGGGTCGCCTACGCCGAGTAGTGCGGCTTTGGCATCTTCTCGCACGCCCAAATCTTTGTCTTCAGCAAAGGCTTGAATTAAGGCATCAATAGCTGTGGCATAAACAATATTAGAGGGCAATTCTTTGCATAACTGTCCAATGGCCCAGGCGCTATTACTCCGAACTGCGGAAATTGGGTCTTGGACTAAAGCTTCAATTAAAGCGGGAATTGCCCCAACAACAGCTTCGTAACCCACCTCAGCCATTTGAGCTAAAGCACTAGCCGACCACAACCGTACAGCGGAAATATCTGTTCTTAAAGCATCTGCTAGGGGTGCTAAACAACGGCGATCGCGGCAATTACCCAACGCCCAAACTACACCTTTGCGTACATAACCGTTCCAATCGTGGTTGAGTTGGGCAATCAACGGTTCTACCGCTTCTTTACTAGGATTGCGACCAATACTATATGCTGCACTCACTCGCACTAAAGGACATGAATCCGTTAACAGGTGAATCAGTAGGGGGATAGCTCTTTCATCTTCAATATCACAAAAAGCACGCGCCGCCAGCATTCTCTGCTGCGGTTGCGGATTTTCCAGAAGGGCTAACATCACTTCTGGATCGGGTTTTGCCACTTCTGACTCAGCAGTTAGTGGCTCCATTTTATCGAGAGGGCTTTCTAGCTCTACGTCAGGATCGAGTAGGCTTAGGTCATCGTCGTCATACATACTTCATTTAGATGCCAAGTGGGATTTTAAGATAACCCCCCGTGCCAATAATTCTACGCCTGATAGGTATTTGCTAGATTATTGTACACTTTATGTTCACCATGATTAGATTTGTCTGGGAAATTGGGAGATATGAAGTGTGAAATTTTATCCTGTAGGCTTGTGTCTCCTACTTTTTGACCATTGATCCCTTCGGGGTGACGCTCCTAACGTCGCTAACGCCAGTCGCTCATGAGGGAAACCCCCTACAGCCCTTTGGGCATCCTACGGCTGGCGTTAGCCTCTCCCTTTGGGAGAAGACCGCGCTGGCTCACTATTGACTATTGACCCCAATTTGTTTGACCATCCACAGAGATTGAGTTTGATAACCGAGTTGGTTGTAGAGATTTAAAGCTGGTTGGTTAGATTCAAAGACTTGTAAGCCAATTTGCCGATCGCCTCTTTCTGTTGCCCACTTTTCTAAATACTGCATCAAAGCTTTACCAATGCCCCGCCGTCGATGTTCTGGGATAACGTAAAGCAAAAAAATATGAGCATGGCGATCGCCATTAACTTGATCTACGGCATTCCCCACCCAAAGACAAGCAACGGGGCAGGGGGCAGGGAGCAAGGGGGAAGATGTATTGTAAGTTACTCCCCTCTGCCCCTCTGCCCCTCTGCTCACGCCAGTCGCCTCAACGGGGGGAACCCCCGCACGGCGCTGGCTCCCCTGCTCCCCGACATCCACCCACCACAAGGGCGTATCTTTGGATAAATATTGCTCAACAGTACGGGCGAGGTGGGCAAAATCTTGCTGGGGAAAACGCTCCTGGTAAGTTCGTTGCATAAACTTGACTAGGAGCGATCGCTCTAATGTTGAGCCACGACGAATCAAATACCCTGGTATTAATTGCTCAGACACTTTATTTGCTGAGGGTTAACAAATCAATAGCAGTAGCAGGTAAAATCACCCCAGTTCCTTCAATGGGTGCGGGTGCAGCCATATCGGCAGGTAAAAAGATGCGGGCGCTGACTGCTACTAAAGCAACGATAAATACTAAAACTACTAGTAGTGGGGCGATGTATTGACGAAATATAGCCATATTCAGTAAGTCAAAAGTTAAAAGTTAAAAGTCAAAAGAAAGAAACTGAGTGCTGAGTTGAAGAATTTTCCCCTGCCTCCTGCCTCTAACCTCTATTTTTAACCTTAACGCCGATCGCGTTCTAAATCATCAATGACTCGTTCGCAATACCAACTTTCTGGCATCCCTGGATAATTTTGCTTTGCTTGCTCAATTAAGCGTTCAGCTGTAGCAGTATCACCATCTAACTTAGCAATCAGCCTATTTTTGAGTTGAGTGTCGGTGATGCGATCGTTAATCTCTGTGACAGACATATTTTCTGGCACAACCTGGGACTGTTCCCGACGCAATTGCCAAAATAGAACGTAATAAAGTGTCCCAAAAATTAAAATCAGGCTGAGTGTACCAAAAAAAGTAAAGAGATTAAAAGTCAAGAATCCAAGCACTAATTGTGACAGGACATAGCCAAGTAACAAACCTGTAAGTAAAAGAATAAATGTACCAATAACAACAATTACTTGGCTTCCCATACATCCTCATCTTCTTCCTCAAGTCCTGGTCTAGATATTACCACTGGCTTTTGATTCCAGGGCGCAACAAACGGTAAAAGTAACAATCCTGGTAAGGCTGCTACTAAGGTTAACAAGAAAAATACAGGCCAGCCTGTGGCTTTCGCCCAATCGCCTGCGGGTGCTGAAAGAACATCTCTACTAATCGCCATTAAGCTAGAAAATAAAGCAAATTGAGTGGTTGTAAAACGGTGATTGCAGAGGCTCATTAAAAATGCCACTGTAGCAACTGTGACTAATCCGGCGCTAAAGTTTTCGATATTTACTGCCAAGATTAATAACGAGTAATTTTTGCCAGCAACGGCTAAGGCATAATAACCCAAGTTGCTCAATAATTGCAGTATGCCAAATATCCATAAACCGCGATTTAGGTGAATTTTGGTTAAGATTACGCCACCAGCTAATACACCAACAGTTGTGGCGAGAAAGCCAATCCCGGCTTGAATTGCCCCAATTTCGGTTTTGGTAAAGTCAATTTCTCGCAAAAACAAATTAGCGGTGATACCTACTAAAGAATCACCCAGTTTATAAAGAATGATAAAAATGAGAATTACTCCAGCTTGAGCCAAGCCAAACCGATGAAAAAATTCTTTAAAAGGTAGAAAAATTGCTTCTTGTAAGTTTTGTGGGGCTTGGTTTTCTGGAGCTTCAGCAAGTAGCTCATCAGGCAATAATAATGATGAAACTATCCAAGCGACTATCAAGGCGGCCAAGAGCCAATAAAATATGGGCAGAGCAATAAAGCCAGTAAAAACGCCTCCCAGTAAACCAGCTACTAGCGCTGTAATAAATAGCACGAATATCACATCTTTGGCAGATATAGGCGCAGTTTCTCGGTGGTTAATGCTCTGTGGTTCTCTAGGCGCAGATAAGGTGACAAGTATGCTCCCCGCCATTAAAGCCGCCATGAGTAAGTACACACCATTCCAAGGTAGGCGATCGGCTAATACTAAGGCTAGGGAACTGGTGACAAACAAAGCAACACGATAGCCTAATACCCAAACCGATGCACCTGCTTCCGCTTCTAGTGGGTTTAAGATGTCGGTACGGTAAGCATCGCCGGCGATGTCTTGGGTCGCACTTAAAAAGGTGATAATTAGACAGTTGATTGCCAGAATTTGCAATACTTGGTCACTTTGGGAAGGCTGTTGTAATGAGAGAGTGGCGATCGCAATTGCTAACCCAATTTGAGTAACTATCAACCAACCCCGTCTAGTACCTAAAAATGGCGGTACAAACCTATCTAGTAATGGCGACCACAAAAATTTTAGGGAGTATGGTAACGCTAACAAACCAAATAAAGTAATTTTGCCGATATCAACCTTGGCATCTTGCATCCACAGTTGCAATGTTCTACTAGTTAAGAACAAAGGCAATCCAGATGCAAAACCCAGTAATAACAACGCGCCCATTTTGCGACTTTGGACGGCTTGGCGTAATGCTTGGATTTCTCTCATCGTTTTAGTATTTCTAGACTCATCTAAGCGAATTGCAGTTATCTTGCCATAGTTAGTGAATAGTTGCGTATAACTTTTATCAAAATTGCCATACCTTCACTTACGCTCAAACAACGGTTGACTTAATAATTGTGTTAAAAATAATTCTTGGTATGGGTTTTTACATAAAGATTTGATGAATTCACCTTTTAAATACTATTTGTGGTGTTGAATTGTGAGAAATTTTAAACAATCACACGTTCAATACGGTTACTAGCTGCTTTTTAAGCGCTCACAAACCTATTTTGTTAAGAGTTAGTTTAACTATTAATAAGATAGTAAATGCTTATTTAATTTCATATAATTCAATAATTATGGCGGTATTTTTATCGCTTATTTACTCTATTTTTTTATTGAGCTAGATGATTTTTTTGTGGTAAATTAATAATGAGCTATCTATCTTTAGATAGTAGATAAACAAGCCAAATTTATCTTATTAAGTTAATAGATTTTGTAAAAACTTACTCCTATATAGGATGTAATGCAAATATATATATCTACTTAATAGAGGATATTTATTTTGCAAAAGTTGAGTTTTTATAATCAAGATGATTGTTTGAAAATCTAGTAACTAATAACATTGAGTCGCTAAAATATGGTGCAACTATATACGCCTGATGAGATTGATCAGCTGCAACAAGATATTCCTTATTTAGTTGAAACTTGGAATTGGCTGAGAAGTTTTTTAGCTAAACCTCATCCTGAGTTAGGTAGGAATGGGAATGTTTGTCCATATATGCCTAAAGCACTAAACTCAAACTGTATTAGGTTGAAAGTTATTCGTTCTCAAAATCTAGGTCGGCAGGAAATATCAGATATAGTTTTAAGTTATCGGAATGCTTTTCTAGATTTAGAACCAAAAAACAAAGAAGAATCAATTTATAAAGCGATAATACTCATCTTTCCTGAGATAAAAAATGAAGAAGCGACGATATTAATTGACAGTATCCAAAAGCAACTCAAGCCATTCTTTGTAGAATCAGGATTAATGTTAGGAGAATTTCATAAGCGTAATGAAACGGGTGGATTACACAATCCCAATTTTCGTCCTCTTCGCAGTCCTATTCCAATGTTAGCAATTCGTTTTATGGTTGAGTCTGATCTGCCTTTTCTTCTAAGTGCCGATGATATATATTCTCAAGTTAGATATTTAGAAGCTTATTTAAAACAATTCCGGAAAAAATTCAAAGATGAAAATAAATTTAAAACTGCTTGTCAAGCACTAGATTTAGCAAAAAAACAGATAGCAAAAGAAAATAATCTAATATTCTATGAAATAAATTAATAAATATCGAACTTTTTATTAAACTTAGATGAACAATAAGGTCAATACTTTGAGTAATACTGAGACTTTCACCTCTTTACAGGAGTGTTACACGACTGAAGTAATTAATACTTCGTCTATGTGTATTCACGAGCTATTTGAGCAACAAGTAGAAAGTTCTCCTGATGAAATAGCCGTGGTATTTTTAGACGTGCATAGCGAAGGCACTCAAGTAGGAGCATTCTCCGACTTGAGTGGACTGGTATTAGCTTCTCATTCGCGTAGCATCTCCGATAAGAGAAAAGTAAATCAGCAACTTACTTATAGGGAGTTAAATCAGCAGGCGAACCAGTTAGCCCATTACCTGCGCTATTTGGGAGTTGGCCCAGAAGTATTAGTGGGCATTTGTTTAGAACGATCGCTGCAAATGGCGATCGCAATATTAGCAGTTCTCAAAGCTGGAGGTGCTTATGTGCCTTTAGATCCATCCTATCCTTTAGAGCGTTTAGCCTTCATCTTGGAAGATACCCAAGCGCCTATACTACTAACCCAAGAAAAATTCCTCCCAAGCCTACCAAATCTCAGCGGCAAAGTAATTTGTCTTGATTCAGATTGGCAGGTAATTGCTCAAAACAGTCAAGAAAACCCAATCAATAAAACTAGTCCTGATAACCTCATATATGTCATCTACACATCTGGTTCCACAGGACAACCAAAGGGTGTAATGATTCCCCACAAAGGCATTTATAATCAGCTTTACTGGCGACAAACGAGCTTTAAATTAACAGCCGCAGACAAAGTTTTGCAGACAATTTCTTTTAGCTTTGATCCCTCCGTCTGGCAAATATTCTGGCCATTATGCTTTGGCGCACAGTTAGTCATGGCTCATCCAGAAGGACATCGAGACAGTGCTTATTTAGTTAAAGTAATTTGCGAACAGCAGATTACTGTCATGGCACTAGTACCTTCTATGCTCCAAGTTTTGTTAGAAGAGAAGGGAATTGAAAATTGCCGATGTCTCAGACATATTACCTGTGGCGGCGAAGCTTTACCCGTTGAACTCATAGAGCGTTTCTTTGAGCGCCTGTGCCTGGATAATGTGCTATTTAATTGCTATGGGCCAACAGAAGCTTCCATTGATGCTAGTTTCTGGAAGTGCCAAAGAGGAACTAATTATCTTGTGGCTCCGATTGGTTGCCCTATTACCAATACAGAAATTTATATTTTAAATGAGGATTTGCAGCCTGTTGCGATCGGTGAACCGGGTGAACTGTACATTGGTGGAGTTGGTCTAGCGCGGGGCTATCTCAACCGTCCGCAACTAACAGCAGAGAAGTTCATTCCCCACCTTTTTAGCCAAGAACCAGGCGCGCGTTTGTACAAAACTGGAGATTTAGTTAGTTATTTACCAGACAGTAACATTGAATTCCTTGGTCGCATCGACCAACAACTGAAGATTCGCGGCTTTCGCATTGAACTAGGAGAAATCGAAGCCACACTCAACCAGCATCCAGCGCTAAAACAAACCTTGGTGATGGCGAGAGAGGATGTTCCTGGTAACAAGAGACTTGTGGCCTATGTTGTTGCCCATCCAGAACAAATCCCTAGTCAAAGTCAATTGCATCGCTTTTTGCAAGATAAATTGCCTGAGTATATGATACCTGCGACCTTTGTATTTTTGGATGCACTGCCATTAAATCCAAATGGCAAGGTAGACCGTCGCAGCCTACCTGCACCTGAGTCATTTATCCAAAAGCTCACAGAATTTATCGCTCCTAGTAACTCATTAGAACTGCAATTAGCCCAGATTTGGCAACAAGTTTTAGGAATTCAATCTCTTGGGGTGAAAGATAATTTTTTTGAGTTGGGAGGAAACTCACTGTTAGCAATGCGGTTATTAATTGAGATTAACCGCAAGTTGGGTAAAAGCTTGCCCTTATCTACTTTTTTGATGGCGCAAACAATAGAACAATTAGCTAATGTGTTAACTGACCAAGAAAAATCCGTACCGTTTTCATCTTTAGTGCCAATTCAAACCGCTGGTACTAAACCGCCTCTGTTCTTGGTTCATGCAATGGGAGGTAATGTCCTCTTTTATCGAGACTTGGTCAAGTATTTAGAACCAGATCAACCAGTTTATGGGTTACAAGCACAGGGACTGGATGGGCAACAAACACCTTGTACTTCTATTGTCGAAATGGCATCTCGCTATCTTCAAGAAATCCGCCAGATTCAGAGTCATGGCCCTTATTTTTTAGCAGGCTTTTCATTTGGAGGTATGGTAGCTTTTGAGATGGCTCAACAACTTTATGCTCAAGGAGAAGAAGTTGCTTTTTTGGCTTTGTTAGACACTCCATCTTCACTTTCTGGAAATACTCCAGCCAACCAATTGGAAAAATCTCAGTTTTTTCATTTATTTAAACTTTTAAGTTTGAAACCAAAAGACCAATTAGCTTATCTATGGAACAGGATAAATTGGCATTTTACAGTAGGGAAGGTCAGCATTTTTTATCAGCTTTATCTGCGTTATATCAAACGCTCACCGCTTGACTTGCAAATGTTGGCTGTCACTTGGGCTAACCATCAAGCAGGAACGCTGTATTTACCCTTAATTTATCCTGGTAAATTGACTGTGTTTCGCGCCAGTAAATCAGAAATAGGTTTAGAGATAAAGCCTGATTTGGGATGGAGTCATTTAGCATCTGGCGGTTTAGAAAACTATGAAATGCCTGGTTCTCATGCAACCATGATTCATGAACCAAACGTCAAATTTTTAGCTGAAAAATTAACTATTTGTTTACAACAAGCACGAGCCAGATTACTTAACTTTTTTTAATTGTATGAACTTGATGTCCTCTGATTTCTACTTGGTGTGTAGCAAGGCATTTTTGCCAACCTTCACGGGTGCCAATATCACTTTTTTGCTGAAGTAAACCTAATTCCTGTTCTTGTTGTGTAAGTTTAGCAAATTCTTCGTATTGGGGATAGTTAGACATGACAAAGGTTTCTTTACGATGCAGAACAGGTGGGTTTGCCCGATTTGCATAGTCTCGGTGAGTGACGTATAAAGTTTTTAAGTCAATTGTGATGCTGGCGTTTAAGGCTGGATGGGGGTCTGTGTCGAAGTCTGGATAAAATAAGTAGGATATTTGCGGTTGGTCAAGGTTATATTTGATTAGCGTCGCCCCATCAACACGCCCAATAGTTCGGCTGGCGCAACCTTCGTAAATGCGGAGTAAGGGGTCGAGGGCGGCGAGGGCGGAAACATGAACGTAAAGTGCGCCGCGTGTGTGCTTGCCAATTTTACTTTTTTCGCAAGCTGTTTGGACTACTTTTGGTCTACCTAAACTAAATAGTTTTTGGTCAGCAACTTCGCAAGCTTCTTCGTAACTACCGAAGAAAGCTTTAATGTCGTGGCGCATTTCTGACGCTAGTTGTGAGAATTTGGGGCGTTGATCAAAGTGAGTAAGGGCAAGGTAAACTTGAATATCTAAAGAACGATGATAGGCGATCGCATCCCATTCTGCTTCATCGGTGGCTTGCAGCACAACCGCAAAGGCGCGGCGGAAGTTACCAAATTCGCTTAGTAGTTCTTGTTCGTTGGCTAATTCACCCTTGACAGGTAATCTCCCGCGTTTGGTAAAAAATGCCATCAGTGGTGCAAGTTGTTCTTGATAGTCTTCAAAACGCTTGCTAGGAATGCGGACTCGCGGTGTATAAGTGCGCGAAAAGAAGCGAATGGCTTTGAAACTTTCTTTTTCGGCTTCGTCGCGGAAAACAAAGTAAACACCCAATGCTACCGGGACTGCATCAACATTGAGAATTTCATCAATATATTTTTTAAGTTCTGCTTGCTCGTAATATTTTTGAAAGGTATTACGGCTAGTGACAATGCCATCATTGTAAGCGAGTTGGGCTTTGCTAGGAGCATTAATTAATACTTGAGCCGCCACAATTAAAACTTTGCGAGTGAGTTCCCAGGCTTTGATGAGGCTTTGGTTGCGTTCTTCTAAATCTTCGATGACGTTGACAACGTAACCCAAATTAACTACATCAGCAGGCGTAATTTGCTGATTGGGATAGTAGTAAGGATCCCAACCGTTACTGCTATAGCCGAGGTTCCCGACGCGCTGCACATCACCACCATAACCGCAGCCGTAGTCAAAAAAAGTTGTGTCCTGATTGATGATTGACCATTCTATGGCTAATCTTACAGGACGAGAGATTTCTGTGCGGGCGATCGCAGCGCGATGACGATCAATTTCTAAGTAGCTCTCCGGCATAAAGTTATCAAGAAGAACTACATTAATCCTTATATCTTCTCTAGGGCGATCGCAATCAAATCTTCAATTTTCTTGATATTTTGATCGCCTGCTAAATAACCAATCCCACGATGCAAATGTAGCCGGAATTGAGTTGCTAAGGTTTCTTTATCTGTGGCATAGCCATCATTATGACAGCGTTGCTTGAGGGCGAGGAGCAGAATATCAGACATTTCGCCACCAAAGACGCGCCATGTCATTTCCACATTACTATCTTGAGGAATGGGTACGGGTGATGGTGGTGTTGCTTCAGCGAGGGAACGACAAAACGCCCAACGACACAAGATATTCCATTGATCAATTTTGGTGTTACGACGGAGTTTTAATAGTTGGTCTTTAGCTGTTTGAGAAAGTTTAATTCTTTCGATTGGAGATTCCATATCTTTTACCAAAAATATTTATTTTCCATCACTGTAGTTTGACGAGTGGATGAGTCGTATTTGAGGAGGTATTCGCGGGCGATCGCTTCATTTTTCCTCAGCGTTTCGACTTCTTTTTTACCAATTTCCGTATCAGTAGAAAGCAGAATTACTTGATGGCTGGCGGCGGGGAAGTATTTTTCTACTAGGTTTTGGCGGTGGGAAGAGTCAAGTCTGCCAAGTGGTGTGTCAATGGCTACTGGTAAGCGCAAGCCAGAGACTTTGGCGAGTCCCCAAAGGAAGGCGATCGCCAGTAGTTGTTTTTCCCCAGCCGACAATCGATGTTTAGGAACCTGTTTACCCTCAAAATCAAACAGAGATAAGGCAAAGGTTTTAGTATCAATAGCAATGCGAAATACTAAATCTGATTTGTGCAGTAAATAGAGGAAACAGTTCTTCACTTCCTCCTCTAATTTATTTAGCTTCCTCAGCGTTAATTTTTCTCGAAAAAGTTTCAGCGTTTCTTGAACGTTAGTAGCTGAGGTAATAATATGTTCTCTATTTTTATGTTTTATATTTTTGTCAGTATAATCGTTTAATTCTTTTTTGGTTATTTCAATCGCCTCTGTTAACGCTGCTAATTTTATCCGAGTAGTTTCGTAATTTGCTTTAGCTTGTACAACTTCTTTTTGTGCTGCTTCCACAGCTTCACATAGCTTTTGATAAGCTTCTGGTTCGGCGGCGGTCTGCACTTGTCTTTCTAAAGTAATAATTTCTTCTTGCAGATTTTTCAGTTTAACCAAATGTTGTTTTGCTAAATTACAAGCATTTTGTAAATGATATCTCACATTATCTAACTGGCTCAAGCTTTCTTCGTCAGCTAATAACCAAGGTGCTTCAGCTTGAAGTGAATTTGCATATAAATTATCGACATCCTCCGCTAAAAAAGATTGGATTTTATCAACTTGATCAGCAGCAATAGTTAACTGATTTAGCCAATCAAGTAACCGTTTATCTCGATCAAGCAAAACATCTCTCGCAAGTTGCACTTGTTGAGTCCGAAATTCATTTGTTCCCTGTGCTTGTACCTGACTCAATAAATTAGGAATTAAAGCTAAAGGTAAAATCTCAGCAGCTAACTCACATAAAGATTGGCGAATGGTTTCTAGATCTGTAGTTTTTTCCTTTTGTTTCTCCTCTAACTGACTACGTTCAGCAGCGATTTTACCACCATCAGATACAAATTTGTCTAAAGCTTCTCGCTGTATAGTTTCTAATGCTTCAACTTGATTTTTTAAATTAGCTAACTCTTGTTCTGTGACTTGATAATCTTCTTGCTGTTGTAATAACCTCTTTTCAATAACTTCGAGATTAGCTAAATCTTTAGTATCAGCCATCTCTTTACGCTTGCGGTTGATTAAAACATCTAAATCAACTGCTAATTTGTCAGCCAATTCTAGCCCTAACAGCCCACGAATAGCTTCAACAACAATTGGTGGTGGTGTTTCTTGTTCTGCTAGTTCTTTAACTTGTTCGCCATCAAATAAAAATAAATTAGAAATTCCTAAAGGTAGTAAATTTTCTATATAGTCATCCCAGATATTTATCAGATAATCAACAGGCCAAGTATCATCGTCACCTAAAATTCCTAAAGCATCTCTACCATCTTTAGGATTTTTCTCCCAAGTTCTCACAATCCGATATTTTACTGGCTGATCATCTTCGATATGTTCAAAAAGTAACTCAATACGTGTCTTTTCAGCAGGAGTAGCTTTACTATTAACACATTGATTTAAAAAATCACTATAGCTCAAATTACCGCGCGTCGAACATTGAGCGCGTTGTCCATATAATGCCAGACGAATTGCATCCATCAGCGTAGTTTTTCCGCCGCCATTCATACCGCCTAATAAAAGAATCGGGCGGGGATTTTCTTCAATTCTTGGGTCAAGATTAATTACTTGTCTGCCAGAATAAGGGCCAAAATTTTGTAATACCAGTTCCAAAAATATCATTTGTCTTTATAGATAAAAGGCTAGATGGGTTTTGAGATCCCCGACTTCTTAAAGAAGTCGGGGATCTGACCACTCCCACGTCTTAAAATGAATGCGATGAACCACTAATTAGTTTGTCAGAATATGCCTTGTTAAAATACTCATAACTTCGCCAGGGCTAGAACTAGGTAATAAAGGACTCCACTCGTTAACTTCCGCAAAACCAAGTTTGTATAAAGTCAAAATTGTGTTGTTAACACCTCTTTTAGAACCATAAATTACTACTTTGACAGACTCTCTATCGGGTGTTGTTTCTGTAAAGTTGTGAGTAGAAACAAGCGACGGGGTGGTTTGAATAGTCTCGGCTACAAAGCTTTTAGTCATGGAAATTTACCTGCTTGCTGGTAAAAGTTACTGTTACATAAACGTAACAAGATAATCTTACACCGTTTGTTACATATACAGAACATTTACTAGGTTATGAGCCTTTGACACAATCAAAGGCATGGGAAAAGCAGGAAAAGCGTTGAAACAGGTGTTAGAAACATACAGCATCAGCCAAAACAAGTTAGCAGTAACAATGGGAACAGGACGGCCAAACGTTCACCGTTGGATTAATGAAATGACAGACCCCGTTGCTGATAAGCTGTTAGAAATTCGTGATGCACTCAGAAAAATTAATCCAGCCGCCGCAGACGAGTTTATTAGGCTGTACTTAGGAGATGCTAATGATGACCAGCAAGTTTAAGCCTTTGTCTGTTTCTTTTTAAATTTCATATTTGACCAAGTTTTTGCATTGTCAGCAGTATCAATTTGTGTATCGGCTGTACTTGTTTGTTCATCTGGTGCGGTAAAATCTGCTAAAGTTAGCTGCTTGACTTTTTTAATATCACCTTGCTCAACTGCTGTTTTCAAATCTCGTTTTAAATGAGCATTTTTCACTGCTTCATCTTTAGAACGAGAACTGGTAGCAAAACATTTTTCTAAGCTTTCGTAAATTCCTACACGACGGGACATTTTGCGAAATTGACGTTCTGTGTCTAAAAGTTTCGCCATCAATTCTAAGTGCATCTCGTTACCAGCACAGATTTCTTCTAACACAGTCCATTCATCGCTACCTAATAAGCTAAGGTCTGCGCCTGGCCGTGGGTCTTTAAATTCTTCACCAGTCACTTCTTGATAAATGCGGGGTAAACTGTCGTCAAACTCGTGTTTTTCCTCTAACCAAATACGCCGAATTTCACTCAATTCTTCAATAGAGATAAGGCTGATATCGCGCATATTTTCTGGTGCTGTTTGACGGATTTTTGTTTGCGCTTCTAAGAGTCGTGTTAATAGATGTTCACGCCAAGATTTAACGTAAGGGCCGGGTATTGGTTCAATAGAAATCTCTCCATCTAAGTTACGTTCAAATAGTTGAACTTCTCCCCATATACGGCGGAAGTCTCGTTTATCACGATCATGATCAATGTTTAATTCTTCTAAGCGAATATCAATTAAAGGTTGTAGCCATTCTTTTTCCTCATCATTTTGAATCATCGCTTGCATAGACCTATCACTATTAACCAGTGTGCAAACCCAGCATCCAAAACGAGAGCTACCACAACTAGGGGTAGAAGTATCAACAACTAAGGGGCATTCATTATCGGCTGTTGCACCTCGATACATAGCAAATAAGTCTTTGTTACTGTATCCCCAAGAATTATCCCATTGCATTAAATACAGCCAAACTTCATCAGTGCGCCAATCTTCTATAGGAGTGTAAAGCAATGAGTTAACGAGGCTGGGATGAGGGCTAAGGCGTTCTCGTACTCGGCCAATTTCACGTTTGGCCATGATAGAAGCACGATTGGTACTTTCAGTTTTGCGTGTTCCTAGTACAACAATTGTTTCACCACTAGCTCTGATAACATTACGGATAAAAAGGTTAGACGGATCAATTTTCAATCGTCCAGTACACCAACGAAATTTATGACGTGGTGCCGGGTAGCCTTTGCCAATTAAACCCACCCAGTATGTTTGTTTAACATCTGGTTGTAATAAATGCGGTTCTACAGGCATTTTTTGTTCTTTAGCCGCTATTTTCATTTGCACTAGTGAGTTGCGTACCCAAGCAGCTACATAAGGATTTTCTACACCTGTATCAGTTGTAATAACATGGATTGGCTTAGTTCGCTTCTCCTGTGGGAGTTCCAGTATCGCATTCCAGACTAGCTGTAAAGTCGCTGTGCTGTCCTTACCCCCCGAATAACCAACAACCCAAGGTATGGCATCCAAACAATACAATTCTTGAATTTCAGTTGTCAGAACTTGGATATACTCTACCAACTCTGCTACAGTACGTGTCTGCTGACCTTTATTTTCTGGTTGTTGTGCTTCAGTCATTGCTTCCTACCTCTGGACATTTGGGCGTTACCGCTTTTTACTCCAGCGTATGGAATGCGCGGCTTCCCAAAAAGTTTTTAAAAACTGATTTATTAGTATCTAACTTTTTGGACAATATAGCTAGGTTACAAGACTAAGTTTTTAAAAATTAATATGAGAGACATTGCATCTGACCCAACTGCTGATATCGCTAAAGAGTACCTGGAGAGAGAAAACAAGGAAAAAGAGGTACTAGCTTTACTTTTAGATAAGTTTTTAGAGAAAAAAGACCAAATTCTCGTTCAAAAAACTGAGATGGGCGGAAGTGAAGCTTATGTTGGTTCCGTCAGCTTAGAATGGTTTGCTAGCAGAGTTCATTTCGCTTCTGGTTTACCTCTGCTACAAAAAAAGTACAATCAAGAGACAGATAACATTGAAATTGACGCAGATAGTATCGATGAAATTCAACAGCGTCCCGTTGACTGGTCGCGTCAAGCACCGTTAGTTCAGTATTTAGCTGCAAGAAAAAATCATAAGTTTCCCCCAGTTCTGGTAGTAATTAACCAGCCTTGGGTGGATGATGCTAAAGCATCTGAGTGGGATAGTGAAGAACGGGCTACAAAATCTACTACCGATTTTACGCCTCTAGATAAAGATGGGAAGGTAGGCTTACTGAATGTTTCTGAAGAGAATGTCACCATTTATGCACTAGATGGTCAACATAGGCTAATGGGAGTTCAGGGTTTAATTGAGTTAATTAAAACTGGTAAACTCCAGCGATATAAGAAAGATAAAACTGCTGATGATAGTTTTATTACAGTGTCAGATTTAATCGAGCAATATCAAGTAGACCCTGCTTATTTACAAAGCTTACCTAAAGAAAAAATTGGTATTGAGTTCATTTGTGCAGTAAATTCTGGGGAAACTCGTAACGAAGCTAGAAGAAGGGTAAGGTCGATTTTTGTCCATGTTAATTTGATGGCTGCACCTTTAACCAAAGGTCAGTTAGCACAGTTAAATGAAGATGACGGTTTTTCTATTGTGGCGCGAAAAATAGCAGTAACTCACCCACTTTTAGAACAACGTCCAAATCGAAACCCGCGTGTTAATTGGAATAGTGCAACTGTAGCGGCGAACTCTACAGTTTTGACGACATTGCAAGCGCTACAAGATATGTCTGAGCGATATTTAGGTCAAAAAGTTCCTCACTGGAAACCATTAGAAAAAGGTTTGATTCCGATGCGTCCAGAAGACGAAGAAATTGAGCAGGGAATTGCGGAATTTAAAAAGCTGTTTGATAACTTGGCGAATTTACCTAGCTACAAGATTTTGGAACATGAAGATACACCAGTTTTGCGAAGATTTAGTTTTGAAAAAGGTGGTGGTGAAGCCAATATACTTTTCCGTCCTGTAGCGCAAGTTGCTATAGCCCAGGCTTTAGGATTTTTAGTATTTAAAAAAGGGTTTTCTCTAACCAGTATTTTCAAAAAATTGAAAAAGTTTGACCAACAAGGCGGTTTTACTGGTATGGAATATCCTCAATCTATTTGGTATGGGGTTTTGTATGACCCTAATAAAAAGCGAGTCCAGGTTTCTGGAAAAGAATTAGCTGCAAAGTTATTGATTTACATTTTGGGTGGAATTCAAGATTCAATGGAACGCGCTGAACTTCGTAAGGCTTTAGCTAATGCTAGGACTGTAGAAAATAAAACTATAGGTTTTGATGGTGAATTCGTAGAACTAAAAGAAGTAGGGCTTCCACCTATTTTGTAGTTACTCTTGAAATATATTTTGGCGATGCCATTGCAGTGCTTCTAATTCTGGAAAGTATTGCTCTTTATTTGGTAACAGTAGCCTTTCACCGTGAAAATATTTCATAGGTTTAATATGGGGAGAGATTTCTTCTAATCCCCTACTTACAATAATTTTATATTGTTCATCAGCAGTAAACCAACCACGGTCAAAAGCCCAATGGTGATTCTTACACAGAGCAATACCATTATGTATTCTGCTGTCATAAAATTGGGCAAATGGTTTGATATGTGCGCCATCTACAATATTTTGATTTGCGGCTTTAGTAACTCGAAGTCCGCAAAAAGCACATTTGGAATCATATATATGAACAATAGTTTTTCGGAAAAAAGCATTTCTAATGAAAGCTTTTCTAACACCACATTTTAGATTATGATCAAAGTTCGTTAATGTGGGTAAGTCTTCTTCTTGAAAAGATTGGTTAATTTGCAAAATATCTTCAAATTCTTCTTGCTGCTCTTGAAAGAAAGTTATTACCAGTGCATCAATTAACTCTTGCCTTGAATATTCATCTTGTAAAAAATCAAATAGTTCATCATCTAACGAAGCATATTCAACAGACTCTCTTAGCTTGTTGGTTGTTTTTGGCTGAAGTCCATTATAATCAGGCTTAAATTCTAAATGCCAAAACCCTTCACTTTGTAGATGAATAAATGGATAGTGTAGACCACCTTGATAAGATTTAGAACCTAAAATACTCCAATATCGCTTAAATGTTTGAACTAATTCTTCTGATACTGGAATTTTATTCTCATTAAGAATTCCTCGTGTAACTAAATCAATTATAGTTAAAATTAATATTGGTTTATATTTAGCAACACCACGTTTTTGACTAGTACTTACATTTAATTGAGAAAAAGATTCATAATAGTAATTGAAGGTCTTCATAATTTTATTAAGCTCATTCAAAAATTAACTTAAAAATCTGGTAAGGTCAAATTCTTCATGTATAGGTTCCTTATTATCTTTTTCGGCAATTAAGAATAAAAGAATACGCTCTGAATAATCTACTGCTCCACGTAATTCAGTTTGTAAAATTTCTAGTCCGCCATTAGCGTATTCTTCAAAAATTTGGGTGCGTTTATCTTCATATTCTTCTTCTCGTGAAGAAATAATCTCTATATCTTGTGTTTCATTAATTCCTAATAATTTAATTATTAATTCATGCCCCAAAGAGACAAAGTTCTCTTGGGGAATGGGGGAAGGTTCTCTTTTGGTAGTCTCGCCTAAAGGTATACGCTTTTTATATCTAACACCTAAAGCAGCAGCAAATACCATCACTTCTACATAAGTTTGAAAAGGCCCTGTTGTGTCTTTTGAGGCGACTAATGATTTAACTAACTCGGCTTTATCTTTGGCAACCTTGATTCTATTTGCAGCCATTGATTTAAAATATTTACGTTGTAGTTATGATACCCGAAAGCTAAGAGCGATTTTATACAGATGTACAAACAAAAAACGCCCCCCTTTTCAGGAGAGCGTTTTGATTAATTAGAGAAGTTGTCAAACAACTTCTCTAGAAAATTAACCGTTGATAGCAGGAGCGCTCATTGCAACAGGCTTAACTTCACCAGCAGCTAAGTCTAAGGGGAAGTTGTGAGCGTTACGCTCGTGCATTACTTCCATACCCAGGTTAGCGCGGTTGATGATGTCAGCCCAGGTGTTGATGACGCGACCTTGGGAGTCAATCACAGACTGGTTGAAGTTGAAACCGTTCAAGTTGAACGCCATTGTGCTGATACCTAGTGCTGTGAACCAGATACCGACTACAGGCCATGCAGCTAAGAAGAAGTGCAAGGAACGGCTGTTGTTGAAGGACGCGTATTGGAAGATTAAGCGACCGAAGTAACCGTGTGCAGCTACGATGTTGTAGGTTTCTTCTTCTTGACCGAATTTGTAACCGTAGTTTTGAGATTCAGTTTCGGTTGTTTCACGAACCAAGGAAGAAGTTACCAAAGAACCGTGCATTGCGGAGAACAAAGAACCACCGAATACACCAGCCACACCTAACATGTGGAAGGGGTGCATCAAGATGTTGTGTTCTGCTTGGAACACGATCATGAAGTTGAATGTTCCAGAAATACCCAAGGGCATACCATCAGAGAAGGAACCTTGACCGATTGGGTAGATCAAGAATACTGCGGTAGCAGATGCCAAAGGCGCGGAGTAAGCTACGCAGATCCAAGGACGCATTCCTAAGCGGTAGGATAGTTCCCACTGACGACCCATGTAGCAAGCACATCCGATGAGGAAGTGGAAAATTACCAATTGGTAAGGGCCACCGTTGTATAACCACTCATCTAAGGATGCTGCTTCCCAGATTGGGTAGAAGTGCAAACCGATCGCGTTAGAAGAAGGAACAACTGCACCAGAGATGATGTTGTTTCCGTAGATCAAAGAACCAGCAACAGGTTCACGGATACCATCGATGTCTACTGGAGGAGCAGCGATGAAAGCGATTACAAAGCAGGTGGTTGCGGCCAGCAATGTAGGGATCATCAATACACCGAACCAACCGACATAAATGCGGTTTTCGGTGCTGGTGATCCAGTTGCAGAACCGTTCCCATACGTTGGCGCTAGAGCGCTGTTGTAAGGTTGTGGTCATTTTCTTATGATTGCTATGTTTCGTTAAATATTGGACAGACAATTTTTTCTTGCCTGCTGAAATAAGTCTACATGAATTTACTTTAATCGGATGTTTCGCTTAATATTCTGTAATATATTCTTGAATTTTACTCACTTGAATGTAAAGCTTTGACTCGGATTTATAGTCACGATTAACAGCAGCAAAAGCCTTGATTTAAATGAGGTAAGAGATTTCAATAACTCATCAATTTTATTGCAGCGATCGCTAGTTACATAGCTTTACATTTATTTACAAATTAACTTTAAATTCTCTCATAAAAATATTATGTGAGTAGCGGTATGTATTCCATTGAGAAGTGAATTATTATTTTGTGAATACAAATTACGACAAGTTCTTCATTTGAGATGTGTTTGAGCTTAAAAATCAAAATATATATAAGGTAAGCTGCCTTCTGGTGCTAACAACCACACAATATAAAAGCACAAGGGTACGAAAACCAGCTTAATTGGCCAGTTTAACTCTAGTTTTAATCGACCATTCAAAGCGTAGACCAGCCCAATAAAAGCCGCTAAAATCATCAGCATCCAGGTTAGTTGGTAAGGGCTAATAGTTAAAGCTTCTACGTACACTTTTTGGGCGAACTGTGCATCAGCAGTGTAACCCCAAAGATGTTGAAATACTAAAGAAGAATCTTGGAGATTAGGTAAACGAAACCAAATCCAAGAAGTAAAAACCATCAACTGAGTTAACAGCCAAGCAATAAATATACCAAAAGGATTTTGCCAGAAATGCGCTATTTTTTCGTGGCGATCGCTCAAATCATCTGTTAGGCGATGAACGGCTAAAGCAATTCCGTGGAGAATACCCCAAACAAAGAAACCCCAGGCGGAACCATGCCAAATACCTGCAATTACCATCACAATAAATAAATTCCAGCAGGTACGCATCAAACCACGGCGAGAACCACCTAAAGGAAAATACACATAGTTACGTAACCAATCACCTAAAGTTATATGCCAGCGCCGCCAAAAATCGGCAATACTGGTGCTGAAATAAGGAAAATCAAAATTTTCTGGCAGAACTAAACCAAACAACAAAGCCGTGCCACGAGCAATGTCTACATAACCATTAAAATCTAAATATAATTGCAAACCATAGGCAAAAGTCGCTAACCAAAGATCACCACTACCTGCGCGTTGCAAATTTCCAAAGCATAAATCTACAAAAATACCTAAATTATCTGCCAAAAGTCCTTTTTTGACTGCACCTCTAGCAATTAACCATAATGCTTCGGCTACTCTTTCAGCGGTGGGAAATTGAAGTGTATTTAACTGAGTTGCTAAGTTGTGATAGCGCGTAATTGGCCCGGAAATTAATTTGGCAAAAAACAGTTTGTAGGTAGCAAATTTCAGAAAATGGTCAGTAGCAGGAGCGCCGCGATAAACATCTATTAAATAAGCAATACACTCAAAAGTGAAAAATGAAATTCCCAAAGGTGCAATTATTTTAAAAGATGCGTCTGGCGCATTGGTTTGTATGGGAAAAACTAGGTTTAATATGGGAGAAATATATTTAAATCCTAGCAATAATAAAACATTTAATATGACACCTAGCCATAATAATTTTAGTCTACGACTACTCCAATCTGCATTAGCATACTGCCATTCTTCATTAGAAATTTGCCAATCAAGATTATGTTCGCCCGGAGAAGTATTTTTGCCAATTTCTCTACCCAAGCGAAAGTTAATAAAGGTCAATGTGATTAAAAGCGGGATGTATTGAATACTCCACGAAGCATAAAAAGCCAGACTGGCAATTAATAAAGTCCATAAGCGCCATTTTTGTTCGGCTACAGTCCAGTAAATGCCTAATATACTAAGTAAAAATATGCCGTAGGAAATTGATATAAAGTTCATATTTTAGTCATTAGTCAATGGTCATTTGTTATTTGTGAGTTTTCATCCTTGTCTCCCCTCCCTATTTCGTTGACCAAGGAATTACGGGGTCGATTGCTAGTTTTTTCGAGACTTCGTAAGCACCAAAGCGGTTAAGATGGCTGGGGTCAGAAAAATAATCATTTGTTCTTGGCCAAAGTTGGCTAAAATCTCGATAAATAAAATTAGGATTAGCCGCTAACCGAATCATGTATTGTTGAAATTCTTGCTCATATTTTTTGCGGACTGGATCTAAATACTCAGCAGTGAGAGGCATATTAATAAACACCAGAGGAATTTGCCGAGATTGAGTAAATTTCAAAACTTCTTGGAAGGCTGTATCTTGATTGCCTTCTATATGAAATGATTTATAGTCATTGTCATAGTTGCCAGTAACTCTGGGATGTTTTTGATAGTATCGAGCCGGATTAAACCGTACCGATAAGGGTAAGAAACCATCAAAATCAACTGCTTGCAGAGAAGCTTCATCTTCGGAACTTTCAGAAATCGATTCAGTTGAGGGTGTCTGGGGGGAATTGCGATCGCTAATTAATGGCAAACTATCAAATTGCTTATGCAGTAAGGATTTAAGCTGGTTACGATTTTGATAGGTACTAGAAAAAGCAGCTAAAATCTGATTGAACCCATTATTTATAGCTTGATAATTAGTAATTTCATCTGGCTTTTTATCAGGTTTGGGTTTTTCTGGAGATATTGCCGGATTTTTAGCAGTTTCTTCATCAACAGCAGTATTCTGGGCTTTTTCTAAGATTTTTTGATAGCCTGGAGAAGCAGCGATCGCATTAAATGTGATATCGTCTCGACCACTATTAAAAGCACGAGAACCATCAGCCCAAAGAATGAGTTTTGGCAGTTCTGTTGGCTCTAGTACTTGACGAATAATAAAATCTACAACTTGGGCTGTCGCACCATTTACACCAAAGTTAAAAACGTCAAGATTGGGATATCCCTGTTTTCCTAACCCTTTGGCTAATGCAGCCGGATCAACTCCCCGCAAAGCCCGCGAAGAACCAATAATTAAGATATCTGGCGGCTTGCCTTTAATATTTAATTGTTGTCGATACAATGCTAGTTGCTCATCTAATTGCCGGGCATTAAAACTTGGCATTTGCGATCGCGCTGCTAATAAAATAGCCGATGCTGTGGCTTTTTCTTTTAATGGTGCGGCTGTTAAAGCTGTAGGCTCAGGATCATCCTCATTAACCGTAAACCCAGAGGCGTTAAAGGCTGAATTTTTGGAATCTGATAATTTCTGCCCAGATGAATTAGCCAAGAATTCTAATTTTTCTTTATGTTTGGCTTTGGCGGGTGCTGGCGGCTTTTGTTCAGCAGATGCAGCAACATTAGTTACCTGTGGTTTATGTGGTAATGTCCGAGCAATCAGTTGACCACTAATCCAATCAGTTTGGAGTGTGAGCAATAGTCCCAATGTTCCCCAAACTAAAGCAACTTTAAGTCCACCTTGTAAATCAGGATCTGCTACATCTGACTGTCCGACTTCTGTAAATATTTGTGTGCCTAACAATAAATTTTTAAATGTTGTGCTGGTAGTGACAATCCAATCTCGCGCTACTTCTGTGACAAAATTTTGAACTTCTTCTGAGGTTAAATCGGGGCGGAAAATGGGTTCTTGGCTATCTTTAACTATCAGTTCACCCACATATTCAGAAGCCGCAGCAAACTCTGGGGTAGCTTCGGGAACTAAACGTTGGCGCTGCACAAAATCTACGCCATGATGCCAAACTGGTTCTTTATTTCCCGCACGACGACCGTAAACCCTTACCCCGGTGATTCCCGGTAATTTTAACTGGCGGACAAACTGGGTAACTTTATTAGCTACTTGTTTACGGTTGGGACATATAGGCGCATCGCACATAATGTGCAGTAAGTCACCTTTGTGGAGTAAAATGACGCGAATCCCGCCTGTTTTTAAGCGCCATTCTAAATCAGTATTTAATAAGCGTTCTAGTAAAAAATGAGTTGCTGGTTCATCTCCATTGATGGCTAACTCTAAAGCAGAAGTAGCCAAAGCTGGATGTTGCGCCGCAGGTAAAGAAATCCAATCAATCCACGCTGGTTGCTTTTGGGCGGTTCTTTGCCCATAAATCGTAGCACCGAGAATGCCTTGGGGAGCGATCGCATCTAGATGGGATACGATAATATCGAGACATTTTGTTTTATCGGGTGCAGGTGCATCTTCTAAAGGATCAAAAGCTGGGGAGCAAAAAAGATGCAGAGTGGATTCTTTAAGTGATGCTTGAACAGTGACTTTAAAATCTAATAATACTTCTGTTAATAACCGCGCGATCGCTTGTATATCTCCCCAACGCGCCCATTCTTTGAGCATCACTTCTGGAGGAGTCAAATCTACCCGCAGTACCCAATCATTACTGGTTTCCCCACTAACTTGGGAAGTAATAACTGCATCTTGGTAGCCAGTCAGTTTTAACAGTCTGAGTTTTTGGGCAATTGTTTCTGCCAATAATGAAGAATCAGGGCTATAGGCAGATTGACAAAAAACCCATAAACGATTTATTGGTGCTTGATTTTTGTCTTTGGGTTGGTGCGGCTTAATTTTGACTTGAACACCCACACCCAGAGAACTCAGAGTCTCACTGAGATAATGAGCGATCGCATTCGGGTCGCCGCGACGGGCTAAACTCTCATTTGAGATAATCATCGCCCCGCCAGGCTTTGATGATTCTGCGTCTTTTAATGCTTGCTCTACCTGTTCTAAATGCTTATCTAACTGATTTAGATGCACCCGATGGCACCATTGGGGACGATTTTCGCCCTTTTTTCGCCCGTAAACCAATACTTGGTATATTGAGGGTTGTTCGTTATTGGTTAAGACATCTAAATCAGTTTGCTGGAGTGCGTGAAGTAAATCAGAAAGAGTGCGCCAGCGTTGAGGACACTCGATTGCTTCACAAAGAATGTGTAGGTCATTTCCCCGCAACCGGACTTTCACCCCTAAAGTGTTAATCCCTATTGCTTGGCTTACCCATTGCACTAAAGTTTGCTGGCTATCTGGTAATACTTTTTTCATGGGCAGTTAACTTTACAGGAAGCGAGTATTCGGGGGTATTGCCTGCGCTTGTAAACTAGAACCATAACGTCTATCACATTTTGCTGTTTTTTTTTAACACTTTTGTTACCTTCTGTGCTTGCAAAATAGGCCAAGATAGTCTTATATCGTTGCAAGTCATACAGATTTTGAGTTTCGCGTTTCATTTTCCTCGTTTGCCAACAACCAAAAATTAGCAATGCCTCCTATCACCTCCCAATCTTCACCCAACCCCGAACTAAATCTGGTTTTGTTTAGCATTCCCCAATCTTTTATCCTGGAAATAGGTACAGCGTCCATACTACTGCTGCTGACCACCGAAAAATTCACACTCAAAGCCCTAGAATCTATAGGCCAAGCTAGTGAAGAATTGTTTCGCGGCGATCGCCTGCCGATTCTTCCCTTTCCCAATCACGATGAATTAACCAATAAAAGCTAAAACTTATACTTAAAAAAATAAATCGCTCATAGAAAACAATGAGCGTAAATCACAAAGTTCAAAAATGTAAACAGTAATTGGCTGTACAAGAGAAGCAAATATGAGTTCGCTTTTATACTCTGTGTCACACGCTGCGAATTATTACCCTGCGTCAGAATTATTTTTACGTCGTCGTCTCCAAATAGTTGAAGAATTATGGGAGAACGTCCTGCGGCAAGAATGTGGTCAGAAAATGGTAGACTTATTGCGGCAGTTGCGAGATTTGTGTTCGCCAGAAGGACAAGCCACAAACGACCAAGCCGCTTCAGCCGTTAAATTGATTGAACAACTAAATATTAATGAAGCGATTCGGGCGGCGCGGGCTTTTGCGCTATACTTCCAGCTAATTAACATCATAGAGCAGGAATACGAGCAGAAGCAGCAATTAACCCGTTATTCAGAAATAGAAACAGAATCTAAGGGCGCAGAAACGGTCTCTGATAGTAGCTACTCTTCCAACGATAAAGAAGATGATGCCTTTGTTAACACAGGTATAGGTTCAGACTTGTTAGCCAAAAATTGGGTTAACAAAATGCACAACAAACAGAAAGGTACATTTGCCACTCTGTTTCCCCATCTATACGATTTGAATGTACCACCCCAACAAATTCAACGGCTAATTTCGCAGTTGGATGTGCGTTTGGTGTTCACAGCCCACCCCACAGAAATTGTGCGTCACACCATCCGCGATAAACAAAGACAAGTAGTCAATCTTCTCCAACAAATAGATGCGGTAGAAAATCGCGCTGGCGCATATCCTTGGGAATCAGGCGAGTTACGGGAAAAGCTACTAGAAGAAATCCGGCTGTGGTGGCGTACCGATGAACTCCATCAGTTCAAACCCACAGTTTTAGATGAAGTAGATTATGCCCTGCACTACTTCCAAGAAGTATTATTTGATGGCATTCCGCAACTGCATAAACGCTTTAAGTATGCTTTGAGTAAAACCTTTGATTGGTTAGAACCGCCGCGCAAAAACTTTTGTTCCTTTGGTTCCTGGGTAGGTTCCGATAGAGATGGGAACCCATCAGTTACACCGGAAATTACGTGGAAAACAGCTTGCTATCAGCGCAAAATGGTACTGGAGAGATATATCCAATCAGTGAAAACATTGATTGAGTTATTAAGCATCTCCATGCACTGGAGTGATGTTTTACCTGATTTATTAGAATCGCTGGAATTAGATCAGTCACAGTTAAGTGATATATATGATGCCCTGGCTTTGCGTTATCGCCAAGAACCTTATCGCTTGAAACTGGCTTATGTACTCAGACGGCTGGAAAATACCCGCGATCGCAATTTAGCATTATATAAACGCGAAACTCCCACCAACGAAGATGCGCCAATGTACCGTTCGGGAGCCGAATTTTTAGCAGAACTGCGGTTAATTCAGCATAATTTAAGCGAAACTGGTCTGAGTTGTCGAG
Source organism: Nostoc sp. HK-01 (assembly GCA_003990705.1). Lineage (GTDB taxonomy): Bacteria > Cyanobacteriota > Cyanobacteriia > Cyanobacteriales > Nostocaceae > Nostoc_B. The sequence continues at coordinate 3,667,417 of AP018318.1, forward strand.
AACTGGAGAATCTAATTTGTCAAGTGGAAATCTTTGACTTTAACCTGACACAATTAGATATCCGTCAAGAATCAACCCGTCATTCCGATGCGTTGAATGAGATTTTAGAATATCTGCAAGTTTTACCTCAAGCTTACGACGACCTCACAGAAGAACAGCGCGTGGCTTGGTTAACTTCAGAATTGCAAACCCGCCGTCCGTTGATTCCGGCGGAATTGCCATTTTCTGAAAAAACCAACGATGTAATTGAAACCTTTAGAATTTTGCGATCGCTGCAACAAGAGTTTGGTGTCAATATCTGCCAAACTTATATTATTAGTATGTGTCGTCAAGTCAGCGACGTACTCGAAGTTTTACTCTTAGCCAAAGAAGCCAGATTATTTGACCCAGCCATTGCTGTCGGCACAATTCAAGTTGTACCGTTATTTGAAACCGTAGAAGACTTACAGCGTTCTCGCAGCATCATGCGTCAGCTGTTTGAACTTCCCTTATATCGGGCTTTATTAGCTGGTGGCTACGAAAATATTCAGCAAAGACTAGCTACCCCTGAATCAAATCAACATTCAGTCCTCACCCCCGACTTGCAAGAAGTCATGTTGGGTTATTCCGACAGCAACAAAGATTCCGGCTTTTTAAGCAGCAACTGGGAAATTCATAAAGCCCAAAAATCGTTACAGAAAATTGCCGAAGAATATGGTGTGGACTTGCGGATTTTCCACGGTCGCGGCGGTTCTGTGGGGCGGGGTGGCGGCCCTGCTTACGAGGCGATTTTAGCCCAACCAGGCCACAGTATTAACGGGCGAATTAAAATTACCGAACAAGGCGAAGTGTTAGCCTCTAAGTATTCTCTGGTAGATTTAGCTTTATACAACTTAGAAACCGTCACCACCGCCGTTATTCAAGCTAGTTTACTGCGAACAGGGTTTGATGATATCGAACCCTGGAATGAAATTATGGAAGAACTAGCAGCGCGATCGCGGCAACACTATCGTGCTTTAATCTACGAACAACCAGATTTCATCGACTTTTTCAACCAAGTCACTCCCATTGAAGAAATTAGCCAACTGCAAATTAGTTCTCGTCCCGCGCGACGACCTTCTGGTAAGAAAGATTTAAGCAGTCTCCGGGCGATTCCTTGGGTATTTAGCTGGACACAAACGAGAGTTTTGCTACCTTCCTGGTATGGAGTCGGGACAGCATTGCAAGAATTCTTAAATGAAGAACCAGAAGAACACCTCAAATTACTGCGCTACTTTTATATGAAGTGGCCGTTCTTCAAAATGGTGATTTCCAAAGCCGAAATGACCTTGGCGAAAGTCGATATGCAAATGGCGCGACACTACGTCCAGGAACTATCCAACCCAGAAGACAAAGAACGATTTGATAAAGTGTTCGAGCAAATCGCCAGCGAGTATTATCTCACAAGAGATTTTGTCCTGAAAATTACTGGACACAATCGACTTTTGGATGGTGATCCTGTATTGCAGCGTTCAGTACAATTACGTAACGGGACAATTGTCCCCCTGGGGTTCATTCAAGTTTCACTACTCAAGCGCTTGCGCCAAGCCAAAAATACTACAGCTACCTCTGGTGTGATTCACTCCCGTTACAGCAAAGGTGAATTACTCCGAGGCGCACTGTTAACCATTAATGGTATTGCTGCGGGAATGCGAAATACAGGTTGATCTGCTTCGCAGAGTCCTTTGTCAATGGTCATTCGTCCTTATGGTTCTAGTGACCAATGACAAGGGGGACAAGGTAGAAGGTTTCAGCTGCGCGATCGCAAATTACTCAAATTTTTCCACGAATTGGTACTTGTATCAAAACAGCGCCAAGAACCATCTTTACTTTCTTGATAACAAAACAAAGTGCGATCGCCACTATACAAATTATCGGTTAAATAATATACTAGCCCCCGGAAAGGATAAGTTTTACGACTTAAACGTTTAGCTACAGCTTGATTTGGACATTCCACAATAAATACTGGTTTTCTGTTCAAGTGAGCTAACGAGAATATACACATACGTAAAATCGCTCTTAGCCAACTTTCAGAATTATCGAAATAATCATCAATAATCCTATTGGTTAGTGCTTTTTCCAGGGTGCGATCGTTGTTTTGAGAAATGTGCGCCTCAGACATAGCCTCACCTATTGCCATACCGATGGTTCGAGGTTAATCCAAAATTTCCCAAAATGCCAAGTCTTGATTCACACTCCACCAGTACCGCGCCCCTTTGCGTTCAAATCACGATCCCAACACTGGTAAAATCTACCCAGAACGAAGAAAGAGCAAATAGCCATGACTGCTGAAACTAATCAAGTAAATTCCTCAACCACAGGTGCAGATGCCATTGATGAAGCGATCGCCAAAGGGATAGATTTTGATGGGACTCCCATTCCTACCGCCAAGCTAGACCTTTATCACCAAGTCATGGGGCTAGAAGCAAATAGACAGCGTAGTGGTGTTTCTAATACCATGCGATCGCGCATTGTCAGAATTGGTGCTAAACATATTCCCCAACCAGAACTCGATCAAAAGCTAACAGAAGCAGGTTTTGCACCTCTCAAAGAAAAAGAAATTGCCTTTTTCTACGGCGGTAAATAGTTAGTTACCTTGAGTGGGTTAACAACAGCGTAACCCACCATAACCAGACACTCACTGTTCCACAGTTCTCACAGTCAAAACCTGCGGTGGTGTAGAATCTGGCGGATAAATCACATCTACCTGCACTTGACGTTGGCTTGCAGGAGTTAGAACAAACTGCACCAATGGTGCCAAAACCTGACCAGTTCTGTGCCATAAATGCACATAGCGTGTATTTTGTTTTCCCTGGTCATCAACATAACGCAGCCGCACAGTACCCCGGAAAAACGGAAAATCGAGAGAGGGTTTGCGGAAACGAACACCGCCTTGAGACAGCTTGTCTTCTTTTAAAGGTGTTTCCAGTGTGACTGTAACTTTTTGCGGTTGGTTTGTATTATTCTTTAAAGGCAAACTCAGATTATATTCCACCCCATAATTACCGTGCGCTTCGTAGGCGGTATCAGGGTAACGCACCAAAATTTGCGCCGTTTGGATTTGTTCAGTACCCAATCGACCACCACGCAGAGTAACTAAAGGATAGGAAATCCCTTTACCACGCTCAGGAATAGTTAAATACTGGGCTTTGGGATTATCTACCAAATTAGCTTGCCATTGGGAACCTTGAGAAACACCAGCCACACGTCCATAAATTAATGAACCACCTTTAGCATCGGGTGGAGTTGGAGTTTTATCTCTTGGGCCAGCAAAACTACCATTATTTAATAAAGCTTGCCATTCTTTTAGAGTAGGCGCACGGTCGGAACCATCAGCATTTTTTTTCGCAAACATTGCTAAACTCGCTGCGTACACTTTGTTACTACTCCGCAGACGCATAAAACTAGAGCGACCATTCACAGGCTTGGCTAAATTCTTGACAGGAATGGGATGATTCAGCAACATCCGGCTTCCGCCGGGAGGAATGACTATCTTAGCCGGGAAATCTGCTTGACGGACACCGCGTAAAACATCACTAACAGCCCTCGCCCCAGGCCCAGAATAAACTTTACCATCATTATTTTCTTGGTAAGGCGGCAAGGTGACAAACGGTGCATCTTGCATTAAATAACTCGCCGCTTGCAAAACATCAACCGTCACAGATTTTTTACTGGGGTTATGTAGCAATACCCCGATGTATAACGTTTGTAAATCTTTAGGAGTGTGGGTGTAATGATGGGCAAATAAATCAAAGCGTCCTTGAAACGGAAAATTGAGGTGGGCGGCGGGAACTTTTTTACCATTACCCGGAAAGGTAGAAAGTAAAACTCCCTCATTTTTAATCCATTCTGGGCTGTTGCTGTTAAAAACAGGAATTTTATCTAACTGGCCAGGTAAGGCGCGGACTTCTCCTGGTTGTACAATGTCTTGAGGTGCTGGTTTGGGCGAAGTTTGGGCAACAACTGCTGAACCATTCTGAAAACTTTTGCAGCCGAGTGTTTGAGTAATAGCAATTCCCAATAAGAAAATAAATAAAGGCGATGCTAGTTTATTAGTCATAAAGAATTAGCTCCAAAAAAGTGTGGTGTTAAAAACCAACTCGAATAACTACAGCATAAGTTCAACAAATTAACAAAATTAGAACAAGAATTATCTATATCACAGCAAATTGAGGTTACATAGAAGCAAGATACAATAAGGGAGATTACTGAGATAAGCGGCTTTTAGCCGCTTGATCGCCAAAAAAGAAGTTGGGCAAGTAGGGTATGGCTGATAAGACGATTGATTTGACAAATTGCGATCGCGAGCCGATTCATATTCCGGGATTAATTCAGCCTCACGGGGTCTTGCTAGTGTTGCAAGATTTTCATCTCGAAATCATGCAAGTAAGTAATAATACTCGAAAAATAATTGGTTATCAACCAGAGGAACTGTTAGGCAAACAGCTATCATACTTACTTGATGCCAAGCAAATTCAGAAAATTCAGCAATGCCTAACAGAAGATTTCGAGAGTATTAATCCCCTCGACTTGTCACTCAAGCATTCAAATAAATCTATGTATTTTGATGGCATTGTCCATCGTTTAGATTCAGTCATTATTTTGGAACTAGAACCAAAAAAGGCGAAACAAAAAACCGATTTTGTTGACTTTTATCACCAGGTGAAGGGAACTATTACCCGGATTCAAAAAGCACCCACATTGCTAGAGATGTGCCAGATTGTGGTGAAAGAAGTTCGGCACATTACTGGCTTTGAGCGCGTCATGGTCTATCGGTTTGATCAAGAAGGTGCAGGCTGCGTCATTGCTGAAGATACTGACCAGGAAATACCTTATCTAGATTTACACTACCCACCTTCCGATATTCCCAAGCAAGCCCGACATCTTTACATCCTCAATTGGCTGCGGCTGATTCCAGATGTCAACTATCAGCCTGTTGCCTTAATTCCGCCAAATCACCCCCTCACTAATCAACCCCTCGATTTGAGTTTGTCGGTGTTGCGGAGTGTCTCGCCAATTCACTTGGAGTATATGCGAAATATGGGCGTGACGGCTTCCATGTCCATTTCTCTGATGCAAAATCAACAATTGTGGGGATTAATTGCCTGTCATCATTCGTCACCTAAATATATTCCCTACAACATTCGTACCACTTGTGAATTTATTGGACAGGTGATGTCTGTAGAACTGGCGAATAAAGAAGCCAGTGAAGACATCGACTACAAAATGCAGTTGAAGTCATTACAAACTCAATTTGTCGAGGCTTTATCTCAAACCAAGTATTTCCTCGATGGAATGGTGCAGTTGAAATCTCAATTACTCAATCTGGTAAAAGCTACTGGAGTGGTGATTTACAGCAGTAACCAGTGTATTCAAATAGGGGAAACACCCTCAGAAGCAGAAGTACATGCTTTACTCAACTGGATTAAACCACAACTGGATCAAGGTGTATTTGAAACACCATCGCTCTCTAAAAACTATCCAGATGGTGCGTCGTTTTCAGCGATCGCCAGTGGAGTGTTAGCCCTAGAAATTTCTAGGGTACATCACAATTACATTATCTGGTTTCGACCAGAAGTCATTCAAACTGTGAATTGGGGCGGCAACCCTCACAAGCCTGTGGAAGTTTTGTCGGATGGCAGTTTCCAGATGTCGCCGCGTAAATCCTTTGAGTTGTGGCAAGAAACAGTGCGGGGTTATGCCTTACCTTGGAAACTCTGCGAAATTACAGCAGTTACAGAATTACGGAGTTTAATTGTCGGTATTGTGTTACGCCAAGCCGACGAATTGGCTTCAATGAATTTTGAATTACAACGCAGCAATGAGGAACTCGATTCCTTTGCTTATATTGCTTCCCACGATTTGAAGGAACCACTGCGCGGCATTCACAACTACGCTAACTTTTTGATGGAAGATTATGCAGAAATACTCAATCAAGATGGAATAGCCAAACTGCAAACTTTGGTGCGGTTGACGCAACGGATGGAAGACCTGATCAATTCACTGTTGCATTTCTCTCGCTTGGGACGCGCTGAAATCATGCGGCAAACAGTGAACTTGCAGGATTTATTACAACAGGTAATCAATACCTTCAGCATTACACGACCGCAAAGTGAAATTGAATTTCGGATTCCGCAAACTCTGCCCAAGATTGAGTGCGATCGCGCTCAGGTGAATGAACTTTTCACCAACCTCATCAGCAACGCTATTAAGTACAACGATAAAGCACAAAAGTGGGTGGAAATTGGCTACATTCAACAGGAGCCTCCCAACACTCCGCTAACAGCACTACCAATTTTCTACGTCCGTGATAACGGCATTGGTATCCTGGAAAAGCATCTCGACAAAATCTTTCAAATCTTCCGCCGCTTACATGGACGGGACGAGTTTGGCGGTGGAACTGGTGCCGGATTAACTATTGCTCGCAAAATTGTGGAACGGCACGGGGGGAGAATTTGGGTAGAATCTACACCTACTCAAGGTAGTACATTTTACTTCACCTTAGCACCGGAGGCAATCGCTTGAATCTTACTTCCACTTCACCTATCCCCAAAATACCCCTGCTGTTAATTGTGGAAGACAGTAATGAAGACTTTGAAGCACTACACAGATTGTTACAGCGATCGCCCATGAAAATTTCCATTCAGCGGTGTGTAAATGGCGAACAAGCTTTAGCGTTTCTTTACCGCACTGGGAACTATCGCGATCGCGAAATTTCTTTAATGCCAGGGTTGATTGTTCTGGATTTAAACCTACCTGGAACCGATGGTAGAGAGGTATTGCGCCAGATCAAACAAGATGATCATCTCAAAATCGTTCCAGTTGTCGTGTTCACCACCTCTAATAACCCCAAAGATATCGAAGATTGTTACCGATACGGAGTTAACAGCTACATCGTCAAGCCGATAAATTTTGAGCAATTAAAACGAGATATACAAACGCTGATCCGCTACTGGTTTGAGGTGACTAAGCTTCCTGAACATCTGGAGTATTAATCCTGGTTCTGTAAAAGTGCTGATACTGATTTTCTGTTAACCTGCACATTATTTTTATTCCATCTCACCCTCTGAACAAGTTAACCAAAAATATTGAGCCTGCACTAGTTTATAACCGCTATTAAGAACACTTCAACTATTGATAATTCTCAGCTATATTAAATTCAGTTTCGTATTCTGATTCAAGAATTGCTTAAATGGAAATACTTATTGAATCAACTAAAGAATTTGAACAAGATTTAGAAAAATTTAACAATAGGGAAAAATTTAAAATTATTAAGAAATTGAATCGTTATGTAGATTTAATTTCCAAAAATAGAAAATTACTAGAAAATCAGGCCTTTAAATTAAAAAATATTAAATTTAACACTGAGTATGATTCTTCTCTTTATGCGTTGATAATTGATAAAGATTTAAGAATTATCCTCACAATTGATGATGATCCGATTTTTGATGCTACGGTGATCACTTTATTTAGAGTTGTTAGTACTGAAAATGCTTCACAAGCATATAGTTCAGTAGCTGACTATCTCTACCAAGATTTTAGTATGAAAAGTCAAGAGATTGAGGTTCACTCTAGCTGATGCCACAGATTAAACCACTTCTAGATGAACATGGTGTGATTTATGAAGCTATGAAGATTTTACCTCATGAATTAAAAATAGATTTTTTAGCAGCTTTAGCAGAATTAGAAGATAATGAATGCCATAGAACTAGAACTTTCCCCAAAACCAGACTGCGGAAAGTTAAAGGCATTAAACAAGCAATATATCGCGCCGATATTGATAAATTATCTGGCTGGCGCATTCATTTGCAATATATCGATGGGAAAATTCATTTAAATGATATTATCGAAGGGCAACGTCATGATGATGTGATTGAAGTTATTAAATCTAAAAAGCATAGATATGAGTAGATACAGCAAACTTCAAGTGATAATTTTTTCAGCTTGAACAGCAGTTTGCCTGTATGATTCCTGAAGTATTACAGATTTTTGACTGTGAAACAGCTACTTTTATTTTAGATTTTAAAAGTTTGTATTTGATTGACTTTTTTGGTTGATTACTTTGTCCTATTGTCACATAATCGATAGCGAGATTGATGATATTTTATTTTTGAACAAACTTCTTTATCCTCATCGCAATACAAGCTATGACACTCAATTTATATTTACTGCGACATGGAGAAACTACTTTTAGTCAAAGTGGTAATTTCTGCGGTGAAACTGATGCAGAGTTGACAAAAGAAGGAATGGAGATGGCATCGAGTTTTGCCGAGATTTATCAAAAATTGCAGTGGGAAGCTGTTTATGTTAGCCCAATGAAGCGGACAATTGCAACTGCCAAGCCATTTTGTGATGCGATCGGTATGGAGATGCAGTTGCGTGATGGACTTAGAGAAGGTAGTTATGGTGAATGGGAAACTAAGAGTAAATCCTTGATTGAACAGAATTACGCCCAAAACTATATAAAATGGTTGACAGAACCTGCTTGGAATGCGCCCAAAGGTGGAGAAACTGCGGTAGAAATTGCTAACCGTTCTATGCCGGTAATTGCTGAAATTCAAGAAAAACATCCCCAAGGTAATGTTTTAGTAGTTTCCCATAAAGCCACAATTCGGATTATGCTTTGCAGTTTACTGGGAATTGATTTGGGACGCTATCGCTATCGAGTGAATATTTTGGTCGCGTCGGTAAGTATGGTGAAATTTGATGTTAATGGCCCTTTGTTAGAAATCTTAGGCGATCGCCATCATATACCCGATCATATTCGCTCTCGTCCGGGAACATAAGCAGCTGCGGGAATAGCTCAAAAGATAAGTAGGTAGCCATGATTAAATATAATATGTCATTGTACGAGTTCGCGTTAGCGTCTCGCAGAGAAGCGAAGCAATTTCAATGACAGAACATATTATATTTATTTACGTCTATCTACTTACTATCTCGAAAAAATATAGCCTTTATAAATAATTAAAAAATTCCTCTGGCACTAACCTAAGTTCACCAGATTTAAACCGAGAAATCTCAACCCACAACGCCCGATGATGATGAGTTCCTGATTCCGAAAACATTAAACTTTCTAGTTGATAAAACTTAGAATCAACAAAATCGCATTGATAAAGTTGAATGATTTCATGCCCTTGCCGATTATTATAGATAAATAAGTTTTCAATACAACCCAAGTAGCGAATATTAGTTAACTCAGCTTGAATTTCTTCTCGAAATTCTCGCTGTAAAGCTGCATAACTAGTTTCTCCAAAATCAACGCCACCACCCAAGGCGCGATAAAAATGAGACTGCTTTGCAGGGTCATAACCTTCAGAAACAAAAATTCGCTCACCATCCCGAATTAGTCCTAAAGCTATGACCCGAATTTCCCCTGATTTACTCATTCTTGTCACTAATTATCGTATATGGAGTAAGAACGGCTTTCGCTATCTTCTACAGGCCACTCTTCATTTTCGCCGCCAATATACAATTGTTCAATAGTGACATATTCTTCACTCAGCTGGGTGAGAGCGTTGATTAAAATATCTAAAGCGATCGCATCACTAGTTCCCAAGTCAAACCAACAACGCGCCCATTGTCCTTCGTACTCAATCTCACCCATGTTGTGCATCAATGCCAACAAGCTTTTATCATAACCTTGGGCATCATAATCCATATAGCTGATTTCCAGCCCTGTTTCCTGAACTTGCAAATTTTCAGCATTAAATGCACCTAATTTACCTAAGTAAAACCAGGAGTTAAAAACTTCTTCTATGTACTCTTTTTCTCGTTGAGAAGGTACGGTGCTAAAACCTAACCAAATCCAGACATCAAACGGATTAAATTCACGAAACTGAATGTGCATTCAACTATCTCAATTACTGTCGCTCCAAATAAGCATATCAAAGAGATGGCTAATCAAGAATGAAGCCTCAAGGCTGAGAACTGAAGCCTAAAATTTCCGACTTCAGACTTCAGACTTTTTTTGATTATCTACCAGAATTATTGAGTTGATTGACCGCACTATTGCGTTCTCGCTCAATTTGTTTGACTAAACTACCAGGTAGTTGCGCTTTTTTGGTTAAGGCTTTGTCGAAATTAGCGATCGCATCTCGCAGCAACTCTTGACTTTTTTCGCGTCTTCCCTTTTCTTTGAGGATTTGGGCTTTGAGATAATACAACTCCGGGTTATTTGGTGCGCCGGCGATCGCCTGATTAGCATAATCTAAAGCTTGAGTGTACTGTTTCAAATCTCGGTAGCCAATGGCAATTCCTCGATCTGCCAAATATCTGGGTGCAGCACTTGTCTCTAGCCGCCCAATCGCCTCATCAGGATTGGCAAAAGGCAAATTCACAGATAGCATTAAATCCATGTAGCCTTTGAGCAAATTCAATTCTGGGTCTTTGGGCGAAATTGCTTCAGCCTTATCTAAATACTGGTAAACTTGCCGCAACCGACCTAAAGCTTGGGTAGCACCTTTCGCCGCACCTTCCCGCGTCACAATTACCGCCCCTTCAAAAAAATGCCCAACGGCAGTGTATATATTACCACGGAGTGGGTCATTAGCAATTAATTTCTGCCCAGCGTCTAGAATTTGCTGGCTGTAGTTATTTAAACTTGTAAAATCGCCCTTTGTGTATGCTAACGATGCTTGCATTGCATAAGCTAAAGGTTCATTTGGTTCTTTGGCTAAGGCTTCCTTGAGGTGACGTTCGGCTTCGGGATAATTACCTTGTTGGAAAATAGCTTTAAAAGCTGCTTCTGTATGATCGCCAATTTGATGTGGTTCGTTGCGGCCAAAGGGGTCGCCAGCTAAAGATGGAGTTACCCACAGACTAAAGGCGATCGCAGTTGTCAAACTTGTCTGAGCAAATCTACTTAATTTAGTAAATACTATTTTTGTAGTGGGAAATAATTGAGTCATTAGCACCCTCAGTCAGAATAATTGCGGTGGAAATAGCTTTATATGTTACCTAGAATGCCAAAAAATTTTCATCTTAATTGAGTTCTATTTTCAGTCAACACATTCTCAACAGGTTGACTTGGCTAATTTTTGCAAGTTCCCATAATTCTTCCCGTCCTGAATTTAAGGTTCTTCTGCCAAAATGGAGAGATAGTTTGGCTGTGAGATCATGCTTGAAGCAAGTAACATGGCATAAATCAGTTCGGAATTTTCCGATTGTGCTTGGTGTAGTTAACCTTAGTTAGTGAGTCATTCGCCAATTTTTGGTAATTTTAACAAATGCTCTATCTCAGAAATTTAATTTATCATCCCACAGCTTGTCCAACCGCAATTCTCAAGTCAATTAACCTAGAATTACCGCCTCAGCAGTTAGGTTTAATTATCGGCCCTAGTGGTTCTGGCAAAAGTACCTTACTCGAAATTTTGTCTGGACTAGCCGAACCCACTTCCGGTGGAGTGTTTTGGCGAGAACAAGAACTCATCGCCGAACAGCTACAACAACTAGCTGGAATCGTGTTTCAGTTTCCTGAACGGCACTTTTGCGGCGGGACAATTTTAGAAGAATTGCGCCTAGGACATCCTGAGTTAGGGTCAGAACGAGTCAAACAAGCCCTCAGCGAAGTGGGATTAGAGCATTTATCCTTGTCTGCTGCGCCTTATGCTTTAAGTGGAGGACAGCAACGGCGTTTAGCTTTAGCAGTGCAATTAATTCGTCAGCCAAATGTCTTGTTATTAGATGAACCTACTGCTGGTTTAGATTGGTCAATGCGCCAGCAGCTAGTCAACTTATTGGCGAAACTCAAACAAGACTGGACATTGTTAGTAGTAACACATGATGCTGGAGATATGTTAGCGATCGCCGACCGTTGTTGGACACTCAATCATGGTGAACTGCAATCAGTTGATCCAGCAACACTTAGTAGTAAAGTGAAAGAACCCCAACCAGCGGTGTGACTTCAAAAGCATGAAGTATAAAGTATGAAATTTCATCTTTGAGTCTTCTGCCTTTTGACCATCGACCATTGACCATTGACCAATGACTAATTCCACAACACCCTTGCTGCCAGAAATGGCAGAAATTTGGCAGCAAACCCTTAATTGGCAACCAACTACACAGCAACAGACAAAATTCCAGCAACTTTATGAGTTAATTCTGTCAGGTAACAGCCAATTAAACTTAACTCGCATCACCGAACCTCAAGAATTTTGGGAAAAACATCTCTGGGATTCATTGCGGGGAATTGTACTAAACAACCAATTTATTGCATCTCTTCAAACAGGTGCATCAGTCATTGATATTGGTACAGGTGCAGGTTTTCCCGGTGTTCCGGTAGGAATGATTGCACCCAACAGCACAATTACTCTGCTAGATTCCACCCGCAAAAAAATTGCTTTTATCGACAAAGTATTAACTACATTAGAACTCAGCAATTGTAAAACTCTCGTTGGCAGAGTAGAAGAAATTGGTCAACAAACCCAACACCGCCAAACCTATGATCTTGCCTTAATTCGCGCCGTCGGTACAGCTTCCGAATGTGCAGAGTACAGCCTACCACTAATTAAAAAAGGTGGTTTAGCAGTAATTTATCGAGGTACTTGGACTGAAGAAGAAACTACAGCTTTGCAAAATGCTGTTAAACAATTAGGTGGTGAAATTGTCTCAATAGAACAATTCACTACTCCCCTAACTAATAGCATCCGTCACTGCTTATATCTGCGAAAAGTAGCAAGCACACCGTCTCAATTTCCCCGTGCAGTTGGCATACCTCATCAAAAGCCATTATGACAGGGAAAAACGCCTCGTTCCGGTCGCAACGACATTATCGGCGTTGTGTAAGTCCTACTAAACACTTAATACTTCTAAAATATGTATTTTTTCTTTATTCAATAACTTAGGCTTCTAATTGCTAAATAGGGAACAAAAAAACATGGTTTAACCTGTTAAAAACCTACTATATTTACTTTTCATGAAAGTAGGGCAAAGTATGATTGCTTTGAAATATTTTGCATTCTTTGTACTACTATTAGCAGCACTATTATCAGCAATTAGGCAAATGAGTCTTGCTTTGGATGAAGGAAATCTTGAGCGCTTTACTCTTTGGACAAGTGTTGCTTCTTTGATTGCAGGTTTACCAATTATATTGTGGTAAATCTGGTAAATCTTTTACTCCGTAAGTATGCCGTTGAAAATATTTGTAGTTTGGGCAAAGTAGAAAAGTATAAAGTATTAGGACTTACGCAACGCCGATAATGTCATTGCGACCGGAACGAAGTGTAGGGAAGCAATCCCAGCATTAGGGAAGATTACTTCGCTATCGCTCGTAATGACAAAGTTACGTTATTTTCACGTAAGTCCTGAGTATGAAAGATAAAACTTTATACTTCATACTTTCTCTCCATTCAGAACATCAATGGTTCCATTTCATGCTGATACCATTGTTGGTCAACGCGTTCAGCGACTAAAGGTCGAACAATAAATTTAAGTGGATAACCATCTTGAACATCAACTCGCACGCAGGAATAAGGTAAGCGTGTTTGAGAACCGTAACCATAGCGACCGACATAAAGTAAGGAGTCTGCAACTTTGCGAATCGGACTACTAGGAAGTTCAGTAAACCTCTCTAACAATTCCGTTCCCTCACTGCGCTGACGGCGAGGACGGCGACCACTACCACCAGAGACAATGCAAGGAATATGGGAATCTGCATATCCTGTATCGGCTATGCGGAGATATTCTAAACAGTGAGCATGACCGTTAAATATTAAATCAACTAAGGGTCGGCCTTGTGTAAGAGAACCAAGATTTTCTTTGACTTGTTCCAAAACCCAACGTAACCGATGACGCACTGCTAAAGTTTGTGCTTGACTCCATTTTGTGGCTTCGGTGACGTATGGAGGGTGATGAAAAAAGAGTATCCGACCGCGAACTTCTGAAGTATGCCAAGATTCAATGAGTCTGTCGCGCAACCATTCTAGTTGTTCAAAATCAATTGTGGGCGACTGGTGAGATGATAATTGTTTCTCGATGTCAATTTTGACTTCGTTAATTTGGTCTAATTTGGCACTGAGGTCGTCGAGTTGTTCCGCATCGGCTGGGTTATCGGGATTGAGGCGATCGCTTATTGCCAAAATCTGTTCTTCTTCTTTGTCTATTTCCTGGCGGCGTTTTTGCAATTCCTGGCGGTAAATTTCTCCAGCTTGGGTTGTCGGTAAAGGCGATGGCATATTAAATGTATTGGAATCCAATGCGAAAAAATCTATACCACCATACCGAAAACTGTAATAACGATTGGGTACACGGGTAAATTCTCCTGGTATGTAACGCAAACAACGGCCAGTGTCTGTTTTACCTGTGTAATTTTGGTCTAAATGGTGCTGTAATTCGTCAGCAGAAGTCAAGGCGGCTAGATAATCTAGAAAGGCGCGTGAATAAGCATCTCCTTGATTAGAACCATGCCAACCAATTTCAAAATCTTTGTAACGCAACATCCGCCGCAACCTGAGTGTGCTACCTGTTAACCAACGGTAGGCAAATGGGACATCATAATAATCGTGGTTGCCGAGAACTGGTAAAAACGGTAAGTTAAAGGTCATGCGATCGTAAGCAATATTCTTGGGGTTCTCGCCACCCACTAAAAATTCTCGGTAAGGTTCAATAAAGTTGGCTGGGTAATATTCATGGGAACCTACCACATAAATCACATCACCGGTATGCAGCACAAAACGGCAATCATCTTTATGCGCCAGCATTAATTCAGCTACTTCGCGTTGCGGGTGGTGTCCGTAATGAGATTTTGTACCACTATCTCCAATCACCAAAAACGAAAATTCGGGATTCTCATCTTTGCCATCGTCAATTATCATACTGGTTTGATCGATGCCGCGCTGGAGCATAGTGCTATGTCTCCACCGTACCCTCTCCTTCATTTTTTGAATTTTTACAGGAATTGGTGGTTCAGAAATCAATCTCATACTTTAACAATGCTTTCCTAACGCATCCCAATTGTAGCGAGTTGTTTTCGTAATTACTCACTGTTGCTCACCACGGTTAATTGGGTGTATGGCTGATTAACTGGAAGAAATTTGTTTCACGCATAGACGTGGTAGCTGCTGCTCACAGGGTAGGCGCGAAGAATCAATCTTTAATTATGGTTAAACATCTGAATCCATCCCTCATTGATGCAACGCCTAATGGGTCTGTTAGTCAGCTTTTAATTTTATTTAAATGAGTATTTACAGAAGAATTCAGGTGCCATAAGCAGCTAAGTCAACGTTAATAAACTGGGTTGTAAACTTAACAAAAAGTTAGGATAAGTATCTTACGTATTTGTTACTAATCTTGAAAATGAAAATATGTACAAGCAAGTTGTCACTAGATTATAGTAGTTTTACGGAAGAACACACCACTAGAAATGGCTAAGTAACATTAACGTCTAACATCTGTAGTTGATTATTGACAAGATAGTTTATTTGTAGGCTTTCACAGCAGGAGACACATAATTAACTAATCCAAGCAACTAGAGATTTTCACAGGTAACACTGAAAATTGTCAACAAGACTAGATAAAATTTTGCATAGATCTGCGAAATACAACCTATCTATGTTGTATGAACATACAGTAAAGCCCAAGTGAAGGGATTGACCATGAAACCGTTTTTCCTGATGAGATGCGTCTGTGTAACTTTAATGCTTGGCACTCTCTTACCTGTTAGCGCAGATAAAGTTGTAGCCCTGCCTGTTGACTTAGCTCAAGCTCAGTCAAACTACAACCAATATATGCAGATGGGTTACAGTGCTACCCGTCAGCGGAATTACTCAGCCGCTTTGAACTATTTTAAACAAGCACTTCAGGAAAGGCCAGGCGATCGCTACGCTACCACAGCGGTGAACAATATCCAAATTTATGTATCGCGCGATCGCCGCAATGGTAACAAGCGTCAAACCTACGTTACTTATATTCCCACCAACTTGGGCAAACCCGTGCGGCAAGTACAGGGAGGAACCCGTGCTGGACAACGTTTAAGTGAAAACGGTGCTGTTTGCATTCCCGGTAAAAAACGCTTAATGGCGTTAACACCAACCTTTGATCCAATGCAACGAACTACCGCCGCGAATCCCTCTTTCTTATTTTATGTACCGCAAACATCTGCACCAGTCATGGAATTGGTTTTGTCAGATGATCAAGATAATGTTGTGTATCAACAAACCTTGCCAACACCAACTAAAGCTGGTATTGTCAGCCTGAATTTGCCAGAAAAATCAGATGTGCCAAGTTTAAAAGTTGGTAAAACTTATCACTGGGACTTTTCGATAATTTGCGATCGCAGCGATCGGCAGCTTGATTATTCAGTTTCTGGCTCAATTCAACGTATTGCACCAGATGCTGCACTGATGACGGAATTAAAGAAAGTCAAACCAGAAGAACAAGCGGCAATTTACGCCTTGTCTGGATTTTGGGAAGATTCTTTAGCAATTCTCAGTGAATTGCGTAAATCTAGCCCTAACGACCTGACAATTAAAAATGATTGGGAAGATTTATTACGCTCAGGAGGTTTAGAAGAAATTACTCAAGAACCTTTAGTATCTTGCTGCACAATACAGTAGCCCTCTAGGGGTAAAAATTAACTCATCAAATATGAGCAGAAACTTTACCATCGTGAAACAATGATTAAGAAAAACTTTTAATTTCCTGCACGCAAAACCTTATAACATCATACGTACGTGTAACAGGAGCATTAGTAGTAAACAAACTTCACCAAGCGCAACTGTCATCAATTTGTATAATCACTAGACTTAACACAAAATTACAAGCAATCAAATATCAAGCTGCTTGTGCAGTTACATCCCCTTGTGTTTCAAACAAATTGTTTATTTGTTAGCTATCAAGGCAGTAGTAGCTGATAGTTTTTCTATGAACTTT
Organism: Nostoc sp. HK-01; assembly: GCA_003990705.1. Lineage (GTDB taxonomy): Bacteria > Cyanobacteriota > Cyanobacteriia > Cyanobacteriales > Nostocaceae > Nostoc_B. The sequence continues at coordinate 3,684,301 of AP018318.1, forward strand.
TACCTAGTCTAGGGAATTTTATCCAGTAAAACATACTAGAACTCTAACGTTATAGCAATTGCAAACAATGATTAGTCAAGTCCCAGAAAAACAGATGCACATTGTCAGGTGGCTGCTTGCTATCGGCTGGCTGACATTAATTTTTTCTTTATTTTATGATCCTGTTTCAGTTTGGTTAACCGACCCTAGTAATACCCTTAGTCCGTTTCATCTCCATCCAGAGAAATATCTCGATCCAGATGACTGTGTGAAACTTCAGGACGTATGTTTACCGCAACCGCCCTATGCGATGGGAGCGCGGATCTTCTGGGCGATGGTACTGCCCATCGGGATCATGATTTTAATCCTGTTTGGGCATGAATTTTGGCGGCGGATTTGTCCGTTATATTTCTTTTCCCAAATTCCTCGTGCCTTGGGGATTCAACGCAAGCGTAAAGTCGTCAACCCAGACACAGGTAACATTCGTTACGAATTAGCTGGTGTAGAAAAGGAATCTTGGTTAGGGCGCAATTACCTATACCTGCAAATGTTCCTTTTTTACCTCGGCTTGAACATCCGCATTTTATTTGTGAATAGCGATCGCACAGCAATGGCTTTATTTTTACTGTTCACCATTGCTTCTTCGATCGCAGTCGGCTATTTATTCAAAGGCAGAAGTTGGTGTCAATACATCTGTCCAATGGCTCCTGTACAAATGTTTTATACAGGCCCCAGAGGATTGTTAGGTAGTGATGCCCACCTCAAACCGCCCCAAAGCATTACTCAATCCATGTGTCGCAGTGTAGATACTAGCGGTAAAGAAAAAAGTGCTTGTGTCAGCTGTCAATCTCCTTGCATCGACATTGACTCAGAACGCTCCTACTGGGAAGGCATCACTAGACACGACCAAAAAGTAGTGTTCTACACCTATTTTGGGTTGATGTTTGGGTTCTACCTCTACTACTTCTTGTATGCAGGTAATTGGGAATATTACTACTCAGGAGCTTGGACACATGAAGACGGGCAGTTAAGTTCTCTACTCAATCCTGGCTTTTATATCTATCAACAAGCCATTCCCATTCCCAAAATCATTGCATCACCAATTACCCTGGCTGTGTGTGCGGGCTTGAGCTACTTGATTTGTCAAACCCTAGAAAATGTTTATCGAGCCTTCCTGAAACGTAAAGGCAGAAACATTAGCGAAGAAGATATTTTGCACGTTTGCTTTGTCTTGTGTACGTTTATCTCCTTCAACGTCTTCTTCTCATTCGGTGGTCGCCCCAACATCAGTTTGTTTCCCAGTTGGTTTATTTTGATACTAAACGCCTTTATCGTTTTAGTCAGTAGCTTGTGGTTGCACAGAAGTTTAGGCCGGAGCCGAGACAATTATTCCCGTGAGAGTTTGGCTAGTAGTTTGCGTCGTCAGTTGAACAAACTAGCAGTAGATTGGAGCAAATTCCTCGAAGGGCGATCGCTCCAAGACCTACTTCCTAACGAAGTGTACGTTCTTGCTAAAGTACTACCTGGTTTTAGCCGTGCCGACAGACTACGAGTATATAAAGGCGTATTGCAAGAATCCCTCCAAGAAGGTAACGTCCAATCTGCCGACAGCTTAGAAGTTCTCAAAGATGTCCGCAAAGAACTGAACATCAGCGATGAAGAACACTACTCCGTACTCGCAGAACTAGGTGTCGAAGACCCTGGCCTACTCGATCCCCAAAGACAACTCAGCCGGGAAAACCAACTGCGGATTGATAGTTATCGTCGCGCACTCGAATTAGTTATTCAAGAACTAGTAGAAACAGGCACTCCCTTATCAGATGCTTTCGAGCGCAAGCAAAAGCAAATCATGAGCTTGCGTCAAGAGTATGCCATTACATCTGCCGAACAAGAACAAGTCTTGGCAGAAATGTTTAACCAAGATGGCGCACTACTAAGGACAGCCGAGACCTTATTATCTCAATTGCAAGACTTAGCAGTTCGCTATCAAGCGCTGCAAAACTTAGTTTCTAATCCTCAAGCACCTGTTTACGTCCTATTGCGACAAGCAGTTCAAGAAAAACAAAAACTGATTGTCACCCAATTACTCAGCATCCTGGAAATTTTAGGAGATACCCCAGAAGCCCTCGACATTGCCCGTTCTATCGGTGTACTAGCAGCAAATATCTTAGGAGATATTCTGCGGTCTAATGAAGAGCAGTCGAAGTGGATATCTCGTCTCAGTATGAGAGTCATCGCCTCTTTACGCCAAGCCAAAGACCTAGTAACTCAATCCGTTGGTATAGCCACAGACATCAATCCGGGAATCGCCGATACACAAATCGACGCTCCCAATTCCATTCGGAATTCCGCTTCCACCAATACCTCTACTTGGAGTTCCATCGTAGCGCCCACCCAAATCCCAGAACCTGCATTACGTTCTGATGTGATTATTGATGTCTTAATGCAATTACTACAAGACATTGATCCCTTAGTCCAAGCAGCCAGTCTGTATGCGCTACATCAAATCGATCCTAGTCTTGGTTTCCAACAAGCTCGTCAGTTGTTAGATACGAAGTCCATTAAAGATCAACTGGTGATCGAAACAGCCGGACGCATTCTTGGTCAAGGACAGACCCACGCCAAAAATACCGTACCGACCATGATTGCTCAAATCAAAATCATGGGGCGTGTAGAAAGACGAGTGTTTCAACAGTCAACAGTTCGTGTCGGACGTGAAGTTGGCAACGACATCATCATTTCCGATAACCGTGTTTCTCGTCAGCACGCCATCTTCTACCTTGATGAAAAAGGCGTGAGCGTCAAAGATTTAGGTAGCAGCAACGGTTTGCGGATTGGTAAAACACAAATCCTTGATCAGCAAGCACAACTCCAACAGGGTGATGTTGTCCGCTTCAGCAGTGGCGACGATATCGTGATTCTGGTGCAATGGGAAATGCAAGCCCAACAAGGAGACACCCTAGCTGAAGCTTTAGGAACCTTAGAAAAGTTGTTATGGCTGTATAAGAGCAGCTTCTTCTCTGGACTAAAAGCAAATGTCCTAATTGATTTAGCGAAAAATAGCCATGTCCGAGTCTATCGACCAGAAGAAGAAATTTGCCGTATGGGTACAGTGGCTCATGATCTGATCGTCTTAATCGACGGTGAAGCTAGAGTCAGTCAAAGCATGGGTAATCAAGATTTGTCAGGAATGATTTTACCTGGGCAAACCATTGGTGAATTAGAAGTATTAAACCACACTAACTATGCGGCAACCGTAGTAGCATCCGGTACCAGAACGAAGACATTGAGAATCAATGCTGAGAATTTTGAGGCAGTGCTGGCCCAAGACACCTTACTAGCCAGAAATATCTTGGAGCTTTTGAGTAATCGTCTGCAAGCAAGTCTAGGACAAGCTTGTTCCATAACGCAACTCTAATAATTTAACTGGGATGGTACTGCCATCCCAGTTAAACCAATCAACGCCAGTTTTTTGGCACTCCTCATTACCTCTGTTGAGTTTAGGTAATGATTACAACATAAAATGTAAACAATTTCCCTGATTTTGGCAGTAAAAACACATAGGAATTGACATATTAGGTAATTAATATGCTTAAACTCAGAATCATTGATCCACAGCAACCCAATGAACTCAAAGAACTAGACCTCAACTTAGACACAATGCTCAATCATGAGTGTCTAATTGGGCGCTATCCTAACTGTAATGTGGTGTTAGATAGCGCCGAAGTCAGTCGGATGCACGGCAAAATTTCTCTCAAAAATGGCAATTATTATTACACTGATTTGGCAAGTCGTGCTGGTTCGCGGTTAAATGCAGAACAAATCCAAATCAATCAGGATTATGCTCTGAAAACAGGAGACATGATGCAGATTGGGCGGTTCTTTTTGATGGTGATCGGAGCAGTATCCAGCAATGAACCAACCATGATCGATTTGAATGTTAACGTTACTACTAACGTAATCACGACAAGTAATGGTCAAGCTCTACAGCCAGAAATAGCGATCGCAGCTGTTGCTTCACCGTCAATTCCTGAACCACAGCCAATTTCTGCCGCAGTCGCCAAAGCTCCCGAAGAGTATATGCCACTAGCGACAGTAGATCACAGCCAAATTGAGCGTTGGATGAAGGGAGATTTAACCGTTAAATGTACCCAAATCATTGATGAAACCAACGATGTCAAAACTTTTCGCTTCGTTGCCGACCCACCAAAGCTCTTTACTTATAAACCAGGCCAGTTTGTCACCCTCGACCTAGAAATTAACGGCGAACAGGTGTTGCGTTCCTACTCCATCTCATCCACACCTTCCCGTCCCCATACCCTAGAAATCACCGTCAAACGCGTCCCCGCACCTAATGATGCGGGGACAGATGTCCCACGAGGTTTAGTTTCCAATTGGCTACACGACAACCTCAAGGTTGGTAGCTCAGTGAAACTGAATGGCCCAACAGGTAAATTTACCTGCTTTGCGAATCCTTCACCAAAACTGTTGCTGATTTCCGCAGGTAGTGGCATCACACCCATGATGTCTATGTCCCGCTGGTTGTATGACACAGCCTCTAACGTTGATGTCGTCTTTTTCCACTGCGCCCGTAGTCCCAGAGATATCATTTATCGGCAGGAACTAGATTGGATGGCAGCAAATCATCCAAGTTTTAATCTGGCAATTAGCATTACCCGTCGTGAACCCGGTCAAAGTTGGATGAGTTTCACCGGCAGACTTGATCCAGCAATGTTAAAACTAATTGCGCCAGACTATAAAGAACGCACAGTTTATGTATGTGGGCCAAACCCATTTATGGAATCGGTCAATGACTTGCTAGAAAGCATCGACTTTCCAATGCAGAACTACTATGAAGAAAGCTTTGGCCCACCTCGGAAAAAAACCAAAAAAGCCCCAGAGCTTACTGCTAAGGTAGAAGTTTCTCCTACTCCTGTAGGTAATTTAGGGCTACGCCAAATGCTGGGCAAAATCTCTACAGAAGCAGCACCCGTTCAAGATGTAGTAGCGCGTGTGGCGACAACCCCAGTCGCTACATCAACTCCAGTCTCTCCTCCCCCAGCATCTTCTAGTCAAACACTAATAGTTTTCTCGAAATCAGGTAAAGACGTACCTTGTGACGGAGAAGAAAGTATCCTGGATATGGCTGATCAAGAAGGGGTAAAAATCCGCAGTAGTTGCCGTTCTGGGGTTTGTGGTACTTGCAAAAAACGTAAATTAGAAGGAAATGTCAAAATGGAAGGCTATGATCCCGAAGCCTTAGAAGAAAGTGAAATTAAAGAAGGTTATATCTTAACTTGTGTGGCTTATCCTGTCGGTAGGGTAGTGATAGATGCTTAGTTACTCAATCCAGCAAGCTTAAAAATCATCGAGGAGTTGGGATTGCTGAATATCGGATAAATTGTCGTCCTGACCAGGGTTTTCTGGTGGCAAGACTTCAATATTTTTGCTAAATGGACTTAACCCCAACTGCATTCGCAAAGCCTCATCATATTTAGCATGTTCCCAATTCCTAGCTAATTTAACTTGCTCTGGATTCAAGTTTTGGGCATCTCTGAGATCAGCATTTTGCAAGTCGGCACCTTGAAAGTTGGCTTTCTCAAGATTGGTCGGGCTGAGGTCAGCACTTTGAAAATTGGCATATTTGAGATTAGCCCCTTGCAGATTGGCATAACTGAGATCCGCTTCTTGGAGATTGGCATAACTTAAATCAGCACCTTGAAGGTTTGCACTCCAAAGGTAGGCTAATTGAAAATTGGCATGACTTAAGTAAGCATTCTGAAAATTTGTGTAGCTGAGGTTAGTGCTTTGTCCTTGAAGATTGGCATTTCTTAAATTTGCTCTCTCAAGGTTGGCATATCTCAAATCAGCTTGTTGAAGATTCGCATTGCGTAAATCAATCTCCTGCAAACAAGCATTTTTCAGGTTAGTACCTTCGAGATTCGCATCTCGCAAATCGGCTCCTTTTAAGTTAATCCCAGCTAGATAAGCTTTATCGGCTGTGAGTCCAGCCAAGCTAACACCATCATCATTCAAGTCTTGTAATGCTTGAATTCTACCTCCACTAGCTCGTTGTCCATAAGCTGAGTTAATTACACGCCATGCTTCATAATGTGCCTGTTTTTTGCGGGAAGGAGTTTCTCGGAAGTAAAGAATGACCGCCGCTAAAATACTCAAGTCTTGCAGAGTACCAATAAACTTAGAGCTAATCAATGATTCCACAATACTTTTAAATGGAGGTTTATCTTCAAAAACCCGAATCACTACTATTGACAATACAAATATCACAGCGAAAATAATCCACTCTTGAAAATCCTGTATCCATTTACGTAAGCGTTCACGCATTTTTATTTCCTTTTGTAGTCAAGATATTGAACGACAAAACTAGTGTTGATAGAGTTTTGAGAATCTGAGTTATGAAATTTATCTCTTACATCGTTATTGCCTGTCTAGTACTACTAACAGCTTGTGCTTCTCCTTCTAATGGTGCTGGGCCACAGCTAAAAGCTCAAGCTCAAATTAGTGGCCCTGGGATTACAGGGACGCTGAAAGCCGTACAAAATAGCGAACTTCAGTCTGTTTGGGTGGCTGTAGAACTTAAAGGTGATCCCAAAATCTTGACTCCAGGATTACATGGCGTTCACATTCATGAAACAGGTGCTTGTGAAACAGGTACAGAAAAGCCTTTTAGTTCTGCTGGTGGACACTTTGACCCTGGCCCCTTTGGTTCATCAAAGCCGGTAGAAAAGAACCATCCTTATCATTTAGGTGATTTACCCAATATTAAAATTAATCCTTTAGGTCAAGGTCGTTTGGAAGCATTTATTAGCAGTGTGACTATTTCTGATAGTCCCATCAGCTTATTTGATGGTGATGGTAGTGCAGTTATTATCCATAAACTCCAGGATCAAAAGAAAGCTGGTGGTACAGCCGATGAAGCTGGCGGTGGTCGTCTAGCTTGTGGTGCGATCGCCAAAGCTAACTAATATAAATTAGAGTAGGGAGAATCAAAGATAATTTTCCCTACTTCTAGAGATTTAATTACTTTTGTTCCAGTTCCGATACACAGCATTAAAAGTCTCAATGATCAATCTACAATTACTTTTAATGTGTATGGCTAAACTAACGCCAAAGTTGTGTACTTTAACGTAGTTGACCTACCATAAAGATCCAACTTTCGTAAGACTATGTTTGCAGGGGCGAAAAAATTATTCACACAGCCAGTCATAGTTACTAGCGTGCTAGTTACACTAATTTTGGTTGGGGTTCAAAGGCTCAGACTATTAGAATACTTTGAACTGAAGGTTTTTGACCAGATGATGCAAAGGCGTGCAGATCTACCTCCTGATCCTCGTCTTTTAATTGTGGGATTTACAGAGCAAGATATCCAAGAACTCAAGCACATCACACCCACAGATGAAGAACTAGACAGACTCTTAGGTAAATTAGAAAGTAACCAAGCCCGTGTCATTGCTTTAGACTTCTTTCGAGATGTACCTATAGAAATAGAACCTGGTCGTGGTAACGCCAAACTGCTGAACCGCTTGCAAACAAACAATAAAATTATTCCAATTTGCAGCACAACAACACCCCCGCCACCAGGATTAGATGCAAATAATGTCGGGTTTGCCGATCTTCCAGAAGACCCTGATGCAGTTATTCGCCGCGCCCTGCTATTTGTTAATCCTGAGCCAAAAACACCTTGTCAAAGTCAGCAGTCTTTGGCCGTTGCAGCAGCATTGAAATATCTGGCAGACACAGCCAAAATCCAACCACAAATTACCCAAACAGGTGACGCATTACAATTAAAATTGGGTAAAGCTGTGTTTCAACGCTTACCACAAGATGCTGGCGGTTATGTGGAAGCAGATAATGGTGGTTTTCAAATATTGCTCAACTACCGTTCTTTTCATAATGTTGCCCGAACAGTCAGTTTTACAGACGTACTCAACAATAAAGTCAATCCTGATTGGGTTAATGGCAAAATCGTTTTAATTGGCGCTACAGCACCCAGTAAGCAAGATATTCGCAACACTCCTTATGCTACTGGTAGACAAGACAACGCGGGAAAGATGCCAGGAATTGTCATTCATACTCACATTGTCAGTGAGATTCTCAGTGGAGTCCTTGACCAAAGACCAATATTTTGGTTTCTCCCCGAATGGGGAGAAATAACTTGGCTTTGGGGCTGGACTGTAATGGGTGCGTTGATAGGATGGAGAATTAAGCATCCACTGCTTTTAGGATTAGCCAGTGGAGGCGCTTTGGTTTTCTTGATAGGTGGTGGCTTTATTATTTTTACCCAAGCCGGATGGGTACCACTAGCACAGCCTGTAATTGGATTAATTGCAGCAGCTGGTAGCGTAGTTGTCTACACAGCCTACTCGGAAAAACTACAGCGAGACAAAATTGCTAATCAGATTCAAGAACAAGAAAAAACCATAGACTTATTGAAATCGCTGTTGCGAGAAGGCGGTGCTACGAGTAACGAAACCAAGTCACCTGTTGATAGTCAGCCCCAAAGCGGTCAATTGCTGAACAATCGCTACAAGGTTGCACAAGTACTAGGTTCTGGGGGTTTTGGTTATACTTACTTAGCCGACGATACCAAACGCCCTGGTTCGCCAAAGTGTGTTGTCAAGCATTTACAACCAGCGCAGAAAGACCTTAGATTTCTGGAAGTTGCTAGGCGTTTATTTCGTGTAGAGGCAGAAATTCTGGAGATTTTGGGACACCACAAGCAAATTCCTCAACTACTAGCTTACTTTGAAGAAAATCAGCAATTTTATTTAGTGCAGGAGTATATCAAAGGGCATTGCTTACAAGATGAATTGATTGTGGGTAAGCGTCTTGAGGAAGCTGAGGTAATCAAAATCTTAAGGGATGTTTTGAAGGTATTAGTATTTGTCCACGATCATAATGTGATCCATCGAGATATCAAACCCAGTAATTTAATGCGTCGGGAAACGGACAATAGGATAGTATTGATCGACTTTGGTGCAGTCAAACAAATTCAACCCCAGCAAGAAGAGGAAAGCTTAACAGTTGCGGTGGGTACTCTTGGGTATGCTTCGCCGGAACAACTTATGGGTCAGCCAAGGTTGAACAGTGATATTCATGCTCTGGGAATGATTGGAATTCAAGCTTTAACTGGAAAAAATGCCAAAGAAATTGAGCGTGATCCGCAGACAACTGTGCTAATTTGGCGCGATAAGGCACAAGTTTCTGATGGGTTAGCGGCAATTTTAGAACGGATGACTTCTTTTGATTATCTAAGAAGATATCAAACTGCTAAAGAAATTCTGGAGGAGCTAGATAAGCTCTAGCGTTAGATAGAAGCTTTGAGCAAATGAGTAAATTTCTACTATGAGTAGTGATGTTGCTGCATTTTTGCATTAGCGGCATACTAGCTCAAATTTTCACATAATTTTAAATTTTGCTGGCTTGTGCCGAAAAATATATAAACTTGTACTTCATATATACGAAAACAGCTTTATCTAATATTTACTTTTGATGGCTCTATTCATATAAATTAAGACATAGCCTCCGACTCAAAGCTTTGATACAACTGGTTTTATCCTCGATACTTTCAATTCAGTACTAGCTACACGCTCGGCTACTGCTAACAGCACTTTTTTTGTCCCATAGCCAATTTCTTCGCGGCGCTTTGTCGATGAGATAATAAAAATTGACAATAAAATGCGATCGCTTCATCCGCAATTTTTTCTTACTTCTGAAATAGGCGATCGCCATAGCTATCTACTGTATTATGTATATCTTGAATATTGTAAAATTTGGTAATAGATATTACTGTACTACCTAAAGGATGATTGTATACAAAAAGCTGATATCTGCTGCAAAATAGATATTTTTAGCGATAATGATTGCTACTATACTCGATAAGTACTAACACAGAAGTCAAGAATGAATAACTTTGGGACAATTAGAAGCAATAAAAGTTCCTAATTTAAATCCCTGGATAAGATAAAACAATTAATCTGGCTGGCAATGACAACAGCAAGGTCAATCCATTCTTATTTAGTTAATGACTGGCATCAATGCTTGGCTGTAAACCCTCCTTAAGTCAAATCGAGCTAATTTATGAAGCACAGACTACTTACTGTTACAGCACTAATGACAATAACATGGTTTACATCTTTAGGTAAAATCAAACCTGCAATAGCTGATCAAACCTACAGAAGTAATCTCAATCAGTTGACCGCCATTAGTTCTAGTTCTAATCAAAATGGTATTGGACAACAATTGTCTCTAATGCTTGTAGTCGCAGGTAGTGGAATATTTGGCTGGCTGGCGGTGAAAAATAACAAGTCGGTCTTGAGCAAACTTTCTGGGCAAAAAACAAATTTAGCCGCAACTGTCCCCGGAGAACAATTTATCTCAACGGACATAGATATTAAAGAAAATCTGCATAAAAATACAGAAGTTACAGAAGTTACAGATATTACAACATATATTAAACGAGCTTATAGTCATTTCAAACAAGGAGATAGTCAAAGAGCTATTGATGAATTCAATCAGGCGATAGGGATAAATCCCCAAAATGCTTATCTGTACGGTGAAAGAGCTAATTTTCGCCGGAAGAATCTTGGTGACAAACAAGGAGCAATTGATGACTATAGCAAAGCAATTGGCATCCATCCGCAGAACGCTCTATTCTATCTTTGGCGTAGTCAGACTTACAATGACCTAGGCGAACAAAAAAAAGCGATGGAAGACTACAATACAGCGTTGCGTCTCGCTCCAGAAAATACGATGTATCACTCCTTTCATAGTGCTTCCAACTTTAGAGAATAATTATCTTGATAATTGCTAAATAAATACCATCAAGTCGCTGCATCGATAAGCGATCGCACTGCAAGTAGAATTTAATTAATTATTAATATCCATATTAATCGTCATCAAAAATACTTAAAATATTTTGGGTTAAATTATTCTGGAATGTAATATCAGCAGAACTATCCTGATTTTTCAAGATTACTCATCTCTTAGCTAATCTGGGAAACTTATCAAATAGAAATATTACCTACGCAAATATACTGGTAGAATCAGTAGATAAATTCATCTGTAAGAATTTTTGGGTGTGTATATCTATCTCTATCTATCATGTCTGCTGAATATTTTTTGAGTCCGAAATATCAGATGCGATCGCTCAATCTGTTAATTTTTGCAACCTTGTTTCTCGATAATTTATCTCTTAGTTCTGTGAAAGCGCAGACGGTGAATATTCATCTAGTAGCTCAAACCAGGACAAATCTGCCAGCACCAGAAACTTTGCCCAGGCCACAGCTACCGCAAACTACGCCACCAGAGACTCCCACCCTACCACCTCCAGAAGACTTATTCCAAACGCCTAGGGAAACTACTCCCACGCCAGAAACAGCCCCCAGTGGTGTACGAGACACAATTCTAGTCACCCGCTTTGAAGTAATTGGTAGTACTGTATTTAGCCCGGAAGAATTAGCAACAGTTACCCAAGAATTTACTGGTAAACCCATCACCTTTGCAGAATTGCTGAGAGTCAGTGATGCAGTGACAAAACTTTATACAGACAAAGGTTACATTTCATCTGGGGCATTTATCCCAGCTGATCAAACCTTCAAATCTAGAGGTGATGTAGTCAAAATTCAAGTAATTGAAGGTAGCGTTGAAAGTATAGAAGTTAGAGGACTCAAACGGCTCAACCCAGATTATGTGCGTAGTCGCATCGCCGTAGCTACTGGCAAACCCCTCAACGTAAATAAGTTACTGCAAGCACTGCAACTATTGCAACTTAATCCCTTAATTAAAAATATCTCGGCGGAATTAGCAGCGGGTTCTCGTCCTGGAAGTAGCATCATTGATGTCAAGGTATCAGAAGCCAAAACATTCAGCGCTCAAGTCAGCTTAAATAATAATCGAGTCCCTAGTATTGGCAGTTTTCAAAGACAAATTCAACTTACCCAAGCCAACTTATTAGGTTTAGGTGATGGACTTTCCATTGCTTATGCCAACACGGATGGTAGTAACGATGTTGATGTTAGCTACACATTACCAGTCAATCCCTACAATGGGACTGTGCAGTTTCAATATAACTACACCTCTAGTAATGTAGTAGAAGAACCCTTTGATATTTTAGATATTGAAGGTAGATCTCAAGACTTTGCTGTGACATTTCGCCAACCGCTGATTCAAACTCCCACCACAGAATTTGCTTTGGGAATTACAGCCAATCGGCGCAACAGTGATATTGGCTATTTAGAGTCTTTGGCTGGTGAACGTATTCCGTTTCCTTCTCCGGGATCTGTGGATGGACAAACGCGCCTTTCAGTACTGCGATTTTTTCAAGATTGGACACAACGCAATAGTAGAGAAGTATTTGCAGCGCGATCGCAATTTAGTTTTGGTCTAGATGCCTTTGACGCTACCAACAGCGGCGCACCACCAGATAGTAGATTTTTCTCGTGGCGGGGACAAGCGCAATGGGTACGCCTCTTAGCACCCGATACCTTACTCTTACTACGTGCTGATGCTCAATTAGCTGATAGAGCATTAGTACCCCTAGAACAGTTTGGTTTAGGTGGTCAACAAACCGTGCGGGGCTATCGTCAAGATTTGCTCTTGACAGATAATGCTTTTTTTGTATCTGCCGAGTTACGCTATCCCATCCTCCGCGCGCCCCAATTAGGAGGTGTATTACAACTAACACCATTTATTGATTATGGAACTACTTACAACAGTTCTAATCGCGCCGATCCCGATCCCAATAGCCTCGCCTCTGTGGGATTGGGATTATTGTGGCAAAGCGATCGCATCAATGCACGCTTTGATTGGGGAATTCCCTTAATTGATGCGAATTCCCGCAATAACACCTTGCAGGAAAATGGGCTGTATTTTTCCCTAGTTTATACACAACCATTTTAAAAGTCTGACGTTTGAATAATCAAACAGAGTTCTGCCATTACAAAATAAACCACTTTTAGCAAAACTTTTTTCCGCCAGTCTGAATTACGAATTCAATTACCAGCCTTTGCCCGTGGGAGCGACTCATCCTATGTCTGCACTTCTTTTTTTAGCCACACTATCACAAATTACTCAACCAGTTACCCTGATTCCCAACTCTTACCAAATTGCTATTCAAAATATTACTGCACCTATCGCCAATACTCTGCTATCGACAAGTCCACAACAAATTTTAGAACAGGGTATTCAAATTTACCAATCAGAAGAGTTTACAGAAGCTGTGAGGTTATTCCAACAGGCCGCGGGAAGCTTTCAGGTTCAAGGAGATTATCTGAATCAAGCCCTAGCATTAAACTATTTGGCATTGGCTCATCAGCAAGTAGGACAATTACCCCAGGCTCAGAAAGCGATCGCAGAGAGTTTAGCATTATTAAAAGTTGCTCGACAAAGCGATGCTCGTGAGTATTTATCGATACTTGCCCAAGCGCTGAACACTCAAGGACAAGTGCAACTAGCATCAGGACATTCCCAAGAAGCATTAAGCAGTTGGGAGCAAGCCACAGCTATATATAGCAAAATGGGTGATGATGCCGGGAAGATAGGTAGCCAACTCAATCAAACTCAGGCATTACAAGCATTAGGACTGTATCGCCGCGCCAAAATCACCTTAATTCAAGTAAATCAGGTTTTGCAAAAACAACCAGCTTCTCCCCTAAAAGCCACAGGACTACTGAATTTAGGTAATACCTTGCGGTTAGTGGGGGATTTAACTCAAGAAGATATTAAACTAAAAGACCTAGACCAACTTGGCTCTTTACAAGTGTTAGAGCAAAGTTTATCCATAGCCCAACAAGTATATCCCCAATTAATTCCCGAAATTCATTTGAGTTTAGGAAACACTGCCCAAGCATTAAGTTTAGGTGAAAGTCCCGACGAGAAAAGTCAGAAAATTACACAAGCTTTAGATTATTACCAAAAAGCTGCCGTTACTAAATCACCCTTAACTAGGGTACAGGCTCAACTCAATCAGATGCACCTGTTGATAGATCAGCAAAAATGGCATCAAGTACAAAGTTTATGGCCGGAAATTCAGCAACAACTGAATACTGCACCCACAAGTCGCAAAACCATTTATGCGCGGATTAACTTTGCTCAGAGTTTGACTTGTTTTAAACAGCTAACTGAACCGTCCAAAATGGGAATAAATGCTAGTTGTCCTAAGAATGAGCTAGTAGCAGATGCTAGTTTGAGTAATGTAAAAAGCTTGGACGGGGCGAATGTGGAATGGAAAGCGATCGCCCAAATTATTGCTACCGCCATTGACCAAGCCAAAACCCTCAAGGATATGCGCGCGGAAGCTTATGGTTTAGGGACATTAGGTAATTTGTATGAGCAAACTCACCAGTGGTCAGAAGCGCAACAACTTACCCAACAAGCATTAAAATTAGCTGAAGGTATTGGTGCAACTGATATTGCCTATCGTTGGCATTGGCAATTAGGCCGAATTCTCAAGGCGCAAGATAATCCCCAACGCAACGAACAAGGGGCGATCGCGTCTTACACTAAAGCTGTGAATATTCTCAAGTTATTGCGGAGTGATTTAGTCGCCATTAACCGCGAAGTGCAGTTTTCCTTTCAAGAGGGAGTTGAGCCTGTTTATCGAGAACTAGTGAGTTTACTGCTGCAAAATTCGCCATATCAAGACAATTCTGAAGCCAGCCAAAAAAATCTTAAAACTGCCAGAGATGTGATTGAGTCACTACAATTAGCAGAGTTAGACAACTTCTTTCGCAAAGCTTGTTTAGATGCTAAACCTGTGCAGATTGACGAAATTGATCGCCAAGCCGCAGTGATTTATCCGATTATTTTGAGCGATCGCTTGGAAGTAATTGTTTCTTTACCCAACAAGTTAAAGAGCCAAAAACAGAACTTGTTATTACGTCCCAAACCAATTCCAGTTTCTCAAACAGAAGTAGAAAAGACTATCCAGAAACTCCGAGCAACATTGGTGACACGCTCAACTCGTGACTTTTTACCTGTTTCCCAAAAAGTTTATAACTGGTTAATTAGAGATATTGAACCTCAATTACAAGCATATAAAGTACAGAACTTGGTGTTTGTTTTAGATGGAACACTGCGGAGTGTACCAATGGCCGCACTGCATGATGGCAAACAATATCTCATTCAGAAGGGATATAACATTGCGCTGACACCTGGGTTACACCTGTTACCTAACCGTTCCTTAGCTAGACAAAAACCGCGTACCATTGCGGCGGGAATTACAGAAGCGCTAGGAACTTTTGAGGGACTACCCAGCGTCAAAAACGAAATTGCCACAATTCAACAAGAAGTACCAGCAAAAGTGCTGCTAGACAGCCAATTTACCAAAATAGCTTTAGAAAAAGCAATTAAGTCATTTACTGCACCTGTCGTTCATCTGGCAACCCACGGTCAGTTCGCTTCCAACGCCGAAGACACATACATTTTGACTTGGAAAGATTCTCAAGAGAAAGACCCAGCCTTAGCAAGCGATCGCGTTAACGTCAACGAATTGAGTTCTTTATTACAAAGCAGAGAGACAAGTCAAAGAAATGCGATCGAGTTATTAGTTCTGAGCGCTTGTCAAACCGCTAGTGGCGATAAACGTGCTGGCTTAGGAATTGCAGGATTTGCTCTGCGTTCTGGAGCGCGTAGTACATTAGCAACTTTATGGAGTGTAGACGATCAAGCTACTGCAACCATTATGGGTGAGTTTTATAAGCAGTTTGCTAATACTAAAGAGAGTAAAGCCGAAGCTTTAAAACGCGCTCAAATGTTACTTTTGACAGATCCTAACTATAAGCATCCTTATTACTGGGCCCCTTACGTTTTAGTAGGCAACTGGTTATAAATCAAATTGATTATTCTCAGAATTCATCTTCAATATTCTCTTTGATTCAGCTACATCTGTCTTCAGTAGGGTTAAACTCCAAATCTGTGTTTGATAAGGTGACTAATGGCAACATAAATCACCAATAAATTCGTTATGACCTATACTCAAACCAGCGATCCCACCATTCGTAAATGTCTCCAATCTTGGCGACAATTGGATGTAGATCAACAACTAGGTTTATTCTGGTTCATCTATAAAGAAATGGGTGAATCTGTAACTCCTGCGGCTCCTGCGGCTAGTACTGTTTCTCCAGAAATTGCCGAAGGTTTATTTAATCAAGTTAAAGAATTAAGTCACGAAGAACAACTACAAATTCAGCGGGACTTGATTAATAAAGTAGACACTCAAATTTGCCGAGAATATGGTTCTTTGGGTGATACCACCAAGTTACTATTTTGGTACCGTCTATCTCAAGGAATGGATAGCAATGTAATTATTCCTGTACCTGCTGGTTATCGCCTTTCCTCAGAAGCTGAAGCCCTGTTAAACCAAATTAAAGAATTACCTTTTGAACAGCAAATTAACCTTTTCCGTGATTATGTTTCTCCAATGGGTGCTGAACCTAAAGGTGGTGCAGAAATTTAATAACCAGCATTGAGAACTACCGCTTTGTTAGCTTTTTATAGAGACTAACATCTAGACTCACAGATAAACACAGAGTAAAAATTATATTTACTCTGTGTAATTTTTTGGTTGCTCATTAGGATAGTTACACCCTAAATTCGTAACGCCCTTTGTTTTGTATCTCATACTTTAAATTGTCTCTTCACAAGTTGCATCTATCTGACGAGTGGTTGAAAAATTTTGTTTTTTTATTAATAAGTGGCTAATGTTTTAGTCTGTTTATCACAGATGTGAAACATCTCTATAAAAAAGTAAAACCCTAGGACTGGGAAACCCTAGGGCTTGTAACCTGACCACCTTTACTTTATTTATAATTTATAAAAAATTTTAGTGTTAGTTTATGATGGACTTAAATATGTGTTTTATGTCTGATAAAATAACTCAAAAATCTAGGAATTTGCTGTGATTCCTGAAATGATTTGCGTAGGAAGAGAATAGGGAATAGATAAGAAGGAATAAAAGTTTATTGAGTTCAGAAAATTAAAGATAAAATCCCTGAGCTTATGTCCAAAGATGTAATTACAAAAGCTTGATTATTAGCAATGAATAGGGAAAAATAAAAGCATCATGATACATGATTGTAGTCAATTACAGTGACAGAAAGCCTAACCAAAGTCCGCAATTGCGGACTTTTTATTTATTGTTATAGATAACTTTTAGCTTCTTGACTGCAAGAATGAGACAAATCAAATAAAAACATAGCCAATTGCAGACAGCTAATGGTAGAAAGCTATTAGCGATTTGCAAGTAACTTTTATGACAAATTTTCTCCAGCCACCAAGATTACGCATTGGTGAAGAAGATAGTGAGGAAGAAAGACGCGCCACTTGGCTAGAACTTTTTTATGATTTGGTGTTTGTGGTTGCAGTCTCGCAAGTAGCGCACAATCTGAAAGAAGATATTTCGCTATCGGGATTACTGGGATTTGTTGTTTTGTTTATCCCGATTTGGTGGTCATGGATTGGGACTACATTCTACGCTAATCGCTTTGATGGCGATGATGTTATTCATCGGTTGCTGGTTGGGGTACAAATGTTAACAGCGGCGGGGATGGCTGTAAATATTCACCACGGCTTAGGAGAAAGTTCTTCTGGTTTCGCTTTGGCTTATGCACTTGGTCGGGCTGTGTTGGTGGTGGAGTATGTGCGGGCGGGGGTACATATTCCGTTGGCGCGTCCTTTAACAACTCGTTACGCTATTGGTTTTGCGATCGCATCTTTGATTTGGTTGAGTTCCGCATTTTTGCCAGTTCCTTGGCGATTCGCACTCTGGGGCGTGGGAATTGTGATTGATTTTGGCACACCGTTAACCGCCCGTAAGCACCAGATTGGCTTGCTTCCGCACGCCTCCCATTTACCAGAACGTTTTGGATTGTTCACAATTATTGTGTTGGGGGAAGCAATTATTGCAGTGGTTAACGGTGTTTCAGAGCAAAAATGGCAGGTGTTAACTGTAATTTCTGCGATTTTTGGTCTGATGATCGCCTTTAGTTGGTGGTGGGTTTATTTTGATAATTTAGGGGGAACACCAATTGAAACCGCACGCACACAAGGAAAAGTTGGGACTGTTAATATCTGGCTTTATACCCATTTACCATTAGTGATTGGAATTGCGGCTACTGGAGTTGGTGTAGAAGAAATTTTAGTCAGTCAGCCAACTATAGCGTTAGCAGATCCGCAAAGATGGTTGATTTGTGGTTCAGTAGCATTATGCTCGTTAGCAGTGGGTATTCTGCACCGATATGGCGTGATTCGATATTGTAAGATTCGTTCTATGTATCGCTTGAGTGCTGTAGTTGTGTTGTTGGCGATCGCATTTTTTGGCAAAGGTTTATTACCTGTTGCAGTTATCGCCTTAGTAGCGTTAGTTTCTGCTGTACAAGTGATTCAAGATGTGTATCAGAGTCGCCCGAATAATCGCTTGGCCGATCCAGAAATTTAAAAGTGCTGAGTAAAGCAACCCAGTATTAGGATTAATCTGCGATCGCCCACCTTACATAAGGACGAGAAGTGGTTACAGTTTTGTAACTAATGAGAGTGTCTGGTACTGGAATTTTCTGCAAGTCTACACGGAAATATGCCTTTTTATTTTTGAATTGCACACTATAAAAAGGATATTCCTGACTTTGGGTTTGACCCACACAAGTAGCGTAGTTATTGCGTAAAGGTGAAACGAATTCTACAAAATGTTGATTCTTTGATGGAACTAATTTAGTTGTATCGGCAAAAGCTCTAGTATCGGCAATTACAGTATGTTCAGCACCACCTTCATAAGGTAGCGTTAACCACCACAAACCAACTGTTTGCGGACAAGTTCCGGTTGTACGTTGCACTTTTAATTGCACATTGGGTTCAGCCAGTGGACTTTGTGAAGGTTGTGCTTGCGCTGTAGAGGCGATCGCACTCGCTACAACTAAAGGGCATAAAATCCCACCTAAAATTGTCAATTTCGCCAACTTATACATAACTCAAAATGTTTATCATGCAAACTATTACTCATAAATTGACTCAGCAAATGTAGCAAAAGTGCCTAATTAATTTGATTTATCGCTAACGTGTTTTCAGTTACAGTTACACCCTAAGAAACAACGCCACAATATTGTTAATTACGCATTCCTACCACTAGCTGTCTCATGAAACCTCGAATTATTGTTTGCGGCTTAGGGCGTACTGGATATAAAATCTTTCGTCTGCTGAGACAGCAGGGCGCATCGGTTATTGGTATCCATCACAAACCAATCCCTGGCGAATGTTCATCAGATGTAATTATTGGTAATTTACACGCAGCAGCAACTCTCACAGCTGCGGGAATTCACCAAGCACATACTTTGGTGATAGCGGGTTCTGAAGATACGTTGAATTTGTCAATTATGATGCAGGCGCGGGTATTAAATCCGCGACTTCGCATTATTAACCGCTTTTATAATACAAATCTGGGTGAACGTTTAGATCAAACTCTCCCAGAACATTTGAGTATGAGTGTTGTGGGGTTAGCTGCACCACTCTTTACATTTGCGGCTTTAGGAAATCAAGCCATAGGACAAATCAAATTATTTGATCAAACTTGGCCTGTGCAAGAAGAATATATTGATGAAAACCATCCTTGGTTGGGGTGGAATTTAAGTAATTTGTGGGAAGAACCCGCAGGAATGCCCATTTATTATTTACCTGTGCGCGGGGAAATGAATTTAATTGAAGGGGTGCTATCTGGGCAAGAATTACAAGTAGGCGATCGCTTAATTGTCGCGATTCAACCCCGGATTCGTTCTATTCGCAGATCGTTAATTAAAAAAGTATTAAAGGTGTGTACCAGTCTGCGCCAGTTTCAACAACATGGCAAGTCAGTGGTAATTGGTGCGATTGTGTTGATGGTAATTATCGCGATCGCCACACTCACTTATCGGTCTACAGAACTGAGTTTATCTTTAGTTGATGCCTTGTATTTTTCTGTCGGTATGATTACTGGCGCAGGCGGTAACGATAAAGTTGTCGAAAATGCCCCTAACAGTATCAAGTTATTCACCATTGTGATCATGCTAATTGGCGCAGTGGTGATTGGGATTTGGTACGCCATGCTAACGGATTTTGTCTTGGGAAACCGCTTCAAGCAATTTTGGGATGCAGCCAGAATTCCTCAACGCCATCATTATATTGTCTGCGGTTTAAGTGGCATTGGCAGCAAAATCGTCCAGCAACTTCATACCAGCGGTTATGAAGTCATCGTTATTGAAACAGATTCTAATAATAAATATGTTAACTCGGTGCGCGGGTTAGGGATTCCTGTAATTCAAGGTGATGCTAGTTTCCGTACCATTCTGCAAACTACTAATATTACCTCTGCGGCGGCGGTATTAGCTGTAACTAACAACGATGCAACTAACCTAGAAATTGCCTTAAAAGCCAAAGGGATAGCCCCAAAAATTCCCGTAATTGTTCATTATGCTGACCCCGATTTTGCGAGGATGGCGCAACAAGTTTTTGATTTTGAAGCCGTCCTCAGTCCCGCAGAACTAGCCGCGCCAGCTTTTGCTGCGGCTGCTTTAGGTGGGCGCATTCTCGGTAATGGCATCACTGCTGATAAACTTTGGGTAGCCTTCGCCACATTAATTACACCATCACATCCCTTTTGTGGTTTATTGGTCAAAGAAATAGCCATGTCTGCTGACTTTGTACCGTTATATATGGAAACTAACTCTCAACGTGTCCAAGGTTGGGAATTACTGACAACACAGCTGGCTGATGGAGATATTTTATATTTAACAATGCCTGCTAATCGGTTATATCAATTGTGGCGGGAAGATCGAGTATCGCAGAAGAGTTAGGAGAAGAAAGAGTGTAAGGGTTTAGGGGTGTAATTTTTGCGATCGCTCTCATTATGAATGTGAGGATAAAAAGATGAAATGCGATCGCTCACATTATGATTGCGACAGTGAAAGATGAATTGCGATCACTCACATTGCTATTGTGATGGTTGGAATAAAAAATGCGATCGCTCTCATTGTGATTGTGACGGTTAAAAGATGAATTGCGATCGCTCACATTGTGATTGTGACGATAGAAATAACAAATGCGATCACTCACATTGTGATTCGCATAGAATTTGATCCCCCCTAGCCCCCCTTCAAAAGGGGGGAACCGGAAAAACATATATTTAAGTCCCCCTTTTTAAGGGGGATTTAGGGGGATCGAAATATGTGCAACTTCACATTAAATTGGTATAAGTTACAAATATTCTTGCTAATTTTCTTCTTCTAGCAATTGTTCAATATATTTCTGCACTAAAGGTACTTGAAAAGCATTACCTTCTTGAGTCAAAATTTCCTTGCGGGTGAGTCTTCGTACTGTTCCTTTATCTTGTGGTGTGGGAGTTTCACCTTGAATTATTCGCTGAAGTAAATTGCGGTCATTCTCTGTTAAATTATTCCAGATTTCCCGAAAATATTGATCGCCTCGCTCTAGCACAATGGGAATAATTTCTTGTACATCTTGCGCGGTGGCTTTGATTGTCTCTAGTTCGCGGCGATTCGCTCTAATATCCTTGTTCAAAAATTCTACTAATTCATAACACATCAACTGCACAAGATAAGGTTGACAGCAAGTTAGCTGAATAATTAAATCTACAGCACTTAATTCATAAATATTAGAAAAATCTTCAATAGGCTGGGTAATTAATTCACGGGCTTCAGACTCTTGCAAGTAACTCATTCGCAAAGCGCGAGTGTTAATTAAATAATCAGTCCAGTAAGGTTCAAGTTCAGATAATTGATGGGAACCACTAAATAGTAAAATCCATTGTTTTTGATGTTGCAGCAAATTGCGAATAAAGTTGAGTGGCGCACGGCTGTTTGTAGCTGTAACTACCTCGCTCAAACGTTCATATTCGTCTAAACATAAAAGAAATCGCTTACCAGAATTGCTGCGTTCTATTTCTGCTAACCAAGTTTGCAATGCAGGAAATGGATCTTCAGCTAATTTATAAGCATCTGGATTTGGTAAGTGTATTTTTCGGGGTAAGCGGCGTGCAGTATTGATAATTTGTTGTGATAGATTTTCAGCAAATCCTTTAAGTGTTGTGGCTGATGCTGCACCTTGTAAATCTACCAACAAAGGAACGATATTAGGAACAACTTTGTCAGGTAAATATTTTAGTGCAGAAGTTTTACCAGTTCTGCGCCCACCGTAGAGCAATAAAACTGGTGGCTGATCGGAAAGTGTTAAAGTTTCAATTTCTCGGAATATATCAATTCGCCCTTTAAAGCGATTTGTAGCTGTGGTGGGATCTAAAGAATTACCAGCAATGTAAACTTGGCGAATTTCTTGTGATTGTTTTGCTGTTTCTGCTAAAGTGCGTTGTGCTGTTTCTAATATTGTTAGCCAACGGTTGGCAATGCTGCCAAGTTGAGTAGCTAATGAAGCATTTTTGGCAAAAGCTAGAATATTTTTTAGTTCGTACAAAGAATCAATGGGAAGTTGTAATAACTCATATTGTCGATAGGGTGAAGTTGCTTCTTGTGATGCTCGTACGCCTTGGCTAATATCTAAAAATTGGGGTAAACCTATGCCGATTTTTTGTTGTGGTAGTGAAGTAATCCAACTCACTTGATAGGAAATATCGGCAATATCTCCTAATCTTCGACATTGGTTGAGAATATCTATAGCAATTTTGATAATTGCTTGTGTTGCAACTTTTTGTTTATTTGTAGATGTAATTAAATAATCAATAGTTTTACGAGCAATAACTGGGTTTTCTAAGTAAGCCTCTACAATCATCCAATCCATGAAAGGCAGAGGTAAAATAATCAATTCATCAAACCAAGGAGGTAAATATTGTAAATAACTTCCTGAACTTTTCCACCGAGAAATAAAAAAAGTGATCAACATCCAAACCAATTCCGGCAACCAAAAGTAAACTCTGAGTACACCAAAAACAAACACCACGCCTCCTGCCACGCCGAACGCCACGCCTACCGTCATGCCCAACACCACGCCTCCTGCCACGCCTCCTGCCACGCCGAACGCCACGCCGAACGCCACGCCGAACGCCACGCCTACCATCATGCCCAACACCACGCCCAATACCACGTCCCACGCCACGCCTCCTGCCACGCCTCCTGCCACGCCGAACGTCACGCCTACAATCATGCCGAATGTCACGTCCAACGCCACGCCTACCCTCACGCTTCCCCTCACGCTTCCCCCCACGCCTACCCTCACGCCTCCCCCCACGCCCAACGCCACGCCCAACGCCACGAAGAACGCCACGCTTGACAAAAATCTAGCTGCTAAAAATACAGTAAGGATGGCAACAAATAAAATAACTAATCTATTTCTATAGCTACCACGGTCTAAAACCCTTCCTATTATCCAGCCCAACAAAAAAATCAAGCTTATGAACCAGTTAAAAGATTTACCACTAACTAGTATGTAAACTAGTGCTACTAGCAATACGGCAAATATTGGCACTAGTACCGTTAACCACCAAACTTGTCCTGCATAGCGACGCAAACGCGGATTGGTGCGGAACTCAGTGCGTCTGTTAAAGGGGTTGTCTGTAGGCTTTAGTTCTGGATGGATATCACGCAGCCAGTGTTGAAAGGTATAAGGCTTAAAGTAAATCCAATACAAAAGGCGCAGACATTCAGCTACATAATTCCAAAAGCCTGACGTTGGTGAGGTTTGGCTCATATCATGTTCTGTAAATAATTGGTTTTATGTCATTGTGAGGCGTAGTGAAGTGTAGCGTTGGTTAAAGAATGGAAACTCAACTATAGTTAAAACTTTGTTGGATTATGCTATCGCTCTACCCAACCTACTTTTTTATTTAATCTCTAATTGGTCACGCACAAAATCCCAAACTTCATCCCAATTGATGACGCGTGTAAACACCAAAATAACCATCACTAAAATTGCCATTCCCTTAATCCAGCTACTCACATCATCTACAGTTCCGCCCAGAAATTTAACTACGCGCCCTAGACGTACTGGTAAATTCCAAACTAACCAACGCAGTCCAAGCCACCATCGGCGCGAACCTAACCGAGACTGTGGTAAGCGCCGAGATTCTTGAACAAAACGAGTTTTCACCCAGGTTTCATCGTGTCCTTGCTGACGTGCTTCACACACCAAGCCTCCTGCTATCTGGAGTAAAAATGGATGACTCCCAGCTAACTGCTGAGTTAAACGCTGTTCATCCATACTTAAAACAGGTGCGGCATTATTAACTGTACTAGCTGGTAGGCGTAGCAAATCTTTAACTTCATCTTCTTGTAATTCTCCCAATTTAATCACATGACCTAAGTTGAAAAAAGAAGAAGTTAATTGATGTTTTTTGCTGTAAAAATCTAATTGATGTTGTGAAGCGATTACCAACATTACAGAGTTGTGATTCATCAAAGAACGCAAATTGTTGTAAAAGTCATTATTAAATTCGCTCTTGTTGTCAAATAAGGTTTTGAAATCATCCAAACATAAAACTGGTAATACACCTTGCCTTTTCCATTCTCTGATCGCATCAGAAAAAGCTATACGGTCAAGGGGTCTAATTCTTAAAGGGTCACTTAAAGCTGGGTTGGTCGCTACACTAGAAAGATTGAGTAACTCCTGCGCTACCGCTAAATAAAAATTTTCTTCCCGTTGACAATGTACACTTTGCAAAGAAAGGTAAATTACAAGGTAGCGGCTAGGGTTCTGCACTCGCTGTTCCCAAGTTAGAAAAAAGTGATATAGCAGCGAAGATTTACCAATGCGCTTTTCACCGACAATGTTAATACTTGTTGGCTGTGCGCCACCCATCCGAGATGCGATCGCGTGTAATTCATCCTTCCGACCAACAAACAATCTGGGGTCTTCAATCATCCCCGCAGCCACAAACGGGTTAGCAGGCAGCGATCCAGAAGTCATGTAAAATTTTATATTAGTTTAATTTATTTCAGTGTAATTGCTTAAAAGCATAGCATTATATTTTGTTCAGTAAAAGACTCATCATCCAAGGCGCAAAAGCTGCAAGGAAAGCAGACATTACAATTGTGAAGGTAAAAATATGAAATGCGATCGCTCATATTGTGATTGTGACGGTGGAAATAACAAATGCGATCGCTCTCATTATGATTGTGACGGTTGAAAGATGAAATGCGATCGCTCTCATTATTATTGTGATGGTGGAAATAACAAATGCGATCGCTCACATTGCTATTGCGACGGTTGAAATAACAAATGCGATCGCTCACATTATGATTGTGATGGTGGAAATATGAAATGCGATCGCTCACATTATGATTGTGACGGTGAAAAGATGAAATGCGATTGCTCTCATTATGATTGCGAGGTTTGAAAGATGAAATGCGATCGCTCTCATTATTATTGTGAGAGTTGAAAGATGAAATGCGATCGCTCACATTGTGATTGTGATGGTTGAAAGATGAAATGCGATCGCTCACATTGTGATTGTGATGGTTGAAAGATGAAATGCGATCGCTCACATTGTGATTGTGATGGTTGAAAGATGAAATGCGATCGCAAAAAATCTACAACCGATAGCCAACGCTGAAGTAAAAACCATCATCTTGAGCGTTTCTTCCGCGGTCATCTAAATCTATCAAGGGGTATCCATAATCAAGTTTGATATCAAGCTGCGGTATGGGTTGAAATAATACGCCGAGTCCGATACCTGCAATAAATTTCTGACGTTGTAAGGTATTCGGGTTATCATCCACATTCCAGATGTAAGCCATATCAAAAAATGGCGCAATTTGCAGTGTTGAATTACCAGATGCGTCTCGTTGCACTGTTAAACGGTCTTCGATAGTCAAGCGTACACCGTTATCGCCAGCGCGGACGTTTTGGCGATAACCGCGGACTGATTGACCGCCACCGACAACAAACTGCTGGGCTGGTAACAAAGCATTAGGTGTAAGTTGTAACTCAGCTTGGGCAACTAATATATTATCTGTACTTAGGCGTTGTACTCGTTGGGCTTGTGCTAACCAACTAAAAAACTGCCCATCGGGTATGGGGCTGGGATTGCTAGTAGCATCAAATATACCAAGACCGAAACTAAATAGCGATCGCAATGCCCAAGCACCATTAATATCCCGCACTACATAATCTTGACCAAATTTAATAACACGGGTACGACTATTCCCTTCATCATCCGGGCCAAAACCAAAGGGTGTCGGCCCTGCAAAAGTAAAAGTTTGACCATTCTGCACTGCAAAACCTAGAGATAAAGCAAATTCTTCACGGGGTGTTCTAATTAGTGGTTGTCTAAAACTAATTTCATAAAGTTGCGATTCCCCACTGATATCAAAAGCTGCAAATGGTTCTTCCACAACATTCGTATCGTTAAACGAGGTTCGCAGTTGTAAAGTCCCATCCATTGGGTTGAGTGGGAGGCGATAATTAAAATCAAAAACATTTGCGCCACCTCTGGTTGTTAAATAATAGGCAGCACTAAATTCATCACCCAACCCAGAAAGATTGCGATAACTAGCATTCACCCCCAATCTTTCCGAACCAATGCTAGGAGGAGAATAGTTATCAACAGTCAACGCGGCGTTAAAGGGTTGTGCTTCGGTCACGCGCACAATTAAAATACTTTGACCTACACCACTACCCGCCCGTAAACTAGCTTCAACGTTAGAAAATAAAGGGTCAGCCCGGAGTAATCTTAATTGGTCTTCTAATGCAGAGGTCAAAAGCGGCTTACCTGCGCCTAAAGCTACACGACTACGCACATATTCAGGATTTAACCGTCTTGTACCTTGAACCTCAATTTTTTCGATTCTCCCTTCAATTACCCGAATTTCTACTACACCATTGTTCACAGTTTGGTCTACAACAATTGCCCTAGATGTGATGTAGCCTTGGTCAAGGTAAATTTGAGTGATGGCATCAGCCGCTTTGCGGAGTTCTTCGACTGTAACTTCACGCCCTTCTACCGTCTGAGTAATTGTTTTAAATCTCTCTGGGCGAAAAACTGTACTCCCTGTGACGTTGATTTTCTCTACTTTAATAGTTTGAGAAGCTTCTGTAGGTTGAGTTTCGGGAGTTGGTGTTGGTGTTGGTCTTACGGGGGGTTGTGACTCTGGCGGTAAAGGTTCTGGTGTTGTTCCAGGCTGGGGAAAGCGGTCTTGATTAGGGTTTCCTTCGGGATTGGGTGCTTGTGCAAATGATGGCAAAGTTAAAATTACACAAGCACAACTAAAAATCAAGCTAGTAGATAGCCAATGTATATATTTTTTGAATAAACCAAAATAAATCGCAGATTGTAAATTTGACATTTTAAATTTTGTCTATAAAAAATCATTCCTATGTAAGATTTATTGTTTCTGGTTTTGCTATATTGTGTCACTTTTTTATTATTTTTTAATGTACTTCTCCAATTAAATTAAATCCTCCCCAATATTTGGCATTAGGATACTGCTTCATTGTGGCTAACATCGCTTTTTGTAATGCTTGGGCTTTGTTAGGGTTCTGCTTTAACTGGCGATAAAATTCAGTAGTTAGCATAGATGTCGGTATATCTGTTGCTGCCCATTGTGAGACAATCACACTAGGAACACCAGATGCCATCAATGCTAAAGATAAACTCAGTACACCATTACCCATACTACCTTGTCCGGTTTCCCCAGCACTGATAAAGGCTAACTTAGCACGCAAACGCTTACCTTTTGGTTGATTGTACAAGTTGAGAATTTCGCTGGCGGTGAGTAGTCCGTTATTTTCTCCAGCTAAGGCGATACCTCCGGGGATACCTTGTCTTTTGATATCATCTAAAACACTATATGTTGCTAGATGAATGATTTTGGCTTTGGGTAATAAAGGTAGAATTGCTGCTTTTGTGGCTTGGCTACCAATTAAAGCTTTAGTTTTAAATAAATCAGCAATAGCTAAAGCTTCTTGTTCTGCATTGATTAATTGTGGTAAAGGCTGGGGTGTAGCGTTAATTGAGTGAGCGATTTTCGGCATAGTAGGATTACCCACGACAACAACTTTACTACCACCTGTTCTACCTCGTTGTTCTTTTGCTAATTTGAGTATTTGAATTGCTGGTACAGTTGAAATGGGATATTTTTCAATTAAATATTTGCCAGAAATATCAACCAATGCTGGAAAGGGAACAAACCATAAATCATCTTGGGGAATGAATATGATTTGGGCTGTAGGATTTTCCGGTAGTAAATCAGCAATTGGCTTAATTAATAATTGATGTAACTGCAATAAAGGATTAACAAGTTTTTTACCTTGATTCTCTTGACTATTTACACCTAGATAATTAGGAATATTAGCAACTATTTCAGAGATGGAATTAACTGAATCAAATGTATTTTCCGGTATTGGTTTGATTTTACGGAATGTAATTTTCCCTGTGGGTTGAATTACCCAAGTATATAAGCCATCATCAGGAATGATAGTATATTTCACCAGAGTAGCTTTTTGCTCTTTAGCAATTTTTTGAATGTCGGTAATTGTGGGTAAGACAATTGATTTAGGTGCGATTTTTAGATTATTATCTTTTGGTTCAGAAGCTAACCGCATCCCCAATAATTGTAAGGATGCCATAATACTGCTTTGTTCAGAGATTTCTAATGCGTCCTCAGGCTGATTTTGAGTAATCAAAACTTGTTGTAGCAAGTTATATGTATTACTTTGTTCCGCCGCATAATCAATTTTGTTACCTAAATCTAAACGTAAAGATGTCCAATTTTTAATACTTGCTTGTAAAGTAGTTTTAGCGTCATCTAATTTATTAGAGTTTAAATAAACAAAAGCTAAGTTATTTAAAGCTGTACCTTGGTTGTAATTATCTTTATTAGCTTTAGCAAAGTCTAATTGTTCTTGATATAATGCGATTGCCTTATCGTAATCTTTGGCAAAAGTATAAACGCGTCCTAATTGTCTGATTACCTCAAATTTTTGAGATTTATCTGTAAGTTTTAGCTGTTGTTGATAAAAAGCGATCGCCTGATTAAAATCCCCTTGCGTTTGGTAGGTTTCGGCGATTTGTTTAAACGTCAGACTTACTAAGGAATTATTACTTAATTCCTGAGCTAATTTTAACTGTTGTTGGTAAGCTGCGATCGCCTGGGGATATTGCCCTAATTTATGATAAGTTGCAGCGAGGTTCTGTAAGGAATCAATTTGCAGTTGATAGTTATTATTGCCTTTAGCGGTTGTTAATTGTTGGGAATAAAACGCAATCGCTTGTTTATACTCAGTTGCAGCATCATGGTCTAAACCAACATTACCTAAAAAAGCTGCTTCTCTATCAGGATTACCAATATCTTTTTTGAGTGCGGTTGCTTGTTCTTGATATTTTTTAGCTAACTTTTCATCGCCCAGATTAGTATATGTATTGCTGAGGTGTTCAAAAATTTGCACTGTCATTGATTGATTAGCAAATTCTTGAGTTAGCTGTAAACTTTGTTTGTAAAAACTAATCGCAGTTCTATATCTACCAAGAGTAAAGTAAGCATCAGCGATGCGAAATAGTGCGGTGGCTTCTCCGGTGCGATCGCCAATTATTTGATATAGTTTGAGTGATTCTTGTAAGGATGATAATGCTGATTTAAACTGTCCGTTGGTTAGTTGTCTGTTACCAAGATTTAAGAGTAAGTTAGCACGATATTGTTGTGCGTCTATTGGTTGATTGGAATTGGCGGAAAGTGGTAAAAGTAGGAGGGAGTTTAAGGTTATTGTTAAAAAAAGATGGGGTTTCATAGTATTTTTTATCTCACGCATAGACGCGGTAGCGGCTTCTCGAAGAGTAGGCGCAAAGACGCAAAGAAGAAAAATTTGCTTTTAATCAAATCCTGGTGGTAGTTCTAAGGGTGAGAGTTTGTCTGGTTGAGAAGGTGTCGGTGAATTTGGGTTAGGTGATGTATTGTTACCTGAAGATGGGGAAGTACCAGGCGGTTGTGTAGGTTGTGTTGCGGCTGGTGGGGGTATAGCTGGAATTTGGGGTTTTGCACCTTCTAGTTGTGGTAGTTGTGGTTGATTGGTTGTTGAGTTAGGCGGTAAAAAAGTTTCAATTGTGACGGAACGACTTACTTTTTCACCATTAGAATTAGTAACTTGTAAAGTAATTATTTCGCTACCGGGTTGTTGATTAACTGGGTAAGGTATTGTACCGTTACGCGGGATATCTCCTGGCGCAGGAAGAAGTTCAACTTTAATATTATTACTACCTTCAATTTTCCAAGATAAGTTGAGAGGTTTATTAGGCTTGAGTGGATTAATTACTATGGGATATTTTGGTAATGGGTTATTACCATTAATTTTAAATTCGATAATTTTGCTGGGTAAAGGTTGGACTTTTACTAAGTCTGTTTTTTGCGAAATACTTGGTTTATCTGTATCTGTTTTAGTAAATACTTGTATTTCAAATATATAGTCTCCTGCGCCGCGATTATCAGCAGGAACATTACGACAGTTTAATTGATGATCTTGCTGAGTACAGAAGGTTTTTAGTGTGTCGGGAATGCCTTGGCTGACATTGTAAGTTTGTTGTGGACTATTAACTAAATTTTCCGGCGATCGCCCAATAATGCGTAATTCTTTTAATCTATTTAAATCATTGATTTCCCAATTGAGACGAATTGTGTCTGGTCTAATTTTGTTATCACTATTTTTAACTTCTTGATAAACAGATTGTGTTGGAGAAAATTGTAGAAGTTGTGGTGGGGGAATCGGGATAATTTTAATCGTATTCGTTTTAATTGTGTCGGCGGGCAAGTCTGGATTATCATTAACAAATGCTTGCATTTGAAAAATGTAATCTCCTGATTTACGCGCATCAGTCGGCACATTAGCACAAGTTAATACTGCACCCATTTGACAGAATGGTTGTAGTTCGTTGGGCAGTTTACCATTAAAGGTATAAACTACAGGTTGAACCGCCGCTGTACCATCAGCAAATAAACCAGTTAAAGATACCGTTTGTAATTTTTTGGGGTGGCGAATTTGCCAACTTAAGCGAATAAAATCGCCGTTCGATGCTTGATAAGTTGCGTCAGATGAAAGAAATTGCAAGATTTTGGGAACTGCGGGAGGACGGAATAACCACAGCCAAATCAAAAATGCGATCGCTGCTGCACTACCTATAACTGTCAACAATACAAGTAAAAATTGCCACCAAGGACGCGGTTCCCAAATTAAACTTCCTGGTAAAGCAGGATTAGGTAAAGGTATTTGTTGCTGATCTACTAATTCAATGCGAAAGTTAAGTAATCGCCCCGCGCCAAACATCGGACGATACCACCATTTCACAGGTACTACCGTCACTTTTGTCGACACTTTTTCTCCTGGTAATACGCGCAACAAAGCCGGAGAAGTTACGTAAGTACACACCTTATCTTCATCTATAGGAACTGCTTCACAAGCAATTTCTCTGACAGTGTTACCCGCATTTGTCAATTTAACTTCAAAAGTTCCGCCTTTGCGTCTCACTCGATTTACCACTATCAGCATCTCTGCATTTAGCAAGTAAGACGGCAAAATTTCCCAATAAATTACATCCAACAGCATCAAATCGGGATTGTTGGCAGAATACAAGCGGATGCTGGGGTAGTAAAGTCCGGCGTTTGCGCCTAGTGATGGCTGAAATTGAAGTAAGATTTCTCCTTTTTCGCCTGGGTTAAGATTTAAACCCATGTTGGGGATAACAAGTCCCGCCGTTTCCAAACCTTCGGGATAGCGGATACTCACCCATTCTTCAGGTAAATCAAGACAACTGAGGCGAAATCTATCTACCCTATCAGAACGGTTGTGGACATTGACATTCACCTGTAATATTCCGCCTGGGAGAATTTTGGCAGGCGATCGCGAACTCGTTAAAGGTAGTAAGCTAAAAGTCGGGTCACTAACTCTAACTACAGTTTCAATTGCTGGTAAAACCTGAATTTTTGCCCCATGTCGAATTGGCGTATCTTCAGGATAATGTAACGGCGCATCGACAACAATTGAATAGTTGTAAGTGCTAGGAATTGCTGTTACAGGTACGTGAAATTCAAATAAAACTTCACCCACAGAATTAGGACTTAGCGCTAACCTCT
Organism: Nostoc sp. HK-01; assembly: GCA_003990705.1. Classification (GTDB taxonomy): domain Bacteria; phylum Cyanobacteriota; class Cyanobacteriia; order Cyanobacteriales; family Nostocaceae; genus Nostoc_B. The sequence goes on from AP018318.1 coordinate 3,716,346, forward strand.
GTTTAGGCGCATCACACCATTGAATTAATTGCGGTGATAATTCATCAATAAAAATATCAATTAACGCACTTTCCACCCCTTTATTCGTAACAGTGATATTAAGTTCAAATTTTGCTCCAGCTTGAACTGCATAATCACCAGAAGGATTAAAAATAATCGCTAGGGGATTTCCAGGCGCGAGAGTTTGTTGAATATTCTGCTGTTGAATACCACGTTTAGCCGCCAAATTAACGCGGTATTTCACCTCACCAGATGTTAAAACTTGCTGAACAAAACCTTCTTCAACTAATTCATCTAATAAAGCTAAAGTAGCTTGTTGATTTAAATCTAAATGAATTGATACTTGAGCTAGAGTAACACTATCAGGACGCTTAATTAGCCACTGGACAATTTTGCGCTGTTGTGGTGGCAGAATCAACACATCTGCCATACTCAAACCGAGTTTGGAATCTGTAATTCTCGAATTTGTGGCAGTCATGCTTACCCCCAATCAAAAAATTAAAAGTAAAAAGGTAAAAGTAAAAAATAATTTTAACTACGTCTATTAGCGTTAATAATTATTTTTTGCAACCAATGTTTTTATTTAAATCTCGGATATCTAATCTAACTCTGCGATCGTCATTACCACTAATAATTAAAATTTGATTTTTAACTACCTTAATATCCACGCTATTAAATCTTTGTCTTTCCGAACGTATAAGTTGACCAACTACCGAAGCTCGTTTACCTTGTGTAGTTAATGGCCATAACATCACTCGATTATCATCACCACCACTAACTAAATAACAACCATCTCGACTCAAAGCAACTGACCTAACAGCTTTACCACTGTGACCATCAGACCATTTATCTAAAACTTGACATTGACTGTTATTTTTAATTAGACATTGCTGCATATTCCATAAAGTAATTTGTCCCATATTATCTGCTGTTGCTAATAAACTTGGTTTATATTCTGCACTATCTACGCTGACAATATAATCATTTTGACTTCCAGGCGGACTATAGGGAACTTTCCATAGTTTGTTTTGGGAAAAATTCCAGATATCTAAGTTATTGTATCTGCCCACAATTACTAAATTTTGCTTATCTTGTCCAGCTAAAGCCAAACTATATACAGGAAAATTTACATTTATTGTCTTGATAGGTTCTTTTAAAGTTACTTCATCATTTAGAAGCGCACTATTAATATCCCATTGCAGAACTAAACCACTACCATGACCACTAAATAAAAAGTGTGAGTCTTGGCTAAATTCTAAACCTAAAACCCGGTCTGCTTTATCATACAAAAAAGTAACTTCTGGTTTTTTTGTACCACCTAGCACATCCCAAATTTGAATTTCGCCATTTTCTAAACCAGCAGCTACTACGTCATTATCTACAGGTTTATAGCGTACTACTCGAACAGATTTGCCTATATTTTTAGCCATTCTCCCATTATCTTGATTAACCAAAGGGTTAGTAAAACCAGCGAGATTCCATCTAATAATACTTTGGTCTTGAGAACTGCTAACAGCGCGATCGCCTACTCCATTAAACTGCACAAATGTCACAGCGCGACGATGTCCAAAAAATGGGTTATTGGGATTGAGCCATGATAAAAACCAGAGTATATATAACAGCAAAATTCCTAATCCCATCTGTAGACAAGGATGTAAAATAGGATGAAGAATTAGTTGTAAATATTGATTTTCGTTATTAATATTTACGCGGGTATCTGATACAATAGCCTTGATTTTAAATGCTATTTTTTGCTGAAAACCTAACCACCTGCGCCGCTTACTGACTAATAGTTGTAAATTATTACTTTCTCCTGGGTTTAATTCTATAAATTCTGGTTGAACTTCCCAAAAACATTTACGCTTGCCTTCCGAGTCTTCTTTGACTTCAATACTTAACTTTTGAGTCAAATTACTATGATTTTGGCATTCAAGTTGGTAAGTTGCCGAATTAACTCTCAACTGGGGTAGCCAAGGACGAGATGCAGGTATGTGTTGTTTTTCTGGAGTGCATTGAAAGTCAATCAATCCGGCTGGATTAACATTAATTATGCCTTCTCGACTACTAGATGGAAGTCCATTAGTATAAGTAGCTTCAATAGTAAAAGGATAAGATCGACTGGGAACTTCTTCAGCAATTGGTAATTGACATAAAAACGAAGTTTCTGTTTTAGTTCCTGGCGCAACTGGTAATAGTTTTTCATCGCCATTAATAAACCATTGAAGCTTGAGTCCAATCGGTTTTAAAGAAACGGTTGCAGGTAATTGACTAGGATTAAAAACCCGCACAGGAATTTCAATTAATCCCTGTGGTTGAGTTGTAAATTCTCGTATTGGTAACTCAACCTGCATCGGTACAGCACCAACGCCTGCTTCAACTATTAACCGCAGTAATTGTCTATCTTCATCTCGCAATTCCAGCGAAAAAATTCGCACTATCAGGTTCATTTTGCCGATAAAACCGGCAACAGGAGTATTAATGATTGTTACTGCAAATTTCGTACTATCACCAGGCGGATTTTTCGCACTAACTGCTGGTGTAATTGTGTACCAATTAGACCCTAAACTTTCGCTACCACCAGCCGCAATTATTTCGAGTTGAAAAGAAGCAAATTGATTACTTTCATTAACTACAGTCACTTCAAAAGAAGCTGGCGAACCACCTGGTTGAAAATTCAATACTTGAGTAGAAATTTTAGTATTAACTAGATTAACTGCCATAGAAAAAAGTTAAAAGTAAAAAGGTAAAAATCAAGAATTATTCTAATTTGTTGAAAATATTTTTTAAAGCATCAGGTTTAGTTGAGACAGGTGTAGCAGTTTGTTGTCTTAATTGCGTCATTCGCTTTCTATTCCAAGCAAAATTGAGAATATTAATGCCTAACTCTTGGGCGGTGCGAATCGTTTCTCGTGTTAAAGTTAACTTTTCATCTAATCCCCAAGCTATCGATAAATCACCAATAACTAAAACAATGCCACCTGCCACTAAAATTTGCAGAGGCTTTTGATTTATAGCTGGAAAAGCAGCAAATAAAAATGGCTGTGTCCGCAACAGATGGTACCTATCAAGTCGGCGTAAATCTTCTAAAGGTGTGGCTAAACTTTCCGTAATTTCTAAAATACTTTCTAATCTATCAACAGCATCGGTAGGGGATTCAACTAATAAAACCCCGCCACTATCTAGATAGCTTTTGAGATTAGCTAATTCTTGCACATTTAAAATTAATGGTTCACTTCCAGTAATAAATAGCAAATCATAATTAATTGCTATAGTTGGGTCTAAAAGCGGAAAATTTAAGCGGGTAATTTGTTCATCTCCTTGGAGAGTACAGGTCAGACTTTCGGTGTATCTTAATAAAGAAGCGAGATTTGCAAAACTATTACCTTCCTTAGTTTCCTGCGTATCAAGATGCGCCACCCGTACCACCGCCGTAGGACGCGATCGCGCAATTTTTCGATAACGAAAATCTAAACTATTCAAACTAGGATAAAATACATCTTGGGGATTTTCTAAAGTTACTAATCCCGGTTGTAATAAAATTCGGCATAACTCCACCTCAAAAGTATCAGGTGGTGTCGTTTTTTCATCAATCCGAAAAGTTTCTGTTTCAAATTCACTTACCTGTTTGCGTTGTAAAGTATCTGGGTCTACATAACGCAAAACTAAATAAATTAATCTGGGTTTTTCTTCAGTAATATCAGCAGAGATATGAAAGTCGATCTGTTGCGGAACCACAATCGGATTCCCATTCACATCAATGGCAATTCCTGGCTGAATTTGTAACCATCGTCCATCGTTATATTGTGATGGTACATCCTTCGGCGCAGGAATCAAACTCACACCTAAACCTTCAACTATTCCCGGTTCATTCAACGACTGATAATGAATATTTTGCCGCTGACGGTGATAATCATGCGATCGCTTCCACCGTTCAGCGTTAATCAATAAACCATCTTGAATTTGTAGTCGTTCTAGGGGGTGAATTTCCATGATATGAAGTGTGAAGTGTGAAGTATGAAATTTTATTCTTTAGAGGTTGTTTGAAAAGTATTTTTATTAACATAATAAATTTTAAAAACCTAACCCCCCTACCCCCCTTCCCTACGAGGGAATGGGGAGGGTAAAAGCCTCTCTCCGCGTCGGGGAGAGGTTTGGAGAGGGGTTTTTACTATCCTTATCGACTTTTCAAACATACTCTTATCCTTTTGACTATTGACCATTGACTAATGACTCATCTACATAAAGTTCGTAAGTACAAAATGCAGGTTTTTCTTGCTCAATAATGTGTCGCACTAATTGTTCATCTACCTGATTTGGGCGTTGAGGACGTAGGCGGACGATAAAATGATACGGACGACCACCGCCAATCATCGCATCTTCGCCTAGACGTGTATTTCCTAAAACAAAACCTTCACCGCGAATTTCTTCAATACAAATATGTTTATCAACTTCTCTAGTAATATGTTCATCTAAAGGTAAATCTGTATAAAGATGTATATATAAACGCAAACCTCTACGTGTTCCCCGCCAGCGATAAAGTTCAACCGCAGAACGAATTAAATAACGTTGTCGTTCTAGCGTCCAACGGCGGTCAATCGGCCAAGCTACCCAGTGAGCGAGAAAAGGTAACAATGTCTGCGGTGCGGTCATTGGGTCTAGATAAGCCCACAACACATCCAGCGTTTGCACTGACGGTTCAAAAGCCTGTTCAAAAATTTTCAAGAAGCGACCAATAAAATCAACTTCTCGATAAACCGCAGGTAAAAACTTGGGATAGAGACTACGGGGACGGACATATAAATTCAAACCAGCCGTTTCAACTAACTGTCTACCAGTACCCTCCTCGGTGTAATTAACATGAATGCGACTGTGATAATCCAACACCAAAGATTGACCAGCCGCCAATGCAGGAGTTTCAAAAAAATCGGCGGGAAGTTGGAAATATAACACCACATCCATTCGCGATCGCGGCGCAAGTTCATAACCCTCCATCCCAATGCGACACCACTCAGCCGGGAAATTCCCCTCCACCCCCACATTCAACCGCAACATCCGACTACCCAAGTTTTCCAGTTGCAAAACTATCTCACTCGGTTCCGGCGGATGTATCACCAAATCACACCCAGCACGTACCGTCGTTTGGCTACTAAGTGCTATTTGCGAAAAATCATCTGCACCCTTACCCACCGCCGACGTTTGAATCGCGTTAGGTAATTGCATTGAAGTTAATTGCAAGTGCAGAATTTGACTACTCATATCTTTCTTTGCGCCTTTGCGCCTTTGCGCGAGATAAAAAATATCTATGCAAGAGGTTACTGAATTAAATTGACCACATGGCCAGAACGCAAACGCGTATTTTGCCAAGAACAAATCAAACCCAACGCCCCCGGATCAATCACTGGATTTTGGGGAAGCGATCGCACCCAAGTTGAACCCACATAGCGCAGTTCAAACAGCTGCACTACCCCCAAATACCGCACCGCTGGAAATTGCTGAAACAAATTGACAATATCCGAAGGGTAAACAGGTCTACCAAACGGCCAGCCTCTCCCATCTTGTCCCCCCGTAATCGGATTCAAAAACCGATACAACGCCACCCGTAACTTACCGAGAATTTCTTGCTGGGCAGCGGGATGGTTGTATTCCCTCTCCAGCGCAACTTCTGTTTGCACAGCTACGCCCACATATTCCGGTGCTTGCAATTTAACCTGTATTCCTAGTAACCTCCGTTCATCTAAATAAGCAATAATTTGGTCACGCAATTGCGGGCTGAGGCTGAATAATTCTGGTTCGATACCTTCACCACGATGAATTGCATCTGTATTCGCCGCCGGAACAACCAATAATTTGATAGTTCCAGCTTCTTGCGTAGTTGTTGGTGGTAAGCACCGCACCCGCGTCACCGCACCACCGCCAGCCTGTAGCGTCAGCACTTCAAAATCTTCAGGAGTCACCGCGCGATCGCGGGTTCGCAACATCGCCGGAACCCGAATCACCGCATCTTCCAAAGATTCTGCATCAGAACCGTTACGCGCGGGTGTATGGTTAATCAACCTCGCCACATAAGGAATCGCATTTTTTGCTACGGTAATCGTCCCGCGTTGCACATTTCCCTTACGCCCTCCACCCGTGCGGTATGCAACCATGCGAATTACCGACCCACGCGGCGGAACAGCCCCATATTGCCTTTCTAGTTCCTGAATGTTGGCAAAATTCCCCACCCCTCGCCTAAATTCCGTCTGTTGCTGGAGTTGGGCTGGTTCTCGAATCACCGGGCCAAACTGTACCGTCCCGGTGCGCGAATCGATGGTGTAATGCAAATCTTGAGGAAGAGAATTGGCAAAATCGCTGACTTCATACCACCGTTGAGGAATTCCCCCTGGTGGCGAAATGATCAAATATTCATCTTCCCGACGGTTCAACACCGGAACTCCCTGTAATTGAAATGTTTGTCCCGGTGTACCGTCGCTTTCCCCTAAAATTTCATTGCGAATCAATTCACTTTGACTCGCGCCCACAGTTCCGCCAATGGATCTAACAGCCAAACCAATCATACGCGGCGCACTGCTATATCCTGGTTGATTTGGTTGTGGCGCAGTATAAACACAACGCAACCAGCGTCCTTGATAGGCGGTGAAAGTCGTCACAGGCCAAGATTGCGGTAAATGCAGGACTATATCTGCACCTTGCAGGGGATTAATCCCTTGGGTTAGCAATTCGCTGAAACTAAAACCCTTGGTGCTGTCGTCCGATTCTTGCAGTAGTATCGCTTCCCATTCCACCCCGTTCCAAGCTTCCCAACGGCGCGGCGGAATGTCAGGGTTAATCCCGGTGGCGGTGGCGGCTTCTCCTTTTAATTGCAGCGCGAGAACATTCCCTTCACACTGAGATTCCCCATCAATCACTAAATAAAAACTGTTTCCTGGTTGGGGTTGTTCTTCAAACAGTGCCAATTCTCTACCATACCACTCACCATCAGAGCGCATCGTCCATAAATTAGTAAAGCGATCGCGCAAAATTTCTGGTTTTTGATCAGCAGTGGGACAGGTGAGAAAGTGGCGAATTTGCGGTTTATCAATAATTAAAGGACGATCCGTAGTGAATGCGATCGCCTCTTCTGTTTCCGTGCGAATTGTCGCCACCTCCACCCCAGGCGGAATCGTGTAAGTGTCAGGTAAAGCCGCACTGAGATAAAAAGTAATATCCGCCACCGCAGGCGCAGGTGCTTGCAACCTCACACCCAATAACTCTAAAAAAGTAATGTAATTGCGCTTTGGTACTTCATTGAACCGCAGCAACATTTGGTCAGTTAACCAAGCAAATAGCTCAATTAACGTGATACCTGGGTCACTGGGGTTATAATTCGTCCATTCTGGACAATAGCGGGGAATCCGCAGAATACACTCATCAACTAAATCTTTAAAAGTGCGATCGTCTAGATTAGACTTGGGTAATTTTGGTAAAAAATCAAATTCCACAATATTAATAAAAGTGTTGAGTGATATTAGTTAAAGTTTTGATCCCCCCTAGCCCCCCTTAAAAAGGGGGGAATTTTTCTTCAAGTCCCCCTTTTGAAGGGGGATTTAGGGGGATCTTCATTGACATATAAAACACACAAATGACCATTGACCATTTATTGCCCATTCAAATAAAACGGAAATACTAAACTCCGCGAATCATGGCTATCTTTAGGATGATATTCAATCACAATATCTACACGACCTCGCAGCGGATCGGGGTCAGCACGCACCGCATCTAAAACAATGCGCGGTTCCCACATTTCCAAAGCTTCTTGGACGTGTAGACGCAAAAGTAATAAAGTTTGAGTGTTCATCGGTGCAAAAGTCAACTCCGACAACCGCGAACCAAAGTTAGGACGATAGACACGTTCACCCAACTCAGTACGCAAAATCAGCATCATCGACTCTTCAATATTGCGATCGGCCTTACTAAGTTGCAGACCTCCTTGGACATTCACCCGTAACGGAAACGACCAGCCTGCACCCAGGTGTTGATTTTGATTGAGTTCTGGCATGGTAGGTAAACAGTGATGAGCAGTCTACGCTACTTTATGCTGATCAACAAAACAAAAACCATTCGCCAAAAGTCGAGTTAACTTAAGCAGGAAAATTCAACCTATGTATATTTACTTAATATACAAAAATCAATGAATCTACGGTGAATTGTCTGAAATTATTCATTTATAATCGAGTTGCATCGCATATTATTTAAAATTTTAATTTTCAAAAATTAAAGCTGATACCTAACAATATGGTAGTTATCTGATGATGGATTTACTAACAATTAGTGACAAATGACCATCAATTAGGTATAAAAAACTGATGCTTTAGCAAAATCAGCAATAAAATCAGGATGAGAGCAAATGATTAAAAGCAATTTAAGCAGTTTGATTGTTAAAAAGGATGTCTTAGCTCTTTTAAATGATTTTGCCAAAGCAACAGATAGCCAGTTCACAATAGAAGATATAGAAGGTCAAATACTCTTCGGTACAGCAGTAGATATTTCAGCGATCGCCTATCCTATAGAGTTCTCTGGTGAACTTATTGGTCGGGTACATAGTTCACAACAAGCCGCAGGAGTTGTGGCAATACTAATCTATGCACTCAAGCAAGAGTCTGAGAAGAAAAATCTCGCCCATGAACTACTAGAAAGATATCAAGAAATTGACTTACTCCATGATATTTCAATTCAAGTAACTGCCAGTCTTAATCTCCGGCAAGTTTCTCGATTGCTCATACAAGAAGCTGGTCAATTAATTCCCTCAACTGGTGGGGCTATTTTACTGTTAAACAAAAAAACAAATATTTTTGAGACTTTGGCTGAAATTGGTGCCAATAGCTATCTTCAGCACCCGATAAAATTAGGCGAAGGAATTATCGGTGATATAGTTCAAATGGGCAGAGGCGAAATTATCAACAATATTGTATCTTATCCTCGATTTATTGGGGAACAAAAACAATTTAATTCGTTAATTTGTGTCCCATTAAATGTCGAAGAACGGGTAGTTGGAGCAATTATTATTGGCAGCGAAACTGCAATTAATTATACAAATAGAGACTTAAAACTATTAAGCATCTTAGCAATGCAAGCAGGCGTTGCAATTGAAAAAGCCCTGCTTTATGAGCAAAGTTGTGAAGCTGCTAAAATTGCTCAAATCCAAGCTCAACAACTGCAAACTACACTTCATGAATTACAACAAACACAAGCACAGTTAATTCAAAGTGAAAAAATGTCAAGTTTGGGGCAATTAGTTGCTGGAATTGCCCATGAAATTAATAATCCAGTCAACTTCATCAGCGGTAATATTAGCCATGCTCAACAGTATGTTGATGATTTATTGCGCTTAGTGCATATTTACCAAGATAATTGCGAATACATCCCAGAAATTCATGACCTCACCGAAGAAATTGATCTAGACTTTCTCTCGAAAGATTTGCCGAAACTGATAGGTTCAATGAGTTTAGGAATCAAACGTGTCCGTGAGATTGTTGTATCTTTACGCAACTTTTCACGCACAGAACAAGCACAGATGACGGTAGCAGATATTCATGAAGGCATTGATAGTACCCTGCTAATTTTGAACAATCGCTTAAAGACCAGCTGTGGCAAATTAGGAATTGAAGTCATTAAAAATTATGACGTACTGCCTTTAGTTGAGTGCTATCCCAGCCAACTAAATCAGGTATTTATGAATATTATTGCTAATGCGATCGATGCCTTAGACGGTCAAGAAAAAGAGGGGATTATTACTATTAGTACCTCATTAGAAAATGGCAAAATATTGACCAATTCTCCATATATAGTCGTTCGGATTCAAGATAATGGTTCAGGAATGAGCCAAGATGTGCGCGATCGCCTTTTTGAACCTTTCTTCACTACAAAACCCATTGGTAAAGGCACTGGATTAGGAATGCCCATCTGTCGCAAAATTATCGAAAAGCATAATGGTAAAATAGAATGCTTCTCTGAACCCGGACAAGGCACAACTTTCTGCATTCAAATACCCATCACTGCTCGCAAGAATGCTGATTTACCAAAAAAAATGCTGAATAAAGGTTCTTTTACCTTTCAACCACCAATTAACACCGTCGGCGCACCTATACCCACAACCGTAGTCAACGGCACACCAGTTACAGTATTCACACCAGCTACCTGAGATGTGACTCGCGCCGCAGGTCTACCACCAATCAAGACGGTAAAAGAACCCATCACAATACTGCCAGTCACCACAGGCCCCGCTACTAAATCGCCAACACAAGCTGCGGGTAAACCTGCAATTAAAACATTAGGCACACCAGGCGCAGTAATCGGATCGCCTGTGACAGTTAAATCGGTTAATCGTGCTGCTGGAAACATAAGTTTTTTAGGGAGTGGAAGAAGAGGTAGGGGGCAGGGGGCAAGGGGGAAAAGAACAAATGACTATTGACCAAATTAACAATTCAACCGAATTACCCCACCTAAAATGCCGACGGAAGCTGCACCGTTGATACTGACCGCAGCGCCAGCATTGACGCTGACCGAACTACCAGAATTAGCGGAAATTGCGCCACCAGCATTAGCACTCAAAGAACCTCCAGCTTGCACACTGATGGAACTACCAGATTGGATACTCAATGTTCCAGTAGTTCGCATAGTAATACCGCTGGGTGTGAGTTCGATACTCGTACCCCCTACAGTTAAGGTAATTTTTTGCGTTGCAGTTAAAGCAATTTCTCCACCGTTGACACTAATTTTCTTCGCTGTCCCGGTTGTCCCAGATTTAACTGTAATGTCACCTGTGGAAGTCAAACTAATAGTTTTATTACTATCATCACAGCGAAATTTGTGTCCGCCAGTAGTTTCTAACTCGGCAAATTTCTCGCTGTCATTCATTCGCAAATTATGACCATCTACTGTTTGCAGATATGCGCCTTTTTTAGTCGTGCTTTTGTCTTCTTCAACAAATTGGAGTTTATGTCCAACACGGGTTTTAAAAGTTCTTAGGCGCACTTTCCCGCCAACAACAGTATCCGCCACTGCTTCTGGTGGTGCATCTGTGCCATTCCACACACCACCAATCACATAAGGACGGTGAATATCTCCGTGTTCAAAGGCTACTAAAACTTCGTCGTTAATTTCTGGTAAACAGTCAAAACCCCGACCTATACCTGCACCTACACTCACAACTCTTGCCCAATTGCTTTCATGTTCTTCAGTTAATGTCGGAAACTTCACCCGCACACGACCCCAACCTTTCGGGTCGTTGTTATTACTAACTACGCCCACTAAAAGAGTTTGTCCTGGTTGCAGATGTTTTTGGGGTGACAGAGTTGCTAACAAGTCTCCAGAACGCAAACCACGGACACTAAACTCTGTGACAAATTTTCGCTCATGGAACAGATGGCGAGTTTCCGTAACGTAATAGCTACCACTGTAACTGCCCATATCTGTCAACTTAATTACTTTACCCGGTCTGATTTCGGGATTTCCTTCACCCTTTGCATCAGCTGCAACAAATTCACCGCCCAGTTCATTACACAAAGCTTGGGCAATTTTCTGGGATTCAGCGGCACTAAACACAGGTTGATCTACCACAATCATTTTCGGACTGATGCTGAATTTTGTACTAGTTGAACTGCCTTTACCATTATCTGTGCTAGTAATTACTTGTTCTGTAGAGGCTGTAGAAATAATAGGCTTCTTTGTAGTGTAGTCCCACCCCCGCACTTCCACAGAACTGACTTGTTCCGCAGTACTAACACGAACCCGGAAGCTATGGATATCTTCTAACCATTTGAGCGATAAAGATTGGTCTTGTGCGGGTTGGCGAAAGTTTAATTTGCTATCTTGCACATACAACTCAAAGCCGAGACGGGCTGCTCTTTCCCGCAGAAATTCCATATTGGTCTGATTTTCTTGAAAGACGTAATCATGAACAATAGTGGTAGAAGTAACTGTACCTGCTGTAATGCCTGCTTCCTTAATAACTTGATTCACAACATCGCTATCGGTGACATTTTGAAAGGAGCGATTATATCGTCCTCGATGCAAGCGATGAGAAATATCATAGCCACGAATCACGATAGGAGCTTGAGAACCACTGGTGAACTCAGTTTCTATGGCTGTAACTTCCCCTTCTAATACGTAACCTTGCTCTGCATCTTCAAAATCTACGTTTTGCGTCGTGCTAGAAATAAAACCGAGTTTAATTTTTTTACCAATAGCAAATAACTTTTGATGTTTCCACGTTTCCTCTGCTGTCAATCCTGGAAAGTAATCATTGCGAATTACTAAAGTAAACATTCCTGGTAGATGTAGACTTTCTTCTACTGTGATTTGCAAAATATCATTCAGCAAATCAGCAGAAGCAGGAGTGCCATCAATTTGCAATAGTGGCTCAGGTATGTAAAGGACAGGCATACACATTGGCAAGAGGAGGTTGCCTATAGCCTAATGAATATGGGGCATTACAGACTATTCCCCAAAGGTCGAATTAACTCCGGCTACTTCTGCTGTCGCCAGTCCGGTTTACACTGCTAGATGTACCCATACCTGGCTGAGAAATTGATTCATCAACTTCTTCTAGAGTGAGGTTAACTTTAGCACGTACTGGTGTACCGTCGGGCAGAAATAAAGTGAGGCTGTAGTTGAGAGATTGGACAAAACAGCGTAAATATTGCTGATCACCCCAGGTAAATATATACACTGGTGGGCGTTTTTCTTTACCTGCGCCAGCTTCGGCAAAGTTAACGGCTTTTTCAAATTTTTTGAGATGGGTGAGAACGCTAGAACCGTCTTCGTAGGTGTCAAATATGATGTTACTAATACTGAGTCTGCATGGTTCTGGGTAAGCAAAACTAACTTTTGGTAAGCCTCTTCCGGTACGCGCACCACTGCTTTTGGTCAAGTTAATTTGCTGCGAGAAGTCTAACTGGCTGGGGTTAAACATGAATTCGATATCTGGCGCAGCTTGTTCTGTGGCGATGAGTTTTGCTTTGACTAAACGAGTTGTCATAGTTGGGGAGGGATGGAATTGATAAAGTCAAAAATAAAAAGGCAAAAGTAAAAAGGAACTAATCTTATACCTTTTTACTTTTTACTTTTGTCTTAATAGCCCCTATTTCCTGATTATTTTTGTTGAACTGTCAAAGTATACTTATGCTTGGCATCAGAGTTAAATGTACCGACCCAAATTTGATAAATACCTTTTTTCCAGTTGCGATCGCTAATACTAGCATCTTTACTTCTACCAGTGTCATCACCGCAACGAATTGTGTCATCGTTTGGCCCTTTGATGAGTAAAGTTGTATCAGTATTACCTGTATTAACCAATATTGTTAGTTGGTCAAAGTCTTTTTCTAACACCATTGTGTAATCTGGTTTGGGGTCTGCAAAGCCTAGACAAGCTTTTTTATCGCGATCGCGGTTACTAATGGCAGACAATGAGAAAGAACCACCTGTATAACCCGAAAATTTACCTTGAACTGTTTCAAACCCCGGTAACAGACTAAACTTACCAAAATTCGCTGTTTCTGCGATCGCTGGTGTCGCAGTTACCGTAGCTAATATAGCTAAAACCCAACCAATTCGTTTCTGTAGTCGGGGGCGACGGTCTCTCATAGTAGCCCTCCAACAGGCTTAACTAAATGTAGTTATATATACATATTGTAATTAATTAATTCCCGAATAATTTGACTGGTCTGTGCCACATTAAGATGTGACACAAAAAGGTATTGGTTATTGGTCATTGGCTTCCTCTTCTTTCTTAATTTCATACTTCATACTTCACACTTCATACTTCTTTCTTACTCTTGTAGCTGTAAGAAAACACCACCTTTAAGTACGTTTGTTTCGCTACCGTAACTACTGACTGTGAGCGATCGCAAACTATTAAAAAATGGTTTACCTAATACTTCTATAAGCTTCAAAACAGGAATTTGTCTTTCTAAAACTCCTTGACTTTTTACCCAATCAATGTATATATATCCTTGGTTGGGTTGAGGAATTGCTGCAACACTATTTTGGAAATTGTGATCACTAATTAATGATTTTTCTTGATTGGTGAGAACTTCATTCATTGTTGCCAAGTCGGAGGCAAAAATTTCGTAATTATCTAAGGTTGTGTGTATCCCTTGAGCTTGGGCTTCAATGGTGAATAATGGTCGGTCTTTGGCTTGTGTTTGTTTAGCTGTTAACTGTGTCCAAGCCGAGATTTTTTGTTGATCTAAACTTAAATTACTACTGCTAAATCCACTGGAGGCGGCGATCGCATCTAATTTCGCAATCCCTTCTGGTACGCCTTCTGTTTTCTCCACAACAAAAATCCAATCGGGGATAATTTGTCCAGGATGCGGTAAAAGTGCGATCGCATATTCTCCTGTTACCCAGCTAAAAATATCTTGATTAAAGTTAATTCCCCAGGTTTTCTGCACTTCGGTTAATGGTTGTACCAATCTAGAAATCACATCTGTTCCTGAACCAGAAATAGCTGTTTTCATCTGTGTCCAGAATTTGGCTAAATCGCTGTCACCCAAGTTGCTTAAATTAGCACCAGAAATTGCTAACCCCGCCGACGCTGGAATATATTTCAACGCTCCTACTGGTTTTGCTAGGGGCGATGATGGCGGCGTAAGTTCTGAAGCAGTTAAAAAGCTGGTTTCTGCTAATAAACCTTTGGAGTTCAAGCCTAGTGAAATAATTTCACTATCATAAGTTGGTTCTGGTAGTTTTAAACCTTGCCATTGAGCAATGATGGGAAAATTTAAGAAAGTAACAGCTAAGGAAGCTGGCGGTAATTGCTGGAGAGCTTTTTGATATTGGGGAGAACTAGTTAAATTGAGGTCTGGTGCTTGGACGTTGTTAATTGCATCTTTAACGACACTAGGATCATTGGCAAATAACACAAAGCCATCACCAACCACTGCGGCGGCTAATTGGCTATCGTAAAGCACCTTCACACCTTGATATTCTTCGGTATCTAAGTTAGCCCCTGCTAATACCCGTTTAGAAAATAGCAACTCGACAAATTCGCGGCTTTTGTCTTGTTTATTGGTAGCTAAAACCATGAGATATCCTGGCTGCTGTCCGTTGGCGGAATCACGGTCTAAATCTGTTGTCGTCACAGCTAGGGTAATTTCGTTTCCGAGCCAAGGCTGAATATCTTTTTGATAATTTATGCCACTCTTGGCTAATAAACTGGTTTTGATTTGAGAAATTTCCCCATCTCGTTCTAAGGCTTGCAAACGGTCGGGGTTGGTGAGTAACGATACCATCACCGGAGAAAGTTTCGATATGAAAATAGCTGCACCAGGTTGGGAAGTCGAGGCGACTAGGTTCACAGGACTTTTGGTAAAGAACCAAAAAGCTGCGATCGCAATTAATATTAGTGCGATCGCACCAGCCGCAATTAAACCAAACAATGAGCTTTGCCGATTCACCATAAACCTATTCAATAATCAGTTTCACAGCCATTTAACCAGAATTAGTCAAGACTTAAGCAACTAACACACTAAATCAATGTGTTTAGCTGTCAACAGTCAATGGTCAATAGTCAAGCTTTTTTTGGGCTATGGACTTTTGACTATTGACAGCCTCAAATAGAAATCTATGACACGTAGCTATAGTTCGTTATTAAGAATCAATGCTCATGCTAAGGGTTAGGTTTTCTGTCAACATAAATGTATAGGATCGTTTACAAAAACTTCATGACAGATAAATCCTTTGGTCAACCCATGACTCAGATTAGTGTTGAGGAATTAGCAGAACGTTTAGCTGCTGGTGATGCAAATATTCAGTTAGTAGATGTGCGTGAACCCCAAGAATTAGCGATCGCTAGTCTTCCAGGGTTTGTTAACTTACCATTGAGTGAATTTGCTAACTGGAACCAACAAATTTTCGCTATGTTAAATCTGGAAGCGGAAACTCTGGTACTGTGCCATCATGGCGTTCGTTCTGCTCAGATGTGTCAGTGGTTAGTGGCTCAAGGGTTTACCAATGTTAAAAATATTTCTGGTGGTATTGCTGCCTATTCTCAACTAATTGACCCAACAATTCCGCAATATTAGTCAATGGTCATTAGTCATTAGTTATTCCCCTTAAACCCCTGCACCCTCAAACCCTTACACCCTACTCACTACTTCCCACAATCAGCATTTACCCTGACGACATTTATCTTAAAGGGTGAGAAAAATAAGTATCTAACAATACAGCTTATTTGAGCAATTTGTGGGAAGATACTTAACAATTAAAAAACTTTAAATCGTTAAATAACTTTTGCTGGGAATATTTATTAGTTCAGAATTAGCAATCTAAGAATGTTGCTATAAGTAACTATAATAGAAATAAACATTTTGCTATCTTAATTAATTAATATTTAGTCTTTTTTGCATTAGCTAAAAAATTTTTCCAATTTTTCTTAAATTTGCTTTCAGTCATAAATACCTTATGGAAGTCCAGTTGACAAATCGACAACAGCACATACTTTGGGCAACAGTACGTCACTACATTGCTACAGCAGAACCTGTTGGATCAAAGGTTTTAGTTGAAGAGTATGACCTAGGTGTAAGCTCGGCCACCATTCGGAATGTGATGAGTGCATTAGAAAAATCTGGGCTACTTTATCAACCACACACCTCAGCCGGAAGAATCCCTTCTGACTCAGGCTACCGCATCTATGTTGACCAGTTAATTGCACCTTCTCTACGAGACACTACGCGAACAGAAACTTTAGCTAAAGAAGTAGAATTGTCACTCCAACAACGGCTGCAATGGGAAGATTGGAGTTTAGAAGCCTTGATCCACGGAGCCGCGCAGATTTTAGCCACATTGAGTGGTTGTATCAGCTTAATTACTATGCCACAAACTTCAACAGCCTTAGTCAGGCATTTGCAATTGCTGCAAATTGAAGCTGGTAGAATTATGCTGATTTTAGTCACAGATGGCTATGAAACTCATTCTAAAGTAATGGATTTGCCGCCTGTAAAAGAAGATGCTCAACTTGATTCTGAAGTAATTGATCGTGGGTTGCAGATTGTTTCTAACTTTTTAAATAGCCACTTACGAGGGCGGAGTTTACTAGAAATAGCTAACCTAGATTGGAGCCAATTAGATCAAGAATTTCAACGTTATGGAGAATTTCTGAAAAGTGCGATTGCGGAATTAAGTCGCCGCACTCAAGCACCAAATACGACACAAATTATGGTGCGGGGTGTAGCAGAAGTTCTGCGTCAACCAGAATTTTCCCAATTGCAGCAAGTCAAAACGATTATGCAATTGTTAGAAGAAGAACAAGATAAACTATGGCAATTAATTTGTGATGAAGCAGAAATAGAAGACAATAGTAAATCTAGAGTGACAGTGCGAATTGGAGCAGAAAATCCACTAGAGCCGATACGTACTTGTAGTTTAATTTCTTCTACCTACCGCCGAGGTTCTGTACCTATAGGTAGCGTGGGAGTTTTAGGGCCAACCCGCCTAGATTACGAAAGTGCGATCGCAGTAGTAGCCGCCGCCGCCGATTACCTCTCAGAAGCTTTTAGCTAACGGATTTTTAGCAATCCCACTGACTGAATTTGTATATTTAATTACCCTTGATGATTTAGCTTCATCTAGGTTTTAATGGAATTTACTTCCTCATATGTTTCTACATTACATAAATTACAGAGTATTATCCCAAAAACGCAGTTAAACTCATTTCTCAAGTGAAACGCATTTTCTGAGGAAGAATTAAACATTAAGCTCGGCTAGGGGATTCAGTCAATGATCAAAATTGTGGGATTGTTAATGACCGGATTTTGGTTGTTCATGCTTTATGACTGTATTCGCAACGAACCGAAGCAGCGATTATGGCTGTGGATTTTGATTCTGGTTAACTTTCCGGGTGCGATCGCTTACTTTTTCACGCGCTGGATATCACGAAGTAATGTCCCACTTCCTAATTATTTGAGTTACTGGAAAAGTAGCCACAAACTGTGGACAGCAGCAACACAACCAAGAAGTATAGGCAAAGTTAACATTGGCGATTTTGGAAGATTTTATCAAGCAGAAACAACCTCTAAACAAGATTTAAAAAGCACAGATGATAATCTGCAAACCCTTTGGAATGCAGCAGTTATTGATATTGAAAATCAAGAACTTGCTTCTGCTCAACAGTATTTACAAACTATATTAAAAATAGACCCAGATTATCAATATGGTGACGCTTCTTTAATTTATGGCGAAACACTGTTTGCTTTACAAGAATTTGCAGCCGCTAAACAACATTTGGAAAATCACATCCAACATTGGAGTCATCCACAAGCTTATATAACATTGGCTAAGATTCTCTATCAACAGGGTGATGTGGAGACTGCACGTAATTATTTGGAAACTATTATTGTTAAAGTTAAAGAATCTTCTTACTACCACTACAAACGTAAACAGGTTATAAGTAAGGCCGAGAAGCTATTAAAAACTATAAAACGTTAAAATAAAGTTATTTTTAAGTTTATGTTGAGGAAGGTAGCTCTGTTTTCTCTGTGGATTGGGTTGATTATTTATGCGTTTTTCTTAGCGCCACCCGATCAACCAGATACATTTGAGTTAATCAAGAAACTGTCTATTGGACAATGGCAAGGGATTAATCCTTTAATTATTTCGTTATTTAATCTCATGGGGGTTTGGCCTCTCGCCTACAGTGCATTAGCATTTACTGACGGTAGAAGTCAAAAAATCCCAGCTTGGCCATTTGCTACTGCATCTTTTGGTGTCGGTGCGTTTGCATTATTGCCTTATTTATTTCTTCGAGAACCAAATCAAGAGTTTGTTGGCAAAAAAAATGTTTTCATCAAACTGCTAGATTCGCGTGTGACTGGTATGATCCTCACAGTAATTGCCAGCATACTAGTTGCTTATGGAGTACAAGGTGGAAACTGGCAAGATTTTATCCAACAGTGGCAAACTAACCGCTTTATCCATGTGATGAGTTTAGATTTTTGCCTACTGTGCATATTATTTCCGGTGTTATTAGGTGATGATATGGCGCGTCGAGGCTGGAAAAATAATCAACTATTTTGGTTAATCAGTTTAGTACCTTTACTTGGCCCCTTGATTTATTTGTGTGTACGTCCAGCATTAACAGAAGATAATGCAACAGATATAGCAAAGCAACAAGTGATAGTTAATTCATAATCCTATCCCCGACCCAATACTTTTCGGTTAAACCCAAAAACAGGTAAATTGAGAATTGTAAGTCCGCCTGCCTTCTGTCGCTCAAAAGCCTTGATTTTGAGCGACAGGAGGCAGGTTTTGTTAGTGTAGCTGCTTACACTGGAATTTCAATTAAAAATTCAGTACCTTCATTGATAACAGAGTTACAACTCAATTTTCCGCTGTGAGTTTCTTCGACGATTTGACGGGCGATCGCCAATCCTAATCCCGTTCCTTTTTCTACAGCTTTCGTAGTAAATAAATTGTCAAATATTCTCTGTTTAATCGATTCATTCATACCCTTGCCATTATCAGCAATGGCGATTTTAACTAGATTATTTTCCCGTGAAGTTGTAATGCTAATTCTGTTGGGTTGAGCTTTGATTTCTTCAAAATTTCGTCCAAGGTTTGATTCTTCTAATGCGTCAATAGCATTAGCGAGAATATTCATAAATACCTGGTTTAATTGCCCAGGAAAACACTCTATTTGTGGTAAATTACCATAGTGATTCACGATTTCAATTGCCGGACGTTGTTCGTTAGCTTTGAGACGATGTTTGAGAATAAGAATAGTGCTATCAATGCCTTCATGAATGTTAAACGGCACTTTGTAATCTTGATCGGCACGAGAGAAAGTACGTAAACTAGTGCTGATATTTTTGAGCCTGTCACACGCCAAAGTCATGGAATCAAGCATTTTGGGCAAGTCTTCTAAGCTATATTCCAAGTCAATTTCTTGGGCATGGTCTATAATTTCTTCACTTTGGTCGGAGCAAGTTTCTTGGTAGAGTTTTAAGTGTTCCACAATATCATTAAAGGTGGGTTTAGCTTGTTTAAGACTGGCAGCAATAAAACCCAAAGGATTATTCATTTCGTGAGCAACACCAGCAACTAAGTTACCCAAAGCAGACATTTTCTCACTTTGAATTATTTGTAATTGCGCTTGTTGCAAGGCAAGTTCTGCTTGTTTGCGATCGCTAATATCAATCACTACCCCATCCCATACAGTTACCCCATCAGTTCGTCGCGTTGGCCTTGAAGCAAATTGCACCCATTTCACCCTTCCCGAAGGCAGGACAAGGCGACATTCTTGTTCAAAAGGTGTGAGATTTTGTGCAGAGTAGGTGAGGGCTTCTATCATTGCTGCATTATCGTCAGGATGGTGCATTGTAGAAAGATTATGTATCCCTGCCATCACCAATTCTGGATCTAACTCATACAAGTCCCAACAGCCAGAACTAACGTAAGGTGTAGAGGTGGAACCATCCGCTGCCAGACGGAATTGGTACACCATACCCGGAATATTATTTGCTAAATTTTGAAAGCGGATTTCATTAGCCTGCAATTGTGTGAGAGATTGTGTCAATTGTTGAGCATAGTTCTGAGAATTTTCATATAGTCGGGCATTTTCTAGGGAAATGGCGGCTTGAGCGCAAATTAGATTGAGGAGTTCGACGCGATCGCTCGTGAACGCCCCCGTAACTAAACTGTTTTCTAGGTACAAAATTCCTACCAACTTGCCTTGATGCAAAATCGGACTGCACAAGATACTTTTAGGCTGTTGACGCAGTATATACGGATCGTTGGCTAAAAGCGGATCTGCTGTCGCATTTACCAGGACAACAGTTTGATTGCTGTGCTTGACTTTGTAAATTAGTTTGTGGGGAATATCTTGACTATCTTCAACAGGAGTTCTCTGCAATACAACTGGCTTTGTTCCCTGGGTGATAGATCCTTTAATTAACAAGCGCGAGTCTAGTAACAGCATTAATACACATTTATCAGCCCCCGCATTTTCGATGACGATTCTCAATAACGATGCCAGCAATTTTTCCAGTTCGATTTCACTGGAGATCGTATGGGAAGCTTTGAGAATCGCTTTTAAATCTAGGGTATTTGAGACACTGCCGCTAGAAGTGGCTCCACTGGTGGAGGTGACAGTCCCCAAGGGGATGATGGTTTCGTTAATTGAGAGGGTCGAACGGGTTTGCTGTAATATGGGGACAAGTAGTTGGGGATAGCGTTTTTCTAAATCGGCAACTTTGGCTTTTGCACCCCATTTGGCGTAACAATAGTAAGCTTCTTGCATATAGCCTGCGGCAACTTTGGCTTTACCCCAGCCCAGGTAGAATTTAGCTGCTAGTTCGTTAGCTAAGGCTTCTTCTTGGATGTAGCCGTTGGCTTTAGCAAGACAAATAGCGCGATCGTAATATTCCTCTGCTTCATAATTCTTGCCTAATACCCGATATTTTTCTGCCTCTACCAAATCCAATTTATGCTGGTGATTCATGGGTGCATAATCCGCCCATTGCTTTAACTTGGTTTGGTTTTCTGTTACACATTGCAATGTTGCCGATGTTTCATCTAACTGTGGATTTAATTGTGCCAAAGTCAGCAGAGAATCATAAAGATAAAATACTGGTTCGCTGACTAATCCCGCACCAGCCATAAAATAGCGCCTGACTTCAATAGCATGATTTTTCGCTGGCTCAATTTCTCCAAACAAGAAACAAAGCATTAATTTATATAAATGGAAAATATACAGTCCATATCCATCATTGACGGATTGTAGCTGCTGGAGAAATTCTGTTTCTTCCAGGGCTTTTCCAGACAAAAGAGTGGTATGTTCTGCAAAACCCAGCAGATTTAAAACCGGTTGCCAATAAATCCGACAATAGTTTGCGGTTGTCAATTGATTTATTTGCATCAAACTATGGCAGTAGGCGGAAATATCCTGCTCTAAGGTAGCCAGGGGTTGATTACACCAAAAAGAATTGAGACAAAAAGTGTGTCCATTATATCCAGCAAGTACCAGGTTTCCAAATTCTAAGGCACTGGTGTAACCTTCTTGCAAAAGGGGTAATGTTTCTTGAATGTGAGATTTGCGGTGTACGATAAATATCCCCAAAATCATCAAAATCTCTGTTTTAGTGGCTTTGGCATCGAGTTTTGAGATGATCTGGAGTGCCAGAGAACCAAACTGCGTTCCTGTATCTACGATTTGGAAGAAATTGCAGAGAATATTGCCATAGTTCACATAGCCGAAAGTAGAATTCGATGTGTTACCATACTGAATCGAGAGTTTAACGGACAAAGTATTCAGCAATGGGTACAACGGTGAGCCAGTTAGGTAAGCTGCTGGGCTGATGATATTGCCAATCTTCAGAATAGCGAGTTTTTCGGCATCTTGCATTTGTGGCAAGTTAACCAAATCAGCAATTTGCCTATTTCCAATCAGTTGCTCAATCTCTTGGATTTCTTGTTGCCAATCTGATGGTGTCGGTGTTTCAGGAAAGGTAATACCAAGCTGTTGTAAGACTGGTTGTGCGATCGCGATCGCACAAGTCAATTTACTTTGATAAATATGAGATTGAATTCTAATGCAATAAACATTAACCTTTTCTAATAAAGAATGTGCCTGTTCAATGACAGTATCAATGAACTGTTCCATCGCCTCAAAATTACCATTTAGCAGTGCTACTTCTGCCGCTAATTCATGCAAGGCGAGGGTCATTTCATACTGCTGATGCCAAGTATTTTCTCCTAACAAAGATAATCCCACTGTGACATATTCACTCGCTGCTTGATAGGCGGTAGAATTTTTGGCTTTGCGAGATGCAATCAGATTAAGTTGTGCTAGTTCATTTCGTTGAGTTTGTTCGCTAATTAAAGCCGTTCCGTAATTTAATTGATTGACGATTTCAAAAATTCGGTCTTCTCTTGCTTGTGCGGAAATCTGTTGTAGTAGCAGTTGTCCGATTTGGTAATGAGTCGTCTGTTTTTGGTCATCAGGAATCAGGGAATAAGCTGCTTGCTGTACTCGGTCATGTAAGAATTTGTATGTAACAATCAGTTGATTTTCCGATGTACGTGCTTGATTTTCTTGCCCGACATAAAACTTATAAATATCACCAATTGGTAAAATCAACCCTTCTTGCAAAGCTTTCCACAAAGCCGCAGCCGTCTCAATTTCCGATTGCTGCGAAACAATCGCCAAAGTTGCTAAATCAAAAGAGTTACCAATACAAGCAGCTAACTGCAAGACATCTTGTGTTGATAGCGGTAATTTTTGCAGTTGCCAACTCATAAAAGTTACAACGTCATCTGTAACTGCTTGAGCCGTCACTTCTGATATATTGCATTGCCAACAGCCTATCTCAAAATCAAATTGAATTAATCCATCTTGATGCAATGCTTTGAGAAACTGTGTGGCAAAAAACGGATTTCCTTGAGTTTTTTGATAAATCAATACAGAAAGATGCCATGCTAAATCTTCTGAACATTTTAGTGTATCAGCAACTAACTTATTTACTTGCACTTGACTCAGTGGTGCTAAAGTAATCGTATTAATCTTTGCTTGTGATTTCGCAATTTCATTCAACGTCAACATCAATGGATGTCCTGGGCTGACTTCGTTATCGCGGTATGCACCGATAATAAAAAGATGGCTTGTATCAGCCATTAATAGCTGCATTAACTTCAGCGATGCCGAATCAGCCCATTGCAAGTCATCTAAAAATATTACTAAGGGATGTGATGCACTGGTGAAGACTTGGGTAAATTTTTGAAATAATAAATTAAAGCGATTTTCTGCCGATGTTCCTGATAACTCTATTGCTGGTGGTTGTTCGCCAATAATTCTTGACAGTTCGGGAATAACTTCAATAATTACCTGCCCATTTTCACCAACAGCATCTAAAATTTTGTTTTTCCATTGCTGAATTTGGACATCACTTTCTGTTAGTAATTGCTCCATTAAATCCCGGAATGCTTGCACAAATGCACTGAAGGGAATATTGCGTTGAAATTGATCATATTTGCCTTTGATAAAATAGCCACGTTGTCTGACAATTGGTTTATGCACTTCGTTGACAACCGCAGTTTTACCAATCCCGGAAAACCCAGCAACGAGCATCATTTCTGTTGCGCCAAGACTTACTCTATCAAAGGCTTGTAGCAGGGTTTCTACTTCAGTTTCTCGTCCATATATTTTGTCGGGGATGAGGAAGCGATCGCACACATCACGCTGTGCTATTTCAAAGGATTTAATTTCACCAGTTGCTTCTAGCTGCTGTAAACAATTGTCTAAGTCAGACTTTAATCCTAATGCACTTTGATATCTATCTTCGGCATTTTTTGCCATCAATTTTATGACAATCTCACCCAGAACTGAAGGAAGTTCTATTTTGGAATTACTTAACTTTTCTGGGAGTTTTGCCAAATGAGAATGTACCAACTCCATTGGGTCACTAACTTGAAAAGGTAACTCTCCTGTAAGTAATTCATAAAAAGTTACACCGAGGGAATAGAAATCTGTGCGATAATCAATCCCACGATTCATTCTCCCTGTTTGTTCTGGAGATATATAAGCTAGTGTTCCTTCTAAAACATTAGGATTGACTAGTGTTTGGGTTTCTCGTGGTAGTAAAGATGCAATGCTAAAGTCAATTAATTTAACTTGTTTGGTTGCGGGATTAATTAATATATTGCTGGGTTTAATATCTTTATGAATGATGCGATCGCGGTAGAGTATATCTAATGTGTTGCAGAGTGCGATCGCTATCACTAAAAACTCTTTTAAAAACGCGACACTTTGATTTTGGGCAAAATAATCGGTGAGAGAAATTCCCCCAAAGTCTTCCATTACCAGTGCATAGCCATTTTGGAAGGGTTCGAGGCTATAGGTTTGAACAATCAATGGTGAGTTGAGATTTTTAGCAATGGTATACTGATTGCGAAACGACAAGAGTTCATGGAAGCTAGGAAAAGGATTTTTCAGTAATTTAATCGCTACTGGTACTAAGTCGGATTCTCTAACTGCTCGATAAACTTGGGTTCTAGAACCACTGTAGAGTTCTTCAATGATGCGATATCCAAGAATACTAGCAACAGCACTAACCATACAGCTAAATCCTCACTATTTCTGGTGGATTTAGTATTCCCAGATCGTTAATGATAAGTGAAGAATAGAAGCAAATTGTCAAGCATGGTATTTGCTGTATTGGCATACTCCCTACCCTTCAGGGTTGAAATCTGTGTCAAAATTTACGTAGAATGGTATAACAGCTTCTTTTAAAAGTAAAAACTAATATTTTTTATTTATAACCTGCGGTAAAAACTGAGATTGGTATTTTTGAATTTCCTCTAAAATCTCTTGGCGTTGTGGATGACCTTCACTCTTATTGACTAATGGAAGCAAATTCGTCTAATACAATTACCTTTGGCTGTGGCTCAGGATTGTTTACAGATGCCTCTAGGGAGTTCATAATTTTTATCTTTGAAGGGTGTTTGTTTGAGTAAATTTTATAAACGCATTTTAATGTTTATATATTCGCTTACTTTCGCTCCAACCCACAAAACAAATACCTAAAATTATGCTCAATCCTACTATAAAACCTGAATGACGACCACCAGTGATCAACAGCATATCTAAAAATTCAAGCCCAACATAAGCTGTTTGCTTGAGTCAATAAAAAATACCTTTAGTTGGTGCGTTAGGTTATCTTAGTTTACGTCCTGCATTACGCACAAATCTTGCTCCAGATTTTGCCGGAGCAAATAGATAATTTTATCTTAGCGATCGCTGCTGATCAAAAAATAGATTATGGGAAAAAATAATACCCATAATCTAGAGTTTTGCAGAGTTTACTACTTTTGAAATCAGCCTAATTTTTAGGGGGAATTATAAGCAACTAGATGAAGTACATCACGCACTACGCTATAACCATTTAAATCCCACAGTAGATAAGCAAGAAAACCAATCATAGCTAAACGACCGTTCCAAAGTTCAGTCTGGGGAGTTATTCCAGCTTCCAAAGCATTACGATCTTTGCCATTGTATGCGGTTTCTGTTTTATCACTAGGATAACGTTCCATTGTTAAATTTCCTAAATAGAATCATTTCATTTCTTATAGTAGTTACCAAACTACATACTATTATCTGTCTGTAGTTTCAAATCACCAGTAAATCTTGAGAGAGAGTTTCCAAAGTCAATAAATATCACAAAAGATAAGTATTTTTTATCTACAGATACATAATTTATAGATGAGTAAAATTTCCAAATATCAACATTTTACTCATCAATGTTATGGCTAAATTGCCAGTGAAATACTGCTTCAGTTAGAGGAATTATAAATTTTGCTATTAATTCAGCAATGAGTCTAATTCAAGCAATAAATCTTACGTATGAGGAAATTTTCGTACTTGATATTCGGCTGACTCTATTAGCTGATAGGTATCTCCTAATGCTTGAGCAAATTTACTATCAATAACTGCTAAGTCTGCTTCAGAAATAGCTTGCCACTGTTCTCTTGTTGCCCAACGAATAATGAAAGTAACTTCTGAAAGGTTGTGTGGGTTAATCCAGACTTCTTTACTAAGGAAGCCTGGATACTTTGCTAAGGCTGTTGTCCAAATTTCTGCATCTTGCTGGATAAAACTTTCTCGCCGATTTGGGTCAACCTGAAATTTTAGCAGTTCTATAACCACACCTATTCATTCCTTCTGTTTGCTAATTTGCCAAAATAGAGATGTAGGCTAGAATTAACTCCGCTTCCAGCATAGCTTGATTGCATACACTCAAGAGCAAGGAGGCTGGTTTGAAATAAATAACAGGAAGGACGTATGGATAGCAACAATTGGTTGCAACAGCTAATGATGGTAGGAATTGGTACAACGTCTTTGGTAGCAGAAAAGTTGCGAGAAGTCAGTGATGAATTAGTCAAAGACGGCAAGCTAAATCCTGAGCAAGCTAAGGCGGTAATGGATGATATTGTACAGCAGTTAAAGTCGGAGCAAGGAAACTGGGATGTTCAAATGCAAAGACAAATGCGGAATATGATGCAGGACTTAGGGGTGGCGCGTCAGTCTGAGGTAGATGAACTACGGGGAAGAATTGACCGTTTGGAACGTCAAGTACGTGATTTAGAAAATAAGCTTTGGCGTTAAATCTGTCCTTTGTGATTTAAACTAAATGTGTTCTGTTAGTATTGCTTTTTCCAAACGACCTCAGTAGGGAGGACTAATTTTGAAAGCAATTTTACTCAGCGTGGGTGTCATGCTGGTTTGTGTTGTGGTTTTAGTGTTAGGGCAATTAGGCAATAAACAAGATACTGCCATTGCTGCTAATTTGACTCAATCGCAATCATCGCCCACTACCATTACAAAAAACGATACTCTAATAGCGAACAACACTATGTCTGATAAAAATGTTGTCACTACTTCCTCTGGGCTGAAATACGTTGAAATCAAAGAGGGAACAGGGGCAACTCCTCAGTCTGGCCAAACAGTTGTAGTTCACTACACTGGCACTTTAGAAGATGGTACTCAGTTTGATAGTTCCCGTGATCGCGGCCGTCCTTTTAGCTTTCAAATCGGAGTAGGACAAGTGATCAAAGGTTGGGACGAAGGACTTAGCACAATGAAAGTTGGGGGTCAACGTGAGTTGATTATCCCCGCAGAGTTAGGCTATGGTTCCCGTGGTGCAGGTGGCGTAATTCCACCTAACGCTACCCTAATTTTTGATGTGGAATTGCTTGATGTTAAATAAAGTCTGAAGTCTGAAGTATGAAGTCTGAAAATTTTATACTTTCAGACTTTATACTTCAGAATTTAGTAATTTGGTCTTGCTAGGTTTTTAAACTTGGTATATTGCGGGTCGAATAACAATTTCACTGTACCTGTTGGGCCGTTGCGGTGCTTTGCTACTATGACTTCAGCAATGCCGCGATCGGGCGTATCTGGTGAATAATATTCATCGCGGTATAGCATAATCACCAAATCCGCATCTTGCTCGATAGAGTTGTGAACAATAATATTATTGGCTACAAAATTGTGTAAGCCAGTAACAGTCAAATCAAATACTTCTTCTTCTCCACTTAATTCAATTGAAACTATTTCGTCCCAATAAACATCGCTATTAGCCAGGAATAAAAGTTCATTTGATTGAACAAGTTTGGCTACTTTTAATGCTCTTTCTCGACTTAAATTCGCTTTGTAAAGCGTAGAGCCACAATAAGATGTTCTTAGGGAGGAATGTAATAGCCTTGTGGTTAAACCAACACTTGGCATTGCGGGTACAACAAGTGTTTTCCAAACATCTTTGGGAATGACATCTCTGTTAGGGTTATGAATTGAGTTTTGCAAGTGTTGAGCAATTTGTTGTAATGAACTTAGCTTATATTCTCCTACTGCTCTAACTTTTTGGATAAATAACTCAAGGTCAGGCTTACCAGTAATTGTTACATGATATTGGTTTCTACCTTTGCAAATTTGAGGAATTATCTTGACCTTGGCATTAATACCAAGCCTTAACAAAAGCGTTTGTACATCAAAAGCTAGTCTCTCGCTACTGCTGGCATAATAAGCAACAGGTCTTGGTTTTTTACCAGCAACTAATTTAATACAACCATCTGTACTCCAAAGGTGTCGTAAAAAGTAGGCTATTAACTCTTGTGGTTGTGAGAATAATTCTTGAGGTACAAATTTTTCGTAAGACCTTAAACCAAACACTCCGAGGGAATCTAACCATTTAGCAATAGGATTCCTCACATTATGAGTAAGACGTTGTGCTGCGGATAAATAAACTTGATACCAGTCTCGTTCAGGCGAGATTTTAGGAACAATTGAATCTCCAAAAACTTCTCTGGCTAAGAAAGCAACATTCTCTGCTAAATCTATCTCTCTAGTTGTGTACTGTATAGCATGACGTGGGAGTGTACAGCCATCACCAATTAAATGTCCTAATAATGCAACCTCGGCATAGGTCATTGTTTGTTTACCAGAGATAGGAATCTGTCTTGGTAAACATAGATGTTGTTTAAGATTTAATTCATCAAGTCTTCTCCAGCCATTAATAGTTAAAAATTTATGATTAGCTGTGGCACGAATTTTCCGTCCTAATCGAGTTTTTAGGGTAAATACAGGCTTGATTCCTGTAGAAAAAGCATGACTAACAATTGCCCTTTCTAATTGCATTGTGGATTCATTCAATGCCCAAACAGCAAAACCAGATTTACCAACTAATTCTTTAATTGGTACTTGTAATCCACTATCTGCCAACGTAATTAAACTATCACCTGTTAAACAACCTGATTCTCTCAAATCAGATAACATCGGACGCTTGTTGGTACGTGCTTCTACGCCGCGACTTAACTGGGATAAAGCAATTACAGGCACAGATAATTCACGGGCTAAACCTTTGAGACTTCGCGTAATGCGAGATAATTCTTGTACGCGGTTATCACCTGCACCTTCCATTAATTGCAAGTAATCTATGACAATCAAGCCTAAATCTGCACCTTGTTCGGCTTGCAGTCGCCTAGCTTGCGATCGCATTTCGTTGACGGTCATATTCGGCGTATCATCAATATAAATTGGCATCTCGGAAAGCATACCAATCGCCCGACTTAACGGTTCCCACTGGGTTTGGCTGATGCGTCCACTCCGCAGATAACCAGATTCAATTCCCGCTTCACTCGCTAATAGTCGCTGTACTAGCTGTTCTTTAGACATTTCTAAGCTAAAAACCGCGACTGGTAATTTATAACCAGCAGCAATATTATGAGCTAGGTTCAAGCAAAAGGCTGTATTGTGAACACAGATATCATTAGCCACAAAATTGTGTGTTTTAGGAATTGTTAAGTCATAGACTTGCTTGTAACCTACTAGCTCAATTGCTACGATTTCATCCCAGTAGATATCACTAGTAGCTAACTGTTGTAGTTGTAAATTTTCTAAAGCAGTTGCTAAATTCCACAGCCGTTCTCTTTTTAAAGCACGTTTACCGACGTGCATATTTGTAGAGTTTTGAATGCCAGCACGTTTGGCTAAACTTGCCCAAGATTCGTTACCTTTAGCGATCGCGATCTGTTCCCAAATTTCAATGGGAATTAAGTCACAATTAGTTTGATATCGTTTTTGTGATATTGCTTCTGCAACTTTTGCTAAGGCTACTTCTTTACCAAAAATCCCAATTTCTGAGATAAATGTTTTGATACTTTGGGCATCAGTGATATCTAATTGCCAAGCTTGTCTGCGAGTGTCTTGATATTTCACCAAACGTTTTTTCAGTCTGGCAATAATGCCAAATCGCAATAATAAATGTTGTATTTGTCTTGCTAGTTTTTCGCTGACAGAACAGTAACCTAATTGTGATTGACCGCTTGTCAGTAAAGTTGCCCATCCATCTGTAGCAAACAGACGATTGAGAAACATAGCTATTTGCGATCGCTCTAACTGAAATACAATGGCTGGTACTGTTTTGGTATGAGCATCTTTACCCCATAACCCTAATTTTTCTAACCAAACTGTGAGGACATTGCCACTAGTCTTGCTGATGCTAGTAAATCCATGAGGTGCAAATTCTTCTGGTTCCGTTTCGAGAAGTATACACAATTGTTTAAAAGTATCAGAATTTGGTACACACTGCCCTTGCTGCCAGATACTGAACAAAGATGGACTAACATCTAGCTCACAACTCAATTGTCTAGCAGTTAAACTTTGAGCCTGAACTAAAGTTTTTAAGCGTTGAGCAAACAACTGTCTTTGACTAGCAATAAATTCTAAATCACCTCGAACACAAAGTGATGGTGTGCGTTGTCCTTGGGAAGTCTCCCAGCGCACAGCCAAACTGCCAAAATCAGCCACAGCTTGGGAAAATTCTGCTTGGAGTAACGGATTACTATTTGTAAATCGTGGATTACTATTAGTTAAACCACCATCACCGATTAAATAGGCTAGTAATTTCACCTCACATTCACGCAAAGTTTTTGTCCCGAATACATGTATTTTGCGGGGTACAGCAATTCGTTCTCCAACTTGGATATTTGCTAATTTTTGCCAGCCTTGAATAGTTAGGAATGGATGGGTAATTGTGGTTTCAATGGTTCTTCCCAAGCGAGTTGTCACTCGAAAAACAGGTTTGATGCCATCATCTACAAATGCTGATGGTTGGGTAAAGCTAAATTTCCAATTATCATTCAAAGTCAATAAGGAGGCTTGTCGTTGTTTGTACAATTCCTCGATAGTGGTAATTTGTCCATCTGCCAAGACGATTTCTGAATCACAGCTGAGACATTTCCCCATTGACGGTCTCCCAGCGACGATGATTAAATCAGAACGCTGAAAACCGCTAGTCATGGCATCTAAATCATAAAAGCCGCAAGGAATCCCAGGTAAAGCAATACCTTGGTGGCGCGTTTCAATATCTTGAAAAGTATTGACTAAAGTATCAGAAATATGTACTAAACCCGATTGCGGGCGTTCTTGGGTAACACCAAAAACTTTCTGTTCTGCTTTATCTAAAACTAGTGGTAATTCGGTTTCTGTTTCATAACCAAGATGGACAATTTCGTTGCCAGCTTTAATTAACTGTCGCCGCAGGTATTTTTCCATAACTAATCCTGCTAAAGCGTCAATGTTAACCGCTGAAACTGTACGGTCTACAAGGGTAGCTAACTTATTTCTGCCGCCAATTTTAGCGAGTAAATCATTATCTGTTAACCAGCTGGTAATTGAAAGTAAATCTGTAGGTTTACCTTGAGCATGGAGGCGCAAGGCGGCTTGATAGATTTCTCTGTGGGCGCTAATATAAAATGCTTCTGCCACTAAGCGATCGCTAACTCGACCAATCGCTTCTGGATCTAATAAAATTCCCCCCAAAATCGCTTCTTCTGCTTCAATATTTTGGGGTGGTAGGCGATTGCTACCATCGCCTTGAAAACTTAGTTCTTCCGCCATAATGCGATTTTGGATGAGTAATGAGGATGTCTCTATTACCCTTATAGTCCAAAATCTGCGAGAGAACACAGTTGCAACTCGGTGATTACTGACAACTTGCTGAAGAAATTAGCAACCACAGATTTAACACTGATAAAACATCTGTGTGTATCTGTGGCAAAATCTCAGCAAATCGTTAGCTGGCAACAACTTCAACGTCAATTTGCGCTGTTACGTCTGAGAACAACTTAATTTCCGCTTTGTAAGTACCCAGCTTACCAATATCGGGGATGGTAATACCACGACGGTCAACTTCTTGGCTGGTAGCTGCTTGAATTGCATCTGCTACATCTTGGCTGGTAACAGTACCGAAGATGGCTTCGTTTTCACCAACTTGCTTGGCAATTTTCAAGCTGCCAACTTTTTCTAAAGCAGCTTTTTGTTCTAGCGCTTGTTGTTTGAGTTCCAATTGCCGTTGACGCTCTTGTTCACGACGGCGTTCTACTTGCTTGAGAATACCAGGAGTAGCACGGGTTGCCAAACTCTTGGGAATGAGGTAATTTCGAGCATAGCCAGGAGCTACTTCTACTAAATCGCCTAATTTTCCTAACTTGCTGACATCTTGAGTCAAAACTAACTGTACGCGTTTCGCCATTGTTTTCTGTTTTTCCTGTAAAATCTCAATAACTTGGGTTGCAGCAGGATAGCCTACATGAGTGTAACTGTATCCCAAGCAGCTTTGTCTATACCCTAAAGCTTACAGATCCTAGCGAAAGGCGGGGGGCGATCGCAACTGTTTAGTAAGTCAAAAGTCAAAAGTCAAAAGGAGCCAGTGCGTTGGGCGGCTCTGCCGACTTGAAGCAACTGGCGTTCAAAAGAATAAAAATTGAGATTAGCAAGGGTTTTTGACTTTGTTCGTTTACGTAAAAATTTTGCGAACTTGTTTTTTGACTGTTTTGATTGTTGTTTTCCATTGACTTTGTTTTGGGGGTGCGGGAATTTCCGCCGATGGTATTGCTGGATTTAAATTGCGGTAATGTTCCCAAATATCCCAATAAGGACAGCCTGGTTGAATGTGAATCCCAGCCCAGTGCAAGAATTGCAGAGGTTGATTAACTGTCGGGTCAATGAGAATTTGACCTTGTTGCTGAAACTGGGGGCTACCCGCCCAATTTCCTGGGGCTTTCTCAGGGCGACGCACAATGTTAAAGCGACGCGGAATTCGCCTCAGCAGGAGATAATTGAGAATTGGTTGATCAGAAACTTTTTCGCTAAAGTCAAAATACTCTGGATGGGCGGCACATTCTGCAAAGGTGTCGTATAAATCTTGTTCGGAAAAAATATTTTTCTTGGAACCCCAAAAACCACTATTAAAAATATCTTTGGTTTCAGCTTGAGTAAATACTTGTGCTTCTACAACATGAGGACTAAAAACATTTTTTATCCCACCCAAATGTTGATAATCGCAACAAATAAAGTCGTATTCTGCTAAATAATTAAAGTTATTACTGAGTTTTTCAAAGACCACCACATCAGTATCGATGTACAAAAATTCATCAAAGGGGCCAAACCAACAAGCTGGTTTACGGAGTTTATTGGGACTGGTAAAAAATTGTCCGCCAAAGATGTCAAATAACTTCTGGGAAAGATGATTAATGAAATCTAAATCTTCATATACCTGCACGCCATAATGTTGATTGAGGATTGCAGCTATATTGTGATAGTTTTCATTATATGGAATCATGACAATCGGGATATCCGGGTCTGTTAAGCGGATACTATTCAACAGAGCGATCGCATGATCTGTGACTTTATCATTCGCAAAAATATAAATTCCCCGACTCATCTTATTTCCCTCCTACTGTCAAACCTAATTTTTTGAGAATTCGTTTACCTAAACTCGGAGGCGCATTATAAGCTTTGGGTTTAGTTGTAAATTTTGGTTGATTTTCTGGTTCTTTCAAGTAGCGATAGTGCAAGAAAATATCTCTGTAAGGAAAATCAATATTTTCTCCAGCACAAAGGCGATTAAATAATTTAGAAGATAAACCAATATAATGCAGAAATGTTAATTTATTACCTTTGTCGTAAAGTACATTTTCTCGGTTAGCAAATTGTGGTGAATTAGCACAACAACCTGTTAATTGATTTTCTGGTAAATTGAGAGAAAAGTTGTAATAGGATACATTACTTTTCATTCTCATATAATTCAGTACAGACTGGTTAGGAGCGCCCATATACAAAATTTCTGAGTCGCCATTATTCAACTGTGATAGTAACCATTCTCTTTGTTCGGGGGGAAATATACCTCGCTTAGAAGCGTAAAAACCAGAGCAGAAAATTTCTGATTCAATACGCTCTTGGTTAAATACTTCATACAGCTTAGGCGATGATACTTTAAAGATATGACCAGGGTCTTTATATTGAAAGTCGTAGGCGACAAAATCATATTCATCTAACTTGTCAAAGACAAAATCTAAAGGCTGCATCACTAATGTGTCAGCGTCCAAATAGATAAATTTTTCAAAATAACTGCTTGGATCAAATGCACAGTAACGACGATTTTCTCCAACGCGATAAAATTTCTGAATACCTTTAGCTTGCCAAGTTTCAATCGCTGTCGGATGAGATTGCCAAACACGATGAGAAAATTCTTCCCATCGTGCAAAAATTTCTGGATCTTCTAACAGCGTGACATTTTTTCTGGATGCAACTTCAGCACGTACTAAATCTATCTGATCGTTATAAGCAATCACGCATACCGGCACATCGCCAGCATTAACTTCGATGCTATTGAGTAAGGCTACAAGTTGGTTGTAGACATAATCATTAGCCAAAGTATAGATGCCATTTGTCATAAATTTTATCCATTATTTTTCACAAAATTTGCCAGCCAATTCAGCAGATTTAATTTGTGCAGAATTATTTGACGAGCTTCCGCGATCGCATCTTTGGCTGCATACCAAGCATCAGGGGTAGCAGTGACTTCTTGAATGTAAGCGATACCTTTTTCATCCAAGCTGGGTAATCTTAAAAAACTCCCAGGTGGTAATAATTTATCTGCCGCAAGCCCACCATAGTATATTGGTAAACACCATGCTAGTAGAGCATCCCAAAGTTTTTCACTTACATACCAATTATTATCTGCATAGTTTTCAATCGCCAGATTGTAATAATACGGAGCCATACCATACCATTTATTACCAAGCTCACCCTGCGATTTTGCTGATGCAGGTAAGTCACGTCCATACAAATCAAATTTAATTTCGCTGGACTGCATCGATTCCAAAAAGCTTAACCGCTGACGATGATTGGCTGTACGATTAATTCCCGAAGTAATCCAACTACAGGGAGCAACTTTTTCTGGTGGTGGCATTTCATTTAAATCTTTAAATGAGTTGCTGTGATACCAAATAGCTGGCATATATTCAGGAATTGGTGCAAAATCATCGGGGCCAGAAACATAGCCACAATATTGTTGTGCTGTTTGATAAACTTTTTTATGTTTTCCTACTACCTCATCTAAGGGCGGTTCTCGCATGAGGTAAATTATTTGTTCTTTGCTAACTCCCCGGAGCAAAGAGTTAATATCTAATTCTGGCGATCGCTGTTTTTTTTGCAGGCGAATTAACCAGGTTTCTTTGGGCTTTTTGAGTATCTGCGGAAAGTCAAACTGATACATTAATAAAAACTCAGGCTTGTTTGCTAATGCCTGAAGTTGAATGTTTTGCCAAACTCCAAAAGGATGAGGTGTTTGTTGCCACAGCCAATCGCCTTGAGTCTTTAAGGCTTTATAGCTGCTAATCATACCAACAGTTGTAATTTGCATTTGGTTTATTTGCTTTGAGATTAAGCTACAAGTTGAGGACGATAAGATTCATCAACATAACTGAGAATTTTGGCAGCGCGATTTTCCCAAGAAAATTGTTTGACAAATTCGATGGTTTCTGGATAACCATCAATTTTTTTGGGATGAGTGTCTAAAACTTGTTGGAGGGCGGCGGCAAATTTCTCTGGGTTATCTGGTTCACACCAAGCTGCGATCGCTACAGTATTTTTAAATTCCATTAATGAGGGAATTTCTGTTGCCACAATCGGATTTCCCGAAGCTAAATAATCAAATAGTTTTAAGGGTGAAGTAAAAGTAGCAGCTTGTCCCGAACAATGGGGATGAGCCAAAATATCCGCTGCTTGTAATAAAGGTGCTAATTCATCATGTAAAACATGACCCAAGAAACAAATATTATCTGTTTGTTTGGCTTGGGCTAATTGTTGATAATGTGCAACTTCGCTTGGTTTACCACCAGCACAAGCAAACTGCACATTTGGCATTTGTTTGGCAACATCAATTAAAATATCAATGCCTTTAAATTGTTGAAGCGCCCCGGCATAAACTACTAAATGCGCTCGCTGATTTTTTAGCAGCTTTTCTCGCCATGCGGATGCTTTTTCGGGCTGTCTCTCCATAAATAAGCGATTAAACCCATTATGAATTTTAATCAGTTTTTCTGGTGGCATCCCATGTTTAATCATGCTATCTCGGACTGTATCTGCCACTGTGACAGCAACTTGAAATAATGGATGGTTGACTATTTCTGGTTCAAATTGTTTATCTTCATGGTGGTGATGCTCATAAATTGCTGGCACACCATTTTGAATTGCTGCTTTGACAAAATTCCAATTCCAAGCATGAACAATTTTGGTAGTTGACCGAATATGAAAGGGAAAATAATACTTTGTAGCGATGGTTTTAGAATTAGTAAATTTATTTTTAAAATAATCAATAGGCCAAGGCATTGGTAGCCTAGCGACTTGTAATTTATCTTGCAAGTTGTAATATTTAATCACGCTTTCTGGCGGTTTTTCTGGTTGAAAAGGCTGTAATAAATGAACTGGGTTCATTGCTTCCCAACCTTTTTGGGGATAAATCAAAACTGTAGGACAACCTAAGTTGGCGGCTCCATTAGCAGCGTTAGCAGCCTGGACGTAATAAGCGTCTGGTTTGGGTAATTCTTCGGTAAGAAAAAAGTTATAGTTTTTTTGTAAACTATGGTTTTTCATAAAAATTATATTTTGTCTTCAAATTTTTCTAGTTTATCAATTAATTCAATGGCAGAATTATAAGCATTTGTAATCAATTGATGTTGTTCTTCAGGAGTGTAAATGGCAGTTTCAGAAAGGGAACGCAGATTGTTTAAGCTAATGTTTAAACAGTCACGAAACTCAGAAAACATCAAATTAAAGCGTTGATATCGATGATTGAGGTTTTGATTGGCTTCTGTGGAAGAGAGAAATCGCTCTTGAATTTGCATTTTCAAAATGTCTTGAAAAATATCAATTGTGGTAATAATTCTCAAGGCAGATTTATAAGATTCTTCAATTAATTCTTGCTGTTCTTGGGAATTATCGATTAAATCATCTATAAGTAACCCCAGTACACCAATCATTGAGTTGAGGCGGGTGCGAATTTCGTGGGAAATGCGGGTTAAACTTTGATGTTGTTGAGCGTTATCATCTGGGCGATCGCCAAACTGCATCGTATACAGGCGAGAATAGTAACCACCTTTTTGTAAAAGTTCTTCGTGGGTTCCGACTTCTACCACTCGTCCTTGATCGAGGACGGCGATTTGATTAGCTTTTTGGACTGTGGAAAGACGGTGGGCGATGACTAAGGTGGTGCGATCGCGGCTTAAATCATCCAATGCTTCTTGGACTAAACGTTCGGAAACCGTATCTAAAGCGCTGGTGGCTTCATCTAAAATGAGAATTTCGGGATTTTGCAGCAAGGCGCGGGCGATGGCTAATCGCTGTCTTTGTCCCCCCGATAACATTACGCCGCGATCGCCAATTAAGGTTTCAAATCCTTGGGGTAATTTGCTGATAAACTCGTAGGCATTCGCCCGCTTGGCGGCGCTGATGATGTCATCTTCCGTCGCTTCTGGTCGTCCGTAGGCGATGTTATTCTTAACGGAATTATTAAAGAGAAAGGTGTCTTGGCTAACAATTCCCATTCT
This sequence comes from Nostoc sp. HK-01, assembly GCA_003990705.1. Lineage (GTDB taxonomy): Bacteria > Cyanobacteriota > Cyanobacteriia > Cyanobacteriales > Nostocaceae > Nostoc_B. The sequence continues at coordinate 3,754,263 of AP018318.1, forward strand.
CTTGCGTACAGATGTGATATCAAATTTCCGTAAATCTGTACCATCTAAGTTAATACTGCCAGCGATCGGGTCATAAAATCGCGGTAAGAGGTCAGCAACAGTTGATTTCCCCGCGCCAGAACCCCCCACTAACGCCAAAGTCGTACCACGCGGTAAAAATAAATCCACATCTCTGAGAACTAACTTCTCATGACCAGGGTAAGCAAAGGAAATGCAATTAAAATGCACTCCTTCTTTTAACTGGGTATAGATAATTTCACCTTTAGGCATAAAAGGCTTATCATCTAACCTTAAAAAATCTGTGACTGCTTCGACACTGGCGCTGGTGCTGGCAAAACTGCTTCGCAGTCCATTTAACTGGGAGATTAATGGTAGCAGTCGCAACAGGATTAATAAATATGTGAGTAATACTGCGGAAAGGGATGCAATTTGATTAGCAAAAAAAGTTTTACTTAAAAATACAATCAAAATTAAAGCGCTAATTCCCATAACCTCACTCAACGGTGCGATTACTTCTGAATTAGCCTGAGATTGGAAATCTGCTTTTTCCCGTTCCCGAATTAATTTTTGAATTCTGTGATATTCTTTGCCTTCATTACCTGTTGATTTAACTAACCGAATGCCGTTGAGTGTCTCTAACATTGAAATCGAATAAGCTTTCGACATTTCGGTTAGCTGCTTCCCAAATTTTTTGGCACGGGCAATGGCGTATTGATTTACCAATGTCACCAAAGACAATAAAGCGGTAGAAGCTAATGTTAACTGCCAAGAAATTGATAGCAATAAACCAATAAATACTAAAATTGTAATCCCTAAAATAGCTAATTTGAATGTATTACCAATGGCTGTAGCGGAGCGCCCAATTTCTCCGCCAAGACGGTTGATTAAATCACCAACTTTCATCTTGGCATAATAATCTATATCAATTTCTAGTAATAACTTTAATCCAGCTTCGCGCATATCTGACATCAACATACGCGTCAAAGAATTAGATACTAATGAGCTTGTATAGGTAGCTAAATTCTTTAAAATAATTACCAATATAATTGCCCCAGCCATGACTATGATGCGGTAATTATCTGGTACACCATCAAAGGGAGTCATGATTTTTTTGAGAATTGCGGGCGCTTTAGTTAAATCAACATCTTGCCCGACAATTTTTAAAATAACCGGCACAATTAAAGCTGTGCTGACACCATTAAACAAGGCTCCAGAAAATCCCAAGACTATAGTCAGCAGAATTAAACCTGGATAGGGTTTGGCAAATCTTACTAGTAGCTGCTTGGTAGACATTGGGGATTTATCAAATTTTATATATGCTCAATACAATATTATTCATAAATTAATTACCAAACCAGCTAATCCTCAAATAAATATTTTTAAATTGGCTTTTTGTAATAACAAATCATCATGAGACGGGCATTAGCCTATCATTTAAAACTAATGTTTACAACCGCGCAATTACTGACTTGAGAGTGGATGCCATCGCCTCGATGCTATATTTTTCCACACATCTTTCTCTGGATTTTTTACCGCGTTCATGGGCAGCATCTAAATCTTGAAAAATTAGTTGAATTTGCTCGGCAATTTGCTCAGGACAACCAGGTTCAACTAAATAACCTGTGTCACCTAAAATTTCAGGAATATCGCCAACTCTTGTAGATAATACAGGTTTGGCCATTGACATACCATCTGTCAATTTTAACGGGAATTGCGCCCGCGTTTCGGGAGTGTCTCGCTGGGGAACAACTATAACATGAGCCGCCGCAACCACATCAGGCATCACATCTGCGGGATAATTGGGCAATTTGATAATCCAGCGTCCCCATTTTTGTCGGAGTTCTTCATCATAATTGTCGTAGGGACTACCACCGACAATTACTAGTTTTAGGTCTGGTTGATTCAGTTTATCTAAAGCAATCAAAACATCTTCTAGCCCTTTATAAGGTCTAGGTGCGCCAGGAAACATTAAGATGCGATATTCAGATAAACCATAGCGATTTCTACTTTCTTCTGGCTGATATTTAGCCGGATCAAATAAAGCAGTATCTTTGCCGTTAGGCACAGAAATTCCCCCAAACCGCTTTTGCAAAAAGCTAGTATGTGTTGTAATAGCATCGGCACGCTTGACCAAATTTTCCATCCATTTAATATATAAAGGATGGTAGGGAATTCTTAAAACACCGTCTTTTTTGAGTATGTCTTTAGCTAATTGTTTAAGTGAGGGTTTATAGTCCCAAGCATCGCCACCATACCAACTAAGTTCCCAATCATCGATGTCTACAATTACTGGTTTTTTACTAGATAATTTCTTGATTAGGGCTACCCCAAAGCTGGCTACTTGTGGCTTAATTGCATAAATAATATCACCATCAATTAATTTTAAAATTTTGTTGATAGATTTAAAAAATCCAGGATAATTACCACCTTCAACAGTTTTTAATTGAGCTTCTGAGGGAATCGCTCGATATAATTCTTTATCAAATAAAAAACCGATAATTTCTACTTCACAACCTAATTTATGTAAAGCTTTTTCTAAAAGTGAAGCTCGAATAAAACCATCGTTAGTTGATAAATTCCAAACTAGTATGGATATTTTGGGTTTATCTTTCATTATTAATCATATTCCTTGAGGATAAATTATTTCTGTCGCCAGGGATTTGTTACTTGATCAGGCAAAAATAAATGAGCGAGTTTATCAAATATTCTTGTGTACAAAGAACGAGTAATATTTTTAGCATACTGAGGTCGGTAAGGATAGGTACAATGTAATACTTTAATTTCTTGATCAATTTTGTAAGCATCTTTCCACTTACTTAAAAAATTATACGTAGGTGGTAAGACTTTCATTTTAGGTTTAACGGTGGCGATCGCAGTAGCAAAAGCTCCTTGATCTCGTAATAATAATTTATCTTGATGTTCAGTGATAATTCCAAAATATCTTTGAAATTCACTAAATAATTTCTTGGTTTCTTCAGTTTTCCTAAAGGCAATTAAGCCGCTATTATATTGAATATCTTTTTCTTGGAGTGGGAAACCTACAGATTGAAGTGTTTGTAAAACTTTGTCTAAGTTTTCTTGTTGACTACCACGCAGTAAATTGGTGGCTTTTGATATATCTGGTTGGACATCTTCAGTTAACAGTAAGTCAAATTCATCTAAAGATTCAAAGACATCATTAATATTAGTTAATAAGCAAATATCTGAATCTAAAAAAATTGTTTTATCAAATTCTGACGCATCATATAAAGAGACTTTAGCCAGTCGTGATGCTAATACTGTATTTTCATGCTTTGGTGCTGGCTTGAGGATTACATTTTTAAATGCTTTTAAAAAAGGATATAAAATTGGCGGAACCTGGTCAATTAAAACAATTATTGGTTCATGATGAAATTTGCGGATTGCGGCTAAAAAATGAATGCAGTCTTGAAAAGAATACAATCCAGTTAATATAGTAATAAATCCTCTGGTTTCTTTCATAAGTTAATTATTAATTGTATGTATTTGCAAACATTATTAATCTGCTGTTTGTGTCATCAAAAGTTCTGAAGATTGGTTAAAATTTACAAGATATTGTCAAGCTAACTTTTTATTTAGATGTTTAAATATCTATAAAATGCAGCTTTGAAAATAATTATAGAGATTACGCCAGATAGATATGTTGGCAATATTATATAGGTGTAGTTGATGTTGTTGTAGAGGTTCTAGTTTTTTCAGCAAACATAGGTGCGCTGATAGATGATGAATCTTGTCATCTAGACAATCATAATACACAAGGTAGGAATGAGTGATGCTATTGATGATGAATTGAATAGTCAATCACGCCTTACCAGTCGATTAATTTTAACTGCCCTGTTTGAATCTGATCTAGGATGCGGTTAACCTGGCGACGGACTCTATCGTTGATTAGACCATCAGCAAATGCTTGAGAAAGTAGTAACGTATGGTCTTGACGACTCAGCTTTCCTGATGAAATTATTTTATCTACTATTTTTTTAATAGCAATTTCTGATTGACTATCAACACTAATGTAGATAGACGGGCGATCGCTCATTACTTCTCCTGAGAAATGTAAAAAATTACGGCAATATTTGCTAACTGAAGTATAGGTAAATGCACCCCAGATCAAGATTAATGTTGGTAGCCAATAGCAAATATGTACACCATTTGATAACAGTCTTTTTAGCTATTTTTATAACTAAAAATAACACAATAAATCTAACTTCAGATTTATATATACTCCCAGAGGATTTTTACTGATAAAAATAACTGTTTTTGATGAGTTTTTATGTTGCTTTCAGTATTACCACGGTTGTAGATTAACATGCTTGATGCAGTTTACCCGCTAGAATAAATAAAACCAAAAGTTTACGGTATCTCAAAAATACCAAGAATTTATTAATGTAAGGGAGTTAAGAGGAAATGCGGGTACTCCGTCTTGAGGCGCTCTCAGATAACTACATATTCTTACTACACAATACGCAACAAAATATTGCCGCCGTTGTCGATCCAGCAGAAGCAGAACCAGTGTTGAGCAAACTAGCAGAACTCAATGCGGAGTTAGTAGCGATTTTCAACACTCACCATCATCATGACCATGTAGGTGGTAATCAACAGTTAATGCAACGCTTCCCTAAACTGACTGTGTATGGTGGAGCGGAGGATCAAGGGAGAATTCCCGGACAGCAGGTGTTTCTGCAACAAGGCGATCGCATTTCCTTTGGCGATCGCCCGGCTGAGGTCATCTTCGTTCCCGGCCATACCCGCGCCCACATTGCTTACTACTTCTCACCCCACACAGCAGACGAACCGGGAGAATTATTTTGTGGCGATACTTTATTCGCTGGTGGTTGTGGTCGCTTATTTGAAGGTACACCTACACAAATGGTGTCATCTTTAGAAAAACTGCGTTCTCTGCCAGATAATACCCGTGTCTGGTGCGCCCACGAATATACCTTAAAAAATTTACAATTTGCCCTCACTGTTGACGGTGAGAATACTGACTTACAACAGCGCTATGCAGAAGTAAACACTTTTCGCACTCAAGGAAAAGCCACTGTCCCTTCTTTATTGGGAGTAGAAAAGCGTACCAATCCATTTTTGCGTTGGGAACAACCATCCCTACAACTAGCTGCCAACAGTAATGATGCAGTGCAAACATTCGCCCGCATTCGGGGAATGAAAGATAGGTTTTAATGACCATTGATCATTAGTTATTCACCCCTCTCTGCCCCTATTTCCTATGTCTTACGCTTCTGGCTTCAGTCCAAACTACGCTACTGCAAAATACCGTTTCTGCGCCGCAGCACAAGCATTAGGTTGCCAATTAGAAACATATTCTATTGACCAAACAGGCCCCGATGAAGAGGACTTAACTATTGATGTGGCAATATTAGGAACCTCACAACCTGAACAAATTTTGGTTGTTTCTAGTGGCTTGCATGGGGTTGAGGGTTTTTTTGGTTCTGCTGTTCAATGTGCTTTGTTAGAAGAACGTTTGATTGGTTGGAGTCCCAGCCCAAGAACAGCTTTGGTGCTGTTACACGCTTTAAATCCTTATGGTTTTGCCTGGGAACGGCGTGGGAATGAAGAAAATATTGACCTCAACCGTAATTTCCTGCTACCTCATGAGGAATATACAGGTAGTCCTGAAAAGTACGGGGACTTGGATAGGTTCTTTAACCCTACTTCACCACCATCGCCTTTTGAACCGTTTTTGATGAAAGCGATCGCTACTATTTTCCGTCACGGGATTAATTCTTTAATCAATACCTTACCTGTAGGTCAATACGACTTTCCCCAAGGTCTATTTTTTGGTGGAAACAGACCATCAAAAACATATCAAATATTAGCGGCTCATCTTCCTCGCTGGATTGGTAATGCCAAAAATGTTCTGCATATTGATTTACACACTGGTTTAGGCAAAAAAGCGACTTATAAACTGTTTATTAATGACCTCCCAGATTCAGCATCAGCCCAATGGTTAATCGAAAAGTTTGGTGCTGATGTCGTGGAACCTTATCAACCAGAGGGGAAGATGTATAAATTTCGTGGGGGTTTAGGAACTTGGTGTCAAGCGATGTTTCCCCAATGTGATTACAAGTTTCTCACGGCTGAGTTTGGTACTTACCCAGTTATGCAAGTAGTAGAAGCCTTACGGGCCGAAAATCGCGCTCATTTCTATTCTCCGCCAGAACACCCTTCTAAAAAATGGACGCGCCAAAGATTGGCAGAAGTGTTTGCACCAGCAGATCTGACTTGGCGGAATACAGTGGTGTGTAAAGGTCTTGATTTAGTCGAAAAAGCGATCGAGGTTTGCTTTCCTACAGAAGTAATTTAAAACTCAGCTTACCTTTGCATTGAAAAACAGCAAGGTTTGAATCTGGAGAACTTTAAAATTGAAATTTATCGGCAACATTATAAATCTAAGAGATATTTTTGATTGCATTTAGGAAACAAATAATGGCAGATATTGGCTTTACTCATATTGCACTGGGAGTAACAGACATCAATAAAAGCATCGCTTTTTATCAGAAGTATGCTGGAATGAAAGTAGTACATCGTCGCACCGATGAAACTAATCAATTGGAAGTTGCTTGGATTAGCGATTTAACTCGACCATTTGTGATTGTGCTATTGCAATTAGATCAAGCACAATGTCAGCCTTCATCTGGGTTCCATCTTGGCGTAGCCTGTCAAAGCCCTGAGGAAGTAGATTATCTCTGTAATGAGGCGAAATTAGAAAATTTATTGCAAGAAGGGCCTCATGATTGGGGTTCTCCGGTTGGTTACTGGGCTTTTATCCGCGACCCTGATGGTTATCAACTTGAGGTAGCTTATGGTCAGGAGGTTAATATTATGATCGCCCAAGCACAACAACAAGAGTAAGGATAGGCGATCGCTATTATAAGTACTGGCAGTTACAGCAGTAGCCAAGTTTGTTAGGGCATCGGTAAATGAAGAATTGAAGAAAAACTTAGGATTACTAACAAAATCAACAACTAAATTGTGATAAAACTCTGCGTACCTTTGCGCTTACCTCTCTACTCCTCTGCGTTCCCAACTCTCTTAGTAGGAGCATAACTAATGATTACTTTCCCAGAAAACGTCCAAACCAGTTATAAACTACCACCGCAAGCAACCGAACCTAGATGGTTTCAGACGGCGCGAGCAATCATACAACCAATCGAAAACCTAGATTGGCATCAAAAAAAATATGGCGATATTTTTATTTCCAGATTTGCTGGTTTTCCTACACAGGTAATTATTAGTAATCCGCAAGCAATTCAAGAACTGTTTACTGCTGATGCTAAGTTGTTTGAATCAGGTTCAGGAAATAAAGTTATTCAACCTTTGGTAGGCACAAATTCATTAATATTACTTGATGGCGATCACCACTTACAACAGCGTAAACTTTTAATGCCGCCTTTTCATGGGGAACGCATGAAAGCCTATGGTAATTTGATTTGTGAAATTACTCATCAAGTCACTAGTCAATGGCAAGTTGGGCAATCATTTATCGCTCGTCCTAATATGCAGGAAATTTCCCTGAAGGTGATTTTAAGCGCTGTTTTTGGACTCAAAGAAGGGGAACGTTACCAAAAAATTCAGCAAATCTTAGTTGAGATGTTGGATACTTTTAATGCACCATTGAGCGTTGTTTTCTTATTTTTCCAGTCATTGCAACGAGATTTAGGTGCTTGGAGTCCTTGGGGGAAATTTATCCGACGTAGACAGCAGCTTGATGAGCTAATTTATCAAGAAATTCGGGAACGTCGCCATCAACCAGAATCCTCAGCAGAAGATATTATGAGTTTGCTATTGTCTGCGCGGGATGAAAATGGTCAACCAATGAGTGATGAGGAGCTACGCGACGAGTTGATGACTATGCTATTTGCTGGCCATGAAACTACTGCGATCGCATTAGCTTGGGCTTTATATTGGATTCATTATGTGCCAGAAGTCCGCGAAAAATTACTGCAAGAACTTAATTCTGTTGATATCTCAAGTGCAGATCCTACAACAATTGCTCAACTACCATATCTGAATGCTGTTTGCTCTGAAACACTGCGAATTTATCCAATTGTTTTCTTTAGTTTACCGCGCATTTTACAAGCTCCTATGCAATTGATGGGTTACGATTTACCCAAAGGTATGACAATATCTGCTTGTATTTATTTAACTCATCATCGCCCAGATATTTATCCAGAACCTCAGCGTTTTCGACCAGAAAGGTTTCTAGAACGCCAATTTTCTCCTTATGAATTTGTGCCTTTTGGTGGTGGAAATCGTCGCTGTTTGGGAATGGCGTTTGCTTTATTTGAAATGAAATTGGTGCTTACAACTATCCTCTCTCACTACTCATTAGAGTTGTTAGAAAAAGCTCCTATCAAACCTGTCCGGCGTGGCATAGTATTTACACCGGCTGGCGGTGTGCATTTGATGGTAAAGGATAAGTTTTAAAGTCAGAAATCAGGAATAAATTTACTACCTAAAAACAGGCAAAATCTGAATAAATTAAAATTTTTACTTTTGCCTTTTAACTTTTTATTTTTGCCTTATTCTACTAGTCTGGGTATGCTAATTAAAAACTCAGTTCCTGCTCCTGCTGTGGACACACAATGTAATTCACCACGGTGTTTTTTGACGATAATTTGATAGCTAATTGATAACCCCATACCTGTACCTTTGCCTACGGCTTTAGTGGTAAAGAAGGGGTCAAAGATGCGATCGCGAATTTTTTCGTTGATTCCTGGCCCGTTGTCAGTAATACTAATAACTATGCGATCGTCTGCTTGCAAATATGTGCGAATCTGAATTTGTGGATGGGGAATAGCGACTTCTTCTAAAGCATCAATAGCATTTGTTAACAGGTTCATAAATACCTGATTCATCTGTCCAGGGTTACACATCACCTGTGGTAAATCCCCATACTCTTTAATCACCTCAATTTCTGGAGATTCTGGTTGAGACTTTAGGCGGTTTTGCAATAGTAGGAGCGAATTATCTATACCTTCGTGGATATTCGTTAATTTTACCCCTTCTTCATCAACCCGTGAGAAATTGCGTAAAGACAAGACAATCTGGCGAATGCGTTCTGCACCACTATTCATCGAATCTAATACTTTAGGTAAATCTTGGCGGATAAAATCTAAATCAACTGCATATATTTGCTGGTGAATTTCTGGTGTTGGTGGGTAAAAATATTGTTGATAAAGTTGAATTAAATGTAATAAATCCTGTACATAATCGTTGGCATATTTCACATTGCCATAAATAAAATTCACAGGGTTATTGATTTCGTGAGCAATACCTGCTACCAACTGTCCCAAACTAGACATTTTCTCTGACTGAATCAGTTGAGCCTGGGTTTGTTGCAATTGTCGCAGTGTTTCTTCTAGCTGCTGAGTTTTAGCGCGAAACTTGGCTTCTGATTTTCTTAAAGCTTTTTCTGTACGATGTCGCCGTAGTTCTTCTTGTTTGCGAACTGTAATATCGTGGCAAATACCAATAAAGTAAATAATATTGCCAGTAGCATCTTTGATGGCTGATAAGTAGCAACTATGCCATTGCCAATTACCATTTTTGTGTTTCACACGATATTCAATTGCCTCTTGCTGTTGACCTGTGGTGAAAACTGTGGTGAAATAATTTACACAAGTTGATAAATGTTCTTGATGTATAAAGCCCGCAAAATGCTGACCTTCAACTTCTGCTACTTCATGCCCTAAAATATCTTTCCAGTTGGAAGATACATAAGAAAATAAACCATCAGGAGTGAGCGAAAAAATAATATTGTTGGCGTTTTCGACAATAGTCCGAAAGTTATCACCACACTCAATAAAAGCTTCTTGGACTATGTGAGTGATATCACGCACAAGTACGATAATTTCTTGTGATTCTAAGGGTAATAATCTGGCTTCAAATTGTGCCTTACTTTCTCCTAAATCTAAACTATATGCAAAACTAACTACAGCCTGAGTTTGCAAAGCTTGATTGATTGCTTGATGAAAGCGGATGACAAGAGATGTTGGTAAACACTCTAGTAATTGCTTACCAGGAATTATGCTGGATGGTTGAATTAAATTATATGTTTTGCTTGATTGATATTCTAAAATAATACCGTGGGGATCAATCCGAAAGTACATATCTGCAAGCATCTGCCAGATTGCTTGGATTTGAGAAGTTTTCGGAAATGAGTTTGGTTCTGTTACTATCTGGTTATCAATTTTTGTTGCTAGTTCATGATTAGCATCCGCTAATGCTATGGTTATTAACTTGCGATCGCTTATATTTTTTGTATTGCGCTTCTGCACTATTTTCGTGCTTTCATCAAGTTTATTATTTAAGTTTTGCACCCTTTCAGAGAACACTTTTACCTGCCTACTTCTACGGAGAAGAATATGATATAAAATCTGAAAAATTAACTTAAATTTTAAAACTGTTTATTTTCTATCCTGCGATATTACCCCAGAAAATAAATAGTTACTATTATGATCTTAGTATTATCACTTTAGTAAGACATCTATCTTAAGAGTGGGTCAGATCACTGGGTAAATAATATTTTGCGTAAATAGAAATGTAACATAACTTTGCTGCTGCAAAATCAATTATGCTTAAATTTTTAAGTAATAATGTTGAATTTTTTGTAAATTAAAATATTTTCAAATATTACAAAATTGGTATTGATATAGCGTAGACTTTGACTTAATTAAGTTATTTTAATCTTTCGACTTAAAATTTGACAGTAATCTTAAATGATACATTTTATACAGAAAAAGCTGCGGAATCGGATTATCAACGATTAAAAATTAGCTTAAATCCTGATTTTTTTGTTGTAGACATTGTTTTTCAAACATAAAAATTATCAAAAAAGAATTCTTCAGAAGTGCATATTTGTGCATTAATACTCACTAAGATGAGATTCTGGGTAATAAAGTTAAATTTTGATTAAAAATGACTGTTATTAAGTTTTTGTACAGAATAAATAGCTGTTTGCTTGAGAACAGATATACCTAGATGCTAACCAATTCCCAATAAATAGATATCACAGTTCACCATTGCATCAGGGACATTGTAGTTTCTGATATCAGCAAGATGTACCTCACTTAAATGAGGAACACCATTACATCTGCTGGCAACTTTTATGTTATAAAACTCACATAAATTTTATTTTTAACGGTAACTATTGTATGGAATCTGAAAAATTAGCAAATTTTAAAGAGTATGGCGAATTTATACTCCAAAAAATTAACTCGGTACCGCAGTATCCTTCTAAACAAGAAGACTGGGTTCCAGCCAGCCTGGATGAATGTCTGGAACGTTTGCGAGAAACTGCCCAGAAAACCGTAGAACTTTCAACTTCCCCTGTGAAAATTGGTGTGATGGGAGAATTTAGTAGTGGCAAAACTTTATTATTAGGTAGCTTAATCGGATATGCAGATGCGTTACCAGTCAATGAAAACCCCACGACGGGTAACGTTACAGCCATTCACCTCATCCCCCAAGATGAATTTGCGACTACTCAAGTGGGAAATTTTACTGTTGAGTATCTTTCCCATGAAGGGGTGAAAGAGTGCCTGCGCTATATGTTAGCAGAAGCCAGCCGCAGGTCAACAGCAGCCGGACTTGTGCCTATACAGGTTGCACAGTTAAACTCTGGCAAAGATATTCTGGCTTGGTGTGAACAAGTATGGAATCAGAGTAATAATTTAGAGCTACGCTATTTGCTGCGGGAGTTGGTGTTATTTGTGCGTGCTTATAGTTCCTACGGCGAGGCGATGTGTAGCGGCCATTATCAGATTGATCATGCCACAGCACGGGAGGGTTTACAGCTGGCAGAACAACCAATGGCTATTCAAACTCTCAGGTTTGCAGACTTACCGCCAGCACATATCCGTTTACCCAGTCCACCCCAAAAGTTAGCCACCAAGTTATTACAAAATAGTTTCCCCTTAATTCGCCGTGTTGATATTGAAGTGAAAATCTCGCGGGAAATTTGGGATGTCACCGATGCTTCCGAATTTATTTTGTTAGATTTTCCGGGTTTGGGTGCGGCGAACTCTGGTGCGAGGGACACATTTTTATCGCTGCGAGAATTGGCGGAAGTCCAGACAATTTTAATCTTGCTCAATGGTAAATCGCCGGGGAGCGATCGCGCCAACAAAATCTTCACCATGATGCAGCAACAGCGTCCGGGACAAGACCTGAAAGATTTAATTTTGGTTGGTGTCGGTCGTTTTGACCAGTTACCCCTAGAAAGTGAAGGGGGCGAAAGAGAACTCGACCAACTTATCGAAGAAACCAACACTCCTTTATATGAGAATGCTGTTGTTCAAAAACTCAAAGTTCTGCAAACAACTATTGATGGCGCGAGTGCATTCACAACTCAAAAAGACCGCATTGTATTGTTATCACCCCTATTGGGACTAGCGGAATTAGCCAAACGTTCGAGTAGTGTTAAAGCTGGTTCGCCAGAATTTTTATCTAACTTAGATTATCCTAATTACCTGGAGCGATCAAAACGTTTACAGCAAAAATGGACTCGCCTCAGCGAAAGACTACTAGAGTCGGATGCACGTAGTCAACTGGGAAGACAATTAGGTTATTTTGCTCAAGATGGCGGTATTGCTAAACTGCGAGAATTAATTCAAAATCACGTTGCAATGCACGGACTTAAGCAACTGTATGAAGACACCCGTCGTGCGGCTGAAAGTCTCCGTCAACAACAAGAAAACCTGAAAAATATCATCGCTGAAATTCACGAACAAGGTATACCAACTGTTGATAGTCCCACATTAATTGATTTGCGAAATGCTATCGATAGTTTAGATAAAACCTACCGCAACTTTCAAAAAGAATTAGGCAAAGAACCACTCAAAGACCGTCGCGGAACTGTCGTGAGTGAAGTTGTGAAAGACGAACTCACCTTTAAAATTCTCAACTGGAACCAGTGGACTTTATTGTTTAACAAAGCAAATAATGGTGCTATCACCATAGCTGAAACAAAAGGTGCGGCCGGTAAGTTATTTGAAAGAGGAAATCGCACTAATAATGCTTTACCAAGTAAGAGTGATGATTTCTATCCTACCTTTGAAAAAACTGTGCAAGAAGTCGAGATATTTGCCCGCGATCGCATTCGTCAAGCAGTGGTAGATTTATTAAATAAACTCTCCAATCAAGTAGCTGAAGCACGGGACTATCTCAAATCTCTTCTCTCACCAGAAATGGAACAAGAAATTGAAATAGGTTTTGGTGGAGAAGAAGCCGATTTATTTTATAAATTACTGTTAGGTTCCGACCCCAATCAATGGAAAGAAGCTATTCTTGCAGAAATTAATAGCAAAGATAAAGAAATTGCCCCCGAATTGATATTTCCCCTCGCACGCCAAGACGAAAAACACAACATTGGTCAAATATTTGATTGGTCTCCCGAAAGAAATCAAAATTCACCCAGAGCCAGCCATCATCAAATGTTAGTATTACGTTTGCGTGATGAAATAACTACCAGTGCCAGTTTACATTTAGTGCAGTATGTGAGTGAAGTAAATCAACAAGTCAACTCAGAAATCGAAGGAATTTTAGACCAAATTATTCCCACCCTGCAAAATATTTCTAAAAAAGAAGCATTGCTGAGATACCTTGCTGCTGGCGACTCACCACCAAAACTTGCTATTCCCACTTGGTTAAATATTCTCGCAGAAATCGCCACCACTTCTGATTTAGATATTCCTGGTTACTAGGTAATTTATTCCCTAGCTAATATCTTCTTCTCCTTCTTTCTTTCCTTTGTGTCCTCTGCGCCCTTTGCGGTTCGTTTAAAAAATTTACGTAGTTTAATGGTGAGACAGGAAATTTATTTATCGATAAATTATACCTTTGCACGAAATAAAAGAAAGGAACTAAAAAATGCCAGTAGAAATTCGCCTCCCTCCACGCTTTCAAGTCCAAATTAACGAAAACGAATATTTAGAACTTCCCATTATTCAACTAGTTGCTATTGGTAACAACGTACCTCACATTGCGCGTATCAATTTCTCCGTTAAAGGAACACCTAACGAACTAACAACCCAAATTCAAAAAGCATATAAACCCTTCGATGCTGTCACCCCAAAAATTTCCCAAATCGGACAACTAGAACAATATCCTTGTAAATTAGAGAAACCTTTAACAGAACCAATCAACTGTACCTTACAAGTAATTGTTGAATATTTTGATTCCGACTTTTCAGGGGAACCAGTATTATCTGAACCTAAGCAAGTTCAGGCTGTTTGTTATTTATGGACACCATCTACTGCTGAAGCGCAAATTATGAATTCTGAGTCACTACCAAACCCACCGGAAGAACCAGTTAACTATCAACAAGTCAAAAGATTTCCGGGATGGTTTGCTTTAGATTTTGGTACGTCAAATTCTACCGTGACTTTGTTTGACCCGATAGAAATTCCCATTGCGGAAATTTTACCACGAGAACAGGAATTAAGATTGCGCGATCGCCTGTTGCAATGGCTCAATTCTCCTGCTTCTGAAGCACTACCAGAAATCAGCGAAGTTGAGTGGCAGAAATTTATTATTGATATTAGTAAAAACTTAGAAATCGAACCTAGTCGTTTATGCGAAATTTTTGAAAGTGATAACAGAGAAAGATTTTTAGAAGCAATTCGCCAAATCGAATTATCTTTAGGTAATAGCGAAAAATTTCAACGCGCCGCTAGTAAAAAGCTATATCAAATATATCATGAAGTCTTTCGTGTTCCCACATTAGAATCGCAAAATTTAATTCCCGTAGTTCTGGATATTGACCGCCGCGATAGCGAAATCCCCAGCGAGTTAGAAATTTCCAACTTAGAAGTATTAAAACTGAAAATGGGGCGAGAAGCAAGAGATAATCGCAAAAAAGCGATTGCTCAAGGAACCAGCAGTTCTTTAAAAGAAATTATCAGTCGGTTTCATCATTCACCAAAGCGGTATTTTGGTCAGAATAAAACATTCCCCGTAATGTTAAATGATACCGAAGTTAATATTAATGTTAACCAATTAATTCAAGCAGCTTGGGCGCATTTAATTGATTTAACCGAAGATTATCGCCAACGCGCCAGACGCAGATTTTCTGAAGGTGAACTGTTAACCGCAGTTGTTACCTATCCCACCGTTGCACCGCCAGTAGTTCGCAAAGAAGTTAAGCAGTTAGTTGAACAATTAGGTATTGATGATGTGCAAACAGCTTACGATGAAGCTGTTTCTGTAGCCATATTTTTCCTCTGGCGAGAATTCGGCGGTAATTTAAATATTGGGATTGAATCTTTTAAAACTCGTTGTCGCCGCGATGGGAATAAATGGTCACAAAATGTATTAGTTTTAGATATCGGTGGTGGCACAACAGACTTAGCATTAATTGAATTAACCTTAGAAGATAAAACCCCCTTCTTTGCCAATAACGAAGACCGAGGCTTAGGCGGCAGATATTATAAATTAACGCCAAAACTATTAGGTTCATCGGGACATTTACAACTTGGTGGCGAATTAATTACACTAAGAGTATTTAGGTTATTAAAAGTTGCGATCGCAGATTTTCTCTTAACAGCAGTTACCCGTGGCGATATCGACAGCGAAAAACTCGAAGACTTAATTAGTGCCGAATTAAACGAGCGTTTTCTTGACCAAGGTAAATTCAAAACATGCAGCTTATTAAAATGCCTAGATAGAGAAAATCCTGAAGGCGATACAGCTTATAAGGATGCCTTAGATACAGCCGAAAAAGTCCTACCAACCCGTTGGCAACAAGCACCACAACGCCTACAAACCTTTTACACACTTTGGGATCATGCAGAAGCCGCCAAACTCAAACTCGGACAAAAATTGCCAACCGATAATTCACTTGTAACCTTTACAATCTCTGAACAACAAATTGCCGAACTTCTCACCCAAAGCGCAATCAAATATCAAATTCACAAACCCGATAATATTGCAGTCACCCTAGATAATCAACAATTTGAACGTGTCGCCACCTCTGCCATAAAAGAAGCCATTGGTATTGCGAAAGGCTTAATGGAAAGCCGTTTACGTTCAGAAGATAACACCATCGATGCTTGGAATACCCACAAAGTTGACTGGTTAATTCTCTCAGGAAAAACTTGCAATCTCGACTTAGTACAACGCCATATTTACCAGGAATTTAGCAAGTCTCCCTACTTCGTTTGGAACCCAGAACGCATTACCTTTGTTTTAGAATTTACTAAGCTCGCCACTTCCGCAGGTGCGTGTTACGCCGAAAAATTACGCCGACTTAGATTTGACCCCGAAGAATCAAAAGCACTGCTACAAAAAGGCGCAAATCAATTAGAAATTGACGTTAAAAATTTATTTTATTACTTACCTTGCAACTTCAAACGCAAAACCCAAAGTAACGAACTACTACCAGTATTCAAAGCAGGACAAGAACTCCATCAAATTGCACCTTGGGAAACAGTCGCCAAAGTGCGTACAGCTTGGCAAGGGATACAGTTAACTAATATTATTTATCGCCAAGACTACGAAGACGGTGATTTAAGACTGTGGGGAAGCTTCGACGGTAAGCATCTCATGGAAAAATTAGGGATGGAAGAAGCGGAGTTTCTCAAAAAAATCAAAGTGCAATTTGAAATTGATCAGACATTACAATTTAGCGTTTTATTATGTCAAGGAAATCCCCATTATTTAATTGATGTTCCTGGTATTGATGTTGGTTCTGCCATCTTAGCAGCTTCCGACACCTCATTATTTGCCGACGGTGAACTAAAATGGAACATCGCCGTAGAACGACCAAATAAAGACTTAACTGATGGCGATATCGCAGTCAATGTCATCGAGTCAGCAACCGTAGATCAACCAAATGCTTATCATTTAGTCTTTGAAATCGACTCAAATGATAATCAATCTCTACACGAATTTCATTACCTCCGCGATGGTTCACCCCAACCAGGAAAAGGTTTAATTAGTAATCCCTTACCTCCCTTTCCATACACTGGACAACACACATTTTACGTCTATCAAACCGACACTGAAACTAACAGAAAAAAATGGATACGTATCGGTTCACTCAGTAAACCATCCGTCACCACAGACTATCCTTGTCAATATCGTGTCACCTTAGACAACAAAGGTATTTTGCGAATGCACCCCGGCGAAGTTCCCTACTGGATATCTACAAGTCAAGAATGTTTAAAACAAGAAGGTTGTGTTTATCTTGCAGAATTAGAATTGCAACCTAACGAAGTCGATAAAGAACGCGATCCCTTCTGTGGCATACACTAACTTACTCCGCGTTACTCCCTTCGGGTTCGCCAGTCCCCCATCGTGACGGAAACCGCCAAGACGGGGGCTGGTCTCACCGCGTTTACCTTTGCGCCCTTTTGCGTTTAAATTAATGCAAACCCTTACTCACCATGCAGCATCTACGTCAACTATTAGAAACAGAAAACTCCGAATTAGCCAGGTTATTGCGGTGTAGCCTGTATGGACTAGAAGCTGCATTAAACCAAGCCTATACAGAAATACCTGATGATCCTGGTGCTGAAATTTGTGCAGAATTGCTGCAAGAAATCCAATATTTGTTGCAGCCTGTACATCAAAAAGAAACGATTATTATCCAATCTTCAAATGAATTAAAACTAAACCATCTTAAAGACGTTTGGGATGCTGACTCAGAACTAAGTTTATATTTAGGTGATGCACCATTACAAAGCCAAACTGACACTGATTTATGGCATGAAATTCACCGTAAATTACTACGAATACCTGATGATTTAGCTGCATTTTGGCAACAACGCGCCTTAGATTTAGCTCAAGAAATTGGTGCAGTAGAAGATAAATCTAACTTCTATCAACTTCCATTTATCAGAGATGAAATTATTTACCCTGGACTCAAAGGTAGTGTGAATGTTCAGGGGTTATGTTTATCTCAAAAAGCACTTTTAAAATCAAAGTTACATCCAATTCACGAATCAGAAGATTTACAATTACTCGCTGGCTTATTAAATTTATATCTCAAATTTATAGAGATAGAACCAGATTTACATCATGCCTTAAAAAGTATTTTTAGCTTTGATATTATTCCTTTCAATTCCAAACCAGAACAGCAACAACAATACATAGAAGCTTTAACAGACCGCTTTTACCGCACCCAAAAAGCCGAAGAAAATAACGATATTTTAGCCATTGTACGTACTTGGATTGATATAGATGAAGCCATACATTCTTTAGTATTCATTCCCCCCGTTGAACGCTATTCTTGGTGGGGAAAATTACAACAAGAATCACGCCGAACCTTAAAAAAAGTTGCGGATAAAGCCAATAAATCAGGTCACAATGTCAGAATTCGCCAACTGTCAGGACTCTATGCTGATATATGTGCTTTTTCCAAAGATGATTTACAGCTAAATTGTGGCGGTATTCCTGGAGAAGTTTTAACTTGTTTGCGAGTTTATGCACGCATTAATCAAGAAGAATTGCCAGGTCGTGTAATATTTCGTTCACTACGTTAACAGAATTATTTTAAAGAACCACAGAGGCACAGAGAAAGCAGAGAGTAGATAAATAAATACTCTTTGTGCCTACCCTTCGGGAAGCAACTAACGCGTCTATGCGCCTCTGCGTGAGAATTAATAACTTTCTTATTCACAACCTATTAATTAAATATTACTATTCCGAGAAAAATAGAGGTAGGAGAAATGCAACAACAACTCCAATCAATACAAACCCCTCAATAATTCTCAAACTTAAATTATTATCTAGCAATTGATTAGCTCTTTCCCCAAAGTTAGTTTGCAAGCTACTCCACCAAGCACGGTAACGAGTCATCCATTGATTTGGACTATCTTCTGTGCGAACTTGCAAAGAAAACATAGACAATAACAATGCCACACTACCCACTTTAATAGACATTAAAAGATGAATAGCTAAACAGCCAACTATCACACACCAAGCGATAAGATGTATGGTATACCAAATATGATTAATTTCTCCAGCAGGAAGCCATTCTTCTTTCATCATCCTGCCAGAAATTACAGAAAAAACTGAAGCAACTAGTATAAGAGTGTTAGCTAGTCTTTGCAAACTCACCCACCAAATTGGTTTACCAACTTGACTGAGTTGTTCCCATGAATTAGTTTGAATAAGTCGCCTATTCCCAGCATGAAAGCTGTAGAGTGCAAATGCTGGTAGCACAATCAAGAAAAATAAGGCAAAAGTTCCATGAATCCCTTGAATATCGCCAATTTGCGGAAATGGAATTTTACCAAATCGTCCATCGTAGGTATTGTAAACTAGAAATCCAGTGATGATGGCTGCGATCGCTAAAATTCCACTCACGCTATGCAGTAGTCGCAACCACAACGGTTGATAGGGAACAGAACGAGACATAAAAACATTTATTCTGTACAACAAAGATAAAGATATTTTAAGATACAGCGCGATTTTTTACTTATGCTTAAAAGTCCCCTCCGCTATCCTGGAGGTAAATCCAAAGCGATAAAACAGATTATTGAATACTTACCAGATAATTTTTTAGAATTTCGAGAACCTTTTGTTGGTGGGGGTTCTGTATTTATTTATTTAAAGCAAAGATATCCTGATTTAAAAATTTGGATTAATGATTTAAATCCAGAACTATTCTTATTTTGGAAAATCGCGCAATCTGATATATCTCTATTAGTTAAAGAAATACGCCAAATAAAAAATCAATATACAGATGGTAAGTTATTATTCACAGAGCTAACTACTGTAGATGCAAAAAGTTTATCTGATTTAGAAAGAGCAGTACGTTTCTTTATTCTTAACAGAATTACTTTTTCAGGAACTATAGAATCAGGCGGCTTCTCTCAAGAAGCTTTTGATAAAAGATTTACATATTCCTCAATAGAACGCTTAGAAAAACTAGAGTCTATTTTAACAGCAGATATCAAAATAACTAACTTAGATTATAGTTACCTGTTAAATGAAAAAGGTGAAAAGGTATTTGTATTTTTAGATCCACCATATTTTAGTGCTACAAAATCTAAATTATACGGAAAAGCTGGAGCCTTACACACCTCTTTTGAACATCAAAGATTCGCTGAAAGCTTAAAACAGTGCCATCATCCCTGGCTGATTACTTACGATAATTCTCCGCAAATTCGGGATAATTTTCAATGGGCGAATATTTATGAGTGGGAATTGCAATATGGCATGAATAATTACAAACAAAATGGTGCTGCGAAAGGGAAAGAATTATTCATTACTAACTATCAAATAGAAAAATTTCTATGAATAACTAACTTTGATAGCTGCTCATTTTCCGGTACGATAGCTGCCATATCGCCTTTTAGGAAGCCTTGGCGATCGCATTTTCATCACTTACAACCCTAGCTATGACAACTTCCTCAGAAATTTCTACAAGTTGGTATATTCTGCTACAGCAATTAATAGACGGTCAATCCTTGACACGCCCCCAAGCTGCGGAATTGATGCAAGGGTGGCTGAGTGAAGCAGTTCCCCCAGAGTTATCAGGAGCAATTTTAACCGCCTTCAATTTTAAAGGCGTTTCCGCCGAAGAATTAACCGGTATGGCCGAGGTATTACAATCTCAGAGTAGACCACTCAGCCCTCAACCCATAGCACTCAGCACTGTCATAGACACTTGTGGAACTGGCGGTGATGGTTCATCAACTTTCAATATTTCTACGGCGGTGGCTTTTGTTGTCGCGGCTTATGGTGTACCTGTAGCTAAACATGGTAATCGTTCCGCCTCTAGTCTTACAGGTAGCGCGGATGTTTTAGAAGCTTTGGGTGTCAACTTAAGCGCGCCTAGCGAAAAAGTCCAAGCCGCGTTACAAGAAGTCGGGATCACCTTTTTATTTGCCCCTGGTTGGCATCCAGCTTTGAAATCAGTGGCTCAACTGCGCCGCAATTTGAGGATTCGCACTGTTTTCAACTTACTAGGGCCGTTAGTTAATCCCTTGCGTCCGACTGGGCAGGTGGTGGGGTTGTTTACGCCCAAACTTTTAGAAACTGTTGCTCAAGCGTTACATAATCTGGGCAAACAAAAAGCGATCGTTTTACACGGACGTGAAAGAATTGATGAAGCCAGCCTGGGGGATTTAACTGATTTAGCTGTGTTATCTGACGGCAAAGTGCAGTTAACTACTATCAATCCTCAAGAAGTGGGTGTTACACCCGTCTCTATCGAGGCGCTGCGGGGGGGAGATGTGCAGGAAAATGCTGAAATTCTCAAAGCTGTGCTGCAAGGCAAAGGAACCACAGCACAACAAGATGCTGTAGCGTTAAATGCTTCGTTAGCCCTACAAGTTGCGGGGGCGATCCCATTGTTAGATCATGCTCAAGGCGTGAGTTTGGCTAAGGTAATTCTACAGAACGGGAGTTCGTGGACGAAGTTGGAGGAGTTAGTTCAATTTCTATCGAATTAACTTCTGAATGGGATTGAGGACGGAACTCAACAACATTACGTTTAATGGTGACATCGTAGTTACCAAAAAAGTCGTGTCCTAATAGGCCAGTTTCTAAATCTGTCCCAGCGATCGCCACTGGCACTCGATTCACCCTTACCCCACTAACTGCCATTGAATCGACATAACCCACAGGAAATTCTACGGCTCTGGAACTGGCGGTATTTGCTTTGGCTTTACCCACAGCAACAATTCCTAACTCATTAGCCATCTGCTGAGTAATAACAGTCCCACTTGCTCCTGTATCTACAATCATGTCGAATTTCTGCTGACCGTTAAAGGTGACTTCCACAATCGGCGTACCACCAACGCGGCGTTTGATTGGGGCAACAAACACATTTTTTTCGGGAGGCGGAACTTCTACCGCTGAAAAAACCCGCTGTTCTGGCTGCTGTCTGGTTGTAACAGTCGGTTGTGGCATAAATTTAGCCACAGTTTTGGGCTGGGGAACTGCCACCACTATTTTTTGATTGTCAGTTGAGGCCTGCTGCAAATTAGGATTTGCCTTTTGCAGAGCATACTTCACCTTCCGTTGGTATTCGACGATTTTTCCTTGAGCCGAGACAAAATCTGGACTTTGGCGGCTGACTTTTTCCATGAGGGCGATCGCCTCTTGAAATTGATTAGCCACTAAGTTCCAATCCTCAACCGACTGTGCCGATTGGCTAATACTCACGGCTCCTGCGGCTTTGTCTAGTCCCAATTCAAACGAATTTGGCTCAAGTTCCGACGGCGGCAGTGCTTCAGGTTCCGGGCGGTTTACTGGGGCTGCTGATTCAACAGAGGGCTGTACTGATGAATTATCTGTCACCACAGATTGTTGATTAACAACACTCTCAGTAGTCTGTTTGTCTTCACTACAGGCAACACCCAAAACGGCTAAAGCGCTTGAGATCAAAATCAGGGCTGCACGAGATAAAAAAGACTGAAGCATAATTGATATCTATTTTACCTACCCAAACAACTGCAAAACCACTTCTGCCACCGATTACCCTGGAAAAATTTTGTCTGCTTAATTTTTAATTCTTAATTAATTACCTAGAGAATGCACAGTTGTTGAACTCATGGGATAATTAACTCTCGCAGTATTGACTATATTGGGGATGACAGACTGCTCACTATTAACTTCCCCATCCCTAATCTATCGCCTATGTCCCTGTCTGACGCAATACCTGCTCTACTTGTCTTAGCAGATGGCACTGCTTACCGTGGTTGGTCTTTTGGTGCGACGGGAACCACCATCGGGGAAGTGGTGTTTAACACTGGTATGACCGGATATCAAGAAGTGTTGACCGACCCTAGTTACTGTGGTCAAATTGTGATTTTTACCTACCCTGAATTAGGGAATACAGGCGTTAATCCTGAAGATGAAGAATCGTTAAGGCCGCAAGCGCGAGGGGCGATCGCTCGCAATATTTGCCATAAACCAAGTAACTGGCGATCGGCACAATCCTTACCCGAATACCTCAAACAACACCAAGTTCCCGGTATCTACGGCATTGATACCCGCGCCCTCACCCGCAAAATTCGCATGTTCGGCGCAATGAACGGCGGGATTTCTACAGAAATTCTTGATGAGGCAGAATTACTAGAACAAGTGCAGGGATTTCCCAATATGGCTGGCTTAAATCTAGTCAAGGAAGTCAGCACGCCCCAAGTTTATGAATGGTCAGAACCAACCATCCCTGATTGGGAATTCAATCAAGAAAACGTTACCAATGGCGGAGAAACTTTTACTGTTGTCGCCATTGATTTTGGTGTAAAACGCAATATTTTGCGCCGTTTGGCTAGTTACGGTTGTCGCGTGATTGTTGTTCCGGTAAACACACCAGCCGAGGAAATTCTCAGCTACAACCCAGATGGCATCTTTCTCTCCAACGGCCCTGGCGATCCAGCCGCCGTGACAGAAGGTATTGCAACAGTCAAAACTCTGCTAGAAAGCCAAAAACCTATGTTTGGTATTTGTATGGGACACCAAATTTTAGGTCATGCCCTGGGTGCAGAAACTTTTAAACTTAAATTTGGCCATCGGGGTTTAAATCAGCCTGCGGGTTTACAACGGCGCATCGAAATTACCAGCCAAAACCACAGTTTTGCCATTAACCCAGATACCTTACCTCAAGCCGTTGTCGAGATCAGCCACCTGAACTTGAACGATCGCACTGTTGCTGGTGTCCGTCATAAGTCTTTGCCCATTTTCTCGGTACAGTATCACCCCGAAGCCAGCCCCGGCCCCCACGATGCTGATTACTTATTTGAGCAATTTGTCCAAGCAATGCGATCACTAAGCACAGTTACTAACGCTGAGGTTAAGTAAAAATATAAAAAGTGCTAGATGGAGACTGCCAAAATCAAAAGTTAAAAGGTAAAAGTCAAAATATTTTTTACTTTTTACTTTGCCTAAACTCTACTATCCCAGCAGGTTGTAGACAATGTGCATAAAAACCATCTATACTTGAGCGTTCACTTTTAATGATTGAGGAGGGAATTATTGCTGAACCACTTAATCTAACCGTAAGCCTGAGAGGCACTCGTGAAGCCCGGGATAACTATCAGCTATTCCGCCTCACAGGTTTGTTAGATGCCTTTTCTGAACCGACATTTAGCAAGGTACTGGGTAGTAAAATTGAAGAGGGGCCAAAGCACATTATTCTGGATCTCTCAAAAATTGACTTTGTTGATAGCTCTGGCTTGGGAGCCTTGGTAAAGCTGGCCAAGCAGGCTCAAAACGCTGAAGGCACCTTGCAAATTGTCTCCAATCCCCGCGTTACCCAAACTGTCAAACTTGTTCGCTTAGAGAAGTTTCTCTCTCTGCAAACTACAGTGGACGTGGCTCTAGAAAACATCAAAGAGTCTTGATGGTTTGACCAAAGGGTGAAATTCAGCTATCCGATAGTTTATCTGGATAGCTTAATTTTTATCAAAGCTGGACGCTAACCTCTCTCTCCTAGCGAGAGAGGTAGAAAAGCCAGCCATATTGATATATCAAACAACTTAAAGATTTAAAAGCCCTTCCGGTTAGGCAACAGGAAATAGACTAATTCTTGTTCCCTGCTGTCTTGTGTCTAATTTATTGAATCCAAAATCTCCTATAAAAAGATAGAATTAATTGGGTAATCCTGATAGTATAGATTGTGCTACGTAAGATACTTTAAACATACTCAAGAAAAATTAATTACCTCAAAAATATTCTGTTAAGGAATGATGAATTTGTGGAGTCCCAGGAGGAAGAGCCAATAGATAGACAAGATGAACCTCCTATACCTGATTTATCTTGGGTGCAAGCCTGTTTAGCAAACACAGTGCAATTACGCCAAGCAATTCCCCCAACACAAGTGCAGCAAATTTCTCCTGCTGCTCTAGCATATATAGGAGACGCAATTTATGAGCTTTATGCTAGAATACTCTATCTATTGCCATTACAGCGACTAGAAAATTACCACCGTTTGGTAGTGGCCCAGGTGAGAGCGGAAACACAAGCCCTACATTTGCGATCGCTGATTCCTCATCTGAGGGAAGCCGAACTAGAAATTGTCCGTCGGGGACGTAACGCCTCTACAGGACGACCCAAACGCCTTTCTCCCGAAATTTATCAACAAGCAACTAGTTTAGAAACTTTAATTGGTTACTTGTATCTTACCGATATCCCACGCTTAACCGAATTGTTGCAGAAACTTCATCTCGAACAAGAGTGAGAAATTTCACCTGATGAATCATAAATTGGTGTGTTCGGTTTAACACCTTAAGAATTCAGGATGCCTACTCATAAGCTAATAAATTGAAACTCATTATGACTAGCAAACCCAAAAAACTCCAGACATCTGGCGAACCCAATCGTGGGCGAACTGTGAAAATTAAAAGCAAACGTTTTATTGGTAATCCTATTCGGAAAGCCAAACCAGGAGAGCGAGATAGTCTTCCCACTCCCAGCAATTCCCACCCAAATCGCCACTTATCCCACCCATCTCCTGTTCTCAAAAATACAGAAGATAAAGATAACGAAAGTGATTTGATCTATGGTCGCCATCCAGTTTTGAGTGCTTTAGAAAATCAACGTGAACTCAATCGGATTTGGGTAACAACTCGGTTACGTTATGATCCCAGATTTCACAATTTGCTACTTCAAGCAAAAGATAATGGCTCAGTTATTGATGAAGTAGAACCTAAGCGCCTAGATCAAATTACTGGAGGTGCTAATCACCAAGGTATAGCAGCCCAAATTGCTCCCTACTCATACCTAGAATTACCAGACTTAATTGCCAAAGCCAAATCTGTCGCCAACGATCCCGTCATTGTAGTAGCTGAGGGCATCACTGACCCCCATAACTTAGGAGCCATTATCCGTACTGCGGAAGCAATCGGCGCTCAAGGCTTAGTTATTCCCCAAAGAAGGGCTGTGGGGATCACCTCAACAGTGGTAAAAGTAGCCGCAGGCGCTTTAGAAAACTTTGCTGTAGCTAGAGTTGTGAACCTTAGCCGCGCTTTGGAAGAACTCAAAGAAGCTGGCTTTTGGATTTACGGCACCGCCGCCACAGGTAGCGAACCCATACATACCGTCCGCTTCACTGGGCCTGTGGTTTTGGTGATCGGTTCTGAAGGCGAAGGCTTAAACATGTTAACTCAACGTGCATGTGATGTTTTGGTGTCAATTCCCTTACAAGGAAAAACGCCTAGTTTGAATGCCTCAGTTGCCGCTGGAATGGCACTTTATGAGGTATATCGCCAACGTTCTTTAAACACTTTGTATCTGAATAAGTTACAAAAACCTCTTTGAAAAATAAGAGCAAAAGAGTATAAAGAAATGTAAAGCATACAAAATAGCAGCGTAGTATCTAACAACTACTACCAGATTGATCAATCAGCAACTACCATGAAAACCATCGGGTACGACATGAAAGAAGCTTTAATCAACACATTTAATAGTCTCGGATTAGCGTGGTGGGTAGAAATATTAACACAAAACCCCCGTTGCACTTACTACTTTGGGCCATTTCTGACTTCTGCTGATGCCAAAATAGCCTTAAAAGGCTATGTGGAAGATTTAGAACTCGAAGGGGCGCAAGGAATACAGGTGAATGTAAAACGCTGTAAACCAGATAATTTGACAATTGCCGAAGACTTGGGGGAACGGATTGACCGCAAAGTAAAGCCTGCCTTTAGCGGTCAGATGTAATTTAGGCAAAAAAATCAATCAATTTAGGATTTTGGATTTTAGATTAATTTTCCATCCAAAATTGCAAATCTAAAATCTAAAATTTTCTTGGTGTGCTTCTAACCATTGGTCAATGTCACTCAGTACCTGATGCGGAATTTCCCAGGGGAAAAGATGTGCTGTATTGGGATAACATTGCCACTGGCTATTCTTGAGGTTTCTGGCGGTTTCTAGGCTAGATTCGGCTGTGATGTGGCGGTCTTGTGCGCCTGCTAGTACCAGACTAGGGCAATTAATCTGCTCTAGTTCTGTTAAGCGATTGTATCTAGATCGTAGCGCAGTGGACAAAGCACGAGTTGCAGCAGGCGAGGTTTGCCAATAGGCTGGTACAGCTTCTTGAGCAATGTATTTATAGGCAGTAGCTGTATGTTGTTGAATCAGGTAACGAAATAGCGATCGCTTGCCAAATGTCTCAATATTCCATTGCCAACTAGGCTTGATTAAATTCAGTATCCCAGCTATTCCTGTATAAAGGTTATCTTGCCAAGTTATGGGGGGATGACTGCCATAAGGTCTAGCGGCTGTGGCTACCAAAATTAGCCCACTAACACGCTGTGGCATCCTCAAGGCTAATTCCATTGCCAAAATACCACCCAAAGACCAACCCAATATCAGACATTTTTCAATTTTCCAACAGTCTAAAAGCGCCTCTAGGTCAGTTAAATGATCTGTCATAGCAAAATTACCTCGATAGCGGCTTTTGCCGTAACCGCGCAAATCTGGGGCAAAAGTTTGAAAGCGTTTTGATAAGTGATTGGTAAACACAGAAAGACTACGACCAGAACCTGGATGACCATGTATCGCTAAAATAGGAAATCCTTGACCTTGAACGTAAGTGTTAAGGCTGATAGCATCCACAATTTGAATCATACAATTTTAGATTTGAGATTTGGGATTGACTCAATAGTGTAGTCAACACTATTCACATAATTTTTTAGCGGTAGATTAATTGCATACTACAAACTTCACACTTCATACTTAATTAGTTGACTTGAAAACTAAAGTTAAAACTAGCCCAATGATTGACATTTAATTGATATAAATCGTTAGCTGTACCATTCATTTCGGCTGTGGTGATGCTGGCGTTATGTAAATCTTGTAATACCGCTTGGGCAATTTCCCAAGGATTGACTAATGCACCAATGGGTTGTTGATCTCCCGCAGGAGACTTAGGAGTTTCTAAAGCTTTGAGGGTAGTGGTGAAGGGTGAAATACTTAGAATTAATTGGTGTTCACATTCGTAAGCTGGCCCCGAAATTGTCCATCCAGATGTAGCAACATTTTGTGGCAAGGTGATAGTTTCACCTGCTGGGATCATCACTTGTTGGAGTAAAGGTTTAGTTTCGGAAGTGTTTGGTTCTTCAACAGTTTGCCAAGGATAGAAAGCGATCGCCGTTCTATGGTTTTTTAATCCTAGTAGCATTAAATATACTGAGCGATCGCCTTTATTTTGGATGCGATATTGAATTCGACTACCAATCTGCACAATAGGAGTGCTGAGTGCTGTTAGCGGTGCGTTCAGCCCGTTGAGTGATTTTTTGGGAATTTTTGGGTCAAGAGTGCGTAAGGTTTCCCGTTGTAGGATTACTTTGGGTGATATACCATTAACTATTTCTAAACTGCTCTTGATTGGTAGGCGGGAAGAACCCTCATTTTCTATGAGTCGCCATAACTTTGCTGCTAATAGATGCGGTAATTTTGCTCCTAATCGGGTTACTGCTACTTTTACGGCTTCCCCAACTTCACCTGCACTGTTAGCAATTAACTGTCCAGCCGGAGTGAATAAGGCATAACGGCTAGGAGTTTGCGAAAGTTTACCAAACACATAATCTAGTGTTTGTTCTCCGGTGACAACACTAACCATAGATGCCATTGCGGCAAAAGCGCTGGTAGCATCAACTCGTTCAATTCTTTCCAGTGCTGAATCTAAGGCAATATTTAAACTGATATTGCGGGGTAAAACCCTCACGGCTTCTTGGACAAGTTGCCCAACTTGGAGAGGATTTGCAACATCTCCGGCAGAAATTTGCGCTTTTGCTGTTAACCCTGTGCGCGATCGCAATATTAACTGTTCGCCATTCACAGATGTGAACCGAGAATTCACACCATAGTTTTCTAATACTTGTGCGGGGAGTCCACCTAACCAAATTTGGACATTTTTACCGTCTTCTTCTGTAGCAATAATTACTCCTTCTGCACCAGTATTTTGGTCTAACAGCAAACTTTCACTGGTTAAAGCTTTTTTACCATTGACTAAACTGGGCTGCTGTTTGCTACCCCATTTGAACATTGTACTATCCACATGAGAGAGGCTGAATTGCAGCGTCGTGGCTGGAGTAGTTTCCCAGAGATATTGGGTTAAAGCATAAGTAAATAAGCCAGCACTAAAACCAGAAAATAGTCCTTCCTTAGCGACTTGTTTGGGATCAGAAGTAGCAGATAAGATGACAGCAGGGCTAAATAAAGTTTTGGTTTTGAGTTGTTGGAGAAATTCGATTTCTGCGGTTGCTAACTGTGCCGTTGGTAACTCTTGACGGGTACGAATGCGCCACCCTGTTGGTTGAATTGTACTAGGCGTATCATAACTAGTATCTAAGACTGCGGTAACGCGTTCTGTAGGGAGCGATCGCAGTAATAATAAAAGAGTTTCTTCTAACAGATAAGTTGCTATATTTTCATTTTGAATTTCTAAATTTTCGTTTGTTGGCACTAAAGCGTTTTGTAGCGTATCCTCCGACTCATTTAATTTGATGCGAGTCCCATAGCCGCTAAAGTGAAAAACGACGACATCATCAGATTTAACTTGTTTACCAAAATGATCTAAAAAAGCTGCTTCAATAAATTCGCGGCTGGCTTGTTCATCAGTTAACGTCAAAATATTGGCAGCTAAGAAGCCAAACCGATGAATCAACAATTCTTTTTGTAGTTCCACATCAGTGAGACAGCCACTAAGTGAGGGACTTTTGCGGTATTGATTAATGCCTATTAATAAAGCTAATTTTCGGGGAGTAGGTTGTGCTAAAGCTTGGGCATAGCGATCGCTCAAAGTTAACCATTCAGCTTCAGTTACACCCAACACCGCCAGTATTGAGCCAATCCGTTGTAAAAAAGTCCGACGCTTCATAAGTTAGCTATCAGTCCTCAGCCTGTCAGCTAACAGCTTAAGGGGCTGATGTCTTGACTGTAAAGTTAAAGTTTTTACTACTTACCTTTTGACAAACTACAACAGTAGTTAAATCAGCCAAAATCTATAGTTACAGACAGCTATAGAGAATGAGAGACTTGGGGAAATAATTCCCCTGTCTGTTTATTTCATTACTAAGTCAACGCAGGAACTGGTACTGGAACTCGCATTGCCCGCGCCAACTCGGCTGCAACTTCTGGGCGGGAGAATTCTGGTGGCGGTAATTCACCCCGACGCAGCATTTCTCTCACTTTTGTTCCTGATAGGTGAATGCGTTCTTCTGGTTTGCTGGGACTAGTTTTAGTCGTCGCCATTTGCTTGGTACGTGTACAGTAAAACGCGTGTTCAAACTTCATTGGCACAATTCCGATTTCACTTGGCTCAAATTCATCAAAAATGTATTGAGCGTCATAAGTGCCGTAGTAATTGCCCACACCTGCATGATCTCGTCCGACAATAAAGTGAGTACAGCCGTAGTTTTTGCGAACTAAAGCATGGAATATTGCCTCACGGGGGCCAGCATAACGCATTGCTGCGGGGTTGATGGCTAAAACTACGCGATCGCCAGGATAATAATGCTCCAACAAAATTTCATAGCAGCGCATCCGCACATCAGCTGCAATGTCATCATCTTTAGTTGCGCCTACCAATGGGTGCAAAAATAGAGCGTCTACAGTTTCTAAGGCGCACTTTTGGATATATTCATGAGCGCGGTGGATGGGGTTACGAGTTTGAAAGCCCACAATGGTTTTCCAGCCATTTTCCCGAAACATTCGCCGTGAAGCAGCAGGATCAATTTGATAAGTAGGAAACTGGGGATGGGGATCTCGTTGCAACAGCCAGATATCACCAGCAAGATGTACAGAACCTTGGTTATAAACTACCTGCACACCAGGATGATTTGCGTCGTCGGTGCGGTAGACATTGACAGCTTCGCGCAGTTTGTCGTAAGTATATTTTTGTGTAAGTTGTAAAACCCCAATAAACCGACCTGCGGGGTTATCTAAGCGAATTAAATCACCTTCTTTCAGAGGAGCAGCGATCTCTTCTGCTACTGAAAGTGTAATTGGAATTGACCATACCAGACCGTTAGCCAGACGCATTTGGGTGACAACGCGATCGTAGTCTGACTGGTTCATAAAACCAGTCAGTGGACTAAAAGCACCGATCGCAATCATTTCTAAATCAGAAACCGCACGCTCATCTAGTTGCACGCGAGGCAAAAAATCCGCTTTAGAGAGAAACTCTTCTCTTTGTTCCGGTGTGGCGATGCGATTTACCAACTCTCCACCGTGCGGCGCAATAGCATCTTGATGGTGACTCAACGTAATCCCCTCTTAGCGATAACTGTAATTGTTGCAAACTATGTATTAACTAACTTATCAAATGCTGGTACTGAGAGAAAAAATAGTTCGGGGATTTCGGGCGATGTCTACGACGATGC
The DNA here is from genome assembly GCA_003990705.1 of Nostoc sp. HK-01. Classification (GTDB taxonomy): domain Bacteria; phylum Cyanobacteriota; class Cyanobacteriia; order Cyanobacteriales; family Nostocaceae; genus Nostoc_B. The sequence continues at coordinate 3,785,582 of AP018318.1, forward strand.
TCCCCCTACGCACTTTTAGCAAAAATGTTTAGGCTTCTAGCAAGTTCGTCAAACAGGCGGGCAAGCGGATATCTTCTCCTCTCATTTGTTGCCTTAAAATAGACACTAAACTCTTGAAATTGTAAAGTAGGCAATGAATACTATGGATAATTCTCCATTAGAGGTTCACTTTAAGTTTGATACAAGTAGGTCGCAGGGGGCAGGAGGCAGGGAGTAGAGGGAAAGAATTCAAAACCATTAATTTTGTATCAAGATTTTCGTGAATTGGTCTAGCATAGCAGCTAAATTCCGCATCCCGACATCTGACACCCTAGAGTATCGATTCACTAATCAAAAACCTACACCTGTCAGGAGGGGTTGGGGGAGAGGTTCTTTCAGGATTACTGAATTGATGTTCTAGCGATTCAACGGTGTCCAATTACCAGAAGGAACAAACGCCGCCCAAAATTGCGGATGCTCATACTCCTGACTATTGAGCATTTCCAACTGTGCAGCACGTAACGCTTCATGTCTCCCCTTAAGAGCCTGCAAGTTCTGGTAATACTTCACCATTAAATCTTTCGTCGCCGCATCATCCACCAGCCACAAACTTAAAACCTGAGTTTGAGAACCAGCAATTACCAAAGCCCGACGCAAACCATAAACACCATCGCCAACTTTGATATCACCCTTCCCAGTATCACAAGCTGACAGCACCACCAATTGATTAGAACGCAAATCTAAGCCAGCTACTTCCAACGCTGTCAACACGCCATCATCATTGTTGTTGATTGCTTGTTTGCGTTTATTGAACCCAGCCAACGCTAACCCAGAACGCAACAAGGGATTTTCAACTTGTAAAATTTTTGGGGCGCGTGGAGTTCCTTCAAAATCTGTTGATGCGTTGAGATTTTGTTCAGCATCAGTGATAAAGAAACCGTGAGTAGCCAAGTGTAAAATATTGGGACTTTGTAGTTGTTTAACTGCGGTTTCTGTGGCATCTTTACCTAATAGTAATTTGGCATTCGGCAAAATCTTTTTAATAGCATCAGCTTCTTCTTTAGTAGCAGCTAACGCTTCAAATTCTAGGTTTGCTAAATCACCAGAACGTTGATTTTGAGAACCTCTGACACCATCTGTCTTAGCAGAGGCTACCGTTTGTCCTTGGTTGTTGTAGTCAATATCTGCCAGCACTACAGGTGCAGAAGCATTTTTAACATTTGATTGAAACCGTAATAAATCTCGCCCACTGGTGAGGTAAGAAAAAGCATAACGCTCAATTAAAAATTTATCTTGCTCATCCTTTAATGCTTCAAAGGGAATTAATGTTAATTGCCCATCAGGAGAAATTAAAAGATGACTCGCATCACCCAATAAATGACGGATGGGTGCGACTAATTTTTCATCTAAACTGCGGGCGAGTTTTTTAAATGTTCTTCCAGTGGCTAAATTTGCACGGAAATCAATGGCTAATTGATCAATTTCTGCTGCTTCACCTAAATCAACCCACTTTGGTTCACCCCTAGAGCGCAACACTGCTGCTGCATAGTGGGGTTTACCAAATTTTTGAGCATCTGTTTTGGCTTTAACGTTGAATGGTCGATACTGGATAATTTCTACCAAGGCTGCATCTTTGGGGATTTTGGCTTGAATGGCTGCTAACTCTATTGGTTGTGTTTGTGTACGAAATTCGGCACTTTTAGCACTAATAGTTGCTTCTAACTTTTCTTTCTCGGCATCTAGTTGCTCAAGCTGAGTTTTAGGGTTAGTAGCTTGTCTTAGTGATTGGGAGAATACTAAGACTGAGAGTTGCTGTTGTATTTGCAACCACTGAGCAAATAATTTTTGAGTTTTAACTGGCAAACTTAACAATAACCCTGTTGTCATCGCACCTGCTACCATCCAAGGTGTTAGGCAGATACCCGCAGCGTTAATCGCACTGAGTAATTTTTTCACTCTCAACTCACAAGCTTGTAGGTTTGGCTATGAAGTAAATCATGCCGTCTTCAGCGCTTTCCGCAAAGCAGTTGTGATAAAAGTCAAAAAACTTTTTATTCTTCTTTGCATCTTTGGGCTTTTGCGTGAGACAAAACCACATCCCACAACACCCAACGCAGAAAATTTCCTGACGCTTCCACTTCAAAGCCTCACCTTTCACTCTTTGAACCTCAACGTTCGAGTAAAAAGGTTCAACTTTCAGCTTCATAACTCCATCGTTCCACCTCAGAACACGAAACTTCAAGCTCAAAATAAGAACGTTTTCACTTCAAACAAGAATGTTCTTACTTCAAACAGGAACGTCTTCACTTCAAACAAGAACGTTCTCACTTGAAACAGGAACGTTCTTACTTCAAACAAGAATGTTGCCGTTTAAGTAAGTCGGTGAGAATAAACCTAACCATATAACAGAATGTAGAATCGGCATAACCCTTGTGATTGCTACCCTGCGGGAACGCTACGCGAACATTCCACTTCGTTTCATTCGCAATGACATAGCGTGTATTTAAGCCGTTCTACTTAGAACCTGAAATGTCAAAATTCGATGTAGACGAGAAGCGGCTTGTCGCCAGACATCGCATTTGCTAAAAATTGTAGTGACTGTCTTTAAAGTTAAGCGATCTTCATCCGTATATCTGTTGGGTTGCGCTTTGCTACACCCAACCTACGTTAAATACTGAAAAGCCGAGATGAGGAGAAGCAAGTGGCGTTAGAGCCTTTAATTCTTGCTCCCCTTCCCTTGTAGGTAAGGGGTTGAGGGTTAGGTTGGAGGAAGGTTGCACACGGCGTAATTCTAACCAAACTGCTCAATAATACCGCCGCCTAAAACTTTTTCCCCGTCATACCAAACCGCTGCTTGTCCAGGAGTAATGCTGAACTGTGGTTCATCAAATACCAAGCGGACGCGGGAATTTTCCAGAGGAATTACTGTTACTGGTACAGGCTGAGAACGATAGCGGACTTGCACTTCGGCGTGAATGGGGGTGGCTGGTTCAGCGATGGAAACCCAATTTACTCGGCCTACTGTACATTCTGGCTGAGTTACCTGGGTGCGATCGCCCACCACGACACGATTATTTACAGCATCTAATTCCACCACATACAATGGTTCCGCTGCCGCAATTCCCAAACCTTTGCGCTGACCAATTGTGTAATGATGTACACCATCATGCTGTCCCAAAACTTTGCCTGTTGTATCCACAATATCGCCTTGTTTGGGAGCGAGATACTTATCTAAAAATGCCCGCATGGAACCGTTGCTTTCCACTAAGCAGAGGTCTTGACTTTCGGGCTTATCGGCGGTTTTCAAATTATATTCAGCCGCAATCCGGCGGGTATCTGCTTTTTCCATTTCTCCCAAGGGAAATACAGAAGCTGCGAGTAAATCTTGAGACAAATCATACAAAAAATAAGACTGGTCTTTGTTGCGGTCAGCTGCCCTTAATAATTGATAACGATTAGTTGCTTCATCATAGCCAATTCGGGCATAATGACCTGTAGCAATGCGATCGCATCCCAATTGTTCACGGGCATATTCCACCATTGGGCCAAACTTCACCGTTTTATTACACTGCGAACAAGGCAACGGTGTAATGCCGATACTGTAACCAGATACTAAATAATCAACAATATTTGTCTGAAAGACATCCCGAATATCGACAACTTCATGGGGTATCCCCAGTTGTTCGCAAATATCAGCCGCGTCGATCATTCCTTCAGAGCAACATTGCCCTTTGCCTTTCATTAGCCAAAGGGTTAAACCAATCACTTCATAGCCCTGATTATGCAGGATAGCAGCAGCGACAGAACTGTCAACGCCACCGGAAAGACCAACGACAACTTTTTTCATATCTCTAATTTTTTTAGACTAGCAGCTGCTGACGATAAAATTATCCAAAACTTTCACGTGATTCAGCACTAAAACAGTACTCAGAGCGCGAGTAGAGGCTTTTCACACAAGCACAACACGGCAGCCGCGCGACTGCTCAATTGTAGCATATATATCTCAAACCCTTACTAGTTAAGCACTTGGGTTACTAAATGAATAATTCGTCATGACAACAACTAAAATTTTGTCAGTATAGCGATCGCTAAATAAGTTAGGGCAGAGACTAATCATCAAATATGGATACTTAAAGGCTTTCAAACCTGTTCCCTAATATGTATCCATTGCCACCTGTCCCTGCTGAATTTATGCTTAGACTATATAGCTTGAAAAATGTTGTTACTACTATGTCCATACAGTTATCAGGTCAGTTTATGGCATTGCCAATAATACCGTTAATTTTGGGAAGTTCCTTAGCAATTATTTCCCATACTCAGCCAGCCCAAGCACAAATCAACAGTCATCATATTTTGCTGTCACAACAAACAGTAATTGAGACATTACCACCACCGCCAGATACTTTAGTCACTCCTGAAAATCAACAAACTTTACCCCAATTACAACCAGGGCAAATTCAGCAATATGAGCCAAATCCGCTGATTTACCCATCCACAGACAGTCAATCTCAGCCACAGCCTGTAATTGTTCAACCAAGTCAGCCAAATCAATACAGCCAGAACTTTGAACGCTACTTTGTATATGTTGATAGCGATAATTACCAAACCCTGCAAAGAGTCCGCCAAATTGAACCAGGGGCTTATATCCGGCAATATCAAGGACGTTCTATTATTCAGTCAGGAGTATTTAACAGAGCATCTAACGCTCAACAGCGTGTCAGACAATTAGAATCATTCGGGATTCGTGGCGCACAGGTTGTCAGCTTTGCTAACGGACAGGAAATACAGACTTTTAGCAATAACACCAGAGGATCTTCTGAAAATAAAAAGAATAGATACTATGTTGTTATTCCAGGGAAAACCCAAGACTTGCCGATAATTGCTGACACAATTATCCGTAAAAGTGGATATTCGAGTTTAGTTCAAGAAAGACAAAAGCCATACGGACCCCATGTAGCGGTAGGGCCGTTTGCAGAACGCGGTGATGCGGACAGATGGAATAAATATGTACGGGATTTAGGATTTGGTGATTCCAGAGTTTATTACAGTAGGTGAGTGCTGATTAATGAGTGCTGAGTTAAAAGTTAAAAAGTAAAGAGTTTATGCCAATTTTATAACCTTTAACTCAACTACTATTAGCAGATGAACTGGGAAATTTTTAATAATGGAAAACGCATCTCCTATTAATATCAATCACTCTCAAAATAGGCAAGAATATATTTCTCAAGTTGTAGTCACCGCTGGGCAAATGCGGGATATTGAAGGGCGGATATTTGCCGCTGGAATGCCTGTAGCTGCTTTGATGGAAAAGGTAGCGGGACTGATTACCCTTCGTATTCAAGAGTTGTTTCCCTTGTCTAGGAATATTTATCGTGTAGGGATTTTAGTTGGCCCTGGTCATAATGGTGGCGATGCGTTGGTTGTCGCCCGTGAATTACACTTTCGTGGGTATGAAGTTTGGATATATTCGCCTTTTTCTAAGTTAAAGGAATTAACTGCTCAACATTGGCAATATGCTCAAAGTTTGGGTATTTCTTGTTACGAAACTCTTGAACAATTGCCGAATTGTGATTTTTTAATTGATGGTTTATTTGGGTTTGGGTTAGAAAGACCGCTTACTGATGCGATCGCTTCCGCAATTAATCATTTTAATGAATGGCAAAAACCGATTATTAGTATTGATATCCCTTCGGGTTTGCATACCGATACGGGCGAGGTTTTAGGGACAGCGATTTGCGCTACTTACACCTTATGCTTGGGCTTGTGGAAGCTGGGTTTATTGCAGGATCATGCTTTAGAGTATGTTGGCAAAGGGGAATTAATTGATTTTGATATTCCGTTTGCAGATGTAGAAGCAATATTGGGAAATACACCGAAAATTAAACGGATTACTAGAAAAACTGCACTTGCTAGTTTACCTTTGCCGCGTCCAGCAGTGACACATAAGTATAAAGCAGGACATTTATTATTAATTTGTGGTTCGAGACGTTACGCTGGCGGGGCAATTTTAACAGCTTTAGGGGCGCGGGCTAGTGGTGTGGGGATGCTCTCAGTGGCTGTTCCTGAATCGTTAAAATCTATTTTGGTGTCGCACTTACCAGAAGCATTAATTATTGGTTGCCCAGAAACCGAGAGTGGGGCAATTTTACAACTACAATTACCAGAAAATACAGACTTAAGTTCTTTTAATGCGATCGCCTGTGGCCCTGGTTTAACCCGCGAAGCGACTCCCATTGTCCAAAAAGTTATTGAGAGCGATCGCACTTTAGTTCTCGATGCCGATGGTTTAAATATTCTGGCACAACTGGGAACTATCCCCACCTTACAACAGCGCCAAGCGGCAACTGTACTTACACCTCACACTGGCGAATTTCAAAGATTATTTCCTGATGTTTCTGATGCCAAACATGACAGAATCCAAGCTGTCAGGGAAGCCGCAGCCCAAACTGGCGCAGTAGTATTATTAAAAGGCGCGAGAACTGCAATAGCCAATTCTCAAGGTGTAGTCTGGATTAATCCCGAAAGTAGCCCAGCTTTAGCTCGTGGTGGTAGTGGTGATGTGCTGACGGGTTTACTGGGAGGATTATTAGCACAAGCAGCTACAAAACAACTTCCTATAGAAAATATTGTAGCTACTGCGGCTTGGTGGCATTCTCAAGCTGGAATTTTAGCAGCACAAGAGCGTACAGAACTAGGTGTAGATGCGTTGACATTAACACAATATTTAATGTCTGCTGTCAGGATTCAACAGTGCTAATCTAGTGCATTCAATGAGAGCAATCACTATTAAATATATTGCTTAAAGTACTAATTTCGATACACTGAGTTTAATTATGGGGATTTCCTTATTCCCTTTTAAAATTTTACCTTCGGCTTCTTCTAATTTCATCAAATACCAATACCCCTGTTGCGAATAGTAAAGGTAAAAAATAGTATATGCCGCGATAAGCCAGCATTGAGCCTAAAACAGCCGCCGCAGAAACTTTAGCTGAAATAATTAATAAAATTACTGTTTCAAATACACCTAAACCACCGGGAACATTACTCACAATCCCCGCGAACATTGCTAATAAATAAATTCCTAAAAAGTCTAGATAAGATAAAGCTATGTTGGTAGGTAATAAAGCATAAAGTACCGCTGCGGCCAACATCCAATCAAAGCTAGAAATAATGATTTGCATCAAGGATATTTGCCACGATGGAAAGCGAAATTCATGGTTACGAATAATTAATGTGTGTTTAATAAATAAACTGCTAATTAAATAAATAATAATTAAGGTGAGAAATACCACACCAATAGGACGTACGGTAGTAAATTGTAAATGTAGTTGTGTAGGAATATTTAAAGGGTGAATCAGAAAGAGTAACCCAGCAACCGCAAACATTCCTAACCAAAAAGTGAAATTAACAAAGGCAATTATTTGGGCGATCGCAATTGGTGAGACTTGCCATCTAGAATAAAAACGATAGCGGATAGCACTACCTGTCAACAAGGCAAAACCGATAGTATTGCTGAAGCTAGAACTAATAAAATTAGTCAAAGCAATTTTTTGCCAGTGTAGGGCATGATGAATATAAGCAAAGCCTAAAATATCATACCCAACCATCACTAAATAACCTAAAGCCGTCAACAAAATTGCCCAAATCAGGCGTTGTTTGGGAATTGCAGCGATCGCCGCCAGAATATCATGATAATTATACTCGCGTAGTTCGTTAGCGATCGCCCATACAGACAACACCAGCAGCAACAAGCCAAATAAAGAACTAAAGTTAATTCGCAGCTTTTTGGGCATTCTTTAAATCCTATTCGCAAATATTCCATTACCTTGACACAGCATTGTCATATCACAGGCTTAAGCTTTGGATGGAAAACAATCACAGCTTAAATAAGTAATGTAGCAACTTTCCATGACAGATGATGACTGTTTTGAAGATGCCTTAATAGGTTCCTCAATTCACCTGCGGCGAGGAATAAATCTACAAGTTTGCCATAGTCCTGGTGTGACTCCGTCGATAGTTTTTATCCACGGAGGAATGGGCAATCATTTTAACTTTAGAATGCAATATGAATTTGCCCAAAATCAAGGTTGGGAAGTTCTAGCTTATGATTTAGCTGGACATGGAAAGTCTAGCTGTTACTCGCGTTATTCTATCGGACGACATTGCCGAGATTTAGGGCGATTATTACATAAGTTTGGCATTATATCGCCTGTGTTATTTTGTCATAGCTATGGCGTTCCTATCGGTTTAGAATTTGCCCAACACCATCAAGTAAGTGCCATGATTGCTATTGCTGGTGGAACTCATGATTTAGCACCTTGGTGGGAAATTCCGTTGATGAAGTTAATGGCTTGGGGTGGAAGATATCTTTATCATTTACCAAGAGTGCAAGTCTTCAATAACTTTCTCTCAACTTCCTACCGTCACAGCGTCATGGAAAGATTTTTTGCGGAAAATCCTATACCAACTGATTTTGATGCTTACAAAGCCTTAGAAATTTTTTGGGACTATAACTTTTTTGTTCGTCATCCACTACCGCAGAATTTGCATATTCCAACTTTAGTAATTACTGCGGGAAAAGACCCCATGTTTACCCAACAAATGGGGGATGAGTTAGCGAGTCACTTTGTGAACAGTACTCACTTACATTTTGCCCAAGCTGGACATCTCGTGATGGCAGAGTGTGCAGAGTTAGTTAATCAGGCGATCGCAAATTGGTTAAACCAACAAGTTTATTTTTAACTTCTGACTATGAACTACAAAAAAATCCTACTACTAATTTCAGTAATATCTTTAGTTGGTTGTAAATATTCTCCAGGTGTAGCGGCGAAACTACCAGAAACAATCACAGCTTCCTTACCAGCGCAGCCAAATGCTAATATCTTAGCTACTCCCCTCACCTATAAAATTGAGTCTTACGACAGCCAAGTAATGCTAGGAAAACGTACATACGGCGTTTCTTTACCCCCTGGCTATGAACAAAATTCCCAACAACGTTACCCCGTAATTTTTCTGCTTCATGGTGGACATGGTGAACCCATTGATTGGTTCAGCGATAAAAAAGGACAAGCACTCAAAACACTAACCAAACTCTACACCACAGGGAAATTACCACCTAGTATTATTATCACGCCCGATGGTAATGACAAACGTGGCTCTAGCCCTTATTTTGATCCCCAATATATCGACGGCCCCAATGGTAAAGTTTCTACAGCCGTGGGATATGAACTGGTAAAAGTAGTGCAGAGTCGTTATCGCACTTTACCAAATCCCGATTTTTGGGCGATGGGTGGATTATCTTCTGGCGGTTGGGGGGCAATGAATGTCGGGTTGCATAATTTGCAGAACTTTTCAATTTTATTTAGCCATAGCGGTTATTTTAAAGATAATAGTGGAGCGCAAAATAGCCCAATAATTTATATCAAAACTCTGCCTAAGCAAGCAAAAAAAAGATTGCGAATTTATCTAGACTCAGGTCTATCTGATACCGAAGAGCTTGATGATGCTAAAGCATTTATGCAAGTTCTTAACCAAGAAAAAGTTTACAATCAATTTCGACAATTTCCTGGCAGTCATACTTGGCAATATTGGCGAGAACATTTAACAGATTCTCTAACATTTGTTGGCGAACAATTCCGGATTGCAGAAATTGCACATGCTGCTGATAATTTAGGTGTTAATCAGCAAACACATAAATAATAAGATTACCCACTTCTTAAAGAAGTCGGGGATATTAGCCTCTTTTACGAGCTATAAATACATGAAAATTTCTAAAATTTTTCTAAGTTTAGCAGGTGCGATCGCTATTCTTAGTACTACAACATATTACTATGTTTTTATCTTAGGTGCGCCACAATTAGATCCACCCCAAAAACAAGCAGATACAGGCTTAAAATTTCAGATAGAAACTTTCAATTCCCAAGCTATGGGTACAGTTCGCCAATATGGTGTGATTTTACCTCCTAACTATCAGAAAAATCCCCAAACCCTCTATCCAGTTATATTTTTATTACATGGTGGCCATGATGATGCGCGCGCTTATGCTGATAAATATGCCATCATAAGCGTATTACATGAATTATATAAAACTGGCAAATTACCACCATCAATTATCATTACACCAGATGGTAATGATAATCGCGGTTCTAGCCCTTTATATGACCCCGATTATTATGATGGGACTAATGGCAAAATTGCGACTTTAATTGGTTTAGAATTAGTACAAGTTGTTAAGTCACGCTACCGGACTTTAGAGCAACCAAAATTTTGGGCTTTAGGAGGTCTATCTTCTGGTGGATGGGGAGCATTTAATATTGGGTTACGCTATCTCAACAACTTCAATATATTATTTAGTCATAGCGGTTACTTTACCGATAACAGTGGAGCGCAAAATAGTCCTTTACAAATAGTTCAACAGCTATCAATTGTTGATGAAAAACGACTAAGAATATATCTTGATGCAGGTTTGAATGATTCTAATTTGTTGGCTTCTACTAAAGCTTTTCACCAAGTCCTAAACAAATTAAATATAGCTAATGTCTTCTATGCTTTTCCTGGAGGCCACGGTTTATCTGGTGCAGATATTGGCTGGAATTACTTTCACAAGCATTTAAAAGATTCCCTCTCTTATGTGGGAGAACAATTTAAAGCAGCTAAAAAATAGTTACGTGGATTTTAGTAGATAAATATAATAATTTAAACTAACTAATGATTAAGAATTTCAAAACTCAAATTGGACTTTGGAGCGTAGCTGTCCTAACTGGGTTAGTGGGAATAGTCAATGTTTTATCCGCAGTTACACCAAACTTGTATGGGCGGAATCATTGGTTAAAGGAATTTTTACCATTTGAAATTCGTGCAAGCGGTCATATATTTGCTGCCCTAACAGGCTTTGTTTTGCTAACATTAGCGACTAATTTATTACGCCGCAAGCGTGTTGCTTGGCTATTATCAATTAGTTTATTAATTATTTCGATTTTTAGCCATCTACTCAAAGGATTAGATTATGAAGAAAGTATATTGTCTGGTATCTTGCTAGGACAATTAATTTTGATGCGCCATGTGTTTACAGCCCAATCAGATAGACCTTCAATTGCTAGAGGTGTGCGGGTATTGATTGGGGCTTTGCTATTTACCTTGGCTTATGGAACAGTGGGATTTTATTTATTAGATGGTAAATTTACAGAAAATTTTAATTGGCGAGAAGCCATAATTCAGACTTTGGCAATGTTTTTTGCTGAAGATAATTGGGGGTTACAACCTACTACTAAATTTGGAGAATTTTTCGCTAATTCTATATATGTAATTGCTGCCAGCACAGTTACCTTTGCAGTCGTGATGCTGTTGCAGCCTGTATTTTTGGCAAATCCAGCAACTTCTATTGAACGACAAAAAGCCAAAGAAATTGTTGAACATTATGGTTGCTCTTCGTTAGCAGCATTTACACTGTTAAGTGATAAAAGTTACTTTTTTAGTCCTTCTGGTAAAAGTGTGATTGCTTATGTACCAAAAGGACGGGGTGCGATCGCTCTTGGAGATCCCATCGGCCCAATTGAAGACCGCAAAGAAGTAATTGTGAGTTTTCAGCAGTTTTGTCAACGCAACGATTGGTATCCAGCCTTTTATCAAACTTTACCCGACGATATCGACCTCTATACTTCGCTAGGATTTAGGGTACTGAAGATTGGCGAAGAGGCGATCGTTGACTTGCAGAACTTTACTCTACAAGGTAAAGCGGGTAAAAACTTTCGCCCATCAATTAATCGGTTAACGAAACTTGGATATCAAGTCAACTTTTATCAACCGCCCATAGCAAATGACTTGTTACATCAACTCAAACCTGTGAGCGACGAATGGTTAAAGATGGCGCAAGGCTCAGAAAAACGCTTTTCTTTAGGGTGGTTTGACGAAACTTATCTGCGTAATTGCATAATTGCGGTTGTGCATACTCCAGAAGGTGGGATCGCGGCTTTCACCAACGTTTTACCAGAGTATCAGCTAAACGAAATCACCATTGATATGATGCGCCATCGTTCCACAATGGAAAATGGGATGATGGACTTTTTATTTACTTCCCTGCTGCAACATTTTAAAGAAGAAGGCTACGATAGCTTTAATTTTGGACTTTCCGCTTTGGCTGGAGTTGGTGACAATCCAGAGTCACGCCGCTTAGAGAAAGTTCTACACTATCTTTACGAACATTTGAATCACTTTTACAACTTCCAAGGCTTACACGCCTACAAAGACAAGTTTCGTCCTAGTTGGGAACCCCGTTATTTGGTTTATCCTAGTTTAACAGCTTTACCCAATGTCGTTGTCGGCTTAATTCGCGCCGACTCAGGCGATCGCCTCCTCGATTATTTCAAACCAGGAGCCTAATTAATTGACGGTGTTGGGGGATAAATTTTGAATTTTATTAGCTTAAGTATAATTGCGTAATTCGTAATTAGATCAGGAATGAAAAATTACGAATTACGGATGAAGAATTACAACTTAACTTGTTGTAAATGACTGCGAGGGTTATATGTACGTATCGCCCTAATTTTTTCATAATACTCGCGTTCTTGTGGGCTGAGGTCTTTTGGTGGGGCGATCGCCACTTTTACCATTTGATCGCCACGTCCACCTTTAGGTAGTGGCCAGCCTTTACCCCGTAAACGTAACGATTGACCAGAACGCACTCCCGCAGGTAGCTTAACATTGACATTGCCATCGGGTGTAGGCACATCAATCGAAGCTCCCAAGGTGGCTTCATCGGGTGTAATTGGCACTTCACAAACCAAATTATCGCCTTCAATTTGGAAGAACGAGTGGGGTTGCAGTTCAACTTTTAAATATAAATCTCCCCGCTGTTGCGTCATGGGGTTGATTTGACCTTTACCCCGCACCCGCAAACGAGTACCGGGTTTAGCACCAGCGGGAATGCGAACGTCAATGGTTTCATTGCCCAAACTAAAGCGCTTCTGTACACCAGCAAAGGCTTCCGCAAAAGTCAAGCTAATTGTCGCTTCCGTATCTGGAGCAGCACCAGCACCAACATCTTGGAAACCAAAATCGTTAAAACCGCTGCCAAAACCGCCACCAGGTCTACCTGTAGCCGTGCGATAAGAGTAGTTTTGTCTACCAGTCGAGCGAGTACCAGGCGCACCACCACCAAAGCGGCCTAACAACTCATTAATAAATTCATCAAAACTGCCGTATTGGCTGAAATCGAAACCATTCATATCAACCCCAGCACCGCCGCCAGGGAAACCTTCACCCACTTGTTTCCAATATTGACCAAACTGGTCATATTTTTTGCGCTTATCTGGGTCAGATAAGACTTCGTAGGCTTCGTTTACTTCTTTAAACCGGGCTTCTGCTTGTTTGTTCCCTGGATTAACATCAGGGTGAAACTTGCGGGCTAGTTTACGAAAGGCTTGCTTAATTTCTTCTGGAGTGGCAGTCTTACTAACTCCCAAAAGTGAATAATAATCTTTGAAGTCGGTTGCAGCCATCTACCAGCCTCCTGTAGAAATTTCCTTTAAGTTTTTTTGTAAGATGGGAGATTTATATTTTGCTAGGTATAATGCCCAGCAATGAGATTCTGATTTTAAATTAACAAACAATACACCAAATCAAGTGGGGTTCTTGCTCACTACACCAGCGCAATTTCCGTACTCTGGAAAAAGGGAGTGAAGTCTGAAGTCTGAAATTTCATGCTTTAGCCTCCTGCCTTTTGCCTTTTGCCTTTTGCCTTTTGACTATTCACCCTATTTTAATCAAGTCGTCTAATCCTTCTTCTAAACTAGGTGGAGCGTCCCGGAGTTGACGGTGCATCCGCAAGATTACTTCTTCGGGAACTTGGCGATCGCGGCGTTTATTTCGTGCTAAACACAGCCATACTGGGGTAGTAATCCAAATTCCTACGATTTGAGTAAAGCCCAAGTTACGGCTGAAGGCGATAAGTTCGCGGCGGTGGCTTCTTTGAGCATTCGTAGCATCAAAAATCGCTGATTGATTAGCGGCAACAGTTTGTTGGAGTTGCCGTTCAACTTCTTGCCAAACCAGAAACCAAGGCCCTTGAATTATTTCATCCCCAAACAATTGCCCCCGGATAGCATCTGTAGAAATCAGCTGCATCTGGGGGCATTCAGCAATTAATTGTTTTGCCACAGTTGACTTACCGCTACCCGGAAGGCCAATGAGTAGTATAAGTTGTGTTAGCGGTAGCGGGGCGTTCAGCCCGTGCTGAGTGCTGAGGAGCCACTGCGTTGGGAGGGTTCCCCGACTTGTTCGCCGAAGGCGTTCCCGAAGGGTCGCAAGTGGCATTGCTGAGTCAGAAGCTAACAGAGAACAGTGGTAATCAGTTATACTCATAACTCCAAGTTTAAAACTCAGCACTTTTAACTCAGCAAGAAGTTGCAAGGGGGGTTTCCCTCCGGGCAAACTTCGGTGATTCAGCACTTTTAAATAATTGTGCCATCAGGAATCACAGCGTTTTTCAAAACAACGACAATACCGCTACGGATGTAAAAGCCTTGACCTTCACGGTCAGCTTCTTGCACGTTATCTTTGTTGATGATTTTCACATCGTGACCAATGCGAGCATTTTTATCAATAATTGCCCGACGAATAATGGTATCTGTACCAATACCTACGGGAATGTCATTTTTTTCGATGCTGCATTGACGTTCGACAGAAGCTTGATAAAAGTCTGCACCCATGAGCAAAGATTCCTCGATGACACAGCCCGATTCAATTCGCGATCGCACACCTAAAACTGAATGTTGAATGCGGCAGTTTTTCAAAATACAGCCTTCACCAATAATTGATTCGGTGACATGACATTCTAATAATTTGGTAGGTGGTAGATAACGTGGGCGCGTGTAAATCGGGGCTTCTTCATCGTAGAAGCTAAAAGGTGGTTGTGGTTGCTGGGTCAAGGCTAAATTGGCATTATAAAATGCTTCAATAGTCCCAATATCTTCCCAGTAATCATCAAATAAATAAGCTTGAATGTTGTAATCTTGGGCGGCATCAGGAATAATTTCTTTGCCAAAATCAGTCCTTTCTAATTTTTCCCGCAACAACTTGATCAAAACTTCTCTTTTGAAAACATAAATCCCCATTGAGGCGATGTATGGCTGTTGTTGGGCTTGTTCTTTATTTAAACCCAAGACAGTGGTATCAACCTGCATTTTAGTTAAAGCCTCACCTTTGGGCTTTTCACTAAAATCAATAACTCGACCAGCTTGATCAATTTTCATCAAACCAAAATCAGAAGCCCGGCGATCGTCAATGGGTATTACTGAGAGCGTAATATCAGCATTGGTGTCTCGATGGCGCTGAATAAATTGGCGGTAATCCATCCGGTAAAGATGATCACCAGAAAGAATCAAATACTCATCTACATCCCATTCCTCCAACATCCATAGATACTGACGCACCGCATCGGCTGTACCTTGGAACCAGTTTGGGTTTTCTGGTGTTTGCTGTGCAGCTAACACTTCCACAAACCCTTCACTGAATCCACTAAAATTATAGGTACGCGCAATGTGACGGTTCAGAGAGGCTGAGTTGAATTGTGTCAGGACGTAGATTTTAAAAATTTCCGAGTTAATACAGTTACTAACAGGGATATCGATTAAACGATACTTCCCTGCGACGGGTACTGCTGGTTTTGCTCGGAGTTTGGTTAAAGGGTAAAGGCGGGTGCCTGCGCCACCACCGAGAATGATTGCTAAAACTTTTTTCACAAAATTTCTCCCGACTGCCTTTCAACTCTCACTCCCAGTTTATGACTGTATGTAGCCTCTGATAAGGGGGGATCGAAGATTCTCAGAAATGAATTTGGGAAAATCACGTAAAAAGAGAATGGCAAAGTCTTTTGGTATCAATGTTTGATGATTCGTTCAGATATTCATCTAAGTGGCAGCAGCAATCTTGAATATCTCAGATCCAAAAATTAGTTCACCCAATTTTCTCTATGAGAAACAGTGCAATGAAATTAGTAGTATGAGGAGCGTGCATACTGTGACATACTTGCTCATAAATCTTAACTGCATAATATCTGTCTCTAGTGGGCTAAAGTCAAGCGATGCAACAGCGTATTTTATTTACAGGTTATGCAACAACCCCATCATCGTTTATAAAACATGAACCCTAGGCGGCCAAAAAAACCTCAGTCTTCTACTCCTGACCAAGAGCATGAGGAAAATCAAAATGAATTATTTCCCATTGTGGGGATTGGTGCATCTGCCGGAGGTTTAGAAGCATTTACCCAATTACTTAGCCATTTGCCTAGTGATACTGGTATGGGATTTGTGTTGATTCAACACTTAAGCCCCGACCAAAAAAGTTTGTTGGTTGAGATTCTGTCACGAGCTACTCAGATGCCGGTAGTGCAAGCAGAAAATGAGATGGTGGTAAAACCGAATCATGTTTATGTGATTCCCCCCAATGCCATGATGACCATCTCGGAGGGAAAACTACAACTGAGTCCGCGTCAAAAGATTCGCAGTCAGGTTATGTCAGTTGATACGTTCTTTTTTTCCTTGGCGCAAGAACGGGGAAGCAAAGCTATTGCGGTGGTGCTGTCTGGGGGCGATGCGGATGGTGCTAGGGGTTTAGAAGCAATTAAGGAAGCAGGAGGGATTACCTTTGCCCAATGTGAAGAATCGGCACAAGTGAGTAGTATGCCGAATACGGCGGTGGCTTCTGGTCAGGTAGACTTTGTGTTAACACCACAAGCGATCGCTCAAGAATTAGCCAAAATCAGTCATCATCCTTATGTTAGTTATCCCACCCCCGAAAAATCGGCTGACGTTATCCCCACAGATAGCAATGCTCTTTCTATCATCTTTAGTTTATTAAAAGCTACTACGGGGGTTGATTTTAACCACTACAAACAAACCACCCTCAAGCGGCGGATTCTGCGACGGATGATTTTATATAAGTTAGAGAGATTAGAAGATTATGTACGTTATCTTCAGGATCATCCGGCAGAAGTGACAGCCTTGTATTACGATGCACTAATTACGCTGACGAGTTTTTTCCGCGATCCTGAAGCGTTTGAAGCTTTAAAAACCAAAGTATTTCCGATTATTACCAAAGAACAATCGAGTGATTCTGCCATTCGCATCTGGGTGGCGGGATGTTCCACGGGTGAAGAAGCCTACTCGATGGCGATTTGCTTACAGGAATATTTGCACAATCAGGGAATTAATCGCCCTATCCAAGTGTTTGCTACTGATGTTAATGAGATAGCCATTGAGAAAGCGAGAATCGGTATTTACAAGCATAACCAATTAATCGATGTCTCAGCCGATCGCCTCCAGCGCTTTTTTGTCCCTGTAGAAGGTGGCTATCAAATTAGCAAGCCAGTGCGGGAAGTGTGCGTTTTTGCCAGACAAAACCTAATTGGTGATCCGCCTTTTTCGCGCCTAGATTTGATTACCTGTCGCAATGTACTGATTTATTTGGGTTCTGGTGTTCAAAAGAAACTGCTTCCCATTTTCCACTATGCTCTGAAGCCACAAGGCTTTTTAATGCTAGGCACATCAGAGACAGTCGGCGAGTTTAGCAACTTGTTTGCTTTGATTGACCGCAAGTACAAAATTTATTCTGGCAAAATGGCTGCTACTCGGCCGACGATTGATTTAGTTCCCAACAATTATGCCATCGGAGCTACCAATCCGCCGCCACTAGTCAGAGAAGAGATGGGGAATGACTTAGAAATTCAAAAAGTGGCTGACCGGATTATTTTGAACCAATACACACCAGTTGGTGTAGTGATTGACAATGATCTAGAAATTGTGCAATTTCGGGGACAAACTAGCCCTTATTTGCAACTACCATCAGGCAGACCCAGTTTTAATCTGCTGAAGATAGCTAAAGAAGAATTACGGCTAGAACTACGTACTGCTATCCACCAAGCGAAAAAGCACGGAATAGCGGTGACTAAAGAAGGTATGCAAATTCGAGACGCAGATCAAGTCAAACGGATCAGAATTGATGTGATCCCATTTGATGCGCCTGTAGTCGATACAGGACGCTACTTTTTGGTGATGTTTGCAGAGATGAGCGCGATCGCCACTTCTATGTTAGGTGTTGCTGGCGATGAGTCAAGCCCAGCCACCAGTAATCGCACCCGCAATCGCGCACGCAAACCAACCGATGACCAAAAGGAAATTAACCAACTCAAACAAGATTTAGCCACAACTAAAGAATATTTACAATCAATTATTGAAGAACAACAAGCCACTAACCAAGACTTGAGAGCCGCTAACGAAGAAATTCTCTCTAGTAACGAAGAATTACAAAGCACCAATGAAGAACTAGAAACGGCTAAAGAAGAAATTCAGGCAACTAATGAAGAATTAAACACAATTAACGACGAACTGCAACGCCGCAATCTTGAATCAACTCAAGTCAGTAACGATTTACAAAATCTCCTGAGCAGTATCAATCTGCCAATTATTATGCTAGGAGGCGATTTACGCATTCGTCGCTTTACTCCTGTAGCCGAAAGAATTTTTAACCTGATTCCTTCCGATGTCGGGCGACCATTTAGTGATATTAATCACAACTTAAATATTCCTGACTTAGAGCAGCAGATTATCGAAGTCATCCGCACACTCAACTTTAAAACTCAAGAGGTACAAGACCAAGAGGGACACTGGTATGATTTACGCATTCGTCCCTATCGCACAATAGACAACAAAATTGACGGTGCTGTAGTGGTTTTGGTGGATATTGACGAACTCAAACGCAGCGCCAGACAAATCACAGCAGCTAGAGATTACGCCGAAGCAATTGTCGCCACTGTGCGAGAATCTTTGGTCGTGTTAGATACAGATTTACGCGTAATTACCGCTAATCAGTTTTTCTACGAAAAATTTCAGGTATTGCCAGCAGAAACCGAACAGTGCTTGATTTATGAAATCGGCAATGGGCAGTGGAATATCCCGCAATTGCGATCGCTCCTAGAAGAAATTCTGCCCCACCAAAGCCAATTTCAAGACATGGAAATTGAAAATGAATTTGAGCAAATTGGGCAGAAAATTATGCGGCTGAATGCGCGGAAACTGACGCACATCCATGATGCACCAATGATCCTTTTAGTCATTGAAGATATTACTCAACAAAAGCAGTTAGAAATAGAACGGACTCAACTGTTGGCTCAAGAACAATCTGCTCGTGAAACAGCTGAAAAAGCCAATCGTGCCAAAGATGAATTTTTATCAATTCTTTCTCATGAACTGCGAAACCCTCTGAATGCGATGCTGGGTTGGGCTAACTTACTGCGAACTCATCAATTGGATGAACAGACAGTGAATCAGGGTTTAGAAGCCATTGAACGCAGCGCCCAGGCTCAAGCCCATCTGATTAGTGATTTGTTGGATATTTCCCGCATTAGCTCAGGTAGACTGCGAATGGATGCTCAATTTATTGAGCTTGTGCCGATTATTGAAGATGCGATCGCGGTTGTTCGTCTAGCAGCAGAAACCAAAAACATTCAAATCAACACAAGTTTAGCACCCTCAAGCAGACCGATAGTCGGTGATCCAGTTCGCTTACAGCAAGTTGTCTGGAATTTACTTTCTAATGCCATTAAATTTACCCCAAATGGAGGGAGAATTGATGTCCAATTAACATACGCTGCTTTTCAAGCGCAAATTCAAATCAGCGATACAGGTCAAGGTATCAATCCTGAATTTCTCCCTTATCTTTTTGACCGTTTCCGTCAAGCTGATGGTAGCAGAACTCGCTCAAATCCTGGGTTAGGATTAGGGCTTTCGATTGTGCGTCACTTGGTAGAACTCCACGGCGGTACAGTAGAAGCCCACAGCCCAGGAGAAGGTCAAGGCGCAACATTTACCGTCAAGCTACCACTACAAAATAACCAAAACGAAATTTCAGATATATCTACTACATTGCCATTTTTCACCAGAAACAGTCTGCCAGAAATCTCAACTGATAAACTTCCCTCCCTAGTAGGTGTGCGGGTACTGGTGGTGGACGATGAACCAGATATACGTCAGTTATTTCAATTAGTTTTAGGAGAATATGGAGTTGATGTCACAGCAGTCGCCTCAGCCAGCGCCGCACTATCAACACTGATGGCCAATCCTGGGGGGTATGATGCACTTTTGTCTGATATCGGTCTCCCAGGAGAAGACGGTTATACACTGATTCGGCAAATCAGAGCGCTGAGTCCCGCAGTCGGTGGACAAATTCCCGCCGCCGCCCTTACAGCTTATGCTGGTCATACAGAATATACCGAAGCTTTGGCCGCAGGATATCAAATGCACCTAGCTAAACCGATTGAACCTCAGCAATTAATAGTTTTAGTTGCCGCTTTGACGGGGCGTGTTTGAAGTGCTGATACTAAGTAGAACGGCGTAAATATTTGTAGTTGGGATGAGGCAGGAGGCAGAGAGCAGCGCGTTGCGGGGGTTCCCCCCGTTGTAGCGACTGCGGAGAGGCAGAAGGCAGGAGGGAAGAGGATGGTAGCCTTGTTTACCTTTCTGAACTTATTTTTGTTTTTTCACGCCGACTTACTGACCATTTCACGAAAATCTTGATGCAAATTCATTGGTTTTTAATTCTTTCCCCCTGCACCTCTGCACCCCTGCGGCCTTCATGATCAGTATTTCACCAGACACGATATTACTTATACCTTTATATCTGCTATTAGGCTGGCCACCACAGTAGCTAAGTGGGTTGGTTCGATGGGTTTGGGTATATGTGTTTGATAACCTGCGGCGATCGCTTTGAGCCGATCTTCTTCTCGTGTAAAGGCTGTAACCGCTACAGCCGGAATATGAACACCTACTTCCCTTTCCCACTGCCTAACTTTTTGCATAAAATTATAGCCGTCTTCTTGGGGCATACCAATATCAGAAAGAATTACCGTGGGTTTCCACGCCAACACTTCTTTTAATGCCTCGGCGGCTGAACCACAGGTGCGTACTTCTGCTCCCTGCTGTATAAGTACTGCGGAAATAATATCTCTAGCGTCGGTTTCGTCATCAACTACCAGCACGCGCACACCCTCCAGCCTGTGTAAGTTTTTCGGCTCTACAGGTTTTATTGGTGCGGTGCTGATGTTCTCTTGACTAACCATCACCGGCAGTTGAATTGTGAAAGTTGCACCCTTACCTTGACCTTCACTATCAGCTTGTACTGTCCCGCCGTGCATTTCCACTAAATGACGGGCGATCGCTAAACCTAGCCCCAAACCGCCAAACTCTCTTGTAGTTGAGCCATCAGCTTGACGGAAGCGTTCAAAAACGTGTGGCAAAAATTCTGTCTTGATGCCCACACCAGTATCGCGTACGATAATTTGCACCTGGGAGTTAGCCTGCTGAAGTTGCACTTCAATACGCCCACCTTGGGGTGTGAATTTGACAGCGTTTGAGAGGAGGTTCCAGACAACCTGTTGCAGCCGATTTGGGTCGCCTAATACCAGATCAACCTGGGCAAGTTGTAACTGTAAATCGATGTTTTTAACTTCAGCGGCGTGACGCACCGAATCGATCGCACAGACAATCACAGTAGCTAAATTTAGCGGCTGTGGTTCGAGGCGGAGTTTGCCAATAATAATCCGCGATGTATCGAGGAGGTCATTTACCAATTGTGCCTGGATTTTGGCATTGCGTTCGATAATGGCGATCGCCTGTTGGGTTTTTTCTGGGTTAAGTCTCCCGGTAATGAGCAACTGCGCCCAGCCGCAAATGGCGTTAAGAGGGGTTCTCAGTTCATGGGAGACAGTAATTAAAAACTCATCTTTGAGACGATTAGCGGTCTCTGCTAAAGTCCGCGCTGCTTCGACTTGCGTTAAGTGTTCGTCTCGCTCACGCTGACGCTGCGCCAGCAGGTCAGCAGACATTTCTAAAGCTTTGCCTAACAAAGCTACTTCCTGAATGCTTGAGGGACTGATGCAGGGATATTCACCTTGAGCCAAGGCTTCTGCGGCATCAGCAGCTTCCGCGATGCCTTGGGAAATTCGGTGTGAGAGCATAAAGGCACCTACACCACTTACCACCAGTAACACCAAGCCAGAGCCAATAACAAGCCACATAGCACGGCGAGGCGGATTTTCAATCATCTCAATCGGCACAACAACAGCGGTTGTCCAATCAAAGAAGCTGGCTCGCTTGAAGGCAAGGTAAACTGGCGCTCCTTCTAAGGTTGTATCGCGGTAAACTCCCTCGGTTGTGGCGGTGATTCGCTTTAGAAAAGATGGTGTACTAGGCTTTCCTACAAAGCGCCCAGGGCTGCGAGTCCTGGCTACAACCATACCGCGACCGTCAACAACAGTACGTGTCCATTCTCCATCAACAGGTGTCTGGGTTTTGATGACACTGGCGAGTGCTTGCGGGGTAATCACGGCATTAAGTACATACCTGAGCTTGCCATCGCGGATGACGGGAACACGAATGGGGAACGCCAATTTCCGCTTCACACCTCCAAGGACAAGATAACCCACAGTGGGTTGGTGTGTTTTAACAACACGGCGCAGACTTTCCGGTTCATTTACCAAAGGTAGTGACGCACCAAAAGGATAAGAGGTGTTCACCAGTTGTCGTCCGTCTGGGGTGAGGAGGATCACATTGAACCAAGTTGGCTGCGTCTGGACTGTGCGCTTTGCTTCGTTATAAAATGCTTTTAATTCATTGTTGTCGAGTCGGTCAGAGGCTGCCAGTGCTTGGAGTGTCCTGGTGGTACTGGAAACTTCGCGCTCTACATCTTGAGTAAGGTTACGTGCTGCTAAAACCAAACGGCGTTCTGATGCTGCACGCTCATTGAGAGAGAGTTTGTAGACAACAGCAACAGCAAAAAAGACAACAGGAAGTAATGTCCCTGCCACCAGTAACACCAGATGCCATTTTAGGGTCAGTGTGCGATCGCCGAAAACATTCAAGCTGAAATTTATACTTTGATTACGCAAGCCGGCTCCCAAATCGAGGGGGAGTTTGGTTTTATTTGATCTTCTCACGCTCTTTTGCTGAAAGCACACTAAGTAATTTGTGAGCTTTCATCATTTGGATTATAACTACCGATTAATCTTGTGCTAGTGATAGTCCTTAAATATTTTCTTTAAGATATATCTATGTCTGAAACTTCTACTTCTCTAACCACAACACGCCCGACGTTCATCTTAGTTGATGGACATTCTTTAGCATTTCGTTCTTACTTCGCTTTCGCCAAAGGAAGAGATGGCGGACTGCGGACTAAAACAGGGATACCAACGAGTGTCTGCTTTGGTTTTCTCAAATCTTTGTTGGAAGTCATGGCGACCCAACAACCACAAGCAATGGCTGTGGCCTTTGATTTGGGTTTACCAACTTTCCGCCACGAAGCTGACGATACTTACAAAGCCGACCGTCCAGGAACACCAGAAGATTTTGTGCCTGATTTGCAAAATTTACAAGAGTTACTCGACGGTTTAAACCTGAAGATTTTTACTGCGCCTGGTTACGAAGCGGATGATGTGTTGGGAACGTTATCACAAAAGGCCACGGCTGCTGGATATAAAGTGAAAATTTTAACAGGCGATCGCGATTTATTTCAATTAATTGATCCAGACAAAGAAATTACCGTTTTAAACTTTAGTCCCGATGCTCTAAAACGCGCTACAAATAGTATTACCGAATTTAGTACCGCCCAAGTTAAAGAAAAATTAGGCGTATTACCTACACAAATTGTCGATTTTAAAGCTCTGTGTGGTGATAAATCAGATAACATTCCTGGAGTCAGGGGAATAGGCGAAAAAACCGCAGTTCAGTTGCTGAGTACTTATGGTTCTTTGGAGAAGATTTACGCTGCACTCGCTGAGATTAAAGGTGCAACTCAGAAAAAACTCATCGAAGGTGAAGAAGATGCTAAAAAGTCGCAATATTTAGCCCAAATAGTCACAGAGGTTCCCCTAGAAGTTAACTTAGAAAACTGCAAATTAACTGGATTTGATACAACTGTTCTCACTCCTATTTTAGAGAAACTAGAATTCAGTACTTTTTTAAAGAAAATCAACGAACTTCAACAGAAATTTGGTGGTGTAGTTCCAGAAACTCCCGCAACATCAGCAGCACAAATTACTGATGATGATGATAGTGATTTATCATTTTTTACTGCTGCGGAGACAGCCGCATATCAACAGCAACCTGTTTCAGAAATTCAACCACAAATTATTAATACCCCAGCCAAACTTACCGAATTGGTAAATTTGCTGCAACAATTTACTGACTCTGCAACACCAGTGGCGTGGGATACAGAAACCAGCGATTTAGAACCACGGGATGCGGCTTTAGTTGGAATTGGTTGTTGTTGGGGAACCCAACCAGATGAATCAGCTTATATTCCTCTGGCGCATAAAAACGGCGAAAATCTAGATAAAGAAATAGCACTTGCAGCGCTACGTCCAATTTTAGAAAGTGTTGATTATCCTAAAACATTTCAAAATGGCAAATTTGACCGCTTAGTTTTTCGCTGTCAAGGAATTAACTTAGCGGGAATTGTTTTTGACCCCATGTTGGCTAGTTATGTTTTGAATCCAGATACTAGCCATAACTTAACTGATTTGGCTTTACGATATTTAGGTTTATCTATCCAAAATTATGCCGAATTAGTTCCCAAAGGCAAAACCATTGCTGACATAGATATTTTGGCTGTAGCCAATTATTGTTGTTTACAAGTTCATGCAACATGGCAATTAGTACCGAAATTACGCGAAGAACTCGATAAGTTTCCAGCTTTATCACAACTATTACTCGAAGTAGAACAGCCATTAGAAACAGTTCTCGCAGAGATGGAATATACAGGTGTCAGCATAGATTCTGCTTATCTGCGAGAACTATCACAACAGTTAGAAATAGATTTAGCCAAGTTAGAAGCACAAGCAACTGAAATAGCCGGAGAAAAATTTAATTTGGGTTCTCCAAAACAGTTAAGTCAGATATTGTTTGAAAAATTAGGATTAAGTACTAAATATTCCCGCAAGATTCAAACTGGCTATTCTACTGATGCAGCGACTTTAGAAAAGCTATTAGAAGTGGATCACACTGGGTTTGTTGAGGCAATAATTGAGTACCGTACTTTAGCAAAATTAAAATCTACTTATGTAGATGCGCTACCAGCATTGGTGCGTCCAGATACTCATCGGGTGCATACTGATTTTAACCAAGCCGCCACATCAACAGGGCGTTTGTCTTCTTCTAATCCAAATTTGCAAAATATCCCCATTAGAACAGCTTTTAGTCGCCAAATTCGCAAGGCATTTTTACCAGAAAAAAATTACTTAATGGTAGCGGCTGATTACTCACAAATTGAGTTGAGAATTTTGGCACATTTGAGCCAAGAACCGTTGTTGGTGCAAGCATATCAGCAAAATGAAGATATTCACACAGTCACGGCTCGATTAGTTTTTGAAAAAGATGATGTTTCCGCAGATGAAAGAAGAGTAGCAAAAACAATTAACTTTGGCGTAATTTATGGTATGGGTTCGCTTAAATTTTCGCGTTCAACAGGCATAGATAAAAACGTGGCTAACGAATTTATTAAGCGATTTAACGAACGTTATGCTCAAGTTTTTGCTTATTTAGAGGGAGTAAAAAAACAAGCGATCGCTCAAGGTTATGTTGAAACAATTCTCGGTCGTCGGCGTTATTTTGATTTTACTAATAACAGTTTACGCAGGTTAAAAAATAGTAATCTTGAAGATATTGACTTGAGTAAATTAAAAAATTTAGGCCCTTTTGATGCTGGGTTACTCCGTTCGGCTGCCAATGCACCCATTCAAGGCTCTAGCGCTGATATTATTAAAATCGCAATGGTGAGATTGCATGAAATTTTAAAACAATATCAGGCACGTTTATTATTACAAGTTCACGATGAATTAGTGTTTGAAGTTCCCCCTCACGAATGGTCAGAATTGCAACCGCAAATTAAATCAGTTATGGAAGGTGCAGTGTCTTTGAGTGTGCCGTTACTGGTGGATGTGCGTGCGGGGGATAATTGGATGGAGACAAAGTAATTCGTAATTAGAAGTTGAGGGGAAGCAGAATGTATTCCCCTCTGCTTTTTTAACGCAGGCGACAGAATTTGCGATCACTGAAATTATCCCAACAAACGCTTTAACTTTTTGTAGACATCATCATCATTGCGTTTACCCACTAAAATTATTTCTACTAAATCTTCTTCAGGAAAAAAACGATAAACAATGCGATATTCGCCACTATCAACTCGATAATAACCTTGATAGCCAGATAACTGCTGACTATCAGCAGGTAAAGGCTCAATATTCAAAGCCAATACTTTTTTCGCAATCTGCGCTGCTATTTTTGGCTGCAAACCATTCAAAAAATCTAGAACAGTTCCTAAACCATCAAGCCTCGCCATTCGCTAAACGCTCCAGTGCAGATGTAAAATTCTCAGTACCAACCATTGTTGATTGATTCAGAGCTACTTCAGCCGCTTGACCTAATAGCATATCCTCCAATTCATTCACTCGATTAATTAATTCTTGATAATTTTCTGATGACACCAATATTGGTTCTGCTGCTGTGAGGTGTTCAATTGCGTATGCAAACAATTCTGACAAGTCACAATGATGGGACTGTGCTAAGGCAAGTGCTTTTTCTAGGGTTTTAGTATCAAGTTGCAGTTCGACTTTTTCCATGCAGGCTGATGTAGAAGTGTTGATGCTAGGGTGATTCTAGCATCTGGGATAGTTGACGATCTTTGTGCGTCAGTTCTGTGATTAACGCAGGCGACAGAATTTGCGATCGCTATCATTTTCAGGATACTGCCAAGAATAAGCAAAATGGCTGACTCCCGCTAGTTGAGGCGCAAATTTGCGTAATGCTTGCATTTGGGCTTCTAGTGATGGGCGAGTGGTGGTTGATTGTCCCCAAGCCCCTGCCAAGGCGGGAATAATTTGTGTCCCTGGTTTTGCCGCACTGATCACCCGTTGCACTTGGTTTGTAATACAACTAACATCACTGCAAACTGCATAGGCCATAGCGTGCCACTGCAAGTTACTGGGAAATCTATCCCAAGGTTGCAAGCGGGAATCATAACCTTGTCCCACCATTTGATTACCATCTGGGAAAAATACCACTCCCGATGGAATGCCTACTTGCTGTGCTGGATAACTGGCTAAAGCGACAAAATCTAAGATGCCTTGCATAGCGTGGGCAACCATCAATTGCCAGAGTTCAACTTGCAAAGTTGGTTGTCTGTCGGCAGCTGGTAAAAGTGACTTTTGCTGTGGTGGCGGAGTCCTACCTTGCCACATCGGTTCCCCTTCTTGGGGATAAAGTTTATCGACTTGATCGATATCTGCTACGGTGACGTATCCCTTCATAAGGAACCGCCGCATCAAATCTAACCCTTTATTATTCAACGCCCGACGAAATAAAGCTTCTTGCGTAGCTGGGGTAAATAGCCATAAATCAGTGACTTTTGTCGCAATTGAATCAGTACCGGTTTGTCTGGGATAACGCACATAATCAAATAGCAAACCATCTGGTCGACGACGTAGCACTTGCTGCACCATCTGGAAGTAATCGCGTTTGGCCTGCATGTTGTAGGGGTCAATAAATACTTGGGAACTGTTTTCTACAACATATAAGCTGGTTTGTCCTTTACCATTCCGAGCGATCGCTGGTTCTCGATCTGCACGTTGGGCATAGGTATAGCCAAAATTGGTAGTAAACATCCAAGAATAAACCTTTAATCCCCGTTCCCGCCCTTTTTGAATGGCGATGGAGAGTAAATCAATCTTTTCTGTTCCAGGTGTACGCACTACAGAAGGCCAAGCTGTGGGGTTATCGGCTGCGGGTAGTAGTACTTGCCCATCATAAAAGGTTTCTATATAAATTTGGTTATAGCCACGATTGACCATGCGATCCATAATTTGGTCAATTAACCCTGGTTGAATGTCACAGGGATAAAGACGCAACCAAACAGCTTGAATTTTTGGCCAATTACGACTGCGACATTCTTTTAAATCTTGGGCGTGTTGGCGTATTAATTGCTGGTAGCGGCTTTGAGCATCGCGATCGCCTTTTAGTGCCAACAAACGTAATTTTTCTTTTGTTTGCGCTGCTGTGGTCGATAACAGGCAATCTTGTTTGACTTGCGCTTGTACTGGTTGGCTGATCAAGTTAGGCATTAACAGGCTACTGCTAAAAATCACAGCGAACAAGCGTTGCCAGAATAATTTTGCTTTGAAATGTTTTGCGGGACGGTGAGACATACCTGCAAGGTAGATGTACAAATTCACAGGAATTGGGTATTAGTGTGTATCAATTGTTATAGTCGAAAAATAAGGGCTTGGAAGCCTAATTTGGAAGACTGCCAAAACCCCATTACTGTTGCTAGATTTTTTTTAGGTTCTTCTATTCAGCAATGCCGTAATATCCACAGGTATTTCTCAGAGGTAAAATTTTAAACTCAGATATAACTTGGTAAAAATAAATAAATCAAGAGTCCAAAGTAATAACTCTGGACTCTTGACTTTGAAAAAATATAACGGAATAGTTAAGCACCACGCTTTAATGCAGACTCTACTTGCTGAAACTCCTGTTCTAAACGGGTTTTCAGCTTTTGAGGAACTGGACGGTTTGGGTAAGAACTGTAGTGTCCCGCCAGAGAGTTGAGGGCGGTACGCATGGTTGTAAAAGAACTTAAACCCGAAATCGAACCAGCCCGTTGATAGCGGGCAGAAAAATCGTTTATTTTTTGACGCGCATCTGCCTGTAGTTCTGCTCTATCTGGTGAACTTTCAGATACTTCTAGGGCTTTTCTCAAGGTACTGACTACAGTCAATGTGTCTTGACGATAGTCCCCCGACAAACTATCAGGACTAG
Organism: Nostoc sp. HK-01; assembly: GCA_003990705.1. Classification (GTDB taxonomy): domain Bacteria; phylum Cyanobacteriota; class Cyanobacteriia; order Cyanobacteriales; family Nostocaceae; genus Nostoc_B. The sequence continues at coordinate 3,814,417 of AP018318.1, forward strand.
AACAGCCAATTAAACCAATGGCTAAAACCAAAACTAAGGCAAGCAGACGCGACCAATAGCGTTTCATAAGCATTATCTGAAACTACACGTAAATCACCGTCCATCCTATCTTGGATTGGTATCTTGGGGATCATGAGGAAAGTCAAAAGTCAAAAGTCAAAAGTTAAAAGGAGCCAGTGCGTTGGGCGGCTCTGCCGACTTGTTCGCCGAAGGCGTTCCCGAAGGGTAGCAACTGGCGTTCAAAAGTAATATAATTCTCTACTCAGCACTTTTTGATAGAGAGTATCGCGTTGTTGATAAGGTCGTTTTAAAGATGCGATCGCATTTTGCAAACTTTCCACTTCCATACAAGTTCCACCCACAGCACCCGCCATTGTGGTAATGTGTTCTTCCATTAAAGTGCCACCAATATCATTGCAACCCCAAACTAAAGCTTCTTTCGCCCCAGCTAGTCCCAACTTTACCCAACTTGGTTGATGATTAGGAATCCAATTCCCTAAGTAAATCCGGGCTACAGCCCCTAATAACAAAGCATCAGCTAAGATTGGTTGATCGCGCCCCACTCGACGGCGTAAGGATTTCGGCGCTTCTTGACCAACAAAGGGTAAGACAATAAACTCGGTAATTTTTGCTGGATAGCCTTGATTAATGGCAGTTTGTTGCAGCGATCGCAATTTTTCTAAATGACCAATTTGCTGTTCTGGGGTTTCGATATGTCCCGATAGCATGGTGCTAGTGGTGGGTAAACCTAATTTATGGGCTGTGGAGACAATTTCTAACCAAGTAGCTGTGTCAATTTTCTCTGGACACAATACTTTTCTGACTTCATCATCTAACACTTCGGCGGCTGTACCTGGCATAGAACCAACACCAGCATCACGCAAAGCCGCAATCACAGTTGCATAATCTAACCCATCAAGTCTGGCGATAAACTGCACCTCTTGGGGCGAAAAGGCGTGTAAATGAATGTGAGGAAATGCTTGTTTAATAGTTGCAACTAATTTGAGGTAATAAGGTAAAGATTTACCGTTAATCTGGGCTTGGGGGTTTAATCCACCCTGCATACATATTTCTGTCGCCCCCCGACGAACTGCATCTTGTGACTTTTCTAAAATTTGCCCCCAATCTAACCAATAAGCACCCGCATCACCATCATCTCTGCGGAATGCACAAAAACTACAATGCTGTTCGCAAATGTTAGTAAAGTTAATATTGCGGTTGATGATATAAGTTACAGTGTCACCTACCTGATTGTAGCGGAGTTGATTGGCGGTGCTACGAATGGCGGCGATCGCCTTGGGGTCAGTTTGTTTTAACAACGCTACCCCCTCTTGAGGAGATAAATCGTACCCCAGTAAGGCACGCTCAAGAATGTTTTCAATAGAAGTGTTTATCACAATTAATAGCTAAAACTTATAAAAATACTTTTGACTGTTGTGCTGGCTGTTGGTTTAAGTCTATAGCTTTTATTAAGCCCTATTTCGTTGCCTCTGGGGATTAAATTTTTTATCATTAAAAATCTCAGCTTAATTACTTAAGAAAATTTGCTAATCGTAAAATTACTTATCATTACTAATTTTATGGCTTTTAGGCAAAAATTCAGTAGATTTACGGAAACGATTTATGGGTTCTTCAGGTAGACTCTATTAACTCCTGAGTTATTACCTACTTAGTTTTACATAGTAGTATTAATTCTGTAATTACCTAATCTTTGCACCTACTCGTTAGGTGCATTTGTTTTCTCAGTGATTTACTGATACCAGCCCCATAAGTCTGAGGGATGCAGGGGAAAAATCACAGGGTTAGGGAAGGGTACAGGTTTTGATAAAGCTGCGATCGCAGTTGCTAATATCTGGAATTTTTGGATGTATTTTAAACTGAGTTAGCGCTTCACTGATATAAAATAAGCAAACTTAAATTTACAAATCAAGTCAAAATAGCAATAATTTAACTTATACATGGTGCAGCTATGAAAGTTTTGTTGGGATTGCAATCACAATTAAAAACTGAAAATTAGAGAATTGCTTTTTTAAAGTTTTCAGTAAATTTTATTTTAAAAAAGTTCACAATACTCATCTATGACAACCACCGTTAAATGAGCATTTTTTGCCAAATGCCTCAGCATTTGTCATGCTACATCTATTCCCCTACACATATAGTAGAATTTTATATTTTCATTCTTTAGCTCATCGTATCCGGAAAGTTACAGAAGCAGTTTAAGTATAACGCAATAACAGAAGTTGTTGGCAAATTGGCATGACAACTTTTACTATTACAGTTTTTAATTTAGTAATATTTTGATTAACTTCTATTGAAGCAGGAGATTTGGCGACTACATAGAACGCTGGGTTCAACCTTAAACTTATCTAGCGTGATATGGAAGTGAAATAAGCACGTTTTTTATTGATTTATTTAGCAAATTATATAAATCAACTTCAGCCCAATAACTTTTTTAAGTATGTTGACAAAAGCTATTCCTCAAAAAATATTTGTTACTGTTTTTATCTTGATTGCTCTCCATGTAACACCAGATGGCGCTCAAAACGCTCGTTACACTGATGCCATTCAATCACTTGTTGATTTTGGCACCTTTGCACTTCAGCCAGGATATCGTTCTCATATTGATATCCTACAAGTTAAAGACCATTTTTATGCCGTAATTCCGCCTGGAGTACCGATTTTATTGTCGCCTTTATATTTTATTTATCGAAATTTAATGAATTCCCTAGGTGTTCCTGTAAGTGAATCTTATTGGGCTGGGTTTACCATGCTTTCTAATATTACTATCATGGCTCCTTTGTTGGGAATTGTAGCTGTAATGATGTTTAAAATACTCAAAAGTTTTACAGGAGACCTGATTAAAAAACTGTGGTTAGTGTTTATTTTTATCTTTGGTTCTTTAAATTTCTTTTATTCAACTAACGGGATTTGGAGTCATGCCTATACAATGTCATTTATTTTTATAGCTTTTTACCTTATTGTTAAGCAAAAAAATAGTTTTTTAATTGGTTTATGTCTCGGCATGGCTCAAATGCTTGATTATATTGCCATATTGCCAATCTTTCTTTTATTAGGTTTTTGGTTGTATGTAAATCTGAAAAATAAATCAAAAAATATTTTTCAAAAAATAATTTTAATTGGTTGTGGATATTCAATATTTTTAGCTATTATTCTGTACTATAATTATTCAATTACAGGTTCAATATTTACAACACCTAATTCACTTTTCTTTAAGCAATTAAGTCAAGCTAAAGAAGGTAAAAATTTAGCTCACGCCTTTTTTAAATTGCCTACGCTTGAAATTTTATGGGGATTAACATTTAGCCCTTATAGAGGAATTTTTCTCTATTTTCCTATGACATTTCTTTTTGTTATCTCTTTACTAAAAAATAAAACTATAAAAAACAGCGTATGTTTATTTTCGGGGATATTTGTTTTATGTGTATTAATTTATAATTCTACTTACTATGCCTGGTCTGGTGATGTCTGCTTTGGCCCCCGGCATTTAGTAGTTGCTACACCGTTTATTGTTATTCCAATTGTGTATTGTAAAACTAAATATATTAAAATATTAGGAACTTTATCAATTTTCATCAATCTAGCCGGAGTATCAACCAACCCATCTGATAATTTATTGACAAATTTAGTGATGTTTATTTCCAGAGGACTATTTCTCCACTGGCTAGATTATGGATATAAAACTATATTGCCCACATATTTTAATGTTCATGTTTCTCTAATGACACCTTTCTTTATTTACCTGGCAATTTTTAGTTTAATTTACATAATTTGGCAACCACTAATTAAAGAGTACCAAGTAACCCAAAGTCTAAACATGCAAGAAAAGCTACAACAGTATTAAGGATTACCACTAAAGCAATATATGCTGACTAAATCTCATCTCTTGTTAGTTATGTTTTTCCCCAATTGATTTAGCTCCATGAGAAATAACCAAAATAATACATTATTAACAGTGCCATCTGGCAATTTACAGATTCCAGAATTTCCGCCTCAGAATGTAACAACAGACAAGACAAATATTTATTTCTCTCTAATAATTCCCACTTATAAAGAGCGTGACAACATCGCCAAGGTCATCAAGATTCTATGCGAACTGATAGAGGAATTTATCTCAGAAGATTACGAGCTAATTGTGGTAGATGATGATAGTCCAGACCGCACTTGGGAAGTAGCGCAATCAATGATGGCAGAATATCCTAACTTGCGGGTGATGCGTCGCCAACAAGAACGGGGATTATCTTCAGCAGTTATCCGCGGGTGGCAAGCTGCTAGGGGGAGTGTTTTAGGCGTAATTGATGGAGATTTACAACACCCGCCAGAAGTGTTGGCGCAGCTGTTACGTGGTATTGCACAGGGCGCAGATTTGGCTGTGGCGAGTCGTCATATAGAAGGTGGCGGTGTCAGCAGTTGGAGTGCTGTCAGACGTTTTTTGTCTCGTGGCGCTCAAGTGTTGGGTTTGATTTTCTTACCTGGGGTATTAGGGAGAGTTTCTGACCCGATGAGTGGTTATTTTATGGTGCGTCGGAGTTGTATTGCAGGTGTAACGCTTAATCCTGTAGGCTACAAAATTCTCCTAGAGGTGATTGGACGGGGAAATGTAGGAGAAATCGCAGAGGTTGGTTATGTATTCTGCGAGCGCCAAGAAGGTGAAAGCAAAGTGACATGGAAACAATATATAGAATACTTACATCACTTATTGCGCTTACGGCTAACTACAAAACAGGTGGGACAAAAATCTTCTTTTCCCATTAGTCGATTTCTCCGCTTTGGCTTGGTCGGACTAAGTGGGGTATTTGTGGATATGGCAATACTTTATCTACTTAGCGACCCAACGACTTTAGCTTTACCCCTAACACGTAGTAAAATTATTGCTGGTGAAATTGCAGTTTTTAATAATTTTTTGTGGAATGATGCTTGGACATTTGCTGATGTGAGTCAGAGACAGCAAGAATGGCATCATCGTCTGAAGCGGTTTTTGAAATTTAATCTTGTTTGCTTGGCAGGATTGGGAATAAATGTGTTGGTGTTAAATTTAGTGTTTAATTTTGTGATTCCCAATCGTTATATTGCTAACTTAATTGCGATCGCAGTTGCGACTGTCTGGAATTTTTGGGTGAATTTAAAACTGAGTTGGCGCGTCACTGATGTGAAATAAGCGAACTTAAATTTACAAATCAAGTCAAAATAGCAATGAGTTGACTTGTAAATGGCGCGGCTATGAAAGTTTTTTTTGGGAGTGCATCAAAATTTTACAAACATATTATCCTGTTTTTCTCTGCCTTTGCTAACCATCGCGTGCCTTTAGCAGACGAAACTTCTCCCTCAAACCCGATAGCGGGGAATTGGCATTTTGTGACCAATAGTCGCTGGTTTCATCCTTTGCTGTTATTGCTGTGGTTGATGATTGGTCTGGGTTTGCGTTTAACTAATTTAACAGCCAAACCCCCTTGGACTGATGAATTTTCGACTTTAGTGTTTAGCTTGGGGAATAGTTTTTTACCAGTACCCTTAGACCAAGCGATCGCACCTGATATTTTATTACAACCATTGCAACCCCAAGCAAGTGATACTATCCAAGATGTTTGGGCGCACTTGAGCCATGAAACCAATCATCCGCCACTGTATTTTTTCTTAGCTCACTGGTGGATGCAGTTATTTCCGACACAACAAGGTCTAGTTTCATTATGGGGCGCGCGATCGCTCTCGGCAATTTTTGGTGCTGCATCAATTCCCGCCATCTATGGTTTAGGCTGGCTAACTTTTCGTTCTCGCTTGATTGCACATATCGCTGCTGCCATCATGGCGGTATCACCTTACGCTATCTTTCTCGCACAAGAAGCGCGTCATTACACTTTGGCAATTTTGTGGGTAATTGCATCTTTTGCTTGCTTAATTATCGCTACGCGCCACATCCAAAATCGGACACAATTACCCATCACCACAGCACTAGCTTGGGTAGTTATTAATGCTTTCGGGATTGCAACCCATTACTTTTTTGTTCTTACCCTTGGTAGTGAAGCCTTAGTTTTAATTTTCCTCGCTTGGCGACAAAGTAATTTTACATCTCCACCGTGGCGGCGGATTTATGCGGTTGCTGCTGGTACTGCTGTCTCAGGAATAGTTTGGGTACCAATATTTTTACAGAATAATTATGGTGATAAATTAACAGATTGGATACAACAACCGCGCCAAGGATTTGAATGGTTAAACCCATTTTTTCAGGCTTTTGCAGCTTGGGTAACAATGCTTTTCTTGCTCCCCATCGAATCACCACAGTTAGCAATTATTTTAATTTCTGGGCTGGTGATGTTGATTTTCTTTATTTGGTTTTTACCAATATTTATCCGCGGCATCAAAGTTCAATTACAACGACCAGAAACTCAGGTTTTATGGGGAATTATTTTAGCGGCGATCTCTTTATTTTTTGTCTTTACTTATTTTTTAGGAATTGATTTAACTAGAGGCGCTCGTTATAACTTTGTGTATTTTCCCGCCGTCATTCTTTTACTTGGGGCAAGTTTAGCAGTTCGTTGGCAAACTCAGGAGAAAAATTATAAAATCACAGGCAAACAAGCTTTAGCAATAATTTGGCTCATGGGATTTTGTAGCGCAGTAACTGTGATTTGTAATTTAGGCTATCAAAAATACTATCGCCCTGATTTATTTTTACAACTTATCAGACAAACATCTCAAGTTCCAGTCGTGATTGCAACTACTCAAATTACCCATGTTCAAATGGGTGAAATGATGGGTATTGCTAGAGAGTGGAAAATTCAAAATACGCCATCAGCATCACTCCAGTTTGTCCTTGCACATCAAGACCAAGACCCGAATACTTCTACAAATACCCTCAATAATATTTTAAAAAACCTACCAAAACCCTTTGATTTGTGGTTAGTAAATTTCCGCGCACCCACAGCAGCAGAAACAGAAAAATGTCTTGCTGAAACTAAATCTCTACCAGCAGTCAACGGCTACGAGTACAAAATTTATCATTGTCAATAGTCAGTTCTTTTCCTCCGCTTACCTTAGCGCTACTCTGCATTAAAAAACTCCGGTACACCCACAGACGATAAACCTGCGATCGCCCGTAAATTTTGACAGCGAATTAACTCCGTAAAATTTAACCCAGAACCTCCTTCTATTTTGGCTACGGCTTCAATTGCAGATAGTAAATGTTGCGCCGCTTCAGCTTCTAAATAACCCCGACGTTGGGCTACTTTAATGGCTGCTATATCAGCATTTAACTCCGACTCTGATGATTTGTTACTACGCCAAATACGCAAAGCGGCGATCGCACTTAATCCCCCAGCCACCGCCACACCCACAGCATCTGACTGCGACGATTCAATTAATCCAGCCAACAATCCCAGCAGCACGACACCTTGATCAATATTTGGTTTAAACCATTTCACCCCAATTAACCAGCTAACCTTCTGCAACAGCAGTAAATCTCGTTGTGGTTTGGTTAAGCGCCCCCACAAGTCAAAATTAATGTATATCGGTCTATCTTGATTCCAAGGCAAGGGAAAAGTAGCATCAATGACCTTGGCTTGCTGTGGTTTACTGACTATTTTGGTCGTCATTCTCCCAGAAGCCGGCATCACATCTAATAACCGACGAATTTCCGCATTTGGTTCCATCTTTGTGTTCTTTGCGCCCTACTCTGCGAGAAGCCGCTTACGCGTCTATGTGGTTCGTTGTTCTGAAAAATTGAGAGGTTCAGATACCCGAATTCTCAAAGAATTCGGGTATCTCGTCCTTTACAGAAATTAAGAGTTGTAAAAAAACAGACGTATTTATGAAAATACTAGATAAACAGATCTATATTAATTCGGGCTGATATGCTGCCTGCTGAGATTAAATTTTAAATTACATGGACGCTTTTGCTCCCATCCCACCTGAATGGACATCTGAGGCAGTTCACTCTTATGAATTTTGCTGTCCTACTTGCCATTCTAGTAGTCGAGAAGCATTACAAGTTTGGATCAATCGGCGATCGCCTGTGATCTCAGAAGAACACCGCCGCAAATGGCAAGAGTTTTATAAATGCCATTGTGGTTGTGCATGGTGGGCTTGGAGTAGCGACAGGCCCCCATCGGATTTGGCTAAACCCGAAGAAGATTATCCCCAATAAAGAAAACCCCACGTAACAGTGGGGTTTTCTTTATTTATCTATCTCATCTCATCCAAAACTAGATTCTAGAACGAGAAGGTAGTACGCAGTGTACCAACGTAGATGGTATCGTTTCTGCTGTTGTTTTCTGGGTTGAAGATTACCAACAAACCAGGGGTAACTTGAATGTTGTTGCTAACTTTGATTTTATACAGACCTTCTAAATGGTAAGTACTTTTTCCATCTCTACGAGTAGCATCAGGATTTTCTGTGACTGTTGGTGGTTGACCAAACACGATACCAAGTACGTTACCTTTTTGGCCAAGGTCTCTGAGTGCTAAGGTACCAGCCCAGTAGACGACATCTGCATCTCTACCTCTGTTTGCACCAGTTTCAGCTACTGCATTGGAATAGCCAGCCCAACCACTAAGTGTCAACTTATCGCTAGGTTTAAAGCTCGCTTGTATACCGTAGTGATTACCTGTAGTAGCAGTACCAGTTCCAAAGGGGCTGATAGCATTTAGACTACCGTTACCTCCGGTGAAGTTGACAGCGTTACTTGCAGTACCAGCAGGTGAAGTGGTAGCACCGTCATAAGTATGGGCATAAGCCAGACCCAGATTAAAAGCTTTGCTGGGTTTAAATTCTATTTGTCCAAAGGCTGTATAGTCACCGTTGAACAGGCCAAAACCGTCATTAGGAGTACTAGACTTGGATGCTAAATAAGCACCAGTTAAGCTAATTGTACCTTTAGGGTTAAAGGTGACTGTTAAGGCAGAACCGCCAGATCCTAGACGATAAATGGGGCTAAAACGTCCATAGCGCGAGATTGAACCTGTACCACTGCTTCTAAAGTCTGGGTTGAAGACGTTGACGTTCTCCCATAATTCCCCGGTATTGGCATCAATTTTGACACGAATAGAATCGCTTAAATTGAAAGCGTAGTTAATTTTGTCAACCTGAACTTGGTTGTCAGTCGGGTCTGCAAAAGACAAGCGGGTTTGGTTTGTACCAGTTACATCTCTATTGTTGACGATATTACCTGCTTGTAACCGGACTTGCAGTTGATCTGTGCCTGTAAAGCTACTTAATAAGTTTAAACGCGCTCGGTAGTCAAAAGTCGTATTAGACGTTAAATCTCTTGTTGGTGTACCAGGATTGCGTACCGCTACATTGTCACCAAAGGCTTGAGATGCGTCGAAAATCACTTCACCAACTAACTTGGTGGTGGTAGAGAATTGGTTTGCTTCTAATTCTGCTGTACGTGCTTCTAGTGCATCTACCCGACCACGCAGAGTTGCGAGTTCCGCAGAAAATTCTTCTTGTAAACGCTGTAATGTGGCTAAGTCTTCTTTGGTGACTAAATCAGCTGTGGCTGTAGCGATTAGTTCGTTAACTCTATCTAAACAAGCATTCAAACCAGCAGCAAACTCATAACGAGTTAAAGCCCGGTTGCCGCGATATGTGCCGTTGGGATAACCTGCTATACAACCGTAACGTTCTACTAAAGACTGTAAGGCTTGGAATGCCCAATCTGTTGGCTGTACATCCGAAAACTGCGAAACAGATGTTACCTGTGCCATGCTATCAGATTGTTCGGACAACTGAGCAACAGTTGTGACTTGTTCGTTAGCTTCACCAGCTAAGGCACTGTTAGCAGTTAATACAGTCGCAGCTAGAACAGCTGGACTGAACTTCAGAACATTCCAGAAAGATTTAGTCATGATTTTTCTCTCACTCACACCAAACTATTGCAACTTAATGGATATATTTTGTTGCTTATTCTTTTAAGGGAATATACTCACTATCACCTCGATAAATATACCAGATACTTTGCTATAAAGACAAGTCAATAAACATTGTTTTTCACTATAGTTTGTCTAGTAAATTTATTTGGTAAACGCAAAATAATCCGCCGCTTGTATCTTAATAAGACATCTTCTTCTTCAAACTGTTGTAATAGTCTTGTAATTGTCACCCTAGTTGTATTTAAAACTTCTGCTATTTCCTGATGGGTGATGTTGATATCGATAACTTTATCTTTATCTTGTTCGACATTGCGACCAAACTTATCACTCAGCCATAATAAAAATTTCCATAAGCGCAGGGAAATTGGTTTGAGATGAACTATGCTTAAAAGTTCTTCTGACTGTTGAATATGGTTAAATAAACCTTCAATCTCTTGATGCCACAAATAAGATGGTACAATACTGACCTCTACACTGGTAAGGCACTCAATTTGGTAAGGTTTAATTTTCGATAAAGGAGAGCCAATTAAATCTCCTGGCCCCCAATAACCTAAAGTGATGAATGTTCCATCTTCAGCCCAAGTTAGGGTACGTACTGCACCCCTGTCTATGCGCCATATTACCTCATTTCGTAGGGGAATAATTTCTTTTCTGGCAAAGATTTTGACTGATAGTTGTTCGCTTACAGATGCCGTAGAGAATGTTGGTGTCAAACTGGTGGATGTCATTATAAATTTTATGGTATGTAGTGAATGTTTTGACAGGTTTACAAGGCGATCGCAGCAATTATGCTAATTATTTAAGTGATTTTTGGTAATATTTAACAGCTAGTTGCTTGATAAATTCAAAATAATTTGTAGATAAATAATAGATTGCTGATTATGTGGCTAATTAAATATATTGATGTGGTTTATTAGCGGAGATGGAAGATTTTGCGATCGCAATAACTGCTGGTTTAGGGGGTGCATTAGGGGTTTTATCAGGCCAATTAGAACCAATGGGAACTTGACGAGTTTGTAATAATTCTTCGCCTGTGGTAGCGGTAACTATAAATTGTCGGATCTCGATCGCTTGGTCTTTACGAGTCCCATTTATTTCACCAGGGTGTTGTATGGATAAAAACATCGTTGTCTGATCATTTGTGAAACAGGGGCCAGTAGTTTCACATTCCATTGGTGCTGTGGCAAATAAAAAAGCTTTACCTGCATCTGTACCACTGGTAGGAATAAACCATACAGAGTTATTGCCAAATAACCCAGACAAGCTAACAGATTTTCCTGGTTCAGCGTTACGGTTATTTACCGCATGATTGAGTTTGGCGGTGGAAATATCTGTTACCATCCAGACGTTACCTTGAGGATCTAGTAATAAATTATCTGGATTGGCAAAACCCATACCGCCTGCGGCTGGTTCTCCACCTGTGGCTAACATTTGCCAATGAAAAGTCATGGCGGCGGGGTCGTTGTTATCTTCGGTTAAACGCATCACCCAACCATATTCATAACCTGCTTCACCTTTGGGACTTTTAAAAACTCGCAGATCAGAACCACCTTGTTTGTCAGGCGCACCAGAAGTAAAACTGATGTATAAATCCCCATCAGGGGCAATTTCCGTATCTTCTGGACGCGCTGTGCAGGTAGCACCAGCTGCATTGGCGGCGTAATGTGCATCAATTAAAATTGCGCCTTGCTGTTCTTCGGTGTTACCAGTGTAAAGGTCTGCGAGTTTTTGATATTTTTGTTTGTATTGTGCGATCGCCTCATCTTTGGTGATGGTTAAATAACCCGCTTTCAGGTCGGATTTTTCTGCTTTAGCACCTAATGGCAACAAAATAATATTACCAGCAATACTACTAGGAATACTTGGGTTAACCGGGGTTTCTGCTTGGAGTGCTATCCAGCTACCTGTACCATCGGCGTTGAATTTGGCTGCGTACAGCATTCCCTGTTGTAATAACTGAGAATTAGCCTTGTCTTGGGGATTCGTTACCTGATCGCGGCTGACAAATTTGTAGATGTGACCTCCGCGGCGATCGCACCCTGAATAAAAAGCTAGTGGTTTCCCGGCTTCTACTCGCACACCCACAGCTTCATGGCGATAACGTCCTAACCAAGTATGTTTTGTACCGTAATCTTGGCGGTTAGCAGGGTCAATTTCCACAATCCAACCATATTTATTCCCGGCTAAACCAAACACATTCCCTTGACCGAATAATTCCTCATCACCCAAAGCAAACGGTAGTGTGCTAGGGTCAAAAGCTGTACCATCGGCATACACTGGTTCTGGGACTTGGGCTTGAAAATTTTCTTCGGCGCTGAGAACTGTACCCCAAGGTGTTGTTCCCCCCGCACAGTTAGCAAAAGTGCCGATAATGCGATCGCCAAGTTTATCTATATATCCCTGACCTATTTGTTTGCGAAATACTGCAACCGCGGGGCCAGTAGCTTTTAAATAGCGATTATCTGTTAAGCCAGAAATACCACTAATCCTTCTATCTGCTGGGGAATTAGTTCTTTCCCACTGACCATTAGCTGTTTTACGCAGCGAAATCACCCCTAAACCTTGGTCTAATAAAGCTGCTTGACAAATTTCTGCAATTTTAGGTTTTACTGGGTCATTATCTGGCAAAGCATAAGCATTAATCGCACTTTTTCCTAAGTTTGTGCTTGCTAAAGCTACTTTCACATCGGCAAATGGTAACGATTTACCAATCACTTGCTGATATGTTTCCATCCAAGGAATAGCGCTGATATATTCAAAGTTCACTGCTAGATAACCAGCATTTTCTCCCGTCGGTATAAACGATAAATAGTCGTTGTTGTACCCAAAGCGCGAATCACCAACTTGATCACCCCAAGCAGCAATTACTTGATATTGAAACCCTTCTGGCAGTACCAAGTCATCAACTACTTCATAACTACTATATTGGACTTGCTGCTGTTCTGGGTTAAAGCCTGCGGTTTCTAAGGGTATTGGCCCCTTAATGGGTTGAAACGAAAATACAGATTCCCCTACTGATGATGTGCTTTTTTGCGTCGTAGTATTTTGACCGCAACTTGTAAGGTTAATAAGCGCTAATGCACTAGCGCTACCTCCCATTAATAGTAAGAAATCTCGACGCTGAATAGTCATTTATATCGGTAAAGCGATATTTATTGTGCTTGCGGACACTTTAATCATGCAAGGTTAAGAATAGGTAAAAATTTAGTGAAATCTAACTTAGTTAAGCAAGTTTTAACTTTTTGGGTAATCCAAAATAATAGGAAGTTCAAATCCGCTAATTCTTCAAAAATTCGGATATTTCTTTACTTATGAGCAAAAAAAGCGAGAATTGGCATGTGTAATTTCCAATTTTCGCTTTTTTTAAAGTTGTATTTAGTAACACAATATTTGCTAAATAATCAATTCCGTAATTGGGAACAATCTATCATCAATTGTGTTTAAGTGCGTTGACCAGTAACAATATATGCTACTCTTTGACCAATATTAGTAGCATGATCAGCCATACGTTCCAGACAACGAATTGCCAGCGCCAACAGGATAATTGGCTCTACAACTCCAGGTATATCTCGTTGTTGAGCTAGAGTTTGATAAAGGCGATCGTAAGCATTATCAACAGCATCATCTAGATGCTTAATTCCCCGGCCACCAGCTTCATCTAAATCTGCCAAAGCTACCAAGCTAGTTGCTAACATCGCCTGTGCATGGTGTGACATGATTTCAATTTCTGGCAAAGATGTATGAGGCTCATAAGGAAAGAGTTTAATGGCAATTTTAGCTAAATCTTTAGCATAGTCACCTATGCGTTCTAAATCTCGGACTAATTGCATGAAAGCACTTAAACAGCGCAAATCTTGGGCTGTTGGCGCTTGTGTCATAATTGCTGTGCAGTCTGATTCTATTTGTCTATAAAAACGGTCAATTTTTTTATCTAATTTGGGTAGTTCTTCAGCAGCTATTAGGTTACGAGCAAATAACGCTTGGTGGCTGAGGCGAAATGATTGTTCTACCAAAGCTCCCATACGTAAAACATCTCGTTCTAAGCGCCTGATAGCGCGTGCTAACTGAGAACTGTCAGGGTTGGAATTATAAACGACAGCTTCCACACTTGTATTCTCAAAAGTGAAGATACTATTAACTATAGTCTTGGCTTTGAGAGTTCGCCACAACTTCGGGAAGTATCACCTGCATCCAAGCACCACCTGTTTGGGGGTGATTCATGGCTTTGATGGAACCACCGTGAGCTAAAAGAATTTGTCGGACGATCGCTAATCCTAAACCATTACCGACAATCGATCCAATAGAATTATCGGCTAAGGACGAATGTGTTCGGGCTTTATCGCCGCGATAAAATCGCTCAAAAATATGCGGTAAATCTGCTTCCGAAAAACCTGTACCTGAATCAATTAAATTTAGTTCTAAGGTGGGATGTAGAGAATTATCTTGATGATTGTCTTCTAAAAATCTAATTTTTGCTTCCACTTGAATGTTTGTGCTAGGAGAACTGTATTTAATACTATTGTCTAGCAAGTTGAGAAAAACTTGATAAATCCGGGCTTGATCGGCTTTAATCCAAATGTCTTCTGGCCCCGAATAGTTCAGAGAAAGATGTTGTCTTTGTGCTAAAGGTTCTAAAGTTTCCCACACCGATGCAATTAGCGATCGCACTTCGACTTTTTCCAGATGCAATTGCATTTTGGGGTTGGCTTCAATTTGTGTCAGTTCTAACCAGCCTTGAACTAAGCTAATTAGTCTGTCAACTTCTTGCATCAAACGGTCAACCCAGCGATTTAACGGCGGTTCTAATCGATGTTGTAAGGTTTCTGCAACGAGACGAATGGAAGTTAACGGTGTTCTGAGTTCGTGAGCTAAATCAGAAAATGAGCGATCGCGTTCTTGATTTACGTCTAGCAGTGGTTGACGATTTTCTAGAAATACACCAACTTGTCCATTGGGTAAGGGCAAGCCAGATGCCCGTAAAGTCATAGACTTGATGGTGGGTAATTCTGCTGGATTGTCGGATGAGGGATGAAATAACCACTCTTTAGTTTGGGGTTTTTGGCGATCGCGTATTTGCTCAATTAATCTGTCTAATTCATAGGAGCGTACTAACTCTAATAACAAGCGTACTTGTCCTGGTTGCCATCTTTGCAGATATAAAATTTCTCTTGCTTGTTGGTTACACCACAGCAGTTGATTTTCTTCATCTACTTGCAAATATCCCATTGGTGCAAAATCCAACAGGTCTTGATATGTTTGCAGGGATTTTTGCAAATCTTGGCGCTGCTGCTGTAATGTCTTGATTTCCTGACGCAAACGGGGTAAAAGCGGTAAGGCTAAATCAGTAGATTTAGAGTAGGGTTGCAAAACTCTCTCTAGGTAACGGTTTAGTTGAACCTGTTGCCAAATCCAAAAACCGATACCTACGGCCAAACCTAGAATAAATCCCAATAAGAACATTATGAGTCCCAGTTGCTAGTTGCGTCGTGATTAATAAACTAACAACTATCTTCATCGATTATCCGAATCGATAGCCAAATCCTCTCACAGTCACAATATATTCGGGATGGCTAGGATCTAATTCTAATTTCTCTCGTAACCAGCGAATGTGAACATCCACAGTTTTGCTATCCCCAACGAAATCTGGCCCCCAAACCTGATCCAACAACTGCTCCCGCGACCAAACTCGCCGCGCATAACTCATAAACAATTCCAACAACCGGAATTCTTTTGGGGAAAGGTTCACTTCTTGACCCCGCACTAACACACGACATTCTTGGGGGTTTAAGGTAACATCTTTGTGTTTCAGAACTGGTAGCTGCGGTAGAGTGCTTAAACGTTGGCGACGCAGCAGTGCGCGACACCGAGCCACTAATTCCCGCATACTAAAAGGTTTGGTGAGATAGTCGTCTGCACCGACTTCTAAACCCAACACGCGATCGGTTTCACTACCCTTAGCACTGAGCATCAAAATCGGCACTGGATTGCCTTGATGGCGTAGCAAGCGGCAAATATCTAGACCATTGATTTGCGGTAACATCAAGTCAAGAATTACCAAATCAAAGGGAAACTCGCCTGAATTGGCTTCAAAGTTTTTGAGATACTCGATCGCTACCCGCCCATCTGGTGCTGTTACGACCTCATAACCTTCCTCTTCCAAGGCTACAGATAGCATCTCTTGGATTAACTCTTCATCTTCTACCACTAGAATCTGGCTGGTGTGTCCGATATCTGCTCTAGCAGAATACTTGGTCGATTCACTGGTGTACATTGATATCACAAAAGTCTGCCCTGTGCTTGTATCAATATGAGAATTGAGTCAATTATCTAACTTCTCGGTGCATTTACAGTCGCACCGTCGCAAATTAATTTGCAAAAAGTAACATATGTAACAGCTATATCTACAAATATTATAAAGCAGATTTATTGCATATTGGCAAGAAAAATTCTTTGTCAAACTTAGAGCGACAGTTATGATAAAGCTTGCTTTTACTGATTATTAAGTGGCAAAGTTAGGTGATTTTACACCGCCACATCGCTGAAAAACAAGCTTTTTACCACGCCCTACATATATTCTCATTCCAGCAGCCATTCTCTATTGACAAGGGCTAATGAGTTTGAGTATAGTTGTTAGTACAAAAATACTACCACTTTCCCAGTAGAAACCATACTTACAAAAAGCAGTACGGTAAATTTACATCGTAATCCAGTTTCAGTATTTCTTCATTCCAGTATTTGTACTGAACAAAAACTACTGTTTTAAAGGTTACTCTGATGTCTGCATAGGGTAGCTATTGGTATGGTTTGTTACCCCATCAATTCATTGCTAATTAAGGGAGTTCGAGTATGACTTCAGTTGCAGTTAAAGATAGCAAACAGCAACTAATACAAGCATTTCAACAAATTTTAACTGAAAGAAAAAAATTAGAATCAAAAATTGCTACTAAACAAGAAGAAGCAGAAAAAGTCAAAAACCAAGAAATTTTAACTGCGGCTTCTACATATACAGTTGATAGCATTGTTAAAGGTTTAGCTGATTTACAATTGGAATTTGGGAGTATTGTCAATTCTCTGTCAGAAAAGTTAGCTAAAGAAAACTCCAAGTTAGATGAACTAAACAGAGGTATAGAAATTGCCACTCAGCATCTGCAAGAATTACAAAAAATCAGAATTGTTGCAGACACATTAGATATTCTCACTCAAGAACATCAAGAAAAGTTAAAAACTCTTGAACAAGATACTACCAGTAAGCAAGAGGCAATTGAAAAAGAAATTGCTCTCAAGCGTAAAGAATGGCAAAAGGAACAGTCAGAGTATGAAGAAGCAGTCACAGCATACAATGATGTGACTAATAAAGAACGCCAACAAGAACAAGAAGAATATCAATATAAACTAGAAACTACTCGCAAGCTTAATACAGATGCTTATGAAGCTAAGAAACGCAACTTAGAAAGAGATATTCAAGAGAAAACACAAGAAAAAGAAAAAGATTGGGCTGAACGGGAAAAAATTCTGTCTAGTAATCAATCTCTGTTTAAAGAATATCAACAAAAAGTTACAGCTTTTCCTGGTGAATTGGAAGAAGCAGTTAAAAAGGCGAGAGAAGAAGCAATTAAAGAAACCAGTCAAAAAGCTAAAATCGAAGCTGATTTATTTGAGAAAGAATGGGAATCTAGCAAGCAAAGCTATGAACAAAAAATTCAAAGCTTGGAAGAAACCATTACAAAGCAAGTAGAGCAAATAGAAAGTATTTCTACACAACTACAGGCTACTCTGAAGCAAGCACAAGATTTGGCAATGAGAGCTTTTGGTAATTCTGCTGCTAAATAGGCATTTCTTATCTAAATAGTTGCGAATAATAGGAGGTTTATAATGGCTAGTAAAAAACTCACAGATAAGAATACAAAAGCAGAAATTTTGCAAGCCTATGAAGAGTTGATAAAGGAAGCTTCAGGACTCAAAACCCAAATAAATCAAGCTACAAAAGCTAATCGGAATGTCGATGTAGATATAGAAAAGCCAAAAGTAGAACAAAATACAATTATGACTCAGCCAGCAACTATCCAACAGAAGATGAATTTCACAATTGAAAGTTTAGCTAAAATTCAATTAGGCTTCGGTAGTGCGGCAAATGAGCTATCAGAACAGTTAACCACACAAGCTTCTAAATTAGGAGAAATTAGGCAATCTGTAGAAACTGAAATTACAGCCTTAAAACAACTACATAACTTAGAAGTTGCAGAGGATACATTAGATATTTTGATTACAGCCTATGAAGATAATTCTAAGGCATATCAGGAAGAATATAGTCAACGTTATGAAGTCTTATCACAAGATATACTTGAGCAACGTATTGCTTGGCAAAAAGAACAAGAAGAATATAAGCAGTCAATTAAAGAACGCAATGATAGTTTAAATAAAACCAGACAACGAGATACAGCAGGGTATAAATATGATTTAGAACTGCAACGCAAATTGGAATCTGATGAATATGAACAAGTGCAAAAAACTTTATACAAGCAGTTAGAAGAATTTCAACAAGCTACAGAAAAACAATGGAATGAACGTGAAAAACAAATTGTAGAACGAGAAACGCAATTTGCAGAAGCTAAAGCTAAGGTAGAAGCATTCCCGAAAGATAAAGAAGCAGCCTTGAAAAAAGCTACAGAAGAAGGTAAGGGTATTGCTCATTATCAGGCGAAAGTAAAATCAGATTTATATGGGAAAGAAGTAGAGGGACAAAAGCGTTTTTATGAGCAGAGGTTACAATCCCTAGAACAAACTATCAACAATCAAGAAACACGTATTCAGAATCTTTCTAAACAGTTAGACTCGGCTTTGAAACAAGTTCAAGATTTGGCAGTTAAGGCTATTGAAGGTACTGCAAATGTCAATTCTTATCAGGCTATTAAGGAGATAGCTTTAGAACAGGCAAAAAGCCAGGTAAAAAATAAATAGTTAGGATACAAATAAAATAATTTAGAGACGTAATTACTATTACGTCTCTATTATTTAGGCATAATTGATTATGAGTTTTTATTGATAATTAGGGATCGGTTTTATTTGGTTTACCGTTGTTCAAAGGTTTCTTGCGAGGAGTGCTAGTTTCATTAGATTTTTTATTAGGTTGTGGGTTAGCATTCGATTTTTGATTAGACATAAGACTGCGGAAATTAACGATAAGTTTACATACAACAAGGATATTACTGAATCCAGAAATTAGTTAAAAAATTTACATACAAAAATAAAAAAGAGACGTGATTATAATCATGTCTCTAAGTCGAGAAGAAACCCAATATTGTAAAAATTAAAAGTCTTATTACCTGTGATTACTATAATTAGTTAGGTTAGTTTTATACTAAATTATTCTGGTTTATCAAGTTTGTTAGATTTCTGTTGATTGATTCTGTCAATTTTCCCAATAGACTGAATAGCACCAGGTTCTGTTTTCCTTGGTTTACCGTTATTAAGTGGTTTTTGACGAGTCATAAGAATAATCTCACTGTTGGTAGAATGTTTACTACTTGAACTACAACAGTGTAAATAGCTATTCCGGAAATTACATACGGCTAAACAGACATAACCTGAGTTTGTCTAGCCGCAATTTTGAATCAAGCTATTTTTAGGCGAAGGAGGAAAAGTCCAGATTTGGGGGTACGTCTTGAATGCGTCCTGGCCCGATCGCTCGCAGTGCTTCTGGGAGTAAAATATCGCCAGTGTACAAAGCGCGTCCCACAATTGCACCTGTGACACCTTGCGCTTCTAAGGCTAACAAACTCAACAAATCAGTCACAGAACTCACACCACCAGAAGCAATTACTGGAATAGAAATAGCATGGGTAAGTTCGCGTAATGCTTCGATGTTGGGGCCACTGAGAGTTCCATCGCGGTGAATATCGGTGTAGATAATGGCTGCTGCACCTAATTCTTGCATTCGCACCGCTAGTTGGGTGGCTAAAACTTCCGAGGTTTCTAACCAACCGCGAGTTGCTACTTTACCATTACGCGCATCAATGCCGATAATTATTTGTTGCGGAAATTCTTGACAAAGTTCTTGGACTAGCTGGGGTTGTTCAACAGCGACAGTTCCCAGAATTGCCCATTGTACACCCAAGTTAAACACTTGCTGCACGCTAGAACGATCGCGCAATCCGCCACCAACTTCAATTGGTACTGATATTGCTTGAGCGATCACTTCAATCGCTTTCAAGTTTACTACTTTACCTGCTTTTGCTCCATCTAAATCTACTAAGTGCAATCGAGTTGCACCTTGATCTACCCATTGTTGAGCAACATCAACAGGATTTTCGCTAAAAACTTGCGATTTTTCATAGTCTCCTTGATACAGTCGCACACAACGACCTTCAAGTAAATCAATTGCTGGAATTACGTCCATTTAACTTTCCTTTTAAAAAATAGGGAGTAAGGAAAAAAGTGTGAAGTATGAAGTGTGAAGTTTCGAGTTCTGAGGTTGAAGTTCCAAGTTCAAAGGTCGAAGTTTCGAGTTCTGAGGTTGAAGTTTCGAGTTCTGAGGTTGAAGTTCCAAGTTCAAAGGTCAAAGTTTCGAGTTCTGAGGTTGAAGTTCCAAGTTCAAAGGTCGAAGTTTTGAGTTCTGAAGTCGAAGTTTCGAGTTCTGAGGTTGAAGTTCCAAGTTCAAAGGTCGAAGTTTCGAGTTCTGAGGTTGAAGTTCCAAGTTCAAAGGTCGAAACCATAATATCTACTCCTGCCTCCTGCCTCCTGCCTCCTGCCTCTTGCCTTTTAATTCCTTCACAGCTTGGCGAAAACCAATTACAAGCAAGATGTTAGCTAGGGTTAAAAATACTTCAGCACCACCGTGTAGCCAATCTACATTTGCTAAAGTTTCTCCATAATGCACCTTAGCGTAAATCCCTACCGGAATGGTCACGCCCACAAATACAAGTGTGCCGTAAAATCCATATAGTGCTAAACGTGGCATTTGCTGACTACGGCTAATAAACCACAAGAAACCCAAATAGGGAAATAGAGAA
This sequence comes from Nostoc sp. HK-01, assembly GCA_003990705.1. GTDB lineage: Bacteria > Cyanobacteriota > Cyanobacteriia > Cyanobacteriales > Nostocaceae > Nostoc_B. The sequence continues at coordinate 3,835,311 of AP018318.1, forward strand.
AGGGCAAATAGGGTTTCTTTCGAGATCATGGTTCTGATTTAATAGATGGGACTGCAATAGTATCAGTGGAATTTTTTACAGACTTGGTGGAACGCCAAATCCACACCGCAGCTGCCCACAGGGTAAAATTACCAACTAAGGTCATGGTAGCTTGTAGCGTTACCAGCCATTCTAAAGAGTCTGCATTGTCAAAATAATGCCAAGTACAAGCACACATAGCACTCACTAAAGCTGGTAACATAGCCAGGGACAATCCCCACCAACTACGATTACCAGTGAGTTCGCCGTAAGTCCAGATTAACCAAATCGCGGCAATCCACTCAATAACGCTAGAAATATGAATAATCCAAGTGGGAATTGATAGGACGTGCATAGGAAAGTTAAAAGTCAAAAGTCAAGGGTCAAAAGTCAAGAGTTAATCGTCCTCTGATTCTCCCTTCAGTTCATCTTCCCACAAGGAAATTCATCTTTTGTCGACAAGATGGCTGACTTTCTATGAACTACTAAGAAAAAGTTGATATTCTAAAATCCAAACTCTCAATATGGGAACTATGCGGGCGTTATTGTCTGGTTATTATGGCAAAGGTAATGGTGGTGATGAAGCTTTACTGGCGACGCTTCTACAAATGTTGCCATCTCATGTCACGCCTGTGGTGCTTTCTGGCAATCCAAAAGAAACGCGCGATCGCTACAATGTAGAAACTCACAACCGTATGGCTATGCTACCTGTACTGCAAGCTTTACGTTCTTGTGATGCTTTTATTTGGGGCGGTGGGAGTTTAATTCAAGATGTCACCAGTACCATTAGCCCTCTGTATTATGGGGGATTGATGACATTGGCGCAAACAATGAATTTGAAAACCATTGCTTGGGCGCAAGGTATTGGCCCTTTGGTGCGTCCGCAAACTCGTTGGTTAGCAAAACGCAACTTTGCTGGTTGTACCAAAATTAGTGTACGCGATCGCGCCAGTGCTGCTTTATTATCAGATTGGCAAATTCCCCATATCATTGCACCTGATCCGGTTTGGGCGTTACAAGGAAAATCAGTACCAGGATTAGCAGATTTACCTGCGCCAAGAGTTGCTGTAACATTGCGATCGCATCCTCAATTGACAGCAAAACGCCTAGCTAACCTCACAAAAGCATTAGTGGATTTTCAAACAGCTACCCAAGCATTTATTTTACTGTTACCATTTCAAAAAAGTGAAGATTTAGGCATTGCCCAAGCCATTCAACCTCATCTTGCAGATGTTAGTAAGATATTGTGTTTAGAAGATCCACAACTTTTAAAAGGTGTATATCGTGGTGTTGAAATGGCAATTGGAATGCGATTACACAGTTTAATTATGGCTGCTGCTGAAGGTTGTCGCTGTTTTGCCCTCAGTTATGATCCCAAAGTTAATCGTTTAATGGAAGATTTAGCGATACCTGGATGGGATTTAGATAATTTACCAGATGATGCAAATATTATTAGTAAAACTTGGCTGGAACATTATGCAAATGGTGAGCCACTTTTATCAGCACAAATTCAATCTTTAATAGATCGTGCCTTAACGCACCGCGATTTGTTGAGTGAAGCTTTAAGTTAAAATTTTGAATAGTAATGAATAGAGAAAATTTTATTTATGATAGTAAGTGTGACAACTTACAAAAAGCTCTTGATATTTATACAAATGGAGGTCGAATTTTATGTGCAGTATGCGGTTCTGAATTAATCATAATTGGTTATGAAGATAAAACTTTAATCACAAAATATCAATTACAGCCTGGCATTTATTGTCCAGTTAGCTCAAAACATATATGTGCAAAATTTATTTTTGCAGATCATTTTGAAGAATTTAGACAAAAATTTGGTTATAACGAATAATTTAAGTAATTACTTATAGTTTATCTGAGATAAACAAAATAATCCTCAAAATAAAAATTATTACAAATGAGAAATAATTACTCTGAGCGATCGCTTATAAATTTAAACTAGAATAATGCTATCAAATTCTACTAATTTATTACGACTATCTCAAGGACAACTCAACTTACTAGAACGTTGTCCCCGTCAGTTTCAGCATACTTATTTAGAACAACTCAATTCTCCTTCAGATCCAGAACACGAAGAAAGACAAACTTTAGGTAGCCGCTTTCACTTGCTAATGCAGCAACAAGAAATAGGTTTACCAATCGATAGTTTATTACAAGCAGACCCGCAACTGCAAAGCTGGATGTCTGCTTTTGCCAATGCTGCACCAGAAATTGTCACACCTCTAAGACATAATCAAACCTTTCGGGACAGTGAACACTACCGCACCCTACAATTTCAAGATTATTTACTAACTGTTATTTATGATTTATTAATTGCAGATAACAAACAAGTACAAATTTTAGATTGGAAAACCTATCCAAAACCACCAGATAAAAGCAAATTAGCCCAAAATTGGCAAACACGTCTTTATATGTACGTGTTAGCTGAAACTAGCGAATATTTGCCAGAAAATATTTCTATGACTTACTGGTTTGTTCAGTCTCAAGGCAGACCACAGAATATAAAATATACTTATAATAATAGACAACATCAGCAAACAGAAAAAGACCTTAATGAACTGTTAAATTATCTGTCTAATTGGCTAAAGCTTTACCAAAATGGTCAACCATTTCCGCAAATAATTAAAAGTAGTAAAGCTTGCGATTACTGTCAGTTTGCTATTCGTTGTCAACGCACACCATCCACTGAAGGTAAAATCACATCTCCACTTCCAACTATTGATAGTATTCAAGAAGTATCTCTTTAAATAATAATTACTATATGGGTTTAAACTCAGCAATCATTACTTTAGTCTATAACTAAATACATTATATTTAGCATATTTTTAAAATCTCATATTTTGAATATTAAATCATGACTAACTTTGACGAAAGCGATTCAATTTATGTTCGTGAATTAGGAATTGATGATATCGCTCCCATATACCATTTGGGCGAAGAATTATTTACAAGCGATTTATATCCATATCTATACCGTACTTGGGATGAATGGGAAGTAATCGGACTTTATAATACAGATCCAGAATATTGCTTAGTAGCTGAAACAAATGGAGAACTAGCAGGATTTATTTTAGGAACTATTATTACTAAAGCCTCTTGGACTTATGGTTATATTTTGTGGCTAGGCGTTAACCCAAAATATCAGCGTCAAGGCGTAGCAGACAAATTAGTTGATAAAGTCGTTGCTCGGATGATTGAAGATGGGGCAAGATTCATGTTAGTAGATACTGATCCCACCAATGTAGCCGCAGTGAAATTTTTTAATCGTAAAGGATTTGGTAACATCCGGCAACATATTTTCTTGTCGATGAATTTAAGTAAACATCCGCATTATGGCAGACTAATTGATTACGAACATCAAAAAGCAGAAAGAGCAGGTTACAGGCGATCGCGTCCGACAATTCGTCCAAGAAAATCGGACGGTGTTGCTAATGAATTAGTCCTCAATCCTTTAGTAAATGAACCTATAAAAACTGAAGAATAAAAATAACAAATGACTAATGACCAAACACAGTGGCTTTTAGCACCAACTGAACAACCACCAGATTGGTTTATTGCCGCAGTAAACCCTTACATACCTGCATCAAGTGGATTATATGCTGCACAATTATTGTGGCAAAGAGGTATCAAAGATATTCAACAACTAGCAGCTTTTGTTAACTATCAAACCTATCAACCTGCTAGTCCTTTTGAATTTGGATCAGAAATGCACCTAGCAATAGAAAGATTACAGCAAGCACGTAATACTAGTGAAAAAGTTGCTATTTGGGGAGATTTTGATGCTGATGGTATCACTTCCACTGCCGTGTTATGGGATGGTTTAGGACAATTTTTTGAGCAATATACCCACTTAACTTACTACATTCCCAATCGCCTCAGAGAATCTCACGGACTGAATAATTCAGGAATTGAGAATTTAGCAAAACAAAATTTTAAATTAATAGTTACTTGTGATACGGGTAGCACAAATATTGATGAAATTATTTATGCCAAACAGTTAGGTATAGATGTTATTGTTACTGACCATCACACCTTACCCGCCCAACGTCCACCAGTTACAGCAATTATTAACCCCCGTTATTTACCAAGCGAACATCCGTTATTTCATCTTTCTGGGGTAGCAGTAGCTTACAAGTTGGTAGAAGCACTTTATCAAACTCTGCCCAATGTACCGCAAGATGCACTGGAGAATTTATTAGATTTAGTAGCAGTGGGGTTAATTGCCGACTTAGTACAACTCAAGGGAGATTGTCGGTATTTAGCGCAATTGGGAATCCAATGTTTACAAATAGACTTTAAACAACCACCAATAGCGCGACGCAGGCCAGGTGTAGGGCGATTATTAGAATTGTGCCAAAAAAGTGGCGATCGCCCCACAGATATTTCCTTTGGTTTGGGGCCGCGCATCAACGCAGTCAGTCGCATTCAAGGTGATGCAAGTTTTTGTGTAGAATTATTGACCAGCCGTGATGCCAAACACTGCAATCAATTGGCTGAAGAGACAGAACTTGCCAACACTCGCCGCAAGTCATTACAAAAAGATGTGCAAACCCAAGTAGCTCAAAAACTCACCCAATTAGATTTATCAACTACCAGCGTCATCGTTCTCGAAGATCCCCAATGGCCAGTCGGCGTGTTAGGTTTAGTCGCCGGACAAGTAGCCCAAGAAACAGGCCGTCCCACAATTTTGTTAAGCACAGAAGAGAGTTTGGATAACTCCACTCCTCTAGCCCGTGGTTCAGCCCGTTCCATCAATTCTGTTGATTTATATCAACTAGTCAAAGACCAAGCACATTTATTACATCGTTTTGGCGGACATCCCTATGCTGCGGGTTTGAGTCTACCAGTAGAAAATATACCTTTATTTACCCAAGCAATTAATCAGCAGTTGCGGCAATCTTTGGGTAGTACAGAATTGATGCCTACAGTTCAAGCAGATTTAAAAGTTACCGTAGCAGACTTAAGCAAAGAATTATTTTTAGAACTGAAACTGCTAGAACCTTGCGGTATGGGAAACCCAGTCCCAAAACTACTCATCCAAAACTGCTGGTTTGAAAACGCTTGGCATCGCAATCAGCAAGACTGGCAAGGAAAAAAAGTACAGTACATTAAAACAGATTTTGACATTCGGGATGAATCAACTAAAAATCCTTTTCCTGGTGTGTGGTGGGGACATTATAAAGATGAATTACCTATAGGTAAATCTGATTGCATAGTCGAGCTAGATTACAACAGTTTCAAAAAACGCTATGAAATTAGATTAATCGCCGTCCGCCCCAGTGCTAACTCAGAACTCAATCAACAATATTCAACACAAATTCTCGACTGGCGCAACCAAGAATACTCAGTACTTCCCACATCCCACTCACCACTCATCCTCGAAGAATGCCCTACTAGCTGGGATGAAGTACGCATTTGGTGGCAACGTTCTCTTTACAATCATCAAAAATTAGCCCTGGCTTGGTCTAAACCTCACCTACAACCACCCCAAGAAATTTGGCAGACTCTAGTTGGCATAGCTAAATATCTGAGTCGTACACAACAACTAGTTACCCGCACACAACTACTAGCAAAATTAAGCATAGGCAACCAAAGCTTACTGTTAGGCATCAAAGCTTTAAAATATTGGGGATTTATCGTCACAAGACAAGACCGTTCTTTACAAATTAGCCAAAATCCCCAAACAATTTCCGCCAACCTAGCGGATGCAGCCGTCACTCAATTTTTAGCCGCAGTCAGCGAAGAACAATTTCAGCAACAGTATTTTTCTGAAGTACCTTTATCTACTATTGTGGCGATCGTTAATAGACCTTTTCATTTCTAAATCATAGATAGTGCTAATTACACCCATAGAATTTTTAAATTTTAACGATTCACACTAGCTTATACGCTCATCATACTAATAGTGCATATATCCTTAATAAATAACTTGATGTATAGGAAATTTACCTCATATCTGAGCATTTGCTGAGTTAAATGTAGTTGTTATGGGGAAAAACTTTTGATAGTTTTTAGGGGTCAAGGAGGTGCAACCAATGTCCCCATCTAATTTGTTAACCTTAACACAACTTTATATATAGTTCTCAAAGCTAGATTTATCCGAGTTTTTTCCTAATCAAAGCTTCACATAAATTTCGGTAAATTTAGCAAGCCGAGAACCAAAAACTACGAGTTAGAAATAATGTAGCAATCTTGCGTTTATCCAGTTTGAGAAGATAATTTCCCAATTTCCCATGACAACAAAACTATTCCAAACTCTAGCAGCAGCTACCACATTAGCAGGTATCGTAGCCACCGCAGGCGCAGCAAATGCAGCTTCACTCTCTTACTCTACTCAATACCAATACAAACCTACAGATGAAGCAGCATCAGCTGATGGTTACTATAAAACAGATATCGACGATACAATCAGCGTTCAAAAGTTCAACTCAAAACTAGGTACTCTCAAAAGTGTAACGATAGATTTTCTCGGTAACTTGAAGGGAGATGCGAATTTTAACAACACAGGCAACAAAGCTACTAATGTTCTGGTCAATTTTGCAGGTAATTTGAGATTGGAACTACCAGAAGGTGTAGAGCGCTTTAACATCAGCCCAACACAGTCTTATAATTATACCGTCGCTGCCAAATCTAGCAAGCAAGTTAATGGGCTGAGTGCTACTCTAGCACAAACAAAAACAATCGATAGTACCGACGAATTTTTCCAATATTTTCTTGGCGCAGGAACAGCAGACTTTAAGTTATTTGCAGATGCAACCTCAAGTGTTAAAGGTTCAGGTAATTTTTCCTATGGCATTAATACATACGCTGCCGCAGGTTTAACTGTCACCTACGAATACGATCCCAAAGCTGTACCCGAACCTTCTGCTGCAATTGGTCTTGGTTTAGTAGCAGGAATTGGTTTAATGTCCCAACGCAAAAAAAGCTGGCTCAAAGCGTCTAACTAATTGGTTGAAATGGATGATTTTTCTCACCTGATTTAATCTACTACCAATTAAATACCAAAAAGCACATTTCATAGTTACAAAGGTGTGCATTTGTTAGACTGCTCTTCATGCCGATTATTACTGTCAAAATCATATTTGATTTAACTGTGAAAAACCTGGACAATAAGTCTGGGTTTTTTATTTTGGGGTAAGAGTGCAGAATACAGAAGTCAGAATTAATTAGAGTTTGATCATCAGTACTATGAGAATAGGAAAATCTTGATCTAGGAGACTCCCGATTTATTCATGATTCTGACTTTTGACTCATAAATTCTTACATTTTAGTTGACAATTGCAACGCCTAGACTGAATCATCTTGTGCCAATGCCTGCTACCCTCATACTGGAAGTTCACAGGTTAAAAATTTACATATATGGCATCGCCTGAAAATCAAGCTCTACCTACACAAGATATTAAGTTACTAGTTTTAGATATAGATGGTACGATCGCCGGAAAATCTAATTCCTTAAGCAAACCTGTCAAACAAGCGATCTCCGCAGCCCAAGCCAAAGGAATTCATGTCGCAATTGCTACTGGACGTATGTATCGTTCCGCTTTACGCTTCCACCAAGAAATTGGCTCTAACCTGCCATTAGCAGCTTATCAAGGAGCCTGGATTCAAGACCCAAACAACCAGAAAATACATCGTCATTTGCCTATAGCTAAAGAACTAGCCCACCAACTACTAGACTATTTTGAACAACCCCAGTGGCGATCGCTTCTTTCTATCCACTTTTACATCAATGATGAACTTTATGTGCGGGAGTTAACCAGAGAAACCAAAATTTATGCACAACGATCTGGAATTACCCCAATTGCTGTGGGTGATTTGCGCCAAATCTTAATTGAACATGAACCAACAAAAATTCTAGCTTTGTGCGATGACACAGAAGCGATTGATCGGTTACTGGGAAATTTGCGCCGTCAGTACACACCCGCAGAACTTTACCTAACAACTTCTGTTGCTACCTTTTTTGAAGCCACAAATCCTGCTGTCAACAAAGGGGCGGCTGTACGTTATTTTGCTGAAGAACTTCTAGGTTTACAAAGAAACAATGTGATGGCTATTGGTGATAACTTTAATGATGTAGAAATGTTGGAATATGCTGGTATTGGTATAGCGATGGGTAATGCACCAAAAAACGTGCAGGCGATCGCCCAGTGGATAGCTCCTAGTGTAGAAAAAGATGGAGCCGCGATCGCCATCAAAAAATTTCTACTCTCTTAAAGATTGCTATTTAAGCTTTTGTACATCATGAAATCAGAAAGAACACCGACGACTGGCCGTGTTTCGTCTCGGTGTTCTTGCTGGTTCGCTCCTCACACAACTGAAAGTATAGTCGAACTACTTTCATGGGTCAATAGCTACGATAAAAATTGTTATATTTCTTGTCAGAAACACTACTGATTGAATACCACGCTTATTTCTAACAAAATCGCGTAGCTGTTTCTAGAAAATTCAACTTTATAACTTCAATAAATTATTTATTCATACCAGTTTTTGTATGTGTATCAAGATTTTGGTGAATTGGGATAACTCCTTTGAATTTGTGAGTTTTAGGCAACGATAAAAGTTCACAGTTCCCACGGAGCAGTAACTCCTAGTTTTTCTACTAGCAAAAATCTCAACAAATGTTGAGTAATGATCACCAAACCTAACCGAGCTTGAGCTAGTTCAGGTGAATAAATTTTTACATCACCCCAAATGCGGCACTGACACCAGAAGTTTTCTAGCGCTTGACTCAACTTCAAAGCTGCTTTTTGCCAGTTAATTGCATCACTATTACTCGCACATGCCAAGTTGTCCACTACTTGTACTAACTGAGCAAGTAAATCTTTCTCAGTTGAGAGATTGAGCCAAAGTTGCTTGTCATGATTCAACCAAGGTATTGGCTGTTGAGGTAATAGCTGCCCAAATGCAGGATGATTATCTGGTAAAGGTTCCCTCAGTTTGATTAATCCCTCTCGATGACCTAGCAATATTAATGAACAACAGCGTGCATGGGAGTATTGAACAACAAAAATATTTGCAGGGTTGTGGTCTTTAAATTTTGAGTTTATTTTTTCTGTTCCCATCTTTCCGTCTTGTCCCAAGCATCCCATCACCAGGTGTTGTAACCAAGTTGCCAAAAAAGGAGGAGTTAATTCTAAATAAATCCAACCGGGTGGAACAATTTTGACCTGACAAACGTCGCCACTGGTCGCCGATAATTTAGATCTGATACTATCGGCTATATCCATAGCGGTGCAATTATGAGATTTTGATAACTGCTGTGCCACTCCTGAGATATACAAAATTTTGCTGTTATCTCTATCTTTATATAGATGATTTTTTTTAAATTCTATGAATTGCTTTTTTTCTACCTGTGTAATTTCACTTAGTGTATTAAACAACAAGACATATATTAACTGCTTAATTGACGAATAATTGCTGATTATTAACTGACTCTGCACTAAATACGATAAGAATATCTTTTGATTATTTCTCTAACAGTGGCTTGTCATCTTTCTTTAGATATAAGTTTTATCTATATAAAGAAAAATGAGAAGAGCATAAAATTTAATAAATATTCTATGAATAGTAAGTAAACTTTACTACCATGATTGTACAGTAAGAAGTATAACAAAAGAGTAGGGGCAAAATTGCTTTCTACTCTTTGGATGGCTGACGCTGTTAGGCGTTAAGCCTACCCGTCAACACAAAGACACTCCTTGCACCTTGTTTTATAACGTCTTTGTCTTCAGCCGAACGCTCTTTGTTACCTATGCAATCTCCATCCTCCTTTTCTGAGGCATCACGCCCTTTTTTGACTTGGCAACGTATTCTTGATTGGGCTCAAGAACACTATCGTTGCCGCACCTTTAGCAAAGATGAGCGCATTCCAGCTAGACCTGGATTGCTGTATTTGGTGCAAAGAGGTGCGATCCGTATGGTAGGTACTGCTCAAGTTAGTGCTACTGCCAGTCAGCTAACATCTCGACGCATTAACAGAACTCCAGAAGAAGCTTTCTTGGGTTTTGTGGGAGCAGGACAACCATTTGAAATTGTGGCTCAGTCACCATTCACCCTCCAGGCATACGCGCACGTTGACCAAACTGCGGTGTTATGGATGTACTGGCATGATTTAGACAACTGGCCTCACTTCCGGCGCGAAGTTATGGATGCCTTTAGGTATCAGCATCAACGTAAATTGTTGTGGCTGAGTGCTTTAGGCCAACGACGCACAATTGATCGACTCTTAGGATTCCTCACATTGTTAATTGAGGAATATGGTGAACCGGCAATGAGCGAAACTGATCCCGATGTGATTCGAGGCTATTGTTTGCCTTTCCCTTTAACTCATGCCCAAATTGGTAGCGCGATTGGCTCTACTCGTGTAACTGTCACCCGCTTAATGGGCAAATTGCGTCAAAGAGGTTTAATCCTCACTCAAGGAGATAATCTCATTTGCTTGCCAGCAGAATCAATTAATAGAGCCAGCTAAGACGCTTTTAGAGTTCCTGTCACGGCATCTATTAGAACTTAACCCCGATCAGTCATCAGTAAGTTGGCGCAGCAACACCTCCTTACTGTTGTGTTTGACCAATCTGTTTGACCACCACAAACAGATTGTGCGTAATCGGGTAGTTTCTAGATAAAAAAGCCTCTGTGTGAAGTTTGTTTCTTGTACAAGATATTCACAAGGCAAAAATAATAGTTCTTGGTAGAGAACTTATTAATTCTCTTGTTTGCCTTTCAACAGCAGGAACTAAATTGAACCATAAAGATAATGCTTGTTTAAGGCAAAAGCGTAGTAGATTCCAGTAATAAAGATCAGCCAACTTTATCTAAAGTTTGGGTGGTCTTGAAAAAACTCACAATTAGAGTCGAAAGTATTGATTACCCAAGACTTTTTCAGTGCAATTGTCTATCTTGTTGTTATCAGTGGTGCAGTGGAAATACAGTTGATTCACACAATTGGAGCCTAACCCTAGGCTCCAATTGTCAATTTTGCCTGTACGTAGCAAAGTACTGAACATAAATTTACGCGGTTTGAGAAAAAAGTTGCAAACGGCGTTAAATTTAGTATGTTTCAGACTTTTAATGATCAACATAGACCTAATTTATGCTTGGACTGCGATAAATCGCCAATCTTGATTAGCGCAGTCTGACAAATCCGGCTTTAGCAATTAATTCTTGACCTTGATTTGTGAGCAGCAAATTGGCGTAAGCTTCTCCGGCTTGCTGATCACTTTGTCCATTTTGTTTCACAATGACAAATAAACGTCTGGTGATGGGATATTCACCAGTTTGAAATGCTTCTGTATTCAGTTGGTTACGCTGTTGCGGGCATTTTTCTAAGGGAATATAAGGTTTTTTGTAAGGTTCAACAAATTTGTCTGGCTGTCGTCCTAGTGGTAAAGCCTTGATGCTACACTGTCCAACTACTTCTGGTGCTGAGGCATAGTAAATTGCACCAGGGTTTTTGGCTATTTCTTTTAAGGCATTAGTTGTAGTATCAATAAATTGCACATTGCTACCAAATTTTTCTCCACCTAGAACGTTCTCATCAAAAAACTCGATAGTTCCGCTGTCTTCTGGACGGCGAGAGTATGGTGTTATTGGTAGCTTTGTTCCGCCTAATTGCTCCCAATTAGTAATTTTACCTGTGTAGATATCTTTTAGCTGGGCGAGGGTTAATCCAGGCAGATTGAGATTAGGGTGAACAGCGATCGCAATTCCGTCAATTGCTACTGGAACAGCTTTGATTGTAAATCCCAATTGTTTTGCTTGTTCGTTTTCTTCTGGTTTCAAGGCGCGGGAAGACTGAGAAAATGCTAACTGATTACCTAGTAGCATCTTAATTCCTGTACCAGAACCGGGTGCAGCTTCTATCGGCTCGGTGTAGCGTAGTTGAAATCTAGGCCAAACAATTTTTACTGCTGAATCTACTTGTTGACGGATGGGGGCCCAAGTAGTACTACCCCCATAACTAAATAATCCTGTGGGAACATTGGGTACTTGGGAAAAAGTATCAGTACTTGGTGTGTCTACCCGTGTTCTATTAAAATAACCAGCTTTTATACCATAGCTGTGAGAAAACCACCACAACAAACCACCCACTAGTCCCAAGGTGATTGCTAGTGTTAGAACCAAAACTTTAGTTTCGTTAGTTCTATGTTGTTGCGTCATAGTTGGTTGTATGGTTTTTTTCCCTTGAAAGTAATTTCTCATTTTATGGGTAACTCTAGGTTAAAGTTTCGTTAAACTCTAATTCTCTAGGTACAATTATTTTGGTACGAAATATGCTACACAGTACCTCGATCTAATTCCTGAAATTACTGGCTGCGGGTGACAAGTAGAAATGTGCTTGGTTTTATTTAAAACATCATAGATAAGAATTTATATATAAGCTGAAATAGTGTTGTAACGGCAATAGCTATTAAACTGCCAGCAAGTCCTAGTATGACTATTTGTTGAATATCCATTCCTGCTTGCAAGGAAGGAATGAAAAGAACGATCGCAAAGGTAATTGCTGCAACAATTAACAAATTTGTGGTTTTAATCCAGCGTCGAGTTTGAGCAAAAATGATGACACCCAAAATCACCATTGTGATCATCACAACGATTATGGGTAATGGGATGAGGCTAAATAGAGCGATCGCAATTAATGCACTTTCAAAGCCGCTAACAGCTGCCCCTGATAATAACTCCCTAGTAGAAAAAGCGGAATTTGACTGTATTACCTGGGGTTGAGGTGGTGTGTTTCCCAGAGTTGTTGGGGGTATGAACTGGGGAAAAAGGTCTTTTAGCACCTCCTCGGCGGATTGAAAGCGTTGACTGACCGCAGGCAAAAGCATTTTATCTAAAACATCAGCTAGGTGGGGGTTAATATTCACATGCGATCGCCATGTCCACTGGTTAATCAATGGGTCGAATAACTGTGTGGCTGGTTCACCTGTGAGCAAGGTAACAGCAGTCACAGCCAAAGCATATAAATCGGTGCAGGGAAATACTTGATTCCCAGTCATTTGTTCTGGGGGTGCAAATCCGGCTGAATAAATTCCTGTGGATGCGGCAACCGCACCTGTTGCGACATTTGTGACTTGCTTAACTGCACCAAAATCCAAGAGAAATAGTTTCCCATCCTGGCGGCGCATGATATTAGAAGGCTTGATATCTCGATGAATAATACTTTTATCATGGACAAACTTGAGTACTGTCAGGATTTCTTGCAACATATATAAAATTTCTGCTTCAGAAAATTTACCCTTTTGCGTTAGTTCTTCCTCAAGATTTAGCCCATCAATATATTCTTGTACTAAGTAAAAAAACTGTTCTTCGTGACTTGGCTGATTAAAGCCAGGAACAGTAATTTGAAAAAAAGCGTATAGTTCTGGTATTTGTTCGTGTTCTCTGCCAATTTCGGCTAAGACATCTGCTTCTCTTTCAAATAGTTGTTGGGCGATTCGCAGTTGATTGGCACTGATGTTTTCCGCAGGTTGGAACTGTTTGACTACACAGGCACGAATTCCTGGAATACGGCGATCGCGTGCAAGAAAGGCGGAAGCAAATCCTCCCCGACCCAGCAATTTGGTGGACATGTATCTACCATCAAGGATGAGTGGCATTCCGCAGGTAGCACAGTATTTTTGCTGGGCTGTTTTTAAGGTTGTCGCTTCATCTAGGTCGGCAAAATAGTTTTTCGGGCGGGGGCAGCGTGGACGGGTGCAGTAAGCTTCCATGTTAGTTTTGAGTCAATAGTCCACAGTTAGTAGTCAATAGCCTGTAGCCCTTAACTAGTGACTATTGACTATTGACAAGTATCAGCCCTCGTCAGAGGAACTGGGTGTTGCTACATCTAATGTATTAACTACTAGCTTTTTTTCTGATAATTTTATCAGGTCTTGGTTCCATCCTGGAGTAGCAAACTGCGGCAAAATTTCTTGACTAAATGCCTCCGCTGCTTTAGATCTATACCGATTGGGATTAAAAATCAGCCACAGTGTGCGTTTAACGATCACTCCTTCAATGGGGGAGCAGTGTAGCACACCCATTTGTAATTCTTTAGCGATCGCTGATGTCGAAACGAAGGCAGCCCCTAAGCCTGATTGCACAGCATTTTTGATGGCTTCTATGGAGTTGAGTTCCATTTCTATCTTAAAACGTCTGGTATCAATCTCGCAGCGTGCTAGTACTTGATCGATGACCTTGCGAATAGTTGATTGTGAATCTAAAGCGATGAATTGTAATTTATATAGGTCGTCTTTTTGAATTGTTTCAAGTTTGGCAAAGGGATGAAAGACTGGCAAAATCAGTGCCAGTTCATCTTCTGCATAAGGAATAATTTCCAAAGATTCTGCTAATTCACCTGGAATTTCACCACCGATAATTGCTAAATCAACTTGTCCATTGGCTACACTCCAAGCCGTCCGCCGAGTCGAGTGAACGTGCAATTGCACTGCCACATCGGGATATTTTTGGCGAAACATCCCAATCATTCTGGGCAATAAATAAGTCCCAGTGGTTTGAGAAGCGCCAACAATTAATGTACCGCCTTGGAGATTTTGCAAATCTTCAATAGCGCGACAGGTTTCTTGACACAAACTGAGGATTTTTTCGCCGTAACTTAAAAGTAGATGCCCTGCTTCGGTTAATTGTGCGCGACGGCCACCACGGTCAAATAAGGGAACATCTAGTTGCCGTTCCAGGTTCTGCACTTGCAGACTAACGGCAGGTTGGGAGACATACAGGCTATCAGCAGCACGCTTGAAGCTCCCTTCTACAGCGATCGCTTTTAGGATACGTAACTGATCTAAAGTGAAAGGAAGGTCAGACATAAGGCTCAACCCACAAACTTTGAAAGGAGCAACTTTGGCAATAAATCCGATTTCATCACTAAAAAGTGAGAGATGATTTATTGCATCTTAAAACTTGAAGACTTGACTAGAAAAAGACAGTAATATTGCATCTTTGCTCAAGTCCCCTGTTGAATACTTTGTGTTATTGGTTGTACTGTATTAACTTTTGTTTAAATAACTTCACCCATGTCTACGATGCCCGATCCTTGGTTTACTCCCAGTCATTTTGTCATGTTGGGGTTACAATTTGCTTTTGCGATCGCCCACAGCGGCGGGGCTGCTCTACGTCCATTGGCTGAGAAGCACATAGGAGCAAGGCTTTATCGCATTTTATTTGCATTAGTTAGTTTACCGTTGGCTGTCATCTTAATTATTTACTTTTTTAACCACCGCTATGATGGCTGGCAAATTTGGCAGGTACAGGGATTACCAGGGGTAAAGGCTGTCGTTTGGGTGTTGTCAGCAATTTCGTTTTTGTTTTTGTATCCTGCCACCTTCAATCTACTAGAAATTGCGGCTATTCAAAAGCCCCAAGTCCATCTGTACGAAACGGGGATTATCCGAATTACCCGTCATCCCCAAATGGTAGGACAAGTTATTTGGTGTATTGCCCATAGTCTGTGGTTAGGAACTAGCTTTACCCTCGTAACATCTCTGGGATTGGTATTACATCACTTATTTGGAGTTTGGCATGGCGATCGCCGTTTATCTCAACGTTACGGCGAAGCTTTTGAACTTGTGAAACAAAGAACTTCCATCATTCCCTTTAAAGCAATTATTGATGGTCGTCAATCTATCTTATGGCAGGAATTTATCCGTCCGGCTTATTTAGGAGTAGTAATTTTTGTAGCTCTGCTGTGGTGGTCACATCCACTGTTGATAATAGGAACTAGTAAGATAGGATGGTGATTTTTGCTGATCCCCACTATCAACAAAAAATCTGAGTCAATAGAAACTTCCACTTATCAATTGCTCCCAAATCAATGTAGGATCAAATCAACTAGTAGTCAGTGGGGGTAAACTTAGCCAGTTTGATCTTCATATAGTGGTAAGTCGCTGATCAAATACTTTGGTTGAGAATTTAATGGCACAGTATTTTCAACGCCCTCTATCACAGAGGAAATCAGGAGTTAAAAAATCAAAATGCCACTGTGACAATCGCGCTGGCTTTTTTATCAGAGTTAAAATCAAAGCAGAAGAAATTTTTGAATCATCTTAATCCTGAATGCTTATTCATAGGTAGGTGCTGACTAGGTTGCCAATTCTCCCTGCTGATAGCTAGTTTGATATTAAAACCTTATAATTTTCGAGGCGTCATGGTGTTGTCGGTTAGTGAGCGGACATTTACTCAAGAAGTTTTAGAATCTCCAGTACCTGTTTTAGTAAATTTTGAAGCACCCTGGTGCGGCTTATGCCGCATTATCCACCCTTTATTGTTGCAATTTAAATCTCAATGTGGGGAGCAAATTAAATTGGTGGGAGTTAATGCTGATGAAAACTTCAAACTATCCAACACTTATCGTCTCAAGTCACTACCCACTTTACTTTTAGTAGAAAACGGAATTATCCGACATCGCCTAGAAGGTTTTCGTGGCAGAGACGATTTACGTCTGGCGTTAGAAGAAATCAAACTCACCTATACCAACCGTTCTAAAACATACAACCATCCCCAAACGGCAGATTTAGAATGTCGTACAGCATAATATAAGTCAATAGTCAATAGATAATAATTTTGATTGTTAACTATGGACTTTTGGCTAAATCTAAAACCATGCTTAATTACCCCACCCAATCACCCTTGGGTGGGGTATTTTATCATCAGGGGTGTGTGTCACAATTATTAACAGTTCCGACCTGGACAGATGCTTGCGGAGGACAGCCGCCGCAAAACTGTCCTAAGCTAGTCAAGAATTCTAAAATTACGCGTCAGTGATGGAAGCAATCTATGAATATGCCTGGCTGATTCCGGTGTTCCCTTTATTAGGGGCAATGCTGGTCGGTTTGGGATTAATTTCGATAAATCAGGTGACTAACCGCCTGCGGCAACTCAACGCTGTGTTGATTATCTCCTTGATGGGAGCAGCGATGGGTTTGTCCTTTGCCTTGCTATGGAGTCAAATTCAAGGACACCCGACTTATCTCCGTACCTTGGAATGGGCAGCAGCGGGAAATTTCCACCTGAGCATGGGCTACACTATTGACCATCTAACCGCCCTCATGCTGGTAATTGTGACAACCGTAGCCTTTCTAGTCATGGTTTACACCGATGGCTACATGGCACATGATCCAGGATATGTAAGGTTTTACGCTTATCTAAGCTTATTCGGTTCCTCAATGTTGGGTCTGGTGGTCAGCCCCAACCTAGTGCAAATTTATATCTTCTGGGAACTGGTGGGGATGTGTTCCTACTTGCTGGTCGGCTTCTGGTACGATCGCAAGTCAGCGGCAGATGCCTGTCAAAAAGCATTTGTGACCAACCGCGTCGGTGACTTTGGTTTATTACTCGGTATTTTGGGACTGTTTTGGGCAACTGGCAGCTTTGATTTTCATATCATGGGCGATCGCCTCGCCCAACTAGTGCAATCAGGGACAATCAGCAATTTCCTTGCCGTTCTGTTTGCGATTTTAGTCTTCCTCGGCCCAGTGGCGAAATCGGCGCAATTCCCTCTCCATGTCTGGCTACCAGACGCGATGGAAGGCCCGACACCCATTTCTGCCTTAATCCACGCTGCCACAATGGTGGCTGCGGGTGTGTTCCTGGTTGCTCGGATGTACCCTGTTTTTGAACACGTTCCCGCCGCAATGAACGTCATTGCCTTTACTGGGGCATTTACGGCATTTTTAGGGGCAACCATTGCGATTACGCAAAACGACATCAAAAAAGGCTTGGCATACTCCACCATCTCCCAATTAGGTTACATGGTGATGGCGATGGGAGTAGGCGCTTACAGTGCTGGTTTATTCCACCTGATGACTCACGCTTACTTCAAGGCGATGCTGTTCTTGGGTTCCGGTTCTGTAATTCACGGTATGGAGGGAGTTGTCGGTCATGACCCCGCTTTAGCCCAGGATATGCGGCTGATGGGCAAACTGCGGAAATATATGCCCGTCACAGCTACAACCTTCTTGATTGGTTGCTTGGCAATCTCCGGGATGCCTCCTTTTGCCGGCTTTTGGTCAAAAGATGAAATTCTCGGCAAGGCATTTGAGGCCAATCCATTTCTGTGGATCATTGGTTGGCTAACTGCTGGGATTACAGCTTTCTACATGTTCAGAATGTATTTCATGACATTTGAAGGCAAATTCCGGGGCAATGACGAGAAAATTAAAGACAAGCTCAAAAAAGCATCGACAATCATTCTCGAACTACAAGCCGCAGAACCAGCTCCGAATTTTGGACCTGGGGCAATGAAACACGGTGAACTAGCTGCCACAGGAGACCATCATGGTTCTCATGGTCATCACAGCGATTCTCCCCATGAATCACCGTGGACAATGACCTTGCCATTAGTAGTGTTGGCTGTGCCTTCGATTTTGATTGGTTTGGTGGGAACTCCCTTTGCCAATTACTTTGAGGAATTTATTTACTCACCCAACGAAACTCTCAGCGAAGTTCTCGAAAAAGCCGCCGAGTTTGACCCGACCGAATTTTATATTATGGCGGGGGCTTCAGTGGGGATTTCCTTGATTGGGATTACCTTAGCTTCCTTAATGTACTTGCGCGGGAAAATCGACCCAGCTGCGATCGCAGCTAAAATCAAACCACTGTACGAGCTATCCCTCAACAAGTGGTACTTTGATGACATTTACCATCGCGTCTTCGTCCTTGGCTTGCGTCGCCTAGCTAGACAAGTGATGGAAGTTGACTTCCGCGTCGTTGATGGTGCTGTCAACTTGACAGGCTTTTTCACCCTGGTTAGCGGCGAAGGTCTGAAATATTTAGAAAACGGTCGCGTTCAATTCTATGCCTTAATTGTGTTTGGTGCAGTTTTAGGCTTAGTGATCGTTTTTGGTATCACCTAACCGAGTGCTGAGTATTGAGTAGAAAGAGAATTCGCAATTAGCAAGCAGTACCGCAGACACTATCTTGACTCAGCACTTTTAACTCAGAACTCAGCACTTTCAAAGATGAAGGCTAGGGTATAGGTTGACCCACCTTCATCTTTCTTTATATTCATTAAATCAACCTAACAAGGAATGCCAAATCTTCAAAAAGCTGCTAGTTAATAGCTAGGGCTTCCTTGAAAAACATGATTTTGATTGCAGATAAATTGTGATGAATACAGCTAATTTCCCGTGGCTGACGACGATTATCCTATTTCCGATTGCGGCATCACTCCTGATTCCGATCATCCCTGATAAAGATGGTAAAACCGTGCGCTGGTATTCCCTGATTATTGGGCTACTAGACTTCGCACTGATTGTCTACGCCTTTTATACCGGGTATGACTTCTCCAATCCAGATTTGCAGCTGTTTGAAAGTTATGCCTGGGTACCACAACTAGATTTGAAGTGGTCAGTAGGGGCAGATGGCTTATCCATGCCCCTAATTCTTTTGACTGGATTCATTACTACCCTGGCAATTTTGGCAGCATGGCCTGTAACCCTCAAGCCCAGGCTATTTTACTTTTTGATTTTGGCGATGTATGGCGGACAGATTGCTGTCTTCGCCGTGCAGGATATGCTGCTGTTTTTCTTGGTGTGGGAACTGGAATTGATTCCGGTTTACCTGCTACTGGCAATTTGGGGTGGTAAAAAGCGCCAATACGCAGCGACAAAGTTTATTTTGTACACTGCTGGTGGTTCGCTGTTTATTTTAGTCGGCGCGTTGACGATGGCCTTTTATGGCGATACAGTCACCTTTGATATGCGATCGCTCGCTCTCAAAGATTACGCCCTCAATTTCGAGTTGTTATTGTATGCTGGCTTTTTGATTGCCTATGCCGTCAAATTGCCAATTATTCCCCTGCATACCTGGCTACCCGATGCCCACGGTGAAGCAACAGCACCTGTACACATGTTACTGGCAGGTATTCTTCTAAAAATGGGCGGTTATGCCTTGGTACGGATGAATGCCCAAATGCTGCCTGATGCCCATGCTTATTTTGCCCCAGTGCTGGTAATTTTAGGGGTGGTGAATATTATCTACGCTGCTCTGACATCCTTTGCCCAGCGCAACCTCAAGCGAAAAATTGCTTACTCCTCAATATCGCACATGGGCTTTGTCCTCATCGGTCTCGCCTCCTTTACCGATTTGGGATTGAGTGGAGCAGTTTTACAAATGGTGTCTCACGGCTTAATTGGGGCAAGTTTATTCTTCCTGGTCGGTGCAACTTACGATCGCACACACACCCTGATGTTAGATGAAATGGGTGGTGTTGGTAAGCGAATGCAGAAAATTTTCGCTATGTTTACTACCTGTTCAATGGCTTCTTTAGCATTGCCAGGCATGAGTGGTTTCGTAGCAGAATTGATGATATTTGTGGGTTTTGCCACTAGCGATGCTTATAGCTCTACCTTCAAGGTTATCGTGGTGTTTTTGATGGCAGTTGGTGTAATTTTAACGCCAATTTATTTGCTATCAATGTTGCGGGAAATTTTCTACGGTAAAGAAAACGAAGAATTAGTTTCTCACCAGAAACTTATCGATGCCGAACCCCGTGAAGTCTTTATCATTGCTTGTTTGTTAGTACCAATTATTGGTATTGGTTTCTATCCCAAATTGCTCACTCAAATTTACGACGCTACAACCGTACAATTGACAGCAAGATTGCGTGATTCTGTACCAACGTTGGCACAGGAAAAAGAAGCAGCACCAAAGCTTTCATTGAATGCGCCAACAATTGGGAATTAGACAAGTATTGTTAAGTTCGATTTATGTTTTTGAGGGCGGGTTTTATACTCGCCTTTTTTATTCAAGCTAAGATATTAACTATTGAGAATTATTATATGGGAATCCGCTTTGATTACTAAAATGATTTGCGTAGGAAGGGAATAGGGAACAGATAAGAAGGGATAAAAGTGTACTGAGTTTTTTCTTCAAATCAAATATGAGTCATATATAATCTGATTCATCCAAGAGATATTTTGTTATAAAGTTACTTATTATCTAACCTGTGGGAAGTAGCTGACGTGTCTATGCGTCATTTGCTATTCGTTGATTATTTTTGGCACTTCATGTCATATTCTCCATAAAAACGCAGTATTAATTTACATTATTAAAACTTTGCGATATCTACACATATCAAAATTACATTATTTTCTAAAATCTTTCTAGAAATAGCATCTACTAAGACCAGTCATGTTAAACTACAACCCGTTACACTGTTTGCCGTCTTCCGAAGAGCTACCAGACTCAGAGGATATACCTGTGGATAATGAACTACAAGATTTAATTCCCAGTTTGCTGAAAGCGACACTGGCGTTTGTATGGTCAGAACGCTGGGATTGGTTTTTTGGCGTTAATATGGGGATTTATTACGACCCGAAAAAAGCGGCGATCGCTCCTGATGGATTTCTCAGTGTAGGAGTGAAGCGCTTTATTGATGGTGACTTACGCCTGAGTTATGTTATGTGGGAAGAAAAACAGCCCCCAATTTTAGCACTAGAGGTTGTTTCTCAACTCAGTCATGACGAATACAGTACCAAAAAAGAATTTTACGCCAAAGAATTAGGAGTTTTATACTACGTTATTTACAAACCCTTACGAAAGAAAAAGCCACATCTGGAAGTTTATCAATTAATAGATGGTGAATATATCCTTATGTCAGGAAATCCCATTTGGCTACCAGAAATTAATTTAGGAATTGGTAGCGAAATAGGACTTTATCAAGGTATTGCACGGGAATGGTTGTATTGGTATGACGAGCAAGGACAAAGGTTACCTACCCCAGAAGAACGTATCCAAGAAATAGAAGAACAGTTATATGTTGAGCGACAACTACGTATCCAAACAGAACACAAAATGCAGCTACTTGCAGAACAATTAAAAGCTTTAGGTGTAGAACCCGAAAATTTAGCCTGAAGATTGTTATTCAATCTCTCGTAATTACAAGCCATTTTCCTCAAGAACCCTGTTGAGAAACGTGGCTTGTGATATTTTTCGTGCAAGGTGGTGAATTAAGCGGCTAATACCATTTTAGATTTTGGATTGGGAATTGCTGTCTGCGCCTGGGTTGTGTCAATCTATTTGTCTCAATTATTTGGTGAATTGGTATAACGAGGGAATTCTATATAGCGATCGCGCTACCATCTCTCTAAGATTGTTGACTACCTCAACAGACAACTCACCCTCTGCTACTAAAGCCTTGAATATCATCAAAATGCGATCGCCTCATTTCCCAAATTTTCGATCTAGTACAGTGCGCTCGCTCTTTTATGATACTTATGTATTATTTATGCTAACTTACAAACTAAAACCTAGTTTAAGCAGATTTCTGCTGTACAAATCTAGAAAATGCTAATTTTCTGAAATCTTGTTATAACAGTTTTACTATTTTCGATCAGCAGTTACAGCCGTAAACAGATGGAATAAAAAAGTCAATAAGTCTAAATACTGTAGCTATAAGTTGTTGATTTAGTCAAATTTGTATGAATTCGGAATTACCAATTATTACTAGCGATCGCCTACTATTACGCATTGCCATCAAAGAAGATATTCCCCAAATATTAAAATATTTTCGGGAAAACAAAGCTTATCTGACTCCATTTTATCCTCAATGGGTAGATGATTTTTTTACAGAGGAGTATTGGGAATATCAACTAGAAAATACATTTTTAGAATTCATTCATGACCAATCTTTAAAACTATTTATTTTTTCTAAAAAAAATCCTAAACTCATCGTCGGAACTATTAATTTTAATAATTTTATTCGGGGAGCCGCCCATTTTTGCTATGTAGGTTATGGCTTGGCAGAAAATGAACAAGGTAAAGGCTACATGACAGAAGCACTAAAAGAGGCAATTCAATATGTATTTGATGATTTAAATTTTCATCGCATTATGGCAAATTATATGCCACATAATCAACGTAGCGGTAATGTGCTAAAACGACTGGGATTTGTCGTGGAAGGATATGCTAGAGACTATTTATTAATTAATGGTAAATGGCAAGACCATATTCTCACAAGTCTGATTAATCCTCATTGGCAAGCGGGGCAAGACTAATTTATGCCAATTATGGTTATAGCAATCCTAAATATTAAATTGATGACATAGATAAAAGACTATACCTCTTGAGTAACTATCATTTTGGATTCTGGATGTAAGCACCCCCAGATATATCAGTAGAATTACTTGACAATAACCCAATAATTACGCTCTTGATTCCACTCTTAAACCAAAGTAGGTAAGGACTAGTTCAGTTACGCCATTGTTGATGACTTCATGAACTTCTCCTGGCTCTATGGCGATACAGTTTCCGGGAAGCAGAGGATATTCTTGGTTGTCAACACGAATTATCCCTGAGCCAGCTTCGACAAAAAATACTTCACACATATCTCGATGGGTGTGTGCTGGTGCGGTGTGTCCGGGAGCAAAACGGGCTTGAGAAAAGTTAGTGAGGTGAGGTAAATCGCCAAGGCGTAACATCACCTTTTTTTTGATATCGGGGTTGTGAGAAACGGATTCTTCCGGCAAATTATTGAGGGAAGTGGTAATCATTGTGGTCTTAAGTCGTTAGATAGTTCTACGATACCCCTAGACCCATCAATGCGGACTCGTTGACCATCTTGCAATAGCCAAGTTGCACCTTTGACATCCATTACAGCAGGAATACCATACTCACGGGCGACAATTGCACCATGAGATAATCTACCGCCAGCTTCTGCAATTAGTCCGCCAGCCCTAACTAACAAAGGGGCCCAGCCAGAATCAGTGTAAGGTACAACCAAAATAGTATCGCGGTCGATTTGTGGTAAATCTTGTAAGTTCCGCACAACTTTGACTCGACCGACTGCTTGTCCGTGGCTGGCGGGAATACCTTGTAATACTTGGTCAGAGTAGATAGGAGAAGGTGCTAGGGGGTGCGGTGGTGTATTACCGTAAACTAAAATTGGGACTTGGGGAATTTTGCTATCTTCTATAAATTGCGATCGCCTATATTCGATAATTTCTGGTAAGCGTTCTCGCAACGGCGGATCAACTTCGGCAATTAGTTGTCTAATTTCGGCTATTTCTAAAAAGAAAATATCTCCGGCTGTTTTGAGTAACCCAGATTTTAGCCAAGTTTTCTCAATCGCTACAAATCGCCAGCGCAATTCGGCTAATAGCCGCGAATACACCTCTGTCACCCGTCCTTTAATATCTATACGTTCTTGGACAAAGCCACGCTTGCGTTTACCTGATAAGGCGCGATTAATCGGGTCAACATCCCCAGTTTCAGGTTGATTACCTTGAATCAACTGGACGAATAACTGCTGAATCGGTCGGGGGTCTTCTTTCCAGGTGGGAACAGCAATGTTAGTCCCCACATCACTTAAATAACCGTAATCTTCTAGCAGTTCGTTAAATTCGTAAAGAACTTTTTGTCCTTCGGGAGTTTGTTCTAATTGTTCAAAAACTCTGTCTGGTTCAAACTCTGGTAATACTTGTCTTGCATCGGCGGCTAAAGCACTGAGCGATCGCAAGGCGGCGACTTCTGGTGTCACACTGTTATCAATCTGCCCATCTTTTACCCGAAAAATTGATTGTCTAATTGCCGCACTCAAGGGCGCTAAAATGCTGTAATACGTACCACGTCGCAGTAATTCTAAGTTAAAGTCAATTCTGGCTAAGATTTCCGCCGACTCCATTTCCTCAATTGATTCATGGGCTAATTGAGATAACCCAGGAATAAATAATTGGCGGTAGTCTTGCTTAAATTCTTTGTCTAAATTTAATTCTTGTTTCAGCAACTGCATTAATCCTGGCAGATTCTGCACTGTTGACTGCAACGGCGGGGTACTCATTTTTGCGCCTCTGGTGAGAAATTCTAAACTTTCTGGTGGTAAACCCATCCGCAGAAAAATATCTCCTAAGAGGGAGGCATTAAAATAAGCTCTAGAGTAGTGCAATGTAGCAGTATCTGTAAAATCTAACCCAGAAGCGCGATCGCCTAAAACAATTGTGAAAATATCTCCCCACACACCACAAGTTAACGGGCGATTAATTGACCAAGTTAAGGGGTGAATCACACCGGGAATCACTTCCGCTGCAATTTTCCTTGTCCAAATTGGTAATAGGGTAGTAATTGGCCTTGCTTGCAACACCCACAAAGTTTGTCCGTCATAACTCCACTCAATATCTTGGGGAATACCGTGATAACGTTTTTCGATGCGGTGGGCGAGGTAAGCTACTTGTTTGAGGATGGATTGGGGGACTTGTCCCGTTCCTTCTATATGAATAGATGAAATATTATCTGTCTCGACGACAAAGGCGCGATATGGTTCTGGTGTAACTTGTCCAGAGACGATTTGAATCGGGCTACCAGGTAAAGCTTCAATGACAATCGCATCACCTTGCTGGGTAATGGGATCACGAGTAAAAGCCACGCCGGAATACACACTCTGCACTTGCTGTTGTACCAGTACCGTCATCGCTGTTTCTGGTAAACCGCGATCGCTACGATACTGCACAGCAGCCGGATGGTTGTAAGAATCACGCACTTGGGCGATCGCATTTTGCAATTGCTGTTTGCTGGTGACACTGATTACAGTTTCATACTGTCCAGCGGCGGAAGCGTGTTCGGAGTCTTCCCCAATGGCTGATGAACGCACAATTAACGGCGATAAATCTGATGGCTGAAGAATGGCGATTAACTTTTCTGGGTCAGCACCAGGAACAATTACCCAACCTTTCGGTACAGGATAGCCCCAACGCTTAATTTGCGAGAGAGTAGCAGCTTTCTGCCCAACTATCGCCCCATCTAATTCATTATCTAAAGTCAAAATTGGGCGATCGCCCTGTAACTTTTCTAATGTTGCTTGTGTATCTGTCTGTGCTTCTTCGGCTGGTAAATCTAAATCGTCAGGCATTTGCCGATAAATCCAGCCTAGTAAGCCAGCTAAGGCGATCGCTGCCAGCATTCTAAATACATCATCCGAATGCACAATAGTCACAAGTAAGGGAAACAAAACTAACACCCCGTACTTTACTGGTTTTTTGGCACGAAATACTAAAAATGTCGTGATTGCCAAAAAGCTGACAAATACAGTCACTAGGGGATCATGGATGAGAAATCCCCAAGCAGCATTAGTGGTTCCTGCACCTTTACCTAGCCAAAATCTACCTAAGACTAAGGCTATCAGGGCGACTATTTCCCAAGGTGATCCATCTGGGAAAAATGCACGAGTCAGAAAAACGGCGGCGATTCCTTTTAACGCTTCTGACAATACTGCCAAAAGCCCTACTAATGTGCCGCCATGATAAAAAGCAGCCGAGACGCTGATGTTTTTTGTGCCTATTTGTGACAATCGCCTACCTGTTAACCCGTTGGTAATCCAGGCTATCAGCGGTAAGCCGCCTAATAAGGGGCAGGCAATTAAAATAACTAAGGCACCCCAAAGTTCAAGCATTGTTGATGTTGGATTTTAGATTTATATTGCATCTAAAATCTCAAATCGCAAAGTCTAAAATCTTTTTGAAGTTTTTTTAAGGGTGTGCAGACATTTTCTCAAAGTCGAATTCCGGGGTCAATGGCCAGAATTCTGCTATTTAATAGAACTTACGCATAAAAGCGCAAAATCAAGGCTTTGGGCAAGGTTACAGGGGCGTATGGGTGTAGTTATTCAAAACCCTTACACCCCTAAAACCAGTCTCTACAGACAATTGTTGTACGTAAGTTCTAACTTTGTTACTTAATTTAGGGCATAAGCCGCTTGCAGCGCCCAAATAATTAGGCCAGCAATCGAACCCAAAAGCAACACGGTAGAAATAGTCACCAATTTTGGAGAGTCTGCACCCTCAAATTTCATAATTCCTCTATTTAAGTCGGACATAGCCTTTAATCCTCCTTCGTTAGAGTCCTAATTTGTCCGTTTTGATTGTAGTCCTTCTGTTAGCAAAACAAGTTAAGTTTCTTCTGTTATTTTGTTTAAGCTTTGCAACAAATACATCCCTAAATTTACTTATGCCGTTAGTAGTACTATTTTACTTTATACAAAGAAACAAGATACGGCAGGAAATAGGTAGGAAAATCTCTAGGTATATGGCTTTATTCTGAAGATTAATACCTTATTCTGCTGCATTCTTCTATATACCTGATTTGACTTATTCAGAAATAATCATGTTGGGCGCTAATTAATGAGATTTTTCAGTGAATCTACGAGTTGATAAATCTATGCGTTCAGAAGGACATACTGAAAAAATATAGTATAGTTGATTACTTTATACTTGTAGATTTGCATAATTTATCGCTGAGGGTTAACAAGTGAAAGTAGTAATATTCATGATTTTGGGAGTAATCGGACTACTAATTGTGATGGAGATGGGATTGCGATCGCTTTTTGGTTTTGGTAATCCCCTCGTTTATATTGGTGACTCCCAGATCGGTTACTTATTAGCACCAAATCAAAGCACTCGTCGCTTTGGTAATCGCATTGAAATTAACGAATTTTCCATGCGTAGCAGTTCCATCGCTAAAATTCCTGCACCTTCGACGTTGCGAGTGCTGTTGTTAGGAGACTCCATCGCCAATGGTGGTTGGTGGACGGATCAAAAAAATACCATCTCCAGCTTAATCATGAATTCGCTAACATCAGCGATCGCTGACAAATATCCCCAAGTCGAAGTTTTGAATGCTTCGGCTAATTCTTGGGGGCCAAGAAACGAACTCGCTTATTTGCAGCGATTTGGCAGTTTTGAGGCGCAGGTAGTAGTTTTATTAATTAATACTGACGATTTGTTTGCTCATACTCCTACAGCTTTACCAGTAGGACGCGATCGCAACTATCCAGATAGTAAACCACCTTTAGCATTAGTCGAAGTATGGGAGCGTTATATCACTAAACAACAGCCAATTCCCGAACTCAAAGCACTTCAAACAGAACCAGGCGATCGCGTCGGTGTGAATCTTGCAGCAATTAAGCAAATTCAAGCCATAGTTCGTCAACACGACAGCAAGTTTCTCTTAGCCATGACTCCTTTGCTGCGAGAACTCGGCGAACCTGGCCCCCTGGATTACGAAATTACAGCGCGTCAACGGTTGAGTGAGTTTACCAAAACCCAGCAAATTTCCTATATAGATTTTTTACCGCTGTTTAATGAAACTGCCAATGCTCAAGCTTTATATCATGACAGCATTCACATGAACTTACAGGGTAATCAGTTTGTGAGTGCAGCAATTGAGCGATCGCTTCTAGAAATTTTGCAGATCAAAAGTCAAAATTAACCTGTTTCACTATTTTCAACCGAGAAAAAGCGCCAGTTAAAGCGGAATAAAACTGGCGCGATCGTGTTATCGGTTTGTTAGCATGTTATAAACAAAGTGAATTCAACAGAAAACCCAGCTTTCTTTACTCAGTTCGAGAAAATTCTTTGGTTTTCGTTATCAGTCTACCTAAAACAAATTAATGCCAAAATAACCGTAGTTTTTCTAACATTTTATTTTAGGTACAAATTATTGCCAGAATAACATATAGCTGAGGAAAAATGAGAAACTTACTTAGCATTTCTTAATTTTTTGTCTAGAAAGTAATTTATTTTACTAAACGCATTTATTGATTGTCATTACCAATTAATGATGTATGAGAAAAAAATAACCTCCGGGGTTAAATAACCACTGGAGGAGATGAGCAAAGACATTTTGTGGACTAGTCTAGATATAAATTTAGCTCTATTACTCAATCAATGCACTCCATCTTAAGAAGAATTAAAGGTTAAGTTAATAAGTTATTTGGATGACAATTTTACTAACTGCTTATTTGACTGATATTGTCAGTAAATAAACTTTAAATAGCAAATATTCTCAAATATTGCTGTAATTGTGATTACCATTAATTTTAAATAATTATACTTGCCATCAACCTAAGTATATATTTAAGAATTTTTCTGGCAGAGTTTTCTAGTCAATGCCGAGTTCTGCATCTTGATATATGTTGATATCAATATACAAAGCTTACTTTGATTGAAGGATTTTGCCATACAGTTGTACAATAAGATATAGATGCGATCGCTCTTCGCTATTCACCTTACAACAAATTGCCTTTGAGCAAGTGTTAGCATCCTGTGGTAAGTTGAGATGCAGAGGGAATAGATAAAGAGCCTTATATTTGTAGGCAAAGGGAATATCTCGTAAAACTCGCTCAGATCAGAGTTCATAACTCTGGGGCGGTTATTTTTGGAATCTGCAAAATTAACACAATACCTGTGTATTAAGCTAGTGCTGCTAAGTATAAACTTATTAGTCATTTTTCAATTTGTTCTCATCAATATTAATGACTAATAACACAAAACAAACTCTGCAAGCCAATGTGTAACTTAGACAGATAACAGCTTAATCACAAATAGCTTCACATCATTTGCTGCTATGTAAACAAACTAGCACAGATGCTTTCTTGGTCATTTCTCAACAGTCTTCACAAATTTAAAATTTCCGAGGATTCAATGACTTTCACTAATTTTACCAAACCCAGAAATGCCTATAAACCTCTGGAACAAGAATCAGCCTCATCAGGGAAAATTGTCTTGAAGAATCCTGCCAAAATAGACAATTATCACAATAGAGAACCAAGAACTAGCAGTTCAACAATCAACGGATTAAACCGTGGGCGAGTTGCAATTTTTATTGATGGTGTCAATCTATTTCATGCAGCTTTACAATTAGGCATTGAAATTGACTATCTCAAACTCCTTTGCCGTTTAACCTCTGGTTCGCGGTTATTACGAGCTTTCTTTTACACAATAGTTGATGTTACAAGACCAACACCAGCACGCCCACGGGCGAATGAAAAACAACAAGGCTTTCTGTTTTGGATGCGGCGAAATGGTTATCGAGTAGTTACCAAAGAAGCACAGCTGACAGACACTACAAAAAAACCTAATTTGAATGTAGAAATTGCTGTCGATATGATCACTTTAGCGCCTTATTACGATACTGCTATTTTGGTCAGTGGCGATGGCGCTTTAGCCTATGCTGTCGAAGCTGTCACTAGCAAAGGTGGACGAGTGGAAGTCGTGAGTTTGCGACCGATGACCAGTGATAGTTTAATTGATGTAGCTGATTACTTTCTTGATCTCGATAGCATCAAACAAGAAATTCAAAAAGATTCCCATTTGGGTTACAACTATCGGTCACTGTCTAATTCTCAACTGTAAATTCCATTACTTATCCTCCATCGCAAGTTTTTAGAGTACAATTACAAGCCAGGAAATAACTCTGCGTATTCCGCTAAATTTTGAATTGCGATGGATATTTTAATTGTTGAGGATGAATCTGAAATTGCTCAGTTAATCCAACTGTCTTTAGAAAAAGAAGGATTTTCTTGTCGCATCAGCCGCGATGGTGTGAACGCTTTGCGAATGTTTCAGGAGCAACCGCCTGATTTAATTATTTTAGACTTAATGATTCCTGGGTTGGATGGATTGGAGGTTTGTGCCAGAATTCGGCAAAAACCTGGTACAAAAGACCCTTATATTTTGATGTTGACGGCCAAGGGTGAAGAAATCGATCGCGTGATTGGTTTATCTACTGGTGCTGATGACTACATGGTTAAACCATTCAGCCCTAGAGAGTTAGTGGCTAGAGTGCGGGCGTTATTGCGGCGTAGTCTCCGCCAAGGCGGACAACATCAAGTCACGCGGACGCAAAACTTTATCGTCGATGTTGAACAACGGACGGCTTCTCGTCAGTTAAATTCTCAAGAAGCAGAAATTTTAGACTTAACCAACCTAGAATTTAATTTATTAAGCACCTTTGTTAGTAATCCTGGGCGAGTTTGGAACCGCACCCAGCTAATTGATAAACTCTGGGGGGATGATTTTTTTGGTGATGAGCGAGTTGTTGACACCCATGTAGCGCGGTTGCGGAAAAAAATCGA
The DNA here is from genome assembly GCA_003990705.1 of Nostoc sp. HK-01. GTDB lineage: Bacteria > Cyanobacteriota > Cyanobacteriia > Cyanobacteriales > Nostocaceae > Nostoc_B. The sequence continues at coordinate 3,866,188 of AP018318.1, forward strand.
GCCTGACCCAGCTAATCCCTCATTTATTAAAACTGTTGTTGGAGTCGGCTATAAATTTGAAGACTCTGCTGTAACGTGAGCGTGATGATTATGAGTTGGCCTTGGACGAAATCCTTGCCTTTGGCATCACGTTTGTTTTTCTCCCACTTGGTAGTCATGATTGTGGGGGTAGTGAGTTTTGTGATTATCAGCAAAGTCTCTTCACCTCGTTTTTTTGTACTGCACTTAGAGCGACTACAAAGCCAAGGTTTAGATTTAATTAACGTCCGGACTGAACTAGTGGAAGGTTTTGAAACAGCTTGGCGGCGTAGCACAATTTGGTCAGTGATAGTTGGTACTACAGCGGCGGGAGGATTGAGCTACTGGGTGTCTAAACGAATTATGCAGCGGTTGACGGAAATGGAACAAATTACCCAAAAGTTTGCCGTTGGTGAGTTAGACGCACGATTACCTCTGTCGGAGATTCCCGAACTGAATCGCTTAGGTGCTAGTTTTAATCGTATGGCTGCCAGTTTAGAGGGTGTAGAAGCACGGCGACGAGAATTAATTGGTGATATGACTCATGAACTGCGGACACCATTGACTGTTGTGCGCGGTTACTTGGAACAATTAGCAGATGGTGAAATAGAACCTTCACCAGAAGTTTATCGGCGTTTAGCCAGAGAAACTAGACGCTTAGAAAGATTAGTGAATGATTTGCAAGAACTTTCTAAGGCAGAAGCTGGTTATTTACCAATTAAAATACAGCCGATAAATCTACTTCCTTTATTAGAGTCTTTAGTAGAAAGATTTAGCGAACAACTGTTAGAAGATGGGCCAGTGCTACGTTTAGATTGCCCCACACCATTACCTTTGGTATTAGCGGATGTTGATCGTACGGAACAAGTGTTAGTCAACTTGGTAGGAAATGCAGTTCGTTACACTACCAATGGCTCAATTACTGTGCAACTTTGGCCGGAAGCATCTCAACTTTGGATTGCTGTGATTGATACTGGTATTGGTATTGCAGCACAAGATTTACCTCATGTATTTGAGCGCTTTTGGCGAGCCGATCAATCGCGCGATCGCCATTCGGGCGGAACTGGGATTGGTTTAACTATTTCTCGGCATTTAGTTGAATTACAAGGTGGAATAATTCAGGTTGAAAGCGAATTAGGAATTGGCAGTACATTTCGTTTTTGTCTACCTTTAGCTTGAACTTTCTTGGGTACAAAGAATTGACACAAGCTAGTCGCATTACTGTCATACTCAATTGATAGTTTGAAGATATTCAAACTAGAGTTTTAATTGATTTTTGAGATGACTACTTTTGTACTGGCTTCTTGTTTAGTGAGTTTACTAACTATCTCTGGCTGGGCGGCGATCGCCTATTTATTCCCGCCAAATCACTCCCAAGATTAATAACTTGGATGATCAACTGCCATCTTCTTCCCAATTTTCACTACCCAACAGATCAATAATTCTATCTCGGAGCAAAAATTCATTTTTTTCAAGTTCAAGTTCAAAAATAGCCCAGTCACGTTCAGGGATATACTTGCACAAAGCATAAATTGGTCGCTGGCGACTAATAAGTCCCTTTTTAACTAGTTGACGTGCTTCGTCTTTAATTAATTCAATGTCGTATTTAACAGCAGTGTCCATACCTGGTTCCTTAGTTTATGATCAAGGAATTAAATTCCCAAGCAATCAATACTGGGACTTTATCTTAAAATTATCAAAAGAATTTGAGAAAATTGTGAAGAACTACAGCATAAAACCTAGCTGAAGCTATGTAATAGAGGATATTAATTCATATTCATCAACATATCTAATTAATTTAGCTTTTAATTTAGTGCTACGTAGACAAATTCTCAATATCTACACTTTGCCCAGAATGACATATTTGCATAAAGTTGTGATCAGCCTCTAGGTAGAGCAGATTTAGAAAAATTTATGTAGATTGATTAAATTGATACAATGATGAGCTATTCTTCTTGCTCTAAAGCATACTTTGCTTGCAAAAGTTGCTGCTTATCTTCTTCGCTGACAGTAGGATATTTTAACTTTAGCGACTCTAATTTAGAACAGATAATATCAGCCACTACCATACGCATAAACCATTTGCGATCGGCAGGAATAATATACCAAGGTGCATGTTTGGTGCTAGTGTGCTGAAAAACCTCTTCATAAGCAGCCATATAATCTGACCAAAAAGCCCTTTCTCGAACATCATTAGCCGAAAATTTCCAATTTTTTTCTGGAGCATCAATTCTCGCTAAGAATCTTTTTTTCTGTTCAGATTTTGAGACGTTAAGAAAAAACTTTAAAACAATAATGCCATTATCTACTAAATATTTTTCAAAATTATTTATTTCCTCAAATCGCTGTTGCCAGATTTTATTGCCTTTTGGTAAATGAGGAAGTTGCTGTTTTTGGAGAATTTCTGGATGAACTCGCACTACTAAAACTTCTTCATAGTAAGAGCGATTAAATATGCCAATTCTACCCCTTTCTGGCAAAGCTTTCATTGTGCGCCACAGGTAGTCATGGTCTAATTCTTCATGACTAGGAGATTTGAAACTAAAGACTTGGCAGCCTTGGGGATTAATCCCAGACATCACATGTTTAATGGTACTATCTTTGCCAGCCGCATCCATTGCTTGAAAGATAATTAGCAAAGCATAGCTATTTTGGGCATAAAGAGTATCTTGATATTTGGCTAATCTTTCTATGTCTGACTTTAATTTGAGTGCTGCATCATTTCTGTCATGATAATTAGCTGTATAAGCCGGGTCATAATTGTTGAGGAGAGAAATCTTGGCAGCGGGTGGCACAATAAAAGCATCATGATTCATATAAAGTATGAAGTTTGAAATATCAAGTATTTATGGTGTGTAGGGTGGGCAATGTTCACATCTGCAAAATTTTATTTTGACTGAATTTTCAGCATTACCCACCTGAGTTTAATTGCTATAAAACATTGCTCATGTTATTTTTTTTTGACCTTTTTTGGCCTGATAGTGGGTCGCATAGTTTCTCGACCAATCACAAACATCCCCGCTATCCCCAAGCAAACAAACCAAACATATTGGTACCAGTATTGGCGAATCTGCCCAACTGTACTCAGTTCTGGATGTAGTGTATTCAAGTACAGTAGCAGCACCAGTATCATTAGTGCGCCAAAACCCACAAAGCTTAAACCTACACGTAGACGTATAGGCTGTAATTCCCAGTCACTAATCTGCTCTAGGTCAATTTCTGCCAATTTTTGCAAGGATGTTTCGGCAACAGTTGAGGCTTCTTGCATTCTGTTACCCAATTTTGGGGGCAAAATTGGCACTAATGTTGTTACTGTAGGCCGACGTAGTAACGCTTCGGTATCTCGTAACAATTCTAGTGGTTTACGTGCCGTAACTGATTGAGCAAATTCTGTGTTTTTTGTAGCCGTCGTGGCGGTAGCTTCGCCTTCAAAATCCATAGCAGGCTATAGAAAAAAGAGGATACAAATAGCCTAACTAATCAGTGGAAGCCACGCAAATATCTTTAGTGTCTATGTCTTGATGGGTTCAATTTCACCACCAAGACAGATATATAAAGTCTAGGAAGCGGAGGATTGTAATTTTTCTAATCTTGCTAACACTTCTTGACTATGAACAGATGGGTTAACTTTGACAAAAGTTTCGCGCAAAATACCTTCTGGGTCGATGATAAAGCTGTGGCGCATAGAGACAAAACCAATCCAAGAACCATAAGCTTTACTGACTGCGCCAGTTGTATCAGCTAATAGGGGAAATTTTAATCCTTCAGAATCACAAAATTCGGCGTGGGAATCGACATCATCCGCACTGACACCAATTATTTGAGTATTTTTTGCTAAATATTTGGGTAAGTCTTGCTGAAAACGCCGTGCTTCGATAGTGCAACCTGCTGTAAAGTCTTTGGGATAAAAGTATAGTACTAGCCACTTTCCGCGCAAATCGGTAAGAGAGATTTGGCCGTCGCCTGTGTTGGTAGGTAAAGTAAACTCTGGCGCAGGTTGATTTACTGTGGGTAATTTACCACCCAGCGCCTGAGCCGTCGGGGAAAAGTTTAACCAGCTGATGAGGGCAAAACAGCTGGCAAATAATATACTCAAAAAATTGCGCCGAGAAATCATGGTTTAGACCAAAATTACAACTTTACATAAGTTTATAATTCTTGGTTACTGTTATTATCACCTTGGTCAGATTCACTAGGACTATCTGTGCTTTCAATGTATTGGCTATCGAGAAGAAAAGCTCCTCTAGTAAAGCGGATACCCCAATAACCGCCAGGACGACGGTCAAGGACAATACCTTCTTCGCCAAGATTGATTACATCTGGGGGACGTAACATCGGCATAGGGTCGGCTGTTTTGACGTAAGGTGGTAGCGCCACAACCCGGACTTTACTACCAATAGCGAATTCTTTGGACATATAAAAAAAGCTAGAAGTTTGAATTAACTCCTAACTTTATCCTAAAGGGGTTGCCAATTTTGTTGGGGTAGAGTAAATATAGTTGGGAAAAAATTAGGAATGCGAAAGGAGATGGAACTTATCCCCTCCCGCCATCTTCTGCAAGGAAGCCTAAATTAAGTTAAAAGTTAAAAGTTAAAAGATTTATTTGTCTATAGAAAATATTGATTGCACTTCAGTTAGGGGTAAGTGCCAAACTAATTCAGGCTGCCAAGTATCGGGGTCAAAGTTGGAGTGATTACCACGCTGATATGCTTGCCATAATCTTTTCCATGTAAATTCTTGACGAGAATTGAGATTTTTATAAATAACCCTTAATAGACCTAATCCTATAACAAGATTAAACAATCCAAATTTTGCACCTAATAAAAATGCTTGTACTTCTGCTTCACCAATGGGGTCTGCACCATAACCTGTCAGAACATGAACACCATCGTGGAGTTGTTTGCGGCGAAGACCTGTCGTGAAGGGTTTGAGGTTGTGTGTATCGAGAAAATCAACCCAAGCTTGACCAAAAGTGCCGACAGGGAGCGATCGCAATTTTTCTACATACACAATTTGTGGTACATTTTTGCCGCGTGCTTCAGCAACGCGATCGAGTTTATCTAAAAATTTTTGGATGGGGGGATGAGATTTTGAGGAAGCAATATCAGGTTGCATAATTTTGAGATTAAGGATTGTGTGGGGTGGGTTAATTCCCACCCTACTTAAATAACTAGTCGTGCTTATCTCGGTAGATGGTACGAGAGAGAAGATTTTCGCGGCGATTGAGTTGTCTTCTTTCTTGAGGAGTTAGATGTCCATCACTACGAATATCCCGTCTTCTTTCAGCTTCCAAAGACGCTTCACGCCGTTCTAATTGCCGTAATTCTGCTCTATTAATTGAGCCGTTTTTAACACCGTGATAGATGCGTTGTTGTTGATTCACTTCGCGGTGATGAATTTCCCCAGCAGAAGCTACGGTAGGTAAAAAAATAGCAGTCGCACATAGAACAATGTATGCAAAGCGGTTCATAAACATAACCTTCTAACTAGTGATAGTTTTTGCTCTGAACTTCAATGCTGGGGTAGCAGAATTAGCTATTGGGTTGTTGGCGTTGTTGACGGCGCTGTTTGCCATTTTGACGTAATTGCTGAAGTTTTGTCCGTTGTTCTGGAGTTAAAACTGCTTCAATTTGTTGTTTAGAAGACTCACGTATTTGCCGCATTTGAGTTTTTTGTGCTTCAGTTAAATTCAACTCAGCAAAACCCTTACCACCTCGACGGCCTGCACGCTGTCCAGGTTGCCGTGGTTGACCTTGATTAGCTTGTCTTTGAGCGCGACGTGCTTCAAAGGCTGCTTTTAATTTATCTTTTTGTTCTTGTGTAAGAACATTTTCCATTTGACTGCGGGTATTGCGTTGAATTTGCTGAATTTGGGTTTTTTGAGCATCGGACAGACCTAATTCTGCCCAAGGGCCTTTTTTACCTTGCCATTGTCCTTCTTTTTGGGCTTGAGCAACTAATAGAGGTGAATGAGATAAGGCTTGAGCTTTAACAGCGAAGGATGTTGCAGACAGAGTAAGAGCGATCGCACCAGCAATTAATGATAATGACTTCAGTTTCATTTGTTACCTTGTTTTCTTTTCCTTCTGAGGATGTCATCATCATAGGAATTTACTCTTACTCATCACATGAGGAGAAAGTCATGGTTACACCCATGACTTTAGTCATACTTTATTTTTGTGTTATTTGAGTAACAATAACTTGTAAATTATAGTTACAACAGAATACAAAATTATCTATATATGTACATTTTTTAGTACAACTCTCAATCAAGCTGTAATGATGAATTAATACTCACTATCATCACCATTAATCAAAGTTTATCATCCAAAATTTCCAATTAATATGAATCAACCTATTCAAATTAACAATCATCCTTTTCGGTTTTTACTGTATCTAGAATGGATATTGCTAACTCTGGCTATTTCCACATCTACTTTTCCTGATCCTTCGCCGCGATTTGCTAATCAGTTCCCTGAACTTACTATTGGCTGTTTAATTATCTTTGGGTTTATGGGTTTAAGATTACCCACAGGTAAACCTATCTATAAAATAATTTACACAGCAATTGAAATTATCTTACTATTTATTACGGGGATGTTTGGCGGAAGAGTTGCGCGATTGTTCCCGTTTATTTACCTAATTTTAGTAACTCGCAGTTGTTTAATTTTTCAGTTACCTGGACGCTTAGTTGTCACAGGTTTGTCTTTCTCTTTATTTTTAATGACTTTGAATGCTCGTTTACCTCGTGCTTTACCCCCACAAGCGCAAGAGCGTTTTCGGTTTATTACTTTTAACACGGCACTGTTATTTGGATTAAGTTTAATTTTTGTTTTATTATTAATGAATACTGTATTATCAGAACGGCAGAGTCGAGAACACCTAGCGATCGCTAATGAAAAACTGCGCCGATATGCTTTACGAATTGAAAATCAAGCTACTCTAGAAGAACGAACTCGCATTGCCCGTGAAATTCATGATTCTTTAGGACATTCTTTAACAGCATTAAATTTACAATTAGAAACTGCTTTAAAATTGTGGCAGTCTAATCCAGAGAAAGCTCAAACATTTTTATCCAGAGCTAAAGAACTTGGTTCTAAGGCTTTAAAAGATGTACGCCAGTCGGTTTCAACAATACGGGTTAATCCCTTGCAGGAAAAAACTTTAGAGCAGGCTATCTCTGTACTTTTAGAAGATTTTCATCGAGCTAATTGCGTTAGCCCACGTTGTTTTATTAACCTGGATTATTCCCCACCTCCAGAAATTAATATTGCCCTTTATCGCATTATTCAAGAATCATTGACAAATATTTCTAAATATGCAAAAGCTACAGAAGTGATCTTAGCACTGACTAGTACGAAAAAAAGCTTACGTTTAATGGTTCAAGATAATGGCATAGGTTTTGATATTCAGCAAAATACTACTGGTTTTGGCTTACATAGTATGCGCGATCGCACTTTAGCATTGGGTGGTGAATTTAAGATTAACACTACTCCCAATTCTGGCTGTCAAATTATAGTTGATATTCCTTTATAAAGTTGCAGAGTATGATTAGAGTTTTGCTGGTAGATGACCAAAATTTAATTCGTCAAGGTCTCAAAGAATTATTAAAATTGGAACCAGATTTAGAAATTGTGGGCGAAGCAGAAAATGGTGCGGTAGCTGTAGACTTGGTAGCAAAATTACAGCCAGATGTAGTGCTAATGGATATTAGAATGCCTATTATGGATGGAGTTGCAGCTACACAAGAAATTCATCAAAATTTTGGGAACATCAAAATTTTAGTACTCACAACTTTTGACGATGATGAATATGTTTCCGCCGCATTACAACATGGTGCAATGGGTTATTTACTCAAAGATACACCTTCAGAAGAATTAGCTGCGGCAATTCGCGCCGTTCACAAAGGTTATACTCAACTAGGGCCAGGAATAGTTAAAAAACTATTGAATCAATTTCCTAGTGGTAGTTCAACACCATCAGAACCTGTACCGCCTAGTTTAACTGAACTGACACCCAGAGAAAAAGAAGTTTTAAAGTTAATTGCAACAGGTGCTAGTAACCGGGAAATTGCCCAGGAATTATATATTTCTGAAGGTACAGTCAAGAATCATGTTACTAATATTTTAAATCGCTTAAGTTTGCGCGATCGCACTCAGGCGGCTATTATTGCAAATACATTTTTAGCTTATTTAAATGAGTCTGATTAATCCAGTCAAGCCAGCCAAACCAACTATCGGTTACATTTAATACCCAAAAATCTTAAAATAGCTAATTTTCCATAAATAAAGCCAAGCATTCATCTTTTAAAATGCCTTTTGTTACTTTAATGTTTCTAAAAGACTTGGCGATAATATCATCACAAAAAACATGAATTTGTGACTGATTTAGCCTAATTAAATCTTGAATGGAAACCCCATAAACAATTTCGGATATCCCAGCCCAAATACAAGCTGTCGCACACATAGGACAAGGTTCGCAAGTCGTATATATGGTGTAACCCTCTAAAGAAGGGTTTTTTAGTTTATTTGTTAAACTGCGAATAACATTCATTTCTGCATGGGCAGATGGATCATTATTTCGCTGCACAGTATTATATGCTACCTCAACAACTTCGTCATCCTTGACAACCACAGCACCATAAGGCCAATCACCTTTTTTTGCTGCTTCTAAAGCTAACCGCATAAAATATTCTTGGTTCATTTTCGTTATTATCAGGGAAAAATCATGCTCAATCATATCTCATGATTTATGAGATGCAAGTACAGACTCGAAAGGTCGAAAAAATATGTTGTTAAGTAGAGAAAAAACAGAATTTTATCTAACAGACTTGGAAACACCTACAGGTAAAATTATCAATCTGACAATTGCCGCTTTAGTGCTAATTTCGTCAGGAATTTTTGTGGCTCAAACTTATAATATTCCTTATAATATTAGGTTTTTGCTAGATTTAATTGATACTGCTATCCTTGTAATTTTTGCAGTAGAATACATAATTCGTTTCTGGAGTGCTGAAAACAAACTTAAGTATATTTTTAGCTTTTATGCAATTATTGATTTAATGGCGATATTGCCCTTTTTTCTCGGCGCAGTAGATATCAGTTTTATTCGCCTATTAAGATGGTTTCGTATTTTACGATTAATTAGATTTATTGATCAGAAGTTTTTGTTTGCCAGTATCAGCACAGAAGATGGTTTAATTTTTGCGCGGATACTGTTTACATTATTTGCCATTATTTTTGTTTATTCGGGGTTAATTTATCAAGTTGAACATCCAGTAAATCCACTCTACACTACATTTTTGGATGCGTTTTATTTCTCTGTTGTCACTATGACGACTGTCGGATTTGGGGATATCGCTCCGATTTCTGAAGTCGGTCGTTTGTTAACTGTATTGATGATTTTAACAGGTGTAGGCTTAATTCCTTGGCAAGTGGGAGATTTAATTAAGCGTTTGGTAAAAAATGCAAATCAGGTAGAAACAGTGTGTTCAGGTTGTGGTTTAGCTTTTCATGATATGGATGCAGCTTTTTGTAAAAGATGTGGGACTAAATTGAGAATTGGCAGTGGTGGTGGCTAAAATTGAGTGTGATATAATACATTGCAGAGTTAAAAAAGCGAGATGTATTAAAAAACCGCTGCCAAGATTTTGACAATTAATTTTTCCTAAATTTAGGAATTTCCTTATAAGGAGTAAAAGTAATGGATACATTACTGCATAATCCAGTTGCAGATATGTATGGGCCGAACTTTCTGTTATTGTATGGTGTTGTTATCATCGCAACTTTGTTACTGTGTGGGCGGTTAGTCCAGGATCCGACAAAAAATCAGCCTTTACCGCTAATTCCGGCGGAACCAGATCCTTACAAAATCGCTTACTTGCGTTCTCAAGCAAAAGGAATTGCTCATTTAGTATTATTCAACTTGGTGCAGCAAGGCTATTTGCAAGTTAGCGGACAGACTATTAGCAAAATACCCAGCCATCCCGACACATCAAATTTAGAGCCAATAGAACAGCAAGTATTGGAAAAGTTTTCGGAACCTGCTACAGCTAAAACATCCCTTTTGCTGGCTACCCAGTGTGTACAGTCATTCTGCATTGCTTATCAAGAACAATTGAATGATGAACAATTGCTGTATGCAGGCAAATGGCAAATATGGAACGTTAAAGTTGGCTTAATTGGGGCAATGCTTATTTTGAGCTTAGGCGGTTATAAATTGCTAATAGCTCTGGATAAAGGACGCTATAACGTTAGTTTTTTGATAGTTATGGGTGTATGTTCTATTATCTATCTGCTGTGGTTTGTGAGCAAGCACCATTCGCCCCTAAGTCATCTGGGAAAAAGGTATTTACAACAACTTCAAACAACCTTCGCGCAACTCATAAAAAAAGCTAGATATCATATTCCTTCTCTATTTGACTACAACCTGTTAATAGCAATCTTTGGTGTAGAGGCTCTTGCTGGTACTTCCTACGATTCCTATTACAAAGCATTCTTTCCACCTACTTATTCTGTAAGAATAAGTAGCCGCACCACTAGCAGATCATCTAATCGTTCAAGTGGTAGTAGTTCTGGTGGTAGTTCATGCAGCAGTGGTAGTTCTGGATGTAGTTCGTACAGTAGTAGTTTATGCAGCAGTGGTAGTTCTGGCGACAGTTCATGCAGCAGTGGTAGTTCCTGCGGTAGTTCTTGTGGTGGGGGTTGTGGTGGTTGTGGCGGTGGAGACTAGAGAGAATGTCATCAAGACTTGGACGACAAATGTCATACAACAGGCTGTCTGAAGAATTGAGACTGAAAGAATGTTAGATAAACCTGTACCAAGCACAATTACAAAATCGGTAATACTCAAGTTACTGATTATTTCAGTGGCGATAGGTTTAGTAGTGGCGATCGCAACAATAGTACCAGATATGCCTGATCCTGATTTTCTGCTTTTCTATGGTGCTATTGTGACTATCACAGTGCTAGTTAGTAGTTGGCTAGTCCTAGATCCCACAAAAAATCAATCTTTACCGTTAATTCCTCTTGAACCAGATCCTTACAAAATTGCTTACCTGCGTTCTCAAGAAATCGGAGTCGCTAAGGTAGCAGTGATGGACTTGTCACAGCGCGGTTATTTACAAATCACGGAAGAGTTGATTCAGCAAGCGGAAAATCATCCTGATATCTCTTTGCTAACAACAATACAGCGTGAAGCATTTGATTGGTTTGCTACACCGACAACACCAAGAACATCTGGGTGGTTATTAGCTAGACAATTGCAGCCGCACTGCACAGTTTATCAGCAGCAACTCCTAAATGAACAACTGCTAACTTCCGACAACCTGAAAGCTAGAACAGAGTTAATCAAATGGATAGGGGCTTCTATCATTGTCGGTTTGGGCGGCTTTAAGTTGGTAATAGCTTCGTTACATAGTCGCAATAATATGGGTTATCTCGTGCTGATGGGAATATTCTCGTTTTACTTTCTTCAGAATGCCTGTCAGATAACTCAACATAGAAGTCTACTAGGGGTAGAGTACCTGAAACAACTGGAAGCAACATTTAAGCAATTAAAACAAAAAATTCAAGCTGATATCCCGGAAGCAACTTTCGCACAGTTAAAACAAAAAGTAGAAATTGGCATTCCTTCTGCGTTTGAATATAACTTGGCTGTAGCACTCTACGGTTTTGATTTACTTGCAGGAACTCGTTACGACAGATATCAAAATATTTTTGTACCCGTGAGAACTACTACCAGTAGTCAAAATAGTAGTTCTGGCGGCTGTGGCGGAGGGGGATGTAGTGGCGGCGGTTGTAGCGGTTCCTGCGGTAGCGGTGGTTGTGGGGGTTGTAGCGGTTGTGGCGGAGACTAAAAAATGATGTTATCTCAACTTCCTACTTTGGGTGTCGGGTTGGGTTTTCGAGAACCATTCAAAAGTGATTTGTTTCTCAACCGTCAACAGGTGGACTTTCTGGAAATTGTGGCGGAACATTATCTTGATGCACCAGTACAAAAACAACAAGAGTTAGAAATACTGGCTGCACATTTCCCGATAATTCCCCACGCCATTAATTTGTCGCTGGGTAGTGCGGAAGGTTTAGATACAGATTATTTACGCAAACTTGCAACCTTAATTAAACAACTTAACCCGCCTTGGTGGAGTGAACATATTTGTTTTACCAAAGCTGGCGGTGTGGATATTGGGCATTTATCACCATTACCTTACACCAAAGAGGCGGTAGATATACTCTGTCGCAATATTGCCGAAGTGCGGCGCTTTGTTGATGTGCCGTTAATTTTGGAAAATATTACCTATATGGTAAAACTTCCTGGTGCAGAGATGACCGAAGCCCAATTTTTGGCAGAAGTGGTAGAACGTGGTGACTGTGGGTTGCTGTTGGATGTGACAAATTTACATACCAATGCGGTGAATTATGGTTATGATGTGCATGATTTTCTCAATGATTTACCTTGGGAACGTGTTGTACAGTTACATTTCGTTGGTGGACATTGGCATGATGGCGTATTAATTGACAGTCATTCCCAGTCCACACCAACCGAAGTCTGGCAAATAATGGAGGAAGTTGTAGGCCGTATTCCGGTGAAAGGGATAGTGTTAGAACGGGATGAAAATTTACCCCCGTTCACAGAAATAGCCCAAGAATTGCAAACAGCACGAGAAATTGGTAGGAGTCATTAAAGATGGGGTTAGCACAAACCCAGCAAGTTTTAGCCCAGCTTTACACTAATGCTGAATTTCGAGAGCGTTTTTTTACTAACCCGCAAGCGGTGGGTGTGGAGTTTGGTTTGAGTGATGATGAAGCGCAGCAGTTAGCGGAAGTTTCATCGCAGGAAGTCAATATATTTGCCAATTCTCTCAAGTGGAAGCGGTTAGGGGAAATACGGGAATTATTACCTAGAACAGCTAAGGCGTTGGGGAAAAATTTTAATACTTTGTTTTGGCGATATGCAGAGACTTATTTACCCACGGGGATTAAAAAACATCGGGATGATGCGATCGCTTTTGCTAACTTTATGATTAAGGTGGCGCAAAATGAAAATTTAGCACCTGCTTGGATAGGTGATTTAGTCAGGTATGAAAAAACTTGGCTTTTAGCTTATCAACCAGGAATTTGCTTGAAATTCTGTTGGTTGCGTTACGCTGTTCATCGTGATTTTACAGCAAAACCAACTTTGGCAATTTGGTGGCGTTTATCGGGGCGATCGCAATTACGTCATATAATATTACCTCACGCAGAGGAGGACACTTGCGTGGGCGGGTTTCCCGAATTGAGCAAAGTGTCCGTCGCGCAGAGTCGCGGAGAGTATCAGGAGTTATAGATTAACTTTACTCATGAATAAAATAGACCGCCAACGGGAACATCAAGCCAATGAAAGAACTTTTTTAGCTTGGTTGAGAACTTCCATCGCTTTAATTGGTTTTGGTTTTGCCATTGCAAGGTTTGGTCTATTTTTACGCCAATTAAATACGGCAATTACGCAACAGCAACCAACAGTACATCCGCTATTTAACTCGGAGAATTTAGGAGTTGCTTTAGTAATTGTGGGAGTAGGTGCGATCGCTTTAGCTGCTTGGCGATATAATCAGGTATTCTGGCAAATTGAACGGGGAGATTATCAACCCAATCGTTTACCTGTTTGGTTTATCACCACAATTGTGATGATTTTAGGCTTGCTGAGTATTCCTTTACTATTTTTCCGAAATCATGTTACGCCGCGCCCATCTGTAATGTCGCCTCAGCCACAAACGAAAAATATTAGGTAATAATCATTATTGTTTAATTCATAGATTAAGGCATATTTAAAAATTTAATTTTGTGCTTTTAAATATAATCAGCTAAAATTTTAGAATAGATTAAACAATAGAATAAAGCTGATTTTACATTAGAAATCAAATCCCGAACCTGTACCCCCACGAATGAGAAGTACTCGTTTAAAAACCTTTGCTAGATATTGTTTTGGCGCTTGAGTACATCGTTAATAGATATAAATAAATAAAGTATTTCGGATGAGATACTAAAGCTTACAATCACTATTTAGAGTCAAATCCAAAGCCCGCAAGTGGTCAATCAAATATTATCGTAACCAGGGATAATCCTACCTACATATATTGGATTTTCCAGTTAGATGCAGCTAACATGAAACACCAACTTCTAGGCTTTAACTATTCTAATTAGTATCACAACGCTGTCTGATAGTGCCGTTTAAAGGCTAGGACTACAATTATGAGTCAAACCTTTGCAACCATCGACGGGAATGAAGCTGTAGCCCGTGTTGCTTACAAATTAAATGAAGTAATTGCTATTTATCCTATCACCCCCTCTTCGGCAATGGGCGAATGGGCGGATGCTTGGTCAGCGGAAGGCCGCCCCAATCTTTGGGGTACGGTTCCCAGCGTTGTACAGATGCAAAGTGAAGGTGGTGCGGCTGGTGCAGTTCATGGGGCATTACAAACAGGTTCTCTGAGTACTACCTTCACTGCATCTCAGGGACTCTTGTTAATGATTCCCAATCTCTACAAAATTGCGGGGGAACTCACTAGCACAGTTGTTCATGTGGCTGCACGTTCTTTGGCTACACACGCTTTATCCATTTTCGGCGACCATAGTGATGTAATGGCAGCGCGGGCGACTGGTTTTGCTTTGTTGTGTTCCGCTTCAGTGCAAGAAAGTCACGACTTAGCCCTCATCGCCCATGCAGCTACTCTCAAATCGAGAGTTTCGTTTATGCACTTTTTTGATGGGTTCCGCACCTCTCATGAAGTGCAGAAGGTGAAGTTACTCTCAGATGACGAGATTAAATCGCTCATTCCCGATGAATTAATTTTAGAACACCGCGCCCGTGCTTTAACCCCAGACCGCCCTGTGTTACGCGGTACAGCCCAAAACCCTGATGTTTACTTCCAATCGAGGGAAGGCGCTAACTCTTACTACAACGCCTGTCCAGAGATTGTGCAGGACATTATGGATCAATTTGGCGATCGCACAGGTAGATACTACCGCATTTTTGAATATCACGGTGCGGAAGATGCAGAACGGGTAATTGTCATCATGGGTTCTGGTTGTGAAACCGTCCATGAAACAGTGGATTATCTCAACACCCGTGGGGAAAAAGTCGGCGTGGTGAAAGTTCGCCTCTACCGTCCCTTTGATGTCCAAAGGTTTGTTGATATGTTACCAGAAACTGTACAAGCGATCGCGGTTTTAGACCGCACCAAAGAAGCAGGTAGCGCCGGCGAACCACTATATCTCGATGTGGTCGCAGCTATCCACGAAATCCGTGCTGAACGTGGTAGTGGTAGAGACAAAGTTCCATCTGTGACTGTTGCTGCGCGTGGTAGTGGTAGAGACAAAGTTCCATCTGAGACCGTCGCTGCGCGTGGTAGTGGTAGAGATAAACTTCCATCTGAGACCGTCGCTGCGCGTGGTAGTGGTAGAGATAAACTTCCATCTGTAATTGTTGGTGGACGTTACGGCCTTTCCTCCAAGGAGTTTACTCCGGCGATGGTGAAGGCCGTCTTCGACAACCTCGCGCAACCGACACCAAAAAATCATTTCACTGTGGGTATTCACGACGACGTTACCCACACTTCTCTCAACTTTGACCCCAACTTTTCTATTGAACCCGATAACGTCGTCCGAGCGATGTTCTATGGGTTGGGTTCAGATGGTACGGTAGGGGCGAATAAAAACTCCATCAAAATTATCGGTGAGGGAACCGATAACTACGCCCAAGGTTATTTCGTCTACGACTCCAAAAAATCCGGCTCGATTACCGTTTCTCACCTGCGGTTCGGGCCGCAACCCATTCATTCTACTTACCTCATAGACAAAGCTAACTTTATTGGCTGTCACCACTGGGTCTTTCTAGAAAAAATAGATGTACTGCAAGCGGTGGCAACTGGGGCGACAATTTTATTAAATAGTCCCTTTGATCAGGATACTGTTTGGCGAAATCTCCCGCCAAAAGTGCGACAGAAAATTTTAGATAAGCAGCTGAAATTGTTTGTAATTAACGCCAACCAAGTCGCCCGCGACAGTGGAATGGGGGGACGCATCAATACAATTATGCAGGTATGCTTTTTTGCTTTAGCTGGGGTATTACCACAAGCAGAAGCGATCGCCAAAATTAAAAAGGCGATCGAAAAAACATACAGTAAGAAAGGTGCAGATATCGTCCGCATGAATATGCAAGCGGTGGATATGACCTTGGATAATCTGCATCAGGTACAAATTCCCACCGCCGAACAAGGTAAATGGCTAGATGAGGAATTATTCTCTACAACTTCCTTACCTGTGAGTGCGCCCGAATTTATTCAAGAAGTATTGGGTAAAATCATGGTTTGGCAAGGTGATGATTTACCTGTCAGCGCCTTACCACCAGATGGAACCTTCCCCACAGGGACAGCCAAATGGGAAAAACGCAATGTCGCCCAAGAAATTCCCGTTTGGGAACCGGATGTCTGCGTACAGTGCAATAAATGTGTGATGGTTTGTCCGCACAGTGCTATTCGTGCAAAGGCTTATGCAGAAAGTGAGTTAGCTAATGCACCCTCGGCTTTTAAGTCGGTAAATGCCAAAGATAAAGACTTTAATCATCAGAAATTTACTATTCAAGTTGCCCCAGAAGATTGTACAGGTTGCGCTATTTGTGTAGATATTTGTCCAGCTAAAAATAAATCTGAACCGACTAAAAAAGCCATTAATATGGCGCAGCAACTACCTTTAAGAGAACAAGAAAAGAAAAACTGGGATTTCTTTTTAAACTTACCCAATCCTGACCGGAGAAATTTAAAATTAAACCAAATTCGTCAACAACAACTACAAGAACCTTTGTTTGAATTTTCTGGTGCTTGCGCTGGTTGTGGTGAGACACCTTATTTAAAATTATTAACCCAATTGTTTGGCGATCGCGCAGTCATTGCCAACGCCACTGGCTGTTCTTCCATCTACGGCGGAAACCTCCCCACCACCCCTTGGACTACCAACGCCCAAGGACGCGGCCCGGCTTGGTCAAATAGTTTATTTGAAGATAACGCCGAATTTGGTTTTGGTTATCGCTTATCTATAGATAAACAAACAGAATTTGCCACCGAATTATTACAACAATTAGGCAGTGAATTAGGTGATAATCTTGTTCATTCCATCCTCAATGCTGAACAAAAAAACGAAGCCGATATTTGGGAACAACGGGAAAGAGTAGCATTATTAAAAGAAAAATTAGATAAAATTCTCACTTCTGAAATAGACGCTAATTTAATATCTAAAACCAAAATTCTCAAATCCCTCGCTGATTATTTAGTTAAAAAAAGCGTCTGGATTATCGGCGGTGATGGTTGGGCTTATGATATTGACTTTGGTGGTATTGACCATGTGTTAGCCAGTGGTCGCAACGTCAATATTTTGGTGATGGATACAGAAGTATATTCTAATACAGGCGGTCAATCTTCCAAAGCCACCCCCAAAGCAGCCGTAGCGAAATTTGCCGCCAGTGGTAAGCCAGCACCAAAAAAAGACTTAGGCTTAATGGCTATGAACTATGGCAATGCCTACGTAGCCAGTGTAGCTTTAGGTGCAAGAGATGAACATACCCTCAAAGCCTTTTTAGAAGCCGAAGCTTACGACGGGCCATCATTAATTATTGCCTACAGCCATTGCATCGCTCACGGCATCAACATGACCACCGGAATGAATCACCAAAAAGCATTGGTAGAATCAGGACGATGGTTATTGTATCGCCACAATCCCCAATTACGAGAACAAGGTAAGAACCCCTTGCAATTGGATATGCGCCCTCCTACACAATCTGTAGAAGCATCAATGTATCTAGAAAATCGCTTCAAAATGCTCACCAAGAGTAAGCCAGAAATTGCCAAGCAATTGTTACAACAAGCACAAGCCGAAGTCGATGCACGTTGGCAAATGTATCAATATTTAGCTGAACCGAATCATTAAAATGATCTCAGTTGGTATTCTGGTTGAGAATGATATGGTGCTAAAGCATCCCATTTCAACACATCGTCTAACAAAGCTTGATAGCCTAACGTATTGGGATGTAAACCATCGACGTTCATTCTTTGCTGTAACCAAGTTTCACCGCGTCCCATCCATTGGTCGAAAATATCCAAGTAAGGAATTTGGCGTTGCTGACAAGCTAGGCGTGTAGCTTCTTTGTAACGGTGTTGGTCGCTGTGATTAAAGTAAAAACAATCCAGAAATGGCATCTTGGTTTCATCTACGGGTGTCATACCCACAAATAAAACTGGGCAAAGTTGCTGCGCTAAATCTAGCAAATGGGCAATATCTGCTTCAAAAACCGCAAAATCTGTGTAGTTTTTGCCATTGGGGCGACCTAAACGTGCTGAATCATTCAACCCGACGGAAAGAATAATTAAATCGGGAACGCGGTTGCGGAGTTCGCCTCGATGACGAAATTCTACTTCTAATCTTTGGGCTACCTGTTGTGTGCGATCGCCTCTAACACCTAAATTATATAAAACATGACCAGCACTACCGGGCAACATCCACCATCGCCGCAGTTGTTCTACCCAACCACCACGTTCGGGATCACCAAAACCGTAAACTATGCTGTCTCCAAGAGCGACAATCTTCAAAGACTGACATTGATTCGGGGCTAAAGACAGTTGCATTGAAGAAAGAGCTTGTAGTGTTTGCATCCTAAAAAAGACTATATTTTATATCTTTACAAGATTCTATACATTTCTACACTATTCCAACGTATCTTTTTTGTCATTCATGCTGCAATATTAACTTTTCTGAATTGCGCCGATTATCTGTTAGAAGCTAACTTATCAGCCACACGGGTAGTTTCTGGTAGTCTGTATTTTGGTGTACAGCGCAATACATAATCAATGGCTGTAGTCAAGCTAATTTTGTGACCACTAGAAATATACAAAGGTTTAACCCCAATGCGAGTCCGTAAAACTGCACCAATGGTTTCACCTTTATGTATGAGTGGTTGCCAACTACCTCTAGTTTCTGGCAATTCCTGATGTTTGCCAATTAACAGCGATTTAGCCACGCCAATAGTTGGCATATCCAAAATTACCCCAAGATGGCTGGCTATACCAAATCTCCGGGGATGAGCAATGCCTTGTCCATCACAAAGGATAATATCTGGTACTGTTTGAATTTTTTCCAAGGCATCAAGTACAGCAGGAATTTCTCGAAAGGAGAGAAACCCTGGAATGTAAGGAAATGAAGTCGGACGGTGTGCGAGGGTTGTTTCTACAACTTGCAAATCAGGAAAACTCAGCACTGCTACAGCGGCGCGGCTAACTGTCCCATCAGCGGTAAAACCCATATCTACACCAGCAACATAACTGATAGGTTCTCTTAATTGATCTTCTGTAATTACTTGTTGACTCAAACTTTCTTGAATAGAGATAGCTGCTTCTAGGGTTTGAGGCCAAGTATGAGGTTGATAAATCTTCATGATATATGGATAAAACAATCGAGTTTAATGGTTGCGTAGACGCAAAGCGGCTTGTCGTTAGACATCGCTAATTTGATGAAAGTTATTTAATTATTTATCAATAGCACTATCAGATAAATCTTTCCTACTGCTTCTATTTGCTGTATGCTGTAATCCCTCTATACGGTCATCCAGACTAATCAATCTAGCGACTACACTGCACCAACGCCAGATAAAAGCAATAAACAGCCAAATTTCCCCATATTCAGCCACTCTACCTACAGGTTGATTTTCTCCCTAACTCAGAAGCGATAAACTTCACTCTACAGGTCGATCCCAAAGTAGGATGATTCAACGTAAATATAAGTTAGGTGAAATTCGCTAGAAAAATTGTTGTGAAGAAACTACACAGAATTGATGGCTATATTAAGTTTTATCTAGCCATAATTAAATTGATTCACAGCAATAATTTATGGCAAATATCTACCTAAAAATAACTCACTAGTAAAGCATGGATTAATTTTTTCTGCCACCATTTTATCTGATGATGGCTCAGTCTGGCTTTGCTAGAAAAATATAACTTATGTGTTGTTAACGTTGTTTTTGAGGAATTCAAATGAAAAATATGACTTCTGTTTTATCTCTACTGCGTCCAGTACGTTTTCTCATTGTAGCTTTTACCTGTGCATTAATATTGGTGTCTAATGCTTTTCCAGCTTTTGCAATTGAAAGCTATAAAAGTGACCCAACAGAAGCTACAACACAACTGCTAGAAACTCAAAAGAAAACTGATGAAATTGGTAGATCTGCACCTCCTGGACTGAAGAAGGTGCAAGAAGAATCTAATAAAGGGCTTAACGAAGTGCAAGGAGATGCTGACATTGACAAAATGAAGCGTCCTGATAATTCTCAAGGTGCAACTTCCGTTGAAGATGAAGTTGAAAATCTGTTGGAAAAAGTCACAGGTAATAAGAAGTAAAAATCAATGAGACTACTTAGCAGATCCAAAGGTAATATAAGTAAGAATATTTGGTAATTATGAGTAATCCTGGAATCAGAATTCTTTACCAAATAAATACTTTGACTGCTAGTTAGGAAAAATACTCCTCATACCTCCTCCCTTCTATAGAATAGTTACTCAATTTAAACACCTTGGTTGATTAATTTGACCAAGGTGTTTATTTTTATTGATGAAGTTGATTTTTTAATTTTTTCTATTCAAGGTTATAAATCAATCTGAACTTAAGTCATAAATAATTTGACTTTGGCAATCATTCCTATGGTTGATGTAAATGATGTTTGAATTTTGTGAACTTATAAATAAGTCTATTTAGGAATTAAATTCAATGCGTGCGATCAACATTGGTTTGACAGAAGAACAGCGTCAAGGTGTGGCAAATCTGTTAAATCAAGATTTAGCAGATGCCTATTTACTTTTAGTAAAAACTAAAAAGTATCATTGGGATGTTGTCGGCCCTCAGTTTCGCAGTCTGCACCAGCTTTGGGAAGAACACTACGAAAAACTGACTCTCAATATTGATGCACTAGCCGAACGGGTTCGTGCTTTGGGTTGTTACCCTATTGGGACAATGGAAGGATTTCTGCAAATTGCTACCCTCAAAGAACATTCAGGTGATGTTCCCACAGCTACAGGTATGGTAGCCAATCTTGTGGAAGATCATGAGCAGGTTATTCGCAATCTCAGAGAGCATATAGATCAGTCTAGTGAAGAGTTTCATGATGAAGGAACTGCTGACTTTTTAACTGGACTTATGGAAGAGCATGAAGAAATGGCTTGGATGCTGCGCTCATTTATTGAAGGACAAGAATTGCAGCCAGATGGAACCAAGCCAGCTACAGGATCAAAAACTCCTGTGGGTGTGTAGTTGAACGCAGATTTATCCCTTTTATCCCTAAATTTTAGAGTCTGACTGAAAATACTAGGCTGCGGGAAGAACTTATCTCCCGCATTTGCCTCTTTAGCCAGTGCGTTATAAAAAAGCAGATTTTCAGGAGTATTCAAGTGCCAGAAGTCTATCAAGCAGAACGTACTATCTCAGCGGTAGTTAAAGAACAGAAGCAAGTTGATGATGTAATTCGACGTTTACTAGACAGAGGTGTACCCAGAGATCATATTTCGGTTCTGGGACGAAATTTCCAGTCGGAAACTAGAATTGCAGGCTTTATTACTAAGAGAGATGTAATTTTAGGAGGTTTGAGAACAGGGGCGATTTTTGGTTCTCTATTTGGCTCTTTCCTAAGTTTGCTTACAGGTGTAGGTGTACTGTTCATTCCCTTTGTTGGCCCAATTGTGGCTGCTGGGCCAATTAGTGCATTACTGTTGGGGGCTGCAAGTGGTGCGATCGCCGGTAGTGCTGGTGCTGGTTTAGTCTCAGTTCTCACCGCTTGGGGAATGCCAGAAGATAAAGCTACAATCTACCAAACTCGCTTAGAAGCTGGCGAATTTTTATTAATGGCAGAAATCCCCAGCGATCGCGCTGGCGAATTTCAATTGCTTTTAGAAAGTGCTGGTGCTGAAGAAATTAACACAATCGATAAAACATTAGCTCATCCTTGTCCTGGGCCATGTAACAGTGCAGAGGATTTATCTCCTGAAGTACGTTCGCATTTGTCTGCACAAGCTCAACAAGTATTCATTGAGCGTTACAATGCTGTATTGAATGAAACCAGTGATGAGTTTAATGCTGAACAAGCTGCTTGGCAAGCAGTACATCAGCGTTTTGATGAAGACCAAAACGGTGTTTGGTCAAAGGAAAAAGTTAACGTTTAGGCGATCGTTTATTTTGGTTTGTTAGCAGGCAATTAATCAAGATTTTGGAGTGAAAGGATATGTTTATTGAGTTCCTTTCACTCTATTTTTATGCTTTTATGATTCCTCTCGAAATTCTAGAATGCGTTTAGCCGTAACTTGTGGTTGCTCTAAATGGGGGATATGACCTGAGTCTTGTATCCAAATAAGTTTACTGTGAGGAATTGCCCGTTTAAATCTTTTAGCATCTGTAGTGCCTAAGATTTTATCTGAGTCGCCCCAGAGAATTAATGTTGGCTGTAAAATTTGTGCCAGTTGCTTAAATCTAAAGGCACTGTAGCCACCACTTTTGGTAAAAGCAATTAACGCTAAATGCCAACTAGGCATTTCTAGATGCAATCCGCCACAATATGTAGCATCCAGGGAAATCAAACTGGGGTTTTTATAAGCCGTCCGAGAAATGCGATCGCGCACTTTAGGATTACGCAAAAATTGCGTAGCCCAATTATCTAACGGCGGAAACATAAATTTCGCTAAAGGTGAACCCGCCTTTAACCCAGCACTATCGATTAATATCAGTTTTTTGACGACTTCTGGGTAAGTGAGGGTAAAATCAAGGGCGGCTGCACCTCCCATTGATGCGCCTACCAAAATTACAGGCTGCTTGATTAAAGTTTTCCAGAAATAATATAAATGGGTTTTAATGGCGACAGGGCTAAATGGTATGCCTGCGAGTCTGTCGGTAAAGCCAAAACCCAGTAAGTCAACTGCCCAAGTTTCATTATTTTCTGCCAACAGTGGCAACAGTCGGCGGAATTCTAATACGGAACTATCAAAGCCGTGAATTAGTAAAATCGGTATCCCACCACTACCTTGCTGCACATAGGTAGTGGTAATTGGCTGATCAGATAAAGGAGTAGCGATCGCTTGACTTTGAATACTCTGCGCTAGGGCGATCGATTCTGGCTCTGTTAATTGACTAACTGCGGTCGGTAAAAAGCTGGGAAACATAACTTATAATTTACAGCACCCCATTACCAAAATAATATTGATTGGTCAAATGGTGACTCAGTGTAGTGAAAAAAACACTACTCAATGTCACAATTGGAGCCAAACCCTCGTAAAATAAAGATTACTTATTTTAGTGTCTCAGGAGCTAATGCCATGCCAATGGCTGTTGGCGTAATTGAAACTTTAGGTTTTCCATCTGTGTTAGCCGCAGCAGATGCAATGGTGAAATCTGCCGCAGTCACGCTAGTGTATTATGGCCTAGCAGAAAGTGGCCGCTTTGTTGTTGCTGTCCGAGGACATGTTGCTGAAGTAAAAAGAGCCGTTGAACAAGGGATAAATGCTGGAGAGCAAGTAAAGGCTGAAACAGTAATCACCCATTATATAGTTCCTAATCCCCCGGAAAACGTGGAAACAATACTACCAATCCACTTCACCGCCAAATCAGAACCTTTCCGTATCTTCTAAAAGATTTTGCCATTAAAATCTGTAACGAAGCTTTCTACAATTAACTTGTAGCGTTACCACATACGTTTATTTATACAGGAGATTGCTAATGTCATTACAAGCCGTTGGTTCGCTGGAAACTAAAGGTTTTCCTGCTGTGCTTGCAGCAGCAGACGCAATGGTAAAAGCTGGGCGAGTTACCCTCGTTGGTTATATCAGAGTTGGTAGCGCACGTTTTACAGTCAATATTCGCGGAGATGTATCAGAAGTCAAAACCGCGATGGCTGCCGGTGTAGAAGCAGCAGAAAATGTTTATGGTGGAACATTAGAATCTTGGGTAATTATTCCC
The DNA here is from genome assembly GCA_003990705.1 of Nostoc sp. HK-01. GTDB lineage: Bacteria > Cyanobacteriota > Cyanobacteriia > Cyanobacteriales > Nostocaceae > Nostoc_B. The sequence goes on from AP018318.1 coordinate 3,890,220, forward strand.
CGTCCCCATGAAAACGTTGAGGCTGTTTTACCAATTGCTTACACTGAAGAAGTGCAACAGTATCGAGACTCTGTAGAAAATCCCATCATTGGTAGGTCTGGTAACGGACGCTAGATTTAAGTTCATTAGCATATTCATCCAACAGCTAAAGTCAAAAGTTCTCAGTCTAATTGCTAATCGATGATTAATAATTGAGACTAGACTATTGACTTTTTGCTAGATATGTTATTCCGATTTAATTGAGATAGATGTTAGTCAAAAACATTACCTTGACTCATCTGACAAATAACTCTTAAAAGAAACAAATTACTTGTACAACTAGTTGTCAAATTTGCATATAATTAAAAAAAATTTTCTTACCAAGAGTATTAAATTTTAAGAAAATTGTAGTGTTAGCGATCGCTTCCCAAATTCAAAAGACTTGCCAATAGTCATAAAAAACTAAGGAGTTAACTATAAATTATAGCTTTCGGGCGTGAAAGCTCTGGGTAAACTACTAAAGATTAATAAGAAAAATTACATAATTACCCAACGGCTAAAAAAAGACTTTATGGGGTGAAACTTATCTACCCAAGATAACGTCTTTTGGGTAAATCCCACTACTTTTTTTGCAGAAGCATCAACTTTCTAGCTTTTACTAACTGAAGAACTTTAATCGCAATTTTTCTTGATCAGTTTGGTTGGGGATAAATCTGCTTTTAAAGTATCTTGATGATAAGTTTACAAAAGTTAAAATTTTCAGAGATAGAAACAAAATTTCTGAATCCTGAAATTTATATTATTCAGAGAATAAAAGCTAAAACTACAATATGAAAACTTTTGCATAAAGTTTGGGAATAAAAACGTAATAAGAATAGAATCGCTGAAATGTCTTCATGAAAGCGACCGATTCATGGACAACTGCCAGCCAAAATGTTAAGAGTGATTGACGATAAACGGGGGTTGTGATGCAAACTTTAAGGCAAGGTTTTGAAGAATACAATCTCACTATGGCAAAAGATGCAGACCAACTGGCACAGTATTGGCTTAAACGTTTAGCTGTCGAAATTCCAGAACAAAGTGTATCTGTGAGGGAGAGTATTGTTCTGTGGCTTTTGGGAAAAGACTTAAACCGATTTGAACTATTAAATCCCAAAGAACTGGAAATTGCCAAGCAAGCGATGGAATATCGCTGGAAAATTTTACGTCAACGCTACTTGGGTATTGGCCGAGAACGTGCGTATCGTAACTTAATCACACGATTGGGGAGTTTAGTGAGCTTACGCCATAAAATTCAAACTTGGGTAGCGTTAAGCCGCGATCGCCAACGCAGTGTCATGGATGTATTACAAGAAGTTATCCAAGAATTACTGCAAAGCGACACCTATATGCAGCAGCAAATGGCTTGCATTGTGGAATTTACGCCCGACAGAAGACTACAAGATACACTCCTGTTTGCCAGTGTAGAAGAGTATGCGTTGCGCCCAGTCCGCAATCAACCCCTACTCGTTTACCGATTTGTCAACTACTTGCGTCGGACTCAGCGTGGTGGCTTAACTCAAGTACCAGGTAGCGACATGGTGAGACTCGTTTCCGAAGAAATTCTCACCGACGACAGTGATAATCGCGTTAATTTGGTAGATACCCAAGCGATCGCCGAATATCAAGAAGCACAACAACTAGAAGAACAACAATCACTGCGCCAATCTGTGCAAACAGAATTTGCCGATTATTTACAAGAAAATCTCGGACAAGACGCAGTCGAGTGGCTGAAGTTGTATCTTCAAGGCAAATCTCAAGATGAAATTGCCAAGCAACTGCAAAAGCCGATTCGGGAAATCTACCGCCTGCGCGAAAAAATTAGCTACCATGCAGTCCGTGTCTTTGCCCTTAAAGGCAAACCAGAACTCGTCAATAGCTGGTTATCAATTTCCTTAGAAGAACATAACTTGGGACTTACACCTAGTCAATGGCAGCAACTTTATCAAAAATTAACTCCACTGGGGCAGCAGGTACTAGATTTACGCAAAGCAGGTAATTCTCTTGAAGCGATCGCCCAACAGTTAAACCTCAAAAGCCATCAGGCAATGGGAGAATGGACAAAAATTTATCTCATTGCCCAATCGTTGAGAACCGAAGAATCAGGAGCATAATCAGCGATCGCCGCAATTCCTACCCATAAATAAATTGGGGACTTTGCGGAACGCAATTGGGAGGGTTTTTCAACCTAGCAACCTTTCCCCTGCTCCCTTAATGATTTAACTAAGTATCATCTTACTGAGAGTGATTAATTTAATTTTTACCAAGATAACAAAGTATCTTTATTTACTGCCAATCAACTTAGAGCAAAATAAAATATAAGGAAACTTTAAAATAATCAAAAATTATGTTGTCTTCAGAAGACAAGCCAGTTGATACCGCAACCAGTGAGCAGCAGGTACTATCAAACATATCGATCAACTTAGAGCAAGAAAGCGATCGTCAACAAATATTTCAGCTAATTGATCATCTCCTGTCCTTTGAAGCTTGTCTATACCATCAAATTTTGCCCTTTCGATTAGAAAGTAACAAATTACTCCTAGGTATGGTGCATCCACAAGACAGCAGCGCCCTAGATTATGTGAATCGCATCTTAGCTTATATCAACTGCACAATGATGACTCAAGAAATTGCCAGTGACAGCCACCGCCACATCCTTTCAGCCTACCTCAACTATAAAAATACCTTTAGCGCATCTCAAAATCAGCAGCAACCACCAGCATCAATGGTGGCAAATATGGAAACTCCTGAAAATACTCAAAAATTAACAGATTTTCCCCCGCTTCCAGAACCGAATCTTTCAGCTTTAGCCAAAAAGCTCAGAGAAGAGATCACCGAAGCAGTACTCACCAATAATTTAACTATCCTGCCAGTCCCTGCACCAGAACTATCTACTCCTGTAGAAGTGTTAGCATTACTCCCACCCAAAAAACTACTAGAAGAATTACTCGGTCGAGTGCTTGGTGGCGGAATTGGTCGCTTGTATTTAGAAAGACAACCTTACAAAGGTAGGATACTCTGGAGTGATAATGGTGTTGTGCAATCGGTATTAGAAAATTTACCGCTATCGGTTTTTCAAGGCGTACTGAATGAATTAAAGCGATTTGCCAGCTTACCTGTTACCACAATTACAGAACCAAAACAAATTGAAAAAGAATGTGTATATCAACAAAACCGTGTATTATTACGTCTGCGAGTGATGCCAGGAATTTACGGTGAAGAAGCTACACTACAAGTGTTACGGGGAGCCGCCTTAAAGTTTCATCAACAACAACAGTTAGCCCGTCTCAGCCGAGATGTTTTGGGTATTTCTCAACAACTCAGCTATAAATTACAGGAACTAAATCAACGACTAATACTCAACTCTAACCTTACATCAGAGCAATCAGATGCTTTAGATAGCTTAAATCGCATAGTCGAAAATTTAGAACAACAAGTCAAAATACTCACAGCAAATAGCGATTCAATGGGCAAATAATAAATCACAATTGGGTCAGTAAAACCGCTGATTTCGATCCCTGACATAATTGCTATGTTGTAAAAGAACATTAGACCGAATTACCATAATTTTAAGTATTAATCATTACATATTTTAACTGTATTAATACTATGGTAGCGGTTTTTAAACTTATATTTAGTCAACTTAATTTTCCATTATTGAATTCATTTTTACAGATATTTCATGCAGACTGAGGTTTTTAGTGAACTTTTCCCCTTGCTGAGTACAGCCAACCCACAAACTTTAGAATGGCTGCTCAATGTTGCAATTGATCACGAATATCCCGTAGGACGTGCCGTGTTAATGGAAGATGCCTGGGGTAACGCAGTTTACTTTGTGGTATCTGGGTGGGTGAAAGTCCGCCGTACTTCCGGAGAAGATTCTGTTGCTATAGCAATTTTAGGTCGGGGCGATTTTTTTGGAGAAATGGCGATTTTAGATGAATCTCCGCGTTCAACTGATGTCATTGCCCTTTCGCCTGTGAAGTTACTCAGCATTTCTCGTGAGCGTTTTATTCAAATCTTATTTAAAGATCCGCAATTGCATCATCGGATGCTGCAACTGATGGTGCGAAGAATCCGGCAATTTAACCAACGCTTACAGATTCGCTCTTCTCCACCAGCTGTAAAACTGGCGCACACCTTAGTAAGTTTGGGTGAAAGCTATGGACAAGACTCAGCCCCAGGTAAAGAAATTTTTAATATTCCCTTTAAAGATCTGGCTGAAGTGACAGAAATCGGAGTAGAAGAAACCACCAAAATCATGGAAAAATTACATGAAAAGGGATGGATTACAATTGATAATGTTAATAACATCATTTACTTGGTTAACTTCAAGCAATTGATGAATTTGGCAGGCAAAATCTAATTTGAGTTGAGTGTAGGGTAGCCACAATTTCAGATACTGTGACAATTAATCCTATATCAGTTTGCCAACTCACAGACTCGCTAACAATAGCACTAACAGCTGATGTCTTTGTCAGGAAGCCTTTACGAAGTTATCAACGGCAAAGACCCCAGATGCGACTTTTGGCAATGGTGTTGAGCATGAAGATATTGAGTTACAAGTTTTGAAATCACCTTTATTGACTATTGTGGATGAAACACTTCTGAGCATCAAAAATGCTGGAAACACATGCTTGGTAAGAAAAATTAATTAATTATGGATAAAAACACCTGAAACTTTGACATCAACTATAAAATATTAATTAATTGTAAATTTTTTCCAATCTCACGTTCAGACTATTTTATTCATAGTTCTTTACAAACTCCCTCCATTGACTATTAATTATTGACTAATAACTATAAACTCATAACTTATCACTCCTGTCTACTACTACAAATGACTGAAGCAACAGCACCTCGTCTCGAAATTGGCGTTAAGGAAACCGTACCGACGATTCACTACCTGGTAGCAATGCCCCAACCAGAAACCCATCTGTTTGAGGTGAGCTTGCTGCTGGTTAATCACTCATCCCCAACACTCGACTTGAAAATGCCCGTCTGGACACCAGGCTCCTACTTAGTGCGGGAATATGCGAAAAATTTACAAGATTTTGCTGCTTTTGCCGGGGAGCAGCCCTTATCTTGGCGCAAAATCAGTAAAAACCACTGGCAGGTAAACACAAACGGTATTTCTGAATTAACCGTGCGTTACCGCATATTTGCCAACGAGCTATCGGTACGGACAAACCATTTGGATAGCACTCACGGTTATTTCAACGGTGCAGCTTTGTTTTTTAGATTACGAGGCTGTGAAGGGTTGCCAATTCAAGTGACTATTGTACCGCCCCATCCTGAATGGCGAGTAACTACTGCCTTGCCATCAGTTGATGGACAGTCTTCTACTTTTTATGCTGCTGATTTTGATACTCTTGTAGATAGTCCCTTTGAAATTGGTTATCACGAGTTATATCACTTTGAGGTCTTGGGAAAACCTCATGAACTAGCTATTTGGGGTCAAGGAAATTACCAAGCACAACAAATAATTGCCGATATTCAAAAAATCATTCATGTAGAAGCCCAGATGTTTGGCGGTTTGCCTTACGACAGGTATGTGTTTCTACTGCATTTGTTTGCCCAAGCTTATGGCGGTTTAGAGCATAAAAACTGCTGCTCCTTAATTTATCAGCGTTTTGGTTTTAGCTCACCAGATAAATACGATCGCTTCATTCAGCTGGTGGCACACGAGTTCTTTCACTTGTGGAATGTTAAACGGATTCGCCCAAAAGCTTTAGAAGTTTTTGATTACGACCGGGAAAATTATACATCTTCTTTGTGGTTTTGTGAAGGGACTACCAGTTACTACGATTTGTTAATTCCCTTGCGGGCAGGAATTTATGATGCGAAGTCATATTTTCATAATTGGAGTAAAGAAATTTCGCGGTTTTTAACTACACCAGGGCGGAAAGTGCAATCACTGGCTGAGTCAGGTTTTGATGCTTGGATTAAACTTTATCGCCCAGATGCCAATAGCAATAATTCCCAAGTTTCCTACTATCTGAAGGGAGAAATGGTTTCTTTATTGCTAGATTTGCTAATTAGACAGCGGTCTAGAAATCAGCGATCGCTAGATGATGTGATGCGGCTGATGTGGCGGAAATTTGGCAAACAAGAGATTGGTTACACACCCGAAGAATTGCAGGAAGTCATTGAATCTGTCGCAGAAATGGATTTAACTGACTTTTTTAATCGCTACATTAATGACACAGAAGAATTGCCTTTTAATCAGTACCTAGAACCTTTTGGCTTACAAGTGATTGCCGATAGAGAAGAAGAACCTTACTTTGGTCTGAGGTTAAACACCGAAAATGGACGAGAGATCGTCAAATTTGTCGAATTTGGTTCACCCGCACAATTGGCGGGAATTGATGCAGGTGATGAGTTACTGGCTATTGCCGGCATACGAGTAACATCTCATCAACTAAGCGATCGCTTAAAAGATTACCAACCAAACGACATCATTCAAGTTACAGTTTTTCATCAAGATGAACTCCGCACTTGTTCTGTCACCCTGGCTGCACCACGTCCTAGTAAGTATCAGGTAGTTCCAATCAACAATCCTGATGCTACACAAAAAGAAAATTTTGCTGCTTGGTTAGGTGTACCACTGACCTCTCTTCGTTAATACTTCTACTCTTGAATATTTTGGGGACTAGGTGACAACTAATAGGGGCGCAATATCTTGCGCCCCTCAGCATGTCTACCATTAAATATCATCATACAGATAAAATAAATCATAATTTTCTGAAAGCAAATTAAGTTGCTTCAGCCTATCTCTAGGGCGTGTTTTAAAACTCGGTAAAATGGTTGAGAATACTAAAAATTAACGAAGTTAACATTTATCTATGATCCTTCCACCGCAAAGTCGGGGCGACTTGACAGAGCGACAATGGAAGCTCCTGATGCCGCTGCTTCCCGCTCAAAAACCAAAAACAGGCCGTCCGAGCAAAGACCACCGCACAATGATTAACGGTATGTTGTGGATTTTACGAACCGGAGCGCCGTGGCGCGACCTCCCAGAACGTTATGGAGAGTGGGAGACAGTCGCAGGTAGATTTTACCGTTGGCGTAGAAGTGGCATCTGGCAAAAGATTCTACAGTCCTTGCAACAACAAGCTGATGCTTCGGGGCAACTGGATTGGGAAGTACATTATGTAGATGGTAGCGTTATCCGTGCCCACCAACATTCGGCCGGAGCAAAAAGGGGGAGCTAGACCCCGAAAGTGAGTTATCTGTAATTGAACAGGTACAACAAAGAGAGGCTTTGGGACGTTCTAAAGGTGGTTTTAGCACCAAGATTCATCTGCGTTGCGATGGTAATGGCAAACCTATTACATTTTTGCTGACTGTTGGTGAACGTCATGAAGCAGTGGTATTTGAGCAACTAATGGCACAAGGCGCGGTCAAACGCCCAGGTGTTGGTCGTCCTCGCTTACGCCCAAAGCGATTAGTCGGTGATAAAGGTTACAGCAGTGGTAATATTCGTCGCTATTTGCAGCGACGTGGCATTCGCTTAACCATTCCACGTAGGTCGAACGAACGCAGACGCGGTAAGTTTGATAAATCTATTTATCGCCAAAGAAATCGGGTCGAGCGATGTTTCAACCGTTTGAAGCAATTTCGTCGGATTGCTACACGCTATGAGAAGAAAGCTGATAACTATCTTGCAATGTTGACGCTTGCTTCTATCATTCTTTGGCTATAGTTTTAGTTTTAAAACACACCCTAGCTTGAGCATAACTACTTTATACTTGAGCAATATTAAAATAAAATATTAATTACAACTTAATATTTCTACAATAAAAGACATACATCACCTGAATGTAATGAATTGATATTACTTATCTATTTTCTTTTCAAGCTTGATAAATAAATTATGCAATTTTTTGATAAATTATACACAAATATTACCCAAAACCAAAGCTTACTATTTGTAGGGCTTGATCCCAACCCAGAGATGATACCTAGTCGTTATCGGTCTCAAGATGTGATTACTGGTTTGGGGGATTGGTTGCAATTTATTATTCAAGAAACTGCGGATTTTGTTTGTGCATATAAGCCAACACTCGGCTTTTATCAAGCTTTAGGTATTCCTGGTTTGGAACTGTTATACAAAACTTTAGCAGCTATCCCCAGTCATATTCCCATTATTTTGGATGCCAAACATAGTGATTTAAATACCAGTAGTATTTTTGCCCACACTGTATTTGCAGAATGGCATGTGGATGCAATTACTCTCAGCCCATATACAGGGCAAGATCATGTTGCACCATTTTTGGTTTACCCTGATAAAGCAGTGTTTATTTTATGCTGTACTTCTAATCCTGGAGCCGAAACTCTACAACAGTATCCTGCTAATGATTCACCGCTTTATTTGCAGGTGGTCAAAGAAGCAAAAAACTGGGGAACCCCAGAAGAATTAGCTTTAGAAGTAGGAACGACTAATCCTGAAGTTTTGGGTTTAATTCGGGCAGTGGCACCAGAAAGAACTATAATGGCACGCAGCATTTGGGCTGAGGGTAGTAATCTTAAGCAAATTTTAGAAGCTGGCTTAAATAGTAATGGTGATGGATTGCTAATTCCTGTACCTCAAGATATGTTGTCAAACCCAAACTTATCCCAGGAAATCCAATCTTTACGTGCCGAAATTAATCAAACAAAAAGTCAAATTAATGCTGATGCTTCTAGCTGTTCTGTATGGCTACCTGATGTTCATTTTGAAGATCAGCAACTCCAGAATGATTTAATTTTGCAACTTTATGATATTGGTTGCATTATGTTTGGTAAATTTGTGCAAGCATCAGGAGCGACATTTCCCTATTACATAGACTTACGCAAAATTATTTCTAATCCGCAAGTTTTTAATCAAGTTCTCAGTGCCTATGAAAAAATTATCAGAAACTTGACTTTTGATAGATTGGCGGGTATACCTTATGGTTCTTTGCCAACGGCGACTGGTTTAGCGTTGCGTTTGAATTGTCCAATGGTTTTTCCCCGTAAAGAAGTGAAAGCACATGGAACACGTAAGGTAATTGAAGGAAACTTCGCGCCTGGTGAAATAGTAGTAGTAGTAGATGATATTCTCATCAGTGGTAAAAGTGTGATGGAAGGAGCCGAAAAATTGAAATCTGCTGGCTTAAATGTGCATGATATTGTGGTGTTAATTGACCATGAACAAGGAGTGCAAGCCAGACTCCGAGAAAATGGTTATCGAAGTTATGCAGTTTTCACTATTTCCCAAATCGTCAAAACTTTGTACCAAGCAGGAAGAATCAATGATGAGCAACTTTTAGCTTTTACTGAAAGCTAGGAATAATTATGAATTTATCAGTTAATCGACTTCTAAAATGGCTAATTTTAACATTGTTATTTCCCCTATTATTTCTTAATGGATGGTTATTATTGCGATTTTTTCAATATTTTCAACCTTTAGTAGCTATTCTTGTCTTAGCCTCTTTGTTTGCTTTTATTTTAAACTACCCCGTTTCGTTACTGGAACGACAAGGAGTTAAACGTAACTATGGAGTCACACTAGTTTTTATCTTAGCTACTTTTATTCTGGTGACTTTGGGAATTACATTATTACCCATAGTTTCCGAGCAATTTAATGAAATGGTTAAATTATTGCCTCAATGGATTGATTCTAGTGAGGCAAGATTACAGGGTTTAAATGATTGGGCTTTTAGCCAGAGTAGTAGAATAGATTTCAGTCAAATTTTTACTAAAGTTACTGATAAAATTCCTGATGAATTGGAGTATCTTTCCGATAAACTTTTAAGCATTATCGTCGACACAATTGATAGTGTTTCGGGAGCATTAATTACAGTAGTTTTAAGTTTTTACTTGTTGTTAGATGGGCCAAGACTGTGGGAGGGAGTATTTAAAAAGCTTCCTTGGGATTTCGCCCAACAAATTAGTAAATCTATTCAACAAAACTTTCAAAATTACTTGATTGGTCAAGGGACATTAGCTTTACTGATGGGACTTGCCCAAACATTCATGTTTTTGTTGTTTCAAGTCCAGTTTGGCTTGCTTTTTGGTTTGGGAGTGGGAATTTTAAGCTTGATTCCCTTTGGAGATGTGTTGAGTTTGATTGTTATCACTTTAATTATAGCTACCCATGATTTTTGGTTAGCCGTGAAAGTGCTGGCAGTAGCGGTGATTATTGATCAGTTAATTGACCAAGCGATCGCACCGCGATTATTAGGCAGTTTCACAGGGTTAAGACCAATCTGGGTGTTAATTTCTTTATTAGTAGGAACTTATATTGGTGGGGTTTTGGGATTAATTATTGCTGTACCAGTGGCGGGTTTTATTAAAGATGTTGCCGATGGTTTTGCTGTATCTAATGATGGTAATACTGCGGTTGCAGGTGAAGAGGGAGAAATGCTTCCACAAGAATCTACATCTGGGTAGGTTGAAAATATTAAATATTAAATGCCTTTAAATCCCATTTCGCTTTCTACTTGTTGTACTTGTGTAGAGTTTACCTGATCGGCCGCGGCGGTAAGACGAGTGTGACGCATAACTCCCAGTTGGCTAATTAATATCCCCACGATAATCAAACTACCACCGATATATTGAGGTAGGGTTGGGGCTTCATCTAAGATAAAATAAGCAGCCACAATACCTGCAATGGGAGTAAATGAGCCAACTAAGGAAGCGACAGATACCGTAGTAGCTCTCAAACCTTTAAACCATAGGGACTGGCCTAATACTACAATCACCACACTATAAAGCAACATCCACCGCCACAAAAAAGGCGAAAATACTTCGGCAAAATGATGTTGACCATATAGCCGTAAAGCCAGAAAGAAAAATACTATAGTCCCTACAGCAGTGCGATAGATTGTAAAAATTCCTAAAGGAATATGGAAGACATATTTTTTACCAAGAACTGTAGCTACTGCTGCGGCGACTGATCCCACTGCTGTCAGAATTTCGCCTGTACCCAAATGAAAGCCTGGCGTATTCATTATGGTATGTCCTGCTGGTTGGAGTAAGACAGTCAGTGCGACACCCACAAAAGCTGCGATCGCCCCAATAATTTCCCAAATATTTACTCGTTCTCTTAATAACCAAATTGATAAAGCTAAAGCCAGTGGCGGTTCTAATCTACCAACTAAAATCACATTGTTGACATTGGTGAGTGCTAGTGCCTGAAAAATTAACCCAGGAGCCAACGCCCCTGATAAGATTGCTACTACCGACAACACTAGCCAATTATTCACCGATATTTGCTTCAATGTTGTTTTGTTCCACTGTTGCCGATAGATGATAATCAGCACCAGCAATGCACAGATATTGCCAACGAACAAAACATTACACAGAGAAATTGGATTTCTCCCATTTATTAAGTTTTGCGAACCAATTTCTGTTAACTTGCGCGTAACTGCACCTGATGCGCCAAAAATGAGGATTGCTACCCAGAGATAGGCTTGGTTAGGAATTCTGTCAATGAAACGATGCCATCTTCTCAGGCTAGTCACAGCAATACCACTTGCAGTTGCAATAAAAGTAACGTCAACAATACTAAAAATCTTAGCTTAAGTCTAGGTGAGAACAATCTGAAACAGCCTTAAAAATTAGCTGAGATTTTTGACATCACAATTACCTGAGAAAATGCTGAGTTTAAACTGAATCTTATTAAGGAATAAATTCAGACAATTTATGGCTAAGTTTCAGATGAGCTTCAGTAGTATCTGAGATGCTCTGAATAGCTACGAAGCTCAAACATAAGGAATTAACCCATGAAATTCGCCCCTTCATTACTTACAGGTGTTGCCATAGCTGGTTTATTGACAGTTGGGAATGTTTCATTTCAGGCTGTAAAACCTTCAATTTCACTACTTCCAGCCTCAGCGGCTGATGCTACAGGTTTGTCTGCTCAACAAAAAATTGATTTGATCACTAAGAATAAAGGTGTTTTTGGTAATGGTGATCAGCTGCGTCGTTTCTTCTTTGGCGACCTTGAACCTATCGGAATTCAACCTGGTGGTGCAGGTCATGTAGTTAATCTCTACAACAAAGCTAACGATGTGACATTTTCTTACTGTTCTACCTTTGATGTAGTTGTAGCTGTGAAAAAAGGTAGAGTCGAGAAGTTTGCAGCTAATGAAGTTAAGTAATTGTTTGTAGTAATTAAGTAATATAAATATATTTTAGGGTAGCGAACATGATACTTGTTGCTACCCTAATCTTTTTTTCGGCTAGTTTGGATATAACAACGGAGAAGGGGAGATTCGAACTCCCGGAACCTTTCGGTTCATCCGATTTCAAGTCGGACGCATTCGACCACTCTGCCACCTCTCCAGTAAAACTGTCGAGCAACTGCTTACCCTATATTTTTTGGTGAGCAACAAAGCTGACAGATAATAATATATCTTACATCTACGCAGGTTGCACTACTGAAAGTAAATATCTACAATTTACTAGGGGAAAGCTCATACAAAATTTCCTCTGAGATCACTTGTAAATCTTGGCCTACCCAAACCAAGGCAGCTTGTGTAACTACACCTGCCTCTAAGTTGACAATAGAGAAATTCCGCTGCTTGTGTCCATCATTTTCAACAATTCTGGGGACGCTGGCTGCATTTAAGTAAATTGTGCCTTCGGGACTTCTAAACACTGATGTGCGTAACACTTTTTTGGTGTGCCGCAAAGTGTGGTGCATGTGTCCAAAGGTAACTAGGGGAATGGTTTTACCAAGGTTGATTGTCTGAGAAATAGCTTCGGCAAAATCTGGATCGCCAAAGTCGCCGCCGATAGGATGCCAATCTTTACCACAGGGGTCTTCGGGGCGATCGCCTAATCCACTTGGCCCATTGTGTCCGAGAAAAATAACTGCGTCGCCAGCAGCACTTTTGACCGCAGCCGTAATTTTAGCTGCTGATTCTTCCATGTCTGTGACACCATAACGTTCTTTGCAGATATCGGCAAATCTCCATTCTGGGCCACCCCAACTAAAAGGACGACCGCCAACTACTGTTAAATTCCATTCAGGAAACTCCAGCTTGCTGTAACCGACATGGGCTGCACCCAATAAATCAAGTTGTTCTTGTACCCAGTCTTCTTGAGAGCGATCGTAGGGACATTTCTTTCGTCCCCATTCTGTAGCAGTGTACCAAGCATCGTGGTTGCCCATAATTGCTGCTTTGGGGATATCAATGGAAGCGATCGCTTTTACCACTTCCACTGATTCATTGCCAAAATCTCCCACAAATAGCACTAAATCCACACCCAAAGACTTGAGTGCAATGGCATCGTCCACTTCCCATTGGTCGTGAATATCTCCAACTACAGCAATTTTGAGAGTTTTTGATTGTTTTTTCTGACTGGTCATGCCGCTTTCCTTGCTGTCTATCTCCAGGATATGAAACTCAGCCAAATTTGAACACAATCTTCTGATGAGTGTGGAAGAGAAGACGATAAACCGAGCGATCGCTAAACTATCATCTTACCTACAAGAGTTGTTTTCATCTGCTCAAGACTAATTATTAAAGAATAAATATTATCTAGATTGGGCATTAATTACTATTTTTTCTTAAATTGATAGTTTAATTGAACACTCTGACTAGATTAAGTGAATCCTAATTTTTTTACTTTTCAAGTAAGTTATTATTTGCTGACGTGAGTAGGAAAACCGTACTGTCTTGGGGCGCAATCTCTACCTGATAAATATGTGTTGGGATGGATACAATCTATATGTGGCTTAAGTAATGCTGTGATTGATCAAAGCTGAAAAAAATCATACAGCATTAATAGGAGAGCATAAATATGGGAAATCAATTTAAAACAGTTGCATTGCTTGGTGCGCTCAGTGGTTTATTAATTGCTATCTGTTATTGGGTAATTGGTGGCACTAGCGGCTTAATTACAGGTATAGGTTTAGCAGCAGTAACTAATTTAATTTCTTGGTATCAATCAGATAAGATTGCATTAGCAGCATATCGCGCCCAGCCAGTGAGTGCAGCCGACGCACCAGGACTTTATCGGATGGTTGAGAAATTAGCTGCACGCGCTAATATCCCCATGCCTGGAGTTTACATCGTTCCCGGTCAAACTGCTAATGCTTTTGCTACAGGACGCGATCCAGAACACGCGGCTGTGGCTGTGACTGAAGGGATTTTACGTATCCTGCCAGAAGATGAATTAGAAGGTGTAATTGCCCACGAACTGACGCACATTATCAATCGTGACACCTTAACCCAAGCTGTAGCTGCTACTATTGCCGGTGCTATCTCTTTCTTGGCACAAATGGTGAGTTATGGTTTGTGGTTTAGCGGTGGTTCACGCGATGATGATAGAGGCGGTAATCCGTTAGGAATATTGTTAACTGTATTGTTAGCGCCAATAGCTGCAACAATCATTCAATTAGGCCTTTCTCGCACAAGAGAATTCTCCGCAGATGCTGGTTCTGCGAGATTAACAGGTAATCCCCGTGCATTAGCTCGCGCCCTCCAAAGATTAGAAGCTACAGCACGACAGTTACCTTTAGATGCGAATCCAGCTTTTGAACCGTTATTAATTATTAATCCTATCTCTGGTAAGTTTTTGGGTAACTTGTTTTCTAGTCATCCTGACACAGAGTCACGGGTTGAACAATTGCTGAAATTAGAACAACAACTGTCTACAAAATATTAGTCATTTGTCCTTTGTGGGAAAATTAATTACGAGGATATTATAACTATGACTGGTAATAATTTTGAATCCATTGAATCTACTGTAGTTGTAGAAATCAGTTCTCAAACTAATGAAATGGTAGAAGCAGAAATGGCTGGGGAGACTGATGAAGTGAAGAACGAAACCAAAGCTTTAATTGAAGCACTCAAAAGACGCGCCCAAGCCGAAGCAGAATCAGCCGGTACTCTTACCCGCGAAACATATTTAAATGCTGTGCGCCAAGCGAGAGAAGCCATTGAAGGCGAAAAATTAATTGAACGCGATCGCCTGGAAAATGCTTGGGCTGTTATCCAAGAAGAAACAGAGAAAAACTGGCACTTACTTTGGAAAGAATTTGCTGATTTTGGCGATCGCCTCCAAAGTGCGGCCAAAGCCGCCTGGGAAGCTTTCAACACACCTCGCGATCGTCATTAATTAATTTAGTTTATTGATAAACTTCTTGTAGGGTAGGCCGAAAAGCCTGCCCGTTTTTTGTTAATCTAAAATTTAAAAAATATGGTATTGAATATTATCTTGATTGGCCCTATGGGTGCTGGTAAATCTACTATTGGTGAATTATTAGCAAATCAGCTTGGTATTTCTCAATGCTCAATGGATGAATTACGATGGGGCTATTATCAAGAAATTGGTTATGATGAGGAATTAGCAAAACAAAAACGTGAAACAGGAGGCTTATGGAGTATTTGCCAATATTGGAAACCTTTTGAAGCTTATGCAGTAGAAAGATTATTATCAGAACATAAAGACTGTGTGATAGATTTTGGTGCAGGGCATTCTGTTTACGAAGATACTTCTTTATTTCAAAGAGTACAAAAAGTTTTAGAACCATTACCTTATGTTATTCTTTTGCTACCATCACCTGATTTACAGGAGTCGCTGCAAATTTTAAACGATCGCAACGAATATATCTCTGATGGCACTCCCAACATTAATGAACACTTTCTGCGTCATCCCTCAAATTATCTTCTGGCAAAGTTTACTGTATACACAAAAGATAAGACACCACAGGAAATTTGCAATGAAATTTTAGATTTGTTGGGTTATGGCTATAAAACTTAGAACGTTTAAATCTGTAACCTTCACCGATAAAGCATTTCAGCCCTAGAACCGGGCGAAACACAAGCAATCTGCCGCTTACCCCTAGCCTTCTGCTAAGATATTGTGTCATTGGTTCTTCTATTAGATACTATTGATGCTAGATAATGGGAAAGCTTTGACTTTTATTGACCCATCTAGCCCGGAAGAACAGATTAACTACTATGCGAACTCACTATTGCGGCGAACTCCGAAAAGAAGATATTGGAGAAACTGTTACCTTGTACGGATGGGTAGACCGTCGCCGCGATCATGGGGGCGTGATATTCTTAGATTTACGCGATCGCTCTGGAACAGTCCAAATTGTCAGCGATCCGCAACGCACCCCCCACTCTTATGAGCAAGCCAATGCTTTGCGGAATGAATACGTCGTCGAAATCACCGGCAGAGTAACGCAACGTCCCGAAGAATCTCTCAATACCCGCATCCCCACAGGTGAAGTGGAAATCTACGCGGACAAAATTACATTGTTAAATGCAGTCCGCAAGCAGCTACCATTCCAGGTTTCCAGTGCTGACACTGAATCGGTGCGGGAAGACTTAAGACTAAAATACCGTTATTTGGATTTACGGCGCGATCGCATGGCGCAAAATATGCAGTTGCGTCATCAAGTTGTCAAAGCTATGCGTCGCTATTTAGAAGATGGCGAAAATTTCATCGAAGTGGAAACACCCGTCCTCACCCGTTCCACCCCAGAAGGTGCGCGGGATTATGTTCTACCCAGTCGTGTCAACCCTGGCGAATGGTTTGCGTTACCCCAATCACCGCAACTATTTAAACAGATTTTGATGGTATCTGGTATGGACAGATACTATCAAATTGCCCGTTGCTTCCGTGATGAAGATTTACGCGCTGACAGACAGCCAGAGTTCACCCAATTAGACATGGAAATGAGTTTCATGTCTCAAGAAGAAATTATCGAACTCAACGAAAAGTTAGTTTGTCAGATTTTCAAAACCGTTAAAGGGATTGAGTTACCCCATCCCTTCCCGCGTTTAACCTACGCTGAGGCGATGGAACGTTACGGTAGCGATAAACCAGATACTCGCTATGATTTGGAATTAGTCGATGTTTCCGATATCCTCAAAGACTCTGGTTTCAAAGTCTTTAAGGATGCTGTTGCTCATGGTGGTATCGTCAAAATCCTTCCTATTCCTAACGGTAACGACCGAATTTCTAATGTCCGCATTAAACCAGGTGGCGACATTTTCCGAGAAGCTAGTGAAGCCGGGGCGAAAGGTTTAGCCTACATCCGCGTCAGAGAAGATGGTGAAATTGATACCATTGGTGCAATCAAAGACAACCTCACAGCCGAACAAAAAGCCGAACTTCTCCTTCGCACAGGTGCAAAAGCCGGACATTTGTTATTGTTTGCTGCTGGGGATGTTGGTACTGTTAACAAAACTTTAGACAGATTACGGCAATTTGTTGCTAAAGAATTTGGGTTAATCAATCCCGAAAAACTCAATTTGTTATGGATTGTTGATTTCCCAATGTTCGAGTGGAATGCTGACGAAAAACGTTTGGAAGCATTACACCACCCATTTACTGCACCCCATCCCGACGACATACACGACTTAAAAACCGCTCGCGCCCAAGCTTACGACTTAGTATTTAACGGCTTTGAAATTGGTGGTGGTAGTCTGCGAATTTATCAGCGAGAAATTCAAGAACAGGTGTTTGAAACCATTGGCTTATCACCAGAAGAAGCTCAAAGTAAATTTGGTTTCCTTCTAGAAGCCTTTGAATACGGTACACCGCCGCATGGTGGTATCGCCTACGGTTTAGATCGTTTGGTGATGTTACTTGCTGGGGAAGAATCTATCCGTGATGTGATTGCTTTTCCGAAGACACAACAAGCCCGTTGCTTGTTAACTGATGCGCCTTCTGGGGTAGATGTCAAGCAATTGAAAGAATTACACGTTGCTTCAACATACAAGCCAAAGGCTTAATAAAAAGTCAAAAATAAAAAGGTAAAAGTAAAAAGGTAAAAGTAAAAAGACATATTCTTTTTACTTTTGACCTTTAACTTTTGCCTTAATTTCTGCTATCTAACTTTTCCCCAACAAAAAACCCGCCGCAGCGGGGATTTCCACACAACAAAACTATAAACAATCAACTCTTGCTTTAGGGAAGTTAGCCAAGGTATCTCATTTCTGCTTCTAGTTGATTAATCAACCTTTCATTACCTTGAGCTTTCGCTACTTCTAAGCGATGCTCTAGATTTTTTCTCAGGTTTTGTCTGTGGACTTCTTTGGTTTGTCTCATAGCTTCTAATCTATTGTGACTCATAGTAATTAACCTCATTATTCTTTCTTATGTCTATTAATCATAACATAACATATATTTTGTAGCTGTTGCTACAGAAAATTATGTCTTAATACATATTTTAATAATTGGCTTATGTTAGAGAGTCCAGAAAATCCAGCATCGCTCCTAACTTTACTCAGCGATTTTGGCGATCGCGATGTTTATGTCAGCGTAATGAAAGGTATAATTGCCCGAATCAACCCAATACTCAGGGTTGTAGACTTAACACACCAAATTCCGCCACAAAATATTGCTGCTGCTAGATTTTGTTTGATGAATGCTTATCCTTACTTTCCCGATGGAACAGTACATATAGCAGTAGTAGATCCCGGTGTGGGTGGTAAAAGAAGGGCGATCGCAGTAGAATTTGCAAATGGGTTTTTAGTCGGCCCCGATAATGGCATATTCAGTGGAGTATTAAGCCAAACTTCCGCCATTGCAGCCGTGGAACTCACAAACTCTGATTACTGGCGCACTCCCCAACCTAGCCGCACCTTTCACGGTAGAGATATTTTTGCACCTGTGGGAGCTAACCTTGCTAGTGGTGTTCCCTTGAAATATCTGGGAAAAGAAATCAATCCCACAACTTTATTACAGCTAGGTATGGGCAAATGTCAAACAACTAGCCGTGGTGTGTTGGGACATATTCAATATATAGATCACTTTGGTAACTTAATCAGCAACATTCCCGGCAATTATGCAGAAGGTAAAACTTGGCAAGTGCAAATTTCTGGGTTGACAATACCAGGGTGTGAAACGTACAGTGATGGCGAAGTTGGCGCAGCTGTCGCCCTAGTTGGTAGTCATGGCTGGGTAGAAATTGCCATCAATGGCGGAAATGCACATTTACAGTTGCAGATCAACTGGCAAGATACTTTAGAAGTGATTAATCATTAGACTAGAAACAGGCATTACTGCACACTCATTACTGTTGTTATATGACTACGCAAACTCTATCTCCATCACCAGTGTATCAAGGCCAGTTTGGCGAATTCACCATTAATCAAAGCGATCGCACTGGTGTAATTATCTATCGCGCTGGGTTAATGGTAGCTGCACTTAGCTTTGCTGCGGGTACTGTTTTGGCATTGTTTTACAATAACCCAGCTACCATCCAAGCAATTACCCCGTTATATACCTGCTTTAGTTTAGCTCTCGGTGTCAGTTTGCTAACTATCCATATATATATGGCTCCACTGCACCGACTGTTACAAGTTTTTTGGTTAATTGGGAGTATTTCGGCGTTTATTTTTGCTCATGTTGACAGTCAACCTTTTGCTGTGACTGTATACACAAACCCATTGACTATTTTAGGTATAGGTTTTACTTTTGCAGCGTTGACAGGCATTTATTTTAAAGAAGCATTTTGCTTTAACCGTTTAGAAACCAAAGCTTTAACTTTTACAGTTCCCATACTTTTATTAGGACATCTTGTCGGAGTTTTACCAATTCAGGTAGAACAGGTTTTTTTGGGTGTTTGGGCAACTTTATTTTTAGTATTTGCTTTGCGAAAAACCTTCCAAGCAATTCCCGCCGATATTGGTGATAAATCGGTATTTGCTTATTTAAAAGCCCAAGGTTCAGCTAAGGTTTAATGCGGTTAATTCAACGCCAAGAAATTTGGACACTTACGGCGCAGGGATGGGCTTTATTGTTGACAATTTTGGCTGCTACTATATTTTTTGTCATTCATAATTTGTACCCATTTCTCGCCGTAACTTCCCCAATTAAATCAGCAGATGCGTTAGTAATTGATGGTTGGATATCAGATTACGCTTTAGAACAAGCCGCTGCCGAATTTCAAGCTGGTTCTTATCGCCAAATATTTACCATCGGCTCAAAAATAGAACAAGGATTTTATCTGTCTGAGTATAATAATTTTGCTGAGATTGCTGCTAATACATTATCTAAATTAGGCGTACCAGAAGAGAAATTGATTGTTGTTCCTGCTTTTAATGTAGTTAGGGATAGAACTAATGCTTCTGCTTTAGCATTATTGCAGCACATATCAGATAAAAATTTACAGATAGATTCAATTAATTTATTTACAACTGATGCTCATGCTCGTAGAAGCTGGTTGATATTTAAGAAGATATTTACACCTAAAATTCAAGTCGGAATTATTTCTGCCAAACCCCAAGACTATGATCCGCAAAAATGGTGGAATTCTAGCCAAGGCGTGCGGGTAGTCATGAGTGAAGCGATCGCCTACATTTATGCCAGATTGATAAATTGGCAATTATAGTCAATAATTACATATTTTCTCCCCTATACCCTAACGCCCTCATACAGTCTTTAATATCTTTGTCTCCTATTTTTGGTAAAAACTACTATAATTGAATCCACTGGACAAAACATTTGCAACCCAAAACAACCCCTAACTGTGTTTACAACTGCATTTGCACCAACAGACAAAACCCAACTGGGTGAACTACCACGCGATTTATTTGCGGCTATTGAGCAGCTTAAAAAAGAACTCAACGCGGTCATTTTAGCCCATTACTATCAAGAACCAGATATTCAAGATATTGCAGACTTTATTGGTGATTCATTACAACTAGCAAAAGCCGCAGCACAGACGAATGCAGATGTGATTGTCTTTGCGGGTGTACATTTCATGGCTGAAACCGCCAAAATACTTAATCCTGATAAATTAGTACTGTTACCTGATTTAGCAGCTGGTTGTTCTTTAGCCGATAGCTGTCCACCAAAAGAATTTGCAGCTTTTAAAGCAGCGCACCCCAATCATCTGGTAATTTCCTATATCAACTGCTCGGCTGAAATTAAAGCCATGAGTGATATTATCTGCACCAGTTCTAATGCGGTCAAAATTGTACAGCAGATCCCAAAAGACCAACCAATTATTTTTGCGCCAGACCGGAATTTAGGGCGCTATGTAATGGAACAAACTGGTAGAGATTTGGTACTGTGGCAAGGTAGCTGCATTGTCCATGAAACCTTTTCGGAAAAGAAAATCGTCCAGTTAAAAATAGCACATCCCCAAGCTGAGGCGATCGCTCACCCAGAATGTGAAACTAGCGTTTTGCGCCACGCCAGCTATATTGGTTCGACAGCAGCTTTACTCAAATATTGTCAAACCAGCCCTTCTCAAGAATTTATTGTGGCGACAGAACCGGGAATCATTCACCAAATGCAAAAACTTGCTCCCCAAAAGCAGTTTATTCCTGCGCCACCGACAAATAACTGTAACTGTAATGAGTGTCCTTTTATGCGACTAAATACACTAGAAAAACTGTATTTAGCTATGAAAAACCGCGCTCCTGAAATTACCATGTCTGAGGATATTCGCCTGGCGGCGTTGCGTCCTATGCAACGGATGTTAGAAATGAGTGTTTAGTTCGCTCAATTATTCGTGAACAACAAGATACCCGACTTCTTGAAGAATTCGGGTATCTGATTAGGCGATCGCATCTCTACTTTTTTAATGTGGAAAGAAATGCTGTTTGAGTACGTCCACCTGTGAACAGTTCCAATAATCAATGTGAGAAATAATTAAACTATCAGAATTGAGCAGTAATTCACTCCAGCCAGAAATAGAAATGCGGGGTTTCCAAGGTAAAGGACTATTCCAACTTAGTGTCCACTCAGTTTTGATGGTATCTCCTAAACGTTGAATGTTATGCAAATCCATTTTGGGATTTAAAAAGAAAGTTTTGATAAATTTAATCATCCATTGATACAGTTTAACGCCCCGAAATTTGAAAACCGCATCTTGAAAATAAACATCTTCAGCATATATTGAATATGTTTGATTTTCTGGAAATCTTTGATAATCATCTTTGAGAATTTCGATAATATCCATAATCAATAAACACTTTATTGTAATATTGGCTGTAGGAATAAAACAGGAAGCAAAAGTATGAAATTCATACTTCACACTTCATTCCAAAGCCGTTCTAGTTGATATCGCCAAGTGGCTAATACTTGTTCTCTATCATCAGCCGATTGGTTAATTTCCCCCATTAAGCCTTCAGCATAAAATCTATCCAAGTTTTGCATTGTGGTTTGCAGAGATTGTCCTTGCTGTTTTGCTGCTTGGATAATTTGGCGGAGGCGGTTTTCAATGAATCGATTGAAGACATCATTTAAGCCAGATTTATGTAGAGATATTAGCCTAGCGATCGCATTTGCCAAATCTGCACTTGCTAATGTACCGCTGTTGTGGTGATATACTCCCCAAACTACCCCATCATAGATAGCGTAGCGGACTTCTTGAGTTTCATCAAAGTTGGCTTCTAAAAATTGTGTTAAAAATGTTTCAGCTTCTTGTAGCGGCATAATTGGTAATAACACTCGCAGCCAAGTTTGGTCTTCTGACAGCAACACTAACAGCCGAAAACTCGATGAGTCTATTTGCCAAGATCCAGGTGCGATCGCATTCACTGCTTCTGCACCAAATAATTCTGTCAGCGTTACCGCAATTTCTTCAGGTTTCATAGTCTAGATTGTAGCTTTACCATCTAGGGTAACGTTTTCATGTATCTAAGTTGTTGTGTTGTCATTTAACATTGATAAGTTTTCTAGACTCCTAAAGCAATTTGCATAAATCCTCGGATCAACTGTGATATCTCTACAGAAAGATTTGTGTGATCTACCAGGATAAATTGATGAATATTCGATCTAAAACTAGTAAAAATAATCGTCAGGGTTCTAAAAAATGTATCACAATCAGTGCTTTGGCTACCCTTGTGCTGACAGGAGGATTAGCAGTTCAAAGTGCTGATGCTCATTGGTATCAATGGTATCGTTCCACTGGTGTTGTTTATACCCAAAGCAACATTCCAACTCCCAATGGTAACTCTATTCTTGGCTTCCGACGCGATGCTTTAGGTACACTCACACCATTACCCACAGCATCTTTTCCGACTGGCGGTGCAGGTATTCCTAATGCTCCCATCGTCGGGGGTGGCCCCCTTTCCATTACAGCCTTTGCGTCCGATCAAGAAGTGATTGTTAACCCTGAAAAAACGCGGCTTTTTACTGTCAATTCCGGCTCAAACACCATCGCTGTCTTTGATATCCAAAAAGATGGTAATCTTTCTCCGGTAGAGGGATCGCCGTTCCCTAGTGGGGGAGTAGCACCAGTTAGTCTAGGTTTAGCAGGCGATATTCTCACTGTAGTTAATCAAAACTTATTACCTCAAATTCCCGCCCAAGAAGCCAGCGATTCTCTACCGAACTATACTACCTTCCGCGTAACTCCAAGGGGTAGACTAATTTCCATCCCAAATTCTACCGCGTCAGTTCCCAGAGGTTCTCTTCCAACCCAAGCACTCATCTCTCCCAATAAACGTCTGCTATTTGGGATGGACGCAGGGACTGGCTTACTACGCTCCTATCGAATTCTTCCTAACGGTCGTCTGCAACAAAGCCCAAATTCACCACAAAAGCTACCTCCAGCAGCATTCCCAGCAAATCCATTAGGTCTCACACTAGGACTCCAAGTTCATCCCCGACAACCAATTTTGTATGTGGCGTTCACGCTCAGTAGGCAATTAGGAGTTTATGCTTACGAACCAGATGGGGATTTGCATCTCCTCAAAACCGTACCTAATTCGGGCTTATTCATCTGCTGGATTGCTATTAACCGGGCTGGAACCCGTCTTTATACCACCAACCCTGGTGACAACAGTGTAACTGTTTATGATATTGGCAAAGACCCAAGCACACCAGTAGAAATTCAGAGGGTTGTACTGAGAGGAGAGATGGGGACTGGTGGCGCTCAACTAACTCTAGATGCTACTGGGTCATTTTTACACGTTGTCTCTCAATCAGCTGTAAATATTATGCCTGCAAATAATAGAATATCTGTACTGAAGGTTAATCAGTATGATGGAACTGTGACTGAAGTATCTTCTTCACCCCGATTAATACCATCGGTAAATAATAGCTTTCCGCAAGGCATTGTGGCTAATTAAAGTTTGATTTTGTGTTGATTACAAGCCTAATTTTTGTGATAAAAAAGGCAGAAGGCAATAATTTAAATTCTTGATTTATGAATTGAAATCTTGCCTTTTGTGCTTACATATTTATCTTCAGATACCCGACTTCTTTAAGAAGTCGGGTATCTTTTAATTTACAAATGATTTAGGACTGCTATAGTCCATCAAAATATCGTTAACTTTCAAGCAAAAATTAGCCAATTTCATAAAAAATTGATGACTTTAGTCATATAGCAATTAAAAGTTATTAGTGACTTTAGTCATGCAGAGAAAATGTCCTTTTTGATTGATAATAAGTTATAAATTTGAAATTTTATGTTGATATAGTCACTATAGCGATCGCATATAACTAGCTCGGTAGCCATTTTCGATAACGGACACAGTTATGAAACTTGATACATCAACCCCTGTAGATTCATCAGCTTTACCCTTAGAGCCGAAAATTAGAAAAAAGTATAATTGGCTACCGTGGCTCTTGATACTAGGGCTGTTGGGTGGAATTGGCTATGGGATTTATTACCGAGTAGCCGTAATGCCGCGCCAAGAAGCCAGACAAAAGACTTTAACACAGTCAGTAGAAAGACAAAATTTAGCGATCGCAGTTTCGGCTAATGGTACAGTCAAACCGGAGCGCTCTATTAACGTCAGTCCCAAAAATTCTGGCGTACTTAAAACACTGCTAGTTAAAGAAGGAGATTTTGTCAAAAAAGGTCAAATTCTCGCTTACATGGATGATTCCAACCTGCGGGGAAATTTGACTCAAGCCCAAGGACAACTCGCACAAGCCGAAGCAAATCTGCAAAAAGCCCAAGCAGGTAATCGCCCCCAAGATATTGCCCAAGCCCAAGCACAACTAGCACAAGCCGAAGCAAATCTGCAAAAAGTAGAAGCAGGTAATCGCCCCCAAGACATTGCCCAAGCACAAGCACGTTTAAGAAGCGCCCAAGCTACCCTAGTGCAAGCAGAAGATGATTTACGGCGTAATCAACAACTGTACAACTCTGGAGCGATTTCTCTCCAAACAGTCATCCAAAAACGGTCAGCGCGTGATAGCGCCCAAGCCCAAGTCAATGAAGCACAACAAGCATTAGCCTTGCAACAAGCAGGTTCACGCTCAGAAGATATCCAACAAGCCAGGGCTACAGTTAAACAGCAACAAGAAGCTGTAGCCTTGTTAAAAGCTGGAACCCGTCAAGAAGATATTGAAGTCGCCCGCGCCCAAGTCACATCGGCTCGTGGTTCACTGCAAAACATCCAAGCCCAAATCAATGACACTATCATTCGCGCACCTTTTGATGGTCTGGTGACGCAAAAATTCTCAGATCCTGGGGCTTTTGTCACTCCCACAACTTCGGGTAGTGCCGTTTCTTCCGCCACATCTTCTTCGATTTTGGCTCTAGCTTCAACAAATCAAGTGGTCGCTAATTTATCAGAATCAAATATTGCCAAAATTCGCATTGGTCAACCAGTGACAATTAAGGCCGATGCTTACCCAGGTAAAGTTTTTGAAGGTAAAGTCAGCCAAATTGCGGCGCAAGCAACCGTCGAGCAGAACGTTACTAGTTTTCAGGTCAAAGCATCTTTGTCTGACCCGCAAAACTTACTCCGGTCTGGGATGAACGTAGATATGGAATTTCAAGTTGGTGAAGTAGAAAATGCTTTAGTTGTCCCCACAGCCGCAGTTGTAAGGCGAGAACGCGCCACAGGCGTGTATGTTTTAGGCGCAGATGAGCAACCTACATTTACTCGGATTGAAACAGGCGTTACCGTCAACAATTTTACAGAAGTTAAGTCAGGATTAACAGGTGACGAAAAAGTCTTGCTGAGTTTCCCGCCTGGTTCCAGACCACAGTCAACACCACGGGGTGGTGTATTTCCGGGTTTAGGCGGTGGAGGTGGTCGTTCTTCTGGTGGAGGTGGTCGTTCTGGTGGTAATGCTAATTAAAGTTAAAAGTTAAAAGGCAAAAGTAAAAAGTTCATACATCAACGCTGTTAATTTAAAATCCAAAATTGCTATGCTTCAGGGTTTAGAAAAAATTCCCAAAATTCCCAAACTTCCCAGTAAGTCTACAGTGCCGTTGACAGAAATATTATCAATGGCGGTAGAAACACTATGGAGTAATAAATTACGCACTGGATTGACCATGCTAGGGGTGATTATTGGTATTGCTTCCGTCATAGCCATTACTTCTGTTGGTCAAGGAGTGCAAAAAAGCGTTGAGAACCAAATTCAAGCATTGGGAACAGATGTTTTACAAGTTTTAGCTGGTGCGCCCAGAAGTGGAAATGTCCGCCAAGGTTTGGGTTCTACCACTACTTTGACTTGGGAAGATGCTAAAGCTATAGCGCAACAAGCGCCATCAGTAGATTTAGTTTCGGCGTATCTGCAAAGGAATGCTCAAGTAGTATATGCTGGCGAAAACACTTCAACGACAATTTACGGCACAGACTTAAATTATCCAGACGCACGTAATACTTATCCACAAGAGGGACGGTTTTTTAATCAAGAAGAACTCGATTCTAGTAAGCAAGTTGCTGTGCTGGGGCCGACAGTCAAGAGAACGTTATTTGGCAATAGTACAAAAGTCATTGGTGAACAAATTCGTATTCAGGGAGAAACTTATGAAGTGATTGGCATCACGGAACCGAAAGGCGCTCAAGGGCCGATGGATCGAGATGACCAAATTTTTATTCCTTTAACTAGTATGTCGGGGAGACTAGTAGGCAATAATGCCTTAACGGGTGTGTCAGTCAGTGGAATTTTAATTAAATCAAGCAATTCCCAAAAGTTAGAAGCAGCTCAATTCCAAGTTACTAATATTTTGCGCTTGCGTCACGAAATTTATCCACCGCAAGTTGATGATTTTCGGATTACTAATCAAGCTGATATTGTTAGTACTTTTACGAATGTTGTCGGTTTATTTACAATTATGGTGGTAGCGATCGCCGGAATTTCTCTGGTGGTTGGCGGCATCGGGATTGCTAATATTATGCTGGTTTCTGTAGTAGAAAGAACGCGAGAAATTGGCATTCGCAAAGCCGTAGGCGCAACTAATGCCGCTATTTTGAATCAGTTTTTAGCCGAGGCGATCGTAATTTCTATTGTCGGTGGTGGTATTGGTATGGGCAGTGGGATTTTAATTGCCTTTGTTGCTGCCAATATTTTTAAATTCCCTTTTGTGATTTCTTTTGCTTCAGTAATTGCAGGTTTTG